>NZ_JBHXJC010000006.1:122355-175312 GCF_042723265.1 Streptomyces sp. NPDC058371 | reverse complement strand
GAGTCTCGCGGGCATCGCGCGGACCTCTGAGGGTCTCGGTACAGACGCGGAAGGGGGGGAACCCCGTGGGGGGGTCGCCCCTCCCTCCCGCCTCCCGCCCCCTTCCCCCCCCCCCGAGGCGCCGACTGCTAGTAGCCGAAGTCCTGCGTCCACCAGGGGCCGCCGGAGGCGAAGTGCGCGCCGACTCCCAGCGTCTTGAAGTCGCAGTTCAGGATGTTCGCCCGGTGGCCGGGGCTGTTCATCCAGGCCTCCATGACCGCCTCGGCGGTGGCCTGGCCGCGGGCTATGTTCTCGCCGCCCAGGTCGGTGATGCCGGCCTTCGCCGCCCTGTCCCAGGGGGAGGCCCCGCTCGGGTCGGTGTGGTCGAAGAAGTCGCGCGTGGCCATGTCCTCGCTGAAGGCCGCGGCCAGCTGGGACAGCCCGCTGTTCGCCGCCACCGCGCTGCAGCCGATCTTGGCCCGCTCCTCGTTGACGAGCCGCAGCACCTCGGCCTCGGCCGCGGTCTCGGCGGACACCGTCGCCGGGGCGATGGTCTTCGGCGCCTTCGTGGCCGCGTGGCTGGGCTTCTTGGTCGCCTGCGGCTTCTCGGGCTTGGCGGACGGCTTCTTGGAGGGCGTCGCCGACGGCTTCTGAGGGGTCTTCGTCGGCGCGGCGGAGGGCGAGACCGAGCGCTCGGAGCCGCGGCTCGTGGAGCTGTCGTCCTCGCGGTCGTCCGCGGCACCCGACGTGCCACCCTGCTCGGTCTCCAGGTTCGACGGGGTGTTGGCGGCCTGGACCTTGTCCGAGCCGTTGCCGCCGCCGAGGGAGTAGCCGTCACTGCCGGGCAGTACGCCGGCGGCCATCGCGGCGGTGCCCAGAGCGACCGCGGCGGAGACGCCGAGAAGACCGGTGCGCACGGGCGTCGCGGCCTTCTTCTTGCGGTGCGAGCGGGCAGCGGCGCCGTGCGGGAGGTCGGCCACCGCGGCGTAGCCGTACAGGTTCTCCGGCCCGTAGCTTTCCGTGCGTGACCGATGTGTATCGGTGACCCCGGTGGCGCGGCTTGTGGCGGCGCGGCCGGCGTCGGAGCGTCGGTGGCGTCCCATCTCTTGGCCTTCCTCATTCTTGCGGTCAGCTTCACTCACTCGAACGAGTGAGTTTCATATGAGACTCATTGGGTCGGGACGGTACCCCATGGCGCGAGGGGAGGAAGTGTCCAGAGAGACTTTGTCCCGTTAGCGTGCACCCATGAACGAGGATGTACGGCTCGTCGCCTGGGTGCGCGGACGGGTCCAGGGTGTGGGTTTCCGCTGGTTCACGCGGGCCAAGGCGCTGGAGATCGGCGGGCTGAGTGGTTTTGCTCTCAATTTGGACGACGGACGGGTCCAAGTGGTCGCCGAGGGCCCCCGAATCGACTGCGAGGGGCTGCTGGACTGGCTGCACGGGGACGACACACCCGGGCGGGTGGACGGAGTCACTGAGATATGGGACACGCCTCGCGGGATCTACGACGGCTTCGCCATCCGCTGACGGCGACGGCGGAAACCCCCGGAGCCGGACCGTCAGGACATGCCGGAGGCACCTGCCGGGAGCAGAAAGGTGCTGGTGGTTGCCAAGAACGGCTTGTCGTGGCAGGCTCCGCGGTTAACGATGATCTCCACGCCCTCGGGGCCCCGCAGGAGTAGCAGCGCCGCCCGCTTCGGGCCGCGTGCCCCCGGGTTGCCCGCCAATACGGGGCGTGATCGTGTTGACCGTCAAACTTTTTGGTGAGACGCTGAAAGCCCCGCGCACCTTAGCTGTTTGGCATGTAGGAACGGCAGCAAGAACTCAAAAGTGTCAAGCATCGCGGGTGCGATTCCCTCACGACCCACACCGCTTCGGTCGGTCACTCAGTGTGGAGGACCATCCATCATGGCAAAGGCGCTTCTCGGTTACGTCGGCGGCTCCGACCCGCGGCTCATCGCCGAGATGCGACGGCTCCAGCAGCGCGTCCAGGACCTCGAATCCGAGCTTGTACGGATCCAGGCCGAAAACGACTCGCTCGCGGCTGCCGCTTCTCACGACCCCTTTGAGAGCATCGACGTACCCCAGGCGGAGCCTGCGCTCACCTGATCGCTGCACCGCTTTCACGACAGCAGTGGTTGGGGCAGCCCCATCAACATCAACCGCTAAGTTGTCAGATTTGCAAGGGACGCCTCCTCGGCGTCCCTTCTTCTTGCCCCCCCGCGCTCTTCACTCTCTTTAACGGATGGTGTGCCCTGCACGTTCATGGGTGAAACCGCGCGTTCATGGAGTGAGACAGGGCGCGAAAGGTAGAGTCCGGCGGCGTGCACCTCAAGGCCCTCACCCTGCGCGGGTTCAAATCGTTCGCCTCGGCGACCACGCTGCGGTTCGAGCCGGGCATCACGTGTGTCGTGGGCCCGAACGGCTCGGGCAAGTCCAATGTCGTGGACGCGCTGAGCTGGGTCATGGGCGAGCAGGGGGCCAAGTCGCTGCGCGGCGGCAAGATGGAGGACGTCATCTTCGCCGGCACGACCGGGCGCCCGCCGCTCGGCCGGGCCGAGGTGTCGCTCACCATCGACAACTCCGACGGCGCGCTGCCCATCGAGTACGCCGAGGTCACCATCACGCGGATCATGTTCCGCAACGGCGGCAGCGAGTACCAGATCAACGGCGACACCTGCCGGCTCCTCGACATCCAGGAACTGCTCTCCGACTCCGGCATCGGCCGCGAGATGCACGTCATCGTCGGCCAGGGCCAGCTCGACTCCGTCCTGCACGCCGATCCGATGGGCCGCCGCGCCTTCATCGAGGAGGCAGCGGGCGTCCTCAAGCACCGCAAGCGCAAGGAGAAGGCGCTGCGGAAGCTGGACGCGATGCAGGCGAACCTGGCCCGCGTCCAGGACCTGACGGACGAGCTGCGGCGGCAGTTGAAGCCCCTCGGGCGGCAGGCTGCGGTGGCCCGCAGAGCGGCGGTGATCCAGGCCGACCTGCGCGACGCCCGGCTCCGGCTGCTCGCCGACGATCTCGTACGGCTGCGGCAGGCGCTGCGGGCCGAGGTCGCCGACGAGGCCGCGCTCAAGGAACGCAAGGACTCCGCCGAGGCCGAGCTGCGGAAGGCGCTGCAGCGCGAGGCGCTGCTGGAGGACGAGGTCCGGCAGCTCACGCCCCGTCTCCAGCGCGCCCAGCAGACCTGGTACGAACTCTCGCAGCTCGCCGAGCGGGTGCGCGGCACGATCTCGCTGGCCGACGCGCGCGTGAAGAGCGCCACGTCCGCGCCCGACGAGGAGCGGCGCGGACGCGACCCCGAGGACCTGGAGCGGGAGGCCGCCCGGGTCCGTGAGCAGGAGGCCGAGCTCGAAGCGGCTCTGGAGGCGGCCGAGCACGCGCTGGAGGACACGGTCGCGCACCGCGCCGAGCTGGAGCGTGACCTCACCGTCGAGGAGCGCCGGCTCAAGGACGTGGCCCGGGCCATCGCCGATCGGCGCGAGGGCTTGGCCCGGCTCAACGGCCAGGTCAACGCGGCCCGTTCCCGGGCCGCCTCCGCCCAGGCCGAGATCGACCGGCTCGCCGCCGCCCGGGACGAGGCCCAGGAGCGCGCGGTCGCGGCACAGGAGGAGTACGAGCAGCTGCAGGCCGAGGTCGACGGGCTCGACGCGGACGACGCGGAGCTGACGGAGCGGCACGAGGCCGCGAAACGAGCGCTCGCCGAGGCGGAGACCGGTCTCACGGCCGCCCGCGAGGCGGCCACGGCCGCCGAACGCAGTCGCGCCGCCACCCAGGCACGGCACGAGGCCCTTGCCCTCGGGCTGCGCCGCAAGGACGGCACGGGCGCCCTGCTGGGAGCCCGGGACCGGCTCACCGGTCTGCTCGGCCCGGCGGCCGAACTGCTCTCGGTCGCCCCCGGTTTCGAGGTCCCGCTCGCCGCGGCCCTCGGTGCGGCGGCGGACGCGATCGCGGTGACGACCCCGGCCTCGGCGGCCGAGGCCATCCGTCTGCTGCGCAAGCAGGACGCGGGCCGGGCGGCGCTGCTGCTGTCCGGAGCACCGGAAGCGCCGGCCGCGCACACGGGTGCGGGCACCGGCCCGGACGGAGCGCGCCCCGCGGCGGCGACGACCGCCTCCGGGCCGACCGGCGACGTACGTCCGCAGCCCCAGAGCAGTGGTCCTCCGCTCGCCGCCGACCTCGTCCGCGGTCCCGCCGAACTGATGCCCGCCGTACGGTGGTTGCTGCGCGGGATCGTCGTGGTCGGAACCCTTGAGGATGCCGAGGACCTCGTCTACGCGCGGCCGGAGCTGACCGCGGTCACCGCCGAGGGCGACCTGCTGGGGGCGCACTTCGCGCACGGCGGGTCCGCCGGAGCGCCGAGTCTGCTGGAGGTGCAGGCGTCCGTCGACGAGGCGGCGGCGGAGCTCGAGGAGCTGGCCGTGCGGTGCGAGGAGCTCGGGGAGGCGCAGCACCGGGCCGCCGAGCAGCGCGGGGAACGGGCCGCCCTCGTCGAGGAGGCGGGGGAGCGGCGGCGGGCCGCCGAGCGGGCGAAGTCCTCCGTCGCACAGCAGCTGGGCCGGCTGGCGGGGCAGGCGCGCGGCGCGGCGGGAGAGGCCGAGCGGAGTGCCGCCGCGGCCGCCCGGGCGCAGGACGCGCTCGACCGCGCCGTCGAGGAGGCCGAGGAACTCGCCGAACGGCTCGCCGTCGCCGAGGAGATGCCGGTGGAGGAGGAGCCGGACACGTCCGTACGCGACCGGCTCGCCGCCGACGGCGCCAACGCACGGCAGACCGAGATGGAGGCCCGGCTCCAGGTGCGTACGCACGAGGAGCGGGTCAAGGGGCTCGCCGGGCGGGCCGACGGGCTGGACCGGGCGGCACGGGCCGAGCGCGAGGCACGCGCGCGTGCCGAGCAGCGCCGGGCCCGGCTGCGGCACGAGGCGGCGGTCGCCGAGGCCGTCGCCTCCGGAGCGCGGCAGCTGCTCGCGCACGTCGAGGTGTCACTCGCCCGGTCCGACGAGGAGCGGACCGCCGCGGACGCCGCCAAGGCCCGGCGCGAGCAGGAGCTGACCCAGGCCCGCACCGAAGGACGCGACCTCAAGGCCGAGCTCGACAAGCTGACGGACTCGGTCCACCGGGGCGAGGTGCTCGGGGCCGAGAAGCGGATGCGGATCGAGCAGCTGGAGTCGAAGGCGCTGGAGGAACTCGGCGTCGAACCGGCGGGTCTGGTCGAGGAGTACGGCCCGCAGCAGCCGGTGCCGCCGTCGCTCCCCGCCGAGGGCGAGGAACTCCCGGAGGACCCCGAGCACCCGCGCAACCAGCCCCGGCCGTTCCACCGTGCCGAGCAGGAGAAGCGGCTCAAGTCCGCCGAACGGGCGTACCAGCAGCTCGGAAAGGTCAACCCGCTCGCCCTGGAGGAGTTCGCCGCGCTGGAGGAACGCCACAAGTTCCTCAGTGAGCAGCTGGAGGACCTGAAGAAGACGCGGACCGACCTGCTTCAGGTGGTGAAGGAGGTCGACGAGCGCGTCGAGCAGGTCTTCACCGAGGCCTTCCGGGACACGGCCCGCCAGTTCGAGGGCGTCTTCAGCCGGCTGTTCCCCGGCGGTGAGGGACGGCTGATTCTGACCGATCCCGACAACATGCTCACCACGGGTGTGGACGTCGAGGCCCGGCCCCCGGGGAAGAAGGTCAAGCGGCTCAGCCTGCTCTCGGGCGGCGAGCGGTCGCTGACGGCCGTGGCGATGCTGGTGGCGATCTTCAAGGCACGGCCCAGCCCGTTCTATGTGATGGACGAGGTCGAGGCGGCGCTCGACGACACCAACCTGCAGCGCCTGATCCGGATCATGCAGGAGCTCCAGGAGGCCTCCCAGCTGATCGTGATCACCCACCAGAAGCGCACGATGGAGGTCGCCGACGCGTTGTACGGCGTCTCCATGCAGGGCGACGGTGTGTCGAAGGTGATCAGCCAGCGGCTGCGCTGACGCGTCCTCCGCAGTGCCCGCGATCCGAGCGTCGAGCTCCCCTTCGGCAGCCCCGCCGGTCCCTTCGGGAGGCCCGTCGGCTTGTCCTCCGTTCCTCGGGGTAGACGGACCATGTCCCTGGGTTGAGTTCAAGACTTGAACACAAGTGCAGGATGCCGGGGGTGGAAATTCACAGTAAGCGACTATTGACTTCGAAACTTGAAGGCATAGTCTCTGCAACGTTGTCTTTACCTTCAGGTGGTGGGTGTCGCGAAGTTATGCGCCACTGGTAGGACCACTGAAGGGCTTCGCCCCCACCCCCGGCAGTGAGGCCGGTGGCCCGAGGAGTACACGTGACCAGCACAGCGCAGGAGTCAGGAGCCAGGGCGGCTCACCCCGATCATCTCGGGCACGTCATCTTCATCGCGGCGGCGGCCGCGATGGGCGGTTTCCTCTTCGGCTACGACAGTGCCGTGATCAACGGCGCCGTCGAAGCCATCCGGAGCCGCTACGACATCGGCTCCGGAACCCTGGCCCAGGTCATCGCCATCGCGCTGATCGGCTGTGCCATCGGCGCCGCGACCGCCGGTCGCATGGCGGACCGCATCGGCCGTATCCGTTGTATGCAGATCGCCGCCGTGCTGTTCACGATCAGCGCCGTCGGTTCGGCGCTGCCCTTCGCGCTGTGGGACCTCGCCTTCTGGCGCATCATCGGCGGATTCGCCATCGGTATGGCCTCCGTGATCGGCCCCGCCTACATCGCCGAGGTCGCGCCGCCCGCGTACCGAGGACGCCTCGGCTCCTTCCAGCAGGCCGCGATCGTCGTCGGCATCGCCATCTCGCAGCTGGTCAACTGGGGCATCCTGAACGCCGCGGACGGCGACCAGCGCGGCAAGGTGATGGGCCTCGAGGCATGGCAGGTCATGCTCGGCGTGATGGTCGTCCCGGCCGTGCTCTACGGTCTGCTCTCCTTCGCGATCCCCGAGTCGCCGCGCTACCTGATCTCCGCGGGCAAGGACGTGCGCGCTCGTGAGGTGCTCATCGAGGTCGAGGGCGACCACATCGACCTGAACGCCCGGGTCGTCGAGATCGAGCTCGCCATGCGGCGCGAGCACAAGTCCACCTTCAAGGACCTGCTCGGCGGCACCTTCTTCTTCAAGCCGATCGTCTGGGTCGGTATCGGGCTCTCGGTCTTCCAGCAGTTCGTCGGCATCAACGTCGCGTTCTACTACTCCTCGACGCTGTGGCAGTCGGTCGGTGTCGACCCGTCGGAGTCGTTCTTCTACTCGTTCACGACGTCGATCATCAACATCATCGGCACCGTGATCGCCATGATCTTCGTGGACCGGGTCGGCCGCCGGCCCCTCGCGCTCATCGGTTCCGTCGGCATGGTCGTCGGTCTGGCCCTCGAGGCCTGGGCCTTCTCCTACCACCTCGTCGACGGCAAGCTGCCGGCCACGCAGGGCTGGGTCGCCCTGATCGCCGCCCACGTCTTCGTCCTGTTCTTCGCCCTCTCGTGGGGTGTGGTCGTCTGGGTCTTCCTCGGCGAGATGTTCCCGAACAAGATCCGCGCCGCCGCGCTCGGTGTCGCCGCCTCCGCGCAGTGGATCGCCAACTGGGCCATCACCGCGAGCTTCCCGTCGCTGTCCGACTGGAACCTCTCCGCGACCTACGTGATCTACACGGTCATGGCCGCCCTCTCGATCCCCTTCGTGCTCAAGTTCGTGAAGGAGACCAAGGGCAAGTCCCTGGAGGAGATGGGCTGACCCATCGGCTTCGCGCGACTCCCCAGGAGTCCCGCGAAGGCTCCCCGAAGCTCGGGGAGAAGGGCCAAGTCCCCGCTGCCCCTCTCCTCGTACTCGTAAGAGACGTACCGCCCCGGCTCAGCCTTCGAGGTCCTTGAGCCGGGGCAGCACGTTTTCGCAGAACAGGTGCAGGCTGCGCCAGCCCTCGTCGACGGGCATCCCGCCGGACAGCGGGTGCAGGACATGGTTGTCCAGGCCCAGCTCCAGGCACTGGTCGGGCGTGAGGATCCGGTAGACGCCCTCGGCGCGCAGCTCGTCGACGGTGGTGGCTGCCGACTTCACCGCCGAGCGGATGTCACCGGACTGCCAGGAGGCGTACGTCCGCGCCTCGTGCAGGAAGTGCTCGCCGTACTCGGCCCACACCTGGTCGGGATCCTCGGCGATGTGCAGCAGCGGTGTGACGGCCGAGGGCATCATGGTCCAGCCCTCGGTGCCGTACTCGATCAGCTGTTCCTTGTAGTACGCCTCGAGTTCGGGCAGATGCGCGCTCGGGAAGAACGGCAGGCCGAGGCGGCCCGCCCGCCGTGCCGCCGCCTTCGAGGAGCCGCCCACCAGCAGCAGCGGGTGCGGATCGGAGAACGGGCGCGGGGTGATCCGCACCCGGCGGCCGCGGTACTCGAACTCCTCGCCCGTCCAGGCCTTCAGCACCGTCTCCAGCAGCTCGTCCTGGAGCTTGCCGCGCCGCTTCCACTCCACGTCGAAGAGGGCGTACTCCTCGGGCCGGTAGCCGATGCCCGCGACCGTGATGAGCCGGCCGCCGCTGAGCAGATCCAGGACGGCGATCTCCTCGGCGAGGCGCAGCGGGTCGTGCAGCGGGCCGATGACCGCCGAGACGGTGACCGCGATGTGCCGGGTCGCGCCGAAGACCGCGCCCGCGAAGGCGAAGGGCGAGGGCAGCCAGTTGTTGGCGACGCCGTGGTGCTCCTCGGTCTGCACGGTGGTGATCCCGCGATCGTCGGCGTACGCGGCCATCTCGACCGCCGCCCGGTAGCGGGCGCTCAGCGACGCGGGCGTGGCGTCGGGCTCGACGAGGTTGAAACGTACGACCGTTACGGGCATGGAGAAGTCCCCCTTCACCGAGCGGTGGGGTGCCGGTGAAGGGGGACGGTAGCTGACGGGGCGTCAGACGGCCAGGGGTGCGGCGGTCTAGACGGCCGCGGGCGCCGGCTCCTGCGTCGCGTCGGCCTGCGCGGTGGCGGGGACGACCGCCGGCTTCGGCAGGACGGCGTACAGCAGGAAGGAGATCACGACGGTGGCCACCCAGCCGAGGCCGTACTCGCCGACGGGGTTGTTCGCGGCCAGCGGTCCGGTGAACCAGTCGGACGTGGTGAACAGCAGGCCCGAACCGAGGCCCACCGCCCAGGCCGCGACCGCCGCCGGGCTGAAGCCGCCGCGGTACCAGTAGGCGCTGGTGCGCGTGGTGTCGAGCAGCGCCTCGGCGTCGTACTCCGTGCGGCGCAGCATGTCCGCGCCGAAGACACCGACCCAGGCCGAGAACGCGACCGCGAGCAGCGAGAGGAAGGCGATGAAGGACCCCATGAAGGAGGTCGCGACCAGCATCAGGACGCCGCCGAAGACCAGCGAGATCACGGCGTTGACCGAGACCGCCCAGTGGCGCGGCACCTTGAAGCCGAGGGTCTGCGCGGTGAAGCCCGCCGAGTACATCGACATCGAGTTGATCAGCAGCATCCCGACCAGGGCGATGAGCAGATACGGCACCGCGATCCACAGCGGCAGGATCTCGCCGAGAAACGAGACCGGGTCGGCCGCCGAGGCCAGGTCCGGCGTGGAGACCGCCATCACCGCGCCCATCAGGACCATGGGGAGGACCACGATGCCGGCGCCGCCGATGGAGTTGCGCACGATCGCCGCGGACGACGCCGTACGCGGCAGATAGCGCGTGAAGTCCGGCGACGACGGCACCCAGCTGATGCCGCCCGCGGCTATCAGACCGACACCCGTGATCATCAGAGCCGTCGGACCCGCCGGCCGGTCGAAGACCTGGCCCCAGTCCGTGTCCACGACCAGATAGCCGAGGACCAGCACGGAGAAGCCGCCGAAGAGGTACGTCGCCCACTTGTTGCACTTCTGGACGGCGCTGATGCCCAGGCCCGAGATCGCGAACGTGGTGACCACGAAGAGCAGCAGGGTCACGATGATCAGGAACGTGCTGCTCCGGATGCCGAAAACGATGTCCAGGACGGTGAGCAGGGCGTAGGCGCCGGTCACCGCGTTGATCGTCTCCCAGCCCCAGCGGGCGATCCAGATCAGCGAGCCGGGGAGCAGATTCCCGCGCTGCCCGAAGACCGCGCGGGACAGGGCCATGCCGGGGGCGCCACCGCGCTTGCCGGCGATGCCGATCAGCCCGACCAGGCCGTACGACACGATCGGCGCCGCGACGCCGACGGCGAGGGCCTGCCAGAAGTTGAGTCCGTACGTGACGGCCAGGCTCGCGCCCATCGTCAGCAGCAGGACGCTGATGTTGGCGGCCACCCAGGTGGGGAACAGTTCCCGGGTCCTGGCGGTGCGCTCGGCAGGGGGGACGGGCTCTATGCCACGGGTTTCGAGGGCGCCATCGGATGCTGCGGTGGTGCTCATGTAGCGGGGTCCGTACCTCTCGCTCGGCTCGGCGGGGAGCCGGTGGGGGAGTGGGGGGCGAAGGCCGCCAATCATCGTACTTTAGGCCGAGTGGTTCCTCGAATCGGCTTATGTGCCCTGGAGGAAAACACGGGCTGGGTCACCGGAAGAGCCATGGCCGATACTGGGTGGGTTATGGAAACCGTCATCCTTGCTGTAGTCATCGCCGTGGTCGTGATCGGCGCACTCGGCGGCCTCGTGGTCGGCACTCGCCGTAAGAAGCAGCTGCCCCCGCCGCCCCCCGCCGCGCCCGACCTCACCGCCCCGCCGGCCGAGCCGCACGTCGGCGACGAGGCCGAGACGCCGCGCGACGAACCGCGCCGCACGATAGAGGAGGTGGATCTTCCCCTCGTCGAGCCGGAGCCGTCGGCCCCCGTCGTCGAGGAATCCGCGCCGCCGGCCGAGGCTCCCGCCCTCGAGGTCCCGGAGCCGACCGCCGGGCGTCTGGTGCGGTTGCGCACCCGGCTCTCCCGCTCCCAGAACGCACTCGGCAAGGGGCTGCTCACGCTCCTGTCGCGCGAGCACCTCGACGAGGACACCTGGGAGGAGATCGAGGACACGCTGCTCACCGCCGACGTCGGCGTGCTGCCCACCCAGGAACTGGTCGAGCGGCTGCGCGAGCGCGTCCGGGTGCTCGGCACGCGGACCCCCGAGGAACTGCGCGCCCTGCTGCGCGAGGAACTCCTCACGCTCCTCGTCCCCGAGTTCGACCGCGAGGTCAAGACCGACTCGAACCTGGACACCCCGGGCATCGTGATGGTCGTCGGGGTCAACGGCACCGGCAAGACCACCACCACCGGCAAGCTCGCCCGCGTGCTCGTCGCCGACGGCAAGAACGTGATCCTCGGCGCCGCGGACACCTTCCGTGCCGCCGCCGCCGACCAGCTGCAGACCTGGGGCGAGCGCGTCGGCGCCCGCACCGTGCGCGGCCCCGAGGGCGGTGACCCCGCCTCGGTCGCCTTCGACGCGGTCAAGGAGGGCATCGAGGAGGGCGCCGACGTCGTCCTCATCGACACCGCGGGCCGGCTGCACACCAAGACCGGCCTCATGGACGAGCTCGGCAAGGTCAAGCGCGTCGTCGAGAAGCACGCGCCGCTCGACGAGGTGCTGCTCGTCCTCGACGCCACGACCGGGCAGAACGGCCTTGTGCAGGCCCGGGTGTTCGCCGAGGTCGTCGACATCACCGGCATCGTGCTGACCAAGCTCGACGGCACCGCCAAGGGCGGCATCGTCATCGCCGTACAGCGCGAACTGGGCGTGCCGGTCAAGCTGGTGGGCCTGGGCGAGGGCGCGGACGACCTGGCGCCGTTCGAGCCGGAGGCGTTCGTTGACGCCCTTGTCGGAGAGTGATCGCCTACCGGTAGGCGAGCGAAGAGGCGCCCGTCCCCACGGTGCAAGGGGGCGGGCGCTTCGCTGTGCGGTGACGGCCGGCGCTACACGCGCGAGCGGTGCGCCACGTAGGCCAACGT
Source organism: Streptomyces sp. NPDC058371 (assembly GCF_042723265.1). NCBI lineage: Bacteria > Bacillati > Actinomycetota > Actinomycetes > Kitasatosporales > Streptomycetaceae > Streptomyces > Streptomyces sp. NPDC058371. The sequence continues at coordinate 163,480 of NZ_JBHXJC010000006.1, read as the reverse complement.
CCCCAGGAGCAGCCGCGCCTGGGGCGGTCGCGTCGCCGAATCCAGTTCGGGCGGGCGCAGCCAGCGGACCGGACCGAGGCCACCGCGGTCGGAGGGCGGAGCCGTGACGAACGCGCCGGGGCCCAGGGCGTGCAGGTCGAGCGCGGCGTCGTCCCAGCCCATGCGGTAGAGCAGCAGGGGCAGTTCGGCCGCCGCGCCGGGGGCGACGAAGAAGTGGGCGCGGCCGCCCGGTGTCGCCGCGACCGGTCCGAGCGGGAGCCCCATGCGTTCGAGGCGGACGAGCGCGCGGCGCCCGGCGGGCTCGGCGACCTCGATCACGTCGAAGGCGCGGCCCACGGGCAGCATCAGCGCCGCGCCGGGGAACTCGCCCCAGGCCTCGGACACCTGGTCGAGCGTGGCGCCGGCCGGGACGGGCGAGGCGAAGTCCAGCGGATGTGCGCCGGGCGCGGGGCAGTCGGCCTTTCCGCACGAGCACGAGCCGCCCGCGGCCCGGGCACCGGGGACCACGTCCCAGCCCCACAGCCCGGTGAACTCGGCCACGGCGGTGCACTCCGACGAGCGGCCGCGGCGACGTGTGCCGGACCGGATGTCGCGAATTCCCCGAGTGCCGCCGATCGTGAAGCCCATGCCCCCTCCAACGGGTCCAGCGCGCCGGTGGTTACGTGACGGATGCGGTACGTGACTCTGTGTTCCCGGCTTCCCGGTCCTGCACGGTCCAGGCGGCGCACGGAGGTGTCCCGGGTGGTGCGCTCGGCCGCGCGCGCCCCTGCGCACACCGCTCCGCCCACCTTCGGCCGTCATGTGTCAAGTGAATCGCGTGGAGGGGAGCGGGAGTTCATTCGAAGGGGTGGCGAATGGTGGCGTTTCCCCGATCGCCATGGCTGGACCCGTGATCGTAGGATTACTTTGAGTGCACGAGTCCTGGGGACGCATGTACTCGTGGGTATGCCGGAGGCAACTCGGCATCCCGTTCGAAGGGTGAGAAGTAGCGGACGGGCGGCTGTATTTACCGGCATTCTGATAGGGCTTGGCGCACTCAGCGTACAAGTGGTCTCAGGGATGGGGGCGTTCCAGTGGGCGGCAACGGCGGAGGCGGGACGAACGCTGACAAGCGCCCCAATGAGCTGTTGGGCTCGTGGTTCGTGCGCAGCGGCTGGTCGAAGGGTGAGCTCGCGCGTCAAGTGAACCGCAGAGCACGCCAGTTGGGCGCCAATCACATTTCCACGGACACCTCGCGCGTCCGTCGCTGGCTGGACGGCGAGAACCCCCGGGAGCCGATTCCGCGGATCCTCTCCGAGCTGTTCTCGGAGCGCTTCGGCTGTGTCGTCGCGGTCGAGGACCTGGGCCTGCGCGCCGCCCACCAGTCACCGTCCGTGTCCGGTGTCGACCTGCCCTGGACCGGCCCGCAGACAGTGGCGCTGATCAGCGAGTTCTCGCGCAGCGACCTGATGCTGGCGCGGCGCGGTTTCCTCGGGAGCTCACTGGCCCTCGCCGCGGGCCCGAGCCTCATCGAGCCGCTGCAGCGCTGGCTCGTGCCCACCCCGTCGGCTCCACGCAGCGAGCCCGAACCGCCCGCCTCCGCCCGCCGCGGCGGCCGGCTCTCCCGGCCCGAGCTGGACCTGCTGGAGTCGACCACGGTGATGTTCCGCCAGTGGGACGCCCAGTGCGGTGGCGGCCTGCGCCGCAAAGCGGTCGTCGGCCAGCTGCACGAGGTGACGGACCTGCTCCAGGAGCCCCAGCCCGACGCCACCAACAAGCGCCTCTTCAAGGTCGCGGCCGAACTGGCCGAGCTGGCCGGCTGGATGAGCTACGACGTGGGGCTCCAGCCCACCGCGCAGAAGTACTTCGTGCTCGCCCTGCACGCCGCCAAGGAAGCGGGCGACAAGCCGCTGGGGTCGTACATCCTGTCCAGCATGAGCCGCCAGATGATCCATCTCGGGCGGCCCGACGACGCGCTGGAACTCATCCACCTCGCCCAGTACGGCAGCCGTGACTGCGCGAGTCCGCGCACCCAGGCCATGCTGTATGCGATGGAGGCGCGCGCCTACGCCAACATGGGGCAGCCCGGAAAGTGCAAGCGGGCCGTCCGGATGGCCGAGGACACCTTCGCCGACGTCCACGAATGGGACGACCCGGACCCCGACTGGGTCCGCTTCTTCTCCGAGGCCGAGCTGCACGGCGAGAACTCCCACTCCTACCGGGACCTCGCCTATGTCGCGGGCCGCAGCCCCACCTACGCGTCCATGGCGGAGCCCGTGATGCAGCGCGCCGTCGACCTCTTCGCCAAGGACACCGAGCACCAGCGTTCGTACGCACTCAACCTCATCGGCATGGCCACGGTGTACTTGCTCCAGCGCGAGCCCGAGCGGAGCGCGATCCTGGCCAAGGAGGCCATGGTGATCGCCAAGAAGGTGCGCTCCGAGCGCGTGAACACTCGTATCCGAAAGACCGTCGACACGGCCGTACGCGATTTCGGCGAACTGGCCGAGGTCGTGGACCTCACCGACCAGCTCGCCGTCGACCTGCCCGAGACCGCCGAGGCGGTCTGACTCCGGGCCGCGCGAGCGGCCCGCCCCAGTACGCCGGCCGCGGCCGGCCGTCCCGAATTGCCCGACTCGGCTCCCCCATGCCAGGTCATCGGACGGCCTGCCGCGGCCGGTTCCTTCTGTCTCAGCAGAAGGTTGCGCCACGATAACGATCGCTCGGCCCGACATCAGGCAGTTCATGGACGCGTAACACGCAAGGTGCCTTCGTCACTGCGGCGAAACATCGAGGGGCGTCGACGGAAACCGTGCTGCGCCAATCTCAGGGCGCATAACCGGCCCACCCCTCATGACCGCTCTGGCTTCGCCCGCACGGGGCCGTACCAACGACGAGGAGACGCCGATGGCACCAGCCATCACGCTCGCCGCAGACAAGTTGTCTGCCGCCAATACGGGCTTCATGCTCATCTGTTCCGCCCTGGTGCTGATCATGACCCCCGGACTGGCCTTCTTCTACGGGGGCATGGTCCGGGTGAAGAGCACCCTGAACATGCTGATGATGAGCTTCATCAGCATGGGGATCGTCACCATCCTGTGGGTGGTGTACGGCTTCTCCCTCGCCTTCGGCACGGACAAGGGGTCGTTCATCGGCTGGACCTCGGACTGGGTCGGCCTCAGCAACATCGGCCTGACGGAGCTGTGGCCCGGCTACACCATCCCGGTCTTCGTCTTCATGGTCTTCCAGTTGATGTTCGCCATCATCACGCCCGCGCTGATCAGCGGTGCTCTGGCGGACCGCGTGAAGTTCACGGCGTGGTCGCTGTTCATCGCGCTGTGGGCCACGGTCGTCTACTTCCCGGTCGCCCACTGGGTCTGGGGCGCCGGCGGCTGGGCCTTCGAACTGGGTGTGATCGACTTCGCCGGTGGTACGGCGGTCCACATCAACGCGGGTGCCGCGGCGCTCGGCGTGATCCTCGTCATCGGCAAGCGCGTCGGATTCAAGAAGGACCCGATGCGTCCGCACAGCCTCCCGCTCGTCATGCTCGGCTCCGGTCTGCTGTGGTTCGGCTGGTTCGGATTCAATGCCGGATCGTGGCTCGGCAACGACGACGGCGTCGGCGCGCTGATGTTCGTCAACACGCAGATCGCCACCGCCGCCGCCATGCTCGCCTGGCTGGCGTACGAGAAGATCCGCCACGGCGCGTTCACCACGCTCGGTGCCGCCTCCGGCGCGGTCGCCGGTCTGGTCGCGATCACCCCGTCCGGCGGTGCGGTCTCCCCGCTCGGCGCGATCGCGGTCGGCGTCATCGCCGGTGTGCTCTGCGCCATGGCCGTGGGCCTGAAGTACAAGCTCGGCTACGACGACTCGCTCGACGTCGTCGGCGTCCACCTCGTCGGTGGTGTCGCCGGCTCCCTGCTCATCGGCTTCTTCGCCAGCGGTAAGGGCCAGTCCACCGTCGAGGGTCTCTTCTACGGCGGCGGTCTCACCCAGTTCTGGAAGCAGTGCGCCGGTGTCTTCGCCGTCCTCGGCTACTCCCTCGTCGTCTCCGCGATCCTCGCCTTCCTCATCGACAAGACCATCGGCATGCGGGTCAGCGAGGACGAGGAGATCGCCGGTATCGACCAGGCCGAGCACGCCGAGACCGCATACGACTTCAGTGGTGCCGGCGGTGGCATCGTCGGCGCGACCGCTTCCGCCCTCGCGGGTACGGAGAGCAAGAAGGTGGACGCATGAAGCTCATCACCGCCGTCGTGAAGCCCCACCGGCTCGACGAGATCAAGGAGGCCCTGCAGGCCTTCGGCGTGCACGGTCTCACGGTCACCGAGGCCAGCGGCTACGGTCGGCAGCGGGGACACACCGAGGTCTACCGTGGAGCCGAGTACACGGTCGACCTCGTCCCCAAGATCCGCATTGAGGTGCTGGCCGAGGACGACGACGCCGAGCAGCTCATCGACGTCGTCGTGAAGGCGGCCCGCACCGGCAAGATCGGTGACGGCAAGGTCTGGTCCATCCCGGTCGAGACGGCCGTCCGGGTCCGGACCGGCGAGCGCGGCCCGGACGCGCTGTAGACAGAAGTAAAGAACAGGAGTTGCTGGGTGACGAGTACGGGCATGCGTTCGGAAGCAGAGGACTCGGGACCCAGCGGCTATGCGGCGGCCCGGCTGCGCCTCCTCCAGGAGGGGGCGCGGTCCGGGCCGCCGCGCCGTGCGGCCCTCGCCGAACTGACGGACGACTGGCTCACCGGCCTCTTCGACGCCGGAGCCGAAGGCCTGCGCGGTGTCTCCCTGGTCGCCGTCGGCGGTTACGGCCGCGGTGAGCTCTCCCCGCGCAGCGACCTCGACCTGCTCCTGCTGCACGACGGCAGCGACTCCGGAGCGGTCGCCGCGCTCGCCGACCGCATCTGGTACCCCGTCTGGGACCTCGGCCTCGCCCTCGACCACTCCGTACGGACGCCCACCGAGGCCCGCAAGACCGCGGGCGACGACCTCAAGGTCCAGCTCGGTCTGCTCGACGCGCGCCACCTCGCCGGCGACCTCGGCCTCACCGCCGGCCTGCGCACCGCCATCCTCGCCGACTGGCGCAACCAGGCGCCGAAACGTCTCCCCGAACTCCAGGAGCTGTGCGCCGAACGGGCCGAGCGCCAGGGCGAGTTGCAGTACCTCCTGGAACCGGACCTGAAGGAGGCCCGGGGCGGCCTCAGGGACGCCACCGCCCTGCGCGCGGTCGCCGCGTCCTGGCTGGCCGACGCGCCCCGCGAGGGACTCACCGACGCCCGGCGCCGGCTGCTGGACGTACGCGACGCCCTGCACCTGGCCACCGGCCGCGCCACCGACCGGCTGGCACTCCAGGAGCAGGACCAGGTCGCCGCCGAGCTGGGTCTGCTCGACGCCGACACCCTGCTGCGCCAGGTGTACGAAGCCGCGCGGGTCATCTCGTACGCCAGTGACGTCACCTGGCGCGAGGTCGGCCGGGTGCTCAAGTCGCGGGCCGTGCGGCCGCGGCTGCGCGCCATGCTCGGCGGCGGCGCCAAGCCCGTCGCGGAGCGCTCCCCGCTCGCCGAAGGTGTGGTCGAGCAGGACGGCGAGGTCGTCCTCGCCCGCGCCGCGCGCCCCGACCGCGACCCGGTGCTGCCGCTGCGCGCCGCCGCCGCGGCCGCCCAGTCCGGCCTCCCGCTCTCGCTGCACGCCGTCCGCCGGATGGCCGCCGGAGCCCGTCCGCTCCCCACGCCCTGGCCCGCGGAAGCCCGCGAACAGCTCGTCACCCTGCTCGGATCAGGCCGCCCGACCATCGAGGTCTGGGAGGCGCTGGAGGCCGAGGGCCTGATCACCCGGCTGCTGCCCGACTGGGAGCGGGTGCGCTGCCGGCCCCAGCGCAACGCCGTGCACATCTGGACCGTCGACCGCCATCTCATCGAGACGGCGGTCCGCGCCTCCGAGCTGGCCCGGCGCGTGGGCCGGCCCGACCTGCTCCTCGTCGCCGCCCTGCTGCACGACATCGGCAAGGGCTGGCCCGGCGACCACTCCGTCGCGGGCGAGATCATCGCCAAGGACGTCGCCGCGCGCATCGGCTTCGACCGCGCGGAGGTCGCCGTCCTCGCCACCCTCGTACGGCACCATCTGCTGCTCATCGAGACGGCCACCCGGCGCGATCTGGAGGACCCGGCCACCGTGCGCTCGGTCGCCGAGGCGGTCGGCTCGCAGGGCACCCTCGAACTGCTGCACGCCCTGACCGAGGCCGACGCCCTGGCCACCGGGCCCGCCGCCTGGTCGACCTGGCGCGGTTCCCTGGTCGCCGATCTGGTGAAGCGGGTTGCGGCCGTGCTCGCCGGGGACGTTCCGGAGGAGCCGGAGGCCGTCGCGCCCACGGCCGAGCAGGAGCGGCTCGCCATCGAGGCGTTCCGCACCAAGGGGCCCGTCCTCGCGCTGCGCGCACAGACCGAGACCCCCGCCGAGGAGCCCGCCGGCGACCCGGAACCGCTGGGAGTGGAACTGCTCATCGCCGTGCCCGACCAGCCCGGCGTGCTCCCCGCCGTGGCCGGCGTGCTCGCCATGCACCGGCTGACCGTGCGCACCGCGGAGCTGCGCGCCCTGGACCTGCCCGACTCCGTCCAGGGCTCCGTGCTGCTGCTCAACTGGCGGGTCGCCGCCGAGTACGGCTCGCTGCCGCAGGCCGCCCGGCTCCGCGCCGACCTCGTCCGCGCCCTCGACGGCTCCCTGGACATCACGGCCCGGCTCGCGGAACGGGACGCCGCCTACCCCCGGCGCCGCGGGTCCGTCGCGCCGCCGCCCCGGGTCACGGTCGCCCCCGCGGCCTCCCGCCACGCCACGGTGATCGAGGTCCGTGCCCATGACGCCCCCGGCCTGCTGCACCGCATCGGCCGGGCCCTGGAGGACGCGCACGTGCGGGTGCGGAGCATGCATGTGTCCACCCTCGGCGCCAACGCCGTGGACGCCTTCTACGTGACCGCGCCGGAGGGTGCGCCGCTGCCGGGCGAGGAGGCGGCCTCGATGGCCCGCTCGCTGGAGGAGACGCTGCGCGGCTGACGCGTACGAGGGCCGCCTCCGGCGGCGCCCGGGTGGCCTACGTACGACGTCCCGGGGGCCGTGGGCGGGGGCGGCCCCAGCCTCGTACGAACGCGGTGGAGACCCCACCGCACGCGGGCAGATACCCTGGAGGGCGATTCCCATCGCCCCCGACCCCTGAGGACAGACGAGCGCCGTGTTCGATACTCTCTCCGATCGCCTCTCAGCGACGTTCAAGAACCTGCGGGGCAAGGGCCGGCTGTCCGAAGCTGACATCGACGCCACCGCGCGCGAGATCCGTATCGCGCTCCTCGAAGCCGATGTGGCCCTGCCGGTCGTGCGGACCTTCATCAAGAACGTCAAGGAGCGCGCCCTCGGCTCCGAGGTCTCGAAGGCGCTGAACCCCGCCCAGCAGGTCCTCAAGATCGTGAACGACGAGCTCGTCACGATCCTCGGCGGCGAGACGCGACGCCTCCGCTTCGCCAAGAACCCGCCCACCGTGCTCATGCTCGCGGGCCTGCAGGGTGCCGGTAAGACGACGCTCGCCGGAAAGCTCGGCAAGTGGCTCAAGGACCAGGGCCACTCCCCGCTGCTCGTCGCCGCCGACCTCCAGCGCCCGAACGCGGTCAACCAGCTCAGCGTCGTCGCCGAGCGCGCGGGCGTCGCCGTCTACGCGCCCGAGCCGGGCAACGGCGTGGGCGACCCGGTCAAGGTCGCCAGGGACTCCATCGAGTTCGCGAAGACGAAGGTCCACGACATCGTGATCGTGGACACCGCGGGCCGCCTGGGTATCGACCAGGAGCTGATGCAGCAGGCCGCGGACATCCGTGACGCGGTCTCGCCGGACGAGATCCTCTTCGTCGTCGACGCGATGATCGGCCAGGACGCGGTCAACACCGCCGAGGCCTTCCGTGACGGCGTCGGCTTCGACGGCGTCGTCCTCTCCAAGCTCGACGGTGACGCCCGCGGTGGTGCGGCCCTGTCGATCGCCTCGGTGACCGGCAAGCCGATCATGTTCGCCTCGAACGGCGAGAAGCTCGGCGACTTCGACGCGTTCCACCCTGACCGGATGGCCTCCCGCATCCTCGACATGGGTGACCTGCTCACCCTGATCGAGCAGGCGGAGAAGACGTTCAGCCAGGAAGAGGCCGCGCAGATGGCCTCCAAGCTGGCGTCCAAGAAGGGCCAGGACTTCACCCTGGACGACTTCCTGGCCCAGATGGAGCAGGTCCGGAAGATGGGCAGCATCAGCAAGCTGCTCGGCATGCTCCCGGGCATGGGCCAGATCAAGGACCAGATCGCCAACCTCGACGAGCGCGACGTCGACCGCACGGCCGCGATCATCAAGTCGATGACCCCGGGCGAGCGCCAGGACGCGACGATCATCAACGGCTCGCGCCGCGCCCGTATCGCCAAGGGCTCGGGTGTCGATGTCAGCGCGGTCAAGGGCCTGGTCGAGCGGTTCTTCGAGGCCCGCAAGATGATGTCCCGCATGGCCCAGGGCGGCGGTATGCCGGGCATGCCCGGCGTCCCGGGCATGGGCGGCGGCCCCGGCCGCGCCAAGAAGAAGCAGAAGCAGGCCAAGGGCAAGCAGCGCTCCGGCAACCCGATGAAGCGCAAGCAGGAGGAAGCCGAGGCCGCGGCCCGCCGCGAGGCCGGCGGCGCTCTCGGTCTGCCCCAGCAGGGCGCCCAGGACTTCGAGCTGCCGGACGAGTTCAAGAAGTTCATGGGCTGACGGCCCACTCCGTAGGAGCGTCCGCGCTCGTACGCCACTGGGGGCGCCCCTTGCCGAAGGGGCGCCCCCAGTGGCATGCGCGCAGCGTGCCGGTGCCCGTTCTCTGTCGTAACGTCCGGATATGAGCAACCCTGTGCCGCCGCGGAAGACGCCTGACCAGCCGTGGCGTACCGAGGGCACGCCGCCGGAGTCGCCGAAGCCACCGCCCAACAAGCGGAACATGCGGGGCGGCTGGTGGAGCCTGATCCTCACCGCCCTGATCGTCTATCTCATCGCCAACCTCGTGCTGTCCTTCTTCAACGAGGGCGACGAGCCGACGATCTCGTACACGGAGTTCAGCAAGCAGGTCGACTCCGGGAACGTCACGAAGATCTACTCCAAGGGCGACGCGATCCAGGGGCAGCTCAAGAACGCCCAGGACAACCCGGAGGGCGACGGGAAGTACACCAAGTTCAAGACCCAGCGCCCGGCCTTCGCGGACGACCAGCTCTGGGAGAACCTGACCAAGCACAACGTCACGGTGACGGCGGAGCCGGTCGTCCAGCACCGCAGCTTCCTGTCCAACCTGCTGATCTCGCTGGCGCCGATGCTGCTGCTCGTCGTCCTGTGGGTCTTCATCGCCCGGCGGATGAGGGCGGGCGGCCTGGGCGGCGCCGGGGGCATGCTCGGCCGGAAGGAACCGCCGAGGCCCGTCGAACTGGAGCCCGGCGCCAAGCGCACGACGTTCGCCGACGTGGCCGGCATCGACGAGGTCGAGGGCGAACTGAACGACGTCGTGGACTTCCTCAAGAACCCCGACGCGTACCGGCGGATGGGCGCGAAGATGCCGCGCGGTGTGCTGCTGGCCGGCCCGCCCGGCACCGGCAAGACGCTGCTCGCGCGGGCGGTGGCGGGGGAGGCGGGCGTCCCGTTCTTCTCGGCCTCGGCCTCCGAGTTCATCGAGATGATCGTGGGCGTGGGCGCCTCCCGGGTCCGGGAGCTGTTCGCGGAGGCCCGCAAAGTGGCCCCCTCGATCATCTTCATCGACGAGATCGACACCATCGGGCGGGCCCGCGCCGGCGGCTCGGGCATGGGCGGCCACGACGAGCGCGAGCAGACGCTGAACCAGATCCTCACCGAGATGGACGGTTTCTCGGGGGCGGAGGGCGTGATCGTCATCGCGGCGACGAACCGCGCCGACATCCTCGACCCGGCCCTCACCCGCCCCGGCCGCTTCGACCGGATCGTCAACGTCTCCCCGCCCGACCGCGGCGGCCGCGAGGCCATCCTGGAGACCACACCAGGGAGATCCCGCTGGCTCCCGACGTGAACCTGGCCCAGGTGGCCCGTACGACACCGGGCATGACGGGTGCCGATCTGGCCAATCTCGCGAACGAGGCCGCCCTCCTCGCGGTCAAGCGCAAGCAGGACCAGGTCACGCAGGGGGACCTCTCCGAGGCCCTGGAGAAGGTGCAACTGGGCGCCGAACGCCCGCTGGTCATGCCCGACGAGGAGCGCCGGCGCACGGCGTACCACGAGAGCGGCCACGCCCTCCTCGGCATGCTGCAGCCCGGCGCCGACCCGGTCCGCAAGATCACCATCGTCCCGCGCGGCCGGGCCCTGGGCGTCACGCTGTCCACCCCGGACGCGGACAAGTACGCGTACACCGAGGAGTATCTGCGCGGCCGCATCATCGGCGCCCTGGGCGGCATGGCGGCCGAACACGTCGTCTACGGGGTCGTCACCACGGGTTCGGAGAACGACCTGGAGCAGGTCACGAGCCTCGCCCGCGGCATGGTGGCCCGCTGGGGCATGAGCGAACGCGTCGGCCGCCTCTCCGCCCTCCCGAGCGACACCCAGCAGGCCTACGGCCTCGCCGCCGCCCCGGCGACCCTCGACTCGATCGACCACGAGATGCGCCGCATCGTCGACGAGTGCTACGAGGAGGCCTGCGACAAACTCCGCAGTCACCGCGGCCAGTTGGACGCCCTGGCCGAGGCCCTCCTGGCCAACGAGACGCTGGAGGAGACGGAGGCCTACCGAATCGCCGGCATCCCACGCTCAAGCCCGTCCGGCGTTTGAGCGCGAGAAGTCAGGTCCGGGGGCGCAGCCCCAGACACGGGACAGGCAGGCGCGGAGGGGGCGAAACTCCCTCGACCTCAGACCGCACGAGCGATCAGGTACCGGAAGACATTGGTCATCCACACGGTCCCGTCCTTGCGGAGGTGCGGATGCAGCGCCTCCTTGAGCTCCTTGTCGACCTGCCCCTGATCCGTCGCGGCGATCGCCGCGTCGAACAACCCGGTCGACAGCAACCCCCGCACCGCGTTCCCGACATCCGCGTACCCGAAGGGACAGGCAACGCGCCCCGACCCGTCGGGCTTCAGCCCGGCCCGTCGCGCGACCTCCTCCAGGTCGTCCCGCTGGGCGGGCCGCCAGCCCACCGCAGCGCGCGCCGGATCCGCCGGCTTGGCGGCGACCCGCAGCACGGAGGACGTGCTGCAACGCTCCGGCGGCCCCCACCCGGCCAGTACGACGGACGCACCGGGCCCGGCGAGCGGCGCCGCCGCCTCCAGCAGGTCCCCGAGCCCCTCCGAGTCCCCGGCCGTGCAGCCGATCGGCTCGAAGGCGGTCACCACGTCGTACGCAGGGGAGCCGGGGCCGGTCAGATCCCCGGGCTCCCCGTGGACGATCCGGGACGCACACGCGCGTGTGCCGCCCGCCTCGGGCAGCATCCGTTCGCGCGCGAGAGCCAGCCGCTCGGGCGCCGACGCGTCGACACCGGTGACGGAGGCACCCCGTGACGCCGCCATGAGAAGGGCGAGCCCCGAGCCGCAGCCGAGCCCCAGCAGGCGTGTCCCACGGCCCACTTCGAGTCGCTCGTAGACGGCTTCGTAGAGCGGGACCAGCATCCGCTCCTGGATCTCGGCCCAGTCACGCGCGCGTGCACACTGGTCCACGCGAGGCGTTCGGCCCGCGTGAGGTAGGTGCTGCCGCACGAGCGTAGGTGTCATCGAAAGCGCCCCAATCCGCCGAGAGTTGCCGCTGCGCCCCGTTGTTTCCATGGCCCCGTGCAGTGCGCTCGCACGCCCCCCGTATGCCAGGAAACTCCGCGCTCGTCGTGGCGTCCAGGGGTTACGGCGCCCGGTTTGTGCGCCGGCTGTGTGCGCCGCGAGAATTCACCTCCCGGCAACATGGCCCCGTACCATCGCGCCATGGCAAAGGCACCCGTTCTCACGCCCCAGGCGGACGACTTCCCCCGCTGGTACCAGGACCTGATCAACAAGGCCGAGCTGGCCGACAACGGCCCGGTGCGCGGCACCATGGTCATCCGGCCGTACGGGTACGGGCTGTGGGAGCGGATGCAGCAGGAGATGGACGCCCGGATCAAGGAAGCCGGCGCCCAGAACGCGTACTTCCCGCTCTTCATCCCGCAGTCGTACCTGACGAGGGAGGCCGAGCACGTCGAGGGCTTCGCGCCCGAGCTGGCGGTCGTCACGCACGGCGGCGGCAAGGAGCTGGAGGAGCCGGTCGTCGTCCGCCCCACCTCGGAGACGATCATCAACGACTACTTCTCCAAGTGGGTGCAGAGCTACCGCGATCTGCCGCTGCTGATCAACCAGTGGGCGAACGTGGTCCGTTGGGAGATGCGCCCCCGCGTGTTCCTCCGTACGACGGAATTCCTCTGGCAGGAGGGCCACACCGCCCACGCCACCTACGAGGACGCCCGGGACTACGCCGCGTACATCCACAAGGACGTGTACGCCGACTTCATGGTCGACATCCTCGGGATCGACGTCGTCCTCGGCCGCAAGACGGCGAGCGAGCGGTTCGCCGGTGCCATCAACACCCTCACGCTCGAAGCCATGATGGGCGACGGCAAGGCCCTCCAGATGGGCACCAGCCACGAGCTCGGCCAGAACTTCGCCAAGGCCTTCCACACCCAGTACCTGTCCAAGGAGGGCAAGCAGGAGTTCGTCTGGCAGACCTCCTGGGGGTCCTCGACCCGCATGGTGGGTGGCCTGATCATGTCGCACGGTGATGACAACGGGTTGCGGGTCCCGCCCCGGCTCGCCGCCGTACAGGCCGTCGTCCTCGCGATCAAGGGCGACGATGCGGTTCTGGCCAAGGTCCGCGAAATCGGCGACCGGCTGAAGGCGGCGGGCGTACGCGTCCACGTGGACGACCGTACGGACACCCCTTTCGGGCGCCGGGCCGTCGACTGGGAGCTCAAGGGCGTCCCCGTACGCATCGAGGTCGGCCCCCGTGACCTGGAGAACGGCACCGCGATGCTGGCCCGCCGCATCCCCGGCGGCAAGGTGCCGGTCGCGATCGACTCGCTCGTGTCCCTGCTCCCCGGTGTCCTCGAGGAGGACCAGGCGCTGCTGCTGCGGCAGTCGCGCGAGCGCCGCGAGTCCCGCACGTCCGACGTCGCCACGATCGACGAGGCCGTCGAGGCGGCCGCAGCCGGCGGCTGGGCCCGCATCCCGTGGGCCGACCTGGGCGAAGAGGGCGAGGCCAGGCTGGCCGAGCACTCCGTGACCGTACGGTGTCTGGTCGCCGAGGACGGGTCGGTCCCCGAGGCCGACGACTCACCCGGTAACGTCGCCGTCGTGGCGCGCGCCTACTAGGTCCTCCCGAGGGCGGCCGAAACGCCCCTTGCGCATCTGATGACGCCAGGTGCCCCGGCGTGCGGACGTCGTCTACGCGCCGGTACGTACGTGTGACTACGTACCGCCTTGGTATGAGCTGTGAGGCTTCTCCGCAGATCAGCGCACCCGCCCTCGTCAGGACGCATCAGCGGCAACTGACGGGTACGTGCAAATTATTTGGGATGCCCCGTAATAGGAACACTGAGGCACCCCGGCTCGTTGTCACGACGTGAGCACGACACCACCTGTTCTCGCCGCAGAGCTGGCAGGGGCGTGGGCCGACATTCAGCGGCACCACCCCGAACTGCCGGATCTTGCCGCGCCCGAATCCCTGATCGGGGAATCGTCGTCCGCCTGCGGACACGAGCTCTCCTTCGAGCGACTGCTTCACGAGGCAGTCCATGGCATCGCCGCCGCGCGCGGAGTCCGCGACACCTCGCGCGCCGGCAGGTACCACAACCGCAGATTCCTCGCGATCGCCGAGGAGCTGGGCCTGGACCACCCGGAGGAGCCGCATCCCAGCAGCGGCTTCTCCCTGGTCACGCTCAACCCCGAGGCGAAGCGCCGTTATCGCCCGACGATCGAGCGGCTGCAGCGCGCCCTCAAGGCGCACACGGTCGCGACGACCGCGGACACCGCCCGCAGCTTCCGGGGCCCGGCCGCCCGGCACGGCTCCTCCGGAGGGGGAGTCCGCGTCAAGGCGGTCTGCGACTGCGGACGCAACGTGCGGGTCGTCCCGTCGGTGCTGGCGCAGGCGCCGATCGTGTGCGGGGGGTGCGGCAAGCCCTTCCGGATCCCCGAGGTGGTCGGCGCGGCGGCCGGCTGACGAGGCGGCTGCTCGTGGCAGCCGCACTCGGCCCCCTCCGTCGCGGTGACAGATCTGCGGCAGCCCCGGGCTGCTCGGCCGGTACTCGGGCGTCACCCGGCGCCGGGTGACGCCGTGCTCGGGTACGGGTGTGGCGTGCGTGCTTCAGGTGCGTGCACGCCCGGGGTCGGGCCACCCGGTCGGGTATGGCAGAATGGACAGCTGTACTCGACAGCCGCACAGGACCCCTCTCTCCTCCGGCTGACGCGTCCATCGGGCACTCGGGTACCGCAACCCCACGCGGCAATCTCGCCGTGCCCAACCACGTCAAGACCAGGAGACACCACTTCCGTGGCAGTCAAGATCAAGCTGAAGCGTCTGGGCAAGATCCGTTCGCCTCACTACCGCATCGTCGTCGCCGACTCCCGTACCCGCCGTGACGGCCGGGCCATCGAGGAGATCGGCCTGTACCACCCGGTGCAGAACCCGTCGCGCATCGAGGTCGACTCGGAGCGTGCGCAGTACTGGCTGGGTGTCGGCGCGCAGCCGACCGAGCCCGTTCTCGCCATTCTGAAGCTCACCGGCGACTGGCAGAAGTACAAGGGCGAGCCCGCCCCGGCTCCGCTGCTCGTGGCCGAGCCGAAGGCGACGCGCCCCTCGTTCGAAGCCCTTGGTGGCGACGACGAGGGCAAGGGTGAGGCCATCACCCAGAAGAAGAAGGCTGAGAAGAAGGACGAGGCCCCGGCCGAGTCCTCTTCGTCTGAGTCGACCGAGGCCTGAGCATGCTCGAGGAGGCTCTCGAGCACCTCGTGAAGGGCATCGTCGACAACCCCGACGACGTGCAGGTCGCTTCGCGTGACCTGCGCCGTGGGCGCGTTCTCGAGGTCCGGGTCCACCCGGACGACCTCGGCAAGGTGATCGGTCGCAACGGCCGAACAGCACGCGCTCTGCGCACTGTCGTGGGCGCCATCGGCGGCCGCGGTGTCCGCGTCGACCTTGTCGACGTGGACCACGTTCGCTGACGTAGCAGACAGCACCGGCTCGGGCCGGGGAGCAGTATCGGGCACGCGGCCGGCGCCGCGTGGCCGAGCTGTCCCCGGCCCGCAGTCGTCTGCGCGTCCGCCGAGGTCCCGCGCCCGCGGTCGTCGGCGCCCGCAGTCCACGATGTAATGCCGGTAGGCATCCGAGGCAATGCCGGTAGGCACACGACAGGAGATCAAGCACAGTGCAGCTGGTAGTCGCTCGCGTCGGCCGCGCCCACGGCATCAAGGGCGAGGTCACGGTCGAGGTCCGTACCGACGAGCCGGAACTCAGGCTCGGGCCGGGCGCCGTCCTGGCCACCGACCCGGCGTCCGCCGGACCGCTGACCATCGAGACGGGCCGTGTGCACAGCGGCCGTCTCCTGCTGCGCTTCGCGGGCGTACGCGACCGGAACGCCGCCGAGGCCCTGCGCAACACCCTGCTCATCGCCGACGTCGACCCGGAGCAGACGCCCGAGGACCCGGACGAGTACTACGACCACCAGCTGATGGACCTGGACGTCGTCACCGCGGACGGCACCGAGGTCGGGCGGATCACGGAGATCTCGCATCTGCCCTCGCAGGACCTGTTCATCGTGGAGCGCTCCGACGGCACCGAGGTGCTGATCCCCTTCGTCGAGGAGATCGTCACCGGGATCGATCTGACGGAGCAGCGGGTGGTCATCGACCCGCCGCCCGGGCTCATCGACGACCGCGCGGAAGTGGCGTCCTCCCGCGACGCCGAGGACACCCCGGGGACCGACGCCTGATGCGGCTCGACGTCGTCACGATCTTCCCCGAGTACCTGGAACCCCTGAACGTCTCGCTCGTCGGCAAGGCACGCGCGCGTGGACAGCTGAATGTGCACGTGCATGATCTTCGGGAGTGGACGTACGACCGCCACAACACGGTCGACGACACCCCGTACGGCGGCGGCCCCGGCATGGTCATGAAGACCGAGCCCTGGGGGGACGCCCTGGACTCCGTCCTCGCCGACGGCTACGAGA
Organism: Streptomyces sp. NPDC058371; assembly: GCF_042723265.1. Classification (NCBI taxonomy): domain Bacteria; kingdom Bacillati; phylum Actinomycetota; class Actinomycetes; order Kitasatosporales; family Streptomycetaceae; genus Streptomyces; species Streptomyces sp. NPDC058371. The sequence goes on along the minus strand of NZ_JBHXJC010000006.1, from coordinate 147,276 downwards.
CGGGCTCGCACGGGCCCGTGCTCGTCGTGCCCACCCCGAGCGGGCGCCCCTTCACCCAGGAACTCGCCGTCGAGCTGTCCGAGCGCCCCTGGCTGGTCTTCACGCCCGCCCGCTACGAGGGCATCGACCGCCGTGTCATCGACGAGTACGCGGCCCGTCTGCCCGTCTACGAGGTGTCCATCGGGGACTACGTCCTGGCCGGCGGCGAGGCGGCCGTCCTCGTCGTCACGGAGGCCGTGGCCCGGCTGCTGCCGGGTGTCCTCGGCAACGCCGAGTCCCACCGGGACGACTCCTTCGCGCCGGGGGCCATGGCCAACCTCCTGGAGGGACCGGTCTTCACCAAGCCGCCCCAGTGGCGTGGCCGCGGGATCCCCGACGTGCTGCTCAGCGGTCACCACGGCAAGATCGCGCGCTGGCGCCGGGACGAGGCACTGCGCCGTACGGCCGCGAACCGGCCGGACCTCATCGAGCGCTGCGACCCTTCCTCGTTCGACAAGAAGGACCGCGAAACGCTCTCCATCCTGGGCTGGGCGCCGGACCCCGAGGGAGCGCAGCACGGCCGATTTTGGCGCAGGCCCGAGGCCGTGGAACAATAGGCTGCTGTTGTACGTCGTCCGGCGTGCGCCCCTGCCACAGGGGGACACGACGCAAGGCCCGACGCGACAGCGCCCCTTCTTGGAAATCTATCTCCCGTTGATGACCTGTGGCATCAGCGAAGAAAGCAGACGAAATGCCCAACCTGCTCGACTCCGTCGACGGTGCGTCCCTGCGTACCGACATCCCGGCCTTCCGCCCGGGTGACACGGTCAACGTCCACGTCCGCGTCATCGAGGGCAACCGCTCCCGTGTGCAGCAGTTCAAGGGCGTAGTCATCCGCCGCCAGGGCGCCGGTGTCCGCGAGACCTTCTCGGTCCGCAAGGTCTCCTTCTCCGTCGGCGTGGAGCGCACCTTCCCGGTGCACACCCCGATCGTCGAGAAGATCGAGCTCGTCACCCGCGGTGACGTGCGTCGCGCGAAGCTTTACTACCTGCGCGACCTGCGCGGCAAGGCCGCGAAGATCAAGGAGAAGCGCGACAACTGAGCGCGCTTCCGGGGTCACAGCGCGGCCGGATAGCATCTGGCCGCGATGGACACCGAAGCACAGCACGTGGAGCGCGACCGCTCTTCCCACCCCGACCGGTCCGAGGAGATCTCGGACACAGGGGGACGGGAGGGACGGTCGCGTTTTGCGTTGGTGGACCGGATCGCCGACTGGCTTCCCGGTGGCCGGATCACCCTCACCCTGCTGATCTGCCTGCTGTTTCTGCTGCTGTTCAGCACCTACGTGATGCAGCCGTTCCAAATTCCCAGCAGTTCCATGGAGCAGGGATTGAGGATCGGGGACCGCGTTCTCGTAAATAAGTTGGCGTACCGTTTTGGTGCTGAGCCGCAGCGGGGCGATGTCGTCGTGTTCGACGGCACCGGGTACTTCGGCGACGCCGACTACATCAAACGCGTCGTCGGTGTGGGCGGGGACCACGTGGTCTGCTGCGACGAGGAGGGGAGGGTGGCGGTGAACGGCCGGTCGGTCGACGAGTCGGCGTTTGTGTATCCGGGGGACAGCCCCTCCGACGCGCCCTTCGACGTCGTCGTGCCCGACGGCAGCCTCTTCCTTCTCGGCGACCACCGCGGGAAGTCCAGCGACTCCCGTGACCATCTGGGCTCACCGGGCGGCGGCATGATCCCGGTCGGCGACGTGATCGGCAGGGCCGACTGGATCGCCTGGCCCGCCGGCCACTGGACCCGGCTGGAGCGCCCCGGTGCCTACGCGCGCGTGCCCGCGGCGGACGGTGCCCATGGGTAACCGCGGCAGACCGCGTGGGGTCCCCAGCACGCCCGCCGACAACCTGCTGCCCACCGGGTCCCGGCGGGCCGGCGGCGCCGCCCGTCCCGGCCGGGCGGAACGGCGCAGACTCGCCCGCAAGGTCAAGCGCCGCAGGCGTCGCTCCGCGATCAAGGAGTTCCCTCTCCTCATAGGCGTCGCGGTCCTCATAGCCCTGGTCCTGAAGACCTTCCTGGTGCAGGCCTTCGTGATCCCGTCGGGCTCCATGGAGAACACGATCCAGATCGGCGACCGCGTCCTCGTCGACAAGTTCACGCCCTGGTTCGGCTCCAAGCCCCAGCGGGGAGACGTCGTCGTCTTCAAGGACCCCGGCGGCTGGCTGACGGCGGAGGAGACCACCAAGAAGAACGACCCCGTCGTCGTCAAGCAGGTCAAGGAAGGGCTCACCTTCATCGGCCTGTTGCCCTCCGCCGACGACAAGGATCTGATCAAACGGGTCGTCGCGATCGGCGGCGACACGGTCAAGTGCTGCGACGCGCAAGGCCGGATGACCGTCAACGGCATGCCCCTGAACGAGCCGTACATCCACCCGGGCAACAAACCCTCGGCGTTCGACTTCGAGGTGACCGTGCCCCAGGGCCGTCTCTGGGTCATGGGCGACCACCGGGCCAACTCCGCCGACTCCCGCTACCACCGCACCGAGAAATACGGCGGCACCGTCTCCGAGAAGTCCGTCGTCGGCCGCGCCGAGGTCATCGCCTGGCCCGTCGGTCACTGGACCCACCTCAAGGAGCCGGACACGTTTGCGTCCGTCCCGACTGCGTCGACCACCGCTCTCGGTGTGTCGCATAGGGTGGCCTCCGCGGATCGATACGGATTGATCCCGCTCCCGAGCCCTGCGGAACTCCCGCTCGTTATGGGAGTGGTGGGCCTGCGCCGAATGCGGCGCGGGCGGCGGCACGGAGTGAGGAGTGGATGTGGGGGACTTGGCGGTCGGCGCACGATCCGGACACGAAGGACCGGAAGAGCGACCGGAGCGGCCCGACGACGCGGCTTCCCCGGCAGACGGCGTCGCAGGCTCCGGGAGTGAGTCCGGAGGCGACAGCGGTACGCGCGAGCGCACCGAGCAGGACGGCAGGCCGGGCGGTCCCACGTCCGCACCCAGGAAGCAGCGCTCCTTCTGGAAGGAACTGCCCCTCCTGATCGGCATCGCGCTGGTGCTGGCGCTGCTGATCAAGACCTTCCTGGTGCAGGCGTTCTCGATTCCCTCGGACTCGATGCAGAACACCCTTCAGCAGGGCGACCGGGTCCTGGTCGACAAGCTCACCCCGTGGTTCGGCTCCGAGCCCGAGCGCGGTGAGGTCGTGGTCTTCCATGACCCCGACCAGTGGCTGGCGGGCGAGCCCACCCCGAACCCGAACGCCGTGCAGAAGGCCCTGAGCTGGATCGGCCTGATGCCTTCGGCCGAGGAGAAGGACCTGATCAAGCGGGTCATCGGGGTCGGTGGCGACACGATCGAGTGCAACGGCACGGGCCCGCTGACGGTCAACGGCAAGGCACTGAACGAGCAGGCGTACGTCTACGCCGGGAACACCCCGTGCAGCAACGACGACCAGGGCGGCCAGTTCAAGGTCACGGTACCCAAGGGCAAAATCTGGGTCATGGGCGACCACCGGCAGAACTCGCTGGACTCCCGTTACCACCAGCAGGACAAGTACCAGGGCTTCGTTCCGGTCGGCAATGTCGTGGGCCGCGCCATCGTGATCGCCTGGCCGCCCACCCGCTGGGACACGCTGCCGGTTCCCGACACCTTCGACCAGAACCTCAGCGCGGCCGCTCCGGGCGCCCTCGGACTCGCGGGCGCCGTGCCGCTGGTGCTCTGGCGCCGGCGTCGCGTCACCGTCGAGAACGCCAGGGTTTCTGGGCGGGGTACCGCCGGGTAGGGTGCCGTCCCAGATCGCCGATCTTCCGCGGCCCGCACCTCGGGCCGCGCGATCGATTCTCCGAGCTGGGGAGCACTGGGATGAGCAGGACGACAGACCGTACGGGCGAGGGCCACGGACGGCTCGGCAGCACGCTGTCTGGGCTGGCCGTGGCCCTCGGCTGTGTGCTCTTCCTGGGCGGCTTCGTCTGGGGTGCGATCGTCTACCAGCCCTACACCGTGCCGACCGAGTCCATGACGCCGACCATCGGCGCCGGTGACCGGGTCCTGGCGCAGCGCGTGGACGGCGGTGACGTCGAGCGCGGTGACGTCGTCGTCTTCAAGGAGCAGGCCTGGGGCGACATGCCCATGGTCAAGCGGGTCGTGGCCGTCGGCGGCGACACCGTCGCCTGCTGCACCGACGACAAGCTGACCGTCAACGGCAAGAAGATCGACGAACCGTATCTCCCCAAGGGCCAGGCCGCCGAGTCGAAGAAGATACCGACGATCAAGGTCCCTGACGGCCGGCTGTTCGTGCTCGGTGACGAGCGCAGCGGCTCCCTGGACTCCACGGCCCACCTCACCGAGGCCGGCAGCGGCACGGTGCCGCGCAGCGCGGTGAAGGGGCGCGTGGACGCCGTGGTCTGGCCGATGGACGGCATACTGGCCCGCCCCACGGGCTTCGAGGCACTCGGCGGGATCTCGTCCCCCGGCCCGCTGCGGCTGGTCGTCGCGGCGGTGGTGGCCGGCGCGGTCCTCGTCCTCGGTGGTGCCGCCTACGGCCCGATCGCCAAGCGCGCGGGACGGCGTGGCCGCCCCAGGACGGAACTGGCCGGTGCCCGCTGAGACGTCGCCCGACGGACCGCATGACAGTTACCCGGGCGGACTGCGCAAGGTGGCCCGGGTGGTGCTGCTCGACCCGCAGGAGCGCATCCTGCTGCTGCACGGGCATGAGCCGGACGATCCCGCGGACGACTGGTGGTTCACGCCCGGCGGCGGTCTGGAGGGCGACGAGACGCGCGAGGAGGCCGCTCTGCGGGAACTCGCCGAGGAGACCGGCATCACCGAGGTCCGGCTGGGCCCGGTGCTGTGGCAGCGGACGTGTTCGTTCCCGTTCGCGGGACGCCGCTGGGACCAGGACGAGTGGTACTTCCTGGCTCGTACGACCCAGACGGCCACGGCGGCCCTTGGGCTGACGGAGCTGGAACGGCGCAGCGTCGCCGGAGCGCGCTGGTGGACGTGCCAGGAACTGACCGAGGCACATGAGACGGTGTATCCGACCAGACTCGCCGAGCTGCTGCGCAGGCTGCTCGACGAGGGTCCCCCGGCCAGGCCCGAGATCCTCGACACCGAAATCGTCTAGGGGCTCGCGGGGCTGGCGCACAATAGGGGGACGCACGGCTGAAGGGGAACATGCCATGAGCGCCGAGGACCTCGAAAAGTACGAGACCGAGATGGAGCTGAAGCTCTACCGGGAGTACCGCGATGTCGTCGGTCTGTTCAAATATGTGATCGAGACCGAACGGCGCTTCTACCTCACCAATGACTACGAGATGCAGGTGCACTCGGTCCAGGGCGAGGTGTTCTTTGAGGTATCCATGGCGGATGCCTGGGTGTGGGACATGTACCGGCCTGCTCGCTTTGTGAAGCAGGTACGGGTTCTCACATTCAAGGATGTGAATATCGAGGAGCTGAACAAGAGCGACCTCGAGCTGCCGGGCGGCTGAAGCGTGGCCTGATCCGGGGCTGCTTTTCGGGGTTGATCCGGGCGTGATCCGGGGTTGATCGGGGTGCGGCCGCTCGTGTGGGTGACGGAGTTGTCCACAATCGAGCGGCCGTCCACCAAGATCCAATAGCCGGTGGCAGTGGCCTCAGTGTTGGCGCCGGAGGTGGTGCCGACATGAACGCACGAGGTGCACTCGGCAAGTACGGCGAGGACTTGGCCGCGCGGCGGCTGGACCAGGCCGGTATGACGATCCTGGCGCGCAACTGGCGCGCGGGCAGGACCGGCGAGATCGACATCGTGGCCCGGGACGGCGACGCGCTGGTCGTCTGCGAGGTCAAGACCCGCAGGGCCGGAGATTTCGAACACCCGATGGCTGCCGTGACCCCGGTGAAGGCCGAGCGGCTGCGCGGCCTGGCCGAGCGCTGGCTTCAGGAACACGGCGGCGCACCACCCGGCGGCGTGCGGATCGACCTGGTGGGCGTCCTGCTCCCCGACCGCGGCGCACCCGTCGTGGAGCACGCGCGGGGGGTGGCCTGATGGGATTCGCACGTACGTGTTCGGTGGCCCTGGTCGGCGTCGAAGGTGTCGTCGTCGAGGTCCAGGCCGACCTCGAACCGGGCGTCGCGGCCTTCACCCTGGTCGGCCTCCCGGACAAGAGCCTGACGGAGAGCCGGGACCGGGTGCGGGCGGCGGTGGTCAACTCGGGCGCCGAGTGGCCCCAGAAGAAGCTGACGGTCGGCCTGAGCCCGGCGTCCGTCCCGAAGGGCGGTTCGGGGTTCGACCTCGCCGTCGCCTGTGCCGTTCTGGGTGCCGCGGAGCGGATCGATCCCCGGGTGCTGGCGGACATCGTGATGATCGGCGAGCTGGGCCTCGACGGCCGGGTGCGGCCGGTGCGGGGCGTCCTGCCGGCGGTCCTCGCCGCCGCGGACGCGGGATACGTGCAGGTGGTGGTGCCGGAGTGCGCGGCCGCCGAGGCGTCGCTGGTCCCCGGGGTGTCCGTGCTCGGCGTCCGCAGTCTGCGCCAGCTCATCGCCGTACTCACCGACGAGCCGGTGCCCGAGGAGGAGCCTGACGAGCAGGGCCGGCCGGATCCGCTGCTGGCGGGACTGCGCGTACCGGGGACGGGGGAGGCCACCGGCCTGTGCGGCATCGCCGTGCCGGAGCACGACCAGGGGCACGACCTCGCCGACGTGGTCGGCCAGATCTCGGCGCGCACGGCGATGGAGGTCGCCGCCACCGGCGGCCACCACGTCTTTCTGCAGGGCCCGCCCGGCGCCGGCAAGACGATGCTCGCCGAGCGGATGCCATCGATCCTGCCGCTGCTCGGCAGGCAGGAGTCCCTTGAGGTCACGGCGATCCACTCGGTCGCGGGCCTGCTGCCACCGGGCAGGCCCATGGTGGACGTCCCGCCCTACTGCGCGCCCCACCACTCCGCCACGATGCAGTCGCTCGTCGGCGGCGGCAAAGGGCTGGCCAGGCCGGGCGCGGTCTCCCTGTCGCACAGAGGCGTGCTCTTTCTGGACGAGGCGCCGGAGTTCAGCGGCTTCGCGCTCGACGCCCTGCGACAGCCCCTGGAGGCGGGGCATGTGGTGATCGCCCGCAGCTCGGGCGTGGTGCGCTTTCCGGCGAAGTTCCTGATGGTGCTCGCGGCCAACCCCTGCCCCTGCGGACGCCTCAGCATGGGGGGCGACTTCTGCGAGTGCCCGCCGTCCGCCATCCGCCGCTATCAGTCCCGGCTCTCAGGGCCGCTGCTCGACCGGGTCGATCTGCGCGTCGAGGTCGAACCGGTCACGCGCGCCGAGCTGACGGCGCGCGACGCCCGGGGCGAGTCCACGCGGACCGTCGCCGACCGGGTGCGGACCGCCCGGGAGCGCTCGGCCGCACGCCTGGCCGGGACCCCCTGGCACACCAACAGCGAGGTGCCGGGGCGTGAGCTGCGCAAACGGTGGCAGGCCGTGCCGGGCGCGATGGACGAGGCCGAGCGGGGGCTGGAGCGCGGTGTGCTGACCGCGCGCGGCCTGGACCGGGTGCTGCGCGTGGCGTGGACCGTCGCCGATCTGTCGGGGCACGACCGGCCCGACGCCGGGGACGTGGCCCTGGCGCTCCAGCTGCGCACCGGTGTTCCGCGGGGCGTGCCCATGAGCATCGGTTCGCGGTCATGACGGACGACGAGCGGCTCGCCCGGGTCGCGCTCGCCCGCGTCGTCGAACCGGGTGACGAGGTGGGCGGCAGGTGGGTGCGCGAGTTCGGTGCGGTTGAGGTGGCCCGGCGGCTGATGACGGGCGGGGAGCAGCTGCCGGGGGTGTCGTCCACGCGATGGGAAGGGCTGCTGGGGCGCGCCGCCCGGGCACGGCCCGAGCAGGATCTGGCGCAGGCACGGGACGCCGGGGTGAGGTACGTGTGCCCGGGCGACGGCGAGTGGCCCGCGCAGCTGGACGATCTCGGCGACGGCCGGCCCCTGGGGTTGTGGGTGCGCGGCCGGCCCAGTCTGCGGATGTGGGCCTTGCGGTCCGTCGCGGTCGTGGGCGCCCGGGCCTGCACCGCGTACGGGGCCCATATGGCGGCCACGCTCGGCGCGGGCCTGGCCGAGCGGGGGTGGGTGGTGGTGTCCGGCGGGGCCTACGGGGTGGACGGGGCCGCACACCGGGGAGTGCTCGGGGCGGGCGGTGCCACCGTCGCCGTACTCGCCTGCGGCGTGGACCGTCCCTACCCGCGCGGACACACCCAGTTGATCACCAGAATCGCGGAACAGGGGCTGGTGGTGGGGGAGTTGCCGCCGGGCGATCACCCGACACCGAGCAGGTTCATCCTCCGGAACAGGGTCATCGCGGCCCTCACCCGGGGGACGGTCGTCATCGAGGCGGCGTATCGGAGCGGTGCGCTGGTCACGGCCCGTGCGGCGCAGCGGCTCGGCCGCTTCACCATGGGTGTGCCGGGCCCCGCCACCAGCGGACTCTCGGCGGGGGTGCACGAACTCCTGCGTGCGGACGCGGTCCTGGTCTCCGATGCCGCGGAAGTCGTCGAGCTGATCGGCGACATGGGCGAGCTGGCCCCCGACCGCCGCGGACCGGTGCTGCCGCGCGACCTGCTGGAGCCGGGAGCCGCTCGGGTGCTGGCCGCGCTGCCGGGCCGAGGGACGGCGTCCGCGGACCGGATCGCTCGGGGCGCGGGGACGACGGAGGACGACGCGGTCGGGAGACTGTACGAACTCCGAGCACTTGGCTTCGTCGAACGACACGGCGACGGCTGGAAGTTGACACGCCAGGCGATGATCTCCGTTCACGGAGGTCACGGTCAGTGTTGACCGAGCGTGTTCGGCCGTCCGGGCTAACCCCGACACCCTTGGCAATTCCCGCAGTTGGCGCCTGGCGGTGGTCACACAGGGCGACCGCCGGGCGTCCGGGAGGCGTCCCGCGGACGGCATTCGCGTGAGGGTGATCCGCCGCCCTTCGCTCACTGCGACAGCTTAGTCACGCTACGCTCACGTGGATTCCGACGCAGACAGGCATCTCGGTATCAGACCGACAGCTCACCCAGGCATCCCCAGTTCACGGCAGAACGGCACTAGGCGACGAATGCCCCAGCACACCTCCGGGTCTGACCGGGCGGCAGCTCCCCCTGCTGCCCGCGGCAGCGTGCGGCCGCCCGCTCCCTCGACGCTCGACGAGCTGTGGCGGTCGTACAAGGCGACGGGGGACGAGCGGCTGCGCGAGCAGCTGATCCTGCACTACTCACCGTTGGTGAAGTACGTCGCGGGGCGCGTCAGCGTGGGGCTGCCGGCCAACGTGGAGCAGGCGGACTTCGTCTCGTCGGGGGTGTTCGGGCTGATCGACGCGATCGAGAAGTTCGACATCGGGCGTGAGATCAAGTTCGAGACCTATGCGATCACGCGGATCCGGGGCGCGATGATCGACGAGCTGCGGGCGCTGGACTGGATCCCGCGCTCGGTGCGGCAGAAGGCACGCAACGTCGAGCGGGCGTACGCCACGCTGGAGGCCCGGCTCAGACGTACGCCGTCGGAGGGCGAGGTGGCCGCGGAGATGGGCATCGCGGTCGAGGAACTCCACGCGGTGTTCAGCCAGTTGTCGCTGGCGAACGTGGTCGCCCTGGAGGAGCTGCTGCACGTCGGGGGTGAGGGCGGCGACCGGCTGAGCCTCATGGACACCCTTGAGGACACCGCGGCCGACAACCCCGTGGAGGTCGCCGAGGACCGGGAGCTGCGGCGGTTCCTGGCGCGGGCGATCAACACGCTGCCCGACCGGGAGAAGACCGTGGTCACGCTCTACTACTACGAGGGACTCACGCTCGCCGAGATCGGAAACGTGCTCGGGGTGACCGAGAGCCGGGTGAGCCAGATCCATACGAAGTCCGTGCTCCAGCTGCGCGCGAAGCTGGCGAGCTTCGGCCGCTGACCCGTTACGCGGTCGGGCCCGCTGAATCGTCCCTGCCCGGGAGCGGCGGGCACCGGTTGTGCTGGGGGTCCCAGGCTCGGTTGGGGGGACGCGGGCTCGAGCCGGTGGGCCGAGACGCTCCCGTCGGCGGCGGTCCGTCCGTAAAGTGGTTGACGTGCCAAGGATTCGAGCGGCCTCAGTGGCCGAGCACCGGTCGATGCAGCGAGCCGCCCTGTTGGACGCGGCACGGTCCCTGTTGTCCGAGGGCGGGACGGAAGCGCTGACCTTCCCGGCCCTCGCCGAGCGGACGGGCCTGGCGCGGTCGTCCGTCTATGAGTACTTCCGGTCCCGGGCCGCCGTCGTCGAAGAGCTCTGCGAGGCGGACTTCCCGGTCTGGGCGGCGGAGGTCTCCGCGGCGATGGAGCAGGCCGGCACGGCTGAGGGCAAGGTCGAGGCCTATGTCCGGCAGCAGTTGGCCCTGGTGGGGGACCGGCGGCACCGCGCCGTGGTCGCGATCTCCGCGAGCGAGCTCGACGCCGGGGCCCGCGAGAAGATCCGCGCGGCGCACGGCGGGCTCGTCGCGATGATCGTCGAGGCGCTCGGGGAGATGGGCCACGGCGAGCCGAGGCTGGCCGCGATGCTGCTCCAGGGTGTTGTCGACGCCGCGGTGCGCCGTATCGAGCTGGGTGCGGCGGAGGATCCGACCGCGATCACGGATGCCGCCGTCGCCATGGCGCTGCGGGGCGTCCGGGGCTGAGCCCCGCCCCCGTCTATACGCGGACGCCGAACACGGGCAGGGGCTGAGCCGCGCCCCCGTCTATACGCGGACGCCGAACACGGGCAGGGGTTGAGCCGCGCCCCCGTCTATACGCGGACGCCGAACACGGGCAGGGGCTGAGCCGCGCCCCCGTCTATACGCGGACGCCGAACACGGGCAGCAGTCGGGACGGCCCCCTGTGCAGCAGCCAAGGGGGCAGCAGCAACAGCGGGTCCAGGTAGAGGTCGGCTCTCAGCAGGCCCCAGTGCAGGCAGGCCTCCGGACAGTGCGTGCCCGTCGCTTCGACGACGCCCAGGGCATCGCCCGCCGCCACCTCGTCGCCCTTCTTCACCGAGGGGAGGACCGGCTCGTAGGTCGTCCGCAGGGGTGGGTCGCCGGTGCCCGAGAGTTCCACCGAGACGACCCCTCGTCCCGCGACCCGGCCCGCGAAGGAGACCCGGCCCGGGGCGACCGCCCGTACCGGGGTGCCGGGGGCGGCCGCCAGGTCGACGCCCCGGTGACCACGGCCGTACGCCGTCGCCGGGGGTTCCCAGCCGCGCAGGACCAAGGGACGTACGCCCACGGGCCAGGTGCGGCCGATGGCCGGAACCGATGCGTCGGCCGATGGCGGTGCCGGTGCTCCCGGAGGCCCCGGCGGACTCGGTCCTTCCGGCGGACCCGGTGTTCCTGGAGGCCTCGGCGGACTCACTGATCCCGGCGATCCCGGCGATCCCGGCGATCCCGGCGTTCCAGGGGTTCCTGGAGGTCGTGGCGGGCCTGGCGGTCCAGGCGGTCCGGGCGGGGCCGGACCCGCTTCGGGCGGTGGTGGGCCGGCCGCTCCGGGCGCGGATCCTCCGTCCGCTCGGGCGAGGCCGGCCGGGGGCAGTGCCCCGAGTGCCGTCGCCGTCAGACACAGCAGCACCACCGGCCACGTACACACGGATCGTTTCGCTCGCATACGAGAACCGTCCCGCAGTGGAGCGGATCATGGCCGGGATCTGTGGAGTACTCGTCGGTTGTGGACAGCGGCGTCACCCGGTGCCTCGCGGGTCCCGTACACTTCTTGTGGCGATCCGGGTCACCGGGTCGACTTCGCACGCCCCGGCAGCAGGCCCTCGTCTCCGACGAAAGCCGTTGTCAGCGCCCCTCGGTCCTTCGTGGCAAGGCGCATCGCGGGCGTCAGGCGCGAGTGCCGTCCGGCACGCGCGGCACAACCGAGAAACTCAAGGAGAACGGCCATGGCCGTCGTCACGATGCGGGAGCTGCTGGAAAGCGGCGTCCACTTCGGTCACCAGACCCGTCGTTGGAACCCGAAGATGAAGCGCTTCATCTTCACGGAGCGCAACGGCATCTACATCATCGACCTGCTCCAGTCGCTGTCGTACATCGACCGCGCCTACGAGTTCGTCAAGGAGACCGTCGCCCACGGCGGCACGGTCATGTTCGTCGGCACGAAGAAGCAGGCGCAGGAGGCCATCGCGGAGCAGGCCACCCGCGTCGGCATGCCTTACGTCAACCAGCGCTGGCTGGGCGGCATGCTCACCAACTTCTCGACCGTCTACAAGCGTCTGCAGCGCCTCAAGGAGCTCGAGCAGATCGACTTCGAGGACGTCGCCGCGTCGGGTCTCACCAAGAAGGAGCTTCTCGTGCTGTCGCGCGAGAAGGCCAAGCTGGAGAAGACCCTCGGTGGTATCCGCGAGATGTCCAAGGTGCCCAGCGCCGTCTGGATCGTGGACACCAAGAAGGAGCACATCGCGGTCGGTGAGGCCCGGAAGCTCCACATTCCGGTCGTCGCCATCCTCGACACCAACTGTGACCCCGACGAGGTCGACTACAAGATCCCGGGCAACGACGACGCGATCCGCTCCGTCACCCTGCTCACCCGCGTGATCGCCGACGCCGTCGCCGAGGGCCTCATCTCCCGTTCCGGCGCCGGCAAGGCCGCCGAGGGTGACAAGGCCGCGGGCGAGCCGCTGGCCGCGTGGGAGCGCGACCTGCTCGAGGGTGAGAAGAAGGCCGACGAGCCCGAGGTCCAGACCTCCGCCGAGACGGAGAAGGTCGCCGACGCCGAGCAGGCCGACGAGGCCGCTGTCGCTGAGGCCCCGGCCGAGGTCGCTGCCGAGGCCCCCGCTGCCGAGGCCCCTGCTGCTGAGGCCCCCGCCGCCGAGGCCCCGGCCGCGGACGCCGAGCAGGCCTGAACCGTCACCCTTTCGGGTTGAGAACGGCGGGGGCTCACAAGGCCCCCGCCGTTCGTCCCGTAGATCTTCAGACTTCGAGAGAGATTCCAGGAATCATGGCGAACTACACCGCCGCCGACGTCAAGAAGCTCCGTGAGCTCACCGGCGCCGGCATGATGGACTGCAAGAAGGCACTGGACGAGGCCGACGGCGATGTCGACAAGGCTGTCGAGGCGCTGCGCATCAAGGGCCAGAAGGGCGTCGCCAAGCGCGAGGGCCGCTCCGCCGAGAACGGCGCCGTGGTCTCGATCATCGCCGACGACAACACCTCCGGTGTCCTGGTCGAGCTGAAGTGCGAGACGGACTTCGTCGCCAAGAGCGAGAAGTTCCAGGTCGTCGCCAACCAGATCGCCGAGCACGCCGCCAAGTCCTCCCCCGCCGACATCCAGGCGCTGCTCGCGTCCGAGATCGAGGCCGGCAAGACGGTCCAGGCGTTCGTCGACGAGGCCAACGCGAACCTGGGCGAGAAGATCGTCCTGGACCGCTTCGCCCAGTTCTCCGGCGCCTACGTCACCGCGTACATGCACCGCACCATGCCCGACCTGCCCCCGCAGATCGGTGTTCTGGTCGAGCTGGACAAGGCCGACGCCGGCCTTGCGAAGGGCATCGCGCAGCACATCGCCGCCTTCGCGCCGAAGTACCTCTCCCGTGAGGACGTCCCGGCCGAGGTCGTCGAGTCCGAGCGTCGCGTCGCCGAGGAGACCACCCGCGCCGAGGGCAAGCCCGAGGCCGCGCTCCCGAAGATCGTCGAGGGTCGCGTCAACGGCTTCTTCAAGGAGGCCACTCTCCTCGGTCAGCCGTACGCGCTCGACAACAAGAAGTCCGTCCAGAAGGTCCTGGACGAGGCCGGTGTCACCCTGAAGCGCTTCACGCGCATCAAGGTCGGCATCTGAGTCCGTACCGCGATCGACGCGCGACCCCGCTAGGGTCGACAGCAGTCGTCTGTGTCGGTCGCACAGACCGGCACGCGCGCGTGTGTGACGGACGACAGCAGATCTGACGAGGAGGCCATTGCCGCGTATGGGAGCCAACACCCACCGGCAATGGCCTTCTTCGTATGTGCGACACGTAAAAGAGGCGAGAGCTCGATGACCACCACCCAGGCCGACAACGGCGAGAAGAGCGAAGACGGCAAAGGCGCGGGACGCTTTCTGCTGAAGCTTTCCGGCGAGGCGTTCGCCGGCGGCGGCGGACTGGGCGTCGACCCCGATGTGGTGCACAAGATCGCCCGCGAGATCGCGTCCGTCGTACGGGGCGGCGCGCAGATCGCCGTCGTCATCGGCGGCGGCAACTTCTTCCGCGGTGCCGAACTGCAGCAGCGCGGCATGGACCGGGCCCGTTCCGACTACATGGGCATGCTCGGCACGGTCATGAACTGCCTGGCCCTCCAGGACTTCCTGGAGAAGGAGGGCATCGACAGCCGCGTGCAGACCGCGATCACCATGGGACAGGTCGCCGAGCCCTACATCCCGCTGCGCGCCGTGCGTCACCTGGAGAAGGGCCGCGTGGTCATCTTCGGCGCCGGTATGGGCATGCCGTACTTCTCCACCGACACCACCGCCGCCCAGCGCGCCCTGGAGATCGACGCCGCGGCGCTGCTCATGGGCAAGAACGGGGTGGACGGTGTCTATGACTCCGACCCGAAGACCAACCCCGGGGCCGTCAAGTTCGACTCGCTCAGCTATGGAGAGGTCATCACTCGCGACCTCAAGGTCGCCGACATGACCGCCATCACGCTGTGCCGGGACAACAAGCTCCCCATCCTGGTCTTCGAGCTCCTGGCGGAGGGCAATATCGCTCGGGCCGTCAAGGGTGAGAAGATCGGCACACTCGTGGGTGACCAGGACAGCCGGGCCTGACCGGGGACGCACCCTGACGGGGACTCACCCCGCCGGGGACGGACCCTGACCGGGGGATGGACAATGTCCTGCCGGTCCGCAACCGTGCAGGAACAAGACGCGACGCAGCCGGCCGCCGACCCCGACGAGGAACAGCTGCCGGGCCTACTCAGAGACGCAGGAGCAAGTGGTGATCGAAGAGACCCTCCTCGAAGCCGAGGAGAAGATGGAGAAGGCCGTCGTGGTCGCCAAGGAGGACTTCGCCGCGATCCGCACCGGTCGTGCGCACCCGGCGATGTTCAACAAGATCGTGGCCGACTACTACGGCGCACTGACGCCGATCAACCAGCTGGCCTCGTTCTCGGTGCCGGAGCCGCGCATGGCGGTGGTGACCCCGTTCGACAAGAGCGCGCTGCGCAACATCGAGCAGGCGATTCGCGACTCGGACCTGGGTGTCAACCCCAGCAACGACGGCAACATCATCCGTGTGACGTTCCCGGAGCTGACCCAGGACCGCCGCAAGGAGTACATCAAGGTCGCCAAGACCAAGGCCGAGGACTCCAAGATCTCGATCCGTTCCATCCGCCGCAAGGCCAAGGAGACGATCGACAAGCTCGTCAAGGACGGCGAGGTCGGCGAGGACGAGGGCCGTCGTGCGGAGAAGGAGCTCGACGACACCACGGCGAAGTACGTCGCCCAGGTGGACGAGCTCCTCAAGCACAAGGAAGCGGAGCTTCTCGAGGTCTGATGAACGACTCTTCCTGGGGGGCGCCGCCACAAGCCGGGTACTGGGGGCCTTCCGACCAGGGGCCTGTCCAGGGGGCTGCCCCGGCGGGTCCCGCGTACGATGCGCATGACGCCCAGCAGACTCGCCCCATGCCCATCGTGCCCGACGTACCCGCACACGGCGGAGACCAGGATGACGACCGGGGGGCCGCTCGGCTGAGTGGCCCCTTGTTCCGCGACGACACACCGCAGACGGCGCCCTACGGGACGCCGTCGCACAACCAGCCAAGTCCGCAGGAGCCCATGCCCAGCGCCCACCAGCCAGTACCCGCGCCGCAGAAGAAGAGTGCGGGCCGGGACCTGGGTGCGGCCATAGGGGTGGGCGTCGGGCTCGGTGCGGTGATCATCGCGTCGTTGTTCATCGTCAAAGCCGTGTTCGTCGGCGTGATCGTCGTCGCCGTGGTCGTGGGGCTGTGGGAGCTCACCTCACGGCTCGAGGAGCGCAAGGGCATCAAGGCGCCCCTCGTACCGCTGGCGATCGGCGGCGCGGCGATGGTCGTCGCCGGTTACGTCAGGGGCGCCGAGGGTGCGTGGGTGGCGATGGCGCTCACCGCGCTGGCCGTCCTGGTCTGGCGGATGACCGAACCGCCCGAGGGCTACCTCAAGGACGTCACCGCCGGGGTTTTCGCGGCCTTCTACGTGCCGTTCCTGGCGACGTTCGTGGCGATGATGCTCACGGCCGACGACGGTCCGCGGCGCGTCCTGACGTTCCTGCTCCTGACGGTCGTCAGCGACACCGGCGCGTACGCCGTCGGCTGGCGCTTCGGCAAGCACAAACTGGCGCCGCGCATCAGCCCCGGCAAGACCCGCGAGGGCCTGGTCGGAGCGGTCACCTTCGCGATGGCCGCGGGTGCGCTGTGCATGCAGTTCCTGATCGACGACGGCAGCTGGTGGCAGGGTCTGCTCATCGGGTTCGCGGTGGCCGCCAGCGCCACGCTCGGTGACCTCGGCGAGTCCATGATCAAGCGGGACCTGGGCATCAAGGACATGGGCACGCTGCTGCCGGGGCACGGCGGCATCATGGACCGGCTGGACTCGCTCCTGCCGACGGCACCCGTGGTGTGGCTGCTCCTGGTGATCTTCGTGGGCTCCGGCTGACCACTGCGCCCTGACCTTGTTGTACGTCGCTGACCTGCAGTTCTTGAGTGAGAGGCTCGCTGTCCACAGGGCGGCGGGCCTCTCTTCATATGTCTGCGACACTGGTAGAGCTATGCCTAAGCCCGGAGAACTCACTTTCGTCGCCCCCCGCGGAGCCAAGAAGCCGCCGCGGCACCTTGCCGATCTCACGCCCGCCGAGCGTAAAGAGGCGGTTGCCGCGATCGGTGAGAAGCCGTTTCGCGCCAAGCAGCTCTCGCAGCACTACTTCGCGCGGTACGCGCACGACCCGGAGCAGTGGACGGACATCCCGGCCGCCTCGCGCGGGAAGCTGCAGGAAGCGCTGCTGCCCGAGCTGATGTCCGTCGTCCGGCACATCAGCTGTGACGACGACACCACCCGCAAGACCCTGTGGCGGCTCTTCGACGGCACGCTCGTCGAATCCGTGCTGATGCGGTACCCGGACCGGGTCACCATGTGCATCAGCTCGCAGGCCGGCTGTGGGATGAACTGCCCGTTCTGCGCCACCGGACAGGCCGGGCTGGACCGGAATCTGTCCACCGGCGAGATCGTGCACCAGATCGTGGACGGCATGCGCGCCCTGCGGGACGGCGAGATTCCCGGTGGCCCGGCGCGGCTGAGCAACATCGTCTTCATGGGCATGGGCGAGCCGCTCGCCAACTACAAGCGGGTCGTGGGCTCGATCCGGGCGCTCACCGACCCCGAGCCGGACGGTCTGGGGCTCTCGCAGCGCGGAATCACCGTGTCGACCGTGGGCCTGGTGCCCGCGATCCACCGGTTCTCCGACGAGGGCTTCAAGTGCCGCCTCGCCATCTCCCTGCACGCGCCGGACGACGAGCTGCGCGACACCCTCGTCCCCGTGAACACGCGGTGGAAGGTGCGCGAGGTGCTGGACGCCGGCTGGGAGTACGCGGCCAAGTCGGGGCGCCGGCTGTCCATCGAGTACGCCCTCATCCGTGACATCAACGACCAGGCGTGGCGTGGTGACCGGCTCGGACGGCTGCTCAAGGGCAAGCCCGTGCACGTGAACCTGATCCCGCTGAACCCGACGCCCGGCTCCAAGTGGACCGCCTCGCGGCCCGAGGACGAGAAGGCGTTCGTCGAGGCCATCGCGGCCCACGGCGTGCCGGTCACCGTCCGGGACACCCGCGGCCAGGAGATCGACGGGGCCTGCGGGCAGCTGGCGGCGGCGGAGCGCTAGGACCCGGCTGCCCGGTGTCACCGGGGAGCCACCAGCCGCGTTCCGGCGAGGGAGCGGTAGTCTGACTGGCGTACGTACATCTTCATATTCCGACAGGGGAGCGCCACAGCGCTGAGAGTGCGGCACAGGCCGCAGACCCTCTGAACCTTGCCCAGGTCATTCTGGGTAGGAAGTTCGGTCGTTACTCAAGCTGTTGCGCCCTGCCCGGGAACTATCAGAGGTTCCCGGGCAGGGCCGCGTCTCTTCCTGGTCATCCCAGGAGGAATTCAGTGAGCACCACCAAGAGGTTGACGGCAGCGGTCGTCGCCACCGGTCTCGGGCTCGTCACGCTCTCCGCGTGCGGCTCGTCCGACGACAACGCCGGCTCCGGGTCCAAGACCGTGACCCTCGTCAGCCATGACTCCTTCGCCGCCTCGAAGAGCGTGCTCAAGGCGTTCGAGAAGGAGTCCGGGTACAAGGTCAGGGTCCTCAAGGACGGCGACGCCGGGCAGGCCGTCAACAAGGCCATCCTCACCAAGGACAACCCGCAGGGCGACGTCTTCTTCGGCGTCGACAACACACTGCTGTCCCGCGCGCTCGACAACGGACTCTTCCAGCCGTACGCGGCCAAGGGCCTGTCCGCCGTCGCCGCGGACGTCCAGCTCGACAAGGCCGAGCACCGCGTCACACCCATCGACTCCGGTGACATCTGCGTCAACTACGACAAGCAGTACTTCGCCGACCACAAGCTGGCCCCGCCGCAGTCCTTCGACGACCTGGTGAAGCCCGCGTACAAGAACCTGCTCGTCACGGAGAACGCCTCGACGTCGTCGCCGGGCCTCGGCTTCCTGCTCGGCAGCGCGGCGCGGTACGGCGACACCGGCTGGCAGGACTACTGGAAGAAGCTCAAGGCCAACGGCGTGAAGGTCGTGGACGGCTGGGAGCAGGCCTACAACGACGAGTTCTCCGGTTCGGCCGGTGGCAAGAAGGCGAAGGCCGACCGCCCACTGGTCGTCTCGTACGCCTCGTCGCCGCCCGCCGAGGTCATCTACGCCGATCCGCGGCCCAAGACCGCGCCGACCGGCGTCGCCACCGGCACCTGTTTCCGGCAGATCGAGTTCGCGGGCCTGCTGAGCAACGCGAAGAACGCCAAGGGCGGCAAGGCGCTGCTGGACTTCCTGATCACCAAGAAGTTCCAGCAGGACATGCCGCTGAACATGTTCGTGTACCCGGTGGTCGAGGGCGCCCGGGTCCCGGCCGAGTTCACCGAGTTCGGGCCGGCCGCCAAGAACCCCGAGACGCTCGCCCCCGGCACCATCGCCGACCACCGTGACCAGTGGGTCAAGTCGTGGACCTCACTCGTACTGAAGTAGCGCCCCGGCCGCCCGGGAAGTCCCGGAAACAGGGGGAGCCCGGGGCGTCCCGGGCGCGCAGGGGGCTCTCCCGCGGCGGCGCGGCGCGGCTCGGACTGATGGCGCTGCCCGTCGCGTTCTTCGCGGCCTTCTTCGCGTACCCGGTGGCGGCGATCGTCGGCCGCGGGCTCAAGGCCGACGGGGTCTGGCGGTTCGGGCGGATCGGCGAGGTGCTCGCCCAGTCCGACATCCGGCACGTCCTGTGGTTCACCACCTGGCAGGCGTGCGCGTCGACCGCGCTCACGCTGCTGATCGCGCTCCCCGGCGCGTATGTCTTCGCGCGCTTCGAGTTCCGGGGCAAGCAGGTGCTGCGGGCGGTGGTCACCGTCCCCTTCGTGCTGCCGACCGTCGTCGTCGGCACCGCATTCCTGGCGCTGGTCGGCCGGGGCGGGCTGCTCGACGAGCTGTGGGGCGTACGGCTGGACACCACTGTCTGGGCGATCCTGCTCGCGCACGTCTTCTTCAACTACGCCGTCGTCGTCCGGACGGTCGGCGGTCTCTGGGCGCAGCTCGACCCGCGTCAGGAGGAGGCCGCGCGGATGCTCGGCGCCTCCCGGTTCGCCGCCTGGCGCAAGGTGACCCTGCCGGCTCTCGGGCCCGCCCTCGCCGCTGCCGCTCTCATGGTCTTCCTCTTCACCTTCACCTCGTTCGGTGTGGTGCAGATCCTCGGCGGCCCCACCTTCTCGACCCTCGAGGTCGAGATCTACCGGCAGACCTCGGAGATCTTCGATCTCTCCACCGCCGCCGTGCTGACCATCGTCCAGTTCGTGGCGGTCGGCGCGATCCTCGCGGTGCACGCCTGGACCGTACGGCGCCGGGAGACCGCCCTGCGTCTGGTGGACGCCTCGATGACCGCGCGCCGGCCGCGTGGGGCCGGGCAGTGGGCGCTGCTCGCCGGGGTCCTCGCGAGCATCGCCGTCCTGCTCGTGCTGCCTCTCGGGGTGCTGGTCCAGCGGTCCCTGGACACCCCCGGCGGTTACGGGTTGGCGTACTACAGAGCGCTCACCTCCGAGGACGGCGGCATCTTCCTGGTGGCGCCGATCGAGGCGATCGGCAACTCGCTCCAGTACGCGTTCGCCGCCACCGCCGTCGCCGTGCTGATCGGCGCTCTCGCGGCCACCGCCCTCACCCGGCGTGCGGGCCGGCTCGTCCGCGGGTTCGACGCGCTGCTGATGCTGCCGCTCGGCGTCTCCGCGGTCACGGTCGGCTTCGGGTTCCTGATCGCCCTGGACGAGCCGCCGCTGGATCTGCGGTCCTCCTGGATCCTGGTGCCGCTCGCGCAGGCACTCGTCGGTGTCCCGTTCGTGGTCCGCACGATGCTGCCCGTCCTGCGCGCGGTGGACGAGCGGTTGCGGGAGGCGGCGACCGTGCTCGGGGCGTCGCCGTGGCGGGTGTGGCGCGAGGTCGATCTGCCGATGGTGCGGCGGGCGCTGCTGATCGCGGCCGGGTTCGCCTTCGCCGTCTCGCTGGGCGAGTTCGGGGCGACCGTCTTCATCGCGCGGCCGGACAATCCGACGCTGCCGGTCGCTGTGGCCCGGCTCCTCGGTCGTGCCGGTGACCTGAACTACGGTCAGGCGATGGCCCTTTCGACGATCTTGATGGTGGTGTGCGCGGTGGCGCTGCTGGTTCTGGAGCGCTTGCGGACCGACCCGACGGGGGAGTTCTGATGACCAGGCTCACGGAGGTGCGGGGTGCCCTGCTCGGCATCGAGGCGGCGACCGTACGGTTCGGCGGGCGGCCCGTGCTCGACGCCGTCGGCCTCGACGTCGCCGAGCACGAGATCGTCTGCGTGCTCGGACCGAGCGGCAGCGGCAAGTCGACACTGCTGCGGGCGGTGGCGGGACTGCAGACGCTCGACGCGGGCCGGGTCCAGCTCGACGGCCGCGATCAGTCGGGGGTGCCCGCGCATCGGCGGGGCGTCGGGCTGATGTTCCAGGACCATCAGCTCTTCCCGCAGCGGGATGTCGGCGGCAACGTCGCCTTCGGGCTGCGGATGCACGGCGTCCCGAAGGGCGAACAGGGCGTACGGGTGAGGGAGTTGCTGGAGCTCGTGGGCCTGCCCGGCGCCGCGTCCAGGGCCGTCGCCTCCCTCTCCGGCGGTGAGCAGCAGCGAGTGGCGCTGGCCCGTGCCCTCGCCCCGCGTCCCCGGCTGCTGATGCTGGACGAGCCGCTGGGCCAGCTCGACCGCTCGCTGCGGGAGCGGCTGGTCGTCGAACTGGGGCAGCTCTTCCGTGAGTTGGGCACGACCGTGCTCGCCGTGACCCATGACCAGGGCGAGGCGTTCGCGCTGGCCGACCGGGTCGTCGTGATGCGCGACGGGCGGATCGCCCAGTCCGGGACGCCCCTTGAGGTCTGGCAGCATCCGGCGGACGAGTTCGTGGCGCGCTTCCTCGGCTTCGACAACGTGGTCGAGGCGACGGTGAGCGGTGAGGTCGCGGACACGCCGTGGGGCAAGGTCCCGGTGTCCGAAGAAGCGCCCCAGGGCCCGGGCACGCTCCTCATCAGGCCCGCCGGAGTACGGCTGGTGGCGCCCGCGGACGGGCTGCGCTGCACGGTGGCGGCCCGCACGTTCCGGGGCACCCATGTCGCCGTACAGCTTCAGCCGGAGGACGCGCCCCCGCTGGAGGCGGCGTGTGCGCTGCGGGACGCACCCGAGCCCGGTGACGAGGTCGGGGTGGAGTTCGACGCAGCCGAAATTGTCGTACTCGGAGCGCCTTCGGCCGCATAAAGTGCGGATCATGACGCTACTCGCACATGACCGCTACTGCGACGCGATCGAGCTGCAGGTACGGCAGTTGAGGGATGTGGTGACCTCCGGGGCGGAGCTGTCCGCCGCCGTGCCGACCTGCCCCGACTGGTCGTTCGAGCGGCTCGTACGGCACACGGGCGGGGCGCTGCGGTGGACCGAGGACCTGGTCCGTACGCGGGCGCAGGAGCAGGTGCCCGAGGCGGCCGTGGCCCTGGCCGGGGGCCCGGAGGCCGAGGGGGATCCCGCCGCCCTGGACGCCTGGCTCGCGGAGACCGGCGAGACGGTCGTCGCCGCGCTGCGGGAGGCGGGACCCGACACCACGGTGTGGGGGTGGGCCGGCACGCCCACCTCCGGCTTCTGGGCCCGGCGGATGACCCACGAGCTGGCGATCCACCGCGCCGACGCGACCCTGGCCGCCGGACTGCCGTACGAGGTCGCGCCCGACGTGGCGGCCGACGCGATCGACGAATGGCTGGACATCGTCGCGTATGTGCAGCGGACGCGGCCGCACGATGCCGCGAAGCAACTGCGCGGTGCCGGCCGCAGCATCCACCTCCATGCCACCGACGGCACGCCCGAGTTGAACGCCGAGTGGGTCGTCGAGCTCACCGAGGAGGGCGTGGACTGGCACCGCGGGCACGAGAAGGCGACGGTGGCGCTGCGCGGTCCGCTGACCGCCCTACTCCTCGCGTTCTACCGCCGGCTGCCGCTGGACGACGAGCGGGTCGAGGTCCTGGGGGAGCGGGAACTGCTGGAGTTCTGGCTGGAGCGGGCCACGTTCGGATAGCCGTGGCGGCGGCCCCGGACAGACGGGTGGCCCGCCCCCGGGGAAGGAGCGGGCCACCCGGTCGTACGGTGTGCGGGCGTCAGCCGGTCTTCGAGGCGCCGCGACGGCGCATTCCGAAGTACACGGCGCCGCCGCCGACGACGACGAACGCGCCGGCGACACCGGCGATCGTGCCGGTGTTGGAGTTCGCACCGGTCTCGGCGAGGTTCGAGTCACCGGCCGCGGGGGACGGCTCGTTGTCCCCGGGAGTGGCCGCGGGAGCGGTGCTGTCCGACTCCGACGGCGTCGCCGAGGGGGTCGCGGAGGAGGACGGGGTCTCCGAAGGCTTCGGCGTCTCCGAGGGCTTCGGGGTCTCCGACGTCTTGCACGCCTCGGACGGGGCGGTCAGGTTCGGCGAGACGTCCTCGTCGACGATGTTCGCGGCCTTGATGTGGATCCGGTACTGGCCCTTCGGGGCCCAGTCCTCGGAGAAGGTGACGGTGGCGCCCTCACGGGTGCCCTTGACCGTGTCGGTGCCGACGAGCTTCTCGTCCGCCCCGTTCGACTCCAGGTAGACCGAGACGGTGGCCAGGACGCCCGAGGCGTCCGTGTCGGTGACGGTGATGGTGCCCTTCCCCTTGTCGTCGCAGGCGGCGACGGCGGAGAAGTCACGGATGTTGCAGGCGAGGGCGTTGCCCGCGACGCCGAGCGCGAGCGCGGCCGTGGCGGAGGCAACACCGAGAATGCGCACGGAACGTGCGGTACGGCGAGATATGGACACGATTGCCCTTCACAGAATGCGCAACTGCGGGGGGTTACGGGGGTTTTGTCGTGGCAACAGGACCCCCAGGAGTCTCACAGGTCTATAAGTGTCACCTAAGGGCTGTCAATGCATATGCCCTGTCGTGTCGTTGACTTTACTTGGTTGTTAACCGCCGAGGCGTTTGAGAACCTCCGGAGCCTGTTCGATCCGGTCCACCAGAGCGATCCGGGACTCCATCGAGCGGTCGCGCGCCAGGGATTGCAGAAGCGGCCAGGTCGGGTGCTTCTCGGTCCAGTGCGCCTCGTCGACGAGAACCATCGGGGTGGGCTCGCCGCGTGATTCGTAGTAGTTGGGGGTGGCGTTGTCGAAAATCTCCTGAATGGTGCCGGCGGCGCCCGGGAGGAAGACGACGCCCGCCGTGCAGCGCGCCAGCAGGCCGTCCTCGCGGGTGGCGTTGGCGAAGTACTTGGCAATGCCCGACGCGAACGCGTTCGGCGGCTCGTGCCCGTAGAACCAGGTCGGGATGCCGATGGAGGTGCCGCCCGCGGGCCAGCGCTCGCGCACCGCGAAGGCGGCACGCGCCCAGTCGGTCACCGACGGCCGGAACGACGGTGCGCCGGCCAGGAGTTGGAGGGCCTCCGCGAGCATCCCGTCGTCGAACGGGGCCGCGTACGCACCGAGGTTCGCGGCCTCCATCGCGCCCGGGCCGCCGCCGGTGGCGACCGTGAAACCGGCACGCGCCAGATCGCGGCCGAGGCGGGCCGCGCCCTCGTACGCCGTAGTGCCGCGCCCCATGGCGTGGCCGCCCATGACGCCCACCACCCGCACACCGGCGAGGAGTTCGTCGAGGGCGTCGGAGACGGCGTCGTCGTGGATCGCGCGCAGCATCGACGCGAAGACGTCACCGTCGGACTTGGTCCGCTGGAACCAGCCGTACGCGCGCGCGTCGGGTGTCGCTTCGTAGCCCGCTTCGAGCGACGCGAAGAGCTCGTCGGGGGAGTACAGGAGCCCGCGGTACGGGTCGAAGGGCAGGCCCGGGACGGGCGGGAAGACCAGCGCGCCCGTGGACCGGACAGCGCCGGCCGCCTCCGGGTCCATGGGGCAGCCGAGGAAGACGGCGCCCGCGGAGTCGACCGAGAGCAGCGTCTTCGTACGGTCCGTCAGGTCGACGGCCTGGACGCGGTAGTGGGCGAGGGAGCCGTGCTCCGCGACGACCTCGTCGAACTCGGCGAGGGACTCGATCTCGCGGTCGTGGGACGCGACGGGGGTCCCTCCCCGGCCGGGCGAGGCGGCGGACTCGGGAGCGGGTATCGGCTGCACGCGCCCATGCTAGGCGTGCCGCGCGGGGGGGGGGGGGGGGGACCCCTGTGTCCGGTGCGCCCCGCCCGGGCCGGGCGCTGATGGCGCACGGAGAGGTCCGTGCAGGGCGTTCACCGGCCGAACTGACGGTGCTGCAC
>NZ_JBHXJC010000006.1:0-122345 GCF_042723265.1 Streptomyces sp. NPDC058371 | reverse complement strand
GAGGGGGGGGGGGGGGGAGGGGGGGGGGGTGTGGGCTACGCGCTGGCGGGGGGGGCGGTCGGTGGGGGTGGCTCGGCCCTCCCCTTGCCCCCCCCCCCCGCCCCCGTACGACTGTCCTGTTGCGGGCGGCCGGCCCCCGTACGACTGCCCTGTGCCGCGCGGCCTGCCTCCCCCCCCCGTACAACTCTGCCCCGTGGCGGGCGGCGCCTCCGGTCGACCGCGCGGACCCCCGTGCCGCACGTCCCGGCCCCCTGCCGCAGTGGTGGCTCCGGAGGTTCAGCCCTTGACCGCCGCCGGGTCCATCCACACGACCTCCCAGCTGTGGCCGTCCGGGTCGTCGAAGGATCGGCCGTACATGAAGCCCTGGTCCTGCGTGTCGCCGGTCGCGGAGCCGCCGGCCGCGATCGCCTTGTCGACCAGTTCGTCGACCTTCTCGCGGCTCTCGGCGCTCAGACAGAGCAGCACCTCGCTGGTCTTCGTCGCGTCGGCGATCTCCTTCTTCGTGAAGTCGGAGTAGCGCGGCTTGCTCAGCATCATCGCGATGATCGTGTCGCTGATCACCACACAGGCGCAGTCGTCGGTCGAGAACTGCGGGTTGATCGAGTAGCCGAGCTCCGTGAAGAACTTCTTGGAGGTGTCCACGTCGGTCACGGGCAGGTTCACGAAGATCATCTGCTGGTACATGAGGGGCCTCTCCCGTCGGTGTGCTGCCGTTCGCAGGGGTAGACCGGGGTCCGCGGCAGAACTCATCGGGTTCCGCGGACCTTTTTCCCGGGACTTCGGCGAGTCGGTACGGAGGCGACTCAGCGGGCCAGGGGAAGCGCGGCGAGCTCGGCGACCACCCACGTCAGCGGGCCGAACACGGCGAGCAGCGCGCCGACCCGCAGGCCCGCCGCACTACGGAGCATCGTGGCGGGAGCACCGAGGCGCAGCAGCGCGGCCGTGGTGTCCGCGCGGGCCTGCCTGGCCTCGACGGCGGCCGTGACCAGCGTCAGGAGGGTGCATCCCGCCACCAGCAGGGCGCCGAGGGCGGTCAGCGGACCGAAGTCGGGGCGCACACCCGCGTACAGCGTCGCCATGGCGTACGCGCCCGACGCCACCGCGCAGACCACGCCGAGCGGCTGCCCGATGCGTCGCGCCTCCGTCTGGAGCACCCGGCCGGCCAGCAGCCGCAGTGCGCCGGGCCGTGCGGCCTGGAGCAGACGTCCGCAGACGTAGGTGATCGCAGGTCCGGCGAGCGCGAGGCCGACCGCGGTGAGGGCCCAGCCGACGAGCACCCCGGCGGGGCCGCCGACGAAACCGCCGGGCAGCGCCGGCCCGGACGCGCTGTCCGAACGGCTCGCGTACGTCTCCACGGCGAGGCCCGCGGCCAGCACGGCCGCACCCCACGGGAGTCCGCCGGGCGCGGTCTGGGGAGCGAAGAGCTGGGGGGCGTCGAGCACGCCCCCGTCGGGTCCCGCGGCGGCCGTCGGGCCCTCGGCCTGTTCGGCGCGGGCTTCGTGCGCGCCCCCAGCCGCCTGGGCGCCGACGGCGTGCCGACCGGTGCGGACCGCGCCGGACCGTGCGGCAGCCCGGCTGTAGCGGCCCGTGCGGCCCGGCTTTCCACCGCGCGGCCGCAGCACCAGCGCGGTGGCCACCGAGGCGGCGATCGGCACCATGGCCAACAGGGTCAGAGCCGCAGGGAGCGGCAGCGGCTGGTCCGCGGCGAGGAACTGCGAGGCCGCGCCGTCGAACGGCATGCCGGTCAGATCGCCGCGCAGGTGCAGGAAGAAGAGCAGGGCGAGCATCGAGCCGAGCACGGTCGACAGGGCGGTCGTGGTGGCGGAGATGGCCATCAGGCGGCCGTGGCCGAGGCCGATCGCCGAGAGCCCGGGCCGGGGGCGGGTGCCGGGGTCGGTGCGGGCCACCGCGACCGCGAAGTACACGGTGGCGGCCACGGGCGCCACGCACCAGACCAGCCGCAGTACGGAACCGGCCGACGCGTCCGGATGACCCAGCGCGTAGCCGAGCGTGCACAGCAGCAGGAAGCCGGTGCCCGCCGAGGCTGCGGCGACCAGGAGTCTGCGCAGCTGGACGAGGGGCTGCCCCCCGCGGGCTAGACGGAGAGCGAGCACGCGGCCCGGCCTTCCGTCTCGACGACCGGCGGCAGGTGGACGGTGTGCACGCGCCGTCCGTCGAGCAGGGACACCGTGCGGTCGGCGAGCGCCGCGGTGTCCGCGTCGTGCGTGGCGAGGACGACCGTGATGCCGTGCGAGCGGGCCGCCGTGGTGAGCGTCCGCAGCACCTGGGCGCCGTCGGCCCGGTACAGCGGGGCGGCGGGCTCGTCGGCGAAGAGCACGGTGGGTGCTCCGACCAGCGCGCGGGCGATGACGACCCGCTGGCGCTCGCTCTGGAGGAGTTCGTGCGGCCGCTTCCGGGCGCAGCCGCCGACGTCGAGGCGCTCCAGCCACTCCAGGGCGGCGGTCTTGGCGGAGCGGCGCCGGGTGCCGCGCAGCATCAGGGGGAGGGCCGCGTTCTCCCAGGCGTTCAGCTCGGGGACGAGGACCGGTACCGGGTCGATCCAGCCGAAGCGGTCTCGGCGCAGCCGCTCGCGGCCGAGCGGGCCCATGGTGTGGATGGGGGCGCTGTTGAACCACACCTCGCCCTGCTGCGGCAGGAGCTGCCCCGACAGGCACCGCAGGAGGGTCGTCTTGCCGGCGCCGCGCGGGCCGCTGACGGCGAGGATCTCGCCCTCCCGGACGCCGAGCGAGACGCCGCTGAGCGCGGGCGAGCCGTTGTGCTTGACGTGCAGGGCGCGTGCCCAGAGCACGTCGTTGTCCGGCGGGGCCACCATCGCGTACACCTCGGTTCAGATCTGACTTGCGCTGCCTGAGCGGCCTCGGGGAAGTCGTGGAGGTCGCTCGGTCCCCCGGTCGGGGGAACGAAGGCAGGGCCGATCGGTCACTGGGCACGCTAGGGAGTCGGGGCCCGGAGGCCGGACAGCACACGGCCCCGGGCCGCCCATTCTCACTCGAACGGGCGGCACCGGGGCCGTTGTTGATCATCCAGAAGGAAGATCAGAGCGTCACCGCGGTCGCGTACGGATCAGAGGCAACCGAGGTCGCGTACGGATCGGAGCGTCACCGCGGTCGCGTACGGATCAGAGCTTCGTCCACGCTTCCGTCAGCACCTGGCGGACGATCCGCTCGATCTCGTCGAAGGTCGACTGGTCGGAGATCAGCGGCGGCGACAGCTGGATGACCGGGTCACCGCGGTCGTCGGCGCGGCAGTACAAGCCGTACTCGAAGAGCTTCTTGGAGACGAAGCCGTAGAGGACGCGCTCCGACTCCTCGTCCGTGAAGGTCTCCTTGGTGGCCTTGTCCTTCACCAGCTCGATGCCGTAGAAGAAGCCGTTGCCGCGGACGTCGCCGACGATCGGCAGGTCGTGCAGCTTCTGCAACGTGGAGAGGAAGTTGGCCTCGTTGTCGAGCACGTGCTGGTTGAGGCCCTCGCGCTCGAACAGGTCGAGGTTGGCGAGACCGACCGCCGCGGACACCGGGTGCCCGCCGAAGGTGTAGCCGTGCAGGAAGGTGTTGTCGCCCTTGTAGAACGGCTCGGCGAGCTTGTCCGAGATGATGCACGCGCCGATCGGGGAGTAGCCCGAGGTCATGCCCTTGGCGCAGGTGATCATGTCCGGTACGTAGTCGAACTTGTCGCAGGCGAACATCGTGCCGAGGCGGCCGAAGGCACAGATGACCTCGTCGGAGACGAGCAGCACGTCGTACTTGTCGCAGATCTCGCGCACGCGCTGGAAGTAGCCGGGGGGCGGCGGGAAGCAGCCGCCGGCGTTCTGCACCGGCTCGAGGAAGACCGCGGCGACGGTCTCGGGGCCCTCGAAGAGGATCTCCTGCTCGATCTGGTCGGCGGCCCAGCGGCCGAAGGCCACCGGGTCGTCGCCGTGGATCGAGGCGCGGTAGATGTTGGTGTTCGGGACCTTGTGCGCGCCCGGGACGAGCGGCTCGAAGGGGGCCTTCAGGGCCGGCAGGCCGGTGATGGACAGGGCGCCCTGCGGGGTGCCGTGGTAGGCGACCGCGCGCGAGATGACCTTGTACTTCGTGTGGTTGCCGGTGAGCTTGTGGTACTGCTTCGCCAGCTTCCACGCGGTCTCGACGGCCTCGCCGCCGCCGGTGGTGAAGAAGACCTTGTTCAGGTCGCCCGGCGCGTAGTTCGCGAGGCGCTCGGCGAGCTCGACGGCCTTCGGGTGGGCGTAGGACCAGATCGGGAAGAAGGCCAGTTCCTGCGCCTGCTTGAAGGCGGTCTCGGCCAGCTCCGTGCGGCCGTGGCCCGCCTGGACCACGAACAGGCCGGCAAGACCGTCGAGGTAGCGCTTGCCCTTGTCGTCGTAGATGTAGGTGCCCTCACCCTTGACGATGGTGGGAACGGGCGCGTTCTCGTACGAGGACATGCGGGTGAAGTGCATCCACAGGTGGTCGTACGCGGTCTTGCTGAGGTCCTTGGTGCTCACGGCTATCGGGTTCCCCACATGTAGGTCTGCTTCTTGAGCTTCAGGTAGACGAAGCTCTCGGTGGAGCGCACGCCGGGCAGGATCCGGATGCGTTTGTTGATGACGTCCAGCAGGTGGTCGTCGTCCTCGCAGACGACTTCTACGAGGAGGTCGAACGAGCCCGCGGTCATCACCACGTACTCGACTTCCGGCATGGCTGTCAGCGCGTCGGCCACCGGTTCGAGGTCACCCTCGACGTTGATGCCGACCATCGCCTGCCTGCGGAAACCCACGGTGAGCGGGTCCGTGACGGCGACGATCTGCATGACGCCCTGATCGAGCAGCTTCTGGACGCGCTGGCGCACGGCGGCTTCGGAGAGGCCTACGGCCTTGCCGATGGCGGCGTACGGGCGGCGTCCGTCCTGCTGCAGCTGTTCGATGATGGCGAGGGAGACGGTGTCCAACTGGGGACTGCCGTTCCTGGACTCGCGAGAGTCCCTGGGGTCTGCGCTTCGACTGGCCACGAGCTCACTGTGCACGACGTCTCGACAGTTCCGCAAGGCCGTAGCGATGAAATTCGTTGTTTACGAGTACGCGACTTGCGGATTTCGCAGATCTGGGGCGCCCGGGGGTGTTGAAAACGTGGGTGCACGGATTAGGGTGGGGACTCAGAAATCTCAGGTAGTGGACACCTGGGCCGTTGACATCCGACAGGAGGGCCGGGCAGTGAGCACCGAGCTGCGTCGTCTGCGCAATTACATCGACGGAGAGTTCCGCGATGCCGCCGATGGACGGACCACCGAGGTGGTCAACCCCGCGACCGGTGAGGCGTACGCGACCGCGCCGCTGTCCGGACAGGCGGACGTCGACGCCGCGATGGCGGCCGCCGCAGAGGCCTTCCCGGCCTGGCGCGACAAGACGCCCGCCGAGCGCCAGAAGGCCCTCCTCAAGATCGCGGACGCGTTCGAGGAGCGGGCCGAGGAGCTCATCGCGGCCGAGGTGGAGAACACCGGCAAGCCGATCGGACTGACCCGGTCCGAGGAGATCCCGCCGATGGTGGACCAGATCCGCTTCTTCGCGGGTGCGGCGCGGATGCTGGAGGGGCGCAGCGCCGGCGAGTACATGGAGGGCCTGACCTCCATCGTCCGCCGCGAGCCGATCGGCGTCTGCGCGCAGGTCGCGCCGTGGAACTACCCGATGATGATGGCCGTGTGGAAGTTCGCCCCGGCGCTCGCCGCGGGCAACACGGTCGTCCTGAAGCCGTCGGACACCACCCCGGCCTCCACCGTCCTGATCGCCGAGATCATCGGCGGCATCCTCGACAAGGGCGTCTTCAACGTCATCTGCGGCGACCGTGACACCGGCCGTGCGATGGTCGAGCACCACACCCCGGCGATGGCCTCCATCACCGGTTCCGTGCGCGCCGGCATGTCGGTCGCCGAGTCGGCGTCCAAGGACCTAAAGCGGGTCCACCTGGAGCTGGGCGGCAAGGCCCCGGTCGTCGTCTTCGAGGACACCGACATCCCCAAGGCCGTCGAGGACATCTCGGTGGCGGGCTTCTTCAACGCCGGCCAGGACTGTACGGCCGCCACCCGTGTCCTCGTCCAGGAGTCGATCCACGACGAGTTCGTGACCGCGCTCGCCAAGGCCGCCGCCGACACGAAGACCGGGCAGCCGGACGACGAGGACGTGCTGTACGGCCCGCTCAACAACCCCAACCAGCTCAAGCAGGTGGCCGGCTTCATCGAGCGGCTGCCCGCCCACGCCAAGGTCGAGGCCGGTGGCCACCAGGTCGGCGAGAAGGGCTACTTCTACGCCCCGACCGTCGTCTCGGGCCTCAAGCAGGACGACGAGATCATCCAGAACGAGGTCTTCGGGCCGGTCATCACCGTCCAGTCCTTCACGGACGAGGACCAGGCCATCGAGTGGGCCAACGGCGTCGACTACGCCCTCGCCTCCTCGGTGTGGACGAAGAACCACGGGCGCGCGATGCGGCTGTCCAAGGCCCTCGACTTCGGCTGCGTGTGGATCAACACCCACATCCCGCTGGTCGCCGAGATGCCCCACGGCGGCTTCAAGAAGTCCGGCTACGGCAAGGACCTCTCGGCGTACGGGTTCGACGACTACACGCGCATCAAGCACGTCATGACCTCGCTGGACGCGTAGGTCTCCGGGGCCTTCGGCTCCGCACGCGGCCCCGGACGGATGGACTCCGTCCGGGGCCGCGGTGTTTCCCCCCTCGGCGGCGGTCAGATGGTCAGGCGTTCTTGGTGCTGGTGCTGGTGCCGGCGGTTGACGAAAGGTCGGGCTTGCCCGGGGTCCCGGGCAGCTTCTGCTTGTGCAGCGAGGGGGCCTCGTGCTTGCCCGGCTTCTCGGGCAGGGGCGGGAGGTCCGCCGGGTCGGGGAAGGTGATGCCCGCCTTCGCGAGGATCGGCGCGCAGGAGTCCAGGGCGTCCTGGTAGGCGTCCGACGTCGGGTCGAAGTCCTTGCCGGTGACCTTGACGTTCAGTCGGATGTGGCCGGCGTCGTCCTTCGACGCGTGGAAGTCGGGATAGTGCTTCTGGCCCTCCTCGCGCATACAGGCGGCGAACCGGTCGTTCGCGGTGTTCACGTCGTCCGGGGCGTTCGCCGTCGGCCGGTACGCGACGGCGAGTCCCGCTCCCTCGGGCGGCTTGGCGCCCTCGGACGCCGGGCCGCCCCGGGACACCCCGGAACCGCCGGTCGTCCAGGCATTGAGGGGTGCGGCATCGGTCGTCGAGGTCCTGGCGGACGACGCGTCGGACGCCGAGGCAGCCGACGCGGTGACCGTGCCGAGAGTGGCCGCCGAGATCAGGGCACAGGCCAGGGCGAGCCGGCGTGGCCTGATGGCCGGAGCACGCATGGGAGTTCCTCCTGGTGGTGGGGTGGTGATGCGGACGTGCTCCAGACAAGCGCGGGGGCGGTTACGGCACGGGAACGGTCGTCCTTATGGCGGTGCAACGTCGCGCCTCCGCCGTACGTCCGTCGGATGTACGGCGGTGCACGCGCCCGTGCCGGACGTCCGGGGGGCAAGCTCCCGTGTCGGACTTACGGCGGTGCAGCTTCCCGCGTCCGTCGGACTTACGGCGGTGCAGCTTCCCGCGCCCGTCGGACTCACGGCGGTGCAACTTCCCGCGTACGAGGGCGACTTATCCCGGTGTAACCGGCGGCCCGCCACACTGGGCCGTATGCGTGTGCTGGTGGTCGAGGATCACGAAGAGCTCGCCGACACCGTGGCCGCCGGGCTGCGCCGGGAGGGCATGGCGGTCGACCTCGCCCTGGACGGCCCCGCGGCCCTGGAGCGGGCCCAGGTCAACGGCTATGACGTCGTCGTACTCGACCGCGATCTGCCCGGGATCCACGGCGACCAGGTGTGCCGGACGCTGGCCGCCGGCGGCAGCCGGGCGCGGGTGCTGATGCTCACCGCGTCCGGGACGGTGGCCGACCGGGTGGCGGGGCTCGGCCTGGGTGCCGACGACTATCTCTCCAAGCCGTTCGCGTTCGCCGAACTTGTCGCGCGGATACGGGCGTTGGCGCGTCGGTCGCAGCCGGCTCTGCCGCCGGTCCTGGTCCAGGGTGAGCTGCGGCTCGACCCCGCGCGACGGCAGGCGACCCGGCGCGGGACGGGGCTCGCGCTCAGCCCGAAGGAGTTCGCCGTGCTCGAACTCCTCCTGGCCGCGCAGGGTGCCGTCGTCTCCACCGAGGAACTCCTGGAGCGGGGCTGGGACGAGGCGGCCGACCCGTTCAGCCAGACCGTGAAGGTGACGGTCAGCCGGCTGCGCCGGAAACTGGGCGAGCCACCGCTGATCGAGACCGTGGACCGGGCGGGGTACCGGCTCCGGTGACGCGTCGACCGGG
Source organism: Streptomyces sp. NPDC058371 (assembly GCF_042723265.1). Classification (NCBI taxonomy): domain Bacteria; kingdom Bacillati; phylum Actinomycetota; class Actinomycetes; order Kitasatosporales; family Streptomycetaceae; genus Streptomyces; species Streptomyces sp. NPDC058371. The sequence continues at coordinate 113,986 of NZ_JBHXJC010000006.1, read as the reverse complement.
GTGGGGGTGGCGAGGGCGCCGGGGGCGGCGGGGGAGCTTGCCGGGCTCGTCCGGCTTCCGTGGTGTTCCGGGGAGTCCGGACCGGCATGGTCCGGGCGGCCCGCGAGGGTGGATGCGGCGTGGCCCGCACCGGCGGATGCCCCGCGGCCCGCAAGCGTGGATGTTGCGAGGCTCACGACGGTGGATGCCGGGCGGCCCGCAAGCGTGGATGCCGCGTGGCCCGCGCAGCATCCGGCTGCGGCTGACGCTGCTCTACAGCGCGTTGTTCGTGGTGGCCGGGGCGCTGCTGCTCGGCTTCACCTACCTCCTGGCGTCGCAGTCGAAGCCGTCGGTGGCCACCGGCTCGTTCGAGGGGCCGGGGATGCCCGGTTCCGCGGGACCGACGACCCCGGAACCGCCCGTGCTCACGATGTACGCCGAAGCCCTGCGCGCCGATCAGCTGCACCAGCTGCTGGTGGAGGCGGGCATCGCGCTCGGCGTGATGACCGTGGCCTCCGTCGCGCTGGGCTGGCTGATGGCCGGACGCGTCCTGGCGCCCCTGCGCACGATGACCGCCGCCGCCCGGCGGATCTCCGCCGACAACCTCGGACAGCGGCTGGCCGTCCCCGGGCCGGACGACGAGCTCAAGGCCATGGCGGACACCTTCGACGACGTACTGGCCCGGCTGGAGGGCGCGTTCGAGGCGCAGAAGCAGTTCGTCGCCAACGCCTCGCACGAGCTGCGCACCCCGCTCACCCTCCAGCAGACGATCGTGGACGTGACGCTCGCCGACCCCGACGCCTCCGTGGAGACACTGCGCGCCGCCTGTCTGCGGGTGCGGGCCGCGGGCCAGGAACAGGAACGTCTCATCGACGCGCTTCTGACCCTGGCCCGCGGTCAACAGGGGCTCCAGAAAAGGGAGTTCGTGGACCTGGCGACGCTCGTGCGTGAGCGGCTGCCCGCGGGCGGCCCGCGCGTCGAGGCCCGCCTCGAACCGGCACCCGTGTGGGGTGATCCACACCTGATCGAGCGCCTGGTCGTCAACCTCACCGACAACGCCGTACGGCACAACCACCCGGACGGAGAAGGGAGTTGGATCAGTGTGTGGACCGGCACCGACGACGGGCGGCCGGGGCTTCGGGTCACCAACAGCGGTCCCGTGATACCGCCCGAACGGGCGGCGGGGCTCTTCCAGCCCTTCAGGCGTCTGGGGGCCGAGCGGGTGCGGTCGCGTGACGGGCTGGGCCTCGGCCTGTCCATCGTCGCGGCCGTCACCGCCGCCCACGGTGGCCGGGTGGCCGCCCGCCCGCGCCCGCAGGGCGGGCTGACGGTGGAGGTCAGCCTTCCGCGGGGCATGCCTCCGCCGGGTGTCCACGCCCTTGCCGACGTGCCTCCCCCGGGCGTCCGTGCCCTCGCCGACCCACCCTCGCCGGGTGCCCGTGCCCTCGCCGACCCACCCTCGCCGGGTGCCCGTGCCCTCGCCGACCCACCCTCGCCGGGTGCCCGTGCCCTCGCCGACGTGCCTCCGGAGTGATCGACGGCCCGCGGAGTGCTCGACCGTGTCCCCGTCGTGCTCGACCGCGTCCCCGGATTGATCGACAGGGTGTCGGTTCGGCGGGCGTCCGCTCGACGCAGCGTCCATTGTCCGCGTCGCCGCCCTGAAGGCATGCTGCCCAGGTGCCCGCGATACGGAAGTCCTCGCCCCTGTCCCGCCGGTCCCTGCTGCGCGCGCTGGGCGGCGGTGCCGCGCTCGGGGCCCTGGCGGGCTGCGGTGTGCCCGCCGCGTACGTGGCACCCGGCGACCGGGCCGGGGCGGACCTCTCCGCCCACGACAAGCGTCTGACCTGGGCGAACTGGCCACTGTACATCGACACCGACGACGAGGACACGACGCGGCGGCCCACACTGGACGCCTTCGAGCGGCGTACCGGGATCTCGGTCGACTACGTCGAGGAGATCAACGACAACGACGAGTTCTTCGGCAAGATCAGCCCCTCCCTGATGAACCACCAGCAGACGGGGCGCGATCTCATCGTCATCAGCGACTGGATGTGCGCGCGCTTCGTCCGGCTCGGCTGGGTCCAGGCGATGGACCGCGCCAACCAGCCGAACGTCACCAAGTACCTTGACCCGCTGCTGCGTTCGCCGGCCTTCGACCCGGGCCGCAAGTCCACCGTGCCCTGGCAGTCGGGGATCACCGGCATCGCGTACAACCGCCGGAAACTGGGCCGCGACATCCGGCACGTCTCCGAGCTGTGGGCGGACGACCTGAAGGGCCGGGTGACGCTCCTCTCCGGCCTCGACGAGGCGTTCGCGCTGCTCATGCAGGGCAATGGCGTCGACATCACGCGATGGACGGCCGACGACTTCCACACGGTGTGCGACCAGGTGGAGAAGCACGTCCACAGCGGCCGGATCCGGCGCTTCACCGGCAACGACTACATCAAGGACCTCTCCAGCGGCGACGTGCTCGCCTGTCAGGCCTACTCCGGTGACGTGATCCAGCTCCAGGCCGACGACCCGGACATCCGCTTCGTCGTACCCGAGGAGGGGGCCGAGCTGTGGTCCGAGTCGCTGATGATTCCCAACCTGGCCCGCCACAAGGCGAACGCGGAGCGGCTCGTCGACTACTACTACCAGCCCGAGGTCGCCGCCGAGCTGGCCACCTGGGTCAACTACGTCTGCCCGGTCCCCGCCGCCCAGGACGTCCTCGCCTCCGCCAAGGACAAGGACACCGCCGCGCTGGCCGAGGACCCGCTGATCTTCCCCGACGCCACCATGCGCAAGCGGCTCGCGATCGCCCGCGACATCACCTCCACGGAACGTACGGAGTTCGGCAAGCGGTGGAACGCGATCGCGGGGCTCTGAGCGGGGGCGATGTGGCAAGCGCGACGCGGATCAGCGGCTGTCGGGGCCGCTGAGGCCCGGCCTCAGAATCCGCCGCGCCCTCCGAAGCCGCCGCCGTGCCCGTGTTCCCCGGATTCGGTGGGTGCCGTGGTGGGGGCGGTGGAGCCGTCGGCAGCCGTGAAGTCGGCCTTGTCGAGGGCGGATTGGAGGGACGCGGCATAGCTCTTGCTGGTGATGGTCGCGCCGCTGACCGAGTCGATCGCGGCGCTCTGCTTGGACAGCGCGCTCTCCCGCAGGGTCGGCACGGCGCCGTTGCTGATCTGCACGGACTGCGGTTCGTTGCCGGGTATCTGGAGCGGCTTGACGTCCGTGATCTTCCCACCCTTGATGGTGACCCGAACCTGGGTGTTGCCGAACTGGGTGGTGATGGCGGCGCCGGTGGCGGTGGTGGTCGAGCCGCTCTTCGAGACAGTCGCGCCCTGGCTTGCCGACGACGAAGAGGATGACGCGACTGCGGGGGCGACCTCGCGGGGCTTGAACATCAGCACGCCAGTGGTGCCGATGACGGTCGCGACCAGAATGATCGGGGCACGTCGCATGGGGTTCTCCAGGGATTGCGGAGGCGGAGGGCCGAGGGGCCGCAGCTGCGCGGGCGTCAGAACGCGAAGTCCTCGTGGTGGATGTGTCGCGCGGGCACCCCGGCGTCCCGGGCGGCCGTGATGACCGTGCGGGTGAACTCGGCGGGGCCGCAGATGAAGACGTCCCGGCCGGCGATGTCGGGGACGAGGGTGTGCAGAGCCGGTGCGTCCAGGCGAACCGTCTCTCGGGGCCCGGTCAACGCGTGCAGCAGGCCCCGGCGTTTGCCGACCAGCCGCTCGAACTCGTCGAGGTGGGCGATGTCTTCGGCGTACCTGCCCCGCAGTAGGACGACGACATGGCTGTCCCGGGGCAGGTCGTCGAGGAGGGCGCGGATGGGGGTCGTACCCACGCCGGCGCCGACGAGCAGGACGTTCCGGGACTGCCTGGCGTCGACGGTGAAGACCCCGTAGGGGCCCTCGAACGCCACCCGGGTGCCCGGCGTGAGCCGGGACAGCGCCGTACTGTGGTCGCCCAACTCCTTGACGGTGATGCGGAGATGACCCGCCTGTGGGGTGGCGGACAGTGAGTAGGGGTGGGCCTGCCACCACAGTTCGCGGCGCAGGAACCGCCACATCATGAACTGCCCGCCGGCCGTGGGCAGCCGCTCCAGGTGCCGCCCGCTGAGCACGATGGACCAGGTGTTCGGTCCGATGGGAGACACCCGGGCCACCCGCAGGTCGTGCCGGACGGATCGCCACAGCGGGAGTCCCACCCGGAAGGCCAGCACGACGATCAGGGCACCCACCCACAGCGAGGTCCACCAGGCCGTGGCCAGGGAGTGCCCCACGAACGGCGCACCGGTGTCGACCTGGTGGAGGAACGAGAGGCCGAGGCCCAGGTACGTGTAGAGGTGGACGGCCCACCAGGTCTCGTACTTCATCCGGCGTCGCGCCCGCCGGTAGGAGGTGACCGCGGCGGCCAGCAGCAGGGCGCTGCCGACGGTGGCCGGGAGGATGCCCGCGTAGGTCCACAGCAGTCGGCCGATCTCCGCCAGGATTCCCGACTTCGCCGCGCGCGCGTATCCGACGGTGATCAGTACGGCGTGGGCCAGCAGCAGGTAGATGCCCCAGGGAGCGAGACGCCGGTGCCAGACGACCAGCCGGTCCTGGCCCAGGGCCCGTTCCAGCGGCGGGATGCGTGCCGAGAGCAGCACGATGACGACCATCGCGTAGCCGCTGAGCATCCCGGTGACGCGGCCGAGTGCGGTGGCGACGCCACCCGGAGCGTGCAGCGCGCTGACGGTCGTGGCGCCGATGCCCAGCGCGAGCGAGATGCCGAGGCCGAGGCCGGCGGCCGCGGCCAGAGCGTCGACGGCGAGGGGGCGGCGACGGGCGGGAGACCTGCGGCTCACGCGCCCGGTTCGCCGTGCCGAAGGGGGAGCGGAAGGCGGGGGCCAGTTGGGCGGGCGGACGGGGGGCTTGGGAGCGGGCGGCCGGGAGGTCCGGGGCACGGTCATCGTGACTCCCCGGCGCGATCGGCCAGGGGGAAGCCCGGCGTGAGCAGCACGCGTTCGTCGTCGAGCACCGTCATGGCCTCGTATCCGTCGAGGCCGAGCGTCCAGTCGGCGGCCTCGCGTCCCATGGCGAAGGCCGCGGTCGCGTACGCGTCCGCGGTGCCCAGGTCGGGTCCGCAGACGGTGACGGACAGCAGCCCGGTGGGAGGCGTGCGGGTGTGCGGGTCGACGATGTGCTCACCGCGCTCGTACGTTCCCGAGGTGGCCACCGCGAGGTCACCGGCGAGCACCACCCCCGCCAGGGCGCCGCGGTCCTTGGGGTGCTGGAGCCCGATCCGCCAGGGCAGACCGCCTTGGCGGCCGCCCCGGCTGACGACGTCACCGCCGGCCGTCAGGCAGAAGTCGGTGAGACCCCGCGCCACCAACGCGTCCGCGGCCCGCTGCACCGACCAGCCCTTCACCAGGGCGGACGGGTCCAGGGATCCCGTCGCCCACGCGTCGAAGTACCCGGCCGTGTCCTGACGGAGTTCCTCGCACCTCTGGAGCACCCACGCCACCTCGGCGCTCGCGTGCGCCGGCGACAACTCGCCGCGGTTGATGCGGGAGATGTGGCTGTCCGGCCGGTAGGTACTGAAGAGGGCATCGACTTCATGCAGCCAGCGCACCACGCTCCGGGCCCCCGGTACGGCCTCCTCCTCGTCGCAGTTGCGCAGGTCGATGGAGACCACCGTGCCCATGACGTGCTCTACATGAACATGCCGAGCGGGCAGGTCGGTCGCAGAGTCTGCATGGCCTTGAAGGCTGCTCATGTGGGCTCCTCGGGGGCTGACGGTGGTCTGCCCTCACCATCCCGAGCGGACCTCTCAGTTCCCTCTCAGATCACGCCGGACAGTGGCCCTGCGCCCGGTTTTAAAGGGGAATCTCAGGTAGGAGCGTCCGGGGCGACCCGCGGGCGGATGCGGAGAAGTCCCGTCAGTGCAGCGGCAGCAGCACGGTGAACACCGTCGAACCCGGGATGCTCCGGAAGGTCAGCGTGCCCTGGTGGGCTGTCACGATGGCGGCCGCGATGGACAGGCCCAGCCCGGCTCCGGCGCCCCCGCCGCGCGTCCCGGTGCCGGGGTGACGGCGGTCGGCGCGGGTGAAGCGTTCGAAGAGCGTCTGCCGCAGCTCGGACGGGACTCCGGGGCCGTCGTCCGCGACGGACAGACTGCACTGCCCCGGGTCGCTCCGCTCCAGGCGGACTGTCACCGAGGTGCCGGCCGGGGTGTGCAGCCGGGCGTTGGCCAGGAGGTTCGTCAGCACCTGCGCCAGGCGGTCGGGATCGCCGGCGACGGTGACGGGCGTCTCGGGCAGGTCCAGGGCCCAGCTGTGCCCGGGGCTCGCTGCTCGGGCGTCGTCCGTGCAGTCGATGACCAGGCGTGTCACGTCGACCGGTTCACGCTGCAGGGGCCGGCCGGCGTCGAGCCGGGCGAGCAGCAACAGGTCGTCGACCATGGCACTCATCCGCGCCGCCTCGGCGGCCACGCGACCGAGGGCCCGCTCGACCTTGGCGGGGACCGGGCCGGGGTGGCGCAGCGCGAGTTCCGCGTGGCCGCGGATCGAGGCGACCGGTGTACGCAGCTCATGGCTGGCGTCGGCGGCGAAGCTGCGCAGCCGCTCCTCACTGGTGTGGCGTTTGGCCAGGGCGTCCTGGACATGGCCGAGCATGCGGTCGAGCGCGGCGGCCACCTGACCGGCCTCGCTGTGCGGGTCACCCGCTGCCGTCGGGCCCGGCAGGGTGACCTCGCCGCTGTCCAGTTTCAGGCCGGCGACGGCTGCCGCGGTGTCCGTGACCCGGCGCAGGGGGTGCAGTGAGCGGCGTACCCACAGGGCACCGGCGACCCCGGTGATCACCAACGCGCCGCCGAAGACCACGGAGGAGACCATGGCCAGCCGCTTGACCGTCTCCTGGAGCGGCGCCAACGGCAGTCCGCTGACCAGGATGTCGTCGTCCCTTCCCGCGCAGGCGTAGACGCGGTAGTCGCCGAGGGCCGACAGCGTGACGCTGTGGGCACTGCCGTCGGTGGGAATCCCGTCGAGAGTCGCTTCGTCGGCCGCGTCGAGGGTGACCCTGGTGTTCCGGTTGGCCCGGACGACGGCGGCCTCACTGATCTTCGCGTCGGTCAGCCGTGCGCCGAAGGTGCCGATTCCCTGCCCACGCGTGTCGGCACGCCTGCCGCCTGCCGTGTCTCCGAAGCTGATGTTCCCGCCCGACTGCTGCTGGGCGTCCGCGGTTTGCCGCAGCGTGGAGGGGAAGAGACAGCCGGAGTCGGCGAGTTGGTGGTCGAGCTGGCCGGTGAGATAACTGCGCAGGGCGAAGACGCTCGTCAGTCCCACGGTCGCGCAGCTCAGCGCGAGCAGGACGACGAGGCCCCAGGTGAGCTTGGCGCGCAGCGTGCGGGGGCGCAGCCGGTGCAGCCGGGAACGAGCCGTCGGGTTCATGAGGTGGTGGGCTTGAGGACGTAGCCGACACCGCGCACGGTATGGATCATGGGCGGCCGGCCGGCGTCCACTTTCTTGCGCAGGTACGAGATGTACAACTCGACGACGTGTGCGTGCCGGCCGTAGTCGTAGGACCAGATCCGTTCAAGGATCAGGGCCTTGCTGAGCACCTGGCGTGGATGGTGCATCAGCAGCTGGAGCAGCGCGTACTCGGTGGGGGACAGGGGGATGACCTCACCGGCCCTGGTCACTTCATGCGCGTCCTCGTCGAGGACCAGATCGCCGACGGCGAGGGCGGTGTCGCCCGCGCTCGGGCGAGCCATGCCCGCCCGCCGCAACAGGCCGTGCAGCCGCGCGGTGACCTCGTCCAGGCTGAACGGCTTGGTGACGTAGTCGTCGCCGCCCGCCCGGATCCCGGCGACCCGGTCCTCGACGGCGTCCCGCGCGGTGAGGAACAGCACGCACACCAGGGGGAGTTCGGCCCGGATCTCGCGCAGCACGGTGAAACCGTCGGCGTCCGGGAGCATCACGTCGAGGATCACCGCGTCCGGCCGGAACTCGGCCGTGGCCCGCACCGCCGTCGCCCGGTCCGCGGCGGGCCGTGCGTCATAGCCCTCGTAGGCCAGCGCGCCGCACAGCACCTCGGTGAGATCAGGCTCGTCGTCGACCACGAGCACCCGGACACGTGCGCCGTCGTGGCGGACCAGGGGAGGCGCCGTGGGGGCGGGTTCGGCAGGGCGTGGAGTCACCGTGACATCACTACCGCCCGATTCTGAGATTCCCCTGAGATGTACGGGCCCCGGGCACGGGCGGTGCGCGGGGGGCCGCGTCGGCGGCTCCGCCGGAGACACGCTCTCCTTCCTGGTCAGCGGCACTCCACGAGCTACGGCAGGGCGTGCTCGGGCAACTGGCCCCGGTGCGGCGCTGAGAGCAGGCTGATAGGTCCCCCGTGCAGGGTGACGGCCAGGCGCACCCCCGCAGGCCACGGCCCGCGGGATGCGGCTCGAAGGCCCCGCTCGCCCTGCCGGACAGGGCGTGCCGGGCAGGCCAAGGAGGGACTCCCGTATCCCGACGGCCACCCCCCACAGGCTTCCGGAACCTCGGTCCGCGAAGGGGACACGGACCACCGCGCGACCGCCCGACAGGTCCTCCGAAAACCTCGGCCACTGCCCTTGCGCGATCATCCACAAGGAGACACATGACCACGCTCAACCCCTCTGTCATGGAGGGACCGGTGCCCCCTCGGACGGCTGGGGCCGTCGGCCGCGCGGCCAGTCCGCCATGGGAACGGCCCGCCTTCTGGGCGCTGTTGCTCATCGCGGCGGTGGCCTTCTTCTGGAACCTGGGCGCGTCGGGCTTCGGGAACGAGTTCTATGCGGCGGCCACGCAGGCGGGCGGCGAAAGCTGGAAGGCCGCCTTCTTCGGGGCATCGGACGCGGGGAACTCCATCACCGTGGACAAGCCACCGGTCGCCCTGTGGCCCATGGACGTCTCCGTGCGCCTCTTCGGACTCGGGTCCTGGCAGATCCTCGCCCCCGAGGCGCTGATGGGCGTCGCCGCCGTCGCCGTGCTGTACGCGGCCGTACGGCGACTGTACGGACCGGCCGCCGGGCTGCTGGCCGGCGGGCTGCTGGCCCTGACTCCGGTCGCGGCGCTGATGTTCCGCTTCAACAATCCCGACGCGCTGCTGACCCTGCTCACGGTGTGCGCGCTGTACTGCTTCCAGCGCGCTCTCGAAGGGCCCCGGGCGGTCCGCTGGATGGTGCTCACCGGGGTCTGCTTCGGTCTCGGCTTCCTGGTCAAGACCCTGCAGGCGTGGCTGATCCTGCCGGCTCTGACCCTGGTCTACCTGGTCTGCGCGGCACTGCCGCTGACCAGGCGGATCGGCCATGTCCTGCTGGCCGGAACCGCGATCGTGGTCAGCAGCGGGTGGTGGGTGGCCATCGTCGAACTGTGGCCCGCCGACTCCCGCCCCTACGTGGGCGGGTCCACCAACAACAGCTTCCTCGACCTGACCCTCGGCTACAACGGACTGGGACGCCTCACCGGCGAGGACAAAGGCGGCTTCGGCGGCGGCGGTTCCTCCTCGGGCAGCGTGCCCGGCGTGGGCGGCGCGGGAGGCGGCGGCCATGGCGGCGAGGCCACCGGCATCACCCGCCTGTTCGACAGCGCGCTGGGCGGTCAGATCTCCTGGCTGCTGCCCGCCGCACTGATCCTGCTGGTCGCCGCGCTGGTCGTCACCCGCAGGGCCGCCAGAACCGACCTGCATCGGGCGGGTTTTCTGGCCTGGGGCGGCGCCTTGGTCTGCACCGCGGTGACCTTCAGTTTCATGTCCGGGATCTTCCACGAGTACTACACCATCGCGCTGGCTCCCTACATCGCCGCGCTGGTCGCCATGGGCACGGTCCACCTCCGGCGGCTGGGCGGGACCGTCGCCACCGCGGTCCTGGCGGCGACGGTCGCCGCGACGGCGGTGTGGGCCTTCGTTCTGCTCGGACGCGCGGAGGGCTGGACCTCCCAACTGCGCTGGCCGGTGCTCGTCGCGGGGGTGCTGGCCGCACTCGGGATGGTGCTCGCGCGCCTTCTGCCGCGGCGGTTGGCTCTCGGGGCGACAGGCCTCGCGCTGGCAGCCGTACTCACCGGACCCGCCTCCTACACATGGGCCACGGTCACCACGGCACACACCGGGCAGACCCCGCTCGCCGGCCCCGCCTCGGGCACCCAGGACCACGGCGGCCCCGCCGCGGGAGGTGCAACCCGGCAGGGCGGGGCCGGTGCCGCGGCCGCTCCCTCCGGACAGAACGCCCAGTCCGGCGCGGCGAAGGGCGGCGGCAGCAGCAGGCTGGGAGGCATCGACGCGGTCACGCCTCAACTGCGCGCCACACTGGTCAAGGACGCCCAGGCCTACACCTGGGTGGCCGCGACCGTCGCCTCGGACAACCAGACCTGGCTGCAACTCGCCGTCGGTGAGCCGGTGATGCCGATCGGCGGCTTCAGCGGCGGAGACCCGGCGCCGACCCTCGCCCAGTTCAAGCAGTACGTCGCCGACGGGAAGATTCACTACTTCGTCGTCCAGGGCGGCGAAGAGGATGGCCTCGGCCGCAGCGGCACCGACAGCACCGGATCGCAGATCTCCTCCTGGGTGACGAAGAGCTTCACCTCGCGGACCGTGGGCTCGACGGTGTTGTACGACCTCACCGGTCCCGCGAGCTGATTTCCTCTCATCCGCCGGACCGCAGCCTCACGTTGCTCGCCGTGCGCGTGCGGGCAACGTGAGGTACTCCGTTCTGTCATCGTCCGACGCGGGCGCGGTGGTGGGCCGGCGCCGGCCGACGCGGTGATGCTCCCGTACCGGCGGGCGTGGTGCCGCGCGACCGGCCTGTGCGGGGGTGGCCGGCCCGTGTACGGATGGCCGGCCCGGGCGCGGGTGGCCGGGGCTTTCGAGGACTTTGCCGTCCCTTTACAACCTGTGCTGCCGCTGTCTCGTCTCTCCGCTCGATCCGTACCCGGGCCCGCCGTGTTCACCGGGCGGCCCGGCCGACGAAAGAGAGCGATTGATGCGCCGAACTGTCCTCAGCGTCATGGCACTTGCCTGCACCGCCGTACTGGCGGGCACGGTGCCCGCCTTCGCCGACGGGGCGAGCGCGAGCCCTTCGAGCCGACCGACCGCAACCGCCGCCCCGGCCCCGGCCCAGAGCGCCCCGACGCGCGCTCCCTCGGCCACCGCCGCTCCGGCGTCGAGCGCCGAGCCGACCCGGGCGCCGGCACCGAGCCAGGTCCCCGTCGTACCGAAGGGAGCGCCCGACACCGGTGCGGCGCCGGCGTCGGCGCAGTCCGGAGTCGGGGGCGGGGCGATCGGCGGGGGAGCGGCCGCGGTAGTGGCCGCCGGCGGCGCGGCGGTCTTCGTCGTACGGCGCCGGCGGGCGACCGGGGCGTGACCCCGCTCTCCAGGCGCGCGTTCGCCACCGCGGCCATGGCCTCGCTGCTCGTGAGCTGCGGCGGCCCCGGTTCCGGCCAGGACACGGCCGCACGTCCGCCGAGCACACCGCCGCCCGCGCGTCCTCCGGCGAACGCGGCGCATGCCCTCGGGCGTTCGGTCCCGGTCCGGCTGCGGATCCCGGCGATCGGGGTGGACACCCCGGTCATGCAGCTGGGGCTGGCCGCGGACGGCACCGTGGAGGTGCCGCCGGTCACGGCGCACGACCGGGCCGGCTGGTACCGGCACTCGCCGACGCCGGGTCAGACCGGCCCGTCGGTGATCCTCGCCCATGTCACGGTCGGTGCCTATGGGGACGGCGTCTTCCGTCACCTCGGGCAGTTGCGCCGGAACGACCGGATCATGGCGCGCCTGGAGAACGGCACGACGGCGGAGTTCGCCGTGACCGCCGTACGGACCGTCCCCAAGGCGGAGTTCCCCGCGGACGCGGTCTACGGCGACGTCAACCGTCCGGAGCTGCGGCTCATCACCTGCGGCGGCCCCCGGACCGGTGACGGCTATCTCGACAACGTGATCGTCTTCGCCTCACTGATCCCCGCGAAGCCCTGACCGGACCTGACCGGACCTGACCGGACCTGGCCCGACCTCGCCCGACCCGACCCGCACACCCCGTCCCGTCCCGTTCCCCGGGATCCTGGACCGCCGGAACGTACGCCGGCGGTCCGGGCTCTTCCCTCAGGAGGACAGCACGAGGACGGCACGAGCACACCACGACCATGGAGAGCGTTGAAACGGTCCCGCGAGACGGCAGCGTCCGAGCTGTTCGCCGCCCTCTACCCGCGACTCGCCGGCTGGTGCCGCCGGCTGGTCGACGACGACGAGACGGCTCACGAGATCGCCTCGGAGGCGTTCACCCGGCTGTGGGCGCGCTGGACATCCGTGGCCGAACCCCGGGGATTCCTCTACGTGACCGCGGCCAACCTCGTCCGGGACCACTGGCGCAAGCTCGAACGCGAGCGCAGAGCCGTCCGCCGGGCCACCACGGAAGAAGCCGTCCGTCCGCCGACCGAACAGGCCGATCCGTCCGTACGCCTGCTCGTGCAGTCGCTGCCGGAACGACTGCGCGTCCCGATCCTGCTGCACTATTACGCCGACATGCCGATCCGGGAGGTGTCCGTGCTGACCGGGCGCAAGGAAGGAACGATCAAGGCCGACCTCCACGCGGCCCGCGAACTGCTCCGCGCCCACCTGAGGAGAAGTCTTGATCACACAGTCTGACGACGGTCCGGACTTCGACCCCGACGACCCGCTCGCCATCATCCTGCGGCCCTCCTCCGACCGACTCGGCCCGCCGCCGGGCCAGTACGAAGCCGTCCGCCGCGGCGCGGCCCGCCGCCGGCTGCTCCGCGCCGCGGCCGGGGTGGGTCTGTCGTGCGCCGTCGCGGTCGTCGTCGCGCTGCCGTTCCGCCTGGCGGCGTCCCAGGAACCCGCGTCCCCGGCGGTCCCCCTCGCCCCGCCACCCGCGACCGGTCCGGCCACCGCGCCCACCCCCTCGGCGTCGCCCACGCCCGTCGGCCCCCACCCCACCGAGCGCCCCCGGGCCACCGCCGCACCCACGCGGACCAGCCCGGCGGGTCCGTCCCGCGCGGCCGTCCCCACCCAGGCGCCGTCGCCCGAACGTTCCCAGCCACCCACCGCGCAGTCCGCCGAGCCCTCGACGGCCCGGAACAGCACGGACGGCACCCGCCCGTAGTCGGGCCCCCACAGCCGCACGCACGTGCCAGGCTGCATCCGAACACAGAACACAGAACACAGAACACCGAACACCGAGCCCGCCGAGGGCAGTTGGCGCCAGGATCGGGGGAACGTCAGCGGGTCCGCTCGGCCGGCTGCCAGTCCGCCCTGAACCTGCCTACACCTTGCGCAGGGCGCAGAGCGTGTCGATGCGGTTCGTGGTGATGGAGTCGACGCCCGCGTCGAGCAGTCGGCGCATGGAGCGACGGGTGTCGGGGGTCCAGACCGACAGCAGGTAGCCGTTGCGGTGGACCCGGGCGACGAGGTCGCGGTCGACCAGCCCGAAGCGGTAGTTGAGCCAGCGCGGGCGCACCGCGTCGAGCAGGGCGGGCCGTGGCGGAGCCAGCGAGGTCCAGGTCAGCGCGATCTCCGCGGCCGGGTCGGCCGCCCGCACCGCGAGCATGGTCGAGGCGCCCGCGCAGTAGTACACGCGCTCCTCCGCCCCGCACTCGCGGATGACGCCGACGATCCGGCGTACGGCCCGCTCGTCGTTCCCGCCGGGCAGGTCGATCATGAGCCGGCCCTCCCCGGCGACGGTCAGCGCGTCCGCGAGCGTGGGCACCCCGCCGGCCGTGAGCCCGCGCACCTCGTCGGAGGAGAGCGAGACCAGCGGCCGGTCCTGTTCCCACAGCCGCTTCAGTGTCCGGTCGTGCAGCAGCACGGGAACGCCGTCCCGGGTCAGCCGTACATCGACCTCGACCGCGTCCGCGCCCTGGTGGAGCGCGGAACGCAGCGAGTCGATCGTGTTCTCGCGGACGCGGTAGGGGTCGCCGCGATGGGCCACGGCAGTCACGGTGCGCATGCGCCCATTGTGAACGTTCGGCGCCGCCGGGTGGCCCGCCGGGGTGCGCGCGTCAGGGCGCAAGCCAGGCCGCGGTGTACGTGTCGATCTCCTCGGCGAGCCGCACCTTGCCGGGTCCGTCGAGGAAGGACGCCTCCACGGCGTTCTTCGCGAGCGCGGCGAGACCCCGCTCGTCGAGTCCGAGGAGCCGGGCGGCCACCGCGTACTCGTTGTTGAGGTCGGTGCCGAACATCGGGGGGTCGTCGGAGTTGATGGTGACGAGCACGCCCGCGGCCACCATGTCCTTGATCGGGTGCTCGTCGAGCGTGCGGACCGCACGGGTGGCGATGTTCGAGGTCGGGCAGACCTCCAGGGCGATGCGCTGCTCGGCGAGATGCGCGAGCAGCTTGGGGTCCCGCGCGGAACTGGTGCCGTGCCCGATGCGCTCGGCCCGCAGATCGTTCAGTGCGTCCCAGACCGTCTCCGGGCCCGTCGTCTCACCGGCGTGCGGCACGGACCGCAGCCCGGCGGCGATCGCCCGGTCGAAGTAGGGCTTGAACTGCGGCCTCGGTACGCCGATTTCGGGTCCGCCGAGCCCGAAGGAGACAAGCCCCTCGGGGCGCAACCGGTCGTCGGTGGCGAGCCGTGTGGTCTCCTCGGCGGCCTCCAGACCGGCCTCGCCGGGGATGTCGAAGCACCAGCGCAGTACGACCCCGAGCTCGGCCTCGGCCGCCTTGCGGGCGTCCTCGATGGCCTCCATGAAGGCGAGCTCGTCGATGCCGCGGCGGGTGGAGGAGAAGGGCGTGAGGGTCAGCTCGGCGTACCGGACCTGCTGCCGGGCCATGTCCCGGGCGACCTCGTACGTCAGCAGCCGGACGTCCTCCGGGGTGCGGATGAGGTCGACGACGGACAGATACACGTCGATGAAATGGGCGAAGTCCGTGAAGGTGAAGTAGTCGACCAGGGCCTCGGGGTCGGTCGGCACCTTGGAGTCGGGGTGGCGGGCGGCCAGGGTGGAGACGATCCGCGGGGAGGCGGAGCCGACGTGGTGCACGTGCAGTTCGGCCTTGGGCAGGCCGGCGATGAAGGCGTGCGGATCGCGGGCGTCGAGATGATCGGTCAAGGGTTCCTCCCCGGGAACGGCGCCCCGGACCGTGGTCGGGGACGCGGGCGATCGGCTGATCGGTGACTCAGGGATCATCGTAGGCGGGCAGCGCGACGGCCGGAGAAGGGCCGTAGCATGACGGATCGATGGAGCAAGGGGGCTGGACGTGACGGACGAAGCACGCCCGGGAGGCGACAGCGGGGGCAACGAGGACCCGTGGGCCGCGCCGGAGGACAAGGTGTCGTTCACCAAGCCTTCGGGCGCCGCATCGCCGGAGCGGGAGCGGCCCTCGCCGTTCCACGACCAGGCGACGATGGCCGGCGGATTCGCGGCACCCGGGTCCGGCCCGGCCGACAGCGGCCCGGCGGGTCCGGCCGGCTTCGGCCCGGCGCAGGCCGGTCCGGGCTCCGTGCCGCCACCGCCCTTCGCGCCCCCGGACTCGGCGAGCTCGGGCTACGGCGCACCGGGCGCATCCGGCGGATACGGCTATCCCGGCGGCCCGGGCGAGTATCCCGGCTACCCGGGCTACGGCTGGCCGGGCATGCCGATGCCCCGGCAGAACGGTCTCGGCGTCGCCGCCATGGTCCTGGGCATTCTCTCCGTCTGCCTCTTCTGCCTGTACGGCGTGGTCTCCGTGGTGCTCGGCATCCTCGCCGTCGTCTTCGGGGTCAAGGGACGCAAGCGGGCCGAGCGGGGCGAGGCCGACAACCACGGGCAGGCGCAGGCCGGCTTCGTGCTGGGCATCATCGGGATCGTGCTGGGCGTCGCCGTGATCGTCCTGATCGCCATCGGCATCACCGCCGCGTTCAACGACGACGGTTCGTACTCCGACGACCCCTTTGTCGGGAATGCTCTCGGTGCGTCGGCGCCCCTGGTGGTCCGCGGCTGACTCCGCCGCCCGCCCTGCTCCATGCCGGTTCCGTAACCGACCCGGTCAACGGCCCATCCGGTGGTGACCAGGGCCATTACGATGCCTTGACTGTCAACGAGGGGAGAGTTGCTCATGTCCGACTCCAATGCCGGGCCTGGCGGGTTCGGGCCGCCGTCCCAGCCACCGCAGCCGCCGCAGCAGCCCGGGTACGGGTATCCGCAGTCCGGTCCGGGTTACGGCTATCCGCAGTCCGGTCCGTCCTACCCGGCCACGCCTCCGGGGGCGTACCCGCAGGCCGCCGGCTATGGCATGCCTGTGCAGCCCAGCAACGGCATGGGAACCACCGGACTGGTGCTCGGCATCATCGGCGTGGTCTGCAGCCTGACCTTCGTCCTCTGGATCCTCGGGGTCATCCTCGGGATTCTCGGGATCATCTTCGGCGCGATCGGCCGGGGCAAGGCGAACCGGGGCGAGGCCACGAACAAGGGTGCGGCGACCGCCGGGCTCGTGTGCGGGATCATCGCCACCGTGCTGCTGCCGCTGCTGGGTGTGCTGCTCTTCGCGAGTGTGATGGGCGCGAGCTGAGGACTTGAGGGGGCGCCTGCCATGCGGCGGCGCCCCCTGCGTCACCCCGCCCGCAGCCTCTCCCGCGCCTCCATCAGCGCGAAGCCCAGCAGATTCGGCCCGCGCCAGCGCGCGGGATCCGCCGCCCGCTCGTCGTCCGCGGCCAGGCCGATGCCCCAGACGCGGTCCAGGGGGCTCGCCTCGACCAGCACCCTCTCGCCGGTGCCCAGCAGGAACTCCCGCAGATCCGCGTGCGCCGCGAACTTGTGGACGCTGCCGTCGACCACGATCCCGAAGCGCTCCCGCTCCCACGCGGCGTCGTCGAAGCCGCGCACCAGCCGCCCCGCCTTCTTCGCGAGCGCCGGGCTGGTCGCCTCCAGGGCGAGCCGCTCCGCCTTCTCGTCACCGAAGAGCCTGGCCTTGGCCGCCATCATCCAGTGCTCCGCCGTCGCGTAAGTGACGCCGTCGACCTCGAACGGTGACGGCCACCACTGGCTGAGACAGCTCGCGCTCACCTGCCCGTCGGCCCGCGGCCGATGCCCCCAGAAGTGCAGATACTTGATGCGGGCCCCCGAGCGGGTCTCCCCGATCAGGGCTTCCCGTGAATTGATCTTCCCCATGCACGCGAGTCTGGCAGGCACCACTGACACAGCGTCCTCCCTTTTCCAGGTCGACTCGACACCTGGTCGACAGATTCCGTCGCGTAACCAAAAGGCAACAACGGAATCACTTGTTGGAGTCACCTTGCTCTGTCAGGATCGGCACTCAAATCGAGCTGGAGCTACGCCGACCCCCGTGGGACGGGGAGGGCGGCGGAGGAGAGCTACATGCACAATCCGGGCCATCGCTTCCAGGCGCAGGACCGCTTCGCGGACGGCGCGCAGTACATCGCAGGCCGGCTGACCAAGGGCACCTCCGGCCGCACCTTCACGGTCGTCGACCCCGCCACCGGCGAAGAGGTCTACACGTACGAACTGGCGAGCACCGTGGATGTGGACGCGGCCGTCGCCGCCGCCCGCGAGGCGTTCCCGGGCTGGTCGGGCGCCACCCCGGGTGAGCGCTCCGACGCACTGCACCGCTTCGCCGGCGTGCTGGCCGAGCGGGCCGAGGAGTTCGCCCGTGCCGAGTCCCTGCAGTGCGGCAAGCCGCTGAAGCTGACGCGGGAGTTCGACGTCCCGGGCACCATCGACAACACCTCCTTCTTCGCGGGCGCCGCCCGGCATCTGCAGGGCCAGTCCGCGGGCGAGTACTCCGGCGACCACACCTCGTACGTACGGCGCGAGCCCATCGGTGTCGTCGGCTCCATCGCGCCCTGGAACTACCCCCTCCAGATGGCCGCCTGGAAGGTCCTCCCGGCGATCGCGGCGGGCAACACGATCGTGCTCAAGCCTGCCGAGCTCACCCCGCTGACCTCGCTCCTCTTCGCGGAGGCCGCCACCGAGGCGGGGATCCCGGACGGTGTCATCAACATCATCACGGGCGCGGGCAAGGATGCCGGTGAGCATCTGGTCGGCCACCCCGACGTCGCGATGACCTCCTTCACCGGGTCCACCGCGGTCGGCCGGCGGGTCGCCGAGATCGCCACCTCGACCGTCAAGCGGCTCCATCTGGAGCTGGGCGGCAAGGCGCCCTTCCTGGTCTTCGACGACGCCGACCTCGAAGCCGCCGTGCACGGCGCGGTCGCCGGCTCACTGATCAACACCGGGCAGGACTGCACGGCCGCCACGCGCGCGTACGTCCAAAGGCCCCTCTACGACGAGTTCGTCGCGCGGACCGCCGAGCTCATGGCGAGCGTCCGGCTCGGCGACCCCTTCGCGCCGGACACCGACCTCGGTCCGCTGATCTCGCACGCCCAGCGCGACCGGGTCGCCGGATTCGTCGACCGGGCCCGCGGCTACGCGCGCGTGGTCACCGGCGGGGAGATCCCGCAGGAACTCAAGGACGGCGCGTACTACCGCCCCACCCTCGTCGCCGACGCCGCCCAGGACAGCGAGATCGTGCAGTCCGAGATCTTCGGTCCGGTCCTGGTCGTGCTGCCCTTCGACAGCGACGACGAGGGCATCCGGCTGGCCAACGACACGCCGTACGGGCTCGCCGCCTCCGCCTGGAGCCGTGACGTCTACCGTGCCCACCGCGCGACCCGGGAGATCAAGGCCGGCTGCGTGTGGGTCAACGACCACATTCCGATCATCAGCGAGATGCCGCACGGCGGCTACAAGGCCTCCGGTTTCGGCAAGGACATGTCCTCCTACTCGTTCGAGGAGTACACCCAGATCAAGCACGTCATGTTCGACAACACCGCAGTCGCCAGGAAGGACTGGCACCGGACGATCTTCGGGGACCGGCCGTAGTCGGGCGACCGACCACCGCCGAGTGGCAGACAAGGCCGCGACCACGGCCGCGACACTCCGGAAAGGCACCACGAGCATGGAGCAGTACGAGCCCGACCGCCTCTCCCCGGCCCAGGTGGCCGCCATGCGGCGCAGCCTCAGGAACGGCAGGGCCTCTCTCAGCCGCCGTTCGCTGCTGCGTGCCTCCGCGGGCGGTGCGCTCACCGTCGGCGGACTCGGCGCGCTGAGCGCCTGCGGGATTCCCGCGGCCGGCAAGACCCAGGGCGGCGTCTCCGCCGAGGACCACTCGGCCACGGAGAAGACGATCAGCTTCTCCAACTGGACCGAGTACATGGACGTCGACAAGAGCGAGAAGCACCACCCCACGCTCGACGCGTTCACCAAACGCACCGGCATCCAGGTCAAGTACACCGAGGACATCAACGACAACAACGAGTTCTTCGGCAAGATCAAGCCGCAGCTCGCCGCGGGCCAGGCCACCGGCCGCGACATCGTCGTCCTGACCGACTGGCTGGCGGGCCGGCTGATCCGCCTGGGCTGGGTCCAGAAACTGGACCCGGCCAACCTGCCGCACGCGTACGCCAACCTCTCGGACCAGTTCCGCAGCCCCGACTGGGACCCGGGCCGCGCCTACTCGTACCCGTGGCAGGGCATCTCGACCGTCATCGCGTACAACAAGAAGGCGCTCGACGGCGTCGAGGTGAAGTCGATCTCCGACCTGCTCGACAACCCCAAGCTCAAGGGACGCGTCGGCTTCCTCTCGGAGATGCGCGACAGCATCGGCATGACGCTGCTGGACATGGGCAAGGACCCGGCGAAGTTCACCAACGACGACTTCGACGCGGTGATCGCCCGCCTCCAGAAGGCCGTCGACAAGGGCCAGATCCGCCGCTTCACGGGCAACGACTACACGGCCGACCTCACCAAGGGCGATCTCGCGGCATGTGTCGCCTGGGCCGGCGACGTGGTCCAGCTCAAGGCGGACAGCCCGGACCTCGACTTCATCATCCCGGACAGCGGCTACATCACGTCGACCGACAACATGCTGATCCCCAACAAGGCGCGCCACAAGACGAACGCCGAGCGGCTCATGGACTACTACTACGAGCCCGAGCCGGCCGCCGAACTCGCCGCCTACATCAACTACGTCTGTCCGGTCGACGGAGTGAAGCCCTATCTCGCGAAGATCGACAAGGACGCGGCGGACAACCCGCTGATCATTCCCGACCAGTCCATGGCCGCCAAGTCTCACTCCTTCCGCTTGCTCAGCAGCAAGGAAGAGACGGCCTACGAAGAGAAGTTCGCGAAGCTCACAGGGGCGTGACGATGATGACGACAGACAACAGCGGCGACGTCCGCCTCTCCGGGATCAGCAAGACGTACGGCTCCTTCACCGCCGTACACCCCCTCGACCTGACCGTCCCCCAGGGCTCGTTCTTCGCGCTCCTCGGGGCGTCGGGCTGCGGCAAGACCACCACCCTGCGGATGATCGCCGGCCTGGAGGAGCCCTCCTCGGGCACCGTGGCGCTCGGCGAGCAGGACGTGACGAACCTGCCGCCCTACAAGCGGCCGGTGAACACCGTCTTCCAGTCCTACGCGCTCTTCCCGCACCTCGACATCTTCGAGAACGTCGCCTTCGGCCTGCGCCGGCGCGGCATCAAGTCGGTGAAGAAGCAGGTCGGGGACATGCTCGACCTGGTGCAGCTCGGTGAGCAGGCCCGCAAGAAGCCGCACCAGCTCTCCGGCGGCCAGCAGCAGCGCGTCGCCGTGGCCCGCGCGCTGATCAACACCCCCAAGGTGCTGCTCCTCGACGAGCCCCTCGGCGCCCTCGACCTCAAGCTGCGCCGCCAGATGCAGCTTGAGCTCAAGCGGATCCAGACCGAGGTCGGCATCACGTTCGTCCATGTCACGCACGACCAGGAGGAGGCCATGACCATGGCCGACACGGTCGCCGTGATGAACGCGGGCCGCGTCGAACAACTCGGTTCGCCCGCCGACCTCTACGAGAACCCGAACACCACCTTCGTCGCCAACTTCCTCGGCACCTCCAACCTCATCGAGGCCGAGGTCGACTCCCGCAGCGGCGACGAGATCATCCTCAGGGCCGGCGGCGGCAAGCTGAACCTCTCCGCGGCGCGATGTTCGGCGCCCACCACGACCGGCGGCAAGGTCCTGGTCGGTGTGCGCCCCGAGAAGATCTCGCTCACGCATGCCGACGACGCGGGCGAGATCCCGGCCGGCCGCAACCGGATCACCGGCAAGATCGCCGACTCCAGCTTCATCGGGGTCTCCACCCAGTACGTCATCGACAGCGCGGTCTGCCCAGAGTTCGAGGTGTACGCCCAGAACATCGACCGCGACTCCCGGCTCACGCCCGGCGCCGACGTCGTCCTGCACTGGAACCCGGCGCACACGTTCGGTCTGGACGCGGCCCAGGACATCGACGCCGGAGCCGCGACGGTGGACGAGGAGGCCTCCTGATGGCCACCCTCACCCAGGCACCGCCGCTCGCGCCGGTGCCCGCGGAGAAGCCGCCCCGCAAACGCGGCCGGCTCACCCCGTACTGGCTGCTGCTGCCGGGCATCCTCTGGCTGGTCGTCTTCTTCGCGCTGCCGATGGTCTACCAGGCCTCCACGTCCGTGCAGACGGGCTCCCTGGAGGACGGCTACAAGGTCACCTGGCACTTCGCGACCTACTGGAACGCGCTGACCGACTACTGGCCGCAGTTCCTGCGCTCGGTCCTGTACGCGGGCTCCGCGACGGTCCTGTGCCTGGTGCTCGGCTACCCGCTGGCCTATCTGATCGCGTTCCGCGCGGGCCGCTGGCGCAATGTCGTGCTGATCCTGGTCATCGCTCCGTTCTTCACCAGCTTCCTGATCCGTACGCTCGCCTGGAAGACGATCCTCGCGGACGGCGGCCCGGTCGTCGGCACCCTCAACTCGCTGCACCTCCTGGACGTCACCAGCTGGCTCGGCATGACCTCCGGCGACCGGGTGCTCGCGACACCGCTCGCGGTGGTCTGCGGACTCACGTACAACTTCCTGCCGTTCATGATCCTGCCGCTCTACACCTCGCTGGAGCGCATCGACGGGCGGTTGCACGAGGCGGCCGGCGACCTGTACGCCAAGCCGTTCACCACCTTCCGCAGGGTGACGTTCCCGCTCTCGATGCCGGGTGTCGTCTCCGGGACGCTGCTGACCTTCATCCCGGCCAGCGGTGACTACGTGAACGCCGATCTCCTCGGCTCCACGGACACCCGGATGGTCGGCAACGTCATCCAGACCCAGTTCCTGCGGATCCTCGACTATCCGACGGCCGCGGCCCTTTCGTTCATTCTGATGGCGGCGATCCTCATCATGGTCACGCTCTACATTCGCAAGTCCGGGACGGAGGATCTGGTTTAAATGGCCTTCGTACGCTGGTTCAAGCGTCATCTCGTCGTCATCGGGGGACTGCTGACCCTCGGATATCTGCTGCTGCCGAACGTCGTCGTCACGGTGTTCTCCTTCAACAAACCGAAGGGCCGTTTCAATTACGAGTGGCAGAACTTCTCCCTGGATGCGTGGCGCGATCCGTGCGGCGTCGCCGACATGTGCGGCTCGCTCTCGCTCAGCCTCCAGATCGCGGTCTGGGCGACCATCGGAGCCACGGTTCTCGGCACCATGATCGCCTTCGCGCTGGTCCGCTACCGCTTCCGGGCCCGCGGCGCCGTGAACTCGCTGATCTTCCTACCGATGGCGATGCCCGAGGTCGTGATGGCCGCCTCGCTGCTGACGCTCTTCCTCAACATGGGCGCCCAGCTGGGCTTCTGGACGATCCTGATCGCCCACATCATGTTCTGCCTCAGCTTTGTCGTCACCGCCGTCAAGGCGCGCGTGATGTCGATGGACCCGCGCCTCGAGCAGGCCGCGCAGGACCTCTACGCCGGTCCCGTGCAGACCTTCGTCCGGGTCACCCTGCCGATCGCGGCCCCCGGCATCGCGGCGGGCGCGCTGCTCGCCTTCGCGCTCTCCTTCGACGATTTCATCATCACCAATTTCAACGCGGGCTCGACCGTCACCTTCCCCATGTTCGTCTGGGGATCGGCACAGCGCGGAACACCCGTTCAGATCAATGTCATCGGTACGGCCATGTTCATCGTCGCCGTACTGTTCGTTCTGGCGGGAATGGTCATCGGAAACCGCCGCAACCGCCAAAAGGCATAACAGCACAGCACGTGTAGGGAGTTGAAATCATGGCCCCAGGCGCCATGACCCGTTGGACCAAGTCACTCTCCGACGCCCAGCCCGTCTCCTTCTGGCTGGACGACCCCGGCAAGCCCCGCCCCGAGCCCGCGCTCACCGGCGCCGAGACCTGCGACCTGCTCGTCGTCGGCGGCGGCTACAGCGGACTGTGGACCGCGCTCCTCGCCAAGGAGCGCGACCCGCAGCGCGAGGTGGTCCTGGTCGAAGGCCATGAGGTGGGCTGGGCCGCCTCCGGCCGCAACGGCGGCTTCTGCGCCGCGTCCCTGACCCACGGCCTGGCCAACGGCCTCACCCGCTGGCCGGACGAGATCAGGAAGCTGGAGGAGCTGGGCGCCCGCAACCTCGACGCGATCGAGGCGGCCGTCGCCCGCTACTCCCTGGACTGCGAATTCGAGCGCACCGGCGAGATCGACATCGCCACCGAGCCGTACCAGGCGGCCGAACTGCGGGAGTGGTACGAGGAGTTGGGGCGCGTGGGCCTCGCCGACGGCACCGAGTTCCTGGACACCGACGCCGTACGGGAACAGGTCGACTCACCGACCTTCCTGGCCGGCCTGTACGACCGCGGCGGCGTCGCCATGCTCCACCCCGCCAAGCTCGCCTGGGGCCTGAAGCGGGCCTGCCGGGAACTCGGCGTGCGCGTGTACGAGCACACCCCCGCGCTCGCCCTGAAGCCGGACGGCGCGGGCATGGCCGTACGCACCCCCTACGGTTCGGTCCGCGCCCGCCGGGTCGCCCTCGGCACCAACATCTTCCCGAACCTCGTCAAGCGCGTGCGGTCGTACACCGTCCCGGTCTACGACTACGCGCTGATGACCGAGCCGCTGACCGCCGACCAGCTGGCGTCCATCGGCTGGAAGAACCGCCAGGGCCTCGGGGACTCGGCGAACCAGTTCCACTACTTCCGGCTGTCCGCCGACAACCGGATCCTGTGGGGCGGTTACGACGCGATCTACCCGTACGGCGGCCGGCTGCGCGCCGAGTACGACCACCGCCCGGAGACGTACGCCAAGCTTGCCGGGCACTTCTTCACCTGCTTCCCGCAGCTCGAAGGGGTCCGCTTCAGCCACGCCTGGGGCGGCGCGATCGACACCTGCTCGCGCTTCTCGGCCTTCTTCGGCACGGCGCACCAGGGCCGGGTGGCGTACGCGGCGGGCTACACCGGGCTCGGCGTGGGCGCGACCCGGTTCGGCGCGGACGTGATGCTCGACCTGCTCGCGGGCGAGCGCACCGAACGCACCGAGCTGGAGATGGTCCGCAGGAAACCGCTGCCGTTCCCGCCCGAACCCTTCGCCTGGACGGGCATCGCGCTCACCAAGTGGTCGCTGGCCAGGGCGGATGCGCGCGGCGGCCGGCGCAACCTCTGGCTGAAGACGATGGACAGGCTGGGGCTCGGCTTCGACAGCTGACTCCCGGGTCCTCGGCCCTGCGGGGCGCGCGGAAGCGTTCGTGATCAAGCAGCGCACGCCCGCTCGATCACTGTGATCCGGTTCACTACCAACTGGTAGCCGGAACCCGCGTAATGCCGGGCCCCGACCTCCCTCTCCCCTGTGACGCGACCAGCGTCGACACGAGAGAGGGAGGTTCCGTCATGACAGGGGCCAAGACGGCGGTCGAGTGGCTCGCATCCGTAGCTCCGGATCCCGAGGCCTGCCGCTGGGAATGGGAGCGCAACCCGCTGGGGGTCGCGCTGCTGCCGGCCGGCAAGGCCTGGGACGTCCTCATCCTGCCGGGCGAGCTCGGCTATCCCACGCTCGACGTGCTGACCCGGGTGATCGACCATCCGGGCCCGGTCCTCGTCGACTTCGGTGACGCCCGGATGGGCTTCTTCGTGCCCGCGGGCACGGCGGCCCGGTGGCTCGGCACGGGGGTGCGCACAGCGGGCCGCGGCACGTGGATCGTGGTGCCGTACCCGGGCCGGTCGACCGGCGGCGTCCGCTGGCTGGTTCCGCCGGACGGCTCCGGCACGCTCACCGACCCGGCGCTGCTGGAACTGGCCATGCACGAGGCGGCGGCGGGGCTGGCCGGGGATGAGAACCGGTAGCCGGGCCGGGGGCCGCCCCCGGTAGCCGTCAGAGGTCTTGACAACAGAATTGGTCTGGACCACATTGGGCGCGCTCGACCCTCCAATTCCCCCATTCGCGGAGGCAGTTGTGGATCGCACCGGACGCAACAGACCATTCGTACGTTGTCGTCGCAGACTTCTCGCCGTGTGCACGGCCACCGTCCTGGCCGTACCCGGCGTCACCGCGCTCTCGTCGGCCGCCCGTGCGGCCGACGCGGACCTGACCCGCAACGGCGGGTTCGAATCGGGCCTGGACGGCTGGACGTGTTCGGCGGGCAGTACGGTCAACTCGCCCGTGCGGACGGGAAGTTCGGCACTCAAGGCGACTCCGGCCGGCAGCGACTACGCGCAGTGCGCGCAGACGGTGACCGTCAGACCCGACGCGCAGTACACCCTCGCCGGTTACGTCCGCGGCAGCTACGTCTACCTCGGCGCGACCGGCACCGGCACCACCGACGTCTCCAGCTGGACGCAGTCCGCGCCCGACTGGCAGCGGCTCGCCACCACCTTCCGCACCGGCCCGTCCACCACCAAGGTCACGATCTACACGCACGGCTGGTACGGCACCGGCGCGTACTACGCCGACGACGTCTCCCTCGTCGGCCCCGGCGTCGACGCGGGCCAGCCACCGGCCGTCCCGACGGGCCTCAGGACCGGCACGGTGACCTCCACGAGCGTCGCCCTGTCCTGGTCCGCGGTGACCGGCGCCACCGGATACGCCGTCTACCGCGACGGAGTGAAGGTCCAGACGGCCACCGGCACCTCGGCCGCCGTCAGCGGGCTCACCCCCTCCACGGCGTACTCCTTCCAGGTCGCGGCGGTGAACGACGCCGGTGAGTCCGCGAAGTCGGCGACCGTGACCGCGACCACCCCCGCCGGGTCGGGCGGTTCGACCGACCTCCCCGCCCACGCCCTCGTCGGCTACCTCCACGCCAGTTTCGCCAACGGAGCCGGCTACACCCGCCTGGCCGACGTACCCGACAGCTGGGACGTCATCGACCTCGCTTTCGGCGAACCGACCTCCACCACCTCCGGCGACATCCGCTTCACCCGCTGCCCGGTCACCGAGTGCCCGACGGTCGAGAGCGAGGCCGACTTCAAGGCGGCCGTCAAGGCCAAGCAGGCGGCCGGCAAGAAGGTCCTGATATCCATCGGCGGCCAGAACGGCCAGGTGCAGCTGACCACCACGGCCGCCCGCGACACCTTCGTCTCCTCGGTCTCGAAGATCATCGACACCTACGGTCTGGACGGCCTGGACATCGACTTCGAGGGCCACTCGCTCTCGCTGGACGCGAGCGACACCAACTTCAAGAGCCCGACCACACCGGTGGTCGTCAACCTCATCTCCGCGCTGAAGACCCTGAAGGCCAAGTACGGCGCGAAGTTCGTCCTGTCGATGGCCCCCGAGACCTTCTTCGTCCAGCTCGGCTACCAGTACTACGGCACGGGCAAGTGGGGCGGGCAGGACCCGCGCGCGGGCGCCTACCTCCCGGTCATATACGCCCTGCGCGACGACCTGACCCTGCTGCACGTCCAGGACTACAACTCCGGCTCGATCATGGGCCTCGACAACCAGTACCACTCCATGGGCGGCGCCGACTTCCACATCGCCATGACCGACATGCTGCTGACGGGCTTCCCGGTCGCCGGCGACGCCAACAACGTCTTCCCGCCGCTGCGCCCCGACCAGATCGCCATCGGCATGCCGGCGTCGACGAACGCGGGCAACGGCTACGTGGCGCCGTCCGAGGTGAACAAGGCCCTGGACTGTCTGACGAAGAAGACCAACTGCGGCTCGTACGCCACCCACGGCACCTGGCCCGCCCTGCGCGGCCTGATGACCTGGTCGGTCAACTGGGACCGGTACGGGAGCTGGGAGTTCCAGAAGAACTTCGACGGCTACTTCGGCTGAGGAACAGCGCGAGCCCCGACAGCAGCACCGCGCACAGACACCAGCTCGCCACCACGTCCAGCGGCCAGTGGAAGCCCCGGCGCACCAGGCCGTAGGCGACCGCGAGGTTGAGGGCGAGGCAGACGGCGAGCAGCGTGCGGCGGGCGGTGGTGGTGCGCAGCCAGGGGAGGAGCAGCAGGGTCGCGGCGCCGTAGGCGATGGCGGCCGTCGCGGTGTGACCCGAGGGATAGAAGCCCGTGCCCGGGCCCATGACCGGTGGGCCCGGCCGGGCGATCAGCTCTTTCAGGGGGACGATCACGGCCGGTACGACGGCCATCAGCACGGCGGCCGCGGCGGGCGCCGACCACCAGCGCGGCACCCCGGCGGCACGGGCCCGCCCGGCCACGTACAGGAGGGCGAGCGCGAGGACGGGTACGGCGACCGTGATGTTGCCGAGGTCGGCGAGCAGCTCATGGAACGGGTTCGGCCGGACCACGGCGTCGCTGAGGCGTTCGTCCGCGCGGGCGAGGGGGCCGTGGGCCGCGACCTGCCAGGTGATCAGCGCGAAGAGAAGGGCCGGAAGGCCGAGGAGGAAGGTCGGCCGCCCCGGAACAGGGGGGGTGGTTCCGGGGCGGCCGTCCGGATCGGTGTGCCGCGCGCCCCGGGGGGTTTGGGGCGAGCGGCCATCCGATCGGTGAGGAGATCCAGAGCTGGAAGCTCCGGTTGTGTGCGCGAGGGCACGACCAGGGTGAAGCTGGGGAGGCCCCGACCCTGTGTCGCCCACAGTCCCCTGTGGGCGGGGTGTTTCTCTCATCTGGTTAGAACCTACGACAGGGGATGCGACTCCGACAGACGGAATCGCGTCCTGTCATCCACCTCGCACACGTTCTTCACACGCTCTGACCGTCCCCGCCCCGGCCCGCCCGCGAAACGGAATGCAGGGCGACGACCAGCCCGGATGCCCGGGCCGGGACGTGCGGGACCTCAGATACGGGCGAAGGCCTGCTCGATGATGTCGAGGCCCTCGTTCAGGAGGTCCTCGCCGATGACCAGCGGGGGCAGGAACCGGAGGACGTTGCCGTAGGTGCCACAGGTCAGGACCAGCAGGCCCTCCTGGTGGCACGCCTTGGCGAGCGCACCGGCCGCCTCCGCGTTCGGCTCCTTGGTGTCGCGGTCCTTGACGAGCTCGATCGCGATCATCGCGCCGCGGCCGCGGACATCGCCGATGATGTCGAACTTCTCGGCCATGGCGCCCAGCCGGGCCTTCATGACGGCCTCGATGTTCTTCGCCTTGGCGTTGAGGTCGAGCTCCTTCATGGTCTCGATCGCGCCGAGCGCGCCCGCGCAGGCCACCGGGTTGCCGCCGTAGGTGCCACCCAGGCCGCCCGCGTGCGCGGCGTCCATGATCTCGGCGCGGCCGGTCACGGCGGCGAGCGGCAGACCGCCCGCGATGCCCTTGGCGGTCGTGATCAGGTCCGGGACGATGCCCTCGTCCTCGCAGGCGAACCACTGGCCGGTGCGGCAGAAGCCGGACTGGATCTCGTCCGCGACGAAGACGATGCCGTTGTCCTGGGCGAACTTGCTGATGGCCGGAAGGAAGCCCTTCGCGGGCTCGATGAAGCCGCCCTCGCCGAGCAGCGGCTCGATGATGATCGCGGCGACGTTGTCGGCGCCGATCTGCTTGTTGATCATGTCGATGGCCTGCGCGGACGCCTCGGCCCCTGCGTTCTCCGGGCCGGTCAGCCAGCGGTAGCCGTACGCCACCGGCACCCGGTAGACCTCGGGCGCGAACGGGCCGAAGCCGTTCTTGTACGGCATGTTCTTCGAGGTCAGCGCCATCGTGAGGTTCGTACGGCCGTGGTAGCCGTGGTCGAAGACGACGACGGCCTGGCGCTTGGTGTGCGCACGGGCGATCTTGACCGCGTTCTCGACGGCCTCGGCGCCCGAGTTGAACAGGGCCGACTTCTTCGCGTGGTCACCCGGCGTGAGCTCGGCCAGCGCCTCGGCGACGGCGACGTAGCCCTCGTACGGCGTGACCATGAAACAGGTGTGGGTGAAGTCCTGGAGCTGGGCGCTCGCCCGGCGTACGACGGCCTCGGCGGACGCGCCGACCGACGTCACGGCGATACCGGAGCCGAAGTCGATCAGGCGGTTGCCGTCGACGTCCTCGATGATCCCGCCGCCGGCGCGCGTGGTGAAGACCGGCAGCACGGAGCCCACACCGGCCGCGACCACGGCGGTACGGCGGGCCTGCAGCTCCTGCGACTTCGGGCCGGGGATGGCGGTGACGACGCGGCGCTCCTGCGGAAGTGCGCTCATGAGGGGCTCCCTGAGATCTTACGAACCCGGCTGAGCCGGCGACCGGGCTGTTCCGGTGGACCGGGCCGGTCCGGGCGGGGTGTTTTTCGGACGCTTGCCTTCTTTCTTCGCAGGCTAGGGCCGGGGACGGGGGGTGGGCATGCTCCATGTGGGAGTTGTCGGGGGATCCGCTTGTCCGCCGTGGACATAGAGCCGAGGCGCCCGGCCGGATCCAGGTCCGCACAGGTCCGGCCGCGTAAACGGTGAACTCCCCCGGGCAGGGCACTAGATTGACCCGCGTACGAGGCACGGATCGGCTGGTCAGGGGGCAAGGGCGATGGACAGCGACGGCACGCAGGACGCACGGGGCACACATGCGAATCCTGTGCCGCGTCCGGCGGGGCCGCCCGAGGTGCCCGCGACACCGCCCAGGCCGGCCCGGGCGCCGGGCATGCCCCCGCTGCCGGACGGGTCCGCGTTCCTGACCTGGGTACGGACTCCGCGGCCGGACGCGGCGCCGGGCGTGTGGCGGTTCGGGCACCGGCCCCGGCCCGAGGAGGAACCGGAGCAGATTCCGGGGCGGCAGCTGCTGAGCGGTGCCGTGATCGCGTTCCTGGTGGGGTGGCTCATCTGGTCGCTGCTGTGGAACGGATATCTGGGCGGCTGGTGGGTGCTGCCGCTGGAGCTGTTCACCCCCGACTCCTGGCGGCACAGCGGCGACCGGGTCGGGAACGCGTTCCTCTGGTACGGCTACTACACGCTGATCGCCCTCGTCATCATGATCGGGGTCGGGCGACTCGGCCGATGGGGTGAGGTGTGGCGGCGGTACGGACCGCCTGCCTGGCTGCGCGCCGCACCCGTGGCCGAACGGCCGCCGGCGCCCGAAGAGGACCCCGCCCAGTGGAACCACCTCCGCGCCGCCGGGGCCTCCGACGCCGCCGACCGGCTCGCCGCCGAGGCCCGCGCCGGGCTGATGCGCGACGTCGACCACGCCCGGATCGCCCGCGCCTGGCAGAGCGTACGCAGCGGACGGCACAGCCTCGCCACCTTCAACGGCACCGTGCTCGAGGAGGGTGCCGCCGCCTGTCTGCACCCGTCGGGCGACCGCGATCTGCCCGGCCGGCTCGCCCGGCACGACCTGGTGACCGGGCAGGTGCGGCTCGGCACGACCGCCGACGACCCCCGGAACCCGTACGCCTACCGCGGTACCGGCCTCGCCCTCGGCCCCGACCTCCTCGGCACCTCGCTGCTCGCCGTCGGGCCCCCCGGTTCCGGCAAGACCGGCGGGATCGTCCGGCCGCTCGCCGAGTCGCTGTGCCTGCACGCGCTCGCCGGCCGGGCGGCCGTCGTCGTGGTGGGAGCCGCCGGAGCCGGGCTCGGCCCCACCGAGGCCTACGACGTCGTCGTGCGGATCGGGAACCCCGACTCCGTGTACGACCTCGATCTGTACGGCGGCACCACCGACCCCGACGAAGCGGCGGCCGTACTCGCCGAGGCGCTCGTCGGGGATCTCGCCGATCCGCACCCCAGCGGCGACAGCCGGCGGTCCACCACGGTGCTGGCCCAGCTGCTCGGGCCGTACCGCGCCGTCCACGGCCGCTTCCCCTCCGTACCGGAACTGCGCCAGCTCCTCGACGGCTCGCCCGGACCGCTCGCCGCCCTGCGCAAGGGGCTCGAGGACGCCGGGCAGGCCTCGCTGCTGCGGGAACTCGACGCGCGGGAGCGGCAGTTGGGGCACCCCGGGGATGTCGGCAGTGTCCTCGCCGACCGGGTCGCGTTGCTCGACCGGCCCGCCTTCGCCGGCTTCTTCGACACGTCCGGGCAGTCGCGGCCCTTCTCGCTGCGCGCCCTCGACCACCCGGTGCGGGTCCGCATCGACCTGCCCCAGCGGGGGCACGCCGACGCCTCGCGGATCCTCGCGCGGCTCGTGCTCGCACAGTTCACGGCCAGCGTCGCCGTCCGCGAGGACCGGTCCCTGTTCGCCTGCCTGGTGCTCGACGACGCGACCGGTGTCATCACCCCGGAAGCCGTCCGGGGCATTCAGCGGCTGCGCTCCGGCAACGCGGGCGCCGTGCTGACCCTGCGCACGCTCGACGACGTACCCCGGCCGCTGCGCAGCCCGCTGCTCGGCGCCATCGGCTGCCGGATGGCGCTGTCCGGGCTCACCCCCTGGGACGGACAGGACTTCGCCGAGGTCTGGGGCAAGGAGTGGATCGAGGCGCGGGACGTCACCGACCGGCAGATCATCGCGGAGACCCCGGCCGGGAAGGCCGTGCACATGCTGCGGCGGGTGATCACCGGGCACGCGCCGACCGCCCGGGCCGTCACCGTGCGGCAGGTCGAGCGGGAGCGGTGGTCGGCGTCCGAGCTGGCGCACGGGGTGCCGCCGGGGCACGCGGTGCTGTCACTCACGAGTGTGAAGGGCGAGCACGCGCCGCCCCTGCTGGTGGATCTGCGGGCGCAGTCCTCCGACGGGAGCTGACGGGAGCTGACGGGATCCTGGGGTCGGGGCGTCTGGAGTTACCGTCACCGGGTGACCGTACGGTGAGGCAGAATCGACATAGGTCGTTCATACGTGGCGGCCAAAAGATCACACTGCCCGTGACCGTCGAAGATCCCGTGAAGACCTGAAGGTCCCATGCCCCCCACGCTCGCCTCGCTCGTCCACCACTCCGCGCTGAAACTGACCGTGCGGGCGGGCGAGGATCGCCTGGACGTACCCGTCCGCTGGGCGCATGTCAGCGAGCTCGCCGACCCCGTGCCCTACATGGAGGGCGGGGAGCTGCTGCTGATCACCGCGCTCAAGCTGGACGCGGACGATCCCGAGGTCATGCGGCGGTACGTGAAGCGGCTGGCCGGCGCCGGGGTCGTGGGACTCGGCTTCGCTGTCGGGGTCAACTACGACGAGATCCCGAAGGCACTCGTCGAAGCCGCGGAGAAGGAGGGGCTGCCGCTCCTCGAAGTGCCCCGGCGCACACCGTTTCTCGCCATCAGCAAGGCCGTCTCCGCCGCGATCGCCGCCGATCAGTACCGTGCCGTGACCGCGGGGTTCGCCGCCCAGCGCGAGCTGACCAAGCAGGCGCTGAGCGGCGGTCCCGAAGGCGTGCTCGCCGCGCTCGCCGGGCAGGTCGACGGGTGGGCGGCGCTGTACGACGCGTCCGGCGCCGTCGTGGCCACCGCACCCGAGTGGGCCGGGCGCAGGGCCGCGCGCATCACCGCCGACGTCGAACGGCTGCGGGAGCGGCCCGCGCCCGCGAGCTCCGTCGTCGGCGGCCCCGGCGGGGAGGACCGGATCGAGCTGCACTCGCTCGGCACCGGGCGCCGGCCGCGCGCCGCGCTCGCCGTCGGGACCGCCGCCGCCCTCGGCACCGCCGAACGGTACGCCGTGCACTCCGCGATCGCCCTGCTGACGCTCACCACCGAACGGTCGCGGTCCCTGTACGCCGCCGAGCAGCGGATCGGCGAGGCCGTGCTGCGCATGCTCCTCGCCGGCGAGTCCGACCATGCGCGCGCCGTCGCCGGGGGCCTGTACGGCGAGCTGCTCGACGCGCCCTTCCGGCTGATCCTGGCGGAGTCCGCGTCCGCGTCTGCCGGCCGTGCCCATGCCGACGGGTATCCGCGGGCGGCGGGCGTTGGCGCCGGCGCCTCTGCCGGTTCCGGTGGTTCCGGCGGCTCGGGCGCGGTGTCCGACCCGCGCGGCGATTCCCTCGGGGGGCTCGCCGAGGTCGTCGAGTCCGCCGCCGCGCGCTCCGGTGAGTCCGTGCTCGTCGTGCCCGACGGCGAACGGCTCGTGGTGCTCGCCGTCGACGGGGGTGCGGCCGTCTCCGCCTGCCAGGAGCACGCGGCGGCCCTGGAGGCGGCCCGGGCCGCGGTCCGGGAGCAGCCTGCCGGCGAGGAGGGCGAGCTCGTCGTCGGGCTCTCGGCGCCTGCCGGGCCGATCGCCGCGGGTGCCGCGTACAAGCAGGCCGAGCAGGCGCTGTCGGTGGCCCGGCGGCGGGATCGCGCGCTCGTCGAGCACGAGGATCTGGCGGCCGGGTCCGTGCTGCCGTTGCTCGCGGACGACGCGGTGCGGGCCTTTGCGGACGGCTTGCTGCGGGCGCTGTACGAGCACGACGCGACCGGGCGCGGTGACCTGGTCGCCTCGCTGCGGGCCTGGTTGTCGCGGCACGGGCAGTGGGACGCGGCCGCCGCGGACCTCGGGGTCCACCGGCACACGCTGCGCTACCGGATGCGGCGCGTGGAGGAGATCCTGGGCCGCTCCCTCGACGATCCGGACGTCCGCATGGAGCTGTGGCTGGCCCTGAAGGCTTCGGCCGCGGGGGAGTAGGGCTTGGCGGTGGCCGCCTTGTGTGGGCCGGTTCGTCGCCCGGCGGTGGGTGGTTCGCCTTGTGCCGGCGGTGGGTGGTTCGCCGTCCGGTGGTGGGTGGGTCGGGTCCGTGCCGGTACATCCGCCCGTCGCCCTACCGGCTGTGCTGTCTTCTGGGGGCGCTCGGTTGCCTGTCCTGACGCATGGCGACGGGCATTTGATGTACCGGCACGGCCCCTTGCGTGCTTCGGCGACTGCGGGTGCGTGGGGGTTGCGGGCCCTTGGCAGCCCGCCGTCGCCGTCTTGCGCTGCGGGCACCCCCGCGGCGCCGGGCTCGCCGACGCAGCCCTGCGCCGGCAACCACGCCGGGTGCCGATGCACGTACGGGACCGGGCCCCCGGGCGGCATTTTGCAGGCCCCGGGCTCGCCGAGGGCTTGGACGGGGTGGAGCGTGCGGGTGGGCGAGTCTGACGTCGTGGACAAGTGGGCGCGCCGCGTCCCGGGCCTACCGTGGGGCAGGAAACGCACAGGATCACCTCAACCTCGGAAGGGCCGGGACTCGAGAATGCCGAATGAGACCGTGGCAGCCACCCACGCCTTCTGGCTCGCCGGCCGCCAGGCCACCGGCGAGACCACCTTCGACGTCACCTCACCGTGGGACGGACGACTCGTCGCCCAGGTCAGCGTGCCGACCGAGGCCCAGGTCGAGGAAGCCGTGGCCGCCGCGTACGCCGTACGCGACGAGTTCGCCGCGACCCCGGCCCACATCCGCGCCGCCGCCCTCGACCACGTGAGCAGGCGGCTGACCGAGCGGACCGAGGAGATCGCGCAGCTCATCTCCGCCGAGAACGGCAAGCCGATCAAGTGGGCCCGCGGCGAGGTCGGCCGCGCGGTGTCCGTGTTCCGGTTCGCCGCCGAGGAGGCCCGCCGGTTCAACGGCGGCGAGGCGCAGCGCCTCGACACCGACCTGGGCGGACAGGGCCGGCTCGCGCTGACCCGCCGCTTCCCCAAGGGCGTCGTGCTGGGCATCGCCCCGTTCAACTTCCCCCTGAACCTGTGCGCCCACAAGATCGCCCCGGCGATCGCGGCCGGCGCGCCGATCATCCTGAAGCCCGCCCCCGCGACCCCGCTGTCCGGCCTCATCATCGGTGACCTGCTCGCCGAGACCGAGCTGCCGGCCGGTTCGTGGAGCATCCTCCCGGTGTCCAACGAGCGGATGCCCGCCCTGGTGCAGGACGAGCGGCTGCCCGTCATCTCCTTCACCGGTTCCGAGAAGGTCGGCTACGCGATCATGGACTCGGTCCCGCGCAAGCACTGCACCCTGGAGCTGGGTGGCAACGGCGCGGCCGTCGTGCTGGCCGACTTCGCGAGCGACGAGGACCTGGACTGGGCGGCGACCCGCATCGCCACCTTCTCCAACTACCAGGGCGGCCAGTCCTGCATCTCCGTGCAGCGGGTGATCGCCGACGCGTCCGTCTACGAGCGCCTGCTGCCGCGTATCGTCGCCGCCGTCGAGGCCCAGGTCACCGGCGACCCGACGGACGCCAAGACCGACGTCGGCCCCCTGGTCAGCGAGGACGCCGCCCAGCGCGTCGAGTCCTGGGTCGACGAGGCCGTCGAGTCCGGCGCCACGCTCCTCACCGGCGGCAAGCGCGACGGCGCCTCCTATGCGCCGACCGTCCTCGCCGACGTACCGGCCGACGCCACCCTCTCCTGCGAGGAGGTCTTCGGACCGGTCCTCACGGTGCAGAAGGTGGACGGGGAGGCGGCCGCCTTCGCCGCCGTCAACGAGTCCAAGTACGGCCTCCAGGCAGGTGTGTTCACCCACGACCTGCAGACCGCCTTCCGTGCCCACCGGGCCCTGGAGGTCGGTGGTGTCGTGGTCGGTGACGTGCCCTCCTACCGCGCCGACCAGATGCCCTACGGCGGTGTGAAGCAGTCCGGCGTCGGCCGCGAGGGTGTGCGGTTCGCGATGGACGACTACACGTACGAGCGCGTTCTCGTGCTGACGGGCCTCGCCCTCTGAAAACCCGTAGACCGACGGCCGGAGCCCACTGTGCGGGGGCTCCGGCCGTTGTCGTATGCGGGAAGCGGGCGCCGGGTGCCCGGGGTGGCGGGCTCCCCGCCCGCCCTTCCGCCGTTCCCGAAGGCGCAGGCGTGGTGGACGAGTTCGGGTCGTCGCGGCTGCGGACGGTCGAGCCGGCCCATGTGACCACGGCCGCCGGCGGCCCGGGGCGGGCGCACGTTCGGCCGAACGCTGCGCGAGGACTGGTGGGGGCGGCCCGAATCGGGTACATACGATCGGGTAGCACCGGTCGGTAACGAACAGCCCCAAGTTCCCTATTCGCGGCGAGGTGAGCCTCATGTCCGCAACACCCCCCAAGCCCACAGTCTCCGAACGTGAGGCACGCCAGGTCGCCGAGGCCGCGCGCGAACAGGACTGGCGCAAGCCGAGTTTCGCCAAGGAGCTGTTCCTCGGCCGCTTCCGGCTCGACCTGATCCACCCGCACCCCCTGCCGTCGGACGAGGCAGCCCAGCGCGGCGAGGAGTTCCTCGCCAAGCTGCGCGACTTCTGCGAGACGAAGATCGACTCGGCCCGTATCGAGCGCGAGGCACAGATCCCGGACGAGGTCGTCAACGGGCTCAAGGAGCTCGGCGCCCTCGGCATGAAGATCGACACCAAGTACGGCGGCCTGGGCCTCACGCAGGTGTACTACAACAAGGCGCTCGCCCTGGTCGGCTCCGCGAGCCCGGCGATCGGCGCCCTGCTCTCCGCCCATCAGTCGATCGGCGTACCGCAGCCGCTGAAGCTCTTCGGCACCCAGGAGCAGCGGGACACCTTCCTGCCGCGCTGCGCCCGCACCGACATCTCGGCCTTCCTGCTGACCGAGCCGGACGTGGGCTCCGACCCGGCCCGGCTCGCCACCACCGCCGTACCGGACGGGGACGACTACGTCCTCGACGGAGTGAAGCTCTGGACGACCAACGGCGTCGTCGCCGACCTGCTCGTCGTCATGGCCCGCGTGCCGAAGTCCGAGGGCCACAAGGGCGGCATCACGGCCTTCGTGGTCGAGGCGGCCTCCGAGGGCATCACGGTCGAGAACCGCAACGCCTTCATGGGCCTGCGCGGCCTGGAGAACGGGGTCACCCGCTTCCACCAGGTGCGCGTCCCCGCCGCGAACCGGATCGGCCCCGAGGGCGCGGGTCTGAAGATCGCCCTGACCACGCTGAACACCGGGCGGCTCTCGCTGCCCGCCATGTGCGTGGGCGCGGGCAAGTGGTGCCTGAAGATCGCCCGCGAGTGGTCGGCGGCGCGCGAGCAGTGGGGCAAGCCGGTGGCCTTCCACGAGGCGGTCGGCGCGAAGATCTCCTTCATCGCGGCGACGACGTTCGCCCTGGAGGCCGTCCTCGACCTGTCCTCCCAGATGGCGGACGAGAACCGCAACGACATCCGCATCGAGGCCGCCCTCGCCAAGCTGTACGGCTCCGAGATGGCCTGGCTCATGGCCGACGAGCTGGTCCAGATCCGCGGCGGCCGGGGTTTCGAGACCGCCGAGTCGCTCGCGGCCCGCGGAGAGCGCGCCGTGCCGACCGAGCAGATCCTGCGCGACCTGCGCATCAACCGCATCTTCGAGGGCTCCACGGAGATCATGCATCTGCTGATCGCCCGCGAGGCCGTGGACGCGCACCTGAAGGTCGCGGGCGACCTCATCGACCCCGAGAAGTCCCTCTCGGACAAGGCGAAGGCGGGCGCGAACGCCGGCGTCTTCTACGCCAAGTGGCTGCCGAAGCTGGTCGCGGGCGCGGGCCAACTCCCGGGCACGTACGGCGACTTCCACCCGGACGGGCATGTCGACCTGTCCGGGCACCTGCGTTTCGTCGAGCGCAGCGCCCGCAAGCTCGCCCGTTCCACCTTCTACGCCATGTCCCGCTGGCAGGGGCGCATGGAGACCAAGCAGGGCTTCCTCGGCCGGATCGTCGACATCGGCGCCGAGCTCTTCGCGATGAGCGCGGCCTGCGTACGCGCCGAACTCCTGCGCACCACGGAGGAGCACGGCCGGGAGGCCTACCAGCTCGCCGACGCCTTCTGCCGCCAGTCCCGCATCCGCGTCGACGAACTCTTCGCCCGGCTGTGGACCAACACCGACGATCTCGACCGCACCGTGGTCAAGGGCGTGCTGTCGGGCACGTACGAGTGGCTGGAGCACGGCGTGATCGACCCCTCGGGTGAAGGGCCCTGGATCGCGGACGCCACCCCCGGCGCGTCCCAGCGGAAGAACGTCCACCGTCCCATTCGCTGACGTCCCCGTCGCCCGGCCCGGGAGTTCCGGACCGGGCGACGGCGTGCGCGGCTGGACTCCGCTCAGCAGTACTTGTAGCTGCCGCTGTTCGACCAGGTGCACGAGTCGACCTTCGTGCCGTTCGCCTTGTAGAGCTTCGCCGTGTCGCCGGTGTTGTTCCACACGTACCAGCCGCGGCCCCAGTACTTGTCGTACGCGTTGTTCGTGCCGACTCCGGTGTGGACCTTCTTGCTGTGGCCCGCGCCGACCTTCACGTCACCGAACGTGTACGTGTAGCCGGTGTTGTCCTTGATCTTCCAGTTCTTCAGGGAGACCGCGGCGGAGGTGCTGTTCTTCACCCGGACCCACTCGGCGTTCAGTGAGGCGTTCGAACCGTGGTCCGAGCCGGGACTGTTGTAGTACACCTCGTAGATGAAGACGCTTCCGGCGGCGTGGGCCGGAGCGGTGCCGAGAAACGTGCCCGTCAAAGCCACCGCTCCGGCAAGCGCGGGCAGGGCAGCACGTATGCGCATGAGAACCCCCCAGAGTTACATTCCGACCAGTCGTCCACCGGCCGGTAGTGCAGTGTTGTCATGAGATATTCACCCTTTCTCCAAAAAGGGCATTTTGGCCTCACTCGGTACCCAGGAGTGTTATGAAGGGCCGGGAGTGGGATGCGCTGTCCTGCCGGGGCCGCGTTGCGGCAACAATGGGGGGATGAGCGACAGTCCAGCCCCCCTAGCTGATCCGCATCTCGTTTTCGACCCCGTGGACGGAGTCCGGGATGTCGTGATCCTCGGTTCCACCGGTTCGATCGGCACCCAGGCCATCGACCTCGTGCTGCGCAACCCCGACCGGTTCCGGGTCACCGCGCTCTCCGCCGCGGGCGGGAGGGTCGGACTGCTGGCGGAGCAGGCCCACCGGCTGCGCGTCGGCGTGGTCGCCGTCGCCCGCGAAGACGTCGTACCGGCCCTGCGCGAGGCGCTGACCGCGCGGTACGGGACGGGCGAGCCGCTCCCCGAGATCCTCGCCGGGCCCGACGCGGCCACCCGGGTGGCCGCCTCCGACTGCCACACGGTGCTCAACGGAATCACCGGCTCCATCGGCCTCGCGCCCACCCTCGCCGCCCTGGAGGCGGGCCGCACCCTCGCGCTCGCCAACAAGGAGTCGCTCATCGTCGGCGGCCCGTTGGTGAAGGCGCTGGCCAAGCCGGGCCAGATCATCCCCGTCGACTCCGAGCACGCCGCCCTCTTCCAGGCCCTCGCCGGCGGCACCCGTGCCGACGTGCGCAAACTCGTCGTCACGGCATCCGGCGGCCCCTTCCGGGGACGTACGAAGTCCGAGCTGGCGCACGTGATCCCCGAGGACGCCCTCGCCCACCCCACCTGGGCCATGGGACCGGTCATCACGGTCAACTCCGCGACCCTCGTCAACAAGGGGCTCGAAGTCATCGAGGCGCACCTCCTCTACGACATTCCCTTCGAGCGGATTGAGGTGGTGGTGCACCCGCAGTCGTATGTCCACTCGATGGTTGAGTTCACCGATGGATCGACGCTGGCCCAGGCGACGCCCCCCGACATGCGCGGGCCGATCGCCATCGGGCTCGGCTGGCCCGAGCGCGTCCCGGACGCGGCGCCCGCATTCGACTGGACCAAGGCGTCGAGCTGGGAGTTCTTCCCGCTCGACACCGACGCGTTCCCGTCCGTCGGACTCGCCCGGCACGTGGGACAGCTCGCGGGTACGGCCCCGGCGGTGTTCAATGCCGCAAACGAGGAGTGCGTGGACGCGTTCCTGAACGGCACCCTGCCGTTCAACGGGATCATGGAGACCGTCACGAGGGTGGTCGGGGAACACGGCACACCTCGTTCGGGAACTTCCCTGACCGTCGCGGACGTCCTCGAAGCGGAGACCTGGGCACGGGCCCGGGCCCGGGAACTCACCAAGACAACGGCGCAGACGACCGCGGAGGCGCGTGCATGACGACCCTGATGATGATCCTCGGCATAGTCGTCTTCGCGGTCGGCCTGCTCATCTCGATCGCCTGGCACGAGCTGGGACATCTGTCGACGGCCAAGCTCTTCGGCATCCGTGTGCCGCAGTACATGGTCGGCTTCGGGCCGACCATCTGGTCGCGCAAGAAGGGCGACACGGAGTACGGCATCAAGGCGGTCCCCCTCGGCGGCTACATCCGCATGATCGGGATGTTCCCGCCCGGCCCGGACGGCAAGATCGAGGCCCGCTCCAGCTCCCCCTTCCGCGGCATGATCGAGGACGCCAGGTCGGCCGCCTTCGAGGAGCTCAAGCCGGGCGACGAGTCCCGCCTCTTCTACACGCGCAAGCCGTGGAAGCGGGTCATCGTGATGTTCGCGGGCCCCTTCATGAACCTGATCCTGGCCGTGGCGATCTTCCTCGGCGTGATGATGACGTTCGGCGTCAACACCCAGACGACCACGGTCGGCCGGGTCTCGGACTGCGTCATCCAGCAGAGCGAGAACCGCACGAAGTGCGCGAAGGGCGACGAGGCCGCCCCCGCCAAGGCCGCCGGGCTCAAGCTCGGCGACAAGATCATCGGCTTCAACGGCAAGCCCGTCGAGGACTGGTCGGCGCTGCAGTCCGACATCCGCGCCAACCCCGGCAAGGACGTCACCCTCACCGTCGAGCGCAAGGGCCGGCAGCTCGATCTCGCCGCCCACCTGATCAAGAACCAGGTCAGCAAGACCGACGGCAACGGCGGCTACGTCGAGGGCAAGTACGTGTACGCCGGCTTCCTCGGCTTCACGCCCGCCTCCGGCATCGTCGAGCAGTCCTTCGGACAGTCCGTGGACCGCATGGGCGACATGATGCAGAACGGCGTCGAGTCGCTGATCGCGCTGCCCGGCAAGGTCCCCGCCCTGTGGGACGCGGCCTTCGGCGACGGCCCGCGCGCGGCGGACTCCCCGATGGGCGTGGTCGGCGCGGCCCGGATCGGCGGCGATGTCTTCACCCTGGACATCCCGGCGTCCCAGCAGATCGCGATGATGCTGCTGCTCGTCGCGGGCTTCAACCTCTCGCTGTTCCTGTTCAACATGCTGCCGCTGCTCCCGCTCGACGGCGGGCACATCGCCGGCGCGCTGTGGGAGTCGCTGCGGCGCAGCACGGCGCGGGTCCTGAAGCGGCCCGACCCGGGTCCCTTCGACGTGGCGAAGCTGATGCCCGTCGCGTACGTGGTGGCCGGAATCTTCGTCTGCTTCACGATTCTGGTGCTGATCGCGGACGTGGTTAACCCGGTGAAAATCAACTAGCAAGGCGCTGTTCGAGGCGGCCGGGCACCCTGGGTGCCCGGCCGCCCTCCATTGGGTGGGTTTGGGGGCGGGATGTGCTCGGGCGTTCGCCCGTGCCGTAATCTCGAAGCCTGGAGCCCACGATTCAGGGACCTTGATCCACAACTTGGGGTTGCACAGCAGATGACTGCGATTTCTCTCGGCATGCCGTCCGTTCCGACCAAGCTCGCCGAGCGCCGGAAGAGCCGGCAGATCCAGGTCGGAACGGTGGCCGTGGGTGGAGACGCACCGGTCTCGGTGCAGTCGATGACGACGACGCGTACGTCGGACATCGGCGCCACGCTGCAGCAGATCGCCGAACTGACCGCGTCCGGCTGCCAGATCGTCCGGGTCGCCTGCCCCACCCAGGACGACGCCGACGCGCTCGCCACCATCGCCCGCAAGTCGCAGATCCCCGTCATCGCGGACATCCACTTCCAGCCGAAGTACGTCTTCGCGGCGATCGACGCGGGCTGCGCGGCCGTCCGCGTGAACCCGGGCAACATCAAGCAGTTCGACGACCAGGTCAAGGAGATCGCGCGGGCCGCCAAGGACACCGGCACCCCGATCCGGATCGGCGTCAACGCGGGCTCGCTCGACAAGCGGCTGCTCCAGAAGTACGGCAAGGCGACGCCCGAGGCGCTCGTCGAATCGGCCCTGTGGGAGTGCTCGCTCTTCGAGGAGCACGACTTCCGGGACATCAAGATCTCGGTCAAGCACAACGACCCGGTGATCATGGTCAACGCCTACCGGCAGCTCGCCGCGGCCTGCGACTACCCGCTGCACCTCGGTGTGACCGAGGCGGGTCCGGCCTTCCAGGGCACGATCAAGTCGGCCGTCGCCTTCGGCGCGCTCCTCTCCGAAGGCATCGGCGACACGATCCGGGTCTCCCTGAGCGCGCCGCCGGTCGAGGAGGTCAAGGTCGGTCTGCAGATCCTGGAGTCCCTCAACCTCAAGCAGCGCGGCCTGGAGATCGTCTCCTGCCCGTCCTGCGGGCGTGCCCAGGTCGACGTCTACAAGCTGGCCGAAGAGGTCACCGCGGGCCTGACCGGCATGGAGGTCCCGCTGCGCGTCGCCGTCATGGGCTGCGTGGTGAACGGCCCGGGCGAGGCCCGCGAGGCCGACCTCGGTGTCGCCTCCGGCAACGGGAAGGGGCAGATCTTCGTCAAGGGCGAGGTCATCAAGACCGTCCCCGAGTCGAAGATCGTGGAGACCCTGATCGAGGAGGCGATGAAGCTCGCCGAGAAGATGGAGGCGGAGGGAATCGCCTCCGGCGAGCCCTCGGTGTCGGTCGCGGGCTGACCCGCTGCGGCGAGCCGGAGCGTCTGCGGCCCGCTCGCGTTCGGACCAGACCGCCGCGGCCTGCCGAAGGGGCCCGGGGCGCCCGCCCCGGGGCCGGGCGGGCGGCGGCGGAACAGGCCCCCGCAGGCTCCTGGAGCCGAGCAAACAGGACGGCGCCGCACACTCCTGACAGGTACAGTGCGGAGATCAGCAGACCGTATGGTGAGGCCCCCGCACGTGTTGACCCAGACCACCACCAGGGTCCTCGAACCGAGTGACCTGGACGCCGCGCTCGCCGTCCTCGACCGCGAGCCGGTGGCGAACGCCTTCGTGATGTCCCGGGTGCAGGTCGCGGGCCTCGACCCCTGGCGCCTCGGCGGCGAGATGTGGGGCTGGTACGAGGACGGCATGCTGACGTCCCTGTGCTACGCGGGCGCCAATCTGGTCCCCATCTGCGCCACCCCCCGCGCCGTGCGCGCGTTCGCCGACCGCGCCCGCCGGGCCGGGCGCCGCTGCTCTTCCATCGTCGGCCCCGCCGAAGCCACCACCCAGCTGTGGCGGCTGCTCGAACCGAGCTGGGGCCCCGCCCGCGACGTGCGCGGCAATCAGCCGCTGATGATCACCGACCGGCTGCCCGCCGACATCGCCCCGGATCCGTACGTCCGCCGGATGCGCAAGGACGAGATGGACACGATCATGCCGGCGTGTGTGGCGATGTTCACCGAGGAGGTCGGCGTCTCCCCGATGGCCGGCGACGGCGGGCTGCTCTACCAGGCCCGGGTCGCCGAACTCGTCGGCTCCGGACGCTCGTTCGCCCGTCTCGACCAGGACGGCAAGGTCGCCTTCAAGGCCGAGATCGGCGCCGCGACCCCCCAGGCCTGCCAGATCCAGGGCGTCTGGGTCGCCCCCGAATACCGGGGGCGGGGACTCGCCGCGCCGGGCATGGCCGCCGTCCTGCGCTACGCCCTCGCCGACGTCGCACCGGTCGCCAGTCTCTACGTCAACGACTTCAACACGGCCGCCCGGGCGACGTACCGGCGCGTGGGGTTCCGCGAGGTCGGAGCCTTCATGAGCGTGCTGTTCTGACACCCGTGAGGTGCCTGTAGTCTCCCCGGCATGCTGCGCTTTCCCGGGCAGGGTCCCCGCAACCCCGACGACGTGGTCATCGGCCCGCTGGATCTCGCCGAGCGCGTCGACGAAGCGCTCGCCGTGCAGGCCCTGGCCTTCGGGCTCGGCGCCGAGGAGATCGCCGTACGACGGCAGATCGTGCTGCGGCACCTGACCCACCCGGGAGCCCGCGCGTTCGGCGCCACCACCCCCGAAGGGCGGCTTGTCGGCTTCGTCTACGGCATGCCCAACGACCGCGCGCACTGGTGGTCCACCGTCGTCGAGCCGTATCTGCGCGCCCAGGGCCGCGACGGCTGGCTCGACGACTCCTTCGTGATCACCGAGCTGCATGTGCACCCGCACTACCAGAACCGGGGAGCCGGGCGCGGACTGATCACCACCATCACCGACGGTGCGGCGGAACCCCGCTCCATCCTCTCCGCGATCGACGCGGAGAGTCCGGCCCGCGGGCTGTACCGCTCGCTGGGATACGAGGATCTGGCGCGCCGGGTCCACTTCCCGAGCGCCCCGAAGCCGTACGCCGTGATGGGCGCCCCGCTGCCGTTGCTGCGCGGTTAGAGGGTGTCGGCGGTAACCGATTTCCACCGGCCCGTACCGCCCGGCTAACCTCCTTGGCATCACCCTTACGCAGCAGGAGTCGAGAATCATGGCCCAGGTCCAGCGCATGTCCCGTTTGATGGTCAAGACACTGCGTGACGACCCGGCGGACGCCGAGACACTCAGCCACAAGCTGCTGGTGCGTGCCGGCTATGTGCGCCGCAACGCCGCCGGCATCTGGACCTGGCTGCCGCTGGGCAAGAAGGTCCTCGACAACATCTCCCGGGTGGTCCGCGAGGAGATGGACGCGATCGGCGCCCAGGAGGTCCTGCTGCCGGCCCTCCTCCCCAAGGAGCCGTACGAGGCGTCGGCCCGCTGGGAGGAGTACGGC
Organism: Streptomyces sp. NPDC058371; assembly: GCF_042723265.1. Taxonomy (NCBI): domain Bacteria; kingdom Bacillati; phylum Actinomycetota; class Actinomycetes; order Kitasatosporales; family Streptomycetaceae; genus Streptomyces; species Streptomyces sp. NPDC058371. Next base: position 69,464 of record NZ_JBHXJC010000006.1, on the reverse strand, counting down.
GACCTCCTCTTCCGCCTCAAGGACCGCAAGGGCGGCGAGTATCTGCTCGGTCCCACCCACGAGGAGATCTTCACGCTCGTGGTCAAGGACCAGTGCACGTCCTACAAGGACCTGCCGGTCATGCTCTACCAGATCCAGACGAAGTACCGGGACGAGGCGCGTCCCCGCTCGGGCGTTCTGCGCGGCCGCGAGTTCCAGATGAAGGACTCGTACTCCTTCGACACCACGGACGAGGGACTGGCCGAGTCGTACGCGCTGCACCGCGCCGCCTACCAGAAGATCTTCGCGCGCCTGGGCCTCGACTACCGCATCGTGTCGGCGGTCTCCGGCGCGATGGGCGGCTCGGCGTCCGAGGAGTTCCTGGCCCCGGCCGCCGCCGGGGAGGACACCTTCGTGGACTGCCCCGCCTGCGACTACGCGGCGAACACGGAGGCGGTCACCTTCACGCTGACGCCCGTCTCCGCGGAGCACGGCCCGGTCGAGGAGCTGGACACCCCCGACACTCCCACCATCGAGACCCTCGCCCAGCACCTCGGCGTCCCGGCCTCCGCCACGCTCAAGAACCTGCTGGTCAAGGTGGACGGCGAGATCGTCGCCGTGGGCGTCCCCGGTGACCGCGAGGTCGACCTCGGCAAGCTCGGCGAGCACCTCGCCCCGGCCGTCGTCGAGCTGGTGACGGCCGAGGACTTCGAGGGCCGCGACGACCTCGTACGCGGCTACGTCGGCCCGCAGGGCCTGGAGAAGGTCCGCTACATCGCCGACCCGCGGGTGGCCCCCGGCACGTCCTGGATCACCGGTGCCAACAAGGAGGGCAAGCACGCCCGCAACGTCGTCGCCGGCCGTGACTTCGAGGTCGACGACCACCTGGACGTCGTCGTGGTCGAGGCGGGCGACCCCTGCCCGAAGTGCGGCACCGGCCTGAGGCTGGACCGCGCCATCGAGATCGGCCACATCTTCCAGCTCGGCCGCAAGTACGCCGACACCTTCCAGCTCGACGTCCTCGGCCGGCAGGGCAAGCCGGTCCGCGTGACCATGGGCTCGTACGGCATCGGCGTCTCCCGGGCCGTGGCCGCGCTGGCCGAGCAGTCGGCGGACGAGCAGGGCCTGTGCTGGCCCAAGGAGATCGCCCCGGCCGACGTGCACGTCGTCGCCGCCGGCAAGGCCCTGCAGACCGAGCTGGCACTCGACGTCTCCGAGAAGCTGGGCGCGGCCGGCGTACGGGTGCTGGTGGACGACCGTGCGGGCGTCTCGCCGGGTGTGAAGTTCACGGACGCCGAGCTCATCGGCGTACCGAAGATCCTGGTCGCCGGCCGTCGCTCGGCCGAGGGCGTGCTGGAGCTCAAGGACCGCAGGACCGGCGAGCGCGAGGAGCTGACGGTCGACGAGGCGATCGCCCGCCTGAGCGCGTAGTCGCCGTGCCGTCGTAGGCGCCGCTCAGCTGCCTCACCCGGGGCGGAGGAGCGGCGCACGGCTCTGTCGTACGGCGGTTGCAGCCGGTCGGCAGTGCGGCGGTGACAGCCGGTCGGCCGTACGGCGGTTACAGCCAGCCGGCGAACTCCAGCAGCAGCTCCGCGTCCTGGAGGCGTCCGACCCGCCGGGCCCGTACGCCGGACTCGACCGCGCGGAACAGGGTCCAGCCCCGCAGCCGGTCCTGGTCCAGGTCGAGTGACTCGGCCAGCCGCTTCACCCGGCGCCGGGTGGTGGACGCGCCCGAGGGTGAGGCGATCAGATCCTCCACCCGGTCGCGGACCAGCCGGGCCAGGTCGAAGGCGCTCTCGCCGACCACCGGATCGGGGCCCACCGCCACCCACGGCATCCGCTCACCGGCGAGCACCTTGCTCTGCCGGAAGGTGCCGTGCAGCAGCCGCGCCTCGGGAGCGTCGGCGAGCAGTTCCTCGCGGGCCGCGAGCGCCGCGTCCACCAGCGCCACGGTCTCGCCGTCGGCGCTCGCCCGCATCGCCTCGGCCTGCCGTCCCGTCCGCTCGGCCACGGTCTCGAAGACATGACCGGCGGGCGGTTCCACCCACAGCCGACGCAGTGTCCCGGCCGCCTCCAGAAGCGCCTTCGCCTCGGGCAGCGAGCGCACCGACACCTCGGGGTGCAGCCGCTCCAGGAGCAGTACGCCCTGGGTGTCGCCCGGGTTGAGCAGCTGGACGGCGCCGAAGCCGTCCCAGTGCGCCAGCGCGGCGCGCTCGCTCTGCGGCCGGGCCCGCTCGGGCGCGAACTTCAGCACGGCGGGCGTCCCGTCGACCTGTCGCACCAGCACGACGAGGCTGCTGCGTCCACCCGGCGCCTGCACCCGCTCGACGGCCAACTCGCGTAGATCCACGGCCAGTTGAACCTGCTCGGGCAGCTTCTCCAGCCACTCGGTGACCCCGTCGATCCCGTCCTGCGGCGTCTCGCCGAGCGCCCGTACGAGGCGCTGCGGCGGTTCAAAAGCCATGCGCGAGTGATTCCCTTCCAGGTCGCGTTATGTCCCCGAGGTCGCCGACGCGGAGGGCTCGGCCGCCCGCTCGGCAAGACCAGGGAAGGCTACGCTCTCGCCCCGCCAGCGCACCGCCCGCACCGCCGCTTCCCGCAGGGCGTCCGCCGCGGCCCGCCGCCGCTCGCCCTCGGTGGCCCGCACCAGATCGCCGTAGACCCCGGCCACCCGCTCCTCCAGCTCGGCCGCGAGCCGCACCGCGGCGGCCGCGTCCGGCACGGCGAAGGGCAGCGCGTACGCGGCCGCCGCGGCGACCGGCTTGCCGCCCAGGTCACGTACGACGCGCTCCAGCTCGTCGCGGCGCGCTCGGTGCGCGTCGTACGCCGTCCGTGCCTCGGCCCGGCGCGTCTCGCGGATCCTGCCGCCGACGACGCCGTACCCGTACACCGCGGCGTGCTCCGCCCCGAGTGCGGCCTGGACGGCCTTCAGCTGCGCGCTCTTCTCCGCCTTCGGGGTGCTCACTTGCCGTCCTCCGTCAACAGGAACGCGTGGGCCGCCCCGGCCGCCGCGACCGACGCCAGCAGCCTGGCCAGTTCTCCGGGGACCTCCAGGAGCGCCTTCGCCCGCCGGTCGGCCAGTGTGCGCTCCGCCGTGGCCAGGTCGGCGAGGGCGTCCTTCTCCGTGGCCGGCACGGACGCGGAGGCGCTCGCGGACGGGGAGCCGGACACCGCGGCGATCCCGGACGCCGATGCCGACGCGGACGCCGAGGTCCGGCGCCCGGCGTCGAACGCCTCCGCATGGCGTACGACCTCCGCGCGCAGCGGCCGCAGCCGTTCGGCGAGGGACGGATGCGCGGCGATCACCGCGGCGTACCGCGCGGCGAGCGTCTCGCTGTCCCCGGCGGCACGCGCGCGTGCGCGATCGCCGGCGGACGGGCTCCCGCCGGTGGTGTCGGTGGCGGAATCGGGGGCGGAACAGCCCGCGAGCGCGACGGCGCCCGCGGCCGACGCGAGCAGGCTCCTTCGGCGCGGCCCCGACGGGGTGCGCGGCGGCAGGGTGAACGGCACGGGAGACGTCCTCGGCAGGCTCGTACGAAAGGGAGGGCGGCACGCCCGTGATCACGGTACCCGCGCGCACGCCGATCGCCCGCCAGGTGCGCCCCCGCGGTGATCCCGGAGGTGATCCTTTCGGCCACCTCGGGCGCCCGTGTACCGCATCCGGCCACGCCACGGTGGACGGCAACACCCCCCGGGACCGGATACCCTTTGACCTGACACGCGACCAACCCACAACAGCACACGCGGCCGAGGAGTCACCCGGATGAGCACCACCCAGAGCGAGAGGCTGCGAGAACTGCTGGAACCGCTCGTCAGCTCCCAGGGACTCGATCTCGAAGAGATCGAAGTGGACTCGGTCGGGCGCAAGCGGGTGCTGCGTGTCGTCGTCGACTCGGACACCGGTGCCGATCTGGACCGGATCGCCGATGTGAGCCGCGCGCTCTCGGCGAAGCTCGACGAGACGGACGCGATGGGCGAGGGCGAGTACACCCTCGAGGTCGGAACCCCCGGTGCCGAGCGCGAGCTCAAGGAGCACCGCCACTACGTACGCGCCGTCGACCGGCTCGTGAAGTTCCAGCTCGCAGAGGACGACGAACTCGTCGCCCGGATCCTTCAGGTCGACGACGACGGAATCGACGTCGAGGTGCCCGGCGTGAAGGGGCGCAAGCCCACCGCCAGGCACCTGGCCTTCACGGACATCGCCAAGGCGCGCGTCCAGGTCGAGTTCAACCGTAAGAACAACAACGAAGAGAACGCAGAGGAGGCGTAGCCGTGGACATCGACATGAGTGCCCTGCGGGGCTTGGTACGGGAGAAGGAGATCTCCTTCGACCTGCTGGTCGAGGCGATCGAGTCGGCCCTCCTCATCGCCTATCACCGCACCGAGGGAAGCCGCCGCCACGCGCGCGTGGAGCTCAACCGGGAGAGCGGTCACGTCACCGTGTGGGCGAAGGAGGACCCCGAGGACCTGGAGGAGGGGCAGGAGGCGCGCGAGTTCGACGACACCCCGAGCGGGTTCGGCCGGATCGCCGCGACCACCGCCAAGCAGGTCATCCTGCAGCGCCTGCGGGACGCCGAGGACGACGCGACACTCGGCGAGTACGCCGGGCGTGAGGGCGACATCGTCACGGGCGTGGTCCAGCAGGGCCGCGACCCGAAGAACGTGATGGTCGACATCGGCAAGATGGAGGCCATCCTGCCGGTGCAGGAGCAGGTCCCCGGCGAGACGTACCAGCACGGCCTGCGGCTGCGCTCGTACGTCGTACGGGTGGCCAAGGGTGTCCGCGGTCCGTCCGTGACCCTCTCCCGCACGCACCCCAACCTGGTGAAGAAGCTCTTCGCCCTGGAGGTCCCGGAGATCGCCGACGGGTCCGTCGAGATCTCCGCCATCGCCCGCGAGGCCGGCCACCGCACGAAGATCGCCGTCCGCTCCACGCGCTCCGGGCTCAACGCCAAGGGCGCCTGCATCGGTCCCATGGGCGGCCGGGTGCGCAATGTCATGGCCGAGCTGAACGGCGAGAAGATCGACATCGTCGACTGGTCGGACGACCCTGCCGAGATGGTGGCGAACGCGCTGTCCCCGGCCCGGGTCTCCAAGGTCGAGGTCGTCGACCTCGCCGCCCGCTCCGCGCGGGTGACCGTTCCCGACTACCAGCTGTCGCTCGCCATCGGCAAGGAGGGGCAGAACGCGCGACTCGCGGCCCGTCTGACCGGCTGGCGCATCGACATCCGCCCGGACACCGAGCAGCCGTCCGAGCAGGACGCTGACCGGGCCGGGGAATAGATCCAGGCCGCGAGTGGCTTAGATCACGACAGTTTTATGCGCGGCAACTGTTCGATTCTTGCCCCAAAGGGGTGAGGTCGCCGCGGGGAGGTAGACTTAAGCGTGTCTGGCCGGACGCATGCCCGCGCATGCCCTGAGCGCACTTGTGTGGGGTGCCGGGAGCGAGCGGCCAAGGACGATCTGCTGCGCATCGTGGCGATGGAGGGCGAATGCGCCCCCGATCCTCGCGGTACGCTGCCCGGCCGGGGTGCGTATGTACACCCGGCCCTGGTCTGTCTCGACCTGGCGGTCCGCCGCCGGGCGTTCCCACGGGCGCTGCGTGCCCAGGGACCGCTCGACACGAAAGCGTTGCGCCGAGTGGTCGAGCAGACGGTTGCCCAGCAGGCAACACCGTAAGACGTGTCGTACGGAACCCCGTGCGGCCCTGGTACCCCGCGAGTTGGAAGTAGGTCGAGATTGCGATGAGCACTCGATGAGCACGCGATGAGTACGCCCATGAAGTAGCGACGGTCCGGACGCAACCCGGACCTAAAAGGAGCGAAGTGGCTAAGGTCCGGGTATACGAACTCGCCAAGGAGTTCGGGGTGGAGAGCAAGGTCGTCATGGCCAAGCTCCAAGAACTCGGTGAATTTGTCCGTTCGGCGTCCTCGACGATCGAGGCGCCCGTAGTACGCAAGCTGACCGACGCTTTCCAGCAGGGCAGCAACGGCGGCGGCAAGCCCGCCGCGCGCAAGTCCTCGCCGGCGCGTCCGGCAGCCCCCTCTCCGGCGCAGGCAGCCCGTCCGGCCGCCCCGCGCCCGCCGGCCCCGAAGCCGGCCGCGGCCGAGACGCCCTCCGCGGCTCCGGTCACCCCGGCTGTTCCGGGTTCACGTCCGACCCCGGGCCCCAAGCCCGCGCCGAAGCCCGCTCCGGCGTCTCCGGCTCCGGCGGCGCCCGAGTTCACCGCGCCCCCGTCGGCTCCCGAGGCTCCCGAGGCTCCCGCAGCCTCTGCGGCTCCGGCCGCCGGCTCCCGCCCGGGTGCCCGTCCCGGCGCACCGAAGCCCGGTGTCCGTCCGGCCGGTCCTGCCCAGGGCGGTCAGACCGGCCAGGGCCGTGGCGACCGCGACAACCGCGGTGACCGCGGTGACCGTCAGGGCGCTGCGCGTCCCGGTGGCCAGGCTCCGCGCCCCGGTGCTCGTCCGGCCGGTCCGCGTCCGGGCAACAACCCCTTCACCTCTGGTGGCTCCACCGGCATGGCGCGCCCGCAGGCGCCCCGTCCGGGCGGCGCCCCGCGTCCCGGTGGCGACCGTCCCGGTGCTCCGCGTCCGCAGGGCGCCGGCCAGGACCGTGGTCCGCGTCCCCAGGGTGGTCCCGGCGGCGCTCCGCGTCCGCAGGGTGGCCCCGGTGGCGCTCGTCCGAGTCCGGGCGGCATGCCTCGTCCGCAGGGTGGCGCTCCGCGTCCCGGCGGCGGCCCCGGTGGTAACCGTCCGAACCCCGGCATGATGCCGCAGCGTCCCGCTGCGGGCACCCCGCGTCCCGGTGGCGGTGGCCCCGGCGGCCGCGGTCCCGGCGGCGGTGGTCGTCCCGGCGGTGCCGGTGGCGGCGGCGGTCGTCCCGGTGGCGGCGGCTTCGCCGGTCGTCCGGGTGGTCCCGGTGGCGGTGGCGGCGGCTTCGCCGGTCGTCCGGGTGGTCCCGGTGGCGGTGGCGGCGGCTTCGCCGGTCGTCCCGGTGGTCCCGGCGGTGGCGGCGGTGGCCGTCCCGGCTTCGGCGGTCGTCCCGGTGGTCCCGGTGGCCGTGGTGGCACGCAGGGCGCCTTCGGTCGTCCCGGTGGTCCCGCGCGTCGTGGTCGCAAGTCGAAGCGGCAGAGGCGCCAGGAGTACGAGGCCATGCAGGCCCCGTCGGTCGGCGGCGTCATGCTGCCTCGCGGCAACGGACAGTCCGTCCGCCTGTCGCGCGGTGCCTCGCTCACCGACTTCGCCGAGAAGATCAACGCCAACCCGGCGTCGCTCGTCGGCGTGATGATGAACCTCGGCGAGATGGTCACTGCCACGCAGTCCGTCTCCGACGAGACGCTGAAGCTCCTCGCGGACGAGATGAACTTCGTCCTCGAGATCGTCAGCCCCGAGGAGGAGGACCGCGAGCTGCTCGAGTCCTTCGACATCGAGTTCGGCGAGGACGAGGGTGGCGAGGAGTTCCTCGTCGCGCGTCCGCCGGTCGTGACCGTCATGGGTCACGTCGACCACGGTAAGACCCGCCTGCTCGACACCATCCGCAAGACGAACGTCGTCGCGGGCGAGGCCGGTGGCATCACCCAGCACATCGGTGCCTACCAGGTCGCGACCGTCGTCAACGAAGAAGAGCGTCGCATCACCTTCATCGACACCCCGGGTCACGAGGCGTTCACCGCCATGCGTGCTCGTGGTGCCAAGTCGACCGACATCGCGATCCTCGTGGTGGCGGCCAACGACGGTGTGATGCCCCAGACGATCGAGGCGCTGAACCACGCCAAGGCGGCCGGTGTGCCGATCGTGGTCGCGGTCAACAAGATCGACGTCGAAGGTGCCGACCCGACGAAGGTGCGCGGTCAGCTCACCGAGTTCGGTCTGGTGGCCGAGGAGTACGGCGGCGACACGATGTTCGTCGACATCTCCGCCAAGCAGGGCCTCAACATCGAGAACCTGCTGGAGGCCGTGGTCCTCACCGCGGACGCCTCGCTCGACCTGCGGGCCAACCCGGAGCAGGACGCGCAGGGTATTGCGATCGAGTCCCACCTCGACCGCGGCCGCGGCGCCGTCGCGACCGTCCTGGTCCAGCGAGGCACCCTGCGGGTCGGCGACACCATGGTGGTCGGCGACGCGTACGGCCGTGTCCGCGCGATGCTCGACGACAAGGGCGAGAACGTGGAAGAGGCGGGTCCCTCGACTCCGGTCCTCGTCCTCGGTCTCACCAACGTCCCGGGCGCCGGCGACAACTTCCTGGTTGTCGACGAGGACCGCACGGCGCGTCAGATCGCCGAGAAGCGCGCGGCGCGTGAGCGCAACGCCAACTTCGCCCGGCGTGGAGTCCGGTTCTCCCTGGAGAACCTGGACGAGGCGCTCAAGGCCGGTCTGGTGCAGGAACTCAACCTCATCATCAAGGGCGACGCGTCCGGTTCGGTGGAGGCTCTCGAGTCCTCGCTGCTCCAGCTCGACGTCGGCGAAGAGGTCGACATCCGCGTCCTGCACCGCGGTGTGGGTGCGGTCACCGAGTCGGACATCGACCTGGCGACCGGCTCCGACGCCATCGTCATCGGCTTCAACGTCCGCGCTGCGGGCCGCGCGGCGCAGATGGCGGAGCGCGAGGGCGTCGACGTCCGGTACTACTCGGTGATCTACCAGGCCATCGAGGAGATCGAGGCGGCCCTCAAGGGCATGCTCAAGCCGGAGTACGAGGAGGTCGAGCTCGGCACGGCGGAGATCCGCGAGGTCTTCAAGTCGTCCAAGCTGGGCAACATCGCCGGTGTCCTGGTCCGCTCGGGCGAGGTCAAGCGCAACACCAAGGCGCGCCTCGTCCGCGACGGCAAGGTCATCGCGGAGAGCCTCAACATCTCCGGGCTGCGTCGCTTCAAGGACGACGTCACCGAGATCCGCGAAGGGTTCGAGGGCGGTATCAACCTCGGCAACTTCAACGACATCAAGGTCGACGACGTCATCGCGACGTACGAGATGCGGGAGAAGCCGCGCTCGTAAGGTGATGGTGTGAGCTGGCCGGGGTGACTCAGTCACCCCGGCCAGCTCGCCGTCTTTTAGGGGCGCGGGGACTGCGCGACACGCCCCCACCGGCCGACAGCCGGAGAACAACCGAGGGGTCTGGGGCACAGCCCCGGAAAGACGGGACGGGCAGGGGCGGCGGGGGTGAAAACCCCGTCGAGCGAGCCGGAGGTTCGTTGTACGGTTCTGATGTCCCCGCCAAGCATTTGGCTGGGCCATCTACCCCGTACCGGCGGGACATCCGGATACACATATGTACGTGGGGACACTGTCCTTCGATCTGCTCCTCGGCGACGTCCACTCGCTGAAGGAGAAGCGCTCTCTCGTCCGGCCGATCGTCGCCGAACTTCAGCGGAAGTACCCGGTGAGCGTGGCGGAGACGGGCAACCAGGACCTTCACCGCAGGGCCGAGATCGGCCTGGCGGTGGTCTCCGGAGACACCGAGCACCTCACCGACGTCCTGGACCGGTGCGAACGGCTCGTGGCGGCGCGACCGGAGGTGGACCTGCTCTCGGTGCGACGCAGGCTCCACAAAGACGAAGACTGACGGAACAAGCAAGGCGAAGAAGGAGACGGACCAGTGGCCGACAACGCGCGGGCGAAAAGGCTGGCGGACCTCATCCGAGAGGTGGTGGCCAAGAAGCTGCAGCGCGGGATCAAGGATCCGCGGCTCGGCACCCACGTCACCATCACGGACACCCGGGTCACGGGTGATCTGCGGGAGGCGACCGTCTTCTACACGGTGTACGGGGACGACCAGGTGCGGGCGGAGGCCGCCGCGGGCCTGGAGAGCGCCAAGGGCGTGCTCCGCTCCGCGGTCGGTGCGGCGGCGGGCGTGAAGTTCACGCCGACGCTGACGTTCGTCGCGGACGCCCTGCCGGACACCGCCAAGACCATCGAGGACCTGCTCGACAAGGCACGGGCCTCGGACGAGAAGGTGCGGGAGGTCTCCTCCGGCGCGAAGTACGCCGGTGACGCGGACCCGTACAAGAAGCCGGGCGAGGACGACGAGCACGACGAGGACGACGCCGCGGAATGACGCAGAAGCCCACGACGCCCGACGGGCTTGTCATTGTCGACAAGCCGTCGGGCTTCACCTCGCACGACGTGGTCGCCAAGATGCGCGGCATCGCCAGGACCCGCCGCGTCGGCCATGCCGGCACCCTCGACCCCATGGCCACGGGCGTGCTCGTCCTCGGGGTCGAGAAGGCGACCAAGCTCCTCGGGCACCTCGCCCTCACCGAGAAGGAGTACCTGGGGACCGTCCGGCTCGGGCAGAACACCCTGACGGACGACGCCGAGGGTGACATCACCTCGTCCGCGGACGCGTCCGGCATCAAGCGCGATGCCGTCGACGCCGGGATCGCCAAGCTGACCGGCGACATCATGCAGGTACCGTCCAAGGTCAGCGCCATCAAGATCGACGGCGTGCGCTCCTACAAGCGGGCGCGCGAGGGCGAGGACTTCGAGATCCCGGCCCGCCCGGTGAGGATCTCCTCGTTCGCGGTGTACGACGTGAGGGACGCGGTGGCCGAGGACGGCACGCCGGTGCTCGACCTGGTCGTGTCGGTGGTCTGCTCGTCCGGCACCTACATTCGGGCGCTCGCCCGTGACCTGGGCGCGGACCTCGGAGTGGGCGGCCATCTGACCGCTCTGCGCCGCACCCGCGTCGGTCCGTACAAGCTCGATGCGGCGAAGACCCTCGACCAGCTCCAGGAGGAGCTGACCGTGATGCCCATCGCCGAGGCCGCCACCGCCGCGTTCCCCCGCTGGGACGTGGACGACAGGCGGGCCCGGCTGCTGCTCAACGGCGTACGGCTGGAGATCCCCGAGGAGTACGCCGGGGCCGGCGCCGTGGCCGTCTACGACCCGTCGGGGCGGTTCCTGGCGCTGGTGGAGGAGCAGAAGGGTAAGGCGAAGAGCCTCGCGGTGTTCGGCTGACGGCCTGAACGCCGTTGCCGTCGGTGCGTTGTCCGTGGAGCGGCGATCACGGGGTTGTTTCCTGGTCGCCGCTCCACGGCCCCCCTCGGTTCCCCCACCCAAGGTGTATCCATCCGTCCTCGGCTATTCACCCCATCGGGCAGGCGCTCGGAGTGAACCGAGGGAGCGGAAGGGGGCGCGTTCGCGACGCGATCTGTCCCGCTGATCAGTGCGTGCCTACCGTCGGAAGCAGGCGCACGGCGGGGAGGTCGACCATGGCGGGACGGGACCCGCGGCCCGGAGGCCGGCAGACACCGGACCCGGCCCGGGAAGCGGCGTGGGACGCGGCCTTGGTGCATGTCCAGGACCTGGCGGGACGCCCGCGCGGCACGGGATTCGTCGCCGACCACCACGGGACCCTCGTCACCAGTCACGAGGCGGTCGACGGCCTGGCCCGGCTGGTCCTGCACGCTTCCGGGGGTCGCACCCGCGTGGTGAGCGCCGAGGACGTCACCGCGCTGCCCGAGGTGGACCTGGCACTCGTACGCACCGAAGGCCTCGGCGTGGACCCGCTCCCCGTCACCGTGCGGGACCACGTCGGGACCGGTGCGTACGTCCGGATCGCCGCGGGCGGTCTCCGGGAGGCCCGGGTGCTCGGCGCGACGGCCGTGACGTACGCGGCGACCGACCGCTTCCATCTCCTCGACGGGGCACTGGAGTTGGCGATCGGCACGGCGGGCGCGGATGCGCTGCGGCTGGGCGGAGGGGCGGCCGGGGGACCGGTCGTCGACATCGCGACGGGGGCGGTGGTGGCGGTCCTCGGCACCGCGCTGCAGGCCGGGCACCGGGCGGCGGGCCTGGCGGTCCCCCTGCGCGGAGCCGCGCGAGAGGCCGGCGGCCCGCTCGCCGAGCTGCTGGACCGCAACGCCGCGACGGTGGCGGCCTATGGCGCGGATCTGAATCCTGCGGGAGTCCTGGAGCTCACCGCTACGTCGGTGGGGTCGAACGGGCCGGTGGCCGGAGGCGATGCGGGTCCGGCCGACGTGCTCCCGGGTTCCGGCGCCTCGCCCATCGGTTCCACGGTGGTCGAACGAGCCGACGTGATCAGGGAGTTCGCCGCGTTCGAGGCGGGCTCGGCCGCCGTCCTCGGGCTCGTCGGTCCGCCCGGCAGCGGTCGTACGACGGAACTGGCCGCGCTTGCCGCGCGCCGCGCCCGGGGGCCGGCACCCGCCCCCACCCTGTGGCTGCGCGGCGCCGACCTCCTGGCCTCGGACGTCTCCGTGGCCGACGCGGCGGCGCGGGCGCTGGAGCGGGCCGGGCGGATCGTGGCGTCTTCGGGGGCGGGAGCCGCCGGCCAGGGCGGCGGTCACCCCGGGTTCGCCGCCGACGCGTGGGGGCTAGGCGACGGACGGCTCAGCCGTTCCGCCGCCTCGGACGTGCTGCCGCCCGGCGGTTACGAGGGTGAGCTCGGCGACATCGGCCCCGACCGGCTGGCCTCGCTCGCGCACCTCGCCGGACGCCCCCTGCTGCTGCTCCTCGACGGCCCCGAGGAGATGCCTCCGGTCCTCGCCCACCGGCTGCCCGAGTGGACCGCCGGGACGGCCGCGTGGCTGCGTGAGGCGGGCGCGCGACTGGTGGTGGCGTGCCGGGCGGAGTACTGGGAGCAGGCGGGGGCGCACGTCCCGCGGGAGCTGCTGCACGGTGAGCGGGGGCTCGTCGGGCGGGCGTGGTCGCGCGCTGAGCGAGGGCTGGTCGGCCAAGGGCTGCCGCACGGCGCGCGGGGCCCCGGCGGCCGGGGGTCCCTGGACGGTGAGCGGGGAGTCGGGGGCGACCGGCTGCCGCACTGTGTCCGGCTCGGTGACCTGGGGGAGGAGGCGGCCCGGGAGGCCCGCTCACGCTACGGGATCCCGGACGGCGTTCTCCCGGACGCCGACGCACGCCACCCGCTGACCCTGCGCCTGCTGTCCGAGGTCCGCGCGGCCCTGCCGGACGGGGCGCTGGGCGAGGCCGCCGGCCCGGCCTGCCGGGACGAGGTGTTCGCCGCCCACCTGGATCTGATGTGCCTGCGGATCGCGGTCCGGCTGGCGGCGGCGAACGGGCTGCGGGGTGCGGCCGTACGGCGGCTCGCGGCGCGGGTCTCCGGGCAGGTGCACGAGGCCGCCCGGCGCTGTCTGGGCCCCGGGCAGGGGGAGTTGGACCGGGCGTCCTTCGAGTCCGTGTTCCCGTGGGGGCCGGCGCCGGGACGCCGGCTGGGCGCCACCCCCGGCTGGGCCTCCGCCGTGCTCACGGAGGGTCTCCTCGTGCCCGCGGGCAACGGCTACCGCTTCGCCCACGAGGAGCTCGCCGACTGGATCCAGGGCATGCACCTCGACCTGGACGCGGCACTGCACGCCTTGGTGCACCGCGGCCGTGACGTGACGGACGAGGGTCCGCTCCCGTCCCCGCGGGCGACGGCCGCCGCCCGCCGACGGGCCCGCGCCGCCCGCCAGGCCCGGCCCGCCGGCCAGGCGCACCACATGCTCCCCGTCCCGCGCCACCGCATCGGCCCGGTCGCCGAGGCACTGCTCCTGCTGGCCCGGCAGCACGGCACCGCCGAACTCGCCCTCCGCCTTGAGGACCTGGTCGACGCCCTGGACGCTCTGGTGCCCACCGGAGCCGATCCGGGCGGCGACTCCGTCTGGTGGGCCGCCCGCCTCCTCGGCGAGGTTCTGCCGCGCGTGCCCGACGCGACTCCGTACGCCGGGGTGCTGCGGCTGCTGGCCGGGCGCATCGTGCGGTGGCGGCAGCAAGGGCGGGTCGTACCGGGGGAGTTCGGGCCATGGTTCTGGGAGACGGTACGGCTGCCGGAGGCGGAGCGGTTCGACCTGCTGCGGCGTCTGGTCGTCGCGGACGAGGCGCCCGGCTCCGACGTGCGGGGCGCCGCTTCCGCGGGCGCGGGGAGCGAAGCGCGCACGGAGGCCGGGCGGGGGAGTCCTCCGGACGCGGCAGGGGAGCCGTCGTCTGCGGGCGGCGGGGCGTCCCGGGGGCTCGACGTGGTGCCGGAGCAGCGCGGCGGTGATCCCCGTGGCGGCGACGAAGCCGTACGACGCCCCCGAGGGACTCCTGCCGACGACTCGGGAGACACGGGGCGCGCGCTCGACCGGGAGGCTCCCGAGGCGGGGGCCACTGTGCGTCACGTCCCCGAGGCCGGGCCACCGGCCACGGAGCCGCGTGACACCCCCCGCTACCTGGACGCCGTCGCCCGTCTCCTCGTCGCCGACCCCACCGCCGTACAACCGCATCTCACCCGCTGGTTCGACGACGAGCGGCCGTTGCCCGCGACGCCCGACGCGACCGTGGCGGCCGCGGCGCAGGCGCTGCTGTACGCGCACCGGCGGCGGGCGCTCGACGATCTGGCGGAGGCGCTGGTCGGCTCCGCGCACCGGCGCGGGGACGAGCTGCTTGCCGTCCTCGCGGAGGAGGAGCCGTCGGCCGTGTGCCGGGCGGTCGACCGGTGGGCGCACGACGAGCGGCCGGCCCGGCGCGTGGCGGCCATGACGTACGGGCTGCGCGCCGCGCCCCACGTGCGCACCGAGGCCGACCGTGAGCTGCTGCGCTACGCGGCCCTCGCCCTGCTCGCCCGCCCCGCCGACTGCACCCTGCACGGCGCCGCCCTGGCCCTGCTGGTACGCGACCCCGAGACCCGGGCGCGGTACCTCCCGCGGACGCTGGAGCGCTTCGTCACCGGTGACCCGCAGCTGCCCGCGAGCGCGCTCGTCGCCGCGCTCGCGACGCATCCGGAGCCGGTCCTCGCCGCCTTCCGGACGCGCCTGCGGCAGCCCGGCCCGGACGCCGGGGACACCCTGCGCACCCTGGCGGACGTCACCACGCCCGACCTCGCCCGCCGCGTCGCCCTGCTCGTGCGGCAGGTCGTCGAGCTGCGTCCCGAGGCGGCCGGGCACGTGGCCGCGTACGTCGACCGGCGCCTGGAACACGGGCCGGGCGCCCGCGCCGTCCTGCTCCCGCTGGTGACCGGCCTGCTGGACGGCGGCCCGCTCCCGGCCCGGACGGCGCTCGCGCCCGTCCTCGCGGTCCGCGGCAGCCGGCGCTCCCGTGCGCTCCGGCACGAACTGCGGGAACTGCTGCTCACGCACGAGCGGGACCCGGCCGTCCTCGACGCCCTGCTGAGTGCCGCCGCGGCCGGCGCGGCCCACGGCGGCGACACGGAAGACGCCCGGGAGCTGGTCCGCCGAACCGGCCTGCTCCTCGTCCGCACCCCGGCCGGCGCCACCCGTTTCGACCGCGGTCTTGTCGACCTCGCGCGCGAGCTGCCGGGCTTCGCCGCGCTGCTCGCGGGCTGGCTCACGGACGCCCCGCAGGACTGGTCGGCGGTGGTCGGCCCCAGTGCGCGCCGGATGATCGAGAACCTGGCGGGGGTACGGGTCCCCGCCTGACCGGGGCCGCCGGCGTGCGCCCTGTCACAGCGTCCATGCCGATGCGAGCCGAACCCCCGCGGCATGGCACCCTTAGACCTGCGTATGAGGCAACCACGGACACGGGTTCGACGAGTTTGCGACAAGGAGCAGTCACAGTGCAGCGCTGGCGTGGCTTGGAGGACATCCCCGAGGACTGGGGGCGCAGCGTCGTCACCATCGGTTCCTACGACGGGGTGCACCGCGGGCACCAGCTGATCATCCGGCATGCCGTGGAACGCGCCCGTGAGCTGGGCGTTCCCTCCGTCGTCGTCACCTTCGACCCGCACCCGAGCGAGGTCGTGCGCCCCGGCAGCCACCCTCCGCTGCTCGCACCGCACCACCGCCGCGCCGAACTGATGGCCGAGCTGGGCGTGGACGCGCTGCTCATCCTCCCCTTCACCACCGAGTTCTCGAAGCTGTCGCCCGCCGACTTCGTCGCGAAGGTCCTGGTCGACAAGCTGCACGCGAAGGCGGTCGTGGAGGGTCCGAACTTCCGCTTCGGCCACAAGGCGGCGGGCAATGTCGACTTCCTCCGCGAGCAGGGCGAGACCTACGACTTCGAGGTCGAGGTCGTGGACCTGTTCGTGACCGGTGATGCCGGGGGCGGCGAGCCCTTCTCCTCCACCCTGACCCGGCGGCTGATCGCCGAGGGCGACGTGGAGGGCGCGCGCGAGATCCTGGGCCGCCCGCACCGCGTCGAGGGCATCGTCGTACGCGGTGCCCAGCGCGGTCGCGAGCTGGGTTTCCCGACCGCCAACGTCGAGACCCTCCCGCACACGGCGATCCCCGCCGACGGCGTCTACGCCGGCTGGCTGCACGTCCAGGGCGAGGCGATGCCCGCCGCGATCTCCGTCGGCACGAACCCGCAGTTCGACGGCACCGAGCGCACCGTCGAGGCGTACGCCATCGACCGCGTCGGCCTCGATCTCTACGGTCTGCACGTCGCCGTCGACTTCCTCGCCTTCATCCGCGGCCAGGCCCGGTTCGACTCCATCGAGGCGCTGCTGGAAGCCATCACCGACGATGTGAAGCGCTGTCGGGAGCTCACCGAGGCGTACGAGATCTCGTAGTGCGTACGCCCGGTTCGCTCGCGTAGTGCGTCCGCGCGGCGGTGGGGCGGTTCGCGGCTGACCGCGGAGGACGCGGCCGGCGCCTCGGCCGCGCCTCCCGCTCAGCGCCGGGCGCCGCTCACTCGGCGGGCGGTGCTGTCGATTCGCTGCCGCGGGCGCGCGCCCAGTGGCACGCCACCTGCGCCTGACCGCCCCCGTCCAGCACCTCCAGGTCCTGGGTCCGGCACGCGTCTGCGACGCCCGCGTGCTCGGCCTCGCCGCTCGCCAGGATCTGGCAGCGGGCGTGGAACCGGCAGCCGGACGGAATGCGGGACGGGTCCGGCGGTTCACCGGTGAGCACGACCGGGTCACCCGGGGCCTCCGGGAGAACCGACAACAGCGCCTGGGTGTACGGGTGCTGAGGTGCCGTCAGGACCTGCTCGACCTCGCCGGTCTCCACGATCCGGCCCAGGTACATGACCGCGACCCGGTCGGCGATGTTCCAGGCCAGGCCCAGGTCGTGCGTCACCACCAGCGCGGACAGGCCGAGTTCGGTACGCAGCCGCAGCAGAAGGGCCAGGATCTCACCCCGGACCGAGGCGTCCAGGGAGGCCACCGGCTCGTCGGCGACGATGAGTTCGGGCTCCAGGACCAGGGCGCCCGCGATCACGACACGCTGGCGCTGACCGCCGGAGAGTTCGTGCGGGTAGCGCAGGAAGAAGCGCTCCGGGGGCCGCAGTCCGGCCCGGGACAGGGCCTCCGCCACCGCCGCCCGCTCGTCACCGCCGTACCGGTGGATGCGCAGCCCCTCGGCCACCGCGTCGTACACGGTGTGCCGGGGGTTGAGCGAGCCGCTCGGGTCCTGGAGGACCAACTGGACGCGTTTGCGGTACGCCTTCAGGGCGCGGGAGGTGTAGTCGAGCGGCTTGCCGTCGAAGGTGACGCGGCCGCCCGTCGGCGGGACGAGCCCGAGGAGGGAACGGGCGAGCGTCGTCTTGCCGCACCCCGACTCGCCGACCAGCGCCACGATCTCGCCGGGCCGGATGTCGAGATCGACCCCGTCGACGGCACGGGCGCGGTCGGCGCCGTGGCGTCCGGGGAAGGAGACGTGCAGGCCTTCGGCGGTGAGGAGCGGCGCCGCCGTGACGGTGTGCTCGACATCGGGTGAGGTCGTCATGGGGTGCTGCTCCTCGCTTCTTCCGCCGTCACCGGGACGGCGTCCGTCCCCACGTGCACGCACGCGGCCCACCGCCCCGCGCTCGCCTCCCGCAGTGCCGGGTCGCCGGCGGAGCACGACTCCAGCGCCACCGCGCAGCGCGGATGGAAGGTGCAGCCGGTGGGCAGGGCGGACGGATCGGGCGGGTCGCCCGGCAGCCCGCGCGGTGCGAAGCGGGACGCCGTGTCGCCGATCCGGGGGAACGCGGCCGACAGGGCCTTGCCGTACGGGTGCCTGGCGTCCTCGTAGACCCGCTCGGCGGGGCCCTCCTCGACGACGCGGCCCGCGTACATCACCGCGAGCCGGTCGCAGGTGTCGGCCAGGACCGCGAGGTCGTGGCTGATCATGAGGAGGCCCAAGTCCTCCTCCGCGACCAGCTGTTGGATCAGGCGCAGGATCTGGGCCTGGATCATCACGTCCAGGGCCGTGGTCGGTTCGTCGGCGATGATCAGACGCGGGTCGCAGGCCAGCGCCATGGCGATCATCACGCGCTGACGCTGTCCGCCGGAGAGTTCGTGCGGGTAGGCGTTCGCGCGGGCGGCCGGCAGGCCTACGTGCTCCAGCAGTTCGCCGGTCTTCCGCTTCGCGCCGGCTGCGGTCGCCTTCTTGTGCAGCAGGATCGGCTCGGCGATCTGGTCGCCGATGCGGTGCACGGCGTTGAGCGAGTGCATCGCGCCCTGGAAGACGATCGAGGCGCCCGCCCAGCGGACCGCACGCACCCGCCCCCACTTCATCGTGAGCACGTCCTCGCCGTCGAGCAGGATCTCACCGCTGATCCGGGTCCCGGCCGGCAGCAGCCGCAGCAGGGCGAGCGCCAGCGTGGACTTGCCGCAGCCGGACTCACCGGCGATGCCGAGCTTCTGTCCCGCGTCGAGCGAGAGGTTCACCCCGCGGACCGCCGCCGCCCCGCCGGCATACGTCACTTCGAGGTTCCGGACGTCGAGCAGGCTCAACGGGACACCCCCAGCCTGGGGTTGAGGACGGACTCCACGGCACGGCCGCACAGGGTGAAGGACAGGGCCACGCCGGCGATCGCGATGCCCGGCGGCACCAGGTACCACCAGTCTCCGGAACTGACCGCTCCCGCCTCGCGCGCGTCCTGGAGCAGCCCGCCCCAGGAGACGACGGTCGGGTCGCCCAGGCCGAGGAAGGCGAGCGTCGCCTCGGCGAGGATCGCGGAGGAGATGATGAGGGTCGTCTGCGCGAGCACCAGCGGCATGACGTTGGGCAGCACGTGGCGGGACATGATGTGCCAGTGGCCGCCGCCGAGCGCCTTGGCGCGTTCGATGTACGGCCGCGACTCCACGGCGAGGGTCTGCGCGCGCACCAGCCGCGCGGTCGTCGGCCAGGTCGTGACGCCGATGGCCAGGATGATGGTGCCGAGCGAGCGGGACATCACGGTCATCAGCGCGATCGCGAGCACCAGGGTCGGCATGACCAGGAACCAGTCCGTGATCCGCATGATCACCGTCGCGTACCAGCCGCGGAAGTGCCCGGCGGTGATGCCGATGAGCGCCCCGATCGCGACCGACAGGACGGCGGCGAGCAGCCCGACGAGCAGCGACACCCGTGAGCCCCACACCACGAGCCCGAGCAGATTGCGCCCGAACTGGTCGGTGCCCAGCGGGAATTCGGCGCTCGGACTCTCCAGCGGGCCGCCCGGCGCGTCCGTCACGTTCTGCACGTCGGCACCGACGGTCAGCGGTGCGGTCAGCGCGATCAGCGCGAAGAAGGCGAGCGCGGCCAGGCCGAGGACACCGGCCCGATGCGTCCGGTACTCCCGCCAGAAACGGGCGGCGGAGTGCCGGCGGCGCTGCCGGGCGAGGGCGCGGGGGCTCTTCGCCGGGGCCGGTACGGCCTTCTCGGTCGCGGTGGACTCGGGCGTCAGCGGCCCGTCCGACTCGGTCGTGGTCATCGGCCCACCCGGGGGTCCAGCAGCGGATAGATCAGATCGGCCAGCGTGTTCATCACGATCACCGCCGATGCGAAGACGAAGAACAGCCCCTGGACCAGGGGCAGATCGGGCACGCTGAGTGCCTGGTAGAAGAGACCGCCCAGGCCCGGCCAGGAGAAGACGGTCTCGACGAGGATCACGCCCGCGACCGTCCGGCCGAGGTTGACGAAGATCAGCGTGACCGTCGGGAGCAGCGCGTTGGGGACGGCGTGCCGGCGGCGCACGAGATCGTCCCGCAGACCCTTGGCGCGGGCGGTGGTGAGATAGTCGCTGCCCATCTCGTCCAGCAGTGCGGAGCGGGTGACCAGCAGCGTCTGCCCGTACTCGACCGCGACCAGGGTGATCACCGGCAGGATCAGATGGTGGGCGACATCGAGGACGTACGCGAAGCCCTCCTCGCCGCCGGACTCCATGCCACCGGTCGGGAAGAGACCGGGGATCGGCCCCATGCCCACCGAGAAGACGATGATGAGCAGCAGCCCGAGCCAGAACGACGGGATCGAGTAAAGGGTCAGCGCCAGACCGGTGTTGATCCGGTCGCCGGTCCCGCCGCTGCGCCACGCGGAGCGGGTGCCGAGGTAGATGCCGAGCGCGGTGTAGAGGACGAACGCCGTGCCGGTGAGCAGCAGGGTGTTCGGCAGCGCTTCGGTGATCTTGTCGATGACGGGCGCCCGGAACTGGTACGACGTGCCGAGATCACCGGTCAGTGCCTTGCCGCAGTAGTCCGTGAACTGGTGCCACATCGGCAGGTCGAGCCCGAACTCCTTGCGGTAGTTGGCGAGTTGCTCGGCCGACACCTGCCGCCCGCCCGTCATGTACTTCACGGGGTCGCCCGGGATCAGCCGGAAGAGGAAGAAGCTGGTGACGAGGACGGCGAGCAGGGAGACGGCCGCGCCGCCCAACTTGCCCGCCACGTACCGCAGATACGCGGTGGTGGTGCGCGCCCGTGGTCCGCGGACCGACGGCCCGGCCTCAGCCGGACCGCCGGTTGCCCCGACCAGCGCTGGTGTTGCCTCAGCGGTCATGAATGGCTCTTACTACTCGGCTATTCGCGGTCTTCGGCGGTGGAACGGCGGCGCACCGCGAAGAACACCCCGGCCCCGGCGAGTACGACCACACCGGCGACGATGCCGATGATGACGCCCGTCGAGCTCGAATCGTCGGAGGACTCACCGGAGGACGCGGCCGGAACCGCCGACCACCAGCTCCAGTAGCCGTCCTGGCCGTAGATGTTGCCCGCGGCCTGAGGCATGGTGGTGATCGACTTGATCTGGTCGGTGCGGTAGGCCTCGACCGCGTTCGGGTACGCCATGACGTTCATGTACCCGGTGTCGTACAGCCGTGACTGCATCTGCTTGACGAGATCCGCCCGCTTTGCGGGGTCGTACTCCGCGAGCTGCTGGTCGTACAGCTCGTCGTACTTCTTGTCGCAGATGAAGTTGTCGGTCGCGCCGGTGTCCTTGGGGGTCGCAGGCAGGGCGCCGCAGGTCTGGATCGACAGCAGGAAGTCGGGATCGGGGTTGGCGGACCAGCCGTCGAAGGCGAGGTCGTACTTGCCCGCGAGCCAGGGATCCGTCACGTTGTCCAGGCAGTTGAGCGTGACGCCGATGCCGAGCTTGCCCCACCACTCCTTGAGGTACTTGCCGACCGCCTTGTCGTTCGGGTCGGTGGCGTGGCACAGGACGCGGTAGTTGATCGGCTTGCCGTTCTTGCCGACGCGCTTGCCGTCACTGTTCTTCTTGTAGCCCGCCTCGTCGAGGAGCTGCGCCGCCTTGGCCGGGTCGTACGACAGCTTCTGGTCCGCGGACGGCTTCCAGAAGTACGTCGAGAAGCGCGGCGGGAGATAGCCCTCGCCCTCGACCGCGTGACCCTGGAAGACCTTGTCGATGACGGCGGCCCGGTCGACGCCCATGAAGAGGGCGTGCCGGACCTGTTCGTTCTGCAGCGATTCGGCGCCGTCGCCGAACTTCTGGCCGTTCTTGGCCTTGGCGCCCGGGTTGACGGCGATCCCGTAGAAGCGGCGGCCGGGGGCGTCGTTGACCTTGATGTTCTGCTGCTTCTTCAGCGTGGCCGCCTGAGCGGGCGTCAGCCCGAAGGTGAAGGAGACCTCGCCCTTCTGCAGCGCGGCCACGGCGGCGTCATTGTCCTTGTAGTACCTGAACACGAGCTCGTCGAACTTGGGGGAGCCGCGCCAGAAGCTCTTGTTGGCCTTGAGCCGCACATAGCTGTCGGCCTTGTAGTCGGTCAGGATGAACGGCCCGTTGCCGACGATCGGGAAGCTCTTGTCGTTGGTGAACTTCGAGAAGTCGCCGACCTTCTCCCAGACGTGCTTGGGCACGATCGGCACATCGAGTGCGGCCATCGTGGCCTGCGGCTTCTTGAGTTCGATGACCAGCTTGGTGGGGCTCGCCGCCGTGACCTTCTTGAAGTTGGTGACGAAACTGCCGTTCGCGGTGGCCGCACCGTCGTCGGTCATCATCTTGTTGAACGTCCACGCCGCGTCCTCGGCCGTGGCCTGCTGACCGTCCGACCACTTGGAGTTGGAGCGGATCGTGTAGGTCCAGGTGAGCTTGTCCGCGGAGGGCGCCCACTTGGTGGCGAGCCCCGGGATCGCGTGGTTGTCCTTGGGGTCGTAGTTGGTCAGGTACTCGTACATGAGCCGGTGAATGCTCGTACTGACCAGACGCGTCGCCAGGAACGGGTTCAGCGAGTCGACACTCTGCGCGACCGCGACCGTGAGGACCTTCTTGCTCTCCTTCGCCTGCGCCGCCTGGGGCGCCGGATTGAGCGGAGTGGCGAGGCCGGCGGTGAGCGTGAGCGCCGCGGCGCCGGCGAGGGCGATGAGCCGGGGCAGTCGGGTCCGGGGGCGCGGTCGCCCTCTGTCGTACTGATCTTGTGTGTTCATGGGTCGGTGACCTCGCGTCATCGCTCGCACAGGGATGGCTTGTCGAACTGCTGGATCAGGATTGATCGGGTGACGCCGGCGGGGTTGATGTGTGTGTCTATCAGCGGCGGTCTCTGCACGTCAACGGCGTATGAACCCCATGTGGCCTGCGGAAATAACGAGTTGATGCTGATTTCGCGCTTATTGGTCCAGACCGGTGAAGCCCTCCTGGTGGGGGCCTGACGCCCCGTAACGCCCGTGGACAGACCAGGTACGCCGCCGAGAGGCGTCCCGCGGACACGCGAAGGGCCCGCACCGAGGTGACCGGTGCGGGCCCGAGCGTGAACCGGCCCTCGAAAAGGGGCCGATCGGGTTACTGCTGAGGGGGCGGGGGCGGACCCTGCTGCCCCGGGTGCGGCGGATAGCCGGCCCCTGGAGCGCCCGGCTGCTGGTACGCCGGAGGCGGCTGCGGGGGATAGGGCTGACCCGGCTGCGGCGGGTACGCCTGACCGGGCTGCGGAGCCTGACCGGGCACCGGCTGCCCGGGTACGTGCTGTCCCGGTCCCGCTTGCCCGGGAGCGTACTGCCCCGGCATCGGCTGCGGTTGCTGCTGGTGCCCCGGCAACGGCGGTGCGGCCACCGGCGGCGGATTGCCGTCGGACGTCCACAGCCCGTGCGACTGCTGATGCCGCGCGATGTCCTCGGCGACCATCGCGGAGAGGTTGAAGTACGCCTCCCGCACCTTCGGCCGCATCATGTCGAGATCGACCTCGGCACCGGCGGCGAGATGCTCGTCGAACGGTACGACGACGACGCCTCGGCACCGCGTCTCGAAGTGGCTGACGATGTCCTCGACCTTGATCGTCTTACCGGTCTCGCGCACTCCCGAGATCACCGTGATGGAGCGCGAGACGAGCTCCGCGTACCCGTGTGCGGACAGCCAGTCCAGCGTCGTACTGGCGCTGCTCGCCCCGTCGACGGACGGCGTCGAGATGATGATGAGCTGGTCGGCGAGGTCGAGCACCCCGCGCATGGCGCTGTAGAGCAGACCGGTGCCCGAGTCGGTGAGGATGATCGGGTACTGCCTGCCGAGCACGTCGATCGCCCGCCGGTAGTCCTCGTCGTTGAACGTCGTCGAGACGGCAGGGTCGACGTCGTTGGCGATGATCTCCAGACCCGAGGACGCCTGCGAGGTGAACCGCCGGATGTCCATGTACGAGTTGAGGTACGGGATCGCCTGGACGAGGTCGCGAATCGTGGCCCCGGTCTCCCGGCGGACGCGGCGCCCGAGCGTACCGGCGTCCGGGTTGGCGTCGATCGCGAGGATCTTGTCCTGTCGCTCGCTGGCGAGCGTGGACCCGAGCGCGGTGGTCGTGGTCGTCTTGCCCACGCCACCCTTCAGGCTGATGACGGCGATGCGGTAGCAGGACAGCACCGGAGTGCGGATCAGCTCCAGCTTCCGCTGCCGCTCGGCTTCCTCCTTCTTGCCGCCGAGCTTGAACCGCGAACCGCCCGCGACCGGGCGCCCGCTCTTCGCCTTCTGCTTCTTGTTGTTGAGCAGCCGGTCGGAGGACAGCTCCACCGCGGCGGTGTAACCGAGGGGCGCGGCACCGGGGTTGGTCGGCTGCCGCTGGTCGTGCTGAATGGGCTGCGGCCAGGCGGCACCGGCGCGGGGGTCCACGGGAGCGGCCGGCGGCTGCGCCTGCTGCCCGGCGGGCGCCTGCGGCTGTCCCGGCTGCGGCTGCCCCTGCTGCGGGAAGCCGTAACCGCCGGGCTGAGCCGGTGAGTTGGGAGCGCCCGGCGCGGCGGGCTGCGGGAACCCGTAGCCGGCCGGGGGGCCCGGGGGCTGCGGCGCCGCCTGGTTCTGGCCGGGTGCGCCCTGCTGGGGGAAGCCGTAGCCGCCCTGCTGCGGGACCGGCGCGCCTGGCTGCGGGAAGCCGTAACCGGCCTGCTGGGCCGGTGCGTTGGGTGCCGACGGAGGCGCGGGCGGAGTCGGAGCTCCGGGCTGCGGGAAGCCGTACCCGGGCTGGGGCGCAGGCTGTTGCTGCCCCTGCGCGGGGTGGGGCGGCTGTGGCGCGGGGGGCTGATTCCATGCGGCCGGCGCGGGCTGTGGCGCCTGGGGCTGGAACGCACCCGGAGCCTGTGGGGGCTGCTGGGGCTGGTACGACGGCTGCTGCGCGGGCGCTTGCGGGGGCGCCACGGGCTGCTGTCCCTGCGCGGCGAAGGGCTGCGGCTGGGCGGCCGGGGGTTGCGTGGGCGTGGGCGATTCGGGTGCGCCCGGCGCGGTCGGCTCGACCGGCTGCGTGGCTCCGGGCCACTGCGCCGCCGGGGTGGGCGCGGCCGGCTGGTAGGCGGGCGGCAACGGCGGGAGGCCGCCCTGCGGAGCCGGCGGGGGAGTCCAGGCCGGGGGAACCGCGGGCACGTCGGCGGGGGCGCTCGCGGTGACGCCGTCCTGTTGGCCGCTCTCGGGTGCGGCGGCCGGGGAGCCGGGTGCGTCCGCGCCCGGGGTGTCCTCAGCGGCGGCCGCGGCCGCCGTCCGGTCCTGCGACCCCGTGTCCGGTGTGAACGACGCGTCGTCGGCGGAAGCCGTGTCCTGCCGGGCGGCGGCTTCTGCGGCCTGCGTGCCGGCGACGTCCTGCGCGCCCGTGACGTCCTGCGGACCCGTGGCGTCACGGGTGCCCTGGGCGTCCTGCGCGTCGGCAGTTTCCTCGGCGCCGGCATCCAGGGCAGCGATCGAGTCCGCGCCCTGCGAGCCCGCGTCCTCCGAGTCCCCGCCCGGCGAACCCTGCGCGCCGCCGGCCTCGGCCGGCTCCACGGATTCGCCGTCGCCGGCGGTCCCACCGGCCGTCGGCCGACCCGGTCCGTCGACGGCGGACTCGGACTCCGGCTCCGGCTGCGGTTCCTGAGCCGCGGTCGGCGCACCGTTCTCCGCGACAGGGGAGCCGGCGACCTCGTCGGGTGCGGCGGGGCCGTCGGACGCGGCCGCCCCCTCCGGGGACGCGTGACCGTCTCCGTCACCGGGGTGTCCGCTCGCGTCGACACCGGCGCCCTGCGACTCGTCACCGGCACCCGCGCCGCCCGGAACTCCACCCGGAGTCCCGGCCGCCGCGGCGGGCTCGTCGGCTGCCGTGGCCGCCTCCGCCGCCTCGGTCCGCTCGGCGATCTCGCGCTTCAACGCGGCGGCGGAGAACCGCATGGTGGCGCCGCTCTCCAGGTCCCCGTTCCCACTGTCGGGTGCGGCGGGCGCCCGGGGCGGGGTCCAGCCGGCCTGCTGATAGCCCTCAGGGGGCGGGGGCGGCAGGTCGACCCGGCCGCCCGGCGGCGGGGGCGGCGTGCCCCCGGCGAGCGGCGGTACGGGCGGCACGGGGTACGACGGTGGCGCCGGCGGCACGGGCGGAGCCGTCTGTGCGGCCACGTCCGGTTCCGGAGCGGGTGACGCCTCCGCCGAGGCGCCCGACGCGTTCTGCGTGTACCAGGCAGGCGGTGCGTAGTCGATGGTGAACTCGCCCGTCGTCTCGATGGCGGACTCCGCGTCGGACTGGTCATCGCCGGGTGTGGCCCAGCCCCCGCGGATCCCGTCCCGATCGCTGTTCACAGTTCCTCCTGGTGTGGTCGAGCACCCTCATGCCGTGCTGGGGCGACCGTTTTCGTTGTCCTAAGTCGTCCGAGTCCGCCCGGATGTCCCCCTGGGGCGCCGACGGCCCGCTCACGGGTTGCGGTGCGCGCCCGGTCCCAGCCTAATCACCACAAGCGCCCCCAGGGCAGGCCCGTCCACCCCTCCGCGCCCGCCCGCTGCGTCCCGCCCGGCCCAGAGGTGACGTCCCCGCCCTCCGTAACCACGAACAAAGCGGCTGAATATGGTGAACAAGTCGGACGAAAGAAGGGGTGAAACGGTCTCAAATGCCCCATGCTGATCCGCCGTTGGGCCGGCTCAGTCCATCCTGCGTGGCGTACCCAACAATCCGGTCTCGGCGTCCGTCGGCTGGGTCATCACGTACTGCCGGTCGCGGTCGGCACACCAGAGCGTGACGCCGTCGGCGAGGGTGGGCAGCGAATCCATGTCCGCGCGCGGCAGCGCCAGCGTGCGGCCTATCTCCGCGGCCTCGTCCGGCGAGACCCGCTGGACTCCGACGAGCCGCGCCTGGCGCATGAGCCGCGGAGCCACCGGGCTGAGGTACGGCAGCAGCGTCAGCACCGCCTGCCACGGCCCCGACACGACCCGCCCGCGCGGCGGCCGCATGCCGCAGTCCCGCACGACCAGCACCGGATTGCCGGCCGAGGCGCCCTGCGGCGGCACCCGCCCGACGTCGTACACGGCCATCCCGTTCTGTCCGCCGCCCATGGCGTGCACCATCTGCATCCAGGACTGCGGCCGCCCCGTCTCCACAGCGACGCGCGCGCCGGTCGCCGCCGCTCGCAGGGCCAGCACCTGCGCGGTCCACAGACTGCCGATCAGGACGACGTCGTACGGAGTCGGCCGGTTGAGCCCCAGCACCGCGGGCTGCCCCTCCGCGTCCACACCGACGACGACACCGTCGTCCCCGATCGGCAGCGCGAGGGAGTCCAGCTGGTCCGCGGACAGCACATGCCGCCCGTGCCGCGGCCCGATGAGCCCGAAGCCGGTGCGCAGCCGGCCCCGCAACCGCTCCGGAACCGAGGGCTGTGCCGGGTCGGGAGATCCGTACGCCCCCGGCGGGGTGGGCGAGTGAGTCGTCATGGCGGTCATCGGGCGCCTCCGAGGGGCAGAGTGGCGAGCACGCCCGGAAGCTGCTCACGGTCGAGCCGGGCCAGGCCCGCCCCGGCGTGGCGCGCGGCGTCCTCCAACGCCCGCCGCGCCGCGACCAGTTCGTCGTCACTGCGCCCGGTCACCCGCAGGTGCCCGGTCAGCGACACCTCCTGCCGCTCGGCGCGCCCCAGCGTGAGGCTGAAGGTCGTGGCCAGCGCCGGTACGGCGGTGAGCTGCGCGACGAGGTGGGGCAGCGAGGGCCCCTGGCCGCCCAACTGCGGCCACCGGCGCACCCAGTACGTCGTGTGCCTGCGGTTGTCGCAGCGCCAACTGCGGCTGGACTCCTCGGTCCGCCGCGCCGGCGTATCGGTCCGGCCGGCCTCGGCCGTCACGAGGGGGTTGGCGCACGCCGAAGTCGCGATGGCCGCGGTCAGCTCCTCCTCGTCGAGCACCGTCGTATGGAAACCGGCTCCCTTCAGCCTGCTCGCGAGGTGGTCGGCGACCCGCACGACACACTTCTGCGCCCCGACGAGACCGCCCCCGCGCGCGGCCACGGCCTCCGGGCACAGCTCGGGATCCAGCTTCAGCGCGATCCACGTGATGCGGACCGCGGGCGCCCCGGTCTGGGCCTGCAGCGGCGCGTAGTTGCTCACCGCGACCGACTGCTGCGGCAGATGCAACGCGGGCGCGGGCTGCGTGTGCAGCACGATCTGCGCCGACTCCAGCCGGATACCGTCCACTTCCAGGGCGTCCCGCACCAGCCCCAGGGGCAGGGGCAGCCGGCTCCGCTCGGCCCGCAGCGCGGTGGCGTCGGCCTCGACCTGGAGCACGGCCGCGACGAACGTGCCGTCGCCGATCATCCCGACCGAGCGCCGGTCCCGCCCGCCGTACGCGTACGTCCGCAGGCTCGGGTCGCACTCGACGGCGGGCGCGAGGCCCGGCTCCGTACCCGGTTGTATCGGTGTGCCGGCCGCGCGGCGCCGACGGGCGCGCAACGCCCGTGCCGTGCCGAGCCATTCGGGCAGCGAACGCCCGCGACGGCGGACGAAGGCGAGCAGAACGAGCAGTATGGCGATCACGGCCGCCGCGATCAGCGCCACCGGGCCGATGACCCAGCCGGTGAGCGTGACGGCGGCGGCCAGTTCGAGAAGAACGACCCGTTGCAACCGGAACGACCCGAACTGCCCGGGGCGCGTCCTGAGATGCAGGGTGCCCGATTCCTGCTGCCGTGCACCCGGCGCGGGCGGCCGCTGCGTCCGCGGCGCCCCGGATGCCGAAGAGCCGTGCGCCTGCGACCGGTCGCGCGACCGGGTCCGCGGTCCGGAAGCCATCACGCCATCCCCCCGTATTACTCACAACTCGCTGCAATTTCGGCACCACACAGGGCGCCGAAGGCCCCTCGAAGGTCCAGGTACCCTACCCGCTCCACGAGACCGTTCCTTTACCAGGCATAGTAGGGGGCCGGTCGGACAACGGAGGGCGGGGGACGGTGACCCCCGATCGCCGCGCAGGCGAGACACGGGGAGAAGCAGGCACACATGGCATCTCGGCGGGACCAGCTCAACGCCTACACCTTCGCGAAGCGTCGCATGCTCGCGTCCTTCGTCCAGTCGTCGCCCGACGGCTCGGAGGAAGGGGCACCGCGCCCGTTGCGCGCGGTGGTCCCGGGCGTCATCGTCGGCGTGATCGTCATGGCCGCCTTCGGGGCATGGGGCATGTTCAAACCGACCGCCCCGCAGGGCTGGGACAAGCCGGGCGAGAAGGTGATCGTCGCCAGCAAGTCCACCACCCGGTACGTGGTCCTCACGACCAACCACAAGACACAGCTGCACCCCGTCCTGAACATGGCGTCCGCGAAGCTCCTCATCAACGGCGACGGCGATGTCGTCACCGTCGACGAGTCCGTCCTGGACAAGGGCAAGATCCCCCGCGGCGTCACCATCGGTATCCCGTACGCCCCCGACCGGCTGCCCTCCGACAAGGAGGCGGGCGCCAAGAAGCGCTGGGCCGTCTGCGAGCGCCCGAGCGCCGGTGGCAGGTCGATCCAGAAGGCGACCTTCGTCCTCGCGTCCCGCGACATGAGCAGGACCGAGGGGACGAACAAGCTGAGCGGCGGCGAGCTGATGTACGTCGTCGGCCCGGACAAGACGCGCTACATCGTGGACGCGCACGGCATGGCGTACGAGGTCGACTCCGCGGACGAGCTGCTGCTGCGCACGCTCGTCGGCTCCGGCCGTGAACCCCAACGAGTGTCCGCCCCATGGCTGGAGACCCTCCACATGGGTGACGCCATCAGCTTCCCGCACGTGGCGGGCCAGGTCGACGCGGCGGCGGGCATCGAGGGCAGTCTCCCCGAGGAGGCGAACCACGTCGGCATGGTCCTCAGGGCCCCCAACGGCGACACCGAGCAGTACTACGTCGTCGAGCAGGGCAAGGTCTCCCCGGTCTCGGACTTCACCGCCAAGCTGCTCCTCAACAGCCGGGACCTGGTGAAGCTCGGCCAGGCCGGCCAGGCCCTCGATGTCAGTGCCGGAGCCTTCGTGCCGAGCACGGCCGAGTTCGCCGCCGACAAGCAGTGGCCCGGCCAGCTCCCGAAGGCCGTCAACGAGGCGGCACCCGGAAGCGGCAACCGCAACACGATCTGCAATGTCCTGCGTGACGTCGACGCCACGGACAAGGGCAGCGGCAAGGGCGCGACCACGCTGAGCACCTGGGCGGGCACCACCTTCCCGGCCGCGCTCCCGACCGGTTCCGACAGCGCGTACGTCACCCCCGGATCGGGCCAGTTGTACCGCCAGTTCAAGGGCGAGGAAATCGACGCGGGCGGTGTCTTCCTGGTCACCGACACCGGTCTGCGCTATGCGATCCAGTCCAACGACGACAGCGCCACGGACGACGCGGGCATCGGCACCACGGCCAAGGAACGCAAGGAGCGCCAGCAGGAGGTCAAGCAGGCGCAGACCAGCCTCGGTTACGCCGAGGTGGACCCGGCTCACATCCCCGCCGCATGGTCCCAGTTCCTGTCCACGGGGCCCCGCCTGTCGAGGTCGGCGGCGCGCCAGCCGCAGGGATCGTAGGACGGAGTGGCCATGTCGTACGCACCTGCCGCCTTCGCGGGATCCCTTCGTACGGCCGCCGCCGCGGCCGCGACGCTGATCGTCTCCACCCTTGTCCTCGCGCCACCGGCCAGTGCGGACTCGTTCGCCGACCAGTGCACGTTCCCCAACAAGAAGTACACCGGCCGCCCTTGGGCCCTGCAGCGCGTCCTCCTGGACGAGCTGTGGAGCCAGTCCCGGGGCAAGGGGGTACGGGTGGCAGTGATCGACACCGGCGTGGACGTGAAGAACCCCCAGCTCACGCACGCGGTGGACGTGAAGAGCGGACGTAACTTCCTTCCGGACAAGGACGAAAAAGGCAAGAAGTACGACCGCGGGAAGACCGACGGTACGGCGGACACGGTCGGCCACGGCACGCGCGTGGCCGGCATCATCGCGGCCCGCCCGGCGAGCGGGACCGGCTTCGTGGGCCTGGCCCCCGAGTCGACGATCATCCCGATCCGGCAGAACGACGCGGACGGCCACGGCACGGCCGAGAAGCTGGCCTACGCCATCCGCTATGCCATCACGGCGAAGGCCGATGTCATCAACATCTCCCAGGACACGTCGAATGCGGTGAAGCCGACCCCGCTGCTGGAGCAGGCGGTGGACGCGGCTCTGGCCAAGGAGATCGTCGTGGTCGCCTCCGCGGGCAACGACGGCCTCGGCGGCAACGTCAAGCCGACCTACCCCGCCTCGTACAAGGGCGTCCTGGCCGTGGCGGCCTCGGACCGCAACAACGAACGCGCCTCGTTCTCCCAGGCGGGCGATTTCGTCGGAGTGGCGGCACCGGGCGTCGACATGATCTCCACCGTTCCCAAGGGCGGCCACTGCTCCGACAACGGCACGAGCTTCTCGGCGCCGTACGTGGCCGGGGTCGCCGCGCTCATCAAGGCGAAGCACCCGGACTGGAAGCAACACCAGATCGTGGCCCAGATCGAGCAGACGGCCGAGCGCTCGGTCGACCAACACGACCGGAACGTCGGCTGGGGCGTGGTGGACCCGGTCCGCGCCCTCACGGAGGACGATCAGCCGATCGAGTCCCCCAACCCCCATGAGGGCCTGACCAAGGCCGAGGCACCGACCCCGGCGAGGCTCCAGCTCGGCGAGACGGCCGACGAACGCAATGCCCGGCTCGGGACGTATGTGGCGGTGGGGGCCGCCGTACTGGTCGCCGGCCTCAGCGGAGCGGCCGTGGCGATGCGGGACGCACGCAGGCGGGCCCGCCGGGTCACCGGGACGGAATAGCACCCACGAGGGCGCGGCGGGGAGCGGGCGGGACAACGGGGGAGCGGGCGTGAGACGGATACCGAAGAGGTTGTGGCTGCCGCTGGCCGGGCTGCTTGCCCTGGGCCTGGTGGCGGCCGTACTGGTCCGGACACAGGACGACGAGGGCGGCCATCTGGCCGCCAACCGCGCCCAGTTGAAGAATGCGTGCGGGGGCCTGCTGCCGTACGGGGAACTGCGTGGCGCGGTCCCTGACCAGGTCCCGGGAACCCTGGACGAATACGGCACGCTGCTCGAACCCGCCCAGGAGAGCCGCTCCCTCGTCAACTGCACCCTCGCCTGGCAGGGACACGGTTCGCTGCAGGTCCAGGCTGTGGCCCTGGCCTCCCATCTGCCGTACGAACTGAAGACCAAGGACCTCCTGGCGGAGGGCTACGAGGCACCGGGCATCACCGGCCGCTACACCGACGAGGGCGGTCGGTTGTGGGTCGTCGCGGAGTGCCCGAAGGGACTGACCGGACGGGTCAGACCGGTCTCCCAGATGTACGTCACGGTGGCCCTGGAGAAGGCGTCGATACGGAAGAGCTTCCGGGTGGCCGTGGCGGTCGCCGACGCGATCACGAAGCGGCAGAACTGCGGCTCCCGTACGCCCCTGAAGGCTCCCGCGCGTGTCATCGACACCTACGAAGAGCACTTCGACGGTGGCAAGGACGACTACGAGGTGGACCGGATCGACGAGCCGGGCCGGGGCGTGAAGAAGTGCCGGTGGATCAGCGACCGGCGTACGGCTCCCCTGCGAGGCACCTGGATCACCAGCGGCGACCTCCAGGAGTCCCGTCTGCTGGACGCGTGCCAGGGAACACGCTGGGACGAGCTGAGCGGGGAGTACACCGATCCGGAGCCGGCGGAGCTGGAACCAAGCTCGCTGGACGCGGCCAGCTGGTCGGGAGAACTGGGCCTCAGCGCCTACCGGGACTACCGGCGGGACGGCGACGCTCCGGGTATCACGACTCCGTCGCCCGGCAAGTACACAGACACGAAGGCGCCCGAGTCGCTCGCCCTGTGGGCCCGCTCGCAGTGCGCGGGCGGCGCCACCTACCACCGGGTCTCGATCAGGCCGACGCTCGACACCCAGGTCGAGGAGGGCGACGAAGTCCTGCTGACCCCGGACCAGCGGGCCCAACTGTCGCGCAGCGTACGGAAAGTGATGGACAGTTACCTCACCTCCGAGGGTGGCTGGCCGAAGACACAGCACTGCCACGACACGGAGCTGCTGGGAGAGGTCGAGGAGTGAACCCGGGACGCAGGAAGAGGGTCAGGAACGCGGCACTCGTCGTGGCCGGGGCCCTCGTGGCGACCGGCGGTTTCTTCTGGCTGTACGGAGCGAACGACCGTGACCTGGACCGGGCCTGCGGCGGAATGCTGTCGGTGCCCGACGTTCGCGCGGTCCTCGGGGACGACCACCTCGACGTGAGCGACGAGTCCGGCGAGGGCGTCGACACCTGCACGGTGAACGGGGCGGGGAGCGACGGCGGCGAGCTCCGCGTCAGCATCGTGGACACGACGAACGCGGGCAGGCCCCAGAAGGACCTCCTCCCCTCGCTGCCGAACGCCGGGGACGACACGCTTCCCGTACCCGTCGGCCACGGCTGGTCCGGTGTCCTCGGAGCGGACGCCTCCGACGAACGCGAGGCCACGGCCACGCTGCTCCTGACCTGCGACCGGCGCGGCGCCAAGTCCGCCGTCCCCGACGGGCTCCTGATCACGGTCGAGACCAAGCACGACGCGCCACTCGACGACCCGGCCAACCGACCGGGCTACGTGCGCGTCGCCACGGGGACGGCCAAGGAGGCGGCCACGGCGTACGGCTGCCGGGCCGACCTCGGCCGACCCGTCCACACGGTCGGGCTCCCCGTGACGGAGGAGGAGTTCGAGCCGCTGGCAGGGGTTACGGGGACGTGCGCGGGTGTACCCGGGTACGCGGGCGCTGTGGCGGCCGCCGGGGGCTCGGCTGCCGCGGGCGCGGTTGTTGGGGGCACGGCACGGGAGACCGCGCGGGACGGCGCTCCGCGCGAGACGTGCCTCCTGGGCGAGGACGGCACGGGGGCGGAGCGCTACACGCTGGATGCGTACTACGGCCCCTACGCGGCGGAGGTTTGGGCCGACTGGCGCGAACTGGAGGGCAGGGGATACGGGGACGCCCCCGCCGACGCGTCCGCGGGGAAGCTGGACATGCACGGGACCGACACGGGGGTGTGGGCGAGTGCGCAGTGTCCGGGGGACGGCGAGGACGCGAAGGACCGGCAGGCCGGTGGGCGGGCGATCTACACGCTGAACCGGTCACGGGGATCGGGGACGGAGAGGGCCGCACCCACGGCGGCCGAGCGACGCTATGAGAAGCGCGCGCTCAAGGCCTTCGCCGAGCGCTCGGCCCGGTCCCATGGGTGTGCGGCTCCCACTACTCCTTGAGGCAGTGGAGCGTCTTCACGGTCGCCGGCATGTACGACCGCATGAACCTCTCGATGGCCGCGCTGCGCTCCGCGGTGACCTTCCCCCGGGTCACCCTCAGCGCGAGGGTGAAGTGATCGGCACCACTCTTGTCCTTGCAGCGGGTGGTCGCGATGGCCCCGTCATCCCCGGCCACGGCGTCGTCGGCGAGGTGGAGGGGGTGGGGGTTTTGGAGGCCGGTTACTGAGTTGTCGGGGGAGGCGGCTTCCATGGGGTTCATGGGGCCGCCGTGGGATGCGAACTGAACGTGCAAGGCATCCTTCTTGGCAACGTAGACAACGCACCACGAGGACGTTCCTGCTTCCCGGAACCCTGCACTGGTCCACTCGGTGACCCTGCCGAATGGCTGAAGCAGACGAGCAGTGAGCTTCTTGCTGATCGGTGTCCCACAGAGAGCCTCAGGCATACTCTCGTCGGAATATGTGTCAGCGCAGGAAGTCAGGAGCAGGGTAGCCAGAAGCGCGACCGAAGTTTTCCTCTGCAGGCCCTGAGCGATGGGTTTCAATTGCTTAGCCTCCTGAGACACCGCGTGCTCGACTGATCCCGGCGTCAGCGGCCTGCTCGGTTGAGTTTCGAACCGGATAGGGCGTCGGGCCGTCGGACCCGTGCACCTTCCACCACTCGTTGCTCAAGGCCATCAGCTGAGAGATTCGCTTGTTGTAGCTGGCCACGTTCTCCTCGGCCGCTTTGTCTTCCAGACGCCTCTGCTCGTCGGACAACCACTCATCGGTGACGTAGTCAAATGCGACTTGCACCTCGTCCCCACCCACCGGGAGGTGGCTGATGGCCTGGTCCACGACCCACTTGCCCTCGAACGGCTCGGCCTCTGGCGCAGTGGCCGTCTGGGCATGCGCCTCCTCAAGAAAACCAACCGTCCGCCCCGCACGAAGCAACGACTCCTCGGGGTCCCGCTGCCCGGCCCGGTGAATGTCGGAGACCAACGCATGGTTGATCTCCCGATTCAACGTCCCGTACGCCCCTTGGTCCTTGGACACCTGCTTGATGACCTCGAAGAGTTCGTCCTGCTTCAGCGGGGACGAGGACATGTCGACGCTGCTGGCAGCGGCATGCACCGTGTCCCCGTGATTGACGAGGATCTTGGCCATGGGCCCCCGGAGCGAATCCGGGAAATCGTCGCCGCTGTCGGCCAGATACTTCAGTGACGACCGAAGAACCGCGTTGTTGTCTTTGGAGTGACGGACGAACTCCGCCTGCTTGTCGGAGGGATCGATCCCCGTCGTCGCGGCTTGGAGCGCGGCGCCGAACCCGGCGCGATCGTCCCCGTCCAGGGCGCTTCGGTAGACAGAGGCTTTCGCTCCGTCCTGCTCCTGCAGGACGACTTGCCAGTCACGCTCCTGCATCAGGTACTTCATCCGGTGGTCGGAGTTGAGATAGGTGGCCGCAGTGTCCGGATCGTGGCTCATGACACCGAGGAGTCCGTCCAGCGGATCGTTGGCGAACCAGCCGTCACGCTTGCCGGCGTACTCACCCTTCAGATCCCAGATGTCGGGATCCTGTTTCTCCGCCTTGATGATGTCGTCCCCCATGTCAGTGAGGAACTGAGACGCGTACCCGTCCCCGTTCTCCATGAGGGTGACCAAAGCCTGATATCCACGGATCTTCTCAAGGCGGCCGCCATGGAAGTCGGTCTCGAAACGCTCTACGCCGACCCTCTGCACGTCGGCCCGCCAGTCCTCGTACCAGTCGGACTTGGTGTCCTTGGTCGCTGTGGCGAGCGTCCGGGCCAGCCCCGACTCGATGGCGGAGAAGTTGCCGACGCCCTTGCTTCCTGGGGCATGCACGAGATCGTTCAGGCGATTCGTCATCCTGATGGTCCCATCGGCACCGAGCCCGTCGAGGAACGTACGACTGAACGCCTTGTCCCCGTCGTTGTCGCGGAACGACCGCCGAAGCTCGGCGACTTCATGGGGCGAGAGTTCCGAGCCTTCGTTGAGCTTCAGGGCAATGGCATCGGCGGCCTCGGCCTCGTACCGCTCGATGTCGCCGGTGGCACGGGAGTTGAAACCGTTGAAGGTGCCGTCGGAAACATCCGAATCGAGCACTACGGCCTTGAGGGCGATCTCAACCCCTTGGTCGGCATCGCCGACGGCCCGGACCGCCTGATCAAGGCGTTCCTGCCAGGGGGCCGCCGCCTCACAGACCTTCGGTGCGTGCCCGGCGGCATGACCGGCTGACGTGTCATGCCGGTCGTCGTAGGAGACGACTCCCCGGTCGGAGACCCTTATCCCCGCCTCGATCGCGTCATGTCGTACGGCTCGGACCTTGCCGCGCAATTCGACGAACTGGGCGTGCGCGTCCCGAAGCAGCGAAGCGACGGCCTTGGCCTCGGTCTGGGCTGCCTTGAATTCCTTGAGGGTGATGTCGAACCGGGCGTTGGCAGCATGGGCGCTCAGCCCCTGCCAGGACTGCCCCACCGAAATGCCGTGCACATCCCGCCGGTACTGCTCTTCCCGCTTCTCGAACTCCCCGGCCATACCGTCCCAGCGATCGGCGGCGATGGTGAGAGCGGAGAGGTGAGTGCTCATGATCTCGTGATACGTCGGCATGGTTCCCGAAGAGTTGATACGGACGTGGTCGAACAACAAATGCCCAGCGGATGGCCGCGACAGCGAGCCAGGTGAACCAGGTGAACCAGGCGAACTAGAGAAGATCGAGGCCGGACGGCCGCCGCACCTGTGCGCCCACACTTACGTCGGTCTTCTGAAAGAGCGCGGAGGTGTTGCGCAGGGCATCCTTCTCCGAACCGAGCCGGTCCATCAGAGCCTTAACCTGCCGCTCCCACACCTTGTGTGCCTGCCGAAGCGCACCCGCGGTCACCCACCCATGCCCGTCCCTGGCCCCGAACTCCTTAACCAAGGCCCCGGTCTCCTCATCGGCCCAGCCCCCGGCCTTCCGCGTACCGGGCTCCAGGTGCTCCTCGATTGCCCGCGCCGCAGCCTTCTTCTCGGCAGGACTGGACGCCAGATCCGTCTGCCCACCAACGGACCCGCCCCGCTGCCGGGGAAGGGCCCGAGCCCCTACCCCGTCCTCGGCCACTCGCCCGCGCGCAGGCTCCCATTCATCCCACGTCATGGCAGGCCTCCTTGCTGTGCACGCACCTATGGTCGTCAATCAACTACGCAGAGTAGCAATAGGTGGTCACCGGAGCCGGGCGTCGCAGTCGGCCGGAGGAGTCGGGCGGCCCTCGCGTGGCGGATGCCGTTGCATACCGCTGGCGGCAACTCGTTGGAGGCATCTGCGTGGCGCGCATTGACCGTCGGGACCTGTGACACCGCGCGGCGGGGCCGGCCCAGACGAGGAGAGGGAGGGGTCAGTCGGCTGATGGCAGCGGCGTCAACGTGGCAATGCCTGCCGGCAGTTGGCTCTGCGCGAAGCACCCAGCCTTTTTGGCGACCTTGACCGCACTGTCGTGGGCCAGGTGCGTCAGGAGAGCAGGTTTATCGCTGTCTCGATATGAATCCAGGAGAGAGGTCCGCACGTCCACGGTCAGTACGGTGTCGTCGGATTTGCCAGGTCCCACAGGGCAGTTGAAGCCAAGCCAAGCTGATTGTTCGGTCGCACTTGCATAGGGTGCACTCGTACTTTTGTCGCCTTTTCCAGCCAGGTCGAACACGAAGTGGCCGTCAGTACTCGCCCAGCTGTAATCGCCCGATCGAAGATGCAGCCACTGAGTGGAGATCTGGAGCGTTCCGACCGTATGGGCGTCCCTTGGCTCCGGCAGGCAGAGGTAGATTCGCTTCCCGCTCCTCTCGACGGGCGCCTCGCCCCGCAGCTGCTTCGCCGCCTGGGCAAGTGACCGAGTGTCGATCGAGCCCGAGGTAGCCGGGGCCGCGAAGTGCTTGGAGCGAGTGAGCTTCTCCAAAGCCGAGCTGCCTTCGTCTCCGAGGAGACTTCCGCAGATCTGGGTCGCGGGCCGCCCTTGCTGAGTCTCAACGGGCGACGCCGACGGGGCCGAAGTGCCGTTGGAGGCCGAGCACCCACCCAACGCCATCCCGAGGGCGGCGGCGGACGTCGTCCACCAAAGTCTCTGCGCCGTGATGCTCATGAACGTAGCCTCATGGAGTGGGAAGCTGGCCGACATTCTCTTGCCTCTGACTACCGGTTGTGTAGCCCAGATTCTGCGCTCTGGTCAGCGCCTCGCTCAACTTCTGGTAGTCGTCCCGAGACCAGTCGGACGACTTGTCGGCACGCTCCAGCAACGAGTAGCCGGGCTGCCAGGAAGCCTGGTTTCCGTCCTCGAAGATATCGTTTCCGTCGGAGTGGTACTTCTCGGCGTTGTCCCTGTGATGCGCTTCCGCATACTGGTCCAAGTTGTGCTCGATGAGACCGCCCACCGCTCCTTCCGTCTGGTCGGCGACAATCGGTACCACCGTCGCGGCGAGCCCCGTCTCCGCCTCGGGGACGAATGAGAAAAGCCCGCCCGTCACGGCTCCGGCGATCATCTTGCTTCGCTCGATCCGATCATCCACGGCTTTGTTGTATTTCTCATCTGCCTGAGCGCCCTCGGCCTTGATCTCCTCTGCCCGTGACTTGTCCAGAACTCCCTGGACTTCCGCGCCGTTCCGCAGGGCGGTCTCGGCCTGAGTCGAGTTCACATCGCCGTCGGAATCGATCGTTGGTGGATGCGCGTGGACGAGAGACGTCGTGTATGCCTGCTGCGCAGTGCCCAAGTCGGCGTAGGCGTGCGGGTCTTGACCGAGTGTGCTGATGAACTTGGAAACGCCGAGGTGGCTGTTGTCGAAGTGAGCCCGCTCCTCGAGGGAGGTCCGTCCACCGTTGTCCATGGCGTAGAGCGACTTGTCGGCACCGCCGTCCATCGCCCAGTTGATGTCGTCGATATACGAAGCCCCGATCTTGCCGAGGCTGTCCCCGATACCCGCCTGCTTCTGCAGGAGCTGGGCTCCGCTGAGCCCGGTTTGCTTGTCGTCTTTGTACTCGGCGTCCTGGCCGTATCGCTCAACCACGCGCTCGGCGACCTTCGCTGTCTCGGCATCGCGGTGCAGTTCGGGCGGGTCGACGTCGTAGGACGCCCCCGTGGCCGCGGACTCGAGCGCATGGCCGAGTGAGTTGTATCCGGCGACATCCTTCGCGTCGGCAGTGGCGTGATCGTCGAACCAGTCACGATCCTCGGTGAGGTAGTCGAAGTTGCTGCCCTCGTTGAAGAAGTCCGTGGACGCATCGGAGTTGTGCCCCAACGCCTCCATGAAGCCGGTCATCGGATCCCCACCGGCATCGTTGGCCGCTCCGTAGTGCAGCCGCTCGAATCGACCGGAGTGGTCCCACGGCAACACGTCCTCTCGAGTGACGCGGCGCTGCAGGCCGGCATACTCATCGGAGGTGTGCTGCTTTTCGTAG
Organism: Streptomyces sp. NPDC058371; assembly: GCF_042723265.1. NCBI lineage: Bacteria > Bacillati > Actinomycetota > Actinomycetes > Kitasatosporales > Streptomycetaceae > Streptomyces > Streptomyces sp. NPDC058371. The sequence goes on along the minus strand of NZ_JBHXJC010000006.1, from coordinate 30,065 downwards.
CCGATCAGCTCGGTGCCGTAATCGTGCAGAAAGTCCGACTCGTACGACCCATTGCGCATCAGGTTGCTCATGACCTGGAAGCCGTACACAGGATTCTCGCCGTTCGGGCGCACGTCGGCGCCACCGAGCGAGATGACGTCGCTCTTCCACTTCTGCATGGCCGCACTGTCCGAATGGGTGGCGGTGGCAAGCGTCGCGCCGAGCTGCTTCTCCAGACCACCCAGCAGTTTCATGCGGGTCTTCTGCTCGTCGGACAGACCCTCACGGGACCGAGGGTTCACGGCGAACTGGTAGTCGTCCACGACGCCTGCGTAGAACTCCAGAGTCCTTTTCGGGCCGACCTCGGTGGCGAACCTCTCGGAGAAGAGCGGATCGTTCTTGTATTCGGCCATGGTCGTCGTGAGGGTGCTGAGCTCGGTGTTCGTGACCTCACTGGGATCCTTGTCAAGGATCTTGGCCAGGTCGTCCGCCGCCTTGACGGCTTTGGCCGCGGAGTCGCGGTCCTGGTAGCGGGCGTCAGAGAATCCGTACTTGGCCTGATCGACGATGAGCACCAGGACTTTGGCGGCGCTGTTGTCGCTTTCGGTCGCTTTACCGAGGATGCGCTGCACGTCATCACGGAGATTGTCGACGTCCTGCTGGTTGTTCTCGGGGAGATGAGTGCCTGGGGCGGCGCGACTGGGCGGGACGTTCATGCTGATAGTGAAAGTCCCCTTCCCCGTGTCCATGGCGGTCAGATTCTTCTTCAGGCCGCGCTCAAGGGCCTCCGTGAGCTGGGTGCGGTAGTGGATGAGTTCACCGCGAGTGTCGCTGAGGATCTTGGTGATGCTGCTGGCCTGGGTGTGGGCGTCGGTGAATTCCGCCGCCGTCTTGTCGATGAACTCTCGCGTGACGGTTGCGTTCACCCCGGCCCAGCTGGCCTTGTCGGCCTTGGCCTTGAGGTTCTTCTCGGCGTCGTGCTTGAGGTCCGCGAGCTTGGTGGTCATCTGCTCCCAGTCGGCGATGGCCTCGCCGAGCTGGGAGAAGTTTCCGAACCGGAGGGCGTCGAGATCCATCAGTGCTCAGTCCTGTGGTCGAAGCCCTCGTCAAGTGTGGAGATGCTGCTGAGCGTGCCGGCGATGTAGACCTCGTCGGCGGCGTGGGCACCCTTGGTGTAGTCGAGGTGATTGGAGATGTGGGCGGTGGCATCCAGCAAGGACTGGGCCTGATCCACCCAGCGCTCGGCCACGTGGTCAAGCGCGGCACCGAGGGCGAACCCTTGGTCCCTCAGCCCTCCTGCAGCGGTCATGGAGGCGATCCGGGCATGGTCGCTGTAGTGCGTGAAATCCTGGTGCAACTGGTACGCCGCGTCGCCCACGGCTGCAAGATCCGTCTGGCTCACCCGCAGATCACCCTCAGGGATCCCGCCGCTGCCGCCCGGGTCCGCCGGAAGCTGATTGAGCTGCATCTTCGTCGGCTGTCGCTCCGCCGCCTCCGCCTTCAGCTGTTCCCATTCGTCCCACGCCATGGGTTGCCCCCTTTCCCGTGTCCCCGCCCAAGGACGGGATGGACCGCCCGTCAACGTAGCAACTGACAGCTGCCCGCAGGTTTTCTACTTGCAAAGATCCGGTCACTCTGGTGCCGATGACCTGAGGGCAGGGGGAGACGTGGGCTTGCCGCCCGGGTACTTGCGATTCAGTGATTCAGCACAGTATTGGCGGATCTCGACACGGCACGCTCATGGCTCCGTGTCGTGGGCGGGTGCGCCGGGGGTGACGACTCGGCCGCTGTGCAACTGATGGACGGGCGCGTGCGGCCGCTGTTCGCGATGGCTACACAGCAACGACGAAGATCACAGCGATTGAGTAGCTCTACTCATGTCCTTGGGCCCCTCGGGCGCTTAGCGTTGTACGTGCAGGCAGGGGCGCAGGCGGAGGAATCAAGGTGTCGTGAAGGAAGAGTGAAGCTTCGCCAAGTGGTAGCACAGCTGTTGCATATGGCAGTTGGGACTGTCACAGGAAGTGACTAGAGTGGTGGCGTTGCGGACAGGAACGCCACGGGGGCGTGGTCGGCCGGGCAGGCGACTTAACGGGGAGGGAAAGCATCGTGCTTCCTGCGGACAGTGGTGGCGGGGGTAGCGCCGACCTCAAGCGGGGTCTTGAGGCGCTCACGACCTTCAAGAAGCGCGTGGACGGGGTGCTCTCGACCTTCACGGGTTCGGCGGGCAGTTCGACGAAGGTCGAGGCCCAGAGGATCTCTCGCGCCTCCTTCAGCGGCGCCGGCCAGTTCGACGAGGCCTCGGGGCTCTACACCCAGTACCACCGTGTCCACGAGAGCCTCACCTCACTGTCCAAGACGCTGTCCATGCAGATAGAGGCGCTTCAGATCGCCGTGCACGGCGCGGACATCGGCTTCGACAACCTCGAAGAGCATCAGCGGCAGCGTTTCTGGGAGATCCAGACCGAGGTGGGCCGTGAGCACGCAGAGGCGCAGCGCGAGAAGCAGTCCGACGACAAGCAGTACGGGGGTGGGTACTGATGGGTGACGGCAAGACGGAGCCGGGTGACCACAAGGCCGACCTGGAGCAGGTGGCTCAACAGGTGGGCGCCGTCGACGCGACCACCGCTGTGTCGCGGATACTGAACGGCACTTTCTTTGGTGGCGTGCGCTTCTTCGGCAAGACGGACTTCGAGAACCACGAGCTCAACCACATGATCGATCTGGTCGAGACCGCGAACCCGGACGATCTTGAAAGCGCAGGCAAGGCGCTGTGGGATGCCCGCGACTCCATCAAGGACGCTGCTGAGGAGTTGAGCGGTCACATTGACCGGGTCGACTGGGAGGGCGAGTCGGGAACCGCGTTCCGTACCTGGGGCAACAAACTCGTCACTCACACGCATGGCCTCGCGGAGTTCGCGGATGCCGCTGGCACTCAGATCACGGCGGCGGGTACGGGGTTGGCGTCCGTCCGTAGCGCCATGCCGCCCCGGGACACCCGTGACAACCCGAAGGCGCCCGACAAGATCCCGACGCCCGCGCGCGTGGACACCAATCACGAGTACGTCCAAGCAGTGAAGGTGGAGAAGGACCGGCAAGAGGCGATCAACCAGATGAATCGGTTGTCGTCGTTCTACGCGGTGTCGGAGGAGGCGTTGGCGGCGCAGGAGCCGCCTACGTTTGAGCCGATGCCCAGCGTGGGGGTGCCGAAGCCGGAGCAGCCGACCTATACGCCTGAAAGGCCGGGCGGCACCCATGAGAACGGGAACCTTGCCACCGTTCATAAGTCTTCGACGGACGGGCAGCAGCATGTGACGGGCGTGATTAGCGACTCACGTCCGGTCGAAGTGACGCCGCCGCTCAAAGACGTGGACGACGTGATTGGCGATCCACCCCGGGACGTCGGTACGGACATCGACAGCGTGGATACTCTGCCGCAGGAAACCACGCGACCGGTGACTGGCACTCCTCCTTCGGTGTCCGGCCAGCACTCGGCTACCAGTGGGACGGTTCCGCCCTTTACCGGCACCCCAGTGCCTCCCACCTTTGGTGGGCCGGTCGGCCGTGCCCCCGGGCCCGCTGGAGCGACAGGGGTAAGGGCCCCGATCTCGGCGCAAGGGCGCCCGAGCCCTCAGGGGAGCACCTCCGGAGGACGTTCTGGACGGGGCCCGATGGGCCCGATGGGGCGCGCAGCCGCTACCGGGCAGGCGGGAGGCCGGGGGACGGGTGCTGCGACGGGTAGGTCGCCGATGGGCCGGGGTGTCTCCGGCGGGACACCACGTCCCGCCGGTGGAACAGCGGCCGGTCGCGCCGGCGGCGCGGGCTCCACAGGAGCCGGGCGCGGTAATGGCGTTGTGGGAGGAAAGCCCGCAAAGAGCCCTGCCTCGGGGGCAACTGGATCTCGGGTGCCCCGCGGTACGGTCGTCGGCGCTGAGGGCACAGCCAGCTCGCGGACGCCAGGTGGCAAGATCGCACAGCGTGGCGTCATCGGAGCACCCAACTCGACCACCGGTAACCGCAACGGGACGGCTCGTCCCTCTGCGGGGAACCCTGACGGAGTTGTGGGCACCCCCAATGGCAGGGCCTCCGCCGGTAAGAGGGGCGGGGGCGTCTCGGGTGACGAGGCAGCCGGACGTGGCCCGGCGGGTAGCCCGCGTGGTGCGAAGCGGGATGATCGCCAAGGCGCGCGCCACTCCCGACGCTCCGCTGAGGGAGAGACGCCTCAGCCCGAGAGTGAGCGGCGCAATGAGCCGCCAGTGACCGACTGACACGAGCGAGGACTAACAGAGGCATGAAGTCAGCGAGCAGCCGACGCGGCAGACTCACCACGGCTTTCGCGGGTGGTGCTGTAAAACGGGTTTCTGCCGTGTGCGCGGCTCTGGGCACATTGGTTGTCGTGTCTTCGGGCCTGGCCCCGGGCGCGATGGCCGACGACGTCCAGTCGAAGCAGTGGAACTTGGACGCGATGCACGCTGACGACATGTGGAAGGTAAGCACCGGCAAGGGTGTAAAGGTCGCGGTCCTGGACACAGGGGTCAATCCGGCGACACCTTCCCTGAAGGGGCAGGTGCTTGCCGACGAGGTTCCGAAGGCTGTCGCCTTTCATGCCACGAAGGACTATGACAGCCATGGGACGACGATGGCGGAGGTGATCGCCGGTACCGGTGCCGGCGGCGGCTTGAAGGGTCTCGCGCCAAGCGCGAAAGTCGTTCCCTACCGTGTGCTCGTCACCGGTTTGAGCGGCGAAGAGAAGAAGAAGACGCCTGGTCCCGCCGAGGCGATCAAAGCCGCTGCAGACACTGACGCCAAGATCATCAACATGTCCTTCGGCAGCGACATCATCGATCCGGACGTCGAGGCGGCCGTGAAGTACGCCCACTCCAAGGGAAAGCTGATGTTCGCCGGTGTCGGTAACGACGCGGAGAAGAAGAACTTCATCGGCTATCCGGCTGCGTATCCATACGTCGTCGGGGTTGCTGCGGCTGATGAATCCGGCACGGTGGCCAAGTATTCGGAACACGGCTACTACGTTGATCTCGCCGCCCCCGGTCTCGATCTCCCGCAGTACTGTGACGCGACCTACCACTCGTACTGTGATGGCGGAGGCGGAACAAGCGCAGCCACCGCCATCACCTCCGGCTCCGCCGCCCTTATCTGGTCCGCCCACCCCGACTGGACTGCGAACCAAGTCCTCAACAGCCTGATCAACACCGCAGGCCGGGACTGGCCGAAGGCCACGCCGAGTAAGTACCTCGGATACGGACTCGTCCGACCCCGCAAGGTGCTGGCGGACAGTGACTTCAATCCGGGTGCGGCTGGCACGGATCCGCTCAGCAAAGAGAACGCGCTGAGTGACGCGGCCGACTCAACTGGCTCACCCTCTGCCTCCGCATCAACCTCGTCACAGCCCCCGAAAACCACTTCAGGTGGCCAGACTTCAGCGGCAGGATCAAGCTCGGGATCGTCCGACGACAACACCCTGTGGGTGGCTCTCGGGGCAGCGGCAGCCGTGGTGGTGGTCGGAGGCGGGGCCTTCGTGGTGCTGCGTTCACGGCGAGGCGCATGACCACTCACGCAAGACGTTTTCGCGCGGGCAGTTCACGTCTGTGCGGAAATGCATCAACCAACGCCTCACCACGGGGTGATGTGCGTGTGACAAGGCGAACCACAGCTCACGAAACGGAGTCCAGACATGGGTGCTGATGGCCGTAAGTTTGATGATGCCAGGGCGCAAGCCCTCCAGACGAACGTCCTGGACCGGTACGACTCGATCAGGAAGCAGCTCGCTTCCCTCCAGGGGACCATCGACATGATCGAGGCCAACTGGACGGGCCACGGGGCCAACGCCTTCAAGGGCAAGCAGACCGAGATCAACGACAACATGGCCTACATCGGTCGCATGCTCGACGGGTTCCTCGACAAGATCCACCTGACCAAGAAGGACAAGACCGCGCTCGAGGACGAGCTCCACGGGGACATCAACAGCATCCAGACGGACCTCGGTGGAAAGACGTCGGCTCTCAACAGCTACTGACGGCGCTGAGTCGTTCGCTTTCGGATCGCTAGGTCCGCCTGTAATCGTCAATGAGATGAGGGAAACATGAGCACCCCACCCGTCCACTCCCAGTACCAGGACCTTGCCGTCAAGTACGGCGTCATGGACGCGCTCTCCACGGAGCTCGGTAACCAGGCCAAGAGGCTCGAAGAGGACCTCTCAGCGCTCAAGAAGGCCGTGCTCGACGCGGCAGAGGGCTGGGGCGGCGAGGCGTACGACGCGTTTCACGCTCGCTCGAAGGAGTGGGACACCCACGCCAACTCCATTCACCAGGCGCTGCTCGCCATCTCGCAGAAGGTGCACACCGCGGGCGGCGACTACCGGGGCGGCGACCTCAAGGCGGCCGGCTACTTCCAGTGAGACCGGCCGGTCCAATGCATCAGGGTGGGCACGCACGGGAGGTGCCCACCCTGCTCTGCGTCCACTGAGAGAACGGGACTTGACTGTTCCCGGCCGAGGCGGCAGCGGCTTCCTGCGGTGGATCGCCGGGAGCCGCGTACAGCTCCGTCAAGCGCAACCGTTCTTCTCTGGGACTTTTCGGGTGTAGTCAACGGTCAGGCTCTTCATCGCCGCGTCGTCGGCTCGGCCGGATGCGAAGACCTGTATGACGGCAAACAGCGCCTGGTCCGGGTGGGCTGAATCAGCGCAGCTCTCCGCTTTCCCGACCGCCCCTGTTCCCGAGTAAATGTACTTCTCGTCATCCGTGACGTGACCGGGTTTGACGCGCGCGTGAACGGCGGCAACGTCGGAGACAGTTCCCTCTTTCTCCTACCGGATCTGCCCCGCGATGACGGCGACCTTGCCGTCGACGCTGACCTTGCATCGTTCGGTTCCGCCGTTGGGTGATTCCTGTTGCGTCGAGATCTTCTTTCCGGGCGGGAGGAAAGGAGGGAGCGGATCGGACTTCACGGCTACGCCGCAGAGTGAACTCGGCAGCGCGTACTCACGCTTCTCACCTTTCGAGCAGCCGGCCAGTGTGCCGGCAGAGATGAGGGCTGCCGCCAGGGCAGCGCTCCTCCCGCACCTCGGTGAGAATCGGAGTCGAGAGCCCCGCAAGGCCGCGTACCTCCCCTTCAGAGTCGTGGAAAGACTTACTCGAGGACGGTGGTGGTCGCTATGCCCCCGACCCTGCCGTACACTCGGCCGATTTCTCGACCGTGTCCGTGTAAGAGACGATGACGCGCTTCATGGCGTCGGCGTCCTTGTGCTTAGACCCCTCCGCCTGTACGGCGGTGTACAGCTCCTCTTGGTACTTAGCGTCAACGCACCCCTGGGTCTTGCCGAAAGACTGGTTGCCCGAGTAGAGGAAGCGTCCTCCCGATGCTGAACGATCGGGGTCCTGGAGGGTCTGACCGGCCGCGAAATAGGCCGTCGTCTTTCCCTTTTCCAGCCATGCTTGAGTGGTGGACAAGACGACATTGTTGTCGACGACGACCTGGCACCCCTTGACGCCTATACCTGTATAGGAGTGGTTCCTGACGGTGATCTTGCGGCCGGGTGGAAAGAATGGTGTGAGGGTGGCGGAGTCAATCTTCGTTCCACACAGTGTGCGCGGGACCGCATACTCACGTTTCTGTTCGTCCCCGCCGCACCCCGACATCACACAGACGAGAGTGGTGGTCGCGGCGATGGCGGCCCCACGGGATCGTATCCGGTCATGCACCCGCCCCGGCACGGATGGCTTGGTCGGGTGCGCCCCTCGGTGCCTCACTGGCATTTGCTCGACCGCTCAACTTCCTTGGTATACCTCGTGATGAGCCGCTTCATCGCGGACGCGTCCCGCTGTTCGGGTGTGTACACCTGCATCGCGGTGTACAGCACATGGTCGACGTGATCGGGACTGGTGCAGGACTTCGCCCTTGCGACTCCGCCGGTACCCGAAATGACGTATGTGCCATTCGCCGTCGGCTGGACCGAGTCGAGCTGTGGGTGGGCATCGGCGACGTCGGTGATGTTGTCGCCCTTCTGCCACCACTCCTGGCTCGCTACCAGCGCCACCTTGCCGTCGATATTGACCTGACACCGTTCCCTGCTGGGCACAGGGTTCTTTTCCTGGATATCGATCTTTTTTCCCGCGGGAAGGAAACCTGAGACCAGATCCCGGTCCATCGAGACGCCGCACAGTGCCTTGGGCACGTCGTACTCCTTCTTCTCAGTGGATGCCGAGCAGCCGACGAGCGTGCCGAACGCCACGAGCATCGTCGATACCTCTACGACTTGTCGAGCAAACAAGTGGAACGCCTCTCCTTTGAATCGGCTGGACTGGTCTGGACGGGAGTCGGTCTCGAATCGGTCGGGAGATCAGCTGCCGTGGTGGGTCAGATGTCCGTCACGAGTTCCGGCGCCACTCGATCCATGTAGGAACCGGCTTCCATGAATCCCTTGGACGATTCATCCTCCGCCCAGGTGGCCACATCGCCCGGGTGGGCGAGGGCGTGGGCCCTGGCAGCCTCGGAAGCGGCCCTTCGGGTGTACTTCATGTTGTTGTCCTGGCCGTTTTCCCAGTTCTCGCCCATCTTGGGGCCTGCGTCGTCCTTGGCGCTGCCCTCTGCGTCCTTGAACAGCTCTTCCAGGACCACGCTGGTCACCGTTCCGGCAGCGCCACCGACTCCCGCTCCGACTACAGGAGAAGCGATGAAGGACGTGCCGATCCCGACCCCAGTGCCGACAGTTCCCGACACGACATTCTTCCACTGGGAGACCGAGTGGTCGTAGTCGTCGTCCGAGGTCGCGGCGGGTCCCGCGATGGCCTCATTGCGCCCCATGGCCAGGGTTCCCGAGACCGCGCCCGAGTGGCGTGCGATATCCCGGACCGTAAGCTCCAGATCGTGATTGGGGCGCTGACTCTCTGGCAGGTCCGGGTTCAGGTGATAGTCCATCAAGCTGGCCATGTAGCTCTTCTGACCTACCTCGACCGCGGCATATCCTTCTGGATTCTGACCGACAGTAAAGAGAAAGCGTGAAACGTCGCGGTGGTTCAGCTCGGCAGAGGAACCGGCAACAGGGTAGAGATTCTGGATCCGCTTCCATGCGTCCTGACCATCGCGGTCACCCGCGTCCGGATGAGGATCCACATCTGTCGCCGCGCGGTTGATGTCAGGAAGGTATTCGGAAGCAATCTGGCCCATGCTGTCCGACATGTAGGAGTGACCCGTGAGGCGTCCGTTGTCATCCGAGACGGAGGTCACGATGCTCTCGAAGAGCTTGGTCTGACCTTCGTCATGGGCGGCCGTATCCGCCGTCGGCAGCTCACCCGCCGGATGCCCCGTAGTCCCCGCCTCCAGTGCGAGAGCCAGATTGTTGCGGCCCTCGATGCTGTCGTCGCCCTGGTCGTTCTGGTCCTGGGGCCAGTCCCGCTCCTCGAAGAGGTACTCGAAGTTGGACAGGGACTTCTTGACGTCCTTGCCATCCTTCTCCTCGGTGAAGTCGTGGTCCTCGTCGTCGCTGACGAAGGTGCCGTTGAGGAACTCCGTGGAGGCGTCAGGGCTGTTGGAGAGGGCCTTGAGGTAGCCGGTCATCGGGTCCCAGCCGGAGTCGGTGCCCGTGCGGTTGAGGAGCGGGTCCATCCCCATGCGCTGCCAGGCCCCGTGCCGCCCGTTGCCCGTGAACTTCTTCTCGGTCTCGATCAGCTTGTCGCCGTAGTCGACCAGGAACCGGTCGTCGTAGTCGCCCCACCGCATGAGGTTGCTCATGACCTGTGCGCCGAGGGGGAGGCCGCCGTTGCGGCCGACGGGCTGGTCGGCCAGGTCGACCATCCTGCTCTTCCACTCGGTCATGTCGGCCGTGTCGCTCTGCGTCGCGTTGGCCAGGGTGAGACCGAGGTTCTTCTGGAGGTCGTCGTACTGGTCCACCCGCTTGCTGCCGATCTCCCAGGCGCTGTGCGGGTCGTTGATGCCGGTCCAGAAGTCCAGCGTCCCCTCGGGCCCGAGGGTCTTGGCGAAGCGCTCCGCGAACAGGTCGTCGTTCGCGTACTTCTTCAGGCCCGCGTTGAGCCTGTCGAAGTCCTCGACGGTGAGGTCCTCGGGCTTCTTCTTCGCCAGCGCGGCCAGCTCGTCGGCCTCCTTGACCGCGTCGGCCGCGGAGTCCCGGTCCGAGTACTGCGCGTCGGAGAAGCCCAGCCGGCTCTGGTCGACGAGTGCCTGCAGCACAGTGTTCGCCGAACTGTCGCTCTCCGTCGCGTCGTTGAGGATCTTCTGGACCTCGTCGCGCAGCGCGGTGACGTCATTCGCGTCGTGTTCCGGGACCGTCGTCCCCTTGGCCGCACGGTCGGGGTGGATGTTCATCGTGACGGTGAATCCACCGTCGGCCGTGGTGGTCACCGTCAGGTTCTTCTTCAGGGCCCGCGTGAGGGCACCCTCGAGCTTCTCCTGGTAGTCCTTCAGCTCGTCGAGTGTGTCCCGGAGGATGTTCCGGATCGAAGTCGCCTGAGTGTGGGCGTCCGCGAACTCGCCGGCCGTCTTGCCGACGAACTCCTTCGAGACGGTGGCGTTCTCGCCGGTCCAGTTGGCCTTGTTGGCGGCGCCTCGGAGACCTTTCTCGGCGGATTCCTTCAGCTTGTCGAGGTCGCCGACCATCGTCGTCCAGTCGCCGACGGCTTCCTCGAGCAGTTTGAAATTGGCGAACCGGAGCGCGTCGAGGTCCATCACTTGCCCTTCTTGTCGCTCGAGTCGCCGTACACCGGATTCTTCTCGCCGGGCTCACCGACGCGCTCGTCGAATCCCGCGTCCAGGACGTCGATGCTGCTCATCTGCCGCCGGATGTAGTGATCGTCGTTCGCGTGGAGCTTCTTGGTGACCTGCATGTGGTTGGCGATGTGTGCGCAGGCGTCCCGGAGTGAGGACAGCTGCTCGTCCCAGCGGGTCGACACGTGCTGCAGTCCGCCGCCGAGTGCGAAGCCCTGCTTGGAGAGGTCTCCCGCGGCCTTGTCACTGCTGGGAACCGCCTTGCGTCCCCTGTCCCACAGATCGTTGTACAGCGTGAACGCGTGATCGCCGATCTTCGCCAGGTCGCCCTGGTTCACGGTGAGGTCGCCGTACTGAGCGGGGTCCGGTGTGGTGCCCCCTCCGCCGCCGGGTTCCAGCTGGTTGAGCTGCATGTGGGGCGACTGGCGTCCCGCCGCCTGCGATTTCAGCTGTTCCCACTCATCCCACGCCATGCGCGGATCCCTTCCCCGTAGCCCGTCCTCGGGACGGGACCATTCGTCACTGTCAACCAGCCAGATCCAAGCGGGAGTTGTGCAAACGCCACCTCACATCTGCGAGGCCAGCGAGAACGTCCAGACGGCCATGCCCACCATCAGGGCGGAACAAAGCAACGCCACGACCCGCTGCGTCCGGAACGCCGAGTCGGACGGTTCGTTCGCCGCCGGGTCGCGGAAGCGGCGCGCCTGGAACCGCCACCACAGCGCTCGCTGGTCGGCCGAAGCCAGGGCCGCCAGTGCGAGGGCGAGGAAGATCAAGAAGATACCGACCCCGACCATCAGCGCATCCCCTCCGTCAACACGGCATTCCCTCGGCCAACAGCGCGTCTCTCCGCCTTCAGTCCGTCTCCTCCGGCACAAATCCCGTCTGCACCAACGGCTTTCCCCGCCGACGCGACACGAAGACGCCCCGTCCCACCGGCATGGGCCGCGGCCGGATGCCGCCCAGAACGTCGCCCTCACCGGGGTCGCCCGCCATCACCACACCCTGCGCGCCCAGTTCCTTCATCCGCTGCATGAACGGCTCGTACGAGGCACGTCCCGCGCCGGCCGTGGACCGCGCGATGATGAAGCGCACGCCGACGTCCCGGGCAAACGGGAGGAGTTCGGTCAGGCCGCCCAGCGGGTTGCCGCTCGACGTGGACACCAGGTCGTAGTCGTCGACCACGACGTACACGTTCGGCCCCTGCCACCAGCTCCGGTCCCGCAGCTGCTGCGCGGTCACGTCGGCCGTCGGCGTACGGCGTTGCATCAGGTCCGCGAGCGCGCCCATGTGGTGGTCCATGGCGTTGGACATCGGGATGTACTCCGCCAGGTGCGAGGCCGGGGTGACGTCCAGCAGCGTGCGGCGGTTGTCGACCACGAACAGCTTGCACTCGTCGCCCGAGTACCGCTCGGTCAGCTGCTTGATCAGCAGCCGCAGCAGATTGGACTTGCCCGTCTCGCTCTCGCCGAAGACGAGGAAGAACGGGTCCTGCTCGAAGTCGACGAAGACGGGTTCGAGGTTGTCCTCGTCGAGGGCGAAGGCCACCCCACGCCGGGGGAAGCGGTCGCCCGGCGGCAGTTGCGCGGCCGGGAACTGGCGCGGCAGCAGCCGGACCTCGGGCGCGCCCGGCGCCTCCCAGTGACGGGCGACCTCCGTGGCGAGCGCCGCCGTCGCGTCGGCGAGATCCGTGTCCGAGGTGAGCCCGTCGATCCGCGGTACGGCACCCATGAAGTGCAGCTTGTGCGGCGACTGACCGCGGCCCGGCACGCCCGTGGGGACGTTCGCCGCCACCTTGCGGTCCAGCTCGGAGTCCATCGTGTCGCCGAGCCGCAGCTCCAGGCGGTTCATCAGGTGGTCCTTGAGGTTCGCGCGGACCTCCATCGACCTCGACGCGGTCAGCACCACATGGATGCCGTAACCGAGACCGCGCGCGGCCATGTCGAGGACGATCTGCTCCAGAGCCTCGTAGTCCGTACGGAAGTTGCCCCAGCCGTCGATGATCAGGAAGACGTCGCCCCAGGGCTGGTCGGTCAGCGAGACCTCACCGCGGGCCCGCTTGGTGCGGAACTCCGCGATCGAGGAGATACCGGAGGAGCGGAAGTACTCCTCGCGACGCGTCATGACGCCGTACACCTCGGCGACCGTACGGCGCACCTTCTCCGGGTCGAGACGCGACGCGACACCGCCGACGTGCGGCAGCCCGGCAACCGCCGACAGACCGCCACCACCGAAGTCGAGTCCGTAGAACTGCACTTCGTACGGCGTGTGGGTCAACGCGAAGGAAGCGATCAGCGTGCGCAGCAGGGTGGACTTGCCGGACTGCGGGCCGCCGACGATCTGCATATGGCCGGCCGCGCCCGAGAAGTCGGCCCACAGCGGGTCGCGCCGCTGCTCGTACGGCTTGTCGACCAGGCCGAGGGGGACGACGAGCCGTCCCGCCCCCTCGTAGCCGGGCTGGGTGAGCCCCCGGCCCGGCACGGCGGTGAGTCCGGGCAGCAGCCCGTCCAGCGACGGCGGGCTGTCCAACGGCGGCAGCCACACCTGGTGGGCCGCGGGCCCCTGCGCCTCCAGCCGCCGCACGATCACGTCGAGGACGGTGTCCGCCAGCGCGTCGTCCGTGTCGGACGACGCCTCCGGCCGCTGCTGCGGTACGGCCACGTACTGCACCGGCACCTCGGCCGCCGTGAACACCACGGGCCGCCGGTCCAGCGGCAGCGGCCCGCCCAGCGCGGCGGCCCGCGCCGGTCCCGAGCGGTACACCCCGGAGACGTACGCGGCCTTGAACCGCACCATCTCGTCCGTACCGAACTTCAGGAACCCCGAACCGGGGACGTTCGGCAGCTCGTAGGCATCCGGGACACCCAGCGCCGCACGCGACTCGGCGGCCGAGAACGTCCGCAGACCGACGCGGTACGACAGATACGTCTCCAGGCCGCGCAGGCGGCCCTCCTCCAGGCGCTGCGACGCGAGCAGCAGATGCACGCCCAGCGAACGGCCGATCCGGCCGATCTGCACGAACATCTCGATGAAGTCCGGCTTCGCGGTCAGCAGCTCGCTGAACTCGTCGATCACCAGGACCAGGGAGGGGATCGGCTGGAGCGGCGCGCCGGCGGCGCGTGCCTTCTCGTAGTCGTGGATGTTGGCGTAGTTGCCCGCGTCCCGGAGCATCTCCTGGCGTCGGTTGAGCTCGCCGCGGATGGAGTCGCCCATGCGGTCGACCAGTGTCAGGTCGTCCGCCAGGTTGGTGATCACGGCCGCCACGTGCGGCATTTGTGCCATGCCCGCGAAGGTGGCACCGCCCTTGAAGTCCGCCAGGACGAAGTTCAGGGTCTCCGAGGAGTGGGTGACCGCCAGACCGAGCACGAGCGTGCGCAGCAGCTCCGACTTGCCGGAACCGGTCGCACCCACGCACAGGCCGTGCGGGCCCATGCCCTCCTGCGCGGCCTCCTTGAGGTCCAGCATCACGGGACGGCCGTCCTCGCCCACACCGATCGGCACGCGCAGCCGCTCGGCGAGCGAACGCGGCCGCCAGGTGCGCTTGGTGTCCACCGACGCCGCGTCTCCGAGGGCCAGCAGATCCGTGAACTCCAGGTTGGCGAGCAGCGGTTCGTCGTCGTCACCGCCCGACGCCATGCGCAGCGGAGCCAGCTGCCGCGCCAGCGCCTCGGCGGACTCGTACGAGAGCACGTCCGGAGTGCCCTCGTAGACGATGCCGTGCCCGGACTCCAGGTGCAGTTCATGCGGGTGTACGACGATGGAGAGGTCACCTTGCACGCCCGTCGGCTCGCCCGGAACGACCTCGACGACTGTCACGCCCTGCAGGCCCTCGGGGGAGGCCAGGACCGAGTCGGGCAGCAGTGACAGTCCGTCGAGTACGACGACGATGTGTGGCAGGTCGGTGACCGGGGCCGCGTTGGGGTGGAAGCGCGGGCGGCCGGTCAGACGCGTGGCGAGCAGATCCTCGAGCTCGCGGGTGTCGCTGCCGATGAGGCGGCGGCTGCCCGCGCCGTCCACGGCGCCGGGGGCCTGCACGTGCGGCAGCCACTTCGCCCACTCCCAGTGCGGCAGGGCTTCGCGCCCGGCCGCGACCACGATGGTCAGGTCCTCAGGAGAGTGCAGCGCGGCCAGCGAGCCGGTCAGGGCGCGCGCCGAGGCACGTACCGACTGCGGCTCACCGCTCACGGTGACGTGGTAGAAGGCGCGCAGCGAGACGGCCATCGGCAGGTCGTCCAGCGTGCTGTGGGTGGCGACGAATCGCTGCATCGCGCCCGCGGTCAGCGGCTCCAGCTGGTCCACGGGACCGGTCTCGGGGGCCACGAGCGGGGTGGCGAGCGACTGCGGGCCGAGGCCGACGCGGACCTGTGCGAAGTCCTCGTCCCCCGGGCGGCGCTCCCACACCCGGCTGCCCTCGGCGACCAGCGCCCACAGCTGCTCGGGGGAGGGGTGCAGGTAGTACTGGGCGTCACGCTGCGCCCTCGCCGTGCCCAGCGCCGAGCGCCGGGTCTGTGACAGATAGCTCAGGTAGTCGCGGCGCATGTCCGCGAGCTGGCCCTGGGAGCCGCGGCGGAAGCGGACCACCATCGCGATGGACATGGCCACCGTCGAGGCGATCATGACCATGCCCATGATCTTCATGAACGGCTGCCCGTTCGTGAAGAAGAACACCACCGAGCCGCCCATGCCCAACGTGGGCAGCAGCTGCATCAGGACACTGTCCTGATGCCCCCGCGGAAGCTCGGGCGGAGGTTGCAGCACAACCTCTGCCGTGGGCACTTCGGACGGCAGCGCCCGCGGTGGGCGCTTCACGACGATTTGGCTCACTGCTCACCAATTCCCTTGCCGGCCCCAGGGTCTTCCGCCCGCCGCCCCGTGTCAGGCGGACGCAGGCCGCCGCGTGATCCTACTGACTTCACAGGGGACCGGTGGGCGGTAGGGTGCCGGATGTTCGCGTGAGCACACGTGAACCGGGCCGAAGAATCAGGGCATTTCGCGCGATGTGGAGGTGTGCGAAGGCCCCTGGACGGCTGGATGGGCCCCGGTCCCGCGCCTCGCCAGGCGATCGGCGGAGCGGGTGGGGCAAACAGGCGCAGGACCTTCACACCGCAGACTCGGAATCATCACTGAGGGGGATCAGCAGGTGAGCATGACGGCCTCCGCGACGGCCACCGGAGCCGGCGGAACCGGCCCGGGAGGCCCGGCCGGGGCGGGGACGGGACTCGGGTTCTGCCGGGTCACCATCGTCGCGCCCGACAGCCGGATCGACGTGGCACTGCCCGACGACATCCCCGTCGCCGACATCTATCCGGAGATCCTGCGGCTCTCGCAGCAGAGCCCCGCCGAGGGCGCCCCGGTCGGCTACCACCTCGTACGCCGCGACGGCACGGTCCTCGACAGTTCCCGGTCCTTCTCTGCCCAGCGCATTCTCGACGGTGAACTCCTCACGCTGCGCCCCTTCTCGGACTCGCTGCCGCCGGCCGTCTTCGACGACGTGTCCGAGGCCGTGGCCTCCGCGGTCACCCGGGAGCACGCGCTGTGGAGCGGTGACCTGACCCGCGGCGCGGGCCTGGTCGGCGGGGGTGTCCTGCCGACGCTGCTCGCCTTCGTCGCCTGGACCGCCGATCCGCGGCACGACATGCACAGCCTGCCGGGCATCCTCGCGGCCGTCACCGGCGTACTCCTGGTGATCCTCGCCGCCGTTCGCGCGCGGGTCTACGACGACCGGACCTCGGCGATCGCGCTCGGCCTCGGCGCCCTGCCGAACATCGGGGTGGCGGGCTCCGGACTGCTGTCCCTCGCCGACGGCCAGGGTGTCGGCAAGCTCCAGTTCCTGCTGGCCTGTGCGGCGGTGCTGGTGGCCTCGGTGGTCCTGACCCTCTGCTCGCCGCGGGGCGACGGCCCGTTCGTGGCCTTCGTGGCCGCCTCCGCCATCGGCGTGGTCACCGTGTTCGTGGCGCTTCTCGCGCACTGGACCCCGACCGAGACCGCAGCGCTGTGCGCTCCGCTCGCCGTATGCGCCCTGGCCTTCCTGCCCGGCCTCTCCATGCGCTTCGCACGGCTCCCGATCGGCTTCGACCCGCCGAACAACACCCAGCGCAGCGCGTACGGCGCCGACCCCGCTCCGCCGGAGCCGGTCGACGCCGAACGCATCGAGGCGCAGGCCCGCCGCGGCCACGAGCTCCTTGTCGGTCTGGTGGGCGGCTGTGCCGTCGTCGCCGTGGGCGCCTCCGCGGTGCTCGGTTTCTCCGACGACATCTGGGGCCAGTTGCTCGCCTGCGTCACCGGAGTCGCGCTGCTGATGCGCGCCCACCTCTTCCGCTACACGGCACAGGTCGCGCCCATCCTGGCGGCGGGCCTCGCCTCCCTGGTCCTGCTCGGCCTCGGGCTGGCGCTGAACCCGCCGCTGTCGCTGATGCGCGACGCCCTGAGCGGGGACCGGGCCGACCTCGACATCCGTACGGTCTGGCTCGTCGCCGTGATCGCCGCGGCCGCCGCCGTGGTCACCGCCCTGGGCCTGATCCTGCCGCGCGGCGGCCTCACCCCGTTCTGGGGCCGCTTCCTGGAGATCGCCGAGGGCTTCGTCCTGCTGACGCTGGTGCCGCTGGCACTGGCGGTCTTCGACGTGTACGCGGCCGCCCGGGCCATGACCAGCTGACAGACAAGCGACACCGTTCGTCGAGGCGCACGCACGCGTGCGTCTCGACGGCGTGCGGTCGAGTGGAAGGACAGTCCCGCGTGAGCTTCGGCCCGCCCCCGTCCGTGTTCACCCAGTCCGCGCTGTCCGCGGACAGCGCGCGCAAGAAAAGGCGTCGCACCACGGCGATCGCCGCGGTGGCCCTTGTGGTCGTCGCGGCGCTGGGCGTGGGCGGCGGACTGTTGTACGCGGAGCACGACAACTCGCCGGCGCACGCCGGACCGCAGGCTGCCGCCCAGGCTCCGGACGAGGTCAGGGAAACGGTCGAGAAGCTCCCGAGGACGCCCCAGGGCGCGATGGTCGCCGACACCTCGGAGGACCACCTCGAAAAGAACGTGGACGACCCCCGCTACGCGCCGGGCACCTGGGCGACGGACAAGATCTTCGCCAAGGGCGTCGCCAAGAAGATCACGGGCTACAAGCTCGACTCCTACGGTGGCGAGGAGGCGTGGACCATCAAGCTGGACGGCCACCTCTGCGCGACCACCGGGCACGTGACAGCGGACGGCCGTACCGCCGTCGTCGTCCAGCCGAGCAAGCCCGAGGGGTCCAAGACCGCGGGTGTCTGTGACGAGGTGCTCTTCCTCGACCTCGACACCGGCAAGAAGCTCTGGCGGGCGAAGATGCCCGAAGCCACCACCGCCTACGTGACGAACACCAACCTGACCATGACGCGGGGCACCGTGGCCGTGGCCTGGGGCCGGGGCTCGGTGGCCTACGGCATGGCGGACGGCAAACAGCTCTGGAAGAGCACGAACGTCTCCCGCTGTGAGGACGCCGGATTCGCCGGCGGCCGCGGTCTGCTCGCCCTGGTCAGGTGCGGCGCGGCGCCGAACGCGAAGTACCAGGTGGAGAAGCTCGATCCGCGTACCGGTAAGACCAAGTGGACGTACAAGGTCGGCGCGGGCATCACGACTGTCTACCTGCCGTCGTCCGATCCGCCGGTGCTCGCCGTCGGGGCCGGGGACAGCACGGTGACCGACCTGATCACTCTCGACGGCACGGGCAAGCACCTGGCCACGGTCTCCCTGCACGGCGACCGCTACGACCCCATGTGCGGCAGCCGCTACTCCAGCTCGCTGCTCTTCGGAGTGGTGGAGGCCTGCGACGGGATGGTCGTGGGTCGCACCGAGGTCTTTGTCGCGAGCAAGGACGAGTGGAAGCCCGATCAGGAAGAGAACTGGATCACGGGATTCGACCTGGCGACGGGCAAGGCACTGCGCAAGTTCGACGGCCGGGCGGGCGCTCTCGTGCACCCGCTGAGGATGAGCGGCGACCAGCTCCTGATCTACCGGGGGAGCCGCGACGGCATCTCCCCGGCGGCGGTGCTCAGCGTGGACCCGGGCACTGGCAAGGAGACGCCGTTCCTGCTCTTCAACGTGCCTGAATCGGACCCCGGTGACGACGACCTGGACAACCCCGAGGAGTCCGACATCATCGTGGAGCACGGCCGGGTCTTCTTCGCGAAGAGGCAGCTCTACGCGGACGACAAGCACCCCAAGTACCCCGTCCGGGTGGCGCTCGGGATAGGGAGCGGCACGTAGCACGACGGCGGGAGACCGGCGCGAGCCGCTCCCCGCCCGGCTACTCGGCGGCGGAACCCCCGCTGCCCGGCGCACCCTCAAGATCGAACTCCCCGTCCCGCGCCCCCAGGACGAAGGCGTTCCACTCCGCCTCCGTGTAGCGCAGGACCGTGTCCGGGTCCAGGGACGAGCGCATGGCCACGGCACCGCCGGGGAGATACGCGATCTCGACCCGCTCCTCGTGCTCCTCCGTGCCCGGCGCGCTGTGCCACTCGGCGCCCGAGATGTCGAGGGCGTAGAGCTCGTCCTTCTCGCGCTCCTTGCGCGCCCTGACGTCCTTGTCCTCTGCCTCCGCCATGCGAAGCGACCCCTTCCGACGCACGAAAAGCACTGACGATCCGAGCGCTCACCCTAGTGGCCGCCGCCGCCCCGCCCGGGGCGCTTTCGGGACCCGGGCCGACACGTCCCCGCAGGCTGGTACGCTGTGTAACGGCCGTTTGTGTACGCACCCCCGGAGCAGCCCTCTGGAGGTCGCGCCCAGCGGATCCCCGCCTCCCGAGTTACGGAAGCTCCCCTGAGAAGTGGACCAGGGGCACTCGGTGGCCATCAGAAGACTACGAGGAGTACGCGTGCCGCTCGACGCCGCTACGAAGAAGCAGCTCATCACCGAGTTCGGTCAGAAGGAGGGCGACACCGGCTCTCCCGAGGTCCAGGTCGCCATGCTGTCGCGCCGGATCTCGGACCTGACCGAGCACCTCAAGACCCACAAGCACGACCACCACTCCCGCCGTGGTCTGCTGATCCTGGTCGGTCAGCGCCGCCGTCTGCTGCAGTACCTTGCCAAGAAGGACATCCAGCGCTTCCGTGCGCTGGTCGACCGCCTGGGCATCCGCCGCGGCGCTGCGGGCGCCAAGTAAGACGTCGTGAAGGGAGCGGTTCCCACTTCGAGGGGGGCCGCTCCCTTTGCTGTACGTGCGGAGTGTCACTTCCTCTTTGTAGTGTGGTAGCACAACGCAATACGTACGACACCGCGTGATACCGCCTACCCGCACCGGGTATGCGCCATCACGAACTGAACGAGGAGAAGCGCGCCTCGCCGCCGCCGGTCCTCGGTAGTGGCCCCCGGGGAAGTGACCGGGTGCTTCGATCGAAGACCGGCCCGCACCAGACGGAGCGCTTCTCCGCCACCGTCCCCCTGCCACACGGGCAGAAGGGACGAAAGACGACAAGTATCGGAGAAAACGCTAGTGGAGAACGAGACCCACTACGCCGAGGCCGTTATCGACAACGGTTCCTTCGGCACCCGCACCATCCGCTTCGAGACGGGCCGGCTGGCCAGGCAGGCCGCCGGCTCCGCCGTCGCGTACCTGGACGACGACACCATGGTGCTGTCGGCCACCACCGCCTCCAAGAAGCCCAAGGAAAATCTCGACTTCTTCCCCCTCACGGTGGACGTCGAGGAGCGGATGTACGCCGCCGGCAAGATCCCCGGCAGCTTCTTCCGCCGTGAGGGCCGTCCCTCCGAGGACGCCATCCTCACCTGTCGGCTGATCGACCGCCCGCTGCGCCCGTCCTTCAAGAAGGGCCTGCGCAACGAGATCCAGGTCGTCGCCACGATCATGGCGCTCAACCCCGACCACCTGTACGACGTCGTGGCGATCAACGCCGCGTCCGCGTCCACGCAGCTGGCCGGTCTGCCCTTCTCCGGCCCGATCGGCGGCGTTCGCGTCGCGCTGATCAACGGCCAGTGGGTCGCGTTCCCGACGCACACCGAGCTCGAGGACGCCGTCTTCGACATGGTCGTCGCCGGTCGCGTCCTGGAGGACGGCGACGTCGCGATCATGATGGTCGAGGCCGAGGCCACGGACAAGACGATCACGCTCGTCCAGGGCGGCGCCGAGGCGCCGACCGAGGAGGTCGTCGCCGCCGGTCTGGACGCCGCGAAGCCCTTCATCAAGGTGCTCTGCAAGGCCCAGGCCGACCTCGCCGCCAAGGCCGCGAAGCCGACCGGCGAGTTCCCGGTCTTCCTCGACTACCAGGACGACGTCCTGGAGGCCCTGACCGCCGCGGTCAAGAGCGAGCTCTCCCAGGCGCTCACCATCGCCGGCAAGCAGGAGCGCGAGACCGAGCTGGACCGCATCAAGGAGATCGCCGCCGAGAAGCTGCTCCCGCAGTTCGAGGGTCGCGAGAAGGAGATCTCCGCCGCGTACCGCTCGCTGACCAAGTCCCTGGTGCGCGAGCGCGTCATCAAGGACAAGGTCCGCATCGACGGCCGTGGCGTCACGGACATCCGTACGCTCGCCGCCGAGGTCGAGGCCATCCCGCGCGTGCACGGCTCGGCGCTGTTCGAGCGTGGCGAGACCCAGATCCTGGGCGTCACCACCCTGAACATGCTCCGCATGGAGCAGCAGCTGGACACCCTCTCCCCGGTGACCCGCAAGCGCTACATGCACAACTACAACTTCCCGCCGTACTCCGTCGGTGAGACCGGCCGCGTCGGCTCCCCGAAGCGCCGCGAGATCGGCCACGGCGCGCTCGCCGAGCGCGCGATCGTGCCGGTCCTGCCGACGCGCGAGGAGTTCCCGTACGCGATCCGTCAGGTGTCCGAGGCCCTCGGCTCCAACGGCTCGACGTCCATGGGCTCGGTCTGCGCCTCCACCATGTCGCTGCTGAACGCCGGTGTGCCGCTGAAGGCCCCCGTCGCCGGTATCGCCATGGGCCTGATCTCCCAGGAGATCAACGGCGAGACGCACTACGTCGCCCTCACCGACATCCTCGGTGCGGAGGACGCCTTCGGCGACATGGACTTCAAGGTCGCCGGCACCAAGGAGTTCGTGACCGCCCTCCAGCTGGACACCAAGCTGGACGGCATCCCGGCCTCCGTCCTGGCCGCGGCCCTCAAGCAGGCCCGCGACGCCCGCCTCCACATCCTCGACGTGATGATGGAAGCGATCGACACGCCGGACGAGATGTCCCCGAACGCCCCGCGGATCATCACGGTCAAGATCCCCGTGGACAAGATCGGTGAGGTCATCGGCCCGAAGGGCAAGATGATCAACCAGATCCAGGAGGACACCGGCGCCGACATCACGATCGAGGACGACGGCACCATCTACATCGGTGCCGCGCAGGGCTCGCAGGCCGAGGCCGCTCGCGCAGTGATCAACGGCATCGCCAACCCGACCATGCCGGAGGTCGGCGAGCGTTACCTGGGCACCGTCGTGAAGACGACGACCTTCGGTGCGTTCGTGTCGCTGCTCCCGGGCAAGGACGGTCTGCTGCACATCTCGCAGATCCGTAAGCTCGCCGGCGGCAAGCGCGTGGAGAACGTCGAGGACGTCGTCGGCGTGGGCCAGAAGGTCCAGGTCGAGATCGCCGAGATCGACTCCCGCGGCAAGCTCTCCCTGATCCCCGTGATCGAGGGCGAAGACGCTGAGGACGAGAAGAAGGACGACACCGACAAGTGACGTCCAGTAGCTCCACGGCGACGGCCCGCACCTCTTCGGAGGCGCGGGCCGTCGGCCGTACCCAAACCCTCATCAAGGGCCAGAACGGCATCGGTACGGTCCGTAAGACCACCCTCCCGGGCGGCCTGCGCATCGTCACCGAGACCCTCCCCTCCGTACGCTCCGCGACCTTCGGTATCTGGGCGAACGTCGGCTCCCGCGACGAGACGCCGGCGCTGAACGGCGCGACGCACTATCTGGAGCACCTCCTCTTCAAGGGCACGCACAAGCGCAGCGCCCTCGACATCTCCTCGGCCATCGACGCCGTCGGCGGCGAGATGAACGCCTTCACGGCGAAGGAGTACACGTGCTACTACGCGCGTGTGCTCGACACGAACCTCCCGCTCGCCATCGACGTCGTGTGCGACATGCTCACCGGCTCGCTGATCGAGCAGGCGGACGTGGACGCCGAGCGCGGAGTGATCCTCGAAGAGATCGCGATGACCGAGGACGACCCGGGCGACTGCGTGCACGACCTGTTCGCGCACACGATGCTCGGCGACACCCCCCTCGGCCGTCCGGTCCTCGGCACGGTCGACACGGTCAACGCCCTCGGCGCCGACCGCATCCGCCGCTTCTACAAGAAGCACTACGACCCGACGCACCTCGTGGTCGCCTGCGCGGGCAACGTCGACCACAACAAGGTCGTACGCCAGGTGCGCGCCGCCTTCGAGAAGGCGGGCGCCCTCAAGGGCCCGGACGCCACGCCGGTCGCCCCGCGCGACGGCCACCGCGTCCTACGCACCGCGGGTCGCGTCGAGCTGCTCGGCCGCAAGACCGAGCAGGCCCATGTGGTCCTCGGCATGCCGGGCCTGCCCCGCACAGACGAACGCCGCTGGGCCCTGGGTGTCCTGAACACCGCCCTCGGCGGCGGCATGTCCTCCCGCCTCTTCCAGGAGGTCCGGGAGAAGCGCGGCCTGGCCTACAGCGTGTACTCGTACACCTCGGGCTTCGCCGACTGCGGTCTCTTCGGTGTGTACGCGGGCTGCCGGCCCAACCAGGTCCACGACGTGCTGAAGATCTGCCGGGACGAGCTCGACCAGGTCGCCGAGTACGGTCTCTCGGACGACGAGATCGGCCGCGCCATCGGCCAGCTCCAGGGCTCCACGGTCCTCGGCCTGGAGGACACCGGCGCGCTGATGAACCGTATCGGCAAGAGTGAGCTGTGCTGGGGCGAGCAGATGTCCGTCGACGACATGCTGGCCCGGATCGCGTCGGTCACCCCGGACGAGGTCCGCTCGGTCGCCCACGACATCCTGGGGCAGCGGCCCTCGCTGTCGGTCATCGGCCCGCTAAGGGACAAGCAGGCGTCCCGACTGCACGATGCGGTCGCGTAACACCCGTCTCACGTAAGGAACCAAGCAATGAGCAAGCTGCGCGTGGCGGTCCTCGGCGCCAAGGGCCGGATCGGATCCGAGGCGGTTCGCGCCGTCGAGGCAGCCGAGGACCTGGAGCTGGTGGCCGCGCTCGGCCGGGGCGACAAGCTGGAGACACTGGTCGACGGCGGCGCCCAGGTCGTGGTCGAACTGACCACACCGGGCTCGGTCATGGGCAACCTCGACTTCTGCGTACGGCACGGCATCCACGCCGTGGTCGGTACGACGGGCTGGACCGACGAGCGCCTCGCGCAGCTCAACACCTCGCTGGCCGCGTCGCCGGAGACGGGTGTGCTCATCGCCCCGAACTTCTCCATCGGCGCCGTACTGACCATGAAGTTCGCCGCGGTGGCCGCTCCGTACTTCGAGTCCGTCGAGGTCATCGAGCTCCATCACCCGAACAAGGTGGACGCCCCCAGCGGCACCGCCACGCGCACCGCCCAGCTCATCGCCGCGGCCCGGGAGCGGGCGGGCAGCACCCCGCAGCCCGACGCCACGGTGACGGCCCTGGACGGCGCCCGCGGCGCCAACGTCGACGGGGTCCCGGTGCACGCGGTCCGCCTGCGCGGTCTGCTCGCCCACCAGGAGGTACTGCTCGGCGGCGAGGGCGAGACCCTCACCATCCGCCACGACTCGCTGCACCACAGCAGCTTCATGCCGGGCATCCTGCTGGGCGTGCGCCGCGTGGTGACCACGCCGGGCCTGACCTTCGGCCTGGAACACTTCCTGGATCTCGGCTGACCGTCATGCGCGCGAAGATCACCTACGCCGTCACGGCCGCCGTCCTGGTCGTCTACTTCGTCCTGGTCGGCAGCCGCGGTGTGCTGCTCATCCAGAGCGGCACCCTGATCACCGTCCCGTTCGGTGTCGCGGTGCTGATCCTGCCGGTCATCGGCCTCTGGTTCCTCTGGAAGAACACCCAGTTCGTCCAGAAGGCCAACCGCCTCGCCGCCGAACTCGACGCCGAAGGCGGCCTGCCCGTCGACGAGTTGAAGCGCACCGCGGGCGGCCGCATCGACCGCGATTCGGCCGACGAGGTCTTCGCCCGGCGCAAGGCCGAGACCGAGGACTCCCCGGACGACTGGCGCAGCTGGTTCCGGCTCGCGATCGCCTACCACGACGCCCGTGACACCCCGCGCGCCCGCAAGGCGATGCAGCGCGCGATCGCCCTGCGCGAGGGAAGGACCGTAGAGGCCTGACCGCCCTACGACCGACAGGAGTCGCACGAAAGGGGCCGGTCCGCGATGAGTGGACCGGCCCCTTCCGTCACGTCACGCGGTGGATTCTGCCTCAGACCCGCCGGTACTCGTCGGCCCACACCTCGATGGAGTCGGCCGCACGGTCGAAGGCCTCCATACGCGCCAGGAAGTCGGCGTTGTGCGTGGTGAGCAGCGGCGTCAGGTCGTCGGGCGCACGATCCGCGCGTACGAGGACCAGCGCCTGCCCCTGCACCGTGCGCGGCAGCCCGAGCCAGCGCACCGGCTGTTGGACCGTGCGTACCGCGGCGACCTGTGCCCAGGGCGTCGTGCCCGTGCGGAAGAAACTCACCCGGCGCAGCCCCTGGGCGCTCACCCACACGCCCACGCGCAGCAGGCGCAGCGCGCACAGTATGACGAGCAGCGCCCCGCCGAACGTGATCGCGGCACCGGGCAGCGTCCCGGCGACGGCGATGATCACAGCGGCGAAGAGGACGTACGAGGCGAGCAGCAGGACGAGCGCGGCCGCGCCCACCCGCCACGGCCCGGGCCGGTAGGGCCGCCGCCAGTGGTCGCGGTCGTCGAACGGCAGCGCGAGATCGTCGGCCGCCTCGTCAAAAGCGCGGTCCGCCGTCAGGAAGGGCAGGGGCACGACTGATCCTCACTCAATCCAGCACGGGCTGTGCCCGGTGAGGCTATCGAGCCGGGTCCCTGCTCACCACCCTTGGGGGGCCAGAGGGGTACCTCCTGCGCCATTGCGGCGGCGGGGAGGCGTCAGCGGCCGGTCGATGCTTCGGAGTGCTGTGTCGTCGTGGGGGACTGGTCCTGGGACAGGGCGGGTGTCCCGATGAGCAGAGCGCCCACGATGCCGGCGACCACGGTGAGCCCCATGAGCCAGCGCCCGGCTATCTGTCCGACGGAGGCACGTCGGCGGGGCGGGGGAGCGACATTGCTGCGGAACTTGTCGGCTTCGGCGATGAAGGCGAACGGGACGGGCTCGCGCCGACGGAACATGGGCGGTGCTTCTCCTCTGGAGACGGGAAGGGATCGGATCGCGCGACTCGCTCGGGCCCGGGGACTCGAACGGATCGCTGTCACCAATACAGACGAGCGAACGGCCCAAGAGGTGCCCTGTTTCACCGAATTCGCAGAAGTTCGCCGCCGAATGTCGCGGCACGGCACCGAACGCCCCGTTGTCGGTGCCGGGCCGTAGAGTGGACGCCGCCCGAGCCTGTGATGGGAAGGACCCTCTCCACCGTGACCGACACCCCCGCCGACGACCTCAAGCCCAGCTTCCGCAGCGAAGTCACCGTCGAGCTGGTCAAGCACACCGCTTCCGACTCGGACGTGCTGTTCGCCGCCCGCGTCTCGACCGTCGGTGAGCAGTCGCTGGACGAGCTGAAGAAGGACCCGGAGCGCTCCAAGGGCCTGCTGAACTACCTGATGCGGGACCGGCACGGCAGCCCCTTCGAGCACAACTCGATGACGTTCTTCATCAGCGCTCCGATCTTCGTCTTCCGCGAGTTCATGCGGCACCGCGTGGGCTGGTCGTACAACGAGGAATCGGGGCGGTACAGGGAGCTCCAGCCGGTCTTCTACGTCCCGGACGCGTCCCGCAAGCTGGTCCAGCAGGGCCGCCCGGGCAAGTACGTCTTCGTGGAGGGCACCCCGGCCCAGCAGGAGCTCACGGGCCGTGTGATGGAGGACTCCTACCGACGGGCGTACGAGGCGTATCAGGAGATGCTCGCGGCCGGTGTGGCCCGCGAGGTCGCCCGTGCGGTCCTGCCGGTCGGAACTTTCTCGTCGATGTACGCCACGTGCAACGCACGCTCGCTGATGCACTTCCTCGGCCTGCGCACACAGCACGAACTCGCCAAGGTCCCGTCCTTCCCGCAGCGGGAGATCGAGATGGTCGGAGAGCTGATGGAGGCGGAGTGGGCCAGGCTCATGCCGCTCACGTATGCGGCCTTCAATGCCAACGGGCGCGTGGCGCCGTAGCGCGCTTCCACACCCCGTCCGGCACAGATGTGCGGATCAGCCGAGCGAAGTGTCCGTATTGCGGCATTTCGAGAAGTTCATCTAGCCTGATCAAACGGACCCGGCACTGCTTGAACCCCCGAGCAGGCAGTGCCGGGCTCCATATTTGTCACGACTTGTCGCGTGCCCCGAGGGCAGACCAGGTATTGAGCAGCGAGTAGCGTGTTACCCATGGCTCCGACCTCCACTCCGCAGACCCCCTTTGGGCGGGTCCTCACCGCTATGGTCACGCCCTTCGCGGCGGACGGCGCACTCGACCTCGACGGCGCGCAGCGGCTCGCCGCCCACCTGGTGGACGCAGGCAACGACGGCCTGATCATCAACGGCACCACCGGCGAGTCCCCGACCACCAGCAACGCGGAGAAAGCGGATCTCGTACGAGCCGTGGTCGAGGCGGTCGGTGACCGCGCCCACGTGGTGGCGGGCGTCGGCACGAACGACACGCAGCACAGCATCGAGCTGGCCCGCGCGGCGGAGCAGGCCGGGGCGCACGGCCTGCTGACCGTCACGCCGTACTACAACAAGCCCCCGCAGGAGGGCCTGTACCGGCACTTCAAGGCCATCGCCGACGCGACGGAACTGCCGGTCATGCTCTACGACATCCCCGGCCGCAGCGGCGTACCGATCAACACCGAGACGATCGTCCGTCTCGCCGAGCACCCGCGGATCGTCGCCAACAAGGACGCCAAGGGCGACCTCGGCCGCGCCAGCTGGGCCATCGCACGCTCCGGTCTCGCCTGGTACTCCGGCGACGACATGCTGAACCTGCCGCTGCTCTCCGTGGGCGCGGTCGGCTTCGTCTCCGTCGTCGGCCACGTCGTCACCCCGGAGCTGCGCGAGCTGCTCGACGCATACCTCTCGGGCGACGTCCAGAAGGCCACCGAGATCCACCAGAAGCTGCTGCCGGTCTTCACCGGCATGTTCCGCACTCAGGGCGTCATGACGACCAAGGCCGCACTCGCCCTCCAGGGCCTGCCCGCCGGGCCGCTGCGCGCCCCGATGGTCGAACTTTCGGCCGAGGAGACCGCCCAGCTCAAGATCGATCTTGCCGCCGGCGGGGTACAGCTCTAACCACAGACTTCATAACTGAATACGCACGATCAGCAGGCCACGGAGCCTGCACCACACAGACAACTGCTACTGCACGAACGTCACGCGCGCCACGTGCCTTGCCAGGTACGTGGCGCGCGTGGTGAGGAGAGTCTTTTGAGTCATCCGCATCCTGAACTCGGTGCCCCGCCGGTCCTCCCGAACGGCGGCCTACGGGTCACCCCGCTCGGTGGCCTCGGTGAAATCGGCCGAAACATGACGGTCTTCGAGTACGGCGGCCGCCTTCTGATCGTCGACTGCGGAGTGCTCTTCCCCGAGGAGGAGCAGCCCGGAATCGACCTGATCCTGCCGGATTTCACGTCCATCAGGGACCGCCTCGACGACATCGAGGGCATCGTCCTCACGCATGGGCACGAGGACCACATCGGCGGCGTCCCCTTCCTCCTGCGGGAGAAGCCGGACATCCCGCTGATCGGCTCCAAGCTGACCCTCGCCCTGATCGAGGCGAAGCTCCAGGAACACCGCATCCGCCCGTACACGCTCGAGGTCGCCGAGGGCCACCGTGAGCGCATCGGCCCCTTCGACTGCGAGTTCGTCGCGGTCAACCACTCCATCCCGGACGCGCTCGCGGTCGCCATCCGCACCCCCGCGGGCATGGTGGTCCACACCGGCGACTTCAAGATGGACCAGCTTCCGCTGGACGGCCGTCTCACGGACCTGCACGCGTTCGCACGTCTGAGCGAGGAAGGCATCGACCTCCTTCTCTCGGACTCCACGAACGCCGAGGTCCCGGGCTTCGTCCCGCCCGAGCGCGAGATCTCGAACGTGCTGCGCCAGGTCTTCGCCGGCGCCCGCAAGCGCATCATCGTGGCGAGCTTCGCCAGCCACGTGCACCGCATCCAGCAGATCCTGGACGCGGCCCACGAGAACGGCCGCAGGGTCGCCTTCGTCGGCCGTTCGATGGTCCGGAACATGGGCATCGCGCGGGACCTCGGCTATCTGAAGGTCCCACCGGGCCTGGTGGTGGACGTCAAGACGCTGGACGACCTGCCGGAGAGCCAGATCGTGCTCGTCTGCACGGGTTCCCAGGGCGAACCGATGGCCGCGCTGTCCCGCATGGCCAACCGCGACCACCAGATCCGCATCGTCCAGGGCGACACGGTGATCCTGGCGTCGTCGCTCATCCCGGGCAACGAGAACGCGGTCTACCGCGTCATCAACGGCCTGACCCGCTGGGGCGCCAACGTCGTCCACAAGGGCAACGCCAAGGTGCACGTCTCCGGCCACGCCTCGGCGGGCGAGCTCCTGTACTTCTACAACATCTGCAAGCCCAAGAACCTGATGCCGGTCCACGGTGAATGGCGCCACCTACGGGCCAACGCCGAGCTGGGCGCTCTCACGGGTGTCCCGCACGACCGCATCGTGATCGCCGAGGACGGCGTCGTCGTCGACCTCGTCGGCGG
Source organism: Streptomyces sp. NPDC058371 (assembly GCF_042723265.1). Taxonomy (NCBI): domain Bacteria; kingdom Bacillati; phylum Actinomycetota; class Actinomycetes; order Kitasatosporales; family Streptomycetaceae; genus Streptomyces; species Streptomyces sp. NPDC058371. Next base: position 507 of record NZ_JBHXJC010000006.1, on the reverse strand, counting down.
CAAGGCCAAGATCTCCGGCAAGGTCCAGGCGGGATACGTGTACGTCGACGGCCTCTCGGTCGGTGACGTGGGCGAGCCGGCGCTGAAGGACCGACGGATCCTCGGCGACGAGGGCATCATCTCGGTCTTCGTGGTGATGGACGCCAGCACCGGCAAGATCACCGGCGGCCCCCACGTCCAGGCACGTGGCTCAGGCATCGAGGACTCGGCCTTCACCGACGTCATCCCGAAGGTCAAGGAGGTCCTGGAGAAGTCGGCTCAGGACGGCGTCGTCGAGCCCCACCAGATGCAGCAACTCATCCGCCGCACGCTGGGCAAGTGGGTCTCCGACAACTACCGCCGGCGCCCGATGATCCTCCCGGTCGTCGTCGAGGTCTGACCTCTCCACGCCCCAACCCGGAGCGGGGGGGGGGGGGGGGGGGTGTGGGGGGGGGGGGGGGGGGGGGGTGTGGGGTTTGTTTGAGGGGGGAGGAAGAAAAACAAGACAAAACAAACACAAAAACAAAA
>NZ_JBHXJC010000005.1:421324-519565 GCF_042723265.1 Streptomyces sp. NPDC058371 | reverse complement strand
AACTCTCCGTGAATGTTGTCCCGTAATCGGGAAACCATCACGAGAGCGGAACCCCCCGAGGAATAATCGGGAGATTCACAGCGTCCTCGCTGATGTGCCCACCAGGCAGAACCTGATAGGACTTTTTCAAAGGAACCTCGTCCCAACCCATACGGATTGGAGACGGGGTATCAACATATCTGGCGTTGATTTTTGGCACGCTGTTGAGTTCTCAAGGAACGGACGCTTCCTTTGTACTCACCCTCTCGGGCTTTCCTCCGGGCGCTTCCCTTCGGTCTTGCGTTTCCGACTCTATCAGACCGTTTCCGGCTCCGATTCCCTGTCGGGGGGTTTGTCTTTGGCCTGAGACTTTCCGTCCCGCGGCCTTTCGACATTCACTACGTTAGCCGATTCCCAGCGCAACTCATAATCGAGTCCGCGAGTTCGAAATTCGGCATGCGAACATGACGAATTCGCCCCCGCTGAGGGGAAGTCGTAGGTAGTGGTTTGGCCGCCTCCGGCTGCTGGCTGAAGGCCGTACCCGGTTCAAGCGGCTTGGGCCACGTTACGGATCCCGTGGAAGCGAGTCAAGTTGGGCGGCGACGGGGCGTATGGGCCCGATAAGGGCTGACGGTCGGGTCGTTGGCGATCCAGAAGCGCCACGGGTGGACGCCCCCTTCACCGGCCACTCCGGTCCGAGGACCACTGCATACCTGGTCGGGGGGTGCCGGTGTACCCGCGAGCACACGGAACGGCCCGTCCTCGGGGCCGCAGGCATCCGCTCCGTCGAGGGCGCGGTCCACCCCCAGGGCCGTGGCCAGCCGGGCCGGCCCTTTGGCCAGTTCCTTGTCATTTCGGGCCGAGAGTCGACGTTTGCGGGCGTGCTCGACCCCTTCGGTGATCTCGCCGGCCCGGAGCAGGACCCCGCTCGCGCTCCCCTCGGGGCCGCAGACGAAGTTCATGCAGTGCCACATGCCGTAGGTGAAGTAGACGTACACATGGCCGGGCGGACCGAACATCACCTCGTTGCGTGCCGTGCGGCCGCGGTAGGCGTGTGATCCGGGGTCGCCGGGGCCGTCGTAGGCCTCGACCTCGGTGAGGCGCACTTCGATCGGCCCGTCCGGGGTCGTGCGTACAAGGGTGCGCCCCAGGAGGTCCTGGGCCACGTCCAGGACAGGGCGGTCGAAGAAGTCCCGGCTGAGGGGCGTACGGTCAGGGGCCGCGATCATGGCGTACGAGCGTAGTCGAGACCCGCTGTCTGTCAGCGGGGTGGTCAGGGGGCGCCTCGCTTGGAAGGGTGAGGGCGCGGAACCGACCGCGGTCGGATTGCGTTTGTAGGGATCAAGGAATGCAGACGGCATCAGGACGTAACAGGCGTTGCCTGGGGAGGAAGTGACATGGGGTTCAAGCGGCTGCTTGCGAGCATGGGAGCCGGTGGGGCTTCGGTCGAGACGGTGCTGACGGAGGTCAACACCGTTCCGGGCGGCGTCGTGCAGGGCGAGGTGCGGATCCAGGGCGGGTCCGTGAATCAGGCGATCGAGGGTCTGTCGGTCGGTCTGCAGGCCAGGGTCGAGGTCGAGGGCCACGACGACCAGGAGCACAAGCAGGACATCGAGTTCACCAAGGTGCGGCTCGGTGGCGCTTTCGAGCTGCAGGCCGGTGCGGTGCACGCGGTGCCGTTCGGGCTGGAAATCCCCTGGGAGACCCCGGTCACGACGATCGACGGGCAGCAGCTGCGCGGGATGAACATCGGTGTGACCACCGAGCTGGAGATCGCGCGTGCGCTGGACTCCGGTGACCTGGACCCGATCAACGTGCACCCGCTGCCGGCGCAGCAGGCGATCCTGAACGCGTTCCTCCAGCTGGGCTTCCGCTTCAAGAGCGCCGACATGGAGCGCGGCCACATCCGGGGTACGCGGCAGAAGCTGCCGTTCTACCAGGAGATCGAGTTCTTCCCGCCGTCGCAGTACCGCGGGCTGAACCAGGTCGAGCTGAGCTTCGTCGCCGACGAGCGCGAGATGGACGTCATCCTGGAGATGGACAAAAAGCCGGGTCTGTTCAGCGAGGGCAGCGACTCGTTCCGCGCCTTCAAGGTGGGCCTGAACGACTACCAGGGCACGGACTGGGCCGCGTACCTGAATCAGTGGCTGTCGGAGGTCGGCAGCAAGCGCAGCTGGTTCTAGGCTCGGCCGGGAACCGTCGCAGACAGATCAGGAGGTACTGAGGTGTCCGAGCTCAAGAGGCCGCCGCTCCCGCATGACTTCCATCCGCCCGTGCCGTCCTTCACGGTCACGAGTGAGGACGTCGAGCCGGATGCGGTGCTGAAGGACGCTCAGGTCCAGGCGGCCGGGAACACCTCGCCTCAGCTGCGCTGGGAGGGCTTCCCGCCGGAGACCAAGAGCTTCGCCGTGACCTGCTTCGATCCGGACGCCCCCACGGGGAGCGGCTTCTGGCACTGGGTCGTGTTCGACATTCCGGCCACGGTGACGGAGCTGCCGACGGGTGCAGGCACCGGAAAGTTCGAGGGGCTGCCCGACGGCGCGATCCAGGCGCGTAACGACTACGGATCCAGGGACTTCGGTGGGGCCGCCCCGCCGCCCGGTGATCCGGCGCACCGCTACGTCTTCACGGTGTACGCGGTGGATCAGGAGAAGCTCGGTCCGGACTCGGACGCGTCGCCCGCGGTGGTGGGCTTCAACCTGCGGTTCCACACGCTCGCGCGGGCCCAGTTGCTCGGTGAGTACGCGGCTCCCGCGGCAGACTGACGTTCGCTGAACGTTTGCCCGCCTCTGGTCTTGGAATTGATCAGGGGCGGGCATTTTTTTATTGCGTTGTCCATCTCGGCGTGCCCGGCCAGAGTTGATCCAAGCCCGCCAGGGGGTGGGCCGGTGCGCATGGGAGGTGGGCTGGATGCGGGACACGCTGGTGCTGAACGCGAGCTTTGAGCCGCTGTCGACGGTGACGTTGAACCGAGCCGTCGTTCTGGTGCTGCAGGACAAGGCCGTCGTCGAGCAGGCCCACCCCGAACTGCGTATGCGCGGAGCCGAGCTCGACATACCCGTGCCCCGGGTGATCAGGCTCTGCCGCTATGTACGGGTGCCGTTCCGAAGACAAGCGCCGTGGTCACGGCGGGGTGTCCTGGTGCGGGACCGGCACCGGTGCGCCTACTGCGGCAGGCGGGCGACGACCGTGGACCACGTGGTGCCGCGGGCGCAGGGCGGTCAGGACTCCTGGCTGAACACGGTCGCCTCGTGCGCGCAGGACAATCACCGCAAGGCTGCCCGTACGCCGGAGCAGGCCGGGATGCCGCTGCTCAGGCAGCCGTTCGAGCCGACGCCCGCGGACGCGATGCTGCTGGCCCTCGGCCAGGACGACTTCGAGGCGCTGCCGGAGTGGCTGGGGCAGCCCGCCGCCTAGGCGTGTACGTGACTGGGGCCCGCCTTCCGTGGAAGGCGGGCCCCAGTCACGTACACGCTCAGTCGGTGATGGGCGGCTTCTCGCGGCGCTCGGTCCCGCCGGAGCCGGAGCCGCCGGAGGAACCGCCGCTGCCCGAACCGCCGCCGATTCCACCGAAGTTGCCGAAGGCCCCCGACAGGCCCTTGAGCGCGTCGCCGATCTCGCTGGGCACGATCCAGAGCTTGTTCGCGTCGCCCTCGGCGATCTTCGGGAGCATCTGGAGGTACTGGTAGGCGAGGAGCTTCTGGTCCGGGTCGCCGGCGTGGATCGCCTCGAAGACCGTACGGACGGCCTGGGCCTCACCCTCGGCGCGCAGGGCCGCGGCCTTGGCCTCGCCTTCGGCGCGCAGGATCGCGGACTGCTTCTCGCCCTCCGCGGTCAGGATCTGCGACTGGCGGATGCCTTCCGCGGTGAGGATGGCGGCGCGCTTGTCACGGTCGGCGCGCATCTGCTTCTCCATCGAGTCCTGGATGGAGGTGGGCGGCTCGATGGCCTTGAGCTCGACGCGATTGACGCGGATGCCCCACTTGCCGGTGGCTTCGTCGAGGACGCCGCGCAGGGCCGCGTTGATCTCCTCACGGGAGGTGAGGGTCCGCTCCAGGTCCATGCCACCGATGATGTTGCGCAGCGTGGTGACGGTGAGCTGCTCGATCGCCTGGATGTAGCTGGCCACCTCGTACGTGGCCGCGCGGGCGTCGGTGACCTGATAATAGATGACCGTGTCGATGTTGACGACCAGGTTGTCCTGGGTGATCACCGGCTGGGGCGGGAACGGTACGACCTGTTCACGCAGGTCGATGCGGTTGCGGATGGTGTCGATGAAGGGGACGACGATGTTCAGGCCCGCGTTGAGTGTCCGCGTGTAGCGGCCGAAGCGCTCCACGATCGCGGCACTGGCCTGCGGGATGACTTGGATGGTCTTGATCAGGGCGATGAAGACCAGCACCACCAGAATGATCAGGACGATGATGATCGGTTCCATCGTTGCTCCCCGTACCCTTCTCGCCTCGGTTTTTCCGGAAGATCTTATGAGTGTTGAAGATCTTGCTCGTGAGTCTGACAGACCGTCGTCTGCCGCGTAGGGCGTTCGGTTCACTTGCGTCGTGCGAGGTCACATGACGATCGCGGTGGCTCCTTCGATCTCCACGACGTCCACTTCCTGGCCCACCTCGTAGGCCTGTCCGGCGTCGAGGGAGCGTGCCGACCAGACTTCTCCGGCGAGCTTGATCCGGCCGCCCGCGCCGTCGACGCGTTCCAGAACGAGGGCCTGTTTGCCTCTCAGGGCGTCCACGCCCGTGGCGAGTTGGGGCCGCTGGTGGCTATGGCGGGCCGCGATGGGTCGTACGACGGCGATGAGGGCGACCGAGACGGCGGCGAAGACGAGTACCTGGAGTACGACGTCACCGCCGAGCCCCGCAGTGCCGGCCGCGGCGACGGCGCCCACGGCGAACATTCCGAACTCCGGCATCGCCGTCACCACGAGCGGGATTCCGAGCCCGACCGCGGCGATCAGCCACCACACCCATGCATCGATGTCGTCCACATGGTCATGGTAGGACCGCGGCTCACTGGCGGACAGGGCGCGCGATCACGCCCGTCCGCGCGGGCGCGGCGCGGCCGCGCGCGGATCGGGCGTAAGAGGCGGCGGATCCGCGCGTCAGGAGAGCGGAAGGCCGTGCGCCGTCCAGCGCTCGCCGACCTGCTCGACGACGAGCGGCAGGCCGAAGCAGAGCGAGAGGTTGCGCGAGGTGAGTTCGAGCTCCAGCGGGCCGGCGGCGAGCACCTTGCCCTGCCGGATCATCAGGACGTGGGTGAAGCCGGGGGCGATCTCCTCGACGTGGTGCGTGACCATGATCATGGAGGGGGCGATCGGGTCGCGGGCCAGCCGGCCGAGGCGGCGGACGAGGTCCTCGCGGCCGCCGAGGTCGAGGCCGGCGGCCGGCTCGTCCAGGAGCAGCAGCTCGGGGTCGGTCATCAGCGCGCGGGCGATGAGGGTGCGCTTGCGCTCGCCCTCGGAGAGGGTGCCGAACTTGCGCTCCAGGTAGTCGCTCATGCCGAGGCGGTCGAGGAAGGCGCGGGCGCGCTGCTCGTCGATGTCCTCGTACTCCTCCTGCCAGCCGGCCGTCATGCCGTACGCGGCGGTGAGCACGGTCTGCAGGACGGTCTGGCGCTTGGGGAGCTTCTCGGCCATGGCGATGCCGGCCATGCCGATGCGCGGGCGCAGCTCGAAGACGTCGACCTTGCCGAGGGTGTCGCCGAGGACGGTGGCGGTGCCCGAGCTGGGGAAGAGGTAGCTGGAGGCGATGTTCAGGAGGGTCGTTTTTCCGGCGCCGTTCGGTCCGAGGATGACCCAGCGCTCGCCTTCCTTGACCGACCAGGAGACCTGGTCCACCAGAGCCCGGCCCTCTCGGACCACGGATACGTCCTCAAGCTCCAGAACATCGCTCATGAGCGCGCTGTCTCCCATTGCAGTCTCGGCCGTCGCTTACGTCTGTGGACGCAGCCCCCAGGGAAAACCTACGCCACCGGTCGGGCGGTCCCATCCATCGGTCGGTCCTTAGGCTGGGGGCATGCTCTCGGAACCACGCTCAGGACGCCTGGCCGCATGGGGAAATGCCCTCTTGGCCGGACTTGTTTCGCCGGACGACGCCGTCCTCGCCATCGTCGGTGAGGACGCCGTGCACCGGGTCGAGGGGCTGCCCGGTGAGGCGGCGCCCGTCGGACTGACGCTCGCCCTCGGCCGGCTGCGCGCGCTCGGGGTGACCGGGCTTCGGGTGGCGCTGCCCGCGCCGGGCCATCCGCTCGGGCTGAGTGGACCGCCCGACTTCAATGCGCGAGCGCTCGACGCCGAGGAGGCGGTCGTCTGCCACGGGGTCGGGCTCGGGCTGGTGCCGGAGGTGTACGAGGCGGGGCCGGACGGCGATCTGCATGTCGAGGTCGTCTGGCACTGCCTCGACGTGCGGGAGGCGCCGCCGGCCGATGTGCCCTCCCTCGGGGAGGCCGAGCGGGAGCTGGCGGAGGCGCTGCGGGAGGCGACGGAGGTGTTGTCCCGGCTGGACGTGGCCGGCTCGGGACCCGTCGCGGAGGCCGCGGTCGAGGCGTACCGGGCACGGGCCGAGCAGGGACGCGAGGTGCTGGCGCCCGGCTATCCGCCGCGTGCGGTACGCGTGTTGGAGCTCGCCCAGCGAGTGGGGCTGCTGATCTCGGTCGCCTACGAGAACGGGCCCGGCGGGGCGGTGAGCGCCTCGGAGATCGCCGCGAGGTCGCTGACGCTGCGGCCGGTGGAACGGACGGCTCGGCGGGCGCAGGTGGCCGCGTACAACGCGTTCGTGGAGGAGCGGGAGCGGGGCGTGCGGTGAGGTTCGCCGCCTGAGCGCCGAGGGCTTCACCCCGGGGTGGACTTTTCGAGCTGGGGTGCGCTGAACGCGGGGCGGCTGCGGTCCTTCGCGCCGGGCCCGGGGTGCTCTGAGGGTGGGGCCCCTCGCGTCCGGGTGCCCGGAGCGGAGGCAGCTGTTGCCGGATCCGCGTACGGAAGCGCCCCCGGGAACCGAGGGTTCACGGAGGCGTTCGCCGGTGGAACGGGTCAGTCGTTCGCGTTCAGGTTGCCGAACGTCGGGTTCAGCAGGCCGATGACATTGGCGCTGAGGCCCGAGACGGTGACCGGGACGTGGACGGGGACCTGTGCGACGAGGCCCGAGCCGACGCCCGGCGACTTCACGGCCGCGCCGTCGGCATCCGAGTCGGCGACAGCCGAGCCGGCGGAAGCGCCTGCGGCGATACCGGCGACGGTCAGGGCCACGGCTGCCTTCTTGGCGATGTTCATGAAAAGCGTTCCTCCTGGAATGGCGGGTCCGACCCGGCCGCGGGTCGTACGTGGAGAAACGCCTGGAAGATCGCAGATGGCACGGAGGGCCGCGGTGAAGGGCCCGTTCGGGCCATTGCGATGATCGGCCGACAACCTGACCGGCCTCCCAGGAGCGCCTGGGAGGCCGGTGGTCACCGCGAGGTCCGGACGGACGTCAGCGGTTGACGCCCAGGTTGCCGAAGGCGGGGTTCAGAACGCCGATGACGTTCACGCTGTTGCCAACCGCGTTCACCGGGATGTGGATCGGGGCCTGCACGAGGTTGCCCGAACCGACACCCGGGGAGCCCACGGCCTTGCCGCCGGCCCACGCACCACTGTCCGTGGCGGAGGCCATACCGGCACCGGCGGCGACGAGGCCGCCCGCAACCATCGCGACAGCCGTGGCCTTCTTCAGGTTCTTCACTTCTCAAGCCCTCCCTAGCGATCACCGCGGCAAGTCGCCGCAGCACGCCCTGAAGAACGGCCGGAGGTCGCGGAGGATGCGCCATTCGGGGGACATCCACACGACGGTATGAATCTCAGTCCGGAGCGAAACCCTCCCAATTGCTGCACTCCGGCCACTCCCGAGGGAGTGCGCCGGAGTGCGGATCAACAGGTAATCAGCTGGTGATCAGCCTGCCGCCCCATGCCGTACGGCCCACAGGGCGGCCTGGGTGCGGTCGGCGAGGTCGAGCTTCATCAGGATGTTCGACACGTGGGTCTTGACGGTCTTTTCGGAGAGGACGAGTGCGCGTGCGATTTCCCGGTTGGAGCGGCCGTCGGCGATCAGACCGAGCACCTCGCGCTCCCGCTCCGTGAGCGAACCGCCTCTCCCCTGGCTCGAGTTGGCCTCCTCCTGGGAGAGCAGGGCACCCGCGACCTCGGGCTGGAGCAGGATGTGCCCGGCGTGCACCGAGCGGATGGCACCGGCCAGGGCGTCGGGGTCCACGTCCTTGTACACGTACCCCGCGGCGCCGGCACGCAGGGCCGGGACCACCGTGCGCTGCTCGGTGAAGCTGGTGACGATCAGCACGCGTGCGGGGTTGGCCAGTTCGCGGAGCTTGCGCAGCGCCTCGACGCCGTCCATACCCGGCATCTTGACGTCCATGAGGACGACGTCGGGTTTCAACTCCTCGGCGCGGGCGACGCCTTCGGCGCCGTCGGAGGCCTCTCCCACCACCTCGATGTCGTCCTGCACTTCGAGGAACGTGCGCAGGCCCCGGCGGACCACCTGGTGGTCGTCGACCAGCAACACCTTGATTGCGTCAGCCACCAGGGACCTCCATCTCGATCCTCGTGCCCTTCCCGGGCGCCGATTCCACTGTGAGTGCTCCGCCTACGCCGTTCGCCCGGTCCCGCATGGAGACCAGGCCGAGGTGGCGTCCCGCGCTGCGTATCGCGTGCGGTTCAAAGCCCCCGCCGTCGTCTGCGATGCGCAGGACGGCGCCCGGGCCCCGCTTCAGCAGGGTCACGTCGACCTGGACCGCTCCGGAGTGGCGCAGCGCGTTGTGCAGCGCTTCCTGGGCGACGCGCAGCAGGGCCTCCTCCTGCGCGGCCGGCAGGGCGCGGACCCCGCAGCTGGTGAAGGTCACGCGCGCGGAGTGGGCGCGGTCGAGGACCTGGACATGGGTGCGCAACGTGGCGACCAGGCCGTCCTCGTCGAGTGCCGCGGGGCGCAACTCGACGACTGCGGCGCGCAGTTCGTCGGCGGCTTCCGCGGCGAGCGCGGCCACCTGCTGGAGCTCGCCCTTGGCACGCGCCGGGTCACGGTCGACGAGGGCGGCGGCGGCCTGCGCGGTGAGGCGGAGCGAGAAGAGCTTCTGGCTCACCGCGTCGTGCAGTTCATGGGCGAGCCGGGAGCGCTCCTCGGCGATCGTGAGCTCGCGGCTGCGCTCGTAGAGGCGGGCGTTGGTCAGGGCGATCGCGGCGTGCTGGGCCAGGATGGTGAGGAGCTCCTCGTCCTCCTCGGTGAAACCGCAGCGGCCGTCCGCGCGCGAGCCCCGGGGATCGGCGGCCTGCGCGCCGGCCGGCCGCACCTTGTTGGCGAGGAACAGGGCGCCCATGACCTCGTCGCCGTCCCGGATGGGCAGGCCCAGGAAGTCGGACATGTTGGGGTGGGCCGCGGGCCAGCCCTCGAAGCGGGGGTCCTTGCGCACGTCGGCCAGGCGCTCGGGGCGGGCCTCGTGCAGCATCGCGGCGAGGATGCCGTGCTGGCGCGGGAGCGGGCCGATGGCCTTCCACTGGGCGTCGCTCACGCCGTCGACGACGAACTGCGCGAAGCCGCCGTGGTCGTCCGGGACGCCGAGTGCCGCGTACTCGGCGTCGAGCAGCTCGCGGGCCGAGGCGACGATCGTCTTGAGGACGTCGCGCACCTCCAGATGCCTGCTCATGGCCAGCAGCGCGGAGCTCACCGCGTACAGGCCGGACCTGGGGCCTTGACTCATGACCTCAAGGTACCGGCGGGGTGTGACAGTGCGTATCCGACCTGTGGGGGCGGTTGCCTAGGCCGGTGGCCCTAGGTCTTGCGACGGTCGGCGGTCCTAGGGCGAAGGGCCCTGGATCATTGCGGCCCGCGCACGACGCGGCGGAAGCGTCCCGGTCCCTACGTTGAGGAGACGTTGAAGAGGCGTGGAAACCACGTCGGGGACACCCGCCGGAGCGGCGGTCGCGGGACGAGGGGACGGATGTCATGCCGGTAGCGATCATCACAGGAGCGTCGAAGGGGCTGGGACGTGCGCTGGCGGCGGCCCTGGCGGAGCGCGGCTGGGATCTGGTGCTCGACGCCAGGACCGCGGACGTACTGAAGGAGACGGCGAAGGACCTGTCCGCGTACGGGACCCGGGTGGAGGCGCTGGCCGGGGATGTGACGGACGCCGGGCACCGTGCCGAGCTGGTGGCGGCGGCCCGGCGGCTCGGGGGCGTGGACCTGCTGGTGAACAACGCGAGCGCGCTGGGCGCAGAGCCGCTCGTCCGGCTGGAGGACCTGACCCTGGACGGGCTGCGGCGCGCCTTCGAGGTGAACGTGGTGGCCGCGCTGGGCCTGATCCAGCAGGCACTGCCGGCGCTGCGGGACGCGGCGGCGGGCGCGGTCGTCGACATCAGCTCGGACGCGGCGGCGGAGGCGTACGAGACATGGGGCGGCTACGGGGCGTCCAAGGCGGCTCTGGACCATCTGTCGGCGGTGCTCGGGGAGGAGGAGCCCGGGGTGCGGGTCTGGGCGGTCGACCCCGGCGACATGGGCACGGACCTGTACGCGGCGGCCGTACCGGACGACGATGATCCGCGGCCGGCGCCCGCCGAGGTGGTCCCGGCCTTTCTGCGGCTGCTCGACGCGCGCCCGGCCAGCGGCCGCTATGGCGCTCCGGCCCTGCTGGCGGCGCGGTGACGACCGCGATGGGGGTCTCGCCGTTCGAGCACAGCCGGGCGAGGGTTCCGGAGGAGCTGTCGGCCCGGGTGCCGGCCGAGCAGCGGGGGCCCGGCCTGGAGCGCGACGCGGTGCGCCTCCTCGTCTCGCGCGGGACCCGGGTGTCGCATCACGACTTCGTCGAGCTGCCCCGGCAGCTCAGGGCCGGGGACCTGCTCGTCGTGAACACGTCTCCCACGCTGGCCGCCGCCGTCGACGGGCGTCTCGGGCACGCGCGCGTGGTGGTGCATTTCTCCACGCGGGGCGATGACGGGCGGTGGGCCGTCGAGCTACGGGATCCGGACGGGCGGGGCACCACGCGCGCGCGTGCGGGTGGGCCCGCGGGGACGAAGGTGCGCCTTCCCGGGGACGTACGCCTGGTGCTGGAGGAGCCGCTGGCGGCGCGGAGTGAGCGGCTGTGGTGGGGGCGCGTGTCGGATCCCGATGTGCCGGGGCTGCTGCGGCGGCACGGGCGGCCCATTCGCTACTCCTATACGGAGAGGGATCAGCCGCTGTCGGCGTACCAGACGGTGTTCGCGCTGCCCTCCGGTGACGGTGCGGGCAGCGCGGAGATGCCGAGCGCGGCGCGGCCCTTCACCGCGCGCCTGGTGGCGGAGCTGGTGAGCCGGGGTGTGCAGTTCGCGCCGATCACCCTGCACACCGGTGTGGCGTCGGTCGAGGCGCATGAGCCGCCGTATCCGGAGAGGTACGAGGTGTCGGCGACGTCGGCGCGTCTGATCAACGCGGCGAAGGCTGCTGCCGGGCGGATCATCGCGGTCGGTACGACGGCGGTGCGGGCCGTCGAGTCGGCGGCCGGACCGGACGGGGTGGTCGGGGCGCGGCGGGGCTGGACCGATCTCGTGGTCACTCCGGAGCGCGGGACGCGCGTGGTCGACGGGCTGCTGACCGGGCTGCACGAGCCGGAGGCCTCGCATCTGCTGATGCTGGAGGCGGTCGCCGGGCGGGCGGCGATCGACCGCGGCTACGAGGCGGCGCTGCGCGGGCTCTACCTCTGGCACGAGTTCGGGGACGTGCACCTCATACTTCCGGACGACTCCCCTCACGCAGTGCATTGCTCCAGCAACCCCTGGTGAGACTGTTACCCGGCCGATGTGAGCCCGCGCATAGGACGCACATCACGTACGAACGGGCATAGGAGATAAAGGGGACCTTGTGAGCGGGGCAGACGTACTGTTCTGCCCTATTTTGACCCTCTGTGCTCCACTACCCGGCTTCGTACGTCACACCTTTGCCTCAGGATTTTGCTGCCGCTAAGAATGGCTGCCGTCGCTCAACGCCGCGGGTTTCGCCCCGCGGCGTTTGTTCCGGAAACACTCTGTCCCCACCGGACCGAGAGCGACCTCCGCGCTATTCGAAGAGGTCCATCAGTCATGCCCAAGAAGATCAACACTCCTGGTCATAGTCCCGCGCTGACCAAGACCCACAAGCTTTCGATCGCCGGTGTCGCGGCCCTCGGTGCCGCCGCCCTCGCGTTCACCGTGGTGCCGGCCAACTCGCACACCACGACCACCGACGCCGCCGCCTCCTCCGCCTCCGTGGCCTACAGCGAGGGGCAGATCAAGGACGTCAAGGCCAGCGTCACCGACCAGCTGGCCGGCGCCAGCGTCAAGGCCGAGGCCGTCGCCGCGAAGAAGAAGGCCGCGGACGACGCGGCCAAGAAGAAGGCTGCCGACGCGGCAGCGAAGAAGAAGGCGGCCGACGCGGCCGCCAAGAAGAAGGCCGACGACGCGCGCAAGGCACAGGCCGCGAGCCGCTCCGCCGCGCGCCCCCAGATCAAGGCCGTCGCCGCCAAGACGTACACGAACAACCTCGACGGCTGGATCCGTCAGTCGCTCGACATCATGAAGCAGAAGGGCATCCCGGGCTCCTACAACGGGCTGTACCGCAACATCATGCGTGAGTCCTCGGGCAACCCGAACGCCATCAACAACTGGGACGTCAACGCGATCAACGGCATCCCGTCGCAGGGTCTGCTCCAGGTCATCCCCCCGACGTTCAACGCGTACCACGTCTCCGGCACGTCGACGAAGATCACCGACCCGGTCGCGAACATCACGGCCGCCGCCAACTACGCGGCCGACAAGTACGGCTCGATCGACAACGTCAACAGCGCCTACTGAGTCTCGCGGGCATCGCGCGGACCTCTGAGGGTCTCGGTACAGACGCGGAAGGGCGGCACCCCGGTGGGGGTGCCGCCCTTCAGTCGCGCGTACGGCTACTTGCGCATGACCTCGGGCTCGTGGCGGCGCAGGAAGCGGGCCACGAAGAACCCGCAGAGCGCGCCGAGGGCGAGCAGGGCCACCATGTCCATGCCCCAGGCTCCCGCGTCGTGGTCCCAGAGCGGGTCCGTGCTGCCCGGGTCGTCCGCGTTCGGACTGATGTTGTTGAAGTCCAGCGTGGCACCGGCGGCGCCGACCGCCCAGCGGGACGGCATCAGATACGAGAACTGATCGACGCCGACCGTGCCGTGCAGGATGAACAGGCAGCCGGTGAACACGACCTGGATGATCGCGAACATGACCAGCAGTGGCATGGTCTTCTCGGCGGTCTTCACCAGCGAGGAGATGATCAGGCCGAACATCATCGAGGTGAAGCCGAGCGCCATGATCGGGATGGAGAGCTCGAGCAGCACCGCTGTCTTGCCCTCGCCCAGGATCAGGCCCTTCTCGGGGATGGTGCGGCTGGAGAAGCCGATCGCGCCGACCATCGCGCCCTGCAGCACCGTGACCGTGCCGAGCACGATCACCTTGGACATCAGGTACGCGGAGCGTGACAGGCCGGTCGCCCGCTCCCGCTCGTAGATCACCCGTTCCTTGATCAGTTCGCGGACGGAGTTGGCGGCGCCCGCGAAGCACGCGCCGACCGCGAGGATCAGCAGCACGGTGGTGGCCGTGCCGTTCGGGATGTGCGCGCCGGTCTTCGGGTTCACCGCCGGGTTCACCAGCAGGGTCTTGTCCGGGTCGATGAGCAGGCTCACCGCGCCGAGCACGGCCGGCAGGATCACCGTCAGGGCGAGGAAGCCCTTGTCGGACGCGATCACCGAGACATAGCGCCGGACCAGGGTCATCAGCTGCGAGCCCCAGCCCTGCGGCTTGGGCGGCTTCATCGCCTGCGGCGGTGGCATGTGCACCGACTGCGGAGCGACGGCGTCGATGTCCGCGGCGTACATCTGGTAGTGCTGCGAGCCCTTCCAGCGGCCCGCCCAGTCGTAGTCGCGGTAGTTCTCGAAGGCGGAGAAGACATCGGCCCAGGTGTCGTAGCCGAAGAAGTTCAGCGCCTCCTCGGGAGGTCCGAAGTAGGCCACCGAACCGCCGGGCGCCATCACCAGGAGCTTGTCGCAGATCGCCAGCTCGGCCACGGAGTGGGTGACCACGAGGACCGTACGGCCGTCGTCGGCGAGGCCGCGCAGCAGCTGCATGACATCGCGGTCCATGCCCGGGTCGAGGCCGGAGGTCGGCTCGTCCAGGAAGATCAGCGACGGCTTGGTGAGCAGCTCCAGGGCCACCGAGACACGCTTGCGCTGGCCACCGGAGAGGGAGGTGACCTTCTTCTCCTTGTGGATGTCCAGCTTGAGCTCGCGCAGCACCTCGTCGATACGCGCCTGGCGCTCCTGGCCCGTGGTGTCCGCGGGGAAGCGCAGCTTGGCCGCGTACTTGAGGGCCTTCTTGACGGTCAGCTCCTTGTGCAGGATGTCGTCCTGCGGGACCAGACCGATGCGCTGACGCAGCTCGGCGAACTGCTTGTACAGGTTCCGGTTGTCGTAGAGGACGTCACCCTGGTTGGCGGGGCGGTAGCCCGTGAGCGCCTTCAGGAGCGTCGACTTGCCGGAGCCGGACGGGCCGATGACCGCGACGAGCGACTTCTCCGGGACGCCGAAGGAGACGTCCTTGAGGATCTGCTTGCCGCCGTCGACCGTGACGGTCAGGTGGCGGGCCGAGAAGGACACCTCACCGGTGTCGACGAACTCTTCGAGACGGTCCCCGATCAGGCGGAACGTCGAGTGGCCGACACCGACGATGTCGTTCGGGCCGAGCAGCGCCGAGCCGCCCTTGGTGATCGGCTGGCCGTTGACGTACGTGCCGTTGTGCGAACCGAGGTCACGGATCTCGTAGCGGCCGTCGGGCGTCACGTGGAACTCGGCGTGGTGCCGCGAGACCTGGAGGTCGGAGACGACCAGCTCGTTCTCCAGCGCACGGCCGATGCGCATCACGCGGCCGAGGGAGAACTGGTGGAACGTGGTCGGGCTGCGGTCGCCGTAGACCGGCGGCGCCCCCGCGCCACCACCGGGTCCCTGCTGCTGCGGCACGCTCGCGGCCCCCTGCGGCGACTGCGGCCAGCTCTGCTGCGGCGCCTGTTGCTGCGGCGGTGCCTGCTGAGCCCAGCCGGGTGCCGCGCCCTGCGCCGCGTACGGCTGCTGCTGGGGCTGCGCCTGCTGCGGTGCCGCGACCGCCGCGGCGGAACCCGAGAGGTTCACGCGCGGGCCGTCGGTCGCGTTGCCGAGGTGTACTGCCGAGCCCGGACCGATCTCCATCTGATGGATCCGCTGGCCCTGCACGAAAGTGCCGTTGGTACTGCCGTGGTCCTCGATGACCCAACTGCGGCCGCCCCAGCTGATCGTGGCGTGACGCCAGGACACCCTGGCGTCATCGAGCACGATGTCCCCCTGCGGATCACGTCCGAGGGTGTATGGCCTGGACGCGTCGAGCGTCCAGGTCCTGCCATTCAATTCCAGTACGAGTTCAGGCACTCCATGCCCCACTGAGTTGTCCCCCGAAGTTCCCCCATCACAGGGAGTCTAGGGATGTCGAACATCGTGGGGAACTATTTCAGTAGGAGCCCCCTGACCGAAAGTCGGGCCCTGTGAAGACTGGGTACGGGCGGCTTGTCCGTTCCCGTTGACGGGGTTGAAACCGGCCCGGAGAGTGGTAATCCCACGCGAGGGGGACATCCGCGGTGGATCGCCGCGGCGCGGACCGGGGGGCTGACGATGGGCATCGAGACCGCGCAGCACAGCAGGGGGGTGCCGTGGGGAGACGTCCTGTTGTCCGCGGTCGCCGCGGTGAGCTGGGCATTGATCGGGATGGCGGGTACGGCCGCGCTGGGCCTGCATCTGCTGGAGGCGGACTCGGCCGGCTCGCTCGGGCCGATGACCGCGGCGGTGGTGGCCCTGGGGGCGGGTGGTTCGGTGACACCGTCCGGGGACGTCTCCGCCTTCGGTCTGAAAGGGGCGGAGGCCACGACCGCCCTCCAGATCACGCCACTGGGCGTGGGGCTGGTGGGAGCGCTCCTGCTCTCCTGGTTCTTCCTGCGTTCCTTGCGCGGAGCGGGAGTTGTGATCGCCCCGTCCGAACTCCTGGCGCGCGCGGGCGCCGTGGTCGCCCTGTTCGTGGCCACGCTCGGTGGGCTCGCCTGGGCCGGCCACGACGTCATCACGATCGATGGCGGAAAGCTCGGGCTCGACAAGGTGCCGGACGGCGGCCTGGGTGACATCACCGACAAACTGCCCGGCGGACTCGGTGACATCGGCGGGCTGCTGCCCGACAAGATCGGCGATCTCGTGAACGCGGAGGCGGCCGTCGGCTTCACCGTCGACACGGCACGCACCCTGCTCGGCGGCCTGGTCTGGGCAATCGGAGTGCTGGTGATCGCCCTCCTCGCCTCCCGCCGCACTCCCCTGCCGCGCGGCTGGGAAGCGGTGCACCGGACGGTGCGGCCGGCCGCGTCCGCGCTGGTGGCGGTCCTCCTCATGGCGGTCGTGGCGGGGCTCGCGGCCGCGGCGTACGCGGCCGTCGGCGACGACCATCCGAAGCGGGTCGCCGGCGCCGCGCTGCTCGGCGCGCCCAACGGGGTCTGGCTGGGCATTCCGGTCGGCCTGCTGGTGCCGTGGGACGGCAAGGCCACGGGCGAGCTGGCCAAGCTGCTGCCCGACCCCCTCGACGAACTGCTGAGCGTGCGGTCCGACCAGCCCGTCACCCTGGGCCGGCTGGCCGAACTGGACAGCCGGGTCTGGCTGTTGGGAGTCGCGGCCGCGGTCATGATGCTGTTCGCCGGGGTGCTCGCGGCGACGCGTACGCCTCTTGTACGTCGTGTACGGGACGTGGGCGCCGGCGAGTCCGGGGTGCCGGTCGTACGCAGGCCGGGCGCCCTTCCCTTCGCTGGGCGCTGTGCCCTGCGGCTGGCGGTCGTTACGGCGTTGGCCCTGCCGTTGCTCGCCTGGCTGACCGACGTGTCGGTCGACGCCTCGCTGTCCGTCCTGGGGTTCGACGCCTTCGGCGCCGGGATCGAACTGCACGGGCACCTGGGCATGGCGCTGCTGCTCGGTGCCGTGTGGGGTGCGGGCGCGGGGGCGGTGGGGGCGTTGCTCGCGTACGCGAGTGGGGCCGCCGGACGGCGGGTGGCACCCCTGGCACAGCCGGTGGCACTCGGTGACGCCGGCGCGCCGGCGCCTGAGGCGTTCCCGGAGCAGGCCGGGGAGCCGGGGCCCTACCACCCGGCCCGGCCCTTCCGCCCGGCCAACCCCGACACCAATCCCTATCTCCGGGTACCCGACCAACTACGGGACCCGGAGGACGCGCGTCCGGCGGAGGGGCTGGGGTGGCGCGGGAGGGGGCGGGCGCAGTCCGGGGGGCCCGGGGCGGCGGGCCGAGGACGACCGCAGCCCGGGGGTTCCGGGGCGGCGGGTGGGAAGTGGTCACAGCCCGAGGGGCCGGAGGTGGGCGGTCGGTCGGGGTCTGCGCGGGGGGCGAGTTCCCCGGAGGGCTCCGGGGTAGCGAGCGGAGCGGGGGCCGGGCAGGGGTCCGGGAGCGGACAGGGATCGGGGAGCGGACAGGGGTCCGGAAGGGGGGCGCGGCCGCCGCACGACGTGTATGGGGCGCCCACGGTGATCGGGCCGATCTCCCCGGCGCCGCGGGCGCCGCGACCGCCGCGGCAGGGGCCAGGGGCACGGGGTGGGGATCTGCCTCCGCCACCACCACCGCCGCCACGGCTGCGGCCCGGGGCGCGGGGCGGGGATCTGCCGCCGCCACCACCGCCGGAGGAGGAGGGGCCGCCTCCGCCGAGGGGGCGCCGAGGGCGTGAGTGACCTTGGTGCCGGGTGCCGGGTGCCGGGGGCTGGGTGTGGGGTGTGGGGTGCCGGGAGCTGGGCGTGGGGCGCCGGGCGCCGGGCGCCGGGCGCCGGGCGCCGGATGACGCTGCACGCATCGGGCCCCGGACGCGCCGGCATTGGGCGACCGGCCTCGGGGCGGAGCGGTCGCGGGGCGGAGCGGGCTCAGGGCGGAGCGGTCGCGGGGCCACTGGCCTCGGAACACAACCGTCCCCGGGTGCCCTCGCTGTCATTGTCGGCCTCGGCTCAGCCCATAGGGCGACCCTGGCCCTGGGCAGCGGGCACCGGGCCCTGGGCACCAAGGCCATGGGGCGACCCCTGCCGAGCGCGCGCCGAGCCCGGGCAGGTACCCGGCCAGGAGAGCGCCCCCGGCGCTTCGCCGGTGATCAAGGTGGGCGTCATACGCGCGTCATACAGAGTTCCCTGTCCGCCAGCCGGACCTCAGGGGCGCAAGGCACTGGGTGCCGGATACGGTGGGAACACCATGAGCGCTTCGCAGACCTCTGACGTTCCCACTCTCCTCGTCAAGATCTTCGGCAAGGACCGGCCCGGAATCACGGCCGGACTCTTCGACACCCTCGCCGCCTTCTCCGTCGACGTGGTCGACATCGAGCAGGTCGTCACCCGTGGCCGGATCGTGCTGTGCGCGCTCGTCACCGAGCCGCCCCCCGGGCTCGAAGGTGATCTGCGGGCCACCGTCCACAGCTGGGCGGAGTCGATGAAGATGCAGGCCGAGATCATCTCCGGCCACGGCGACAACCGCCCGCGTGGCCTGGGGCGTTCACTCGTCACGGTCCTCGGACACCCGCTGACCGCGGAGTCGACGGCCGCGATCGCCGCCCGGATCACCGGCACCGGCGGCAACATCGACCGAATCTTCCGGCTCGCCAAGTACCCCGTGACGGCGGTCGAGTTCGCCGTGTCGGGTACGGAGACCGAGGCGCTGCGCACCGCTCTGGCCACCGAGTCCGCGGCGCTCGGCGTCGATGTCGCGGTGGTCGCGGCCGGGCTGCACCGCCGGGCCCAGCGGCTGGTGGTGATGGACGTGGACTCGACGCTCATCCAGGACGAGGTGATCGAGCTCTTCGCCGCGCACGCCGGGTGCGAGAAAGAGGTCGCCGAGGTGACGGCGGCCGCCATGCGCGGCGAGCTGGACTTCGAGCAGTCGCTACACGCGCGCGTGGAGCTGCTGAAGGGCCTGGACGCCTCGGTGGTCGACAAGGTGCGCAGCGAGGTGCGCCTCACCCCCGGAGCCCGCACACTGATCCGCACCCTCAAGCGGCTCGGCTTCCAAGTCGGCGTCGTCTCGGGCGGGTTCACCCAGGTCACCGACGATCTGAAGGAACGGCTCGGACTCGACTTCGCGCAGGCCAACACGTTGGAGATCGTCGGCGGGAAGCTGACCGGCAGGGTTACCGGCGAGATCGTGGACCGCGCGGGCAAGGCGCGTCTGCTGCGCCGGTTCGCCGCCGAGGCGGGCGTACCGCTGAGCCAGACGGTGGCGATCGGAGACGGCGCCAACGACCTCGACATGCTCAACGCCGCTGGTCTCGGAGTCGCGTTC
Organism: Streptomyces sp. NPDC058371; assembly: GCF_042723265.1. Lineage (NCBI taxonomy): Bacteria > Bacillati > Actinomycetota > Actinomycetes > Kitasatosporales > Streptomycetaceae > Streptomyces > Streptomyces sp. NPDC058371. Next base: position 500,196 of record NZ_JBHXJC010000005.1, on the reverse strand, counting down.
AACGCCAAGCCGGTCGTCCGCGAGGCCGCGCACACGGCGGTGAACTTTCCGTTCCTGGACACCGTGCTGTATCTCCTCGGGGTCACCCGCGAAGAGGTCGAGGCGGCCGACACGCACGACGACACCGACTAGCCGGTCCCTTGTACGCCGACGGGGGCCGGGCACCTTCGTGGTGCCGGACCCCCGTCCTGGTCAGGGGTGGGTTACTTACTCCGACGGCGCCCAGTAGTCGGTCAGCGTGGCCACACCGGGCTCCAGGGTTTTCCAGGAGCCGGTGAAGGTGAGGACCGCGAAGGCGGCGGTGGGGAAGCCCCGGCTGCTCATCCGGGCGCGGGCATCACCCTCGGAGGGGCCCGCCAGGATGTCGGCGAGGCCTTGGACTCCGGGGTTGTGACCGATCAGGACCACGTTCTGCGCGTCGTCCGGGGTTTCGTTGAGCACGGCGATCAGCTCACCGGGCGAGGCCTCGTAGAGCCGCTCCTCGTAGACCGTTTTCGGCCGGTGAGGGAGCTCGTGGACGGCGAGCTTCCATGTCTCGCGGGTCCGGGTCGCGGTGGAGCAGAGGGCCAGGTCGAGGGCGATGCCCGTATCGGCCAGCTTGCGTCCGGTGGTGGCAGCATCCAAGCGGCCCCGGTCAGCGAGCGGCCGCTCGTGGTCGGACACCTGGGGCCAGTCGGCTTTCGCATGCCGGAAGATGACAATCCTGCGGGGTTCTGCGACGCTCATACGTCCCAGCTTCGCATGAAACACGCCATGGGGCGCAGGGAGTTGACCCGCTCCGATGACTGGGTTGACGGGACCCCGGCAGGCCGCCGCCGGACCGCGCGGACGCCACGGGCGCGGAGTCCGGACGGGCCGCGTCCTCCCCGCTCGGGCTCGGTGCTTCCTTCCACGCTCGCCGACCGTCACGCCTCGCGCCAGCCGGGATGCTCCGACCTCCACGGCCCGGCACCGGCCGCCACGGCCCGATCCCGGGGAGGCGGCGCTCCTCACCCAGGTCAGGTCAGGCCGCCGGAGCAAAGCCCGGTCGGCTCAGAGCCAGCCCAGCACCGTCTGCTGGATGTGCTCGACGACGCGGGAGATCATCGGGTCCCCGGCCGCGGCGTGCGCCTCCGAAGGGTTGGCTATCAGCGCCAGGAGCACGATGAAGGCGAGGGCGGGAAGGGCCAGCGCCCACCAGGGCAGTCGGCTGTCTACGCCGCCCGTGGTCGCCGGGAGGGGCGGGGTGTGCGTGGGGGCCGGCATGACGCCTCCGTGAGTCTCCGAGTGGTCCGTGGACCGCGTCCTCGCGACCACATCTCGAAGCTACGGAATCCGCGGCCCTCAACCCATCCGGAGATCCACCCACTTGACCCTGACACTCGCCCCCTAGGGGATGGGGGGCTAGCCCCACCGTCGACGGCGGCGACCGGGAGTCAGGGCGAGGCGATCGACGCGATGACGCCGATGATCACGGTGATGGCCAGCATCGCGCCGAGCACGAGCAGCAACTTCTTCTGGCCGTTCTGGGGATTCGGATCGAGCACAGGCATGCGGCCAGTCTCGCACCCTCGGCACGGCCCACCGCCGCCGGGGCCGGGTACCGCCAGGCCCCGGCGGGCCCCGCCGGGCCTCCGGCCCACCGGTCTCAGCCCGTGGTCCCAGCCCGCCCGGTCCGGCCCACCGGCCGCGGTCTCAGCCCGCCCGGTCCAGTCGACGGTCGACCAGGCACAGGCCCCGATCCCGGCCCAGGCCCCGGCCCCGACTCCAGCTCAAGCCCCGACTCCAGCTCAAGCCCAGGCACCGGCCCCGCGCTCCGGCTCCGGCTCCGGCTCCGGCTCCGGCTCCGGCTCAAGCCCAGGCCCCGGCTCCGTCCCAGCCCACCGGTCTCAGGCCGCCGCCTCGTCCTCCACCGTGCGGTTGCGGCCTGCGAAGACGCCCACGACGATCTGCGGGACCATCAGCCCCGCCATGAGGGCGATCGGCAGTCCCCAGCCGCCGCTGTGCTGGTAGAGCACGCCCACCAGGAGCGGGCCGGGGATCGAGATCAGATAGCCGGTGCTCTGGGCGAAGGCCGACAGCTTGGCGACGCCCGCGCCGGTCCTGGCCCGCATGCCGACCATCGTGAGAGCCAGCGGGAAGGCGCAGTTGGCGACACCGAGGAGGACCGCCCAGGCCCAGGCGCCGCCCGCCGGCGCGAGATACAGGCCCGCGTATCCGGCGAGGCCGCTGAGGCCGAGCACGACCACGATCGGCCCTTGGTGCGGCAGCCGGGTGGCGAGGCGCGGAATGACGAAGGCCAGCGGCACGCCCATCACCATCGTGACGGCGAGGAGCAGCCCCGCGGTGCCGGCCGGGACTCCCGCGTCACGGAAGATCTGCGCCATCCAGCCCATCGTGATGTACGCGGCGGTCGCCTGGAGTCCGAAGAAGACGGCGAGTGCCCAGGCGGTACGGCTCCGGGTGATCCGCAGCCCGTCGGGCTCGGCACCCACGGCCGCACTGGCGGGCCTTCCAGCACCACCGAACGCCCCGAACTCACCGCTCACGTCCTCCCCGCGCCGAGCACGCAGAAGCGCGATCCACGGCAGTACGGCGACCCCCGCGAGGCCCGCCCATACCGCGAGCCCGGACTGCCAGTTCCCGCCCAGGGCGTCGGTCATGGGCACGGTCACCGCGGCGGCGGCCGCGGTGCCGAGCGCGAGTGCCATCGAGTAGAGGCCGGTCATGGAACCGACCCGGTCCGGGAACCAGCGCTTGACGATCACCGGCATCAGCACGTTGCTGACCGCGATGCCCATGAGCGCCAGCGCACTGGCGACCAGGAAGCCGGCCGTGTTCCCCGCGTACGGCCGGATCAGCAGGCCCGCCGTGATGGCGAGCATGCCGGCGCAGACGACCGCACCCGGGCCGAACCGGCGGGCGAGGCGCGGTGCCATGACCCCGAAGGCGGCGAAACAGAGCGGGGGTACGGAGGTGAGCAGCCCGGCGACACTGCCGCTCATACCGAGCCCGTCGCGCACCTCTTCGAGGAGGGCGCCGAGGCTGGTGATGGCCGGTCGCAGGTTGAGGGCCGTGAGGACGATGCCCACGACCACCAGACGCGTCGTCCACGCGCGCGTGGTGGGCGTGACGCCCTCGGGCTCCGTGATCGCGGAGCTGCGTATCGGTGGGGACGACATCGTCCGGGTCTCCTCGCTTGCCATGACGCCATCATAGAATCATGGGATGATTGGCTGTCCAATCCTCTTGCGTTAATCTCCGGAGCCTCCGGCCCCGCAGGAAGGCCCGTACGAAGGACCGTCATGCCGCTGAGCCACCCCCGCCGTTCGGCGCTGGCCGAGCAGGTCATCGCCGAGCTCCGGAACCAGATCACCTCGGGCGAGTGGCCGGTCGGCTCCCGCATCCCCACCGAACAGGAGCTGGTCGAGCAGCTGGGCGTCGCCCGCAACACGGTCCGCGAGGCGGTCCGCGCCCTCGCGCACAACGGCCTGCTCGACATCCGCCAGGGCTCGGGCACCTATGTCGTGGCGACCAGTGAACTGGCGGGCGTCATGCACCGGCGGTTCGCGGACGCCGACCCGCGCCACATCGCCGAGCTGCGGTCCACGCTGGAGTCGAGCGCGGCCGAGCTGGCCGCGCGGCGCCGCACCGAGCGCGATCTGAAGCAGCTGGACGCCCTCCTCGTACGCCGCGAGGAGGCCTGGGAGTCGGGCGACGCGGAGGCCTTCGTGACCGCCGACGCGACCTTCCACCTGGCGGTCGTGGCCGCGTCCCACAACGACGCCATGACGGCGATGTACGCCGACCTGGGCGAGGTGCTGCGCGACTGGCTGCGCGCGGACGTCGGCGAGAAGCTGACGCCGGAGACGTACATGGACCACACCCGGCTCGTCGACGCGATCCGTGCGGGCGACGCGACGGCGGCCGCCACGGAGGCCGCGAGCTATCCGTTCCTGTGCCGCCCGGGGCGGTTCGACGGGCGGACGGGCAAGGTCACGTCCGGTGACTGACGGGACACGAGGGGATCTCACCGCGGAGCCCGGCCCCCCAAGAAGCTGCGGTCACCCGTCGCCGGCGCGCACCCTCACTTCTCGTGACTGACCCAGACCGAGCGGATCTCCTTCCAGCACCGGCCCGTCAGCCGTACGGTCTCGGCGGGCCCGGCGCCGACCCGGTCGCCGTCGCTGTCCACGTCCCACCAGCGGTCGCACTCGACGTGCAGGCTGACGCGGTCGGTCTCGGGATACGGGTTGTGGCAGTAGGCGGTCACGTGCGATCCGTGCACCGCGGTGCGGCAGGAGGCTCCGAACGGCCTCTCGTCGGGCACGCGCGCGTGGGGGCTCTTCATCGGATGGTGCGACGTCTGCGAGGCCGCGTCGTCGGCGAGAGCGACGAGGAGTACCAGCGCGGCCAGTACCGGGGCGGAGCGGTGGGACAGGCGCACAAGGGAGACCTCCTCGGCCGTGCTCGGGAGGGAAACGCGTCCTCAGTGCGGACTGAGTGCGTACGTGACGCGTACTCCAGAGTGCGCTGTCACCGGCCGTCTCCGCCCGGCCGGTGAGGCCGAACGGGTGACGCCCCGCTCACCGCACGTGGCGGGAAACGGGGCGTCATCGGCGTACGGACAGAACGCGTCGGCACCCTACGGAGGGCACGTGCCGACACCGTACGGAGGCCTGGGCGCCGACGAGGGCGGCCCGGCCCGGCGGCTACGCGCCGATCGCGTGCAGACCGCCGTCGACGTGGATGATCTCGCCGGTGGTCTTCGGGAACCAGTCGCTCAGCAGGGCGACGATGCCCTTGCCGGCCGGCTCCGGGTCCTTGAGGTCCCACTCCAGCGGGGAGCGGTTGTCCCACACGGAGGCCAGCTCGCTGAAGCCGGGGATGGACTTGGCGGCCATCGAGCCGAGCGGACCCGCGGAGATGAGGTTGCAGCGGATGTTCTGCTTGCCCAGGTCGCGGGCGAGGTAGCGGCTGGTGGCCTCCAGGGCGGCCTTGGCCGGGCCCATCCAGTCGTACTGCGGCCACGCGAAGGACGCGTCGAAGGTGAGGCCGACGACCGAGCCGCCGTTCTGCATCAGCGGCAGACAGGCCACGGTCAGCGACTTCAGGGAGTACGCCGAGACGTGCATGGCGGTGGCGACGGACTCGAACGGCGTGTTGAGGAAGTTGCCGCCGAGCGCGTCCGGCGGCGCGAACCCGATGGAGTGGACGACTCCGTCGAGGCCGCCGAGCTCCTCGCCGACGACCTCCGCAAGACGCCCGAGGTGCTCGTCGTTGGTGACGTCGAGCTCGATGACCTTGGTGGGCTTGGGGAGCTTCTTGGCGATGCGCTCGGTCAGCGTGGGCCGCGGGAACGCGGTCAGGATGATCTCGGCACCCTGCTCCTGGGCCTGCTTGGCGGCGTGGAAGGCGATGGAGGATTCCAGCAGCACACCGCTGATCAGGACGCGCTTGCCCTCGAGAATTCCGCTCATGGTGATCAGTGACCCATTCCCAGTCCGCCGTCAACCGGGATGACGGCTCCAGTGATGTACGAGGCGTCGTCGGAGGCGAGGAACCGCACCGTAGCGGCGATCTCCTCCGGCTGCGCATACCGGCCCAGCGGGACCTTCGACACGATGTTCTCGCGCTGCTCGTCGTTGAGCGCCTTGGTCATGTCCGTGTCGACGAAGCCGGGCGCGACGACGTTGAAGGTGATGTTGCGCGACCCGAGCTCTCGGGCGAGCGAGCGGGCGAAGCCGACCAGGGCGGCCTTGGAGGCGGAGTAGTTCGCCTGGCCCGCGGAGCCGAGCAGCCCGACGACCGACGAGATCAGGACGACGCGGCCCTTCTTGGCCCGCAGCATGCCGCGGTTGGCGCGCTTGACGACGCGGAAGGTGCCGGTGAGGTTGGTGTCGATGACCGAGGTGAAGTCCTCCTCGGACATCCGCAGCAGGAGCTGGTCCTTGGTGACGCCCGCGTTGGCGATCAGCACCTCGACCGGACCGTGCTCGGCCTCGATCTCCTTGTAGGCCTGCTCCACCTGCTCGCTGTCGGTGATGTCGCACTTGACGGCGAGGCAGCCCAGTTCCGTGAGGGCGGCCGGCGGCTCACCGGAGCGGTACGTGATGGCGACCTTGTCGCCGGCATCGGCGAACGCGCGGGCGATGGCGAGGCCGATGCCCCGGTTGCCTCCGGTGACGAGAACCGAGCGGCTCAACGGATCACCCTTTCGATAGCGGACTTGAACCCCTGCAAGACAGGCGCCTTCTTCGAAAACCTATCGGTCCTCTCCACCTCGCGGAGAATCGGGCATCGACAGTGGCTTACTGCGGCTCCTGTCGGATCCCTACAGAATGCCGTGGTCACCGACAGAAAGGTGTGGTCCCCGGGCCGGTCGGCGCGACATGATCGGTACCCACAGGCCACGACAGCAGGGAGACCCTCGGTGCCTCATTCCATCGACGAAGCCTTTACGGCGCTACCGCTGCGCGCCCTGGCCGACGCGGCGCTCGCGCGGGCGCGCGCGCTGGGGGCCGACCACGCGGACTTCCGGTTCGAGCGGGTGCGCAGCGCGTCCTGGCGGCTGCGGGACGCCAAGCCCGCCGGCTCCTCGGACACGACGGACCTCGGCTACGCGGTGCGGGTGGTGCACGGCGGCACGTGGGGGTTCGCGTCGGGCGTGGACCTGACGATGGACGCCGCCGCGAAGGTCGCGTCGCAGGCCGTGGCGATGGCGAAGCTCTCGGCCCAGGTGATCAAGGCGGCGGGATCCGACGAGCGGGTGGAGCTGGCCGACGAGCCGGTGCACGCCGAGAAGACCTGGATCTCGGCGTACGACATCGATCCCTTCTCGGTGCCGGCCGAGGAGAAGGCCGGGCTGCTGGCCGACTGGAGCGCACAACTGCTGGCGGCCGGCGGCGTCAACCATGTCGACGCCTCGCTGCTGACGGTGCACGAGAACAAGTTCTACGCCGACACCGCCGGGACCGTCACCACACAGCAGCGGGTACGGCTGCATCCGCAGCTGACCGCGGTCGCCGTCGACGAGTCCAGCGGCGAGTTCGACTCGATGCGGACCATCGCACCGCCGGTCGGGCGCGGCTGGGAGTACCTGACGGGCACCGGCTGGGACTGGGAGGCCGAGCTCGCGCGGATCCCGGAGCTGCTGGCCGAGAAGATGCGGGCGCCGAGCGTCGAGGCGGGCGCGTACGACCTCGTCGTCGACCCCTCCAACCTGTGGCTGACCATCCACGAGTCGATCGGGCACGCCACCGAACTGGACCGCGCGCTGGGCTACGAGGCCGCGTACGCCGGGACCTCCTTCGCCACCTTCGACCAGCTCGGCAAGCTGAAGTACGGCTCCGAGCTGATGAACGTCACCGGGGACCGCACCGCCGAGCACGGACTCGCGACCATCGGATACGACGACGAGGGCGTGGCCGGACAGTCCTGGGACCTCGTCAGGGACGGGACGCTCGTCGGCTATCAGCTGGACAGGCGCATCGCCAGGCTGACCGGGTTCGACCGGTCCAACGGGTGCGCGTACGCCGACTCCCCCGGGCATGTGCCCGTGCAGCGCATGGCCAACGTGTCGCTGCAGCCGGATCCCGCCGGGCTGTCCACGGAGGACCTGATCGGCAGCGTCGACCGCGGGATCTACGTCGTGGGCGACCGGTCCTGGTCCATCGACATGCAGCGCTACAACTTCCAGTTCACCGGGCAGCGGTTCTTCAGGATCGAGAACGGCCGGATCACCGGCCAGCTGCGCGATGTCGCCTACCAGGCGACGACCACCGACTTCTGGGGTTCGATGGCCGCCGTGGGCGGCCCGCAGACGTACGTCCTGGGCGGCGCCTTCAACTGCGGCAAGGCCCAGCCGGGCCAGGTCGCGGCGGTCTCGCACGGCTGCCCGTCCGCCCTCTTCAAGGGTGTCAACATCCTCAACACGACCCAGGAGGCCGGTCGATGAGCGCCCGTACGAACAAGCCGCATGAGATCGTCGAGCGCGCCCTCGCCCTGTCCCGCGCCGACGGTTGCGTGGTGATCGCCGACGAGAACTCGACCGCCAACCTGCGCTGGGCGGGCAACGCGCTGACCACGAACGGCGTGACGCGCGGACGCACGCTGACCGTCATCGCCACGGTGGACGGCCGCGAGGGCACCGCGTCCGGTGTCGTCTCGCGCTCCGCCGTGACCGCGGACGAGCTGGAGCCGCTGGTGCGGGCCGCGGAGGCGGCGGCACGCGGCGCGGGTCCGGCCGAGGACGCCCAGCCGCTCGTCTCGGGCGTACCGGAGTCCCCCGACTTCACGGACACGCCCGCCGAGACCTCGTCCGCGGTCTTCACCGACTTCGCGCCGTCGCTCGGGGAGTCCTTCGCACGCGCGCGTGCCGGCGGCCGCGAACTGTACGGGTTCGCCAACCACGAGGTCGTATCGAGCTATCTGGGTTCGTCCACGGGGCTGCGCCTGCGGCACGACCAGCCCAACGGGACGCTGGAGCTCAACGCCAAGTCGCCGGACCGTACGCGCTCGGCCTGGGCGGGGCGCTCCACCCGGGACTTCAAGGACGTCGACCCGGCGGCGCTGGACGCCGAGCTGGCGACCCGGCTCGGCTGGGCGGAGCGGCACCTCGACCTGCCCGCCGGGCGCTACGAGACGCTGCTGCCGCCGACCGCCGTCGCGGACCTGCTGATCTACCAGATGTGGTCGGCGGCGGCCCGGGACGCGGCCGAGGGCCGCACGGTGTTCAGCAAGCCCGGTGGCGGGACCCGCGTCGGCGAGCGGCTCACCGAGCTGCCCCTGACATTGCGCAGCGACCCGCACGAGCCGGGTCTGGAGAGCGCCCCCTTCGTGCTCACGCACTCCTCGGGCGACGACGCGTCGGTCTTCGACAACGGGCTGCCGCTGACCGCGACCGAGTGGATCGGCGCGGGCGAGCTCAAGCATCTGTCGACCACCCGGCACAGCGCGGCCCTGACCGGTCTGCCGCTGGCGCCGTCGATCGGCAATCTGATCCTGGACGGCGGTGCGGACCGCTCGCTGGAGGAGATGGTCGCGGAGACCGGCCGCGGTCTGCTGCTGACGTCCCTCTGGTACATCCGCGAGGTCGACCCGGCGACGCTGCTGCTGACCGGACTGACCCGGGACGGCGTGTACCTCGTGGAGAACGGCGAGGTGGTGGGCGAGGTGAACAACTTCCGGTTCAACGAGTCGCCGGTCGGCCTGCTGGGGCGGGCCACGGAGGCCGGGCGCACGGAAAAGACGCTGCCCCGCGAGTGGAGCGACTGGTTCACTAGGGCTGCGGCGCCCGCCCTGCGGGTGCCCGACTTCAATATGAGCTCTGTCAGTCAGGGCGTATAACCTCGTAGCTGGTTGTCACCCGACTGCCCGGACATCATCCAAGGAGATACGAGAACCGTGACGGACATCGTCGACGAGCTGAAGTGGCGCGGGCTGATCGCCCTCTCCACTGACGAGGACGCATTGCGCAAGGCGTTCGCGGACGGTCCTGTCACGTTCTATTGCGGCTTCGACCCGACCGCGTCCAGCCTGCACCTCGGCAACCTCGTGCAGATCCTGACGATGCGCCGGATCCAGCAGGCGGGCAACCGCCCGCTGGGCCTGGTCGGGGGCGCCACGGGCCTGATCGGCGACCCGAAGCCGAACTCGGAGCGCACGCTCAACGCCCCCGAGGTCGTGGCCCAGTGGGTGGAGCGGCTGCGCGCGCAGATCGCGCCGCTGCTCGACTTCGAAGGGCCGAACGCGGCGGTCATGGTCAACAACCTGGACTGGACCCAGGGCATGTCGGCCATCGAGTTCCTGCGTGACGTGGGCAAGCACTTCCGGGTCAACAAGATGATCGCCAAGGAGGCCGTCTCCCGGCGGCTCAACTCCGACGCGGGCATCAGCTACACCGAGTTCAGCTACCAGATCCTGCAGGGCATGGACTTCCTGGAGCTCTACCGCAGGTACGGCTGCACGCTGCAGACCGGCGGCAGTGACCAGTGGGGCAACCTCACCTCGGGCACCGACCTGATCCACCGGGTCGAGCCGGAGGCCGTGGTGCACGCGCTGGGCACCCCGCTGATCACCAAGGCGGACGGCACCAAGTTCGGCAAGACGGAGTCCGGCACGGTCTGGCTCGATCCCGAGATGACCACGCCGTACGCCTTCTACCAGTTCTGGCTGAACGCGGACGACCGGGACGTCTCCAAGTTCCTGCGGATCTTCAGCTTCAGGTCCCGCGAGGAGATCGAGGAGCTGGAGCGGCAGACCGAGGAGCGCCCGCAGGCCCGGGCGGCGCACCGCGCGCTGGCCGAGGAGCTCACGACGCTGGTGCACGGCGCCGACCAGACGGCGGCCGTGGTCGCCGCGTCCAGGGCCCTCTTCGGGCAGGGCGAGCTCGACGGCCTGGACGGGGCGACGCTGGCCGCCGCCCTCTCCGAGGTGCCGCACATCCAGGTCGCCGAACTGGGCGCCGTGGTGGACCTCTTCGCCGAGGTCGGCCTGGTGGCCAGCAAGTCGGCCGCGCGGCGCACGGTGAAGGAGGGCGGCGCGTACGTGAACAACGTCAAGGTCGCCGCCGAGGACGCCGTCCCCGCCAAGGAGGATCTGCTGCACGGTCGCTGGCTGGTGCTGCGCCGGGGCAAGAAGAGCCTGGCGGCGGTGGAGGTCACCGGCGGCTGAGCGGGCCCCGCGCACGGACATACGAAGGGGGCGGCCCCGTCACGGGCCGCCCCCTTCGCCATGCGGTGCACCGTTTCGCCGGGCCATCCGCCCTGCGCGGGTACGGTGCCTGCGACCGGCGGAGGCTTGGCCCCTGCGCCGGTCGGTCAGCCGGCCCTCAGGCCCGTTGGTGTTTGTTGCCCCGTACGGCCATGTACAGCATGTCGCCGAGGAAGACGATGACGATCGCGGCGGCGAGCTGGAGGCCGTGCCGGCCCCAGTCGATGCCCTTGGTCTCCGCGATCCCGATCGCACGCGCGATGGCGTTGCCGACGATGGCTCCGAGGATGCCGAAGATCGTGGTCAGCCAGAGTGGACTGTGCTGCTTGCCCGGAATGATCGCCTTGGCCAGCAGGCCCAGCACGAACCCCACGATGATCGCCCACAACCAGCCCATCGCTGCCTCCTAGTACGGCTCCCAGCGAGCATTACGCCCAGTCTCGGCCGGTCCGCCATACGGCGCATGTCGGGCAGAGCCATACGCGGTACGACGCAGCCGGTCCCCCGGACCGGGGGCGCCCCCGGTCTCGTCGACGGCGCAGCCGCGGCGTAACGTGGAGCGAGTTCGGGCCCTGGTCCCTGACCGGGTTCGGGCGGGCGCGGGCCGGGGAGAGTCCGATACAGGCGGGCGGTGGAATGTGCTGCGGAAGCAGAGCAAGGGCGAGGTCTTCCGGATCACAGGAGCCAGACAGGGACTCGACGACGACGTACGCGGCCGACAGCGCCGCTACATCATCTCGATGAGCGTGCGCACGGTCGCGGTGGTGCTCGGCGCCGCCCTCTGGAACGTCGAACGGCACGTCGCGCTGGTCGCCCTGGTGCTCGGGATGCTCCTCCCGTATGTCGCGGTGGTGATCGCCAACGCCGGCCGGGAGAACGCCCCTTCGCTTCCGTCCACGTTCGTCGCCGCCCCGGTGCGCCCGATGATCGCGCCGCCCCGGGCGGAGGACTTCGCGGAACCCGTCCCGGGGTCCGTGCCGCAGGACGTGTGGACCGAGCCGGAGGCTGGTCTTCGGGGCGAACCGCGCGAGCGGACCTGACCCCTGCGGATCACCCGAATCCGGTTCCGTACGGGGTGGGCAAGCTGTGTACCAAGCTCAAGAAAAGCTCAGATCAATCATGTTGTTCCGGTGCCGGGCACCGGGTCCCCCATGACATACTTCGTACGCGCTCCGCATCCCCCGTCGGAGCGACGGACCGACGCCGGGCAGCTCCCCCCGTGGCTGCTCGGCGTCGCCCATGAGGAGCCGTTTAGGGTTGAGGCGTGACCTTCCCGCTCCCCGATTCGTCCCCCGCCACCGCGCAGTGCTCCGCCAAGGGCTGCCGCACCGACGCGGCGTGGGTACTCGCCTGGAACAACCCCAAACTGCACACGCCCGAGCGCCGCAAGACGTGGCTCGCGTGTGAGGAACACCGTGAGCATCTCTCCCAGTTCCTGGGTGTGCGCGGGTTCTTGAAGGACGTGGTGCCGCTGGCCGAGTGGGAGTCCGCGGAGCACTGACCGCCCGGCGGGATCCGACCGCCGCACGGCAGCATCGGCCGTCGGCATCGGCCGCTCCGGCCGCAGCATCGGTCGCCGAAGCCGGCATGGACCGCGCGGGCCGCAGCATCCGTATCCGACAGCCGACATCGGCCGGGCCGCAGCATCAGCCGCCGGCCACCGACATCGGCCGCTCCGGCCGCAGCGTCAACCGCCGATCGCCGACATCGGCCGCTCCGGCTGGAGGAACGACGGGTCGTCGAGGCCCGAGCCCGCCTTCTTGCCCCACATCGCGAGGCGCCAGATACGGGCGATCTCCTCGTCCGGAGCTTCGGACCGCAGCGCGGCCCGCAGGTCGGTCTCCTCGGTGGCGAACAGGCAGGTGCGGACCTGGCCGTCGGCCGTCAGTCGCGTACGGTCGCAGGCCGAGCAGAAGGGGCGGGTGACCGAGGCGATCACGCCGACGCGATGCGGGCCGCCGTCGACGAGCCAGCGCTCGGCGGGCGCGGAGCCGCGCTCGGCGGTGCCCTCCTCGGTGAGCTCGAAGCGCGTACGCAACGAGGTGAGGATGTCGCCCGCGGTGACCATGCCGTCGCGCTTCCAGCCGTGCTGGGCGTCCAGGGGCATCTGCTCGATGAACCGCAGTTCGTAGTCGTGCTCGACGGCCCAGGCCAGCAGGTCGGGGGCCTCGTCCTGATTGAGCCCCGGCATCAGGACCGTGTTGACCTTGACCGGGGTCAGGCCGGCGTCACGGGCGGCCGCCAGGCCGTCGATGACGTCCTTGTGGCGGTCACGGCGGGTGAGGGTCTTGAAGACGTCCGGGCGGAGGGTGTCCAGCGAGACGTTGACCCGGTCGAGGCCGGCCTCCTTCAGGGCGGTCGCCGTGCGCTTGAGGCCGATGCCGTTGGTCGTCAGGGACATCTGGGGGCGCGGCTCCAGGGCGGCGACCCGTTCGACGATGCCGACGAGGCCCGGGCGGAGCAGGGGTTCGCCGCCGGTGAAGCGGACCTCGGTGATGCCGAGGCCGGTGACGGCTATCCCGATGAGGCGGACGATCTCGTCGTCCGTGAGCAGGTCCGGCTTGGCCAGCCACTGCAGGCCCTCTTCGGGCATGCAGTACGTACACCGAAGATTGCAGCGGTCGGTCAGCGAGACACGCAGGTCGGTGGCCACCCGGCCATAGGTGTCGATGAGCACGTGGCCCCCTCCCTCGATACCGGATCACATTCATCTGACACCAGCGAGCCTACGTGACGGGGCTGACAGTGGGGGCGGCCCGATCCCACGAGGTACGGCGAGGCCCCGTCGTAGAGACCTACTAGTGGTGATCCACCAGCGTCCACGACGGGGCCGTCGAGCGGGCAGCGTCAGTGCGCGCCGGTGCCCGTGAGCGAGCGAACCTCCAGCTCGGCGTACTTGCCGGTGTCGGGCTCCTCCTTGGACAGGATCGTGCCGAGCCAGCCCAGCAGGAAGCCGACCGGGATGGAGATGATGCCGGGGTTCTCCAGCGGGAACCAGTCGAAGTTCGCCCCCGTGAACATCGAGGTGGGCTTGCCCGAGACCACCGGCGAGAAGAGCACCAGGCCGACCGCCGTGATCAGACCGCCGTAGATCGACCACAGGGCGCCCTGGGTGGTGAACCGCTTCCAGAAGAGGCTGTAGAGGATCGTCGGCAGGTTGGCGGAGGCGGCGACCGCGAAGGCGAGCGCGACCAGGCCGGCCACGTTCAGGTCGCGGGCGAGGGCGCCGAGGCCGATGGACACCACACCGATGGCGATCGTGGCGTAGCGGGCGGCCCTGATCTCCTCCTTCTCGGTGGCGGCGCCCTTCCTGATCACGTTCGCGTAGATGTCGTGCGCGAACGACGAGGACGAGGCCAGTGTCAGACCGGCGACGACCGCGAGGATCGTGGCGAAGGCGACCGCGGAGATGCTGGCGAGCAGGATCGCCCCCCAGGTCGAGTCGACGCCGCCGAGATGCAGCGCGAGCAGCGGGGCCGCCGTGTTGCCCGCCTTGTTGGAGGCGATGATCTCTTCCGGCTTGATGAGGGCGGCGGCGCCGAAGCCGAGCGCGATGGTCATCAGGTAGAAGCCGCCGATGATGCCGATCGCCCAGTTCACCGACTTACGGGCGGCCTTGGAGTCGGGGACCGTGTAGAAGCGGATCAGGATGTGCGGCAGGCCCGCCGTGCCCAGCACCAGCGCGATGCCCAGCGAGATGAAGTCGATCTTGGACGTCGAAGTGGCGCCGTACTTGAGACCCGGCTCCAGGAAGGCACTGCCCTTGCCGCTGTTCTCGGCCGCCGTGCCCAGCAGGTCGGAGATGTTGAAGTTGAACTTCAGCAGCACCAGGAAGGTGATCAGGATGGTGCCGCAGATGAGCAGCACAGCCTTGACCATCTGCACCCAGGTGGTGCCCTTCATGCCGCCGATGGTGACGTACACGATCATCAGGACGCCGACCAGGGCGACGATGCCGATCTTGCCGCCGTCGCTGGTGATGCCGAGGAGCAGCGAGACCAGGACGCCCGCGCCCGCCATCTGGGCCAGCAGATAGAAGATCGAGACGACGATCGTGGAGGTGCCGGCCGCGGTGCGCACGGGACGCTGGCGCATGCGGTACGCGAGGACGTCACCCATCGTGTACCGGCCGGAGTTGCGCAGCGGCTCGGCGACCAGCAGCAGCGCCACCAGCCAGGCCACGAGGAAGCCGATGGAGTACAGGAAGCCGTCGTACCCGAAGAGGGCGATGGCTCCCGCGATGCCGAGGAACGAGGCGGCGGACATGTAGTCGCCGGAGACGGCGAGTCCGTTCTGGAAGGCGCTGAACTGGCGCCCGCCCGCGTAGAAGTCGGCCGCGCTCTTGGTCTGCCGGCCGGCCCACACGGTGATGACGAGGGTGGCCGCGACGAAGACGGCGAACAGGGAGATGATCAGCGGGCGGTGCTCGCTGGCCTCTCCCGCCGCGAGCTGGACCTGAGTGATCGCGGGGTTCATGCGCCGCCCTCCATCCGGGTTTTGATCGCCTCTGCCTTGGGGTCGAGCTGGGTGGCGGCGTGCCGCGAGTACCACCAGGCGATGAGGAACGTGGTGAGGAACTGGGCGAGACCGAGCACCAGGGCGACATTGATGTTGCCGAAGAGCTTGGTGCCCATGAAGTCGCCCGCGTAGTTCGAGAGCAGGACGTACAGCAGGTACCAGAGGATGAAGCCGACGGTCAGCGGAAAGGCGAACGACCGGTGGGAGTGGCGCAGTTCACCGAACTCGGCGCTCGCCTGGACCTCGACGAACTCCTCGGTGGAGGGGAGAGTGGGCTGGGGTTTCGAGGGGGGCGGTGCGTCGGTGGCCACGGAGTCTCCTCGCGTTGCGGGTGCGGTTGCGGATGGGGGCGGGGTCGTTGGGGGGCTTGCCGAGGGTGCTGGGGACGGGCTGGACACGGACATGGACGGCTCTGACCTCACATTGATGCGGATCACGTGAACCTGTGGCGGTGTCAGGGCCCCGGGGTGTGATCCGACAGGGGGCTCGATCGTGCTCGCGCTCCCTGCTCAAGGTCACGGCGCCACGCGTGGACCGGTTCAACTCACTGCATTTCTTTCGGAAGTCATCTCCGGATTTCATTGCTGGCCAGGTGGGGCGGGGGATAGCTTCGCCCTGCACCACCCCGTCATGTACCTGCCCGAGCACCACCTGTGTTCGGGCAGTTCCGTTTTCGGATGATGTGGAGACCCCATGGTTCATCTGCGTTCCAGACGCCGCCTCGCGCTCGCCGTTCCGGTCGTCCTGTCGCTCACCGCCTCGCTCGGCTTCCTGCCGACCGCCGCGTCCGCGGCCTCGGACGCCCCGTCCGCCGTGACGAGCGCGGACGCTCCGACCGTGCCGTACGTGGTCAACACCAAGGCGGACCACCGCACGGTCGAGTCGGTGAAGAAGGCGATCGCCGCGGCCGACGGCAGCGTGGTCTACGCGTACGAGAAGATCGGTGTGATCGTCGTCCAGTCGGCCAACCCGGACTTCGGCCGGCAGATACGCGCGGTGCGCGGGGTTCAGTCGGCGGGTGCGACGCGGACCGCGCCGCTGACCGCGGCGGGGACGACGGACGAGGGCGCCGCGCAGCCGCTGTCGGCCAAGGAGGCCGCCAAGGTCTCCGGGACGGCCGCCGCGGGCGAGGAGCCGCTGGAGAACGAGCAGTGGGATCTGCGCGCGATCGGCGCCGACAAGGCCGCGCGGATCAACCCGGGCAGTCGCAAGGTGACCGTCGCCGTGATCGACAACGGCGTCGACGACACCCACCCGGACCTCGCCCCGAACTTCTCCGCGGCACAGTCCGCGAACTGCGTGGGCGGCAAGGCCGACACCACGTACGGCGCCTGGCGTCCGGCGGAGCCCGAGCACTACCACGGCACGCACGTCGCCGGTGAGATCGCCGCCGCCCGCAATGACATCGGCGTCGCCGGTGTCGCCCCGAACGTCAAGGTCGCCGGCATCACGGTGGCCGACCCGGTCAGCGAGCTGTACTTCCCGGAGAGCGTCGTCTGCGCCTTCGTGTTCGCCGCCGACCACGGCGTCGAGATCACCAACAACAGCTACTACGTGGACCCGTGGCTGTACAACTGCATGGACGACCCGGACCAGCGGGCCATCGTCGACGCGGTGAACCGGGCCCAGCTGTACGCCCAGAAGAAGGGCACCCTCAACCTGGCCTCGGCCGGCAACTCCAACCACGACCTCGACTCGGACGCCATCGTCGACGACTCCAGCCCCGACGACACGACGCCGGTCCCCCGCACGATCGACCCGCACGAGTGCTTCGACGTGCCGACCCAGCTGCCGGGCGTGGTCACCGTGAGCGCAACGGGCGTGCAGAACCTCAAGTCGTACTACTCCTCGTACGGCAACGGCGTCATCGACATCGCGGCGCCGGGCGGCGACCGGCTCTACCAGATCCCGGACACCCCGTCGAAGAACGGCCGGATCCTGTCCACCATGCCCAACAACGCCTACGGCTATCTGCAGGGCACCTCGATGGCGTCGCCGCACGCCGCCGGTGTCGCCGCGCTGCTGAAGTCCACGCACCCGTGGGCGACTCCGGCCCAGTTGCAGGCGCTGCTCAAGGCCCAGGCCGACAACCCCGGCTGCCCCGCCTCGTACGACCAGGACGGCGACGGCACGCAGGACGCGGTCTGCAAGGGCGGCAAGCGCGTGAACGGCTTCTACGGATTCGGCATCGTCAACGCTCTGCGTGCGGTCAAGTAGCCGCGGCACCACCCCTTGAGCCTCCCGCACGGCTTGTACCGCTCGTACCGCGAACGAACTGGAGATTTCTCATGAACGCGCCTCACCCGCGCTCCCGGCGCGCGATAGCGATCCCGCTGGGGATGGCCGTGGCGACCGCCCTCGCCTTCCTGCCGAACGTGAGCGCGTCGGCGGCCGACAGCGCCGCTCCGCAGGCCACGGCGGCGGACGCGACCTCGCTCAGCTACATCGTCAACGTCCGCCCCGGGCACGGCCCTTCCGCGCACGTGAAGCAGGCCGTGGCCCAGGCGGACGGCACGATCGTGGCGTCGTACGACCGGATCGGCGTACTCGTCGTCCACTCGTCGAACGCCGACTTCGCCAAGACGATCCGTGGCGTCCGCGGGGTCGAGTCGGCCGGTGCCACGCGCAACGCGCCACTGCCCGCGCAGTCGACCACCGACGAGGGCACGCCTAAGGCGCTGACCGCACAGCAGGTCGCCGACGCCCAGTCCGCCGCCGGGCAGGACCCGTTGGAGTCCCTGCAGTGGGACCTGGCCGCCATCAAGGCGGACAAGGCGCACGAGAAGACGCTCGGCAGCAAGAAGGTCACCGTCGCGGTGATCGACACCGGCGTCGACGACACCCACCCCGACATCGCGCCGAACTTCGACCGCGACGCGTCGGTCAACTGTGTGTCGGGCGCGCCGAACACGGCCGACGGAGCCTGGCGGCCCAGCGCCGCCGAGAGCCCGCACGGCACGCATGTCGCGGGCGAGATCGCCGCCGCCAAGAACGGCATCGGCATGACGGGTGTCGCTCCCGGCGTGAAGGTCGCTGGCATCAAGGTGGCCAACCCGGACGGCTACTTCTATACGGAGGCGGTGGTGTGCGGTTTCGTGTGGGCCGCGGAGCACGGCGTCGACGTGACGAACAACAGCTATTACACCGACCCCTGGTACTTCAACTGCACGGACGACCCGGACCAGAAGGCCCTCGTCGACGCGATCACCCGCGCCACGCAGTACGCGGAGAAGAAGGGCGCGGTCAACGTCGCGGCGGCGGGCAACGAGAGCTACGACCTGGCGGCGGACGAGATCACGGACCCGTCGTCCCCGAACGACTCGACGCCGTCGGACCGGGTGATCGACCCGTCCAAGTGCTATGACATCCCGACCCAGTTGCCGGGTGTGGTCACCGTGGCGGCGACGGGCGCGAAGAACCTCAAGTCGTCCTTCTCCAACTACGGTCTGGGCGTCATCGACATCGCCGCACCCGGCGGCGACTCCACCAGTTACCAGCCGCCCGCCCCGCCCGCGACGAGCGGCCTGATCCTCGGCACGCTCCCCGGCGGCAAGTGGGGTTACATGGCCGGTACGTCGATGGCGGCGCCGCATGTCGCGGGTGTCGCCGCCCTGATCAAGTCGACGCACCCGCACGCCTCCGCCGCCCTGGTGAAGGCGCTGCTGTACGCCGAGGCCGACGGCACACAGTGCACCGACCCGTACGACATCAACGGCGACGGCAAGGTCGACGCCGTGTGCGAGGGCTCGAAGAACCACAACGGGTTCTACGGCTGGGGCATCGCGGACGCACTGGACGCGGTGACGAAGTAACCACCCCGCCGGAGACGGCGGTCAGATGACCCAGGGGCCGGGCGGCGCAGTGCCGCCCGGCCCCTGCGCTCTCCTCGAGCTCACCCCGTGGGCGCTCGCCGAGCGGCGACCGGGTCCCGGTGGTGGCCCGACTGTCGGCCCGGGGCGCGGGCCCGGGGCGCTGGACCTGAGGCGCGCGGCCGCCGGAAGCGTCCGCGGGGCGTCAGGGTGCGCCCGGATGTGCACGGAAGGGCGGGGCGGGAGGGCCCGCAGCACCCGGGGCCGACGGGACGGCCGGAAACCCGGATTTGGGCAGAATGCCGTTCCTCCAGCTGTTTTCCTGGAGTTGCCCGGATCTGTGGCGTCTGGTGAAGATCTTGAGGTGACCTTGATACGACCGACGGCCGAGGTGGGCGACGCGAGCGGTCCCGCGCGGCGCCCGGCCGCCGGGCGTGCCGTCGCCGTCCTCGTCCTGGTGGCACTGGCCGCGCTGATTCCCCTGCTCGGCCCGTCCGCCGCGCTGCGGGGCACCGGCGAGGCGGCCGCGCCCGGCGCGGGTGGTGTCGCCCTGCTGCGGACGGTCCTGTTCGCCGCGGTGTGCGTCTGCGCGGGGGAGCTGTTCGCCGCCCGGCTGGCCCGCCGGGTGCCGGGGGCGCCGCCGGTGGACCCGCCGCGCAGCTGGACCCTCTTCGCCACGCTCGCCGGTTCCGTCGCCGCGCTGGGGCTCGCCTCCGTCGTGGCCACCGGCAATCTGGTGCCCCATCACCTCGCGGACATCGACGTGGGCGGCCTCTACCGCACGCGGGAGGGCGCGCTGGCGCTGCTGGAGGTCAACGCGTTCGTGGTGGCCGGGCTGTGCGCCCTCTCGCGCCGGCCGGCCAGGCAGGTGTGGCCGCTGGCCGCGGTCGTCGTGGCGGAGGCGCTGCGCGCCCACCCCCAGACGGAGCACAGCCCACTGACCGGCTCGGGACTGACACTGATCCACCTCGTCTGCGCCGCGCTGTGGGCGGGCGGACTCCTGCACGTCCTGCGGCTGCTGCGCGCCTGGCGCACCTCCGAGGCGGGCGCGGCCCTGCTCGGGCGCTACGCGCGCGTGGCGGCCGTCCTGCTCGCCGCGATCACCGCGTCCGGGGTGTGCAGCACCCTGCGCCGGATGCCTCCGGGCACCGTCCTGGACCAGCTGACGACGACGGCGTACGGGCGCATCCTGCTCGCCAAGGTGCTCCTGGTGGCGGGCGTCGCCGTCCTCGCCCTGTGCGCCCGCCTCCGGCTGCGCCGCGAGGCCGACCCGCTCAGCGCCTGCGTCCCCGCGCGGGCGGAGGTGGTGGCGCTGGGCGTGGTCGTCGCGGTCTCGGCGCTGCTCACGGCGGTGCCGCTGCCGATCCGGTGGTGAGCCCGGCCCGGGGCGGCCCGCGTCGGCCGGGTGTGCGGCGCGCCACCGTCAGGTGTGCGGCCGGCGTCCGTCAGGTGTGAGCTGCTGCAGGCCTCAGTTGGCGACCATGACCTTGAGCGCGGTGCGCTCGTCCATCGCCCGGTAGCCCTCCGGTACCTCTTCCAGGGCGACGGTCCGGTCGAAGACGGGCGACGGGTCGATGGTGCCGTCCAGCACGTCGGGCAACAGCTCCGGGATGTACGCGCGCACCGGCGCGACACCGCCGCGCAGGGCGATGTTCCGGTCGAACATCACACCGAGGTCGAGGCCGGTGCCGCTGCCGTGCGGGACGCCGACGAAGCCGATGGCACCGCCGTCCCGGGTGATGTTCACGGCGGTCCGCATGGACTGCTCGGTGCCCACCGCCTCCACGACACAGTGCGCGCCCTGTCCGCGGGTGAGTTCACGTACGGCCTCCACGGCCGCGTCTCCCCGCTCGGCGACGACGTCCGTGGCGCCGAAGCGGCGCGCGATGTCCGTGCGCACCTCGTGGCGCCCGAGCGCGATGATCCGCTCGGCGCCGAGCCGGCTCGCGGCCAGCACCGCGCACAGCCCGACGGCCCCGTCCCCCACGACGGCCACGGTCGCACCGGGCCGCACCCCCGCGCCGAGGGCGGCGTGGTGCCCGGTCCCCATGACGTCGGAGAGGGTGAGCAGGGCCGACAGCAGGTGGTCGTCGGAGGCCGCCTCCTTGGGCAGCCGCACCAGCGTGCCGTCGGCGAACGGCACGCGCACGGCCTCGCCCTGTCCGCCGTCGTACCCGACGGCGCCCCAGAAGCCACCGTGCTCGCAGGAGGTGGTGAGCCCCTCCCGGCAGTAGTCGCAGACGCCGTCGGACCACATGAAGGGCGCGACGACGAGGTCACCGCGCCGGACGCCGGCCACGTCGGAGCCGGTCTCCTCGACGATGCCGAGGAACTCGTGCCCGATCCGCTGCCCCGGCTGCCGCTTCGCCTCACCGCGGTACGCCCACAGGTCGCTGCCGCAGATACAGGACCGCAGGACCCGTACGACCGCGTCGGTGGGCAACTGGACGAGGGGGTCGGGCACGTCCTCCACGCGCATGTCGAACGGGGCGTGGATGGTGGTGGCGCGCATGGCGAGGATCCTTCTCGGCTGATCGGCGACGGATGCGCTCAGGGGGTGGTCGAGCGCACTTCACCGTACGCCGCCGTCGGTGCGGGTCGCTCGCCGAGGGCACCCAGCACACCGCGGACCAGCAGATACTGTGCCGCGGCATAGGTGAGCATGATCCAGAAGTCGGGCCGCGGGAGCTGCGGCCAGTCGGCGACCCCGGTGGCGATCAGGGTGTCCGAGAGCAGGAAGAGGGCGCCGCCGGCACCGGCCACGGGTCCGAGCCGCGTGGCTCCGTACGCCATCGCCGTCAGCAGCAGGCTGTAGCCGCCCACGGGCAGGCGCAGACCGGCGGGCAGGTCGGGCCACAGCAGGGCGACGGTGACGACGAGGAGGATGCCGTACGCGCCGGCGAGCCATGCTCCACGCGCGCGTGGACGGCTTCTGGCGGACACCTGCGCGGTCCTCCGGAAGAGCACGAGGTAGCACACGTGCCCGGCCGCGAAGGACGCCATCCCGGCGAGGAAGGCGCCATCGGCGTCGAAGAGGAGCAGGGTGTCGCCGCCCCACCCGAAGAGCAGCGCCGCGACGAGCGGTCCCGGGCCGCGCCGCACGGCCGTGTGGGCGGCGAGCAGCGGCATCAACAGGGGCTTGGCAACCGTGTGTCCGGCGTCGTACCCGGCCGCCAGGGAGACGAGGTCGACGGCGGCCACCAGACCGAAGGCAGCGAGCAGCACACGCGCGTGGCGTGGGTTCACGCGACGGGCTCCTGGACCGGCGTCCGCGCGGCGGCCGTCCGCGCGGGCTGCCAGCCGGGCCCCCGGAAGACCCGCCCGGCCCGCTCGCGCCAACTCACCGCCGCCCGCAGGTCCCTGGCGATGGCGGCGTACTCATGGGTGGCCACGCGCAGCGGGTTGTAGGTGGCGATGTTCTTGGTGAGCCCGTAGACGGGCCGGTCGGTCTCCGCGACGAAGGACCCGAAGAGCCGGTCCCAGACGATGAGGATCCCGCCGAAGTTACGGTCGAGGTAGCCGCCCTGGGAGGCGTGGTGGACGCGGTGGTGCGACGGCGTGTTGAGGACGAACTCGAAGGGGCGGGGCAGCTTGCCGATGCGCTCGGTGTGGATCCAGAACTGGTAGACGAGATTCGCCGAGGAGCAGAAGGCAAGCGCGGCGGGGTGCACACCGAGGAGGATCAGGGGGACGTAGAAGGGCCAGACGGTGAGTGACGTCCAGGGCTGGCGCAGAGCGGTCGTGAGGTTGAACTTCCGGCTGGAGTGGTGGACGACGTGGCACGCCCAGAGGATGCGGATGACGTGATGTCCGCGGTGCGACCAGTAGTAGAAGAAGTCCTGGCCGAGCAGCATCAGCGGCACGGTCCACCACAGCACGGGCACGCGCAGCGGGGTCAGTTCGTACAGCCCCGTGTAGAGCGCGACGATCGGGATCTTCCACAGGAAGTCGAAGGCGAGACTCCCGAGGCCCATGCCGACGCTCGTCACGGCGTCCTTCGTCTCGTACCCCGCCTCCTCCTCGTCGGGATGGAGCCGGACGCTCACGATCTCGATCACCGTGAGCAGCACGAAAGCGGGTATCGACCACAGCACGACATCGGGCAGGTTCGGCATGGGTGCACCGTAGGACGGCTGGTCGGCCGCGGCTAGACGTTGTTACCGACAAGTATTACCGGCGGTACGCGCTTGCTTCTTGGCGATCTCCACCAACGTCCACCCCTGGCCGGGGCATCCTCATCCGTCACATGGGGACCCAGTAGACACGCACGGCGCCTAGACCCCGGCCGCCCCCAGCAGCGCCCCCGCCGCGTATGTCACCCCCATCGCCAGTGCCCCGCCTCCCACGTTGCGCAGGACCGCTCGCCCGGGGCCGGCCGCGCCGAGGCGGGCGCCGGACCAGCCGGTGAGCACCAGGGCGGCGAGTACCGACACCACGGTGACCGGCACGCGCCAGTCGCTCGGGGGCAGCACGATCGCGAGCAGCGGGAGCAGCGCGCCGACCGTGAAGGAGAGGAAGCTGGCCCAGGCCGCGTGCCAGGGGTTGGTGAGGTCGTCGGGGTCGATGCCGAGCTCCACGCTCGCGTGGGCCCGCAGCGCGTCCCGTTCCGTGAGCTGCCGCGCAGCCTCGAGGGCCACCGCGCGCGACAGCCCCCGCCCCTCCAGCAGTTGCGTCAGCTCCTCCAGTTCCGCCTCCGGCTCCTCCCGCAGCTCGCGGCGCTCCGTCGCCAGCGCGGCCTTCTCGGAGTCGAGCTGGGTGGACACGGAGACGTACTCGCCGGCCGCCATCGACATGGAGCCGGCGAGCAGGCCCGCCAGTCCCGCCGTCAGCAGCGACCCGCGGTCGCTCGTCGCGCCGGCCACTCCGACGACGAGTCCGGCGGTGGAGACGATGCCGTCGTTGGCGCCCAGGACCGCGGCTCGCAGCCAGTTCAGCCGCGAGCCGAGCGCGCCGCCGTGGGGCTCGTCGTGCGTGGGTTCGGTCACACCGGGAGGATCGCACCCCGAGCGGCTTCCACCCGGTACCGACCCGTCACCAGACCCGTACCGAGCCGCCCCGCGCGAACACCGGACTCGTCGCGTCCGCCGGTGGGGTGAGGAGCGGCTCCGCCACCTCCTCCACCGTGGGGCCGACCTTCGCCGCGATCGGGTCCAGCAGGTCCAGGTCGAAGCCGTACACGCGGGCCGCGTTGCCGCCGACCATCGCGGCGATCTCCTCGCGCGGCAGCCCGGCGTACGCGATCCGCAGGCCCTCGCGCGAGTAGGGGTACGTGCCCTCGTCGTGCGGGTAGTCGCTGCCCCACATGATCTTGTCGAGGCCGATACGGCCGCGCAGCGGCACCTCGTGCGGGCGCATGAAGCTCGCACCGACGAAGCAGTTGTCCCGCCAGACCTGCGAGGGCCCCTTGCCCATCGAGGCCGCGAGTCCCGCACCGAACTTCGACTCGGCCGTGGACGCCGCCGCACCGGACTTCGACTGGGCCGTGGACGAGCCCGAAGCCGTGGACGCCCCCGAAGCGGCCGACGACTTCGTCGCCGCCGACACCAGGCGGCCGTGGTAGTAGTCCAGCATGTCCAGGACCCCGGGGATCCAGCCCGAGCCCTGTTCCGTCAGCACCAGTCTCAGGCCGGGGTGCCGCCGGAACGCGCCGCCGAAGATCAGGTGCCACAGCGCCCGGTGCGAGAACCAGGTCGTCTCCACCATGAAGACCGCCCGCGCGGCGGGTTCGTCGCCCAGTGGCGGCGACGCCGAGCCCGCGTGATGGTTCACCGGCACCCCCAGGTCGGCACAGACCGCCCAGATCGGGTCGTACGCCGAGGAGTACAGCTCGGGGAGGCCCGAACCCGGAGGTGTGCCCGGGAGCAGCAGCCCGCCCCTGAGCCCCGCGTCCGCCGCCCAGCGGATCTCCTTCACCGCCTCGTCCACGTCGTTCAGGAGGATCTGGAACACGCCCGCCCGGCGGCCCGGTACGGCCGCGCAGAAGTCCGCGAGCCAGCGGTTGTGGGCCCGCAGCCCCGCCCACCGCCGCTCGAACTCCTCGGGTGTGGGCGCGGGCGCCATCAGGGACGCCGACGGGAAGAACGGCGGAATCGTGTTCGGGAAGACCACCTCGGCGACGATCCCGTCCTCCTCCAGCTCCGCCAGGCGGCGTTCGGAGTTCCAGTTCCTGTCGGCCGTGTCGGCCAGCAGGTCCGCGTACGGATTGACGTAGGCGGCCGCCCACGCGTCGAACGCCTCGTGGTGCCTGCTCGCCAAGTACGGCCGGTAGTCGAGGAGATCGGCGCCCGCGTGGCAGTCAGCGGAAATCACCGTGTACCGGTCGCTCATGACGCGGTCCCCAGCACCGGGAAGTCGTGGTCCGTCAGCCAGTGCCTGCCCACCTCGCGCGAGCGGGCCCAGGACGCCTCGACGGCCGTCTGGTCGTCGGGCTGGCCGAGGTCGGCCGGGACGGGGCCGATACGGCGGGCCAGCGGGGTGAGCGCGGCGACGTCGAAGCCGAAGACCTCCGCCGCGGCCAGGCCCAGCATGCGGCGGGTCTCCGGCACCGGGATGTCGTGGAAGGTCCGCGACAGCCACCCGCGCGTGTCGGGCCAGGTCCCCTCGGGGTGCGGGAAGTCGCTGCCCCAGAGGATGTTGTCCACGCCGATCTCGTAACGCTGGGCCAGCTCACGGCGCTTGGTGTTGGTGGCGCAGATGAAGACCTGCCGGTCCAGGTACTCGTGCGGGGGCCGCCGCAGCTCCGCGAACGGCGACAGCTTCTTGCCGCCGTGCGCACCGAGGTAGAGCCGGTCCATGAACCACAGGAGATTCGGCAGCCACCAGCAACCCGACTCCGCCACACCGAACCTGAGGCCGGGGTGGCGCTCGAAGACGCCCGACCAGAGCAGGAACCAGAGGGGGCGGGCCGGCCACCAGGTGACCTCGGAGACGTAGATTCCGAGGTGGTCGCCGTACTCGTGGCGCGGGGCCGCGCCGGAGTGGGTGACGACGGGCATCGCGCACTCGGCGGCCGCGGCCCACACGGGGTCGTAACGGCGGTCGTGGTACGGCTCCTTGTCGACCCACATGGAGGGGATCATCAGGGCGCCCAGGCCCGACTCCTTGGCACGGTGGATCTCGGCCACCACCCGTGACGGCTCGGCCGTGATCGGCAACAGGGCCACTCCGCAGTGCCGTTCGGGGTGTTCACCGACGAACTCCGCGAGCCAGCGGTTGTGCGCCTGGGCACCCGCCATGCCGAGTTCGGGGTCCTGGTCGCCGGAGAGTCCGAGGCCCACCCCGAAGGGTGCGGCGGTCCGGCTGTCCACGGCGTCGGCGTCCGGGAAGACGACCTCGGCGGCCACCCCGTCGCCGTCCAGCTCCTTGACTCGCTGAGCGGTGTCCCAGCCGCCGCGCAGCCCCTCCTCGTTGTCCTGGAACCACCGGTCCGCGAACGCCTCGTTCCGGACGCCCAGGCGGGTCATCTCCTCGCGGCGCCGGTCGCGTCCCGCGAGGAAGTCGTCGAAGTCCCGGTGGAACCGGGGGTCCAGATAGGGCCGGTACTCCTCGGTGGGCAGCCCGGCGTGGCAGTCGGAGGAGATGATCAGGTAGGGGTCCCGGTCGGTCACCGCCCCGGGGCTCTCGGTCCGGTCGGCCCCTGATGCGGTCGTCGCACACCCCTCGGTGCGGTCAGTCCCTGATGCGGTCATCACACGCCCCTCAGTCCAGGATGAAGTTCTCCAGGTACGACGGCACGGCACGGTCGAGCATCGACTGCGCCCGAGCCCGGATCTGCCGGTCGCTGTGCTCGCTCTCGGGCAGCAGCCAGAAGCGGTCCGCGCGGATCCCTTCGGCGACCAGGTCGGCCACCTCCTCGACCGGGGTGAAGCTCACGTCCCGGCCCGCCTCCTTCATCGCGGCCTCCCACTGGCCGAGGCTGCGGTAGGGCGTCCTGCGCGGGCGCTGTTTCGCGTACCGCTCGGGGCGGTTGCGGTGCGACTCCCACAGGCCGGTGCGGAGCATGTGGGGCCCCGGGAAGAGGACGGAGGCGCCCACGCGCGCGTGCTCCGCCTTCAGATGCGCGTACAGGGACTCGGTCATCGTCACGACGGCCGCCTTGGTGACGGCGTACACCGAGGCGGTGGGGAGCGGCGCGATCCCGCCGTCGCCCGACGACGTGTTGACGACATGGCCCGGCTCACCCGAGGCGAGCATCCGCGGCACGAAGGCCTGGATGCCGTGGAAGACGCCCCAGACGTTGACCGCGAAGGCCCACTTCCAGTCGTTCGGATCGTGCTCCCACATCCGGCCCTCGGCCCCCGAGCCGACACCCGCGTTGTTGCACAGCACGTGCACCGCGCCGTACGTCTCGTACACCGACTCGGCCAGCGCGACGACCTGCTCGCGCTCGCCGACGTCGACCACGCGCGCGTGCACCTCGGCGCCCTCCAGCCGCAGTTCGGCGGCCGCCTTCTCCAGGGCGCCCTCCTCGACGTCCGCGAGGACCACCTTCAGACCGTCGGCCGCGAACCGCCGGGCCATCGCGAGCCCGATCCCGCTCGCCGCGCCGGTGACGACCGCGACCTGTCCTTCGCCGAGGCGCATCAGGCACTCCCCCCGGGCGGTCCGTCGAGGATCTGCTGCGGATCGTCGTAACGCTGGTGGATGTACGGCAACAGGGCCTGCGCGCCGACCCGTTCCACGACCCTGCCCCGCTGGTCGGTGGTCTTCTCGCCGATGGTGATCCCCACCAGCTCCCTGACGGGAAGGTCGGCGACGGGGTCGTACATCGATTCACGCAGTACGACGTCACCCGTGATCCGCTCCAGCCTGCGGACCTTCTCGTTGCGCAGGCAGTGCACCAGGAAGGCATCGCCCTCCAGGCCCGAACCGTCCACCGCGGGAAGGAACTTGAAGTAGAAGTCGGTCTTCTGCGCGGGCTCCGGGAGCGGCAGGTTCCCGCTGACCGCGCCGCGCACCTCGACGAACGCGATGCCGTGCCGGGCCAGTGCCGCCCGTACGACGAGACCCTCGCGTTCGACGGTCACCTCGCCGAGCTTCTTGGGTTCGCCGAAGACCTCGCGGCCGCCGGTGAGGGCCCGCTCGTGGGTCATCGGCATGACCAGCGGGTACCAGCCCTCGACGCCGTCGTGCTCGGCCGCGACGGCGAACGAGCCCGCGCCCAACGGGTATCCGGGCAGGTCGACCTTGCTGATGTTCACCCGCACCAGCGCGCGGCCGGTGGGCTTGAGAGGCGGCGGCAGGACCGCCGCGACCGCGTCCGGATCGCTCTCCCAGACGGCCACCACCCCGGTCGACCAGATGTCGGGGAGCCTGGCGCCCGCGGTGCGCGCGGCGGCGATCTCCGCCTCGGTCCGCGCCCCGTACCGCACTCGTGCCATGTCGTCGTACCGCCCTTCGCTGATGAACCGTCAGGAGGGTGCTCTGTAACAGGGTTACAGCAGCCCTCGCGAAGGGTAAATACGCGTGCAGAAAACGGAATTGAGGGCAGCGAAGCGCCTCTGAGCGACGGGAGAGGGAACACCGTGGGCAGACCGGCACTCACCCGCGACGACGTCCTGGAGGCGGCCGCCGGACTCGTGAAGCAGCACGGGCCCGGAGCCCTGACCATGCGCAAGCTCGCCGCCGAGCTGGGCACCGCGGTCACCTCGATCTACTGGCACATCGGCAATCGCGAGTCCCTGCTCGACGCGCTCGTCGAACGGACCGTCGCCGACCTCGGCGAGATCCGGCCGACCGGCCGCACGCCCGCGCAGCGCGTCGTGTCCGTGGCCCGCATCCTGCGCCGGCGGCTGCGCGCCCATCCGCACCTGATCGCGATGGTGCACGAACGCGGCCTGACGGAACGGATGTTCCTGCCCGCGCAGCAGGCCCTGGTGCACGAGGTGCACGCGGCGGGACTGCGGGGCGCGCGGGCCGCCGAGGTCGTACGCGCCGTCCAGTTCCAGGTCGTGGGCCACGTCCTCGTGGAGCGCGCCCGCGAGCGCACACCCGGCCGGCGGCCGGGTGAGCCCGAGCTGTGGGCGCCGGATACGGCCGAGGGCGATTCCGCGCTGGCCCGCGCCCTGGCCCGCCCCGCCGATCCCGAGCGGCTGTTCACCGCGTCCGTGCGGGCCCTGGTCGACGGGCTTCTGTCACCGGAGTGAGCGAGACCACCCCGGGTGGACCGGCCGGCCGCCGTGCCCGAGCGCCGGACACCCTCGCAGGTACGGTCGATGCCGTACACCGGCCGGCCACCCGCACGACCGACGCCCCGTTCGCACGACCGGCCCCCCCCTCCGCACGACCGGCCCCCCTCCGCACGACCGGCGCCCCCATTCCGCCCAGTCGACGCCCCCCCTCCACACAGCCGACGCCCCGTCCGATTTCGCAGCAAATGCCCTGAGAATCCGTCAGAAAGGCGTGCGCGTACGGCCCCGCGGGCGCACCGTCCTCCCGAGGCCGCCGGTCGCGGCGCGGCGACGGGCCCGGACCGTCACTGTCCGAGCCGCCCCGTATCCTCATGGACCATGCTCGAAGACCTCACGACAGCAGCGTCCCCAGCCCCCTGGCCGGCCGCGTATCCGAAGGGATACGCGGTCGTTGACGTGGAGACCACCGGGCTGGCCCGGGACGACCGGATCATTTCGGCCGCCGTCTACCGGCTGGACGCACGCGGCGAGGTCGAGGACCACTGGTACACGATGGTCAACCCGGAGCGGGATCCGGGCCCGGTGTGGATCCACGGTCTGACGAGCGACATGCTCGAAGGGGCGCCGCTCTTCCCGGACATCGCCGAGGAGTTCGCGAACCGCCTCGCGGACCGGGTGCTCGTCGCGCACAACGCCGTCTTCGACTGGTCCATGATCGCCCGCGAGTACGCGCGCGCGGAGAGCGAGGCGCCGGTGCGTCAGCGCCTGTGCACCATCGCCCTGTCCAAGGAGCTGCGGCTGCCGCTGCCCAACCACAAGCTGGAGTCGCTGGCCGCGCACTTCGGCGTCGTACAGCAGCGGGCGCACCATGCGCTGGACGACGCGCGCGTGCTCGCCGAGGCGTTCCGGCCGAGCCTGCGGGCCGCCGCGCGCGACGGGGTCCGGTTGCCTCTGCTCGAGTGCCGGCCACTCACCGAGTGGTCCGGCGCGCCGCGGATCGGACAGCAGTCGACCGGTGGCCCGCCCTCCGGGGGCTACGGGTCGGGCAGTTGGCGGCCCTCCCGCAAGCGGCCCGCCTGTCCGTACCCCAACCCGGGCCGGTACGAAGACGGCGCATCGCTCAAGCAGGGCATGCGGGTCGCGTTCTCCGGGGACACCTCGGTCGACCGCGAGCTGCTGGAGGACCGCGCCGTCGAGGCCGGGCTGCACATCGCGACGAGCCTGTCCCGGCTCACCAGCCTGCTCGTCACGAACGATCCGGACTCGGGTACGTCCAAGGTGGTCAAGGCCCGGCAGTACGGGACGCCGGTGATCGACGAGGCCGCGTTCGGACAGCTGCTGCGAGACGTGGAGCCGGCCTCGGGGGCGTGAGCGCCCTCGGCTCGGCCGGGCCTCGCCCGGGGCTCCGCACCCGCCCGCAGGCCCGAGGTCAGACGGGTGATTGCCGGGCGACTCGCCCACGGCCCGCTCGCCCGATCCGCGTCGGCGCCCCACCCTGTGGCGCATGGCGAGATGTGAAGTATGTGGCAATGACTACGGTATGACGTTCGAAATCCATGCCCAGGGTTCGGTGCATGTCTTCGACTGCTTCTCCTGCGCGATTCACCGCATGGCCCCCATCTGTGAGCACTGTCGCGTCCAGATCATCGGCCAGGGAGTCGAGGTCGAGGGCCACTGGTACTGCGGCGCCCACTGCGCCCGCGCGGAGGGAAGGGTGGGCATCATCGACAGGGTCTGAGCCGGGTCGGGCCCCCGCGCGGCCCCTGTCGGGACCCTCCCGGCGGGGGCCGATTCATGCGGGGTAACGTCATTGGGGTGTACCGCTTCCTGTTGTCCCGGCAGTGGGTGATTCTCACCCTTCTGATGCTCGCGCTCATCCCGACCATGATCGAGCTGGGCTTCTGGCAGCTGCACCGCCACGAGCACAAGGTGGCGCTGAACACCGTGATCTCCAACTCGCTGGCCGCCGAACCGGTGTCCGCCGAGTCGCTGACCGGGCCGGGCCGGCACGTCAGGCACGACGACCTGTACCGCCGGGTCACCGCGAAGGGCACCTTCGACACCGCGCACGAGGTCGTGGTGCGCCGCCGTACGAACTCCGACGGGGAGGTCGGCTTCCACGTCCTGACCCCCTTCGTCCTGGACGACGGGCGGGTGCTGGTGGTGAACCGGGGCTGGATCCCCGCGAACGACGTACAGACGGCGTTCCCCAAGGTCCCCGCGCCCGCGAAGGGCGAGCTCACCGTCACCGGCCGGCTGATGGCCGACGAGACGACCGCCGACAGCGGCATCAAGAACGTCCAGGGACTGCCGGACCGTCAGGTCATGCTGATCAACAGCGGCCAGGAGGCGGAGCGGCTCGGCAAGCAGGTCCTCGGCGGCTACATCGAGCAGACCTCGCCGGCCCCCAAGGGCGGCTCCCCCGAGCTGATCCCCGACCCGGAACACAGCGACATCGGTCCGCACATGGCGTACGCCATCCAGTGGTGGCTGTTCTCCGCCGGCGTTCCCGTGGGCTGGGTCGTCCTCGTCCGGCGTGAGCGCCGGGACCGGGCGGAGGCCGCCGAGAAGGCGACCACGCCGGAGGCGACCCCGGCCGCCGTGTAGAGACCCGCACACCCCTACCGCCCGGGACGACCCCGGCCGCCGTGTAGCCCCGTAGACCCATACGGCCCACGTCGAGGACCGCCGCCGCACCCACCCGCGCCCCTTTCGGGTGCTCACGCCACTCCGGCGGCCCGATTGGCGGTCGTCCGCTTCGGGAACCCGTCCACCGTGCAACGACGCATCGAGGACTACGCGCTCATCGGCGACGAACAGACGGCCGCCCTGGTGGGGCGCGACGGCTCGGTCGACTGGCTGTGTCTGCCACGGTTCGACTCGCCCGCGTGCTTCGCGGCGCTGCTGGGCGACGACGACCACGGCCACTGGCGCCTCGGGCCCAAGGGCGCGGGTCCCTGCACCCGCCGCGCGTACCGGCCCGACTCGCTGGTGCTGGACACCGAGTGGGAGACGGACGAGGGCTCGGTCCGCGTCACCGACCTGATGCCGCAGCGCGAACACGCCCCCGATCTCGTACGCGTCGTCGAAGGGCTCAGCGGCCGGGTGACGATGCGCAGCACCCTCCGGCTGCGCTTCGACTACGGCTCGGTCGTGCCGTGGATGCGCAGATCGGACGGCCAGCGGGTGGCCGTGGCGGGGCCGGACGCCGTCTGGTTCCGCAGCGAGCCGCCCGTGCGCACCTGGGGCAAGGACTTCCGCACGTACTCGGAGTTCACCGTGGAGGCCGGCGAGAAGGTGGCCTTCGTGCTCACCTGGCACCCCTCGCACCGGCCGCGCCCGCCGCTCTGCGATCCCTTGGACGCGCTGCGCTCCAGCGTCGAGGACTGGCAGAAGTGGGCGGCGCGCTGCAGCTACGAGGGGCCGCACCGGGACATGGTCGTGCGGTCGTTGATCACCCTGAAGGCCCTCACCTACGAGCCGACCGGGGGCATCGTGGCCGCTCCCACCACCTCGCTCCCGGAGGAGCTGGGCGGCATCCGCAACTGGGACTACCGCTACTGCTGGCTGCGCGACGCCACGCTCACCCTCGGCGCGCTGCTCTCCGTCGGGTACGTGGAGGAGGCCGAGGCCTGGCGTGACTGGCTGCTGCGGGCGGTCGCGGGCGACCCGGCGGACCTGCAGATCATGTACGGCCTCGGTGGCGAGCGCCGCCTCACCGAGTACGAACTGCCGTGGCTGCCCGGCTTCGCGGACTCCGCACCCGTCCGGGTGGGCAACGACGCGGTGGAGCAATTGCAGCTGGACGTGTACGGCGAGGTCATCGACTCGCTCACGCTGGCCCGGCGCGCGGGGCTGCCCATGAAGCCGCACATGTGGCGGGTGCAGGTCGCCCTGATGGAGTTCCTGCGGACCGCCTGGCGACAGCCGGACGAGGGACTGTGGGAGGTGCGCGGGCCGCGCCGGCACTTCGTGCACTCGAAGGTGATGGCGTGGGTGGCCGCCGACCGCGCGGTCCGGGCGCTGGAGTTCGACCCGAAGCTCACCGGCGACCTGGAGGGCTGGCGGGCGATGCGGGACGAGGTGCACCGGGAGGTGTGCGAGCGCGGCTACGACGCCGAGCGGAACACCTTCACGCAGTCCTACGGTTCACGCGAACTGGACGCCTCCACGCTGCTCATCCCCCGCGTCGGTTTCCTGCCGCCCGACGATCCGCGGGTGATCGGCACGATCAACGCGATCCGCGACGAACTCGGCCACAGCGGTTTCGTGCGCCGCTACAGCACCGACGAGACCGACATCGACGGACTGCCCGGCGACGAGGGCACGTTCCTCGTCTGTTCGTTCTGGCTCGCGGAGGCGCTGCACATGACGGGCCGCACCGACGAGGCGCGGGAGCTGTTCGAGCGGCTGGTGGGGCTGGCCAACGACGTGGGCCTGCTCTCCGAGGAGTACGACCCCATCGCCGGGCGCCAGCTCGGGAACTTCCCGCAGGCGTTCAGTCATATCGGTCTGGTGACCACCGCCCTCGCCCTGTTCGGGGGCGAGAGGGCAGGATAGGGGTCATGGATCTTGGACTGAAGGACCGTGTGTACGTCGTCACGGGTGCCACCCGTGGCCTGGGCAACGCCGCGGCGCGTGAGCTCGTCGCCGACGGCGCGAAGGTGATCGTCACGGGGCGGGACGAGAAGCGGGTGACCGAGGCCGCCGCGGCGCTCGGCCCGAACGCCGTCGGTGTGTCCGCCGACAATGCCGACCCGGCGGTCGCGGACCGGCTGATCGGCGCCGCCCATGAGCACTTCGGCGGTTTCGACGGCATCCTCATCAGCGTCGGCGGCCCGCCGCCCGGCTTCGTCGCCGACAACACGGACGAGCAGTGGACGGCCGCGTTCGAGTCCGTCTTCCTCGGTGCGGTACGGCTGGCCCGCGCGGCCGCCGCGGAGCTCGGCGAGGGCGGTGTCATCGGCTTCGTGCTCTCCGGCTCGGTGTACGAGCCGATCCCGGGGCTGACCATCTCGAACGGACTGCGGCCCGGCCTCGCGGGCTTCGCCAAGTCACTGGCGGACGAGCTGGGCCCGCGCGGCATCCGCGTCGTCGGCCTGCTTCCGGCCCGCATCGACACGGACCGCGTCCGCGAGCTCGACGCCCTCTCCGCCGACCCGGAGGCCACCCGCGCGGCCAACGAGTCGCGCATCCCGCTGCGCCGCTACGGCTTCCCGGAGGAGTTCGGCCGCGCGGCCGCGTTCCTGCTCTCGCCCGGGGCCTCCTATCTGACGGGCATCATGCTGCCGGTGGACGGCGGCGTGCGGCACGGGTTCTGAGGGCGTCGTCCGGATGAGTCTCCCGGACCCTCCACGTCCTGGGCGCGTGCTCAACTGACGCGTTCGGCCCGGTGCTTGGCCGCGCGGAGACGGACCTCCGCGGGAAGCGTCGCGAGGCCGGCCGAGTCCCGGGCGTGCGCCAGTGCCTCGGCCGTCAGCCGGTGCAGCGTGTCCCGGGGGTCGGCGTGCGGCTGCAACCGGAGCTGCGCCCGGGCCTCCGGGGCGCTGCGCCGTCCGGTCAGCAGGATCCGCGCCCGCTCGACGCCCTCCAGCTCCTCCGCCTCACCGGCCAGTACGCCCTCCAGCGCCCGGCCGCGCAGCAGCGCGCCCTCGCCGTCGCCGGTGTCGACGAGGACCTCGGCCAGCCGGCGCCGCCGCAGCACGGCCGACAGCCACCACAGGGCGAGCAGCAGCAGGACGGCGAGTACGGCGATGACGGCCGGCCACCACCAGCTCTCGTCGCGCCAGCGGGCCCGGTCGGCGTCGCTGAGCAGCACATCGTGCCGCCCGTCATGGATCCACCAGGAGGGCGGCTTCGCGCCGAGCCCGATGGCGAGCACGGAACCGCCGAGAACGACCAGCACGAGTCCGGCGAGCCCCAGCAGCACCCGGTTGACGACCCTCAGCACGGACCTCACCTCTACCCCTTCCGGCCGGGACGGCCGACGTGCACCGACAGGGCGTGGCGCCGGGCGAGCCCGAGCCCTCTGATCCCGTCGGTGAGCGTGGTGTCCAAGTCGGCGCGTACGTCGTCGAGTTCACGGAAGTGCGAGAGGGCCCGGACGTCGACCTTCCGGCGCCCCACCCGGACCCGGACCGCGCGCACCCCGGAGACCTCCATGGCCCGGTCGCGCAGCACCAGGGCCGCGGCGCCACGGTGCAGGCCGGCCCGGACATCGGCGTGCGGGCGCCGCATCGGCAGCACATCGCGCAGACCGGGGGTGGCGGCTAGGACGATCAGCCAGAGCCCGAGGGCCACGGCGACGCCGGCGCCGACGAGCACCCAGGTGTCGTCGAGGGGCCGTTCGGCGAGCTGCCGGGCGAGCGACCTGCGCCAGCGCAGGGCCGGATGGTCGGCTCGTACGGCCGCGATGTCGTACAGCAGGACGCCCGCGGCCGCGAGGATCAGCAGCGCGACGATGCCCGCCGGGACGCGGCGCACGGACCAGAAGCGGCCCTGTCCGTCGCCCTCGTCGTCGAGGGTGGGCAGCGGTTCGTACGCCGCCGCGGAGGCGGACTGGCCCAGTTCGCTCTCGGGCCCCTTCTCCATGACCTCCACGACCGGCAGCCGCTGGGTGCCGCCGCCCTCGGAGGTGCTCAAGGTGTTCTTCTCGTCCCGGGGCTCGCTCACTGCGTCCTCCCCTGTGCCGCGCCGGGCGCCTGTGCCAGGTGCAGCCGCTCCACCTGAACGGCCACCTCCGGTACTTCCATCCCCGCCAACGCCTTTACCCGCTGGGCGACATGACGACGCACCGCAGTGCACTGGCCACCGATGTCGGAGGGGTATGCGAGGTCGAGGCTGACGCGGACCCGGGCGGTGTTGTGGCGCACCACGACGGTGGCATGCGGAGCCGTGGCGGCCGCGGGCCGTGTCTCCAGCGTCTCGCGGGCGGCCTGGGCAGCGATCTTCGCGACGACCCGGTCGGCGATCCGGGTCGCGCCGCGGTCGCCCGCCGGGACGGCCGTCGCGGGCCGTCGCGTCTCACTGAGCCGCCCGGCCTGCGGGGCCACGTGTCACCGCCGCCGGTCGTCGCGGGAGCGGAAGAAGTCGCCGAGGTCCAGATCGCCCTCCAGGAACCGCCCGACGACGAAACCGATGGCCCCCAGGGCCGCCACCAGCAAAAAGGCCCCGAATCCGCCGAAGTAGCCGGCGAAGCCCAGCGCCATTCCGGCGATCATGCCGATCACGGCCAAGCTCATGGTGCGCTCCTCAACAATCCGGGTCGTCCGTGGTCACTGGAGCCGTGACTCCGGCTCCTCGTCCTCTTCGTCCGGCAGCTTCACGTCACTGACGGCGATGTTGACCTCGACGACCTCGAGCCCGGTCATGCGCTCGACGGCCGCGATCACGTTCTCGCGCACATCGCGGGCGACGTCCGCGATCGACACCCCGTACTCGACGACGATCTCCAGGTCGAGCGCGGTCTGCACCTCGCCGACCTCGGCCTTGACGCCGCGCGAGACGGACTTGGTGCCACCGGGCACCCGGTCCCGCACCGCTCCGAAGGTCCGGCTCAGCCCGCTGCCCATGGCGTGCACGCCGAGCACGTCGCGGGCGGCGAGTCCGGCGATCTTCTCCACCACACCGTCGGCGATCGTGGTCCGCCCGCGCGTGGCCGGGTCTCCGCCGCCGCGCTTGGTCGTACCGGTCCTGCGGGTCTGCGTGGTGCCGGGCAGTTCCTGTTCGCCCGCGGGGTTATCCGGCCGCTTCCGCTCACTCATGTCGGTCATCGCCGTACATCCCTTTCGGTCGTCCTCCTTCGCCCACAGTAAGCGGGGTTGCGCGGTCTCGCGCCGGGGATGGGGCAGGCTGGGGGAATGACGGCGGACCGATGGACGCAGGCTGTACGGAATCAGCTGGGGCTCGGCAGGCTGCTGCCGCTCGGTGACGCGCGCGACGGCGCGTGGATCACGGAGGAGGCGGCGCGCTCGTCCCTTCGGTACGCGGCCCATGCCGTACGCGGGGTGCGTCTGGGCGCGCTCCGAGTCGCCCTCGCCGACCCGGAGCTGCTGGACGAGCCCGCGGTGCCGCCGCCGCCCAGCGCCCTGCCGCCCGGTCCGCTCCGGCTCACCGGGGAGTTCGCGGCCGCGGCGGATCCCACCGCTCAGGGGGCGGAACCACTGCCCGCGACCGCTGCCCGGCTGCGGGGCGCCCTGCTGGCCGCCGCGACAGGGCACCTCGGCCTGCGGGTCACGGAGGTGGATCTGCGGGTGACGGGCCTCCTGGACGCGGACGAGACCCCCGAAGCCGTACGCCCCGCTGATGCGGTGCCGGCCGCGCTGCCGGCCGACGTCGAGGAGGCCCGGGTCGCCGCGGCCGCATTGGCCGTCCCGGGCGTCACCCGTCTGACGGACGCCATGGGCCAACCGGTCCACATCGAGGACCGCCCGGAGGACGGCGCGGGCGGCGGAACTGCGCTGCCGCGGCGCCACGTCCGCGTTGAGTTCGCCGTGTCTGCGGACACGCGGGCCGTGGACGTGGCCCGCGCGGTCCGTGCGACCGTGGCGGAGGCCCTGCCAGAGCAGCCTTCCGTGGCCGTCGTCGTCACCATGGTGGACAGACGCCCCGGGGTGCTGTGAACGGGCTGGGGAGGGGTTACTCGCCGATCCCGGCGAGGTCGCGCAGGCGACGCGCCTGGGCGGCACGCTCAGCGGTGCGCTGCTCCTCGTAGGAGCGGTCCTGCGCCCCGCGGAGCAGGGCCTTGGTCTCGATCACCGCGTCGCGCGGGGCGGAGAGCAGGGCGCCGGCGAGGTCCCGGACCGTGTCGTCGAGCTGCTCGGCGGGCACCGCGAGGTTGGCGAGGCCGGTGCGCTCGGCCTCCTCAGCCGACACAAAGCGCCCGGTCGCGCAGATCTCCAGCGCACGGGCGTACCCCACGAGACTCACCAGCGGATGGGTCCCCGTGAGGTCGGGCACGAGCCCCAGGCTGGTCTCGCGCATCGCGAACTGCACGTCGTCGGCGACGACGCGCAGGTCACAAGCGAGAGCGAGCTGGAAGCCCGCACCGATGGCATGTCCTTGCACGGCGGCGATGGACACGACGTCGCTGCGCCGCCACCAGGTGAACGCCTCCTGGTATTCGGCGATGGTCGCGTCGAGTTCGGTGTCGGAGCCACGCGCGAGGTCGATGAACGACGGTTCGCCGTCGAAGCCCTCGGGCGTGAACGCCTGCCGGTCGAGGCCCGCCGAGAAGGACTTGCCCTCGGCGCGCAGCACCACCACCCGGACAGAGCCCGGCAATGACCGTCCGGCCTGCGTCAACGCCCGCCACAGCGCAGGACTCTGGGCGTTGCGCTTGGCCGGATTGGCCAGTGTCACCGTGGCGATCGCCTCGTCGACGGTGAGCTGGACACCATCCTTGTCGAGTAGCGGGTCGAGCGAAGCCATGGCAAGCCTCCGATGCGTGCGGTCACAGGAGATGCCGTACGACGGCATCCTTAAGTGACTGCACAGTAACCACCCGGTCGGTCAACCCGACCGCCCGGGTGGTCACCACCGAAGCCGATGGGGACGTCCGGCCTCAGGCCGAGGCGGCCTTCTTGCCTCGCGTCGCTCCGCCACGCCCACGGAGCGTGACGCCCGACTCGCTGAGCATCCGGTGCACGAAGCCATACGAACGGCCGGTCTCTTCGGCCAGCGCTCGGATGCTCGCACCGGAGTCGTACTTCTTCTTCAGGTCTGCCGCGAGCTTGTCGCGCGCGGCGCCGGTTACCCGGCTGCCCTTCTTCAGAGTCTCGGCCACCCGTGCCTCCTCGTGGGAAGTGCGCTCTGGACTTCTCATGATCACCCCTCCCGGGCTTCATGGCCAGCCATTCGGCAAGGTCGATAAGACAAGGTTTTGACGACAGGAGCCCGTCCCCACGAGTGGAATCCAGAATTCCGCACCGAGCTCTCCGTACGGCCGAACGGGTTCATCCACGAAGTGCCAGGTCAGCGACGCGAGACGGCCGAGGCCTTGGGAACCAAGGGCTCGGCCGCGAAATCGATGTAGGACACACCTCGGTATGAGGAGATCTCACACAGATGATGGATCACGGATCGGCCGAATGATCCATACGCAGTGGATCAGTCATTCGATCACGCCCGGCTGACGCCCCCGGGGGCCCGGGCCGGGACTTATGCCAGCGCGACCAGATCCGCGTAGTCCGCGCCCCACAGGTCCTCGACGCCGTCGGGCAGCAGGATGATCCGCTCCGGCTGGAGCGCCTCGACGGCGCCCTCGTCGTGGGTGACGAGCACGACCGCGCCCTTGTAGGTGCGCAGCGCGCCGAGGATCTCCTCACGGCTGGCCGGGTCGAGGTTGTTGGTCGGCTCGTCGAGGAGGAGGACGTTCGCGGAGGAGACCACCAGGGTCGCGAGCGCGAGACGGGTCTTCTCGCCGCCGGACAGCACACCGGCCGGCTTGTCGACGTCGTCGCCGGAGAACAGGAACGAGCCGAGCGTCTTGCGCACCTCGACCAGGTCCAGGTCGGGGGCGGCGGAGCGCATGTTCTCCAGGACCGTGCGGTCCGGGTCGAGGGTCTCGTGCTCCTGCGCGTAGTAGCCGAGCTTGAGGCCGTGGCCCTCGATGACCTCACCGGTGTCCGGCTTCTCGGCGCCGCCGAGCAGCTTCAGAAGAGTCGTTTTTCCGGCACCGTTCAGACCGAGGATCACGACGCGTGAGCCCTTGTCGATGGCCAGGTCGACGTCGGTGAAGATCTCCAGCGAGCCGTACGACTTCGACAGCCCCTCGGCCATCAGGGGGGTCTTGCCGCAGGGCGACGGCTCGGGGAACCGCAGCTTGGCGACCTTGTCGGACTTCCGCTGGGACTCCAGGCCCGCGAGCAGCCTGTCGGCCCGGCGGGCCATGTTCTGTGCGGCGACGGTCTTGGTGGCCTTGGCGCGCATCTTGTCCGCCTGCGAGTGCAGCGCGGCGGCCTTCTTCTCGGCGTTCTGCCGCTCGCGCTTGCGGCGCTTCTCGTCGGCCTCGCGCTGCTGCTGGTAGAGCTTCCAGCCCATGTTGTAGAAGTCGATCTCGGCGCGGTTGGCGTCCAGGTAGAACACCTTGTTGACGACCGTCTCGACCAGGTCCACGTCGTGGGAGATGACGACGAAGCCACCGCGGTAGCTCTTCAGGTAGTCGCGCAGCCAGACGATCGAGTCGGCGTCGAGGTGGTTGGTCGGCTCGTCCAGGAGCAGCGTGTCGGCGTCCGAGAAGAGGATCCGGGCCAGCTCGATACGGCGGCGCTGACCGCCGGAGAGCGTGTGCAGGGGCTGGCCGAGCACCCGGTCGGGCAGATTCAGCGCGGCGGCGATGGTGGCGGCCTCGGCCTCGGCGGAGTACCCGCCCTTGGTGAGGAACTCGGTCTCCTGGCGCTCGTACTGCCGCATGGCCTTTTCGCGGGTGGCGCCCGCGCCGTTGGCGATGCGCTGCTCGTTCTCGCGCATCTTGCGGATCAGGGTGTCCAGGCCGCGGGCGGAGAGGATGCGGTCGCGGGCCAGTACGTCGAGGTCGCCGGTGCGGGGGTCCTGCGGGAGATAGCCGACCTCGCCGGAGCGGGTGACGGTGCCGCCGGCGGGGACACCCTGACCGGCGAGGACCTTGGTGAGAGTGGTCTTGCCCGCGCCGTTGCGGCCGACCAGGCCGATGCGGTCGCCCTTGGCGATTCGGAAGGTGGCGGACTCGATGAGGACACGGGCGCCGGCGCGCAGCTCGATACCGGAGGCGGAGATCACGGACAGACTCCAGGGCGGGATGGATGACGGGGTGGGCGGCTGAGGACGTTCCCGCCGTCTAATGCGCGAGGAGAATGGCCATGGGCCAAGTCTAACGGGGCCGTGCAACCACTTTTCCTGTGTGCGGGCGTTCGGGACTGTGACGCTCGTTGCCCAGCGGGGTGCGGGACGGGGTGATCCGGCCGAGGTCGTCCACGCCGATGATCTGGGCGGTCCACGGCTCGGTGGCCCCGCACGGCTGCGCCAGCAGCAGTGCCCCGCCCCGGCGCACGGCGCGGTCGGGCACGAAGGCGCATCCGCGACGGGCGGGCAGCACCCAGCGCAGATCGCCGTCCGCGGTGCGGTAGGCGGCGATACGGCCGGGGGTGACCACGGCGAGCATGCGCTCCCCGCGACCGAGCAGCCGCAGGACACCGCCTCCCCCATGGGCGGCGAGCCAGGGCGCGGCCCCGGGCAGCGCGCGGTGCCAGCGGACCGTGTCGCCGTCCGGCGCGGTGTCGGTGACCAGCCCGTCGTCCCAGAGCGCGAGTGCGTGCACGCGCGCGGGGAGCACGGCCAGCGGGCGCCGTCCCTCGCGGGCGTAGCTCCAGCGGACGCGGCCGGTCGCCGGGTCGTACGCCTCGACGACGGCCCCTCTCGTCCGCAGCCGGCCCGGCGCCGTGTGCTCCGCGCGCGCGGAGGCGGCGAGGTGATCGCCGTAGGGAGCGGGGCGGACGTGGTGGGCGGTGGCCAGGAGGGGGGCCGCCAGCAGGACGGCGAGGGCCGCGGGGAGCAGCCGGCGGAGGGTCCGGGGGCGGGCGTGGAGCGCGCTCGGGGGCGGCGCTGGCAGGGTGGCCGGGGCGTGCGCCGGGGCCTTGGTGACGGCCGGCCCGGGACGCGGGGCGGCCGGGACCGGCTGTGGTCCCTCGACCGGCAGTACGACCACCCTTGCCCCCCTCAGGTTGCCCGCCCATGGATCAGGCGCAGAGCGTAGGCGGGCGGGGCGGGCGGGGCGCCGGGACACGGCGGGCGGGCGGAGCTCGTCCCCCGTTCGGACCTTCGCCCGGCGCCGCGGGCCGGGCGAAGTAGAAGGATGGCGGCCACGGACCGACGTACGCAGAGGGTGGTGCGCCCATGCAGTTCGACGACGACGCCGACCTGGACACCTCCGAGGTGCAGGATGTGCGCGGCAGTCGAATCCCCGGCGGCAGAGCGACCGTCGGCGGCGGCATCGCCGGACTGATCGCACTGCTCCTGGGTCTGTTCTTCGGAGTGGGCCCCGACCAGCTGGGTCTCTCCTCCGGCAACGACGATCCCGCGCCGACGGCGTCCTCCCTGGCCCAGGTCCAGCAGACCTGCCGCACGGGACAGGACGCGAACACCAAGGAGGACTGCCGCATCGTGGCGGTGGTCAACAGCGTGCAGGACTACTGGCGGCAGGAGTTCAGGCGTCGCAGCGGTACGTACACGCTGTCGCCGACGGTGTTCTTCAGCGGCCGGGTCGGCACCGCGTGCGGGACGGCTACGTCGGCCGTGGGGCCCTTCTACTGCCCCGGTGACCGCAAGGTCTATCTGGACCTCGGCTTCTTCGACGAGCTGCGGACCAAATTCGGCTCCAGTGGCGGGCCGTTCGCGCAGGCGTACGTGGTGGCCCACGAGTACGGCCATCATGTGCAGGACCTGATGGGGACGCTGGGCAGGGCGCAGGACGGGCGGACCGGCGCGAACAGCAACGCGGTCAAGGTCGAGCTGCAGGCCGACTGCTACGCGGGGGTGTGGTCGCACAACGCGACCACCGCAAAGGACGAGTCGACCGGCAAGCCGCTGATCACCAGCCTCACGGACGCCGACATCCGGGACGGCCTGGACGCGGCGGCCGCCGTCGGCGACGACCGGATCCAGGAGAAGTTCCAGGGCCGGGTGACGCCGGAGTCCTTCACCCACGGCTCGGCCGCGCAGCGGCAGCAGTGGTTCTACCAGGGCTACCGCAGCGGCGACATGGCCCAGTGCAACACCTTCCGCTGAGTGCGCCGCGGCGTCGGTCCCGCGCCGGCCGCTCCCGCTCGCCCGGGCCGTTGTCAGTGGCCGGTGCAAGACTGTGGAGCAGGTCACATCCGCCGACGGGACCGGGCGGAAACCGACAGGACCACAGGGAGTGATCGGCATGGCAGGCACGGACGGCAGGCGCCCGAGCACCTACCCGACGCTGTTGTACGCGGACGCGAAAGCGGCGATCAGGCAGCTCACGGAGGCCTTCGGCTTCACCGAGCTGTCGGTGTACGAGGGCGAGGACGGGGCGGTGATGCACGCCGAGCTGGTGCAGGGCAACGGCGCGGTGATGCTCGGCTCCAAGGGCCGCGGCGGCGTCTTCGACACCGCGATGAAGGGCGCCGGCCCCACCGGGGTGTACGTGGTGGTCGACGACGTGGACGCCCATCATCAGCAGGCCGTGGACCACGGCGCGGAGATCCTGATGCCCCCGACGGACCAGGACTACGGCTCGCGGGACTACATGGCCCGGGACATAGAGGGCAACATCTGGAGCTTCGGGACGTACGCCCCCGAGAT
Source organism: Streptomyces sp. NPDC058371 (assembly GCF_042723265.1). Classification (NCBI taxonomy): domain Bacteria; kingdom Bacillati; phylum Actinomycetota; class Actinomycetes; order Kitasatosporales; family Streptomycetaceae; genus Streptomyces; species Streptomyces sp. NPDC058371. The sequence goes on along the minus strand of NZ_JBHXJC010000005.1, from coordinate 456,743 downwards.
AGGGGCGTAGGGCGTCCGTCAGCTCCCTCCGGTGTGCACCTGGAAAGCCGCTCTGCGGACGGCCTTGGCGAGTGCCGGGTCCGGGTGCGCCGCGGCGAGCGCCACCAGGACCTGCACGGTGCGGGGATGCCCGACCGCGCGCACCTCGTCGAGCAGCGCGGGCACGGTGGGCTGCACGGCGGACTCCAAGTGCCGTACGAGAAGCGGGGCTTCACCGTGGTCCGCGACGGCGGCCGCGGTGTCCACCCACAGCCAGGTGGCCTCTTCACGGGTGAGCACCTCGTGGACGTCCTCCGGGTCGTGGCCCTCGTGCTCGGCGAGCCACAGCAGGGCGTAGGGGCGGAGCGGGGTCCGGTCGGCCACGGCACGGACGTCGGGCTCCGCGGGGGCGCCGACCACCCGCAGCGCCTCGAAGGCCAGACCGCGCAGCAGGGCGTCCTCGCCCCGGGCGGCGTCGAGGAGTTCGGTGACGGCGCTGCCGACGGGGCGGGCGGCGAGCCAGGCGCGGTACTCGGCGCGGGCCGCGTTCGGGCGCAGCTGCGCGCAGCCGCGGAGCATGTCCTCGGCGGGCTGCTCGATGTTCCCGGCGGGGCTCTGCGCGGCGACGCAGATCTGCTCCAGCTTGACCCAGACCGCCCAGCTGCCGAGCGGCGTGAGGGTGGCCTGTCCGTCGGCGCAGGTCAGGGCGCCGACGGCGGCGAGGGCGTGCAGAGCCCAGTCGAGGAGCGGCGGCAGCGGGGTGTCCGCCGGCTCGACGGCGGGGTCGGGCTGGGGGCCGTAGGGGATCTCGCAGCGCTCCGTGCGCAGTTCCGTGACGCGCTGTTCGAGGAGGTCCAGGAGCTGCTCGACGGGGACGGGCCCGGCGGACAGTTGAAGGAAGGAGAGCACCTGCGGCATCGCGGAGACGACCTCGGCGACGGCGGCGGGCTCGCGGTCGGTGGGCTCCGGATAGGCGAGCGACCAGGCGTCGAAAAGGGCGACCCAGCCGCGCAGTACGGCGCTGTCGTCGCGGTTCCAGGCGCGCAGGCGCCAGCCGGGGCGCGCGCAGTCGCCGTGCACCTCGACGAGGCCGGCCAGACGTGCGGTGTCCCAGTCGGCGCGGACCTGAGCCGGGGTCAGTCCCAGTTCCCCGGCGGCCCGTTCGGCGGTGGCCTCGGAGAGGGCGCCCTTGCCGTCGGGAGTCGCGCCGTCGCGCCCGGGACGGAGTGCGGAGTCGGCCCAGCGGGCGACACGGGCCGCGCCGGCCAGGCCGGAGCGTGCCATCCGCGCCAGTTCCGAGGGTGCCGGTGTGCCCTCGGGGGGCCGGGGCGCGGGGCGGCGTGAGCGGCGTTGGGTCACCGCTCGGGAGGCGGCGGCAAGAGGCCGCGGGCGGACGAGTCGGAGCCTGGAGTCGCGCGGGTTACGGGACGTCACAGGTGCAGTCTTCCGGTTGACAGTCCGAAAACCCAAACGGAATGGGACGGCGGGCGGCCCGGGCGAGGGGCGCGCGCGTCTCGGCGGACGCCCGACACCCTTGAGCCGCCTCTTGCGCGAGGCCGAAACGGAAGGAGCACCGCCGCCGCGCCGAAGCGTTTCCGCGGGCAGTCGCGGGGGCGGCTCCGAGCCGTCCGCGCGCCCCGGGTCGTCGGCCGGGAAACCGGTCGGAAGACCGTCGGGCCGTCCGCGGGGCAACCGCCGGGAGCCCTTCGCCGGCCCCGGCGGGATCTCCCCTGGACCGCCGTCCCTTGGGGGCGGGATACAGCCACCGCCCGCCGTCGGCCCGTCCGAGCCGGCTACATCAACGGGGTGAGGAACCGGCGCAGTGCCTCCTCGTAATCCGCCGGGTCGGCGTTCCACATGGCGCCGTGCGGAGCGTGCGGGACGGTGTGCAGGGTGACCCGGTCCGGGCGCCGGGCGGCGAGCCGGCGCGAGAAGTCCCAGGGGGCGATCGCGTCGTCGGGCCCGTGCAGCAGCAGGACCGGCACCTTCAGGCGGCCCGGGTCGGCGGCCTCCACGATGCGGTCGCCCTGCAGACCCGTGCGCCCCTGTGCGGCGCGGACCGCCAGGGGCAGCAGTGCGGCGGGCGTGCGCCGGGCCGAGGCCAGGGCGCGCAGCGTGGTCTCCCAGCTGAGCACGGGCGAATCGAGGACGAGCCCCGTGATGCGGTCGCGCACCGCGGAGTGCGCGGCGGCGCGCAGCGCCATGGTGGCGCCCGTGGACCAGCCGTACAGGACGATCCGTTCGGCGCCGTAGCGCACGGCGTAGCGGAGGGCGGCGTCCAGGTCGCGCCATTCGGTCTCGCCGAGGTGGTTCAGGCCGTCCTGGGGGCGGGGGGCGCCGAGGTCGCCGCGGTAGGCGACGTCGAGGACGGGGAGCTGCTGGCGGTGCAGGAACTCCATGACGTTCATGGGGTGTTCACGGGTGGCGCCGAGACCGTGCACGGTGATCACCCAGGTGTCGCGGGTGCCGGGCACGAACCAGGCGGGCAGGGCGCCGAGTTCTCCGGGGACGTTGACGTCGGCGTGGTCCAGGCCGAGCGCGGTGCTCGGATTGCCCACGTGGAGGTTCGGGGTGAGCCACACCCGGTCGCCGGGCCGGAGAGTGCCGTGGGTGACGCGCTCCAGACGGCGTACCACCGTGTCGGCGGGGTGCGGGGCGGAGTCCAGGACCGGCCCCACGACCGCGTGGGAGCCGTCACCGCTCAGGCCGTACGTTCCCGGGCGCAGCGAGGCCAGGTCGCGGGTGAGGGTGATCTGGCCGGCGGCCGTGGAGTGCACGGTGAGGCGCGGCTCGGTGGGCAGCGGCCGGCCCGGGGGCGCCTTCAGCGCGGCATCGCTGGCGTACCGGCCGGCGGCGACGGAGGCCGCGCCGGCGGCCAGGGCAACGGTGACGGCGGCGGCCGTCGCTTTGACAGTGCGCACCGGTCCAGTCTCCCGGGGGAGCCCGCTGTCGGCCAGCGGGAGGACGGACACGAGCCGGCCTTTCCCTTCCGGCCCGGGACCTCGTCTTACGGGTGCGCGTGCTCGGCACCGCAGGACCAGCGCGTCTCGGCACGCCGCAGGACCGGCGCGTCTCGGCCGAGCGCCGTCGAGGACCGGGGCTGATCCGAACGGACCCCCCTAGCCCGGCTGGCCGTACCCCCGCAGCCGCTCCCCCGCCTGCTCCGCCTGTTCCTGGGTGAGGAGGTTCGGGGTCAGGCCCGGTACTGAGGACGCCGTCAGCCAGACGCGGCACATCCACTCCAGCTGGGCGGTGCGGTCGTAGGCCTGGGTGAGGCTGGTGCCGTAGGTGACGGTGCCGTGGTTCTGGAGGAGGCAGCCGGAGCGGTCGGCGAGGGCCCGGAGCATGTTCTCGGCCAACTCCTGTGTGCCGTAGGTCGCATAGGGGGCAACCCGGACCGGTCCGCCGAGCGCTCCGGACATGTAGTGGATCAGCGGGAGCTCCGGTACGAGCGTCGAGACGGCCGTCGCGTGGACGGCGTGGGTGTGCACGACGGCGCGCGCGCCGGTGGTGCGGTAGACGGCGAGGTGCATGGGCAGTTCGCTCGTCGGCACGAGCGTGCCGCGCAGCTGCCGGCCGTCCAGGTCGACGGCGACGACGTCCGCGGACGTCAGCCGGTCGTAGGGCACTCCCGACGGCGTGACCAGGACCGTGTCCCCGACGCGGACCGAGACGTTGCCCGACGTACCGACGACCAGCCCGTCGGACACGGTCCGGCGGGCTGTCGCCACGAGCTCGTCCCAGGCACGCTCCACCGCCCCCGGCGCACCCGGCCCACGCGCGCCCTGTGCGTCCTCCCGCCCACCCCGGTCGTCCCCGTCGTCCCCTGTGTCACGCCGCTGTTCAGCCATGGCGCGATCCTGCCAGGAGGGCGCGTCAACACCGTGCCGGGCGGGGGCACTTTAGAGGTCAACGCCGGCCCCCGGCAGAGCGCATACAGCCACACATCGCCCTCGCCGTGCGATTGGCCGGTGTGGGACCGGAACCCGGTGATCTTCCAGTAACCTCTGGGGGATTTGTCGCGCACGTCGCCATCCGGGGGGAAATATGGCCCGTGATCACAAACCGTTCCGCCATCGCGCCTGCGCCGTCGCGGCCTCCGCGGCGGCGCTGGCCGTCGCGGGGACCCTGCTCGCCGGGAATCCAGCCTCGGGGGCGGCCGCACCGCGCGGACACGACGTCTCCTCGCACCAGAAGAACGTCGACTGGCCGAAGGCACGCGCGAAGGGCGCCAGGTTCGTCTACGTCAAGGCGACCGAGTCCACCACCTACCGCAACCCCTACTTCAGCGGGCAGTACGACGGTTCGCGCGCCGCGGGCCTGCTGCGGGGCGCCTATCACTTCGCGCTGCCGGACAGGTCGTCCGGCGGGGCGCAGGCCGCGTACTTCGTGCGCAACGGCGGCACCTGGCGCGCGGACGGCTGGACGCTGCCGCCCGCGCTCGACATCGAGTACAACCCGTACGGCAAGAAGTGCTACGGCCTGAGCAGGACCGCGATGGTGAAGTGGATCAAGGCGTTCAGCGACGAGGTCAAGCGGGCGACCGGCCGTCGACCGGTGATCTACACGACCACCCACTGGTGGAACGACTGCACCGGCGCCAGCCGCGCCTTCGCCTCGAACCACGCCCTGTGGCTCGCCCGCTACGACTCGGCCGACCCCGGAACGCTGCCCGCAGGCTGGACGTTCTGGACGTTCTGGCAGTACGACAACAGTGGCAGCCTTCCTGGTGACCAGAATCTCTTCAACGGATCCCTGGCGCGGCTGAAGACGTTCGCGAAGGGGTAGCAGCCGCGCCGGAGCCCAATATTCCGGCTCTGTTCGACACACGAGCCGCCGCTTCGACACAAGTGGAGTGGCGACACGCCGATTGGGTCACTCCTCCGCCCGCCCCAGTTCATCTTCCGTTCACCCAGGTTGCCTACGGTCCTTGTGCCACTGACGTCAAACAGAAGCCTGGGTAAATGGAACACATCACGCTTCTCCTCGGGATCGTGATCGTCACCGCTCTCGTGTTCGATTTCACGAACGGTTTCCACGACACTGCCAACGCGATGGCGACGACCATCTCGACCGGCGCTCTGAAACCCAAGACGGCGGTGGCCATGTCCGCCGTGCTGAACCTGGTCGGCGCATTCCTCTCCGTGGAGGTCGCCAAGACGATCTCCGGCGGCATCATCAACGAAGAGGGAATCCGCACCGAGGTGATCTTCGCGGCGCTCGTCGGCGCCATTCTCTGGAATCTGCTGACCTGGCTCCTGGGTCTGCCCTCCAGTTCCTCCCACGCACTCTTCGGCGGCCTCATCGGCGCCGCGGTCATGTCGGCCGGCTGGTCGTCGGTGAACGGCTCGACCGTCGTCAGCAAGGTCCTGATCCCCGCGGTCGCCGCTCCCCTGGTGGCCGGCCTGGCCGCACTACTGGCGACGCGCCTGTCGTACGTCATCGGCCGGCGCGCCGACGAGAAGGCGACCGCGAAGGGCTATCGCGCGGGCCAGATCGCCTCCGCGGGCCTGGTCTCGCTGGCCCACGGCACCAACGACGCGCAGAAGACCATGGGCATCATCACCCTCGCCCTGGTCACCGGCGGTGTGATCGCCCCGGACTCCAACCCTCCCACCTGGGTCATCGTCTCGGCCGGTATGGCCATCGCGCTCGGCACCTACCTCGGCGGCTGGCGCATCATCCGCACGATGGGCAAGGGCCTCACCGACCTCGCCCCGCAGCAGGGCTTCGCCGCCCAGACCAGCGCGGCCACGGTCATCCTGGCCTCCTCGCACCTGGGCTTCTCGCTCTCCACCACCCAGTCCTGCTCCGGCGCGGTGATGGGCGCCGGCCTCGGCCGCAAGGGCGGGGTCGTCCGCTGGTCGACCGCGACCCGGATGTTCGTCGCCTGGGGTCTGACGCTGCCGGCCGCCGGGCTCGTCGGCGCCGGCGCGGAGTTCCTCACCCAGCAGGGCACCTGGGGCATCGTCGCCACGGGCGCGCTGCTCCTGACCGGAGCCGGCGTCATCTGGACGCTGTCGCGCCGCAAGCCGGTCACCATCGACAACGTGAACGACGTCGACGCCGAGCCCGCGGGCGTCGTCACGACCGCGATCATCGCTGTCACCCCGCCGCCTGCGGGCCCGATCGCCACGGTCGGCGCCGATCTCGACGCCCACCTGATGACGACCATCCCGGCGCCGGACCCCGGCCCCTCCGCCGAGCCCACCCGCCCGGCCACGGTCTAAGGAACGAACAGCATGCACATCGACTGGGCAGCCCTCGGCTCCGTCTTCGGAGTCAGCCTCGTGGCCACCGTGGCCCTCGTCGGCCTCTTCACCCTGGGCGTCGTCGGCCTCGCCAAGCGCGAGTCCGCCTCGGCACAGGGCGGTTCGGCCGCCTTCGCGGTCACCGGCGCGTACGCCTGCTTCGCCGCCTGCGCGGCGGCGGTGGCGTACGGCATCTATCTGATCGTCGCCTGACACCCGGAAGGACTCGGGAGCCGGATACCCAAAACCGGCGAAAAGCGCATCACTTCACGTGGGGTGCGGGACGGATCGACGTCCCGCACCCCACGCGTGTGTGGGCCTTCGCACACTCTCCCTCCGCAGGTCAACAGCAAGTTGACGGGTGTTCTCACCCCGTGGTGGACTGCCGGAGCCAAGTACGGCGGCAGGAGAGGAAGCCGGTGCGAATCCGGCGCGGTCCCGCCACTGTCACCGGGGAAGAGAATCCCCGGGAGCCAGGAACTCTCACCGCCGGTCTCGTCGAACCAGGGCGTGGACACCCTGAGTGAGGACATATCGCCATGCGCGGCTGCCCCAATGCGTTGAGTACCCCGGTCCGAGCCGACGTTCCGGTCGGCTGAACCGATGCGTGCCGATCGCGTCTTCGCGTACGGCACCGCCGCCGGCCTCCTCGGTGACCTGCTCCTCGGCGATCCCCGCCGCGGGCACCCGGTCGCCGTCTTCGGGCGGGCCGCGGGTGCCGTGGAGCGGACGTTGTGGCGCGACCACCGCGGGTGGGGCGCACTGCACACCGCCGTCTGCGCGGGCGGTGCCGCCGGGCTCGCCGCCCTCGCGAGCCGTTCCCTGCGAAGCTCCGGTGCCGCCTCCCTCGCGCTGACCGCCACCGCCACCTGGGCCGTCGTGGGCGGGACCTCCCTCGCCCGGGAGGCCCGGGCGATCGGCGGTGCGCTGGCGGCCGGGGACATCGAGGTGGCCCGGGAGCGGCTGCCGCATCTGTGCGGGCGGGATCCTCAGGCACTCGACGCGGACGGAATCGCGCGTGCCGTCGTCGAGTCCGTGGCCGAGAACACCTCCGACGCCGTGGTGGGAGCGCTCGTGTGGGGCGCCGTGGCCGGTGTGCCCGGGCTGGCCGGCTTCCGGGCCGTCAACACACTGGACGCCATGGTCGGGCACAGGTCCGCCAAGTACCGCCGCTTCGGCTGGGCTTCGGCGCGGCTCGACGACGTCATGGGGTGGCCCGGCGCCCGGCTGACCGCCGTACTCGCCGCCGTCGCGGGCAGCGACCCGCGCGGCGCCGTACGCGCCTGGCGCGAGGACGCCGGCCGGCACCCCAGTCCCAACGCCGGCCCCGTCGAAGCCTCGTTCGCGGGCGCGCTCGGCGTGCGGCTCGGCGGCACCCTCGCGTACGGGGGCCGGGTCGAGCACCGGCCCGTCCTCAACGAGACCGGGCGGGCCGTCGAAGTCGCCGACATCGAGCGGGCCGTACGGCTGTCGCGGCGGGTGAGCACGCTCGCCCTGGCTGCCTGTACCGCCGGACAACTGCTGTTCAAGAGCAAGAGGGGGGCCGCGTCATGAGCGGCGGACTGCTGATCGCCGGAACGACCTCCGACGCAGGCAAGAGCGTCGTGACCGCCGGGATCTGCCGGTGGCTGGTGCGCCAGGGTGTGAAGGTCGCGCCCTTCAAGGCGCAGAACATGTCCCTGAACTCGTTCGTCACGCGCGAGGGCGCCGAGATCGGACGGGCCCAGGCCATGCAGGCCCAGGCCGCCCGGGTGGAGCCCACCGCGCAGATGAACCCGGTACTGCTGAAGCCGGGCGGTGACCGCAGCAGCCAAGTGGTGCTGATGGGCAGGCCGGTGGGCGAGATGACCGCGCGCGGCTATCACGGCGGACGCCAGGAGGCACTGCTCGGGACCGTCCTCGACTGTCTGGCCGAGTTGCGGGGCACGTATGACGCGGTGATCTGTGAAGGGGCAGGCAGCCCGGCCGAGATCAATCTGCGGCGGACCGACATCGTGAACATGGGGATCGCGCGGAACGCGCGGCTGCCCGTGCTCGTGGTCGGGGACATCGACCGCGGCGGTGTCTTCGCGTCCTTCTTCGGGACGGTCGCGCTGCTGAGCCGCGCGGACCAGGAGCTCGTCGCCGGGTTCCTGGTCAACAAGTTCCGCGGCGACGTCTCCCTGCTGGAACCGGGGCTCGACATGCTCCGGGGCCTGACCGGACGGCCCTCTTACGGCGTGCTGCCGTTCCGGCACGGTCTGGGGATCGACGAGGAGGACGGGCTGCGGGTGTCGCTGCGCGGGACCGTGCGCGAGTCCGTGGTGGCACCCCCCGTCGGCGCGGACGTGCTGCGCGTCGCCGTCTGCGCGGTCCCGCTGATGTCCAACTTCACGGACGTGGACGCGCTGGCCGCCGAGCCGGGTGTCGTCGTGCGGTTCGTGGACCGGGCCGAGGAGTTGGCCGACGCGGACCTCGTCGTCGTCCCGGGGACCCGGGGGACGGTGAAGGCGCTGGCGTGGCTGCGGGAGCGCGGGCTCGCCGACGCGATCGCGCGCCGGGCCGCCGAGGGGCGGCCGGTGCTCGGGATCTGCGGCGGCTTCCAGGTCCTCGGCGAGCACATCGAGGACGAGGTCGAGTCGCGGGCGGGACACGTCGACGGACTCGGGCTGCTGCCCGTACGGGTGCGGTTCGCGCGGGAGAAGACGCTGACCCGGCCCGTGGGGGAAGCGCTCGGCGAACCCGTCGAGGGGTACGAGATCCACCACGGCGTCGCCGAAGTAACCGGCGGAGAAGCGTTCATCTCTGATGGCAATGGGCACAGCTTGGACGGCTGCCGGGTCGGCGCCGTCTGGGGCACGCACTGGCACGGCTCACTGGAGTCGGACGGCTTCCGGCGTGCCTTTCTGCGCGAGGTGGCGGCCGCCGCGGGGCGTCGCTTCGTGCCGGCCGCCGACACGTCGTTCGCGGCGCTGCGCGAGGAGCAGCTGGACCGGCTCGGCGATCTGATCGAGGAACACGCGGACACGGACGCGCTGTGGCGGCTCATCGAGTCGGGCGCGCCGCAAGGACTGCCTTTCATTCCACCGGGAGCGCCCGCATGAGCACAGTGTTGTTGTTGTCGACCGCCGACACGGACCTACTGGCGGCCCGGGCCTCCGGCGCCGCGTACCGGATCGGCAATCCGACCCGCGTGGATGTCGCGGAGGAGTTGCCCGCGCTCGTCGCGGGGGCGGACATCGTCGTCGTACGACTGCTCGGCGGCAAGCGGGCCTGGGAGGACGGGCTCGCCTTCCTGAAGGCGTCCGGCATCCCGACCGTGCTGCTGGGTGGGGAGACCGTCCCCGACGCCGAGTTGATGGCCGAGTCGTCGGTGCCGGCCGGCGTCGTCGCGGAGGCGCTGCGCTATCTCGTGGAGGGCGGCCCGGACAATCTGACCGAGCTGACGCGTTTCCTCTCGGACACCGTGCTGCTGACCGGCGAGGGCTTCGAAGAGCCGCGGAAGACGGCGGAGTACGGCGTGAGCGGCGAGCGCCCGTTCATCGAGGGCCGTCCGACGATCGGCGTGCTCTTCTACCGGGCCCACGAGCTGTCCGGCAACACCGCCTTCGTCGACACGCTCTGCGACGCGATCGAGGCCCGGGGCGCCAACGCCCTTGCCGTGTACTGCGGTTCGCTGCGCGGTGCCGACTCCGGTCTGTACGAGATCCTCGGGAAGGCCGACGCGCTGGTCGCCACCGTGCTCGCCGCGGGCGGCACCCATGCCTCGCAGGCGTCGGCGGGCGGCGACGAGGAGGCCTGGGACATCGGGGCGCTCGCCGATCTCGACATCCCGGTCCTGCAAGGGCTGTGCCTGACCTCGTCGCACGCCGCGTGGGACGCGTCGGACGCCGCCGTCTCCCCCATGGACGCGGCGATGCAGGTCGCGATCCCGGAGTTCGACGGGCGGCTCATCACGGTCCCCTTCTCCTTCAAGGAGCAGGGCCCGGACGACGTCCCGGTGTACGTCGCCGACCCCGAGCGGGCCGCGCGCGTCGCCGGAATCGCCGTGCGGCACGCCCGGCTGAAGCACAAGCCGAACGCGGAGAAGAAGCTCGCGCTCGTCTTCACCGCCTACCCGACCAAGCACTCCCGGGTCGGCAACGCGGTGGGTCTGGACACGCCCGCCTCGGCGGTACGGGTCCTCGACGCCCTCAAGGACGCCGGGTACGGGGTGACCGAATACCCCGACAACGGCGACGAGTTGATCCACCGGCTGATCGCGGCCGGCGGCCACGACGTCGAGTGGCTCACCGAGGAGCAGCTCGCCACCGCACCCGCGCGCGTGCCGCTCGCCGACTACCAGGCATGGTTCGACACGTTGGACCCCGACCTGCGGAACGGGATGCTGGAGGCGTGGGGCGAGCCGCCGGGCTCGCTGTACGTCGACGGCGACGACATCGTGCTGGCCTCCCTCCAGTTCGGGAACGTCGTCGTGATGATCCAGCCGCCGCGCGGCTTCGGCGAGAACCCGATCGCGATCTACCACGACCCGGACATGCCGCCGTCGCACCACTACATGGCGGCCTACCGGTGGCTGGAGGCTGCGACATCAGAGGGGGGCTTCGGCGCGGACGCCGTCGTCCACATGGGCAAGCACGGCACGATGGAATGGCTGCCCGGCAAGGGACTTGGCCTCAGCAGCGGCTGCGCGCCCGACGCCGTACTCGGTGAACTCCCGCTCATCTACCCCTTCATCGTCAACGACCCCGGCGAGGGCACCCAGGCCAAGCGGCGCGGGCACGCCACGGTCGTCGACCACCTCGTGCCGCCGATGGCACGCGCGGACACGTACGGCGACCTGGCGAAGCTGGAGCAGCTCCTCGACGAGTACGCGCTCGTGTCCGACCTGGACCCGACGAAGGCGCCGGCCGTGCGCGCGCAGATCTGGACGCTGGTCAAGGCGGCCGAGCTGCACCACGACCTGCATGTCGACGACCAGCCGGACGACGACGACTTCGACTCGTTCGTCATGCACATCGACGGCTATCTGTGCGAGATCAAGGACGTGCAGATCCGCGACGGTCTGCACATTCTCGGCGGCGGCCCGGAGGCCGAGCCGCGGGTCAACCTCGTACTGGCCGTCCTGCGCGCCTCCCAGGTGTGGGGCGGCACGGCCAACGCGCTGCCCGGTCTGCGGGCCTGTCTCGCCGAGCACTTCGGGCTGGTCGAGAAGGAGTTGCTGGGCGAGCCCGGTGCGCCGGTGAAGGTGCCGGACGGGCTGACCTCGCTGGTCCAAGGGCCCGCCCGCACGGGCGCCGACGCCATCGACCTCCTCGAGCAGCTGTGCCGCCGGTTCGCGGAGGGCATGGAGGAGCGCGATTGGGACACGGCGGCCGTGCCCGCTCTCGTGCGCGAGGTGGTGGGCGTCGAACTCCCGGACGCCGTGGCCGTGCTGGAGTTCGCGTGCCGTGAGGTGGTGCCCCGGCTGGCCCGTACGACGGACGAGATCACCCACATCCTCAAGGCACTTGACGGCGGTTACATCCCGGCGGGTCCTTCGGGCTCCCCCACGCGCGGGCTCGTGAACGTCCTGCCGACCGGCCGCAACTTCTACTCGGTCGACCCCAAGGCGATCCCGTCCAGGCTGAGTTGGGAGGTCGGGCAGTCACTCGCGGACTCGCTGATCCAGCGGTACCTGAGCGACACCGGCGCGTACCCGACGTCCGTCGGCCTCACCGTGTGGGGCACCTCCGCCATGCGCACCCAGGGCGACGACATCGCGGAGATCCTCGCGCTGCTCGGCTGCCGCCCGGTGTGGGACGACGCGTCGCGCCGCGTGACGGGCTTCGAGATCGTGGGCCTTGAGGAGTTGGGCCGGCCGCGCATCGACGTCACGGTCCGCATCTCCGGGTTCTTCCGGGACGCGTTCCCGCACGTGGTCGGCCTCATCGACGACGCGGTACGCGCGGTGGCCGAACTGGACGAGCCCGCCGAGGGCAACTACGTACGCAAGCACGCCGACGAGGACACCGCCGAGCACGGCGACCGGCGGCGCGCGACGGCTCGTATCTTCGGGTCGAAGCCGGGCGCGTACGGCGCCGGGCTGCTGCCGCTCATCGACGCGCGGAACTGGCGCTCGGACGCCGACCTCGCCGAGGTGTACGCGGTCTGGGGCGGTTACGCCTACGGGCGCGGGCTCGACGGGCGGGCCGCACGCGGCGACATGGAGACCGCGTTCAAGCGCATCGCCGTCGCGGCCAAGAACGTCGACACCCGCGAGCACGACCTCGTCGACGCGGACGACTACTTCCAGTACCACGGCGGCATGGTCGCCATGGTCCGCCACCTGACGGGCACCTCCCCCGAGGCGTATGTCGGTGACTCCGCCACGCCCGACCAGGTGAAGACCCGCACGCTGGGCGAGGAGACGCACCGGGTGTTCCGCGCCCGGGTCGTCAACCCCCGCTGGATGGCGGCGATGCGGCGCCACGGCTACAAGGGTGCCTTCGAGATGGCGGCGACCGTCGACTACCTCTTCGGGTACGACGCCACGGCCGGGGTCGTCGACGACTGGATGTACGAGAAGCTCAGCGCGGAGTACGTCTTCGACCCGGAGAACCAGGACTTCATGAAGAAGTCCAACCCCTGGGCGCTGCGCGGGATCACGGAACGGCTGCTCGAAGCGGCCGACCGAGGGCTGTGGGCCGAGCCGGACGCGGACACGCTGGAGCGGCTGCGCGCCACCTATCTGGAGCTCGAAGGCGATTTGGAGGGCGACGACCAGTGAGTACTCCCTTTCCGTTCACGGCCGTGGTCGGCCAGGACGACCTGCGGCTCGCGCTGCTGCTGAACGCCGTGTCGCCCGCGGTCGGCGGTGTGCTGGTCCGCGGCGAGAAGGGCACCGCCAAGTCCACGGCCGTACGCGCCCTTTCGGCTCTCGTGCCGGAGGTGGACGTCGTCGCGGGGTGCCGTTTCTCGTGTGCGCCCGGCGCTCCGGACCCGGCGTGCCCGGACGGGCCGCACGAGGCCGGGCCGGGTGTCCAACGCCCCGCGCGCATGGTCGAGTTGCCGGTCGGCGCGTCCGAGGACCGGCTCGTGGGCGCCCTCGACATCGAGCGGGCGCTCGCGGAGGGCGTGAAGGCCTTCGAGCCGGGCCTGCTCGCCGACGCGCACCGCGGGATCCTGTACGTCGACGAGGTGAACCTGCTCCACGACCACCTGGTCGACCTGCTCCTCGACGCGGCCGCGATGGGTGCCTCGTACGTCGAGCGTGAGGGCGTCTCCGTACGGCATGCCGCGCGTTTCCTGCTCGTCGGGACCATGAACCCCGAGGAGGGCGAACTGCGGCCGCAGTTGCTCGACCGGTTCGGGCTGACGGTCGAGGTCGCGGCCTCGCGGGAGCCCGACCAGCGGGTCGAGGTCGTCCGGCGCCGGCTCGCCTACGACGACGATCCGGAGGGCTTCGCCGCCCGCTGGGCCGACGAGGAGTCCGCCGTACGGGCCCGGATCGTGGGCGCGCGGAAGCTGCTGCCGTCCGTGCGGCTCGGGGACGGGGCGCTGCGGCAGATCGCGGCGACCTGTGCGGCCTTCGAGGTCGACGGGATGCGCGCGGACATCGTGATGGCGCGGACGGCGACCGCGCTGGCCGCGTGGGACGGGCGGACCGAGGTGCTCGCCGAGGACGTGCGGCAGGCGGCGCTGCTGGCGCTGCCGCACCGGCGGCGCCGGAACCCCTTCGACGCGCCGGGTCTCGACGAGGACAAGCTCGACGAGACGCTGGAGGAGTTCGGCGGCCAGGACGGCGACGGGGACGACGATCCCGATCCGGACGGGCCCGGTGGCGGCGGACAGCCGCCGCAGGACGGACCGGACGACGGGACCGACGACGATTCCGCACCGGAGGCGCCGGGTGACGTCCCCGCGCAGGCCGAGTCCGGCGGGGATGGGCAGCCTCAGCCGGGCGGTGAGCAGTCCCCCGTGCGCGCCGCCGAGCCCTTCCGTACGAAGGTGCTGAGCGTGCCCGGTCTCGGTGAGGGCGCGGCGGGCCGGCGCTCGCGCGCACGGACCGAACACGGCCGGACGACCGGCTCGCGGCGGCCCCAAGGGGCGCTCACCAAGCTGCACTTGGCGGCCACCGTGCAGGCGGCGGCGCCGCATCAGCTGGCGCGCGGGCGCTCCGGCCGCGGTCTCGTCGTACGGCGGGACGATCTGCGCCAGGCCACCCGCGAGGGGCGTGAGGGCAACCTCGTGCTGTTCGTCGTGGACGCCTCCGGGTCGATGGCGGCACGGCAGCGGATGAGCGCCGTGAAGGGCGCGGTGCTGTCGCTGCTGCTCGACGCCTATCAGCGGCGGGACAAGGTGGGGCTGGTGACCTTCCGCGGGTCGGCGGCCGAGGTGGCGCTGCCGCCCACCTCGTCCGTGGACGCGGCGGCGGCCCGGCTGGAGTCGCTGCCCACCGGCGGCCGGACGCCGCTGGCGGCCGGCCTGCTGCGCGCGCACGACGTGCTGCGGGTCGAGCGGCTGCGGGACGCGGCCCGGCGGCCCCTGGTCGTCCTGGTGACGGACGGGCGGGCCACGGGTGGTCCGGAGCCGGTGGCCCTCGCCGGGCGTGCGGCACGGCTCTTCGCGGCCGACGGGGTCGCCTCCGTCGTCGTCGACTGCGAGGCGGGGCCGGTACGGCTGGGGCTCGCGGGGCAGCTCGCGGGTGAGCTGGGCGGGACGGCCGTGACGCTGGACGAGCTGCGCGCGGACTCGATCGCCGGTCTTGTCAGGGATGTGCAGGGGACTTCGAGGAGGGCCGCGTAATGCCGCAGGGGCAGCCGAGTGTCGTACCGGACGACGGGCTGACGACACGTCAGCGCCGGAACCGGCCGCTGGTGGTGGTCCACACGGGCGTGGGCAAGGGCAAGTCCACCGCCGCGTTCGGGCTCGCGCTGCGTGCCTGGAACCAGGGGTGGCCCATCGGGGTGTTCCAGTTCGTCAAGTCGGCGAAGTGGAAGGTCGGCGAGGAGAACGCGCTGCGCGTGCTGGGTGCGTCCGGCGAGGGCGGGTCCGTCGACTGGCACAAGATGGGCGAGGGCTGGTCGTGGGTGCAGCGCGACTCCCAGATGGACAACGAGGAGAAGGCCCGCGAGGGGTGGGAGCAGGTCAAGCGGGACCTCGCCGCCGAGACGTACCAGCTGTACGTGCTGGACGAGTTCGCCTACCCGATGCACTGGGGCTGGGTCGACGTCGACGAGGTCGTGGCCGTGCTGCGGGACCGGCCCGGGACCCAGCATGTCGTGATCACCGGGCGCAACGCCCCCGGGAAGCTGGTGGACTTCGCCGATCTGGTCACCGACATGTCCAAGGTCAAGCATCCGATGGACGCGGGCCAGAAGGGCCAGAGGGGCATCGAGTGGTGATGTCCGTCCCTCGGCTGGTCATCGCCGCGCCCTCCTCGGGCAGCGGCAAGACCACCGTTGCCACGGGGCTGATGGCGGCCTTCGCCTCGCGGGGGCTCGCCGTCTCCCCGCACAAGGTGGGGCCCGACTACATCGACCCCGGGTATCACTCGCTCGCCACCGGGCTCGTGGGGCGGAACCTCGACGCGTATCTGTGCGGGGAGGAGTCGGTCGCGCCGCTGTTCGCGCACGGTGCGCGCGGCTGCGATCTCGCCGTCGTCGAGGGTGTGATGGGGTTGTTCGACGGGGCCGCGGCCCAGGGCGAGTTGGCGTCCACGGCCCACGTCGCGAAGCTGTTGCGGGCACCGGTGGTGCTGGTCGTGGACGCCTCGTCGCAGTCGCGGTCCGTGGCCGCGCTGGTGCACGGGTTCGCCTCCTGGGATCCCGGGGTGCGGATCGCGGGCGTGATCCTCAACAAGGTGGGGTCCGAGCGGCACGAGGCGCTGCTGCGGGAGGCTCTGGACGAGTCCGGGGTGCCCGTTCTCGGGGTGCTGCGGCGTGCTCCGCAGGTGGACACACCGTCGCGGCACCTCGGGCTGGTGCCCGTTGCCGAGCGGCGGCCCGCGGCCGTCGAGGCGGTGGCCGCGATGGCATCGCAGGTGCGGGAGGGGTGTGACCTCGATGCGCTCCTTGCGCTGGCGCGCGGTGCGCCCGCGTTGTCGGCCGCGGCGTGGGATGCGGCTGAGGCCGTGGGTCCAGCGGCGGAGCCGCTCAAGGATGCGGTGGTCGCCCTTGCCGGTGGGCCCGCGTTCACGTTCTCCTATGCCGAACATGCCGAACTGCTGACCGCCGCCGGGGCCGAGGTCGTCACCTTCGATCCGCTGCGGGACGAGCAACTTCCGGACGGGACAGCCGGTTTGGTCATCGGGGGCGGGTTCCCCGAGGTGTACGCGCCCGAGCTGTCGGCCAATGAGCCGCTGCGGCAGGCCGTCGCGGAGCTGGCGCTCAGCGGGGCACCCGTCGCCGCCGAGTGCGCCGGGCTGCTGTATCTCTCCCGTGAGCTCGACGGACAGCCCATGTGCGGCGTCCTCGACGCGAAGGCCCGGATGAGCGAGCGGCTCACCCTGGGCTACCGGGACGCCGTCGCCGTGTCGGAGAGTGTGCTCGCGGAGGCGGGAGCGCGGATGCGCGGGCACGAGTTCCACCGGACCGTGGTCGAGCCGGGCGCGGGGGTGGCTCCCGCGTGGGGTGTACGCGCCCCGGCGCCGCGGGTCGAAGGTTTCGTACAACAAGGTGTGCACGCGAGTTATCTGCACACGCACTGGGCGTCCGCGCCCGGAGTCGCCCGTCGGTTCGTGGAGAGGTGCCTGACGTCATGAGCAGCAAGCTGATCGGAGTCGGGGTCGGCCCCGGGGACCCGGAGCTGGTCACCGTCAAGGGCGTCAACGCTCTGCGGGCGGCCGAGGTCGTCGTCGTGCCCGTCATGGACACCGGTGAACGCGGGCGCGCCGAGGCGACCGTCCTGCACTACGTGCCCGAGGAGAAGGTCGTACGGGTGGTGTTCGCGCTCAACGAGCGGACCGACCGTGCGCGGCGCGAGGCGGCGTGGGACGCCGCCGGGCAGCGGGTCGCCGAGTTGCTCGGCCGGCACGCCACCGTCGCCTTCGCCACCATCGGCGACCCGAACGTGTACTCCACGTTCACCTATCTCGCCCACACCATCGGGGAGTTGGTACCGGGAACAGTGGTGGAGACCGTCCCGGGCATCACCGCCATGCAGGACCTCGCCGCCCGCTCCGGGGCCGTCCTCACGGAGGGGACGGAGCCGCTGACCCTGGTGCCGGTGACCGCCGGGGCCGCCGTGCTCAAGGACGCGCTGCACGGGCCGGGCACGGTCGTGGCGTACAAGTTCGGGCGGCAGGCGCGGGAGGTCGCGGCGGCGCTGCGCGAGACCGGTCGCCTCGACGACGCCGTGTGGGGCTCCGCGCTCGGGCTGCCCGAGGAGGCCATCCGGCCGGCCGCCGAGCTCGACGGCGGTCCGCTGCCCTACCTCTCCACGCTGATCGCGCCCGCCCCGCGCGACGGCGGGCGCGGCGGGAAACTGTGAACGCGGGGAGACGGCAGGCGCCGGCCCGCCGGGCCCACCACCAGCCGGACGAACGGCAGGGCTCAGCCCGCCACACCCACGTCCAGCCGGACGAACGGCAGGGCTCAGCCCGCCAGGCCCACCACCAGCCAGATGAAGACCACGCCCGCGACCGTGCACAGCAGGGTCGAGCGGGCCGGGTGCTCGTGGTGGGCCTCCGGGAGGATCTCGGCCGCGGCGAGATACAGCAGGACGCCGCCGAAGAGGCCCAGATAGGCGCCGAGCGCCTCCTCCGGGATGGTGATGAAGAGCGTCGAGGCGGCGCCGACCACCGGGGCCACCGCATCCGCGACGAGCATCGTGATCGCCTTGCGGCGGGCGTTCCCGTACAGGCTCGTGATCGTGTACGTGTTGAATCCGTCCGCGAAGTCATGGGCGATCACGGCGAGCGCCACCGCCAGGCCCATGCCGCCGCCCACCTGGAACGCGGCTCCGATCGCCACGCCGTCCATGGCGCTGTGCCCGACCATCGCGGCCGCCGCGGTCAGGCCCACCTGGGGTGCCCGGCCGTCGTGCTCGTCGCCGCCGTGCGCGGCCTGCCGGGTGGCGAGCAGCCGTTCCACCAGATGGGCCAGCAGGAACCCGGCCACGAACAGCAGCAGCGCAGCGGGGACGCCGAAGACGTCCTTGCCCGCCGCGGCGATCGCCTCCGGGAGCAGATCGAGGCCGACGACGCCGAGCATCAGGCCGCCGGCCAGGCCCAGGACCAGGTGACGACGGTCGGTCACACGCTGCGCCGTCCAACCGCCGGCCAGCGTCATCAGGAACGCGCCGAGCGCGACGAAGACCGCCATAGGCCCTTGCTATCCGATCAGCCCCTGTTCCCGCACCTCCGACGGCTGTGCGCGCACTGACTTTTCGCATGAAAACGGGGCTTTTCGCAGAACCAGAACTTCCCGGTACCAGAGCCTCGCAGGACCAGAGTTTCGTAGGACCAGAGTTTTCGTAGGACCAGAGTTTTCGTAGGAGAGGACCGATTTCCATGGCCGATGCCCACGCCGGCAAGGTGACCTTCGTCGGTGCCGGCCCCGGCGCCGCCGATCTGTTGACGTTCCGCGCCGCGCGCGCCATCGCGGAGGCGGACATCGTGATCTGGGCGGCCAGCCTGGTGCAGGCGGAGGTCCTCGACCACGCGCGCGAGGGTGCGGAGGTGCTGGACTCCGCCACGATGTCCCTGGAGGACGTCGTCGCCGTGTACGAGCGCGCCGCCGAGGACGGGCTCAAGGTGGCCCGCATCCACTCCGGCGACCCGGCCCTGTGGGGCGGTACGCAGGAGCAGGTCGACCGGTGTGCCGACATCGGCGTCGAGACGGAGATCGTCCCCGGGGTCTCCTCGTTCTCCGCCGTCGCCGCCCTCGCGCAGCGCGAGCTGACGATCCCGGAGGTCGCGCAGTCCGTGATCCTCACCCGGCTCGGCGGCGGCAAGACGCCGATGCCGCCCGGTGAGGAGGTGCGGGAGTTCGCCCGGCACGGGACGACGATGGCGCTCTTCCTGTCGGCCGCCCGCAGCGGACAGCTCGTACGGGAGCTCCTGGAGGGCGGCTACCCGACCTCGACGCCGGTCGTCGTCGCGTACCAGGCGACCTGGCCGGAGGAGCTGATCGTGACGTGCACGATCGAGACGCTGGAGGAGACCGTCAAGGAGCACAAGCTCTGGAAGCACACGCTCTTCCTGGTCGGCCCGGCACTCGGCGCGAGCGGCACCCGCTCGCACCTCTACCACCCCGGGCACTTCCACGGCTTCCGCAAGGCCGACCCCGAGGCCCGCAAGGCCCTGCGCGCGCGAGGTGCGAAGCCGTGATCACCGTCGTCGGTACGGGGACGGGCGCGCCCCTCTCCGCGGACGCCGAGACGGCGCTGGCCGGGGCGGCCCTCGTGGTCGGGGCCGGGCGCCATCTGACGGCAGCGAGGCTGCCGGACACCGCCGCGCGGATCGTGCTGGGGGCGCTCGCACCCGCCCTGGACGCGATCGAACGGCACCTGGAGAAGTACGCGGACGAACAGCCCGTCGTCGTACTCGCCTCGGGAGACCCCGGGTTCTTCGGGATCGTCCGGGCGCTGGCCGAGCGGTTCGGCCCGGAGCGGCTGAAGGTCGACCCCGGGGTCTCGTCCGTGGCCACCGCCTTCGCGCGGCTCGGGCTGCCCTGGGACGACGCCGTGGTGGTGAGCGCCCACGGGCGTGATGTCCGCACCGCCGTCAACGTCTGCCGGTCGCATCCGAAGGTGGCCGTGCTCACCGGCCCCGGCGCCGGGCCCGCCGAACTGGGCGCCGCGCTCGCCTACCGCTCCGGCGAACGCGTCCTCGTCGTGGCGAGCGCGCTCGGCGACCCGGAGCGCGAGCGCGTGGACCGCGTGACGCCGGCCGAGGCCGCGTCCCGCGAGTGGGGTACGACGGTGAGTGTCGTGCTGTGCCTGGACGAGACGCGCGCCCTGGCGCCCCTGCGCACCGTGGCAGGACCGCCCCTCGGCCCCACCCGATGGGCCCTGGGCGAGAGCGAGTTCGCGCACCGCGACTCGATGATCACCAAGTTCGAGGTACGGGCACTCGCGCTGGCCCGGCTGGGTCCGCGGCTGGGCGACCTCGTCTGGGACGTGGGCGCGGGGTCCGGCTCCGTCGCCGTCGAGTGCGCGCGGTTCGGAGCCTCCGTCACCGCGATAGAGAAGACGCGGGACGGGGTGGACCGTATCCGCGCCAACGCCGACGCACACGGCGTGGACGTCCGGGTGGTGCACGGCGCGGCGCCCACCGTGCTGTCCGACCTGGACGATCCGGACGCCGTCTTCATCGGCGGCGGGGGCCGCGAGCTGCCCGCCATCGTGGCGGCCTGCGCGCGGCGGGCCCGGCGAGCCGTGGTGATCGCGATGGCCGCGCTCGACCGGGTGCCGGCGGTCCGGGAGGCGCTCACCGCCGCGGGGTTCGACTGTGACGGTGTGCTGTTGCAGTCCTCGCGGCTCGCGCCGCTGCCGGGAGACGTCACCCGGCTCGCGGCGACCAATCCCGTTTTTCTGCTGTGGGGCGCCAGGCCTCCGGCCCGTACCGAAGGAGTCCCCCAGTGATCGGCCTGATTTCCGCCACGGCGGCCGGGGCGGCTGCCCGTGACCGGCTGGCCGCGTCCTGGCCCGACCGGACGCGGGTGTACGACGGACCGGTCGCGGACGCCGTACGGCGGGCCTTCGCCGAGTGCGACCAGCTGGTGTGCTTCCTCGCCACCGGGGCCGTGGTGCGTCTGGTCGCACCGCTGCTCTCCGGCAAGGCGGCCGACCCGGGGGTCGTGTGCGTCGACGAGGCGGGGCGGTTCGCCGTGTCCCTCCTGGGCGGCCATGGCGGCGGCGCCAACGAACTGGCCCGTGAGGTGGGCGAGTTGCTGGGCGCCGAGCCGGTGGTGACGACGGCGACCGACGCGGTGGGGGTGCCGGGGCTGGACACGCTCGGCTTTCCGGTGGAGGGCAATGTCGCCGGGGTCACCCGGGCCCTGCTCGACGGGGAACCCGTGAGCCTGCACGCCGACCTCGCGTGGCCCCTTCCTCCGCTCCCGGTGACGCCGGGCGGCACGTACGCGATCCGGCTCACCGACCGCGCCGTCGAGCACGGCGAGCACGAGGTCGTTCTCCGGCCGCCCTCCCTCGTCGTCGGCGTCGGTGCGTCCAGGGGCGCTCCGGTGGACGAGGTGCTGGGACTTGTCGAGCGCGTGCTCCGGGAAGCCGGGCTCTCCGCGAAGTCCGTCGCGGAGCTGGCCACCGTCGACGCCAAGGCGGCCGAGCCGGGGATCATCGGCGCGGCCGAGCGGCTCGGAGTACCCGTGGTGACGTACAGCGCGGCGGAGCTGGCGGCGGTCGAGGTGCCGAACCCCTCGGACGCGCCGCTCGCGGCGGTCGGCACGCCGTCCGTGGCGGAGGCCGCGGCGCTCGTCCGCGGGGGTGAACTGCTCGTCCCCAAGCGGAAGTCGGGGCGATCGGACGGGCAGCCCGCGATGGCGACCTGCGCGGTCGTACGGCGCACGGCGCGCGGGCGGCTGGCCGTGGTCGGGCTCGGCCCGGGCGCGCGCGACCTGCTCACCCCGCGCGCCAAGGAGGAGTTGCGGCGGGCCTCCGTACTCGTCGGACTCGACCAGTACGTCGACCAGATCCGTGATCTGCTGCGGCCCGGCACCCGGATCCTGGAGTCGGGGCTCGGCGCCGAGGAGGAGCGGGCGCGGACGGCGGTGGCCGAGGCCCGGCGCGGGCAGGCCGTCGCGCTGATCGGCAGCGGTGACGCGGGCGTGTACGCGATGGCGTCGCCGGCGCTGGCCGAGGCGTCCGACGACATCGACGTGGTCGGGGTGCCCGGTGTGACGGCCGCGCTCGCCGCCGGGGCGATCCTGGGCGCGCCGCTGGGCCACGACCATGTGTCGATCAGCCTCTCCGACCTGCACACGCCGTGGGAGGTCATCGAGCGCCGGGTTCGGGCCGCCGCGGAGGCCGACATCGTCGTGACCTTCTACAACCCTCGCAGCCGGGGCCGCGACTGGCAGCTGCCGAAGGCGCTCGCGATCCTCGCGGAGCACCGGGAGCCGACGACGCCGGTGGGCGTCGTGCGGAACGCCTCGCGTCCGGATGAGAGCAGCCTTCTCACCACCCTCGCCGGTCTCGACCCGGCCGTGGTGGACATGATGACCGTCGTGACCGTGGGCAACACGGCGACCCGAGAGATCGCCGGTCGCATGGTGACACCGCGCGGCTACCGCTGGCAGGAGGATCCCAAGTGAGCCCAACGAGCCGGGTGTTCCCGGAGGTCCGGGTCGTGCACCCCATCGAGCAGGAGTCCTTCCGGCGACTGCGGGCCCGGCTGGACACCTCGCACTTCCCGCCGCTGACGCGCGCGGTCGTGGAGCGCGTGATCCACTCGGCGGCCGACCTCGGGTACGCCGACGATCTCGTCATGGACGAGGATGTGCTGGAGAAGGCGCATGCCGCGCTGCACGCCGGTGCGGCCGTCGTCGTGGACGTGGAGATGGTCGCGGCCGGCATCACCCGCCGCGACACCGTCTGCCGGCTCAGGGACGCCAAGTCCGGTCCGGGGCTGACCCGTTCGGCGCACGCGATCCGGCTCGCGTACGAGGACGTGGGGCCCGGCGCGCTGTGGGTGATCGGCAACGCACCGACCGCCCTGGAGGAACTGCTCACCCTGAACGCCGATCCGGCGCTCGTCATCGGTCTGCCCGTCGGCTTCGTCGGCGCGACCGAGTCCAAGGCCGCGCTGCGCGAGAGCGGGCTGCCCGCTGTCAGCAACGTGTCCGAGAAGGGCGGTTCGGCCGTCGCCTCGGCCGCGCTCAACGCCCTGCTGTACCACCCCGTCGCACCGGCCGCCGAGGCCGCACCGTCCGTCAAGGAGACATCGTGACCACCCCTGCCCCCGCCCTGCTCATCGCCGGACACGGCACCCGGGACGCGGCCGGAGCCGAGGCCTTCCGCGACTTCGTCAGGGAGCTCGGGCGCCGCCATCCCGAACTGCCCGTCGCGGGCGGGTTCATCGAGCTGTCGCCGCCGCCGCTCACCGAGGCGGTGGGCGAGCTCGTGGCGCAGGGGGTACGGCGTTTCGCCGCCGTACCGCTGATGCTGGTGTCCGCCGGGCACGCCAAGGGGGACATCCCGGCGGCGCTGACCCGCGAGAAGGAGCGGCACCCCGGGATCTCGTACACGTACGGACGTCCGCTGGGCCCGCACCCGTCGCTGCTGGCCGTGCTGGAGCGGCGCCTGGACGAGGCCCTCGGCGGTACGGTCCGTACTCCCGAGGACCGCGCCGACGTCACCGTGCTGCTCGTCGGGCGCGGCTCGACCGACCCGGACGCCAACGCCGAGGTGCACAAGGCGGCGCGGCTGCTGTGGGAGGGCCGGGGCTACGCGGGCGTGGAGACGGCCTTCGTCTCGCTGGCCGCGCCCGACGTGCCGTCCGGACTCGACCGCTGCGTGAAGCTGGGCGCGCGCCGGGTCGTCGTCCTGCCGTACTTCCTGTTCACCGGGATACTCCCGGACCGGGTGCGGCAGCAGACCGAGGGCTGGGCAGCCGCGCACCCGGAGGTCGAGGTGCGGTCCGCCGATGTCATCGGTGCCGAACCGGAGCTGCTCGACCTGGTGATGGAGCGCTACCGGGAGGCGATCGCGGGCGATCTGCGGATGAACTGCGACTCCTGTGTCTACCGGATCGCGCTGCCGGGCTTCGAGGACAAGGTCGGGCTCCCGCAGCAGCCCCACTTCCACCCGGACGACGACGGCGACCACCACGGACACCACCACGGTGGCCATGCGCACTCGCACTCCCATGCCCACTGAGGACGCGACCGGGACCGGGTCCGCGGGTCCGGGGCACGATCTGCGGCACCACGGTGACGCCGAGATGCGGGACGAGGGCTCCACGCTCACCGATCTCGCCGTGAACGTCCGCTCCGGCACACCCCCGGTGTGGCTGCGCGAGCGGATCGCCGAGTCGCTCACCGGGCTGGCCGCCTATCCGGACGGACGTGCCGCGCGGGCCGCGGTGGCGGCGCGGCACGGGCTGCCCGTGGAACAGGTGCTGCTCACCGCCGGGGCGGCCGAGGCCTTCGTGCTCCTCGCCCGGGCCCTGAAGGTGCGTCACCCCGTCGTCGTGCACCCGCAGTTCACCGAACCGGAGGCCGCCCTGCGGGACGCCGGGCACACGGTCGGACGCGTCCTGCTGCGCGAGGAGGACGGTTTCCGGCTCGACCCCGCGGCCGTCCCCGAGGCCGCCGACCTGGTCGTGATCGGCAACCCGACCAATCCGACGTCCGTCCTCCATCCGGCCGCTCTGATCGCCGGACTCGCCCGGCCCGGGCGGACGTTGGTGGTCGACGAGGCGTTCATGGACGCGGTGCCCGGCGAGCGCGAGGCGCTCGCCGGGCGGGTGGACATTCCCGGGCTCGTGGTGCTGCGCAGCCTCACGAAGACGTGGGGGCTGGCCGGGCTGCGGATCGGGTACGTCCTGGCCGCTTCCGAGACGGTCGCGGAGCTGGAGCGGGCCCAGCCGCTGTGGCCGGTGTCCACGCCCGCGCTCGCCGCGGCGGCGGCCTGCGTGTCCTCCCAGGCGCTCGCGGAGGCCGCCCACGCGGCCCACCGCATCGCCGCGGACCGGGCCCATCTGGTCGCCGGGCTCAGGGAGTTCGAGCCCGACGGCCTGCGGGTCGTCGAGCCCGCCGAGGGTTCGTTCGTGCTCGTACGGCTGCCGCGGGCGGCGGCAGTCCGCCGGCACCTGCGGGACCTCGGCTTCGCCGTGCGCCGCGGGGACACCTTCCCGGGACTGGGAGAGGACTGGCTGCGGCTCGCGGTGCGGGACCGGACGACGGTGAACGGCTTTCTGCAGGCGCTGGACCGGGCGGTGACACTGGCCGGGAGGTGAGGTGTGGGGCGCTCCCCAGGGGTGTTCCCTCGGGGTGTTTCCCAAGGGGTGTTTCGCCCCCACCGCCCCTTCCCGGCCCGAATCGGGGCTCCGCCCCGCGCCCCGCTCCTCGAACGCCGGAGGGGCTGAAATTCCGTCCGGCGTTCGAGGGCGGGCGCCTCGAAGTCGTCAGCCCCGGCCGCGCCGGGCCAGCAGCACCCCTCCCCCGCCCACCGCGAGCAGCACGATCGCGCCACCCGCGATGTACGGCGTCGTCGAGCTCCCGCCGGTCTCGGCGAGCCCCGCCTCCGCCGGCGCACCCTGCGGCTTCACGTCGGACACGGGGTCCGTGCTCGGCGCGGACTTCGCCGGCTCGGCCGGCGACTCGCAGGTGGCGCCCGCGAGGGTCAGCGTGCCCTCGACCTCGGCGACGTTCAGCTTCAACGGGTTGATGGAGACCTTGAGTTCGAGTGCGGAGGCGGCCGCCGTGCGGGACGTGGTCCGCGTCGTGGAGAGGTCGAGGCTGACCTCCCCGACGCCCGGCACGCTCACTTGCGTGGGACCGCCGGCGGACAGTGTCACCTTCTTGCCGAGCACGGTCACCGAGCCCAGCAGGTTCGAGGAGGCGACCGGCTTCTTGCCGGCCACGCAGGTCGCCCTGGACGTGACCTGCTCGACCTCGATGAGGGAGAGAAGCGGCAGACCCGGTACGTGCAGCTTGGCGTGCGCGAGGTTCGTGTAGCCCTCGGCCTTGGCAGCGGAGACCGTCGCCCGGGCGGTGGCCACGTCCGCGCGCAGCACGCTGAACGGGCGACCGCCGTCGACCCCGTCCAACTCGGCGGTGAGCGCGGTCTTCTGGGCGCTCCGGGGCGCCTGGACTTCGTTGAGGGAGACCGCGAGCGGGACGTTCACGGTCTTGTTCAGGAGGGACACGTCGAGCCCGGTACGCAGCACGACGGCACTCGCGCGGCCGTGGTCGGCGGTCGCGTGAGCGGAGCCCGCACCGGCCAGTACCGCGGGACCTGCGGTCAGGACGGTGGCCGCCGCGGTGGCGGCGAGACGGCGTGCGGGCATGCGGAACTTGTTTCCGTTCAAGGTGGTGGGACCCCCAGTAGAGAACAGACTTGGGACCCGGCAAGAATTACGCACTGAGAGTGAACAGTCAGCAACCTGACGTGACTTCACTCCAACGTGGGGTTTCCGCGCGTTTCTTCGAATCCCGGGGCACGGTTGTTCCCTCGGGTCACTCACTCAACTCCCCTTGTGCGAACACGCCGGTTGACGCCCCGGAGCACGAAAAGAAGTGCACAACGAGCCGGGTTCAGGAAGCGTCACGCTGCGTCAACCGGGAGCCGCGCCCGGAAGGCATGCCCGCGCGTCATGCCCGCGCGTCATGCCCGGGAGTCGTGCCCGGGAGTCGTGCCCGGGAGTCGTGCACGGGAGTCGCGCTCGAGAGTCGTGCCCGGGAGTCGTGCCCGGGAGTCAGCCGGTGACCCGGCCGTTCAGCACCACCCGGCGCGGCGCGGCCAGCACCCGCACGTCCGCACGCGGGTCCTCGTCGTACACCACGAGGTCGGCGGGCGCTCCCTCGTCCAGTCCCGGCCGTCCCAGCCAACTGCGGGCGCCCCACGCGGTGGCGGACAGCGCGTCGAGGGGCGGGATGCCCGCGGTGACGAGCTCGGCGACCTCGGCCGCGACGAGGCCGTGCGGGAGGGTGCCGCCCGCGTCGGTGCCGACGAACACCGGGATCCCCGCGTCGTACGCGGCGCGCACGGTGTCGTAGCGCCGCTCGTGCAGTCGCCGCATGTGGGCGGACCAGGTGGGGAACTTGGCCTCGCCGTCCGCCGCGAGCTGGGGGAACAGCGCGATGTTCACGAGCGTCGGGACGATGGCGACGCCGCGTGAGGCGAAGAGCGGGATGGTGTCCTCGGTGAGGCCGGTCGCGTGCTCGATGCAGTCGATGCCCGCCTCGACCAGGTCCCGCAGGGAGTCCTCGGCGAAGCAGTGCGCGGTGACACGGGCGCCCAGGCGGTGGGCCTCGGCGATGGCCACCTCGACGGCGTCCCGGGGCCAGCAGGCGCTGAGATCGCCCGTGCCCCGGTCGATCCAGTCGCCCACCAGCTTCACCCAGCCGTCGCCGCGCCGGGCCTCCTGGGCGACGTACGCCACGAGGTCGCCGGGTTCGATCTCGTGGGCGAAGTTGCGGATGTAGCGGCGGGTGCGGGCGATGTGGCGGCCCGCCCGGATGATCTTCGGGAGGTCCTCGCGGTCGTCGGTCCAGCGGGTGTCGGAGGGCGAGCCCGCGTCCCGGATCAGCAGGGTGCCGGCCTCTCGGTCGGTCAGCGCCTGCTTCTCCGCGACGTCCGCCGGCACCGGCCCGTGGTTGCCGAGCCCGACATGGCAGTGCGCGTCGACGAGACCGGGCAGCGCCCAGCCCTCGACGGTGCGGACGTCGCGGGCGCCGGCGGGTCGCTCGTACGAGATCCTTCCGCCGACGACCCAGAGTTCGTCCCGGACGTCGTCGGGCCCGACGAGCACCCGCCCCTTCACGTGCAGCACCGTGCGATCGCTCATGCACGGCACCTTAATTCGTGCACCGGGGGCGGGCGCCAGAGCCCCTTTTCGAGGGCCTCTACCCGCGGGCGCACAGCTCTTGCCGAATGCCCGTACCGCGGGGCTAGAGCTCCTTGTCGACGGGCGTGTCCGGCGTCGTGGCCGACCCCTCCTCCACCTCCGCCATCGCGGGGTCGAGGAGCCGGGACAGGAAGTGGCGCGTCCGCTCGTGGCTCGGGTTGCCGATGACCTGCGCCGGGACGCCCTCCTCGACGATCACGCCGTCGTCCATGAAGACGACCCGGTCGGCGACCTCGCGCGCGAAGGACATCTCGTGGGTGACGACCATCATGGTCATCCCCTCGTTGGCGAGCATCCGCATGACGGCGAGGACATCGCCGACGAGCTCCGGGTCGAGCGCCGAGGTCGGCTCGTCGAAGAGCATGACCTGCGGCCCCATGGCCAGCGCCCTGGCGATCGCCACCCGCTGCTGCTGGCCGCCGGAGAGGGAGGCGGGGTAGGCGTCCGCCTTCTCGGAGAGGCCCACGCGCTCCAGGTTCTCGGCGGCCACGCGAGCGGCCTGCGCCTTGTCACGGCCGAGGACCCGGCGCTGCGGCAGGGTCAGGTTGTCGGTCACCGACAGGTGCGGGAAGAGGTTGAACTGCTGGAAGACCATGCCGATCCGGCGGCGTACGGCATCGATGTCGACGTCGGGGTGCGTGACCTCCGTACCGCCGACGAAGACCTCGCCCTTGCTGGGTTCCTCCAGGAGGTTCACACAGCGGAGCAGGGTCGACTTGCCGGAGCCGGACGGGCCGATGACGCACACGACCTCGCCCGTCCCGACCGCCAGGTCGATGCCGCGCAGCACCTCGTTGTCACCGAAGGACTTGTGCAGGCCCTTCACCTGGATCTCTGGTGTCTGCGGCGTGCTCACTTGGTGGCCTCCCCGGCCTTCGCCTCAAGACGGCGTACGACGAATCCGAGCGGCACGGTGACCAGCAGATAGCACAGGCCCGCGACCAGGATCGGTGTGGAGTTGGCGGTCTGGCTCGCCAGGTCACGGCCGAACTTGGTGAGTTCGCGCTCCTCCAGCGTGACACCGAGGAACAGCACCAGCGAGGAGTCCTTGAAGAGCAGGACCAACTCGTTGGTGAGCGGCGGGATCACGACGCGGAACGCCTGCGGGATGATGATCGAGACCATGGCCCGCGCATGCGAGAAGCCCAGCGAACGGGCCGCCTCCATCTGCCCCTTGGGCACGGCCTGGATGCCCGCGCGGATCGTCTCGGCCATGTACGCCGCCGAGACCAGCCCGAGCGCGAGCGCGACCTTGCCGTAGGTGCCGCCCGGAATCTCCGTGCCCGGGAACGCCAGCGGCACGGCGACGCCCACGAAGACGAAGATCAGCAGGGCGGGCAGGCCCCGGAAGATCTCGATGTAGATGCCGGCGACCCAGCGGTAGGGGCCCACCGGGGACAGCCGCATCAGGGCGATGACCATGCCCAGCACGAGACCGAAGACGAAACCGGACATCGTGTAGAGGACGGTGTTCTTCAGCGCCAGCGTGATGACGTCCGGGAACATCTGCCGGACCAGGTCCCACTGCGCGAACTGGTTCTTCAGCTGCCCCCAGTCGGCGGTGAGCGCGAGCGCGATCACCGCCGCGACGAAGAGGGCGTACTGCGCCCCGCGTGACAGGGCGCGCTTCTGACGTCGGGTCAGGCCGGACTTGCGGGGCTGGGCCGGTGCGTCGGCACCACTCATGAGGCGGAGGGGGAGGCGGAGGCAGCGGCGTCGTACGGACCGATCCACTTCTCGTACAGCTTCTTGTACGTGCCGTCGGCCTTCGCGTCCTTGATCGCCTTGTTGATGGCGGCGAGGAGCTTGGTGTTGCCCTTCTTCACCGTGAAGCCGTACTGCTCACCGGTGTTGAGGTTGTCCACCACCTTGAAGGCGCTCGCGTTGGCCTTGTCCTTCAGCCAGCCCTGGACGACCGGGTAGTCGATGATGACGGCCTGGACCTGGCCGGAGCGCAGTCCGTTGAGCACCGCGTCGGAGGACTCGAAGGAGACCGGGTCGAAGCCCTGCTTCTTCGCGTAGTCCTCGCCGGTGGTCTGGGCCTGCGAACCGAGCTTCTTGCCCTTGGACTTGACCTCCGCGAGCGAGTTGACGCCGCTCTTCTTGTCGACCAGGACCGCCTGCGTGGCGTTGAAGTACGGGTCGGAGAAGTCGACGTTCTTCTTGCGCTCCTCGGTGATCGTCATGCCGGCCGCGGCGAGGTCGCACTGGCCGGAGTTGAGGAAGGCACCGGTCTTGAAGTTCTCGAAGGGCGTGTCGACGAAATCCTGCTTCACGCCGAGGTCCTTGGCGACCAGGTCGATGAGGGAGACGTCGAAACCCTGGACCTTGCCGTCGATCTCCGACTGGAAAGGCGGGTACGGGAGGTGGGTGCAGGTCGTGAGCTGACCGCCCTTGACCAGCGTGACTCCGCCTGCGGTGGTCGTCTTGCCTCCTCCGTCGTCCGAGGAGCAGCCGGCCACGAGCAGCAGCCCGGCCGTCGCGGTGGTGGCGGCCAGAATGCGGGTCCGGCGTCCTTGGACCGAGTTCACGAGGACCTCCTGTCGGGGAACTGAGAGTTCCGATTATAAGGAAAGGTTTGACTCACTCAAATCAATCCGATGGTCCGCATCCTGCCCGGCCTCGGATACGGGCGGCGGCCGACCCGGCGGGGCGCACGTCACGAACCTTCGCGACAGCACCCCCCGCACCTCGTCCGGATCCCCCGGGGGACCGCCGGTTACGCTCGAATCCCGCGTATCCGCGCGTCCGGTACCGCAGCCCGTGAGCGAAGAGAGCACCGCCGTGACCCACCCCTTCCTGGACCTGGCCCCGCTGAGCGCGGCGCACTTCGCGGAGATCGAGGACCGCGTGGCGCGGCTGCTCTCCACCGAGCAGGACGTCGTGATCATGCAGGGCGAGGCGCTGCTTCCGCTGGAGGGGGCCATTCGCGGGACGGCCGGTCCCGGCACCACCGCACTCAACGTGATCACCGGCCCCTACGGGCAGACCTTCGGGGACTGGCTGCGCGACTGCGGCGCCACGGTGATCGACCTCCCGGTGCCCTTCCACACGGCGGTGACGGCCGCGCAGGTGCGGGAGGCGTTCGCCGCGCACCCGTCGATCGACTTCGTCTCGCTGGTGCACGCGGAGGCGGCGACGGGGAACACGAACCCGGTCGCGGAGATCGGCGAGGTGGTGCGGGAGCACGGCGCGCTGTTCTATCTGGACGCGGTGGCGTCGATCGGCGCGGAGCCGGTGCTGCCGGACGCGTGGGGTGTGGACCTGTGCGTGATCGGCGCGCAGAAGGCGATGGGCGGGCCCGCGGGCGTGTCGGCGGTCTCCGTGAGTGAGCGGGCCTGGGCGCGGATGGCGGACAACCCCGCGGCGCCCCGGCGCTCGTACCTGTCGCTCCTCGACTGGAAGCAGCGCTGGATCGACGGCGGCCGCAAGGCCCTGCTGCACGCACCGGCACAGCTGGAGATGCTGGCCCTGGAGGCGTGCGTCGAGCGCATCGAGGCGGAGGGGCCGGCCGCGGTGATGGCCCGCCACGCCTCGGCCGCGGCGGCCACCCGGGCGGGGGCGCTCGCGCTGGGCGGCGGGCTCGAGCCGTACGTGTACGAGGCGGCGGACGCGGCGCCCGTGGCGACGACGCTGCGCGCGCCCTCGGGGATCGACGCCTCGGAGCTGGTCGCGCGGGCGCTGGCGGCGGATCCGGCGCTTCCGCTGGCGGCGGGCGGGGGTGCGCTCGCCAAGGAGATGATCCGGGTGAACCACTACGGGCCGGACGCCACGCGCGGTGTCGTGCGGGCCTGTCTCGCGGCGCTGGGCTCCGCGCTGGGGGAGCTGGGCGTCGCGGTGGACCTGGAGGCGGCGGGCCGGGCGGTGGGGGACGCGTGGGGCGCGGGGGCCTGAGCCGGGTTTCACCCCGCCCCCCTGCCCTGCCCGCACCCGGAACCCCCTGTCGCGCTGCGCGCTCGTCCTCGAACGACGGACGGGCCGAAACGGGAATTCACGGGGCCACCAGCCGCTTTTATAGGCTGCTTATTCGGGTACTATTTCCGAGTAGTTTCCCGTAGTTCTTCTGCCCGCTTTTTTTGGCGCTAAACACAAAGATTTTGCGAACGACAACCGACGTAATTCGGATAGATCACGCAGCGATTACAGGGCTGTGACGCACTCCACAGCACGTCCATTTCCTCCCCTATTATCCGGGCAAGGTTGGGCATAACGCACCGGATAACAGTGATCGATCGCGCCCGCGCGATAACATACGAGTGGCTCATACGTAACCCCGACCGACGATGCAATTTGAACTTTCGCTCGGTAAATTCACTCCGCATGACCGCCGCACAAGCAGACCTGCAAGCGGAATTCCTGGAAATGCCGGACGGCCTTCGGATCGACCGTCCGGAGGTGGCCGACGGGGCCGCCCTCTGGCGCATCGCCAAGGACTCCGTAACCCTCGACCTCAACTCCTCGTACAGCTACCTCCTGTGGTGCCGTGACTTCGCCGGTACGTCGGCGGTGGCGCGCGACCCGGAGGGCAAGCCCGTCGGCTTCGTGACCGGGTACGTCCGGCCCGAGCGTCCGCACACCCTGCTCGTGTGGCAGGTGGCCGTCGACGACGCCTACCGCGGACGAGGACTCGCCGGGGCACTGCTCGACGGGCTGACCGCGCGGGTCGCCCGGGACAGCGAGCACGGGCTGAGGGCGGTCGAGACGACCATCACCCCGGACAACACCGCCTCCGATCGCCTGTTCACCTCGTACGCCGCGCGTCACGGCGCGAGCGTCGAGCGCGAGGCGCTGTTCGACGCCGGACAGTTCCCCGACGGCTCGCACGACCCCGAGGTGCTCTACCGCATCGGGCCGCTGTCCTTCTGACCGGGCTCCGCGTCCGGCACCCCACGACTTTGATCTCCCACACCCCCCACGACTTTTCATCTCCCAGGAGGAGACCCGCTGTGACCATCACCCAGCCCGACCTGAGCGTCTTCGAGACCCTGGAGTCGGAGGTGCGCAGCTACTGCCGCGGCTGGCCCACCATCTTCGACCGCGCGCAGGGCAGCCGCATGTACGACGAGGACGGCCACGAGTACCTCGACTTCTTCGCCGGCGCCGGGTCTCTCAACTACGGGCACAACAACCCCGTACTCAAACGCGCCCTGATCGACTACCTGGAGCGCGACGGCGTCACCCACGGTCTCGACATGTCGACGACCGCCAAGCGCGCGTTCCTCGAGTCCTTCCAGAACCTGATCCTGCGGCCGCGCGATCTGCCCTACAAGGTCATGTTCCCGGGCCCGACGGGCACCAACGCCGTCGAGTCCGCGCTGAAGCTGGCCCGCAAGGTCAAGGGCCGCGAGGCGATCGTGTCCTTCACCAACGCCTTCCACGGGATGTCCCTGGGCTCGCTGGCCGTCACCGGCAACGCGTTCAAGCGGGCCGGTGCCGGTATCCCGCTCGTGCACGGCACCCCGATGCCCTTCGACAACTACTTCGAGGGCCAGGTCCCGGACTTCCTCTGGTTCGAGCGGCTGCTCGAGGACCAGGGTTCCGGCCTCAACAAGCCCGCCGCGGTGATCGTCGAGACCGTGCAGGGCGAGGGCGGCATCAACGTCGCGCGCCCCGAGTGGCTGCGTGCCCTGGCCGACCTGTGCAAGCGCCAGGACATGCTGCTGATCGTCGACGACATCCAGATGGGCTGCGGGCGGACGGGAGCGTTCTTCTCCTTCGAGGAGGCGGGCGTCACCCCGGACATCGTGACCGTGTCCAAGTCCATCAGCGGCTACGGACTCCCCATGTCCCTGTGCCTGTTCAAGCCCGAGCTGGACATCTGGGAGCCGGGCGAGCACAACGGCACCTTCCGCGGCAACAACCCCGCGTTCGTGACCGCCGCCGCGGCCCTGCAGACGTACTGGGCCGACGGGTCGGCGATGGAGAAGCAGACCCGTGCCCGCGGCGAGCAGGTCGAGCAGGCGCTGATCTCCATCACCGAGGAGAACCTCGCCGACATCAAGGAGTACCGGGGACGCGGTCTCGTCTGGGGCCTGGAGTTCAAGGAGAAGGCGCGCGCGGGACGCGTCGCTCAGCGTGCCTTCGAACTCGGTCTGCTCATCGAGACCTCGGGCCCCGAGAGCGAGGTCGTCAAGCTGCTTCCGGCACTGACGATCACGCCCGAGGAGCTGGACGAGGGTCTGCGCACCCTCGCCCGCGCCGTCCGCGAGACGGTCGCCTAGACCGTCGTCACGAACCACCGAGCACCGAGCAGGAAAGGCAGCGAGACACCGTGATCGTCCGATCGTTCAAGGACATCGAGGGAACCGACCGTCATGTGAAGGCGAAGTCCGGCACGTGGGAGAGCAAGCGCATCGTGCTCGCCAAGGAGCAGGTCGGTTTCTCTCTGCACGAGACGACTCTGTACGCGGGTACCGAGACGTCGATGTGGTACGCGAACCACATCGAGGCCGTCCTCTGCGTGGAGGGCGAGGCCGAACTGACCAATGACGAGACCGGCGAGAAGCACTGGATCACGCCCGGCACGATGTACCTGCTGAACGGTCACGAGCGTCACACCATGCGCCCCAAGACCGACTTCCGGTGCGTCTGCGTCTTCAATCCGCCCGTCACCGGACGGGAGGACCACGACGAGAACGGCGTATACCCGCTGCTGACCGAGCCCGAGGAGGTCTGAGCAGATGACCACGATCACCGATCTGTACCCGAGTCGCGGCGCCACCGAGGTGTCCGTGCCCCGTCAGGACCCGGTCGTGTGGAGCGCACCGGGCGAGCCCGGCCCGATCTCGGTGCCCGAGCTCCAGACGTACGAGCGCGACGGCTTCCTGCCCGTCGAGGAGCTCATCACCGCGAACGAAGTCGCCGTCTACCACGAGGAGTTGGAGCGGCTCATCGCCGATCCGGCGATCCGGGCCGACGACCGCTCGATCATCGAGCCGCAGTCCCAGGAGATCCGCTCGGTCTTCGAGGTCCACCGGATCAGCGAGGTCTTCGCCGGCCTGGTGCGCGACGAGCGCGTGGTCGGCCGGGCCCGCCAGATCCTCGGTTCGGACGTCTACGTCCACCAGTCGCGGATCAACGTCAAGCCGGGCTTCGGCGCCAGCGGGTTCTACTGGCACTCGGACTTCGAGACCTGGCACGCCGAGGACGGCCTGCCGAACATGCGGACGGTGTCCGTCTCGATCGCGCTGACCGAGAACTACGACACCAATGGCGGCCTCATGATCATGCCGGGGTCGCACCACACGTACCTCGGGTGCGCGGGGGCCACGCCGAAGGACAACTACAAGAAGTCGCTGCAGATGCAGGACGCGGGCACGCCGTCCGACGAGGCGCTCACCGGGTTCGCGAGCCGGCACGGCATCAAGCTCTTCACGGGCAAGGCCGGTTCGGCGACCTGGTTCGACTGCAACTGTATGCACGGCTCCGGGGACAACATCACCCCGTTCCCGCGCAGCAACGTCTTCATCGTGTTCAACAGCGTGGAGAACACGGCGGTGGAGCCGTTCTCGGCGCCGGTACGGCGGCCGGAGTTCATCGGGGCACGGGACTTCACGCCGGTGCGGTAGTCGTGATCCGTGGCGTGGGGGGGGGGGGGCCCCCCGGGGGGAGGGCCCCCCCCCCCCCCCCCCACCCACCAAAAAACCGACCCCCCCAAAAACCCCCCCCCCCCCCCACCCCCCTAGACAGCCTTTCC
>NZ_JBHXJC010000005.1:366634-421314 GCF_042723265.1 Streptomyces sp. NPDC058371 | reverse complement strand
ATAGCGGGGTGGGGTGGGGGGGGGTGGGGCGGGCGGCGTTCAGGGGGTGGGGGCGGGCTGTGGTTGGGGCGTGTCCTGCGCTCTCCTCCCCCCCCCCCCCCCCCACGCCGTGCCACGGCACCGGGACGGAGGTCAGCCCGACAGGACGTCCAGCAGCCGGTCGACGTCGGCGGACGTGTTGTACAGGTGGAAGGCCGCCCTCAAGTTGCCGGCGCGGTCGGAGACTTCGACTCCCGCACGGCTCAGGTCCGGCTGCCGGTCACCCAGTCCGGGCACGGAGACGATGGCCGACCCGGGCGCCGGGACCGGCGCGTGGCCGAGCTCCTGAAGTCCCGCGCGGAAGCGGTCCGCCAGGGCGAGGTCATGGGTCCGTACGGTGTCCACGCCCAGTTCCGCGATCAGTTCGAGGGAGTGCCGGGCACCGGCGTACGAGAAGAGGCTCGGGCTCTCGTCGAACCGCCGTGCGGAGTGGGCGAGTTCCTCGACCGGGCCGTAGCAGCTGTCCCAGGGGCGCTCCCCCGCGACCCAGCCCGCGAAGAGCGGGGTGAGTCCCCCGAGGTCCTCCGGCACGACCAGGAAGGCCACGCCCCGCGGGCAGACGAGCCACTTGAAGGCGACGGAGGAGACGTAGTCGTACGCGTCCGCGTCCACCGGCAGCCAGCCGGCGGCCTGCGACACGTCGATGTACGTACGGGCCCCGTGCGTCCGCGCGGCCTCGCGGATCGCCGGCAGATCGGCGATCCGGCCGTCCGCCGACTGCGCGGCACTGACCGCGACCAGCGCCGTGCCGGGGCGCACCGCGTCGGCGATCCGCTCCAGCGGCACCGTGCGCACCTTGAGGTCCCCGCGGACGTGGAAGGGGTTCACGACGGAGGTGAAGTCGGCCTCGGCGGTGAGGACCTCGGCGCCGGCGGGCAGCGAGCCCGCGATCAGGCCGGTGTAGACGGCGACCGAGGCCCCGGCCGCGACCCGCCGCTCGGACACCCCGACCAGCCGGGCGAAGGCGGCCCGGGACGCTTCCACGTCCGCGAACATGTCCTGCGGCTGCCCGGCCGCGACCGATTCGACGCCGGCCCGCATGGCGTCCACCGCGCGGACCGGGAGCAGCCCGGTACTCGCGGTGTTCAGATAGGTGTTCTTCGGGGCGAACTCGGCTCGTACGAGGGTCTCGAAGGTCTCCATGGGACCACTCTGCGGCCCCTGGATCCCCCCGTCCATTGCCGATTTCTGCGTGGATCCGCCAAGAAGCGCTTATACATGCCCTCCGACCTGCGCTTTTCCTTGCTGGTCGGGAGTCGGTGGGGTCGGCGCGGTCGGTGCTCAGTTCTGCGGTACGGCGCAGCCGTCCGGACCGCAGGCCTCCGCGTCCCCGCCGGCCTCCTGGATCAGCTTCAGCGGCGAGCGCTCGCCCCACGCCTGGGTCAGGGCCTGGGTGAACGACTCGACGGGCTGGGCGCCCGAGACGCCGTACTTCCGGTCGAGGACGAAGAAGGGCACGCCGGTGGCGCCCAGCTCGGCCGCCTCGCGCTCGTCGGCCCGCACGTCGTCGGCGTACGCGGCCGGGTCGGCGAGGACCTTGCGGGCCGCGTCCGCGTCGAGTCCGGCGGCGACGGCCAGCTCCACGAGCCGCTCGTCGTCGTCGAAGACGGACCGCTCCTCCGCGAAGTTCGCCCGGTAGAGCAGGCCGACCAGTTCGTCCTGGCGGCCGTGCTCCTTGGCGAGGTGCAGCAGCCGGTGCATGTCGAAGGTGCTGCCGTGGTCGCGGCCCTCGGTGCGGTACTCCAGGCCCTCGGCGGCGGCGTTCTCGCCGAGTCGGTCCTCGGCGGCCCGCGCCTGCGCCTCGCTCATCCCGTACTTCTTGGCGAGCATCGGCAGGACGAGTCCGGTGTCCCCCTTGGCGCGGCCCGGGTCGAGCTCGAAGGAGCGGTGCACCACCTCGACCTCGTCGCGGTGCGGGAAGGCGTCGAGCGCCTTCTCGAAGCGGGCCTTGCCCACGTAGCACCACGGGCAGGCGATGTCGCTCCAGATCTCGACGCGCATGTCTTCGGCTCTCTCCAGGTCGTACGGGTGCGGAGGCGCGCTCCGCCGGTGCGGAGTCCTCCTCCGCCCACTGTGTGAACGTTCAAGCGGGCAGGCTCATTCCCCGGTCACCGCATAGCGCAGGTCCAGGTGATGGTCCCCCTCGGCGGGCGGCTTCTCCGGGTCGGGGACCCAGCCCTGGCGGGCGTAGAAGGCCTGC
The DNA here is from genome assembly GCF_042723265.1 of Streptomyces sp. NPDC058371. Lineage (NCBI taxonomy): Bacteria > Bacillati > Actinomycetota > Actinomycetes > Kitasatosporales > Streptomycetaceae > Streptomyces > Streptomyces sp. NPDC058371. Next base: position 419,075 of record NZ_JBHXJC010000005.1, on the reverse strand, counting down.
GCGCGCCGGTTGTCGACGTGCACGTCGAGCGTGGCGGTCCGCTTCCCGTCGGCCCGCCACTCCTCGACGCAGGCCGCGTGCAGCGCGGTGCCGATGCCGGCGCGCCAGTGGTCGGGGTCGACGTGGAACTGGAAGAGCTTGACGGTGTCGGCGGGGGCGCCGTCGGCGGTGCGGAAGGAGGCCAGGCCGACGATCCGGCCCTGTTCGACGACGCACAGCACATGTCCGTCCGGCCGCTCGACGGCGGTGCGCCAGGTCCCGAGCCAGTCCGTGCCGTCCTCCGGCACTCCGTCCGGGTAGTACGTCGCCCGGGCACGCGCGTGCAGGGCGGTGACAGCCGGCGCCTCGGCGGGCAGGGCGGTCCTGATCACCCGGTTCACATGGGTCACACGGTCCTCGATCATGCAGCGGAGGACGTCTCGGCCGGTGCCGTGGTTCCGATGCGGGTGAACTGGGCGCGGTACGCGCTCGGAGTGAGACCGGTGCGGCGGACCAGGTGGCCGCGGAGCGAGTCGGCGGTGCCGAGCCCGCAGGCGCCGGCGATCCGGTCCATGGGCAGGGTGGTCGTCTCCAGGAGTTCCTTGGCGCGTTCGATGCGCTGGTGCAGGAGCCACTGCAGGGGGCTCACCCCGCTCTCGGCGTGGAAGCGACGGGTGAGCGTGCGGACGCTGACGCCCGCGTGCCGGGCGAGTTCGGTGAGGGTGAGCGGCTTGTCGAGGTTGCGCATGGCCCAGCCGCGGGTGTCGGCGCAGAAGGTGCCCCGCTCGGGCGGCAGCGGAGTCTGGGTGAACTGGGTCTGGCCGCCGGGCCGTACGGGGGCGACGAGGGCGAGCCGGGCCACCTGGTTGGCGACGGCGGCGCCGTAGTCGGTGCGGATGATGTGCAGGCACAGGTCGATGCCGGCGGCGTACCCGGACGAGGTCATGATCTGGCCGTCGTGCACGTACAGGACGTCGCCCTTGAGGTCGAGTGCCGGATACCGCTTGCGCAGTTCCTCGGCCAGTTCCCAGTACGTCGTGACCGGGCGGCCGTCGAGGAGTCCGGCCTCGGCGAGCACGAAGGCGCCGCTGCAGATGGACGCGACCCGCTTGCCGGCGGCGGCGGCCTCGCGGACGGCGGCCACCGTCCGCGGATCGGGCACGTAGCGCTGTCCGGTGCCCGCGACGAGGACCGTGTCCGCTTCCCGCACGGCGTCGAGTCCGTGCCGCACATACAGGTCGAGGCCGCCGGTGGTGGACACCGGGCCCGGCTCCGGGGCGCAGATCACCACCTCGTAGCCCGGATCCCCGTCGACCTCGACCTTCGTGAACAGCAGTTCCGGGATGGCGAGGTTGAACATCGAGACGGGGGACGCGGCCACCACGGCGACGCGGCGGACACCCTGCGGGCGGGTCATGGCCAGAACCTCCGGATGTATGGCGTTCGGGCCACTACTGTACGCCGCCGGGGATCCGCAGCATGGAGGACATGTCAACGAACACGACCCCCGGGACACCTGCCACGGACGGCCGAATCCCTTGCGGGGAGGCGGAGTCGCCTTACGGGAAGAAGGCGGAGTCCCCTTGCGGGGAAGCGGAGTCGGGGCACCCCGCGCATCCCGCCTCGCCCGCCCTCACCCTTCTCGCCGCCCTGCTCGGCTTCGCGCTGATCACCCTCGACGCGTCCGTCGTGAACGTGGCCCTCCCGTCGATCGGCTCGGTGCTCGGCGGCGGGATGTCGGGGCTCCAGTGGGTGGTGGACGCCTACACCCTGGCCTTCGCGGCACTGATGCTCTCCACCGGGGCCTTCTCGGATCGGGTCGGGGCGAGCCGGGCGTACGGCATCGGGATCGCGGTGTTCACGCTGGCGTCCGTGGCCTGCGGTCTCGCGCCGGACCTGCGGGTCCTGATCGCGTCGCGCGTGGTGCAGGGCGCGGCCGCGGCCGTGGTGCTGCCCGCCTCGCTCGCGCTGGTGCGGCAGGCGTACGCGGACGCCGCCAAGCGGGCGCGCGCGGTGGCGCTGTGGGCGGCGGGCGGCTCGATCGCGGTGGCGCTGGGACCCGTGGCGGGCGGAGCGCTGACCACGGTGTGGGACTGGCGGGGCATCTTCTTCATCAACGTGCCGCTGGGCGCGGTGGCGCTCGCGCTGCTGCTGCGGGCACCCCGGTCCGCGCGCCGGCCCGCGCCGCTGGATCTGCCGGGCCAGTTCACCGCGGTCGTCGCGCTGACGGCGCTGACGTTCGCGGTGATCGAGGGCGGGACGACGGGGCTCGTGGCGCTGGCCGTGGCGGTGGGGGCGGCCGTCGTCTTCCTCCGTGTCGAAGCGCGGCAGGCGCATCCCGTCGTGCCGCTCGGGCTGTTCCGCAGCCGGGAGGTGAGCGTGGTGGTCGCCGCGGGAGCCGCGTGCAGCGTCGCCTTCTACGGAGTCGTGTTCCTGTTCTCGCTCTTCTTCCAGCAGGTGCAGGGGCGTTCGGCGCTGTACGCCGGGCTGATGTTCCTGCCGATGACCGGGCTGATCGCGGTCACCAACATCCTCGCCGGGAAGCTCGCCGGGCGTTTCGGTCCCCGGCTGCCGATGCTGGTCGGCCAGTCGCTGGCCGCCGTCGGGCTGCTCGTCCTCCTGTACGTCGACACCACCACGCCGTCCGGCCTGGTGGCCGTCCTTCTCGTCCCCCTGGCCCTCGGGTGCGCGCTGACCATTCCGCCGCTCACGGCGGCGATGATGGACGCGGTGCCCGCCGACCGGGCCGGGCTGGCGGCCGGGGTCCTGAACTCCGCCCGCCAGGTGGCGGGCGGCCTCTCCATCGCCGCGTTCGGCTCCCTTGTCGCGGGGGGCTTCGCATCGGGGATGCGGGTCGGTCTGGCCCTGAGCGCGGTACTGCTCGCCGCAACGGCCGCGGCAACGGTCGGCTTGCGGGTGACCCGCTGATCTTTCCTCGCCCCGTACCGGGACCAGCCCCCGGGCCCCCGCTCCCCAAACGCAGGAGGGGCTGATTTTCAGCCCGTCCGGCGATTGAGGACGAGCGCGTCAGCGCGATACGGGGGTCTGGGGCGGAGCCCCCAGGAGCAAGGGACGAGCGGGGACGGGCGGGGGCGGCAGGGGCGAAAACCCCGTAGGGGCACCCGCCGCACCCCGCCCCCGGGGTCACGTCCCGTCGCGCAGCCCGTCCGGCCAGGAATCCCGGAACTCGACGTGGTCGTACGTGACCACGCACCCCTCGCCCACCGGCGACTGCGCGAGGAACCCAACCAGCGCGGCGGAGGTCTCCTTCTCACCGGCGAGGGTGAAGAGCCGGACGAACGTCCAGTGGACCCCGTCACGGGAGGCGTGGAAGGCGAAGGCACGCCCGGTGCGACTGACCCGCAGCCACACGGAACTGCCGTCCACGGCAAAGGAGTTCGCGTCGTCGGAGTGCCCCCGAGTGACCACCGTGCAGACGGTGGGCACGTCCGGCGAGTACTCGAGACACAGCTTCGCCCAGGCCCGCTCCCCCACGTGGACGTAGAGGACACCCGCGTCGAAGGAGGCGGCGAACCCCACGGTCACCCGGGCGATCAGCTGGAAGTCCCCTTCGGGGGCACCCAGCAGCCGGGGCGCGTCGGACGCGGGATCGAGGGCCTCGCCGGTGGGCGCCACGAAGCGGTCCTGCCGCGCCCCCGCCCAGCCGGAGAGCACCCCGTCCTCGTACGCCCAGTGGCCGTCAGGCCCGTAGGTGCGGAGCGAAAAGGGGAGTTCGGGGAGTTGGACGTCCATCCGCCGAGTGTCCCAGGCCCGGGTGATCAGCGCTCCAGCCGGCCGTCGTAACGGCGGGGCAGCCCAAGGGGGTTGTCGTCGCGCAGCTCCGGCGGCAGCAGCGCCTCCGGCGCGTTCTGGTACGCCACCGGCCGCAGCCAGCGTTCGATGGCCGTGCCGCCGACGGAGGTCGAGGTGGACGTCGTCGCCGGGTAGGGGCCGCCGTGGTGCTGGGCGGGGGCGACGGCGACGCCCGTCGGCCAGCCGTTGACCAGGACGCGGCCGGCGAGCGGGGTCAGCTCGGCGAGGATCTCGGCGCCACGCCCCTCACCCGCGGCCTCCTCGGCGGAGAGGTGCACGGTCGCGGTCAGGTTGCCGGGAAGGCGGGAGAGGACCGCGCCGGCCTCGGCGTCGTCCTCGTAACGGGCGACGACCGTGAGCGGGCCGAAGCACTCCTCCAGCAGCAGGTCGTGCTCCCCCGCGGCGGCGAGCCGCTGTGCGGGCACGGTCAGGAAGCCCGGGCTCACCGTGTGGTCGCTGCCCGCGCCCGGGGTCACCGGGGCGTCCACGTCCGGGAGTTGGGCACGCTCGGCGACTCCGGCGACGAAGTTGTCGCGCATACGGTGGTCCAGGAGCACCCCGGCGGCGGTGTCGCTGACGGCGTCCGTCAGGGACTTGACCAGGCGGTCGCCGACCGCCCCGGCGGGCGCCAGCACGAGGCCCGGCTTCACGCAGAACTGGCCCACGCCGAGCGTCATCGAGCCCGCGAGCCCGGTGCCGATCGCCTCGGCGCGCTCGGCGGCCGCGGCCTCGGTGATGACGACGGGGTTGAGCGAGCCGAGCTCGCCGTGGAAGGGGATCGGCACGGGACGGGCGGCCGCCGCGTCGAAGAGGGCCCGGCCGCCTCGTACGGAACCGGTGAATCCGGCCGCCGTGACCAGCGGGTGCCTGACCAGCTCGACGCCCGCCTCGAAGCCGTGCACCAGGCCGACGACGCCCGCCGGGATGTCGTGCCGCGCGGCGGCCCTGCGCAGGACGTTCGCGACCAGCTCGGAGAGCGCCGGGTGGTCGGGATGCGCCTTGACCACGACCGGGCACCCGGCAGCCAGCGCGCTCGCGGTGTCGCCACCGGGCACCGAGAAGGCGAAGGGGAAGTTCGAGGCCGAGTAGACGGCGACGACGCCCAGCGGCACCTTGTAGCGGCGCAGGTCCGGGATCGGCGGGGTGGCCGTGTCGTCGGGGTGGTTGATCACGACGTCGAGGAAGGCGCCTTCGTCGACAATGTCCGCGAACGCCCGCAACTGGTAGCAGGTGCGCGCGAGTTCACCGGTGAGGCGGACGGGCCCGAGCGCGGTCTCGGCGTCCGCGGCCTCCACGAGGTGACCCTTGGAGCCTTCCAGCAGGTCCGCGGCGGTGCGCAGGAACGCCGAGCGCACCACGCGGTCGGCGAGGGATCCTCTGGCGGCGTGCGCGGCGCGGACGGCCTCGTCCACCTCCTGGGCTGTGGCCTCCACCGCAACCTGCTCGCGCTGCTTCCCGGTTCGGGGGTCGACACTCCAGACTGGTGCTGCTGCCACCGCGGGTCCCTCCAGATGTGTTGCCGCAGTTCTTCACCGCAGTTCTTACGTCACCACCAGGCTCGTTCGATATACTGAACGCTGTCTCTGCTGGTGAATATGATGCGGAGACTATTTCCCGTCGAACGAAGGGGTCAAGGGCGATGTCGGCAGTCGAGACAGGCGGCGGGGCACAGGTCAAGTCCGCGGTGAGGACCGTGGAATTGCTCGAGTACTTCGCCGGCCGCCCCGGTATGCACTCCTTGGCCGCAGTGCAGGAAGCCGTCGGCTACCCGAAGTCGAGTCTGTACATGCTGCTGCGCACGCTCGTGGAGCTCGGCTGGGTGGAGACGGACGCGACGGGCACGCGGTACGGCATCGGCGTACGCGCCCTGCTGGTCGGCACGTCGTACATCGACGGCGACGAGGTGGTGGCCGCGGCCCGGCCCACGCTCGACCGGCTGTCGGACGACACGACCGAGACGATCCACCTGGCGCGCCTGGACGGCACGAACGTCGTCTATCTGGCCACCCGCCAGTCGCAGCACTATCTGCGCCCCTTCACCCGGGTCGGCCGCCGCCTCCCCGCGCACTCGACCTCGCTCGGCAAGGCGCTGCTCGCCACCCACACCGACGAGCAGGTCCGCAAGATGCTCCCGGAGACGCTTCCGGCGCTCACCGAGCACACCATCACCGACCGGGAGAAGCTCATCGAGGAGCTGCGCCAGGTGCGGGAGCAGGGGTTCGCCGTGGACCGCGAGGAGAACACGCTGGGCCTGCGCTGCTTCGGCGTGGCGATCCCGTACCGCACGCCGGCCCGGGACGCGATCAGCTGCTCGGTGCCGGTGGCCCGGCTCACCCCGGCGCACGAGCAGATGGTCAAGGACGCCCTGTTCGACGCCCGCGACCGGCTCACACTGGCCACCCGGAGGCTCTGAGGTGGAGGTGGCCCTGCGCCCGGTCCACGACAGTGACCTGCCGGTCTTCTTCCGTCAGATGAACGACCCCGAGGCGTACCGCATGGCCGCGTTCACCTCGGCCAGGGACCCCGCCGACTGGGACCTCTTCGCCGCCCACTGGGAGCGCATCCGGACCTCGTCCGACGTGGTCCTCCGTACGGTCCTGGCCGACGGTGACGTGGTCGGCCACACCGCCGTGTACGGGGACCCCGGCGAGCGCGAGGTCACGTACTGGATCGACCGCACGTACTGGGGCCGGGGCATCGCGACCTCGGCGTTGCGCACCCTGCTGACGCAGGTCCCCGAGCGTCCGCTGCACGCACGGGCGGCGGCGGACAACCTGGCGTCCCACCGGGTGCTGGCGAAGTGCGGCTTCCGCGAGACAGGCCGGTCGCGCGACTACGCCCACGCCCGGGGCGAGGACATGGACGAGGTGGCCCTCGTCCTGGACGGCCCTTCCACGGGGTGAGGCCCCGGCCGGCCCGCCCACCCGCGCGCCGGGTCCGCACGTCTCCCCCGTCCGGCGGAGGCGGATCGTCGGCGGGCACGAGGCGGAGGGTGGCCGCGTCACGGGAACGTGGAGGCATGACGCAGACATCCGCTCCCGCGCTCTCCCCGGCATCCGAGCCCTCCTGGAGCAGCAGGCCAGGCCGGACGCGCCGGGTGCTCCGTACCGTCGCGGTCGTCTCCACCCTGCCGTACCTCTCCCTCAAGATCGCCTGGGTGGCCGGGAGTCACCTGGGCATCCCCGAGGGCAGCTCGCTGCTCGCGCACCGGTCGAGCACGGCGGTGGCCAACAGCCTGACGGTCCTGATGGACGCTGCCGTCATCGTGCTGGCGCTGCTGCTGACCCGGCCCTGGGGCCGACGGGTGCCGGCCTGGCTCCTGGCGTTCCCGATGTGGGTCGCCACCGGCCTGCTCGCGCCGATCATGACGGGGGTTCCGCTGCAACTGGTCGTCCAGGTGCTCGGCGGATCCGTGAACAAGGCCTCGGACACCGGCCGCGAGCCGTTCCTCGACGAGTGGGTGTTCGGCGTCGTCTACACGGGGTTCATCGTGCAGGGCCTCGCCCTGGGCACGCTGTTCGTGCTGTATGCACGCGACCGCTGGGGACACCTGTGGCGCGGGCGGGTCGGGGAACTGCCCGCGAGCGCTGTGGGATCGGCCCAACGGGCCGCCGCCGTAGCCGCGGCCGTCGTCGCCCTGCTGCCGCTCACCCTGCATCTGCTGTGGGCCTGCGGGAGCACTGCCGGCCTCAACGCCGGCCGCGCCACCGACCGGACCGGCGACTTCTACGTACTCGAGACCCTGGACGTCCTCTTCCTGCTGTCCGCCGTCGCCGGCGCCTGGATCATCGCCTTCCGCAGTGGCCGCCGACTGCCCACGCGGCTGCCGCTGGCGCTCGCCTGGGTCGGTTCCGGGGCCACGGCCTGCTGGGGCGGCTGGCTGTCGCTGGCGAGCCTGGGCGGGGTGGACGACCTCGCCAAGCGTCCGACGGAGCTGATGAACCTCACCTACGCTGGACAGATGATCGTCGGCATCCTGGTGATCGGCATCAGTGCCTACTTCCTCGCGGAGGCATCCGGTCGTGTGCGGCGGCCGGGCCCCAAGAAGCGGCCCGCGTGAGCGAGTTCGCCCGGTTCCTGTTCGGACGGCGGGCGCGCCTGCGGTGGATCCATCTGATCCTCGGCGGCGCGCTCGCGATGCCGTACGTCCTAGTCGGGTCGGTCATCGTCGGACCGGTGACGGGGTCGACAGACGCCTTCGGCTCGTTCCCCGTCCAACTGGCCTCCTTCGCCCTGGGGTTGCCCCTCGCGGCGGTCACCGCGCTCTTCCCGCTGACCCGGCCCATGTCGGTGGCCGCCGTACACGCGCTGTGCGGTGTCGAGCACGACCGGCTCGCCGACGGGCCCGCGCGCACCCGGGCGGCCCGGCAGCGCACCGCCGCCTGGTTCACCTTGCATCTGGGCTTCGGCGGGATCATCGCCGGAATGTCGCTCGCCGTACCGCCGTTCGCGGCCGTGCTCATCGCGCTGCCCGTGGTGGCCGAGTTGCGCGACTCACGGCTCGGTCTGCCCGAAGTCCTCGACCACACCTGGACGTTGGCGCTCTCGCCGGTCGCCGGGGTCGCCATGCTGATCGCGCTGGCGGCCTGCGCGGCGGGCTGTGGCCGGCTGCTGGCGCGGTGGGCGCCCGCGCTGCTCGGGCCCACGCCCGAGGACCGGCTCGCGTCGGCCGAGCGCCGCGCCGCCGATCTCGCCGTACGCAACCGGCTCGCACGTGAACTGCACGACTCGGTCGGCCACGCGCTCAGCGCGGTCACCCTCCAGGCGAGCGCGGCCCGCCGGGTCCTCGACACCGACCCGGACTTCGTCCGCGAGGCCCTCGCCGCGATCGAGGAGACCACCCGCCGTACGGTGGGCGAACTGGACGCGGTGCTGGGGGTGTTGCGGGAGGGCGACACCTCGGACGGGCCCGGCCGTACCACCGCCCCGGCCCCCACTCTCGCCGCCGACCTCGACGGCCTCCTGCACCGTACCCGGGCCGCCGGTCTCCCCGTCACCGCGACCGTCGAGGTGGACCCCGATGCGCTGCCCGCGCTGGTGTCCCGGGAGGCGTACCGCATCGTGCAGGAGGCACTGAGCAACGCCCTCAAGCACACCGGCCCGCGCACGCCCCTGACGCTGCGGATCGTACGGAACGGCGACGAGCTGGAGATCACCACCGAGAACCCGGCCACCGGCGCCCCGGTCTGCCGCCCCGGCGGCGGCCACGGGCTGCGCGGCGTCGCCGACCGCGCGCGGCTGCTGGGCGGCACGACCGAGGCCGGCCCCGTGGACGGGGTGTGGCGCCTGCGCGTACGACTTCCCCTGGAGGCTTCCGCATGACCAGTTCCCCCGCCGGCACCCCGGAGCAGGGCGCCGCACCCCTGCGTATCGTCCTCGCCGACGACGAGCGCATGGTGCGTACCGCCCTGCGCGTGATCCTGTCCGCAGAGCCGGATCTGGAGGTCGTCGGTGAGGCGGCGACCGGCGCCGAGGCGGTGTCCGTCGTCCGGGAGCTGAGACCGGACGTGGTCCTCATGGACGTACGGATGCCGGACATCGACGGGATCCGCGCCACCGAGCAGATCCTGGCCACGCTCACCGATCCCCCGCGGATCGTCGTGGTGACCACCTTCGAGAACGACTCCTATGTGTACGAGGCGCTGCGCGCCGGCGCCTCCGGGTTCCTGCTCAAGCGGGCCGAGGCGGAGGCGCTCGTGGGGGCCGTTCGGCTGGTCGCGCGCAGCGACAGCCTGCTCTTCCCGTCGGCGGTGCGGGCGCTGGCCGCCGAACACGCGCGCCGCTCCCGGCCCCAGGCCCCGCCCTGGGTGGCGAGGCTCACGGAACGCGAGAGCGAGGTGCTGCGGCTGATGGCCACCGGTCTCACCAACGCCGAGATCGCCGCACGCATGGGCGTCGGGCCCGCGACGGTGAAGAGCCATGTGGCGGGCGTGCTCGCGAAGACCGGCACCCGGGACCGGACGCAGGCGGTGATCGCCGCCTACGAGGCGGGCTTCGTGCGGGACGGCGGCTGAGCCCGCCCCGCGCACCCGGGTTCCGTGAGGGTCCCGCGGTCCCTGTCTCCATGGAGGAGAGCTCCCCGCTCCATGAACGAGAGATGAGAAATCCGGGCGGAAGGGAACGATTCGCGCCGGCCCGCTCGTCCTCAGAGCGGGATGAACAAGACGATCAGGCGTGCCGCCGTCTTCACACTGCTGCTGGTGCTCAGCCTGCTGATCAGGGCGACCTGGGTGCAGTTCTACGACGGGAAGGCACTGGCGGACAACAAGGACAACCGACGGAACGCGATCGAGCAGTACGCGAACCCGCTCGGGAACATCATCGTGGCCGGTGACGCCGTCACCGGTTCCGCGCAGACGAAGGGCGGCGACCTCAAGTACAAGCGCACGTACACGGACGGCAGTCTGTACGCGGCAGTCACGGGCTTCAGCTCGCAGGTGTACGGGGCGACGCAGCTGGAGGGCATCTACCAGAACCTCCTCGACGGCACCGACCTCCAGCTGAAGAACCCACTCGACACCCTCACCAACAAGCGCGCCACCCCGGGTGACGTCGTCACGACCATCGACCCGGGTGTGCAGAAGGCCGCGTTCGACGCGCTGGGGGACAAGAAGGGCGCGGCCGTCGCGATCGACCCGAAGACCGGCAAGATCCTCGCGGTCGTGTCCACGCCGTCGTACGACCCGGGGCAGCTCAGTGCCGGCGACAACAACGCCTGGACGAAGCTGACCAAGGACGCGGACAAACCGATGACGAACCGGGCCCTGCGCCAGCCGCTGCCGCCCGGGTCGACGTTCAAGCTGGTCGTCGCGGCCGCCGCCCTGGAGGACGGCCTGTACCCGGACGTGGACGCGAAGACGGACAGCCCGAACCCGTACACCCTGCCGAACACGACCACCGACCTGAAGAACGAGAGCGCGTCCGCGCCGTGCGAGAACGCCTCGATCCGGGTCGCCCTGCAGTACTCGTGCAACACCGTCTTCGCGAAGATGGCCGTCGACCTGGGCCAGGACAAGCTGCGGGCCACGGCCGAGAAGTTCGGGTTCAACGACAAGTCGCAGGACGTGCCGGTGCGGGCGTACCCGAGTGTCTATCCGTCGGACATGGACAAGTCGTCCACGGCGCTCACCGGTATCGGGCAGTTCGATGTGACCGCGACGCCGCTCCAGATGGCCATGGTGTCGGCCGCCATAGCCAACGACGGCAAGCTGGTTTCGCCCCATATGGTGTCGCAGACCAGTGACTCCGGCGGCAATGTGCTGAAGAACTACGACGACAGCACGGAGACGAAGGAGATCGTGAGTTCGTCCACGGCCCGCCAGCTCCAGTCCGCCATGCAGACGGTCATCACGGACGGCACGGGCACGAACGCCCGGATCTCCGGCGCGACCGTCGGCGGCAAGACCGGCACGGCGCAGCACGGCGAGAACAACAGCAAGACGCCGTACGCCTGGTTCACGTCGTACGCGAAGTCCGACTCCACGGACAAGGAGGTCGCCGTCGCGGTCATGGTCGAGCAGTCCGACGCGGCCCGCTCGGAGGTCAGCGGCAACGGCCTGGCCGCGCCTGTCGCCAAGGCGATGATGCGGGCGGCGCTGAGCAACTGAGCGGCGCCGGCCGTCCGTCGGCTGCGCGCCGTACGTGGCCGATCGCGGAGGGACCGCGTCCTCGCCGGGGCGCGGGCCCTGCGCAACCTGCTTCGCCGCCGGCGCCTGCTACTTCACGCCCAGGACCTGCTCGATCGGGTCGATCGCGAAGTACACCAGGAACATCGCCGACGCACCCCACAGCAGCCAGTGGATCTCCCTCGCCCTGCCGAGGACCGTCATGATCACGACGTAGGCGAGGAAGCCCGCGCCGATGCCATTGGTGATCGAATACGTGAACGGCATCACGGCGACAGTGAGGAACGCGGGGATCGCGATCTCGTAGCGGTCCCAGTCGATGTGCTTGACCTGGGTCATCATCAGGAAGCCGACGGCGACCAGGGCGGGCGCGGCGGCCTGGAGCGGGACGATGGTCAGCAGCGGGGTCAGAAAGAGCGCGAGCGCGAACAGCCCGCCGGTGACCAGGTTCGAGAAGCCCGTGCGTGAGCCCTCGCCGACACCGGCCGCCGACTCGATGTACGAGGTCGACGAGGAGGCGGAGGCCGCGCCGCCCGCGACCGCCGCCACGCCGTCGATGAGCAGCACGCGGCCGAGACCCGGCACCCTGCCCCCCTCGTCGAGCAGCCCCGCCTCGGCGCTGATGCCGACGACGGTGCCCATGGTGTCGAAGAAGTCGGAGAGGATCAGCGTGAAGATCAGCAGGACGACCGTGATGGCACTGGTCTGGCCGAAGGCGCCGAACAGGCTGAAGTGACCGAGCAGCCCGAAGTCCGGCGAGGCCACCACGTCGTCCGGGACCTTCGGTGTGGTCAGGCCCCAACTCTTGATGTCCGCCACCGAGTTGATGACGATCGCCACGATCGTCATGGTCACGATGCTGATCAGGATCGCGCCCTTGGCCTTGCGCGCGAGCAGGCCGATGGTCAGCAGCACCCCGAGACAGAAGACGAGGACCGGCCAGCCGGACAGCGTGCCCGTGCCGCCGAGCTGCACCGGCACGGTGGTGTTCGCGGCGTCCGGGATCCGACTGGCGAACCCGGCGTCGACGAAGCCGATGAAGGCGATGAACAGGCCGATGCCGACGCTGATCGCCTGTTTCAGCGGCTGCGGGATCGCCTGCATGACGGCCTCGCGCAGTCCCGTCACCACCAGCACACAGATGAGCAGGCCTTCGAGGACGATCAGGCCCATCGCGTCGTCCCAGCTCATCAGCGGGGCGATCTGGAAGGCGACGACCGCGTTGAGGCCGAGGCCCGCGGCGAGCGCGAGCGGGAGGTTGCCGCCGACGCCCATGATGACCGTCATGACCGCGGCCACCAGGGCGGTGGCGGTGGTCAGTTGGACGGTGTCGAGCTGGTGGCCGAACTTGTCCTTGGCACTGCCCAGAATGATGGGATTCAGGACAAGGATGTACGCCATGGTGAAGAACGTGGCGAAGCCGCCGCGTATCTCCCTGCCGAAGGTGGAGCCCCGGGCGGAGATCTTGAAGAACCGGTCGATGCTGTTCGCCGCGGGTGGCGGGGCACTTGGCCGGTCGGCCACCTTCTGCGGTTCGGACATGGCGATGCTCCTCGGACCTGGACGCCGGGTGGGCGGATGCTGGCTGGATTGTTCCCGTGCCGCACCGGTTTCAGGTTTTCTCCGTGTTACGGAATCAAGATCGGCTGCCCGGATGCCGTGCCGTCCTGAGCCCCGCACACGTCCATCGACATGCGGACGGGCCGGTCCGCCCCGTGCGGACCGACCCATGACCACCGGCTAGCTCACGTAGTACGTGGGGTTCGGGAGCTTGTACGTCTTGTCGGCGTAGCCCCCTTCGAGGTCGGAGTACTGGTCGCCGAAGTTGGCGACGATCTCGTACCCGAGGGACTCGATGTGCTTGCGGGTACCGGACTTGTACTGCACGGTCGTGCAGGTCCAGGCGGCGGCCGTGGCGCAGGCGCTCAGATACGCCGGCGGGTTGGCCGCGTCCTTGAGGAACACGTGGTCGGCGTCGAGGTTGATGTCGGCGCCGACCTTCTTCAGGTTCTCGACAGCGGCGGAGCGCTGCGACTCCTTGAGACCGGAGTTGTAGAAGACCTCGACACCCTTGGACTCGGCGTACGCGACGAGTTCGGGGGTGCCGAAGACGGCCGGACGGTCCGCCTTGGCCACGTACTCGGCCCAAGTGGTGGAGTTGTACGTGTAGTTGGTCTTCTTCTCGTAGTCGAGGGAGAGCAGCAGCGTGTCGTCGATGTCGAAGACGACCGCCGGCTTCTCGTGCCGGTGCTCGGCCTGGGCGGCCGCGCGCTTGATGTACTTCTTGGCATCGGCTTCGATGCGCGCCAGGTCCTTGGCGTACGGGCTGTCCTTGGACGCCTGGTACACGCCGGAGCTGTCGGCCTTCGTGCCGTAGTAGGAGTCGATCTCCTGGACGAGGAGCCCGATGTTGTGGGGCTCCGCCGTCGTCTTCGCCGTCGTCTGGCCGGCGGTGGCCGCGCCGGTGCCGTACAGGGCGACGCCGGCGATGGCACAGGCGGTGCCGACGGCGGCCGCTCTGAGGGACTTCCGCATGGATTCTCCGGATCTGGGGTGAGTTGGGTACCAAGTCGTTCCGTACCAGGCCAGGGAATGTCTACGCGCATCACGCACTCTCGCGCGAGAGGCTTTATCCGATCGATACGCGATCCAGGGACCGGCCAACCGCCCCCGCATTGCCCGCCCATGAGCCCGGGATGACCTCCCCTTTAACCGCCTCCCCTAGGGTCGTGGCTCGTGTGTTCGAACGGGGAGGCGGGCCATGGGTGACGGCAGCGACGACGGCAAGGTCCTGGACATCAAGACCGCCGACCTGAAGCGGTCGGCACCGGACTTCCACGAAGGCGCCAAGAACCTGAGCACGGCACTCACCACGCTCGTCACCACCCTGGACAACCTGGGCAAGCCCTGGGGCGACGACGAACAGGGCAAGCAGTTCGGCACGTCGTACTCGCCGCTCCAGAAGAAGATCGAGAGCGCGGCGGGCACGCTCGTGCTCGGCCTCACGAGCATTCATGAGGCGATGGTCGACATGGCGGACGGGCACGTGGACAACGACCAGTTGATCGCCGGGATGTTCACCGAGGTGAAGGTCGACGGCAAGAGCGGCGACAAGCAGAGCGACGGTGCCGGTGAGCGTTGAGGACGAGGCCAAGAAGATCCTGCTGAAGCTGGGTCTGTGGTGGCCGGACGCCGACGCCGACAAGCTGCGGGAAGCGGCGACGGCGTGGCGGACCTTCGCCGGTTCGGTCGACGACGTACGGGCTCCCGTGCACCGCTCCGCCTCCTCGATCATCCACCACAACTCCGGTGAATCGATCGAGGCGTTCGAGAAATTCTGGAACCGCTACGCCAAGGGCAAGGACAGCGGCTGGCTGAGCGACCTCGCCGACTCGGCCCGCGAAATGGCCAAGGCGCTGGAGAAGTTCGCCGACGCGATCGATGACGCCGTCCACAAGCTCTGGACGCAGATAGCCATCGACGCCGCGGTGATCGCGGGCGGAGTGGCACTGGCCTTCTTCACGGCAGGCCTCGCCTCCGGCGCCGCCGTCGCGGCCGCCGACGTCATCATCGAACTCGGAGCCGGCCTGGGCGTCGCCGTCTCCACCACCGTCGCCGAGATAGCGGCCGGCACCCTCGTCGCCGCGGCCTTCGGCGGGGTCGAGTCGGTCACCGTCGACCTCGCGGTGGCCCAGCCGTTGAAGATGGTCACCGGCCTGCAGCAGGGCCTGAGTCTGGACGAGATCAACCAAGCCGCCAAGGACGGCATGATCTTCGGCGGCGCCCTCGGCGCAGGCAGCGGAGTGGTCAAGGCAGGCGTGGAAGGCGCGTTCAGCGACACGGTCCCGCTCATGCTGCGGCCGCCGTCGCTCCGCCCCGACCTGGTGGAACTGGGCCCGGCGGCCCGCAATGCCGAGCGCACTCCGTGCGTGGGCGAGCCGATCGACGTGGCGACCGGCGCCATGCTGATGACGCAGACGGACCTGGCCCTGCCCGCTTCCCTTCCGCTCCTCTTCCAGCGCACCCACCTGTCCTCCTACCGGGGCGGTGTCTGCTTCGGTCCCACCTGGATCTCGACACTCGACGAGTGCGTGCAGATCGACGGCGAAGGCGTCGTCTTCGCGGCGGCGGACGGAATGCGGCTCGTCTATCCGGTGCCGGAACCGGACGTGGCCATACTCCCCGTGACGGGCGCCCGCTGGCCCCTGCACTGGGACGGCAAGCCGGACGGCGTCATGACGATCACCGACCCCGGCTCCGGTGTCGTACGCACCTTCAGCACGCCCTTCTCCTCGGGCTCGTTCGGTGTCGTCCACCTCCCACTGGACTCCTGGAGCGACCGCAACGGCGCCCGGATCGACATCGAACGCGACGACGAAGGGGTGCCGTTCGGCATCCGGCACTCGGGCGGCTACTACGTGGCCGTCGACACGCAGGGCCCGCGCATCACGGCCCTGCGCCTCCTCGACGAGGCTCCCTCCCGCTACGGCCCGGGGGGCCCGCTCGGGAACGGCACCGTCGTCATGCGCTACGCCTACGACACCTCCGGCAACCTCACCGAGGTCATCAACTCCTCTGACGAGCCACTGCGTTTCACGTACGACGGCCAGGGCCGGATGACCCGCTGGACGGACCGGAACGGGACGTGGTTCTCGTACATCTACGACGAGCGCGGCCGGGTCGTACGTACCGAGGGCGTCGACGGCATCCTGTCGGGCACGCTGACGTACGACGACGGGATGTCCACGACGACGTACACCGATTCGCTCGGCCGCGTCTCCAGCCACCGCTACAACTCCGCGGGTCTGGTCGTCGAGGAGACGGACCCGCTGGGGCACACCACGAGCACCGAGTGGGACGAGCACG
Organism: Streptomyces sp. NPDC058371; assembly: GCF_042723265.1. Taxonomy (NCBI): domain Bacteria; kingdom Bacillati; phylum Actinomycetota; class Actinomycetes; order Kitasatosporales; family Streptomycetaceae; genus Streptomyces; species Streptomyces sp. NPDC058371. Next base: position 402,792 of record NZ_JBHXJC010000005.1, on the reverse strand, counting down.
GTGCCAAACCCCTCGCCGTCACCGATCCACTGGACCGCACCACTCGCTACGCCTATGACGACGCCGGGAACCTGACGGAAGTCACCCTGCCGGACGGGTCGGTGGCGCGGGCGACGTACAACGGGCTCGGGCTGCCGACCGAGGTGGCCGAGCCGGGTGGAGCCGTCTGGCGGCACTCCTATGACGAGCGCGGCAATCTGCTCACGACAGTCGCCCCGACCGGCGCCGAAACCCGTTACGCATACGACGAGTCGGGCCGTCCGACATCTGTCACGGACGCGCTCGGCCACACCCGCATGACGGCCTTCGACGCGGCCGGACTGCCCGTCGCCCTGACCGACGAACTGGGCCACACGACGTCGGTGCGCCGAGATGCATTCGGCCGCGTCGTAAAGGCCACCGACCCACTGGGCCACACGACCAGGATGGGCTGGACAGCCGAGGGCAAGCCCGCCTGGCGCGAGCAGGCCGACGGCACGCGCGAATCCTGGACCTGGGACGCCGAGGGCAACCTCCTCACCCACACCGACCCGGCTGGCAACACCACGCACCACACCGCCGCCCCCTTCGATGTCACCGCCACCCGCACCGACCCGGACGGCACCACCTACGCCTTCGCCTACGACACCGAGCTGCGTCTGACAGGCGTCACCAACCCGCTGGGCCTGACCTGGTCGTATGCCTATGACGAGGCCGGGCGGCTGATCGCGGAGACGGACTTCAACGGCCGCACGCTGTCGTATACGCATGACGCGGCCGGGGGGCTGGTATCCCGGACCAACGGCGCTGGCGAGACGCTGCACTTCACGCGGGACACGCTGGGGCGGGTTGTGGAGCAGCGGAGTGACGCGGAAGAGGTGACCACCTACGCATACGACGCCGGCGGACGCCTGGCACGCGCCATCGGCGCGCACGCCGACCTGGTCCTCGAGCGGGACGTGCTGGGACGTACCCTCGCGGAGAGTATCAACGGGCGCACCACCACCTATGCGTACGACTCGCTCGGCCAGTGCACGCGGCGGACGACGCCCTCCGGGCTGACCTCACGTACGACGTACGACGCACGGGGTCGAGCGACCGAACTCCGTTCCGACGCGGGATCGTTGACCTTCTCCTACGACGCGGTGGGGCGCGAGATCCGGCGCCGTGTGAGTGACGGGGTCACCCTCGCCCAGAGCTGGGACGCGACCGACCGCCTCGTCGTGCAGTCCCTGACCTCGACGTCCGCCGGAGCGGAAGACGACCGCCTCCTCCAGCACCGCAGCTATGCCCATCGCGCCGACGGCTACGTCACCGAGATCCGCGAACTCACCTCGGGCACCCGGCGCTTCGACCTGGACGGCACGGGCCGCGTCACCGGCGTACGTGCCCACGGCTGGACCGAGACCTACGCCTACGACGCGTCGGGCAACCTCACGAACGCCTCCGCTCCGGCCCTTCGCACACCCGGTGATCGCGAGTTCGAGGGGACGCTCCTGCGCCGTGCCGGCCATACAACGTACGAGCACGACGCCGAGGGGCGCCTCGTCCGCCGGGCTCGCAAACTCCTCAACGGGAAGCGTCAGACATGGACGTATGCCTGGAACGCCGATGACCGGCTGACGGAGGTTGTCACGCCGGACGGCCACCGCTGGCAATACACGTACGACCCCCTCGGCCGCCGCATGTCCAAGTACCGGCTGGCCGAGGACGGTTCGGCCGCCGACCGGACCGACTTCACCTGGGACGACACCCGCCTGGCCGAACAGGCCGGACCGGACGGCCGGGTCACCACCTGGGAGTACGCTCCCGGCAGCCACCGCCCCCTCACACAGACGGACCACAGGCCGGCGGTCCGCGCTGCAGGTACCTCATTCCTCGCCCAACTGGCCGCGGAAACGGCCACGGAGTCCGATTTCCGCTTCCACGCGATCATCACCGATGCCGTGGGTACACCAGCCGAACTGGTTGACGCTGACGGGGATGTGGCCTGGCAGCGCCGGACCAGCCTCTGGGGCAACGACACCCCGGGCCCTGCGCACGACACGGAGTCCGTGTCGTGCCCACTCCGCTTTCCAGGCCAGTACGCCGACCACGAAACCGGGCTGCATTACAACTACTTCCGCTACTACGACCCGGAGACGGGCCGGTACCTGACCTCCGATCCCCTCGGCTTGGAGCCGGCACCCAATCCCGACTCGTATGTTGACAACCCCCTGTCCTGGACGGACCCGCTGGGGCTCGCGCCCTGTGCCAAGGCGCAGTGGGAGCAGAAGGCCGACTTCAGCAGTCAGAAAGTGATGAGTAAGAAGTACGACAGCCACGCGGGTGACTTCGGAGTCACCGGAAACCGGAACAAACAGACGATGGGGCAATTCCAGCAGAACATGCGAAACCACATACTCGCGCCTGACACCAAGGTCTACCGGTTCGACTACCGAGGTCAGGGGCCGGCTGTCGGGTTCATCGATCCTGCGACGAAGAAGATGGTCATGCTTCACAGCGACGGTAAGTTCTGGTCGGCCTGGAAACTGGGCGACAAACAGTTCCAGAGCATTATCGACAAGGGCTTCCTGACGTAGAGGTGCAATGGTGAGCAAGAAGAACCGTGATGTGACCGACGCGGTCCTGTCGCCCTCCGGCGACTTCAGGAGTGACTGGCTGAGGTCGACCGGCGCGACGCACATGGCCCCCCTCCCCTCCCATACGGGGCTTAGTCGCATCATCGCCCAGCGTGCGGTAGCAGGCGCCCGGGAGTCCGGTGCGGAGGGAATCCTCGTGGTCCCGATCGACCCGGGGCTCGGCGATACGACCGCTTCCGAGTCCCTCCTCAGCACGGAGGCCCTTCTCGACCTCGGCAGCCGGCAGGAGGACCGTTCCGGACTGCTGTTGGTCGCCGACAACTTTCGCGGGGCGCTGCTTCTCCGGCCCGGATACGCGCTGGTGGCAGGGACGCAGGAGTTTGTCAGGGGCGCCGTACCCGAAGGGACGGACCAGGCGAAAACAGAATTCCAGAGGTATGCGCGCAAAGCACGGTCCGGGGCAGGGACTACGGCCCTCACCGCCGTGGCCGGCGAGTTCCGTCCCCTCACCAAGACGTGGAAGACCCCGCAGGATGTTCCCGCCACCAGCCATCACGGTCACCAACTGGAGCTCATGCGACAACTGGCTGCCGGCGCGGTCGAAGGTCCCTCGTTCGCCAGACAGTGGCTGGACGAGCGACGGCGCGCGATGAACGCAGGTGAGCGGCTGGGAGACGCGCTCACCACGGCGCTGGACGAGGTCTTCTACGCACTGGAGGACTACAGCATCGACCCCTCGCTCCGGGACGAGGACGACCTGACGGACGAGGAGCTGCGGGACCGGGTGGCCCATGTCATGACGCGGCTGGACAACGAGGAACGGCGACCATGACGCCCACGAGGGACTACTGGCCGAGAACTTCGGAAGCGTCGACTGGTTCCGGACAACGGAAGCTGCGTCATCACCTTCTTCCCGATGGGAAAGAGCAGCGCCCCGTGATCACTGTGCAATTCGCCGTCCGCCCCGGCCAAGGCGCCCCCAGCGGCTTCGACCTGGGGGACATGTTCGTCACCGGGGATCTCGGTACGGCCGATTCCGCCGACCATGCTCCTGACCAACCGCATGATGATCTATCTCTCGGTGACGCAGCTGCTGGACAGTCTCGGTGCATTTCTCTGCGGCAATGCCGGAACGCTGGCCTTCACTGGTGTCGACACCTCCTTCAACCTCGTCTTTCGACGCACCAAGGACGGACTTTCGGTCGCCGGCGAGGACGGAGTCATCGCCCGCACGGCACCTCAAGAACTCGCATCAGCGGTTCTGAGTGCGGCCGAATCCCTGTCCCGCAGGCTCCCCTCCGAAGACCCGGCCGCATCCGGCTACGAGGCCTCCTTGGCGGCATTTCGTCCACTCTTGTCGTGACGCGATCAGAAGGGCGGTCATTGACGTGAGGCCGGGTTGCGTTCGCCCACGTCGAGTCCCCCAAGATCTGCATGGTGCAAGACGGTGACGCGGGTCTCCTCAGCGAGTTGGACTCTCTCCTGGCTCAGCTCGAGACGATGCCCAATGACCCACGCGTCACCGTCATCAAGTACCAACTGACCGACTTCCGCCAGGACTGGTACGGCGTCGGAGACGGCGGAAGCGGAACCGGCGCAGGCGCCTGATGCAGAAAGCCGTCGCCGAGCCCCTCGGCGATCACCGTGCCGGCCTCGGCCCGGAGGTGAAGTGGGATACTCCCGTCGCCGTACCTACGAAAGGATCTGAAGTTGTCTGAAGGGTTCGTCCTCGCCGCTGGGTCGAGCGACACCTCGCCGGTCGTCCTCGCCGTCTTCCTGCTCGGCGGCCTGGCCGCCCTCTGGTGCGGGGTGAACTGGGCGTTCGACGTGCGGGGGATCACCACCCGACGGGCCGAGCGGATTCAGCGCAAGAATGAGCAGGTCTGGGCGACGGCAGGTCGTCTGGGCGGGCCGTCCAACCTTTTCGCGACGCCCGGCTATCTGCGGTTCCTGGGCGCGCTCATGGTGTTCGCCGGCCTCGTCCTGCTCACCGCGACGTACGCCCTGTGGCATCTGGGCTGAGGGCCCCGGGGGGCGAGCCGGAGCTGGGGTGCTCAACCCGCGTAAGGGTCCGGCACCTCGCCCGGTCGGGACAGGAACGCGAAGTCGCAGCCCGTGTCCGCCTGGGTGATCTGCTCGCTGTAGAGCGCCCCGTACCCGCGCTCGTACCGCGCCGGCGGGGGTGTCCACTCCGCTCTACGGCGAGCCAACTCGGCGTCGTCCACGTTGAGTTGGAGCGAGCGAGCCTCGACGTCGAGGGTGATGGTGTCGCCGGTGCGCACCAGCGCGAGGGGGCCGCCGACGTACGACTCCGGCGCCACGTGCAGCACGCAGGTGCCGTAACTCGTGCCGCTCATCCGGGCGTCGGAGATGCGCACCATGTCCCGTACGCCCTGTTTCAACAGGTGATCGGGGAGGGGCAGCATCCCGTACTCGGGCATGCCCGGGCCGCCCTTGGGGCCGGCGTTGCGCAGCACCAGCACGGTGTCGGCGGTGATGCCCAGGCCGGGGTCGTTGATGGTCCGTTGCAGGGTGCGGTAGTCGTCGAAGACGACCGCGGGACCGGTGTGCTTGAGCAGCTGCGGGTCGGCGGCGATGTGCTTGATGACCGCGCCGTCGGGGCAGAGGTTGCCCCGCAGCACGGCGACGCCGCCCTCGTCCGCGACCGGGTTGTCACGGGTGCGGATGACGTCGTCGTTGTGCACCCGGGCGGTCGCCAGCTGCTCACGCATGCTGTCGTACGACGCCGTCGGCCGGTCCAGGTGCAGCAGTTCGGGGATCCGCGACAGGAACCCGGGCAGCCCGCCGGCGAAGTGGAAGTCCTCCATCAGGTAGGGGCCACCGCCGGGCCGGACGTTGGCGAGCACCGGCACGGTCCGCGCGATCCGGTCGAAGTCGTCGAGCGTGAGCGTGACACCGGCGCGGCCGGCCATGGCGATCAGATGGATCACGGCGTTGGTCGAACCGCCCAGGCCGAGGACGGTCGTAACGGCGTCCTCGAAGGCCTCCGCCGTGAGGATGTCGGACAACTTCCGGTCCCTGCGGACGAGTTCGACGATCCGGAGGCCGGAGGCCGCGGCCATCCGGTCGTGCCCGGAGTCGACGGCGGGGATGCTGGACGCGCCGGGCACGGTGACGCCGAGCGCCTCGGCGGCAGCCGTGAGCGTGGACGCCGTACCCATGGTCATGCAGTGTCCGGGCGACCGGGCGAGCCCGCTCTCCAGCTCGGACAACTCGCAGTCCCCGATGAGCCCGGCCCGCTTGTCGTCCCAGTACTTCCACATGTCGGTGCCGGAGCCGAGGACTTCGTTGCGCCAGTGGCCGGGCAGCATGGGGCCGGCGGGCACGAAGACGGCCGGCAGGTCGACGGAGGCCGCGCCCATCAGCAGCGCGGGCGTGGACTTGTCGCAGCCGCCCAGCAGCACCGCGCCGTCCAGGGGGTAGGACCGCAGCAGTTCCTCGGTCTCCATCGCGAGCAGGTTGCGGTAGAGCATCGGGGTCGGCTTCTGGAAGGTCTCGCTCAGCGTGGAGACCGGGAACTCGAGCGGGAAGCCCCCGGCCTGCCAGACCCCCCGCTTCACGGCCTGTGCGCGCTCCCGCAGGTGCACATGGCAGGGGTTGATGTCGCTCCACGTGTTCAGGATCGCGATGACGGGCTTGCCGAGGTGCTCCTCGGGCAGATAGCCGAGCTGCCGCGTCCGGGCCCGGTGGCTGAAGGAGCGGAGCCCGTCGGTCCCGTACCACTGATGGCTTCTGAGGTCGTCCGGGCGCTTCATGTCGACCAGCCCGCGGCGAGGGCGGCGACTTCCGCCCGCGCGGACTCGGACAGTGGACTGCTCGGCGGGCGGACGTCACGACGGCACAGCCCGAGGGAGGCGAGGGCCTCCTTGACCACGGTCACGTTGTTGGCGGAGCCGTCGGCCGCCCGCAGTTCCTCGAAACGGCGGATCCGCTCCCAGATCTTCATGGCGGCCGGATAGTCACCGGAGCGCAGCGCTTCGATCATGTCCAGCGAGACGGACGGGGCGACGTTCGCCAGCCCCGAGGTGAATCCGGTGGCGCCCGCGGAGAAGTACGAGGGCGCGTACGACTCCGCGAGTCCGGCGACCCACACGAACCGTTCGAGCCCCGCGTCCCGGGCGAAGGCGGCGAACCGCGCGGCGTCCGGCACGGCGTACTTCACGCCGATGACGTTCGGACAGGCGTCGGCCAGCTCCGCGAGCCGCGCGCCCGGGAGCAGCGGATTGCGGAGGTAGGGGACGACTCCGAGCTCGGGCACGGACGCCGCGATCTCGCGGTGGTAGTCGAGCCAACCGCCGTCCGACACATACGGATGCACGGGCTGATGGACCATCACCAACCGCGCCCCGTGCCGCCGGGCGTGCCGCGCCGAGGCCACGGCGGTCGGCACGTCGTGCCCGATCCCGACCATGACGACCGCCCGGTTCCCCGCCTCTTCCAGCGTCAACTCCGCGACGAGCGACCGCTCTTCGGGAGTCAGGGTGTAGAACTCGCCGGTGTTGCCGTTCGGCGTGAGGGTGCGGACGCCGCCGTCGAGCAGCCGGCGCAGCAGGACCCGGTGGGCGGCGCGGTCGACCGTGCCGTCCTGCGCGAACGGGGTCACGGGGATCGCGACGACCTCCGCGAGCGGCGCCCGCTGGGTCTCGTAGGCCGCGGTCATGGCCGTACCCCGTGTTCCCCGCCCCCGGGGAAACCCGGCCCCTCCGGGAAAGCCCGCGCCTCGCGGCCATCAGGGAACGCCCGCTTCTCCCCGCCCCCGGGGAAAGCCCGCGCCTCCCCACTCTCCGGGAAAGCCCGCGCCTCACGCCCATCAGGGAGCGCCCGCACCTCCCCGCCCCCGGGGAAAGCCCGCGCCTCCCCGCCCTCCGGAAACGCCCGCTCCACGAACGAGGCGATGTGCGCGTGCAGCGCCTCAGCCGCCCCGTCGGCATCACCGTCCAGGGCGAGTCGCAGAATCTGCCGGTGCTCGCCCGCCTCGCGCGCCCAGGAAGGATCGGCGGCCCAGGCGACGGCCGACACCAGGGCGGCCTGGTCGCGGACCTCGTCGAGCATCCGGCCGAGCAGCGGGTTGCCGCAGGACACGTACAGGGCGCGGTGGAACTCGCGGTTGGCGAGGGAGCGTTGGGCGCTGTCGGCCGCCCGGTCGGAGCGGTCGAGCGCGTCGCGGGCCGCGTCCAGGCAGGCTCCGCGGTGCACGGCCCGCCACAGCGCCTCCGGTTCCAGGAGCAGCCGCACGTCGTACACCTCGCGCGCCATGTCCGCGTCCACCATGCGCACACTGACGCCCTTGTACTGGTTCATCACGACCAGTCCCGTACCGGCCAGGGTCTTCAGCGCCTCCCGCACGGGTGTCTTGGACACCCCGAACTGTGCGGCGAGCTCGGTCTCGACGAGGGCCTGCCCCGGCGTCAACTGCCCGGTCAGGATGCGGTGCTTGATCGCCTCCAGCACGAACTGCGTACGGGACGGGATCGGGATGGGCACGGAGGTCATGCACGCCTCTCGGATCTCGCATATCGCGTCTCATATATGACGTACGAAGTACGACGCGATGAACCTAGGAGCGCACCCGCGATTCGTCAACGCTTCCGACAAAAGGGGCCGGCCACTCCGCGGCCCGGCCGCCCGCCCCGCCGACCACCCCGTGCCCCAACGCCGTCCAGCCCGTCCCCCTACACCTTCCAGCCCGGGTCACGTCCACTGAGGCCGATCACGCGGTCCAGCAGGGGCGCGTCCTCCGGTACGGGGACGACCGGTCCGAAGGGGCCGTTGCCACGGTTCGGTTCCTCGGCGACGGCCGCGAGGAACCCGTGCGCCGCCTGGAGGGCGGCCGGATCCGGCTCGTACTCCTGACCGGTGGCCCGGGCCAGGTCCCAGCCGTGCACGACCAGTTCGTCGGCCGCGACGGCGGCGGCGACCGAGCCCGGCAGGAACACCCCGCCGGCCTGCGTCTCGCCGGTGTAGGCCGCCGGATCGCGCCAGGCCTCGGCGAGTTCGTCCAGCGCCTTCGGCAGGGACTCGCGCCAGCCGGACCCGATGTCCGGCACCGCGGAGTCCGGGCTGGTGTCCGTGGTGGGTCCCAGGTTCTTGCGCCCGGCGTCCCGGAAGGCGGTGGCCAGGCCGATCAGATGCCCCAGCAGGTTGCGCACCGCGAGGTCCGGACAAGGGGTCGCGCCTCCGAGCTGCGTCTCGGTCACCCCCGCCGCGAGTCGCGCCACCACCAGGGCCTGCGGGCCGAGGTCGAGAGTCGTGTCAGTCATCCGCTGCTCCTCAGGAGTCCAGAGTTCTTCGCCACTCAGGTAGACCGGCACCGCACACGAAAGTCATCGCCGTCCGTCCGGCTGCTTTGCCGCTGCTGCGGTGAGGGCTGCCGAGGACCCGCCTGGAATGCCCCCGTCCTCACGGTCCGGGGCGCCGACCGCGGTGCCGGCGTCGATTTCTAGGGCACCTGCCCGATCCCCTGGGCAGCGCCTTAGACCCACGATGACCTGCCATGACGACATGGACGGTGACGCGGGTCCTGCGGGACGGCAACGCGGGGTGGTACCTGACCGCGGTGGTGGTGTCCGGCTTCGGCACGTCGGCGATGTGGCTGGTCTCCGGGATCTGGGTCAAGGATCTGACCGGCTCGAACGGTCTGGCCGCGCTCTGCACCTTCGCGCTCTGGGCCCCGACGCTGGTCGGCCCGCTGCTGGGCACGTTCGCGGACCGCGTCCGCCGCAGACCGCTGCTGGTGTGGACGAACCTGGGGCTGGCCGCCCTGCTGCTGCCGCTGTTCGCCGTCGACTCGCCGGACACCCTGTGGATCCTCTTCGCCGCACTCCTCGTGTACGGAGCGGCGGGCGTGGTCCACGACGCGGCGGAGTCGGCCCTGGTGGCCTCGGCGGTCGACACACGGCTGCTCGGCGATTTCAACGGCCTGCGCATGACGGCCAACGAGGGCATGAAGCTGGTCGCCCCGCTCGCCGGCGCGGGCCTGTACGCGGCGTACGGGGGCTCGCGGGTCGCCCTGCTGGACGCGGCCACGTTCGTACTGGCCGCGAGCATGTACGCCCTGCTGCGGGTGCGTGAGACGGCACCCCGCCCGGACCCGGCGGGCCTGCGCGCGCGGATGGCCGAGGGCACCCACCGGCTGTGGCGTCACAAGGCACTGCGGCCGCTGGTCGTCGCGGGCGGCACGACGATGTTCTTCGCGAGCGTCAACGGCGCGGCGATCTACGCGGTGGTGGACGGCCTCGGCCACGCACCCACGTACGTGGGGCTCCTCTACGCGGTCCAGGGCGCCGGTTCGGTGGCCGTCGGCCTGGCCGCGGGGCCCCTGTTGCGCCGCCTGGGCGAACGCCGCTTCGCGGCCTGCGGCATCGCGCTCACCGCCGTGGCGGTGGCTCTGCGCGCGATCCCGTCAGACGCCGTGGCCCTCGTCAGCAGCGCGGCGGCCGGCGTGGGTCTCCCCTGCGTGCTGATCGCCGCCCTGACCGCGGTCCAGCGGGAGACCCCGGACGCCGTGCTGGGCCGGGTCACGGCGACGGCGAACACGCTGATGTTCGCCCCGAACGCGGTCGGACTGGCCCTGGGCGCCGGACTGGTCGAACTGGTCCCGTACCAGGCGCTGGTGCTGGTACTCGGGCCGGCCCTGCTGGTGACCGCCGTGCCGCTGCTGAGGTCTCAGCCGAGCCGGGCGAGCGCCTCCGCCACCAGCGACAGGTCCTCGTCCGACGCCAACCCCGCGTGATACAGCCGCAGTTCGGTGGCACCGAGCCCGGCCGCCCGCGCGGCGTCCGCGCCGAGGGTCGCGGGGCTGCCGCCCATCCCGCTCACCACGGTGAAGTTGGCCGCCAGCACGCTGCCCTCGACGCGCCGCTCCGCGAAGGGTGTCAGCAGTCCCGTCCCTCCGGCGCACGGCACGACCACACCGTCGGCGACCGACAGGATGTGCTCGGGGTCCACGCCCGCGTTGGCGCCGCAGTGGTACGACGCCGGGTCCGCGTGCAGCAGGATCCGGAACCCGTCCGGGGCGGCCGCACGCACCGCGGTGACGGCGTCCGACTGGAGCGAGCGCGCGGCGGAGTCCCGCCACGCGCGCGTGGCCGTCGCCGGCTCGCTCCCGAGGAGTTTCTCCACCGCCTCCCAGCCGCCGGCCGGGGCGTCGCCCCGCCACACGGGCTCCAGGGCGCGCCGCACGGCCGACCTCAACTCGTCCGGGTCCAGCCCATGTTGTGCATAGCCGTCGCGGCACGCGGGGCAGAAGCAGAGCGACATCAGGTACTGCCCGGCGTCCCCGAGCGCCACCCCGGCGGTCTTGTCGTGGGCGTGCAGATGCGCGAGCCCGTACCACCCGAGGGACTCCAGCTCCGTACCCCCGGCGCCCGGCCGCACCGCCGATTCGACGGCCAGATCGACGAGGTACGCGTGCGTGTCGGGCTGGGCGATACACGGGGCCCAGGGATAGCGGTCCCCGTAGGCGTTGACGACGGAGGTGTCCGGAAACTCCTCCCCCATCCGGGAGTTGTGCGCGAGCACGACCCAGGTGTGCACATCGAGGCCGGTCTCCGCGAGGGCGGCGGCGGCCTCACCGTAGGCGTCCCCGGGCGCCCAGTCACCGGCGGCGTACGGCCTGAGCCGGCGCCCGGCCCAGCGCTCGGCGTCGACCGGGTGCAGCACGGCGGCGTGCGAGGCGGTGATGATCCGGTGGCGGGGATGCCGCGGGGTCAGGGCACGGGTGGAGTGGTAGGCGGAGGCGAGCGTGGCCTGCCGCACGCCGAGCGCGGCGATCCGGGCCGGGGCCTCGGGGTCGCCGTTGACGTCCCACGGGTAGACGAAGGCGGACGCCGCCATCCGCCCTCCGGACGACCCGGCGGACCCGGCGGACGATCCGGCCGACCCTGCGGACGCCCCGACCGGCACCGCAGCCGCCCCGGACCGCTCCTCCGGCGCCGTCACAGGCCCTCCTCGAGAAGCGCGTAGCCCCGCTCGAGGAGCTCGGCGAGCTGCTTGATGTGGTCCTCGGTGGGCTCGTGCAGCGGCGGCCGGACCTCACCCACGTCGAGCCCCCGCAGCCGTACACCCGCCTTGACCAGCGAGACGGCATAGCCGCGTCCCTGGGCGCGCAGATCGACGAACGGCCGGTAGAACCCGTCGAGCAGCCGGTTCGCGGTGACGTCGTCGCCTGAGTTCAGCGCCTGGTGGAAGGCGAGCGCGAGCTCCGGCGCGAAGCAGAAGACGGCGGACGAGTACAGCGTGATCCCGATGCCCCGGTAGGCGAGACCGGTGAGCTCGGCGGTCGGCAGGCCGTTGAAGTACAGGAAGTCGCCCGGCACTTCGGACCGCACCGCGCTCACGATCCGCTGCATCAGGTCCAGATCGCCCAGCCCGTCCTTGAACCCGATGATCCCCTCGGTGCGCGCCAGCTCGACCACCGACTCGGGGGTGAACACCGCGTTGTCCCGCTGGTACACGATGACGTCGAGCGAGGTGGCGCCCGCCAGCTCGGCGTAGTGCCGCAGCAGCCCCTCCTGCCCGGCCACCACGAGATACGGCGGCATGGCGAGCAGCCCGTCGGCCCCCGCGCCCTCGGCGAGCCGCGCGTAGCGCACGGCGAGCGCGGTCCCGTACCCGGCGCCGGCGATCACCGGAACCCGTCCCGCCGTCTCCTCCACGGCCGCGCGCACGCACGCCTCGAACTCCTCGGGCGTGAGCGCGTGGAACTCCCCGGTGCCGCAGCACGCGAAGACCGCCGCGGCCCCGGCCTGGACGCCACGGCGCACATGCTCCCGGTACACATCGAGATCGACGGAGCCGTCGGGACCGTACGCGGTGACGGGAAAGAACAACGGCCCGCTGGGGGTACGCAGTCGAGCGGCGAGGGGGGCTGACGTCACGGGCTCTCCCTGAACAGGCACGGCGTGCGGCGCGCCGCGCCGTCACCGGCGCTCGCGCACACCATCACGGTGCACGTTTCTGATCCACGTCTATATTTCTGAACGCGTCCACGCTAAGCCGCGACCTTGGGGCCGGTCAAGCGCGCAAACACGCTACCCAGAGGCGGATTCCCGGCCTCCGCGCAACACTTGACGCGGAGCACCGATGATCCCTAGCGTGTCCATGGATGTGAATGCTGTACACGCATGCGCATGAGCATCGGCTGACGATCCAAGGAGACCCGAAGATGCCCGCTCCCCGTACCGTTCTGCTCACCGGCGCCGCCGGCGGACTCGGCACCCTGATGCGAGGCCTGCTGCCGAAGTACGGCTACGAGCTGCGCCTTCTCGACCTGCTGCCGATCGAGGGCGAGCCGGACGCGATCACCGCCGACCTCGCCGACCGGGCGGCGCTGCGCGAGGCGGTGCGGGGCGTCGACGCGATCATCCACCTCGCCGGCATCTCCCTGGAGTCCTCCTTCGAGAAGATCCTCAAGGCGAACATCGAGGGGACCCACCACCTGTACGAGGCGGCGCGCGAGGAGGGCGTGGGCCGGATCGTCTTCGCGTCCTCCAACCACGCGGTGGGCTTCACCCCGCGCCCCCGGGGCGAGGCACCCTTCGACCGGAGCGCGCTGATCCCCATCGACACCCCGCGCCGGCCGGACACCTTCTACGGGCTCTCCAAGTCGTTCGGCGAGGACCTCGCGCAGTTCTACTGGGACAAGCACGGCCTGGAGACGGTGTCCGTGCGCATCGGCTCCTGCTTCGCGGAACCCACCAGCGTCCGCATGCTCTCCGTCTGGATGAGCCCCGAGGACGGCGCACGCCTCTTCCACGCCGCGCTGACCGCCGACGACGTCCGGCACACGGTCGTCTACGGCTCGTCCGCCAACACCCGGCTGTGGTGGGACCTCTCCACCGCCCGGGCGCTGGGCTACGAGCCGCAGGACGACTCCGAGCGGTACGCCGAGAAGCTCATCGCCGAGCAGGGCGACCTCGACCCGGGCAACCCGGACCACGCGCATCTGGGCGGCCACTTCACCACGAACCCGCCGATCTGGCCGTACTGACGCGGTGACGGAACCGGCAGGAAGGGCGGGCGGGCACCGAACGGGCCCGCCCGCCCCGCTGTTCGGGCACAGAGAGTGCCCGATCTCACTCCTCGAAAGACTCCGTCCCAGGTCCGGCACGGGCAAGCGGAACGGAAAACGGACACAGCCGGGCACCATCGGGCATGCAACAGGCCTGGTCAGTGACCGAGACCCGCTGTAGAACTTCCCTCAAGGGCCCGAACGGGCAGCGAGGCAGTGAAGCAGTGCGTACAGGGAGCAGGTGCCGGCCATGACCGCGGAGGAGCGACAGCGCGAGATCGTCCGGGCCGCCCGCCGTACGGGCTCGGTCGACGTCACCGCGCTGGCCGCCGAACTGGGTGTCGCCAAGGAGACCGTCCGGCGCGACCTGCGCACCCTGGAGGACCACGGTCTGGTGCGGCGCACCCACGGCGGCGCCTATCCCGTGGAGAGCGCCGGTTTCGAGACGACGCTCGCCTTCCGCACGACGAGTCAGGTCCCCGAGAAGCGCCGGATCGCGGCCGCCGCGGCCGAGCTGCTCGGGGACGCGGAGACGGTCTTCGTCGACGAGGGGTTCACCCCGCAGCTCATCGCCGAGGCGCTGCCCAGGGACCGGCCGCTGACCGTGGTCACCGCCTCCCTGGCCACGGCGGGCGCGCTCGCCGAGGCCGACAACACGAGTGTCCTGCTGCTCGGCGGCCGGGTCCGCCCCGGCACGCTCGCCACCGTGGACCACTGGACGACGAAGATGCTCGCCGGTTTCGTCATCGACCTGGCGTTCATCGGCGCCAACGGCATCTCACGCGAACACGGCCTCACCACCCCCGACCCGGCGGTCAGCGAGGTCAAGGCGCAGGCGATCCGCGCGTCACGGCGCACGGTCTTCGCGGGCGTGCACACCAAGTTCGGGGCCGTCAGCTTCTGCCGGTTCGCCGACATCAGCGCGCTGGAGGCGATCGTCACCAGCACGCTGCTCCCCTCCTCAGAGGCCCACCGGTACTCGCTGCAGGGCCCCCAGGTCATCCGAGTCTGACAACCCAACTGACCCACTCACAGCGCGTTCGAAAGCCCAACTGACCCACCCGTAGGGCATCGCCCTACCCACACTCACCCGTTATCTCCCCATACGTCCAGGAGCGATCCATGCGAACCCAGAGCCGACGGAGGCCGCGCGCGCTTGCCGCGGCCGCCGCAGGGACGCTGCTCGCCCCGCTGCTCTCCGGCTGCTGGGCCGGGGCGGGCGGAGCCGGTTCCGGCGGCAATTCCATCAATGTCCTGATGGTCAACAACCCCCAGATGGTCGAGCTGCAGAAGCTCACCGCCGGAAACTTCACCAAGGAGACCGGCATCAAGGTGAACTTCACCGTCCTCCCCGAGAACGACGTCCGCGACAAGATCAGCCAGGACTTCGCCAACCAGGCCGGCCAGTACGACGTCGCCACACTGAGCAACTACGAGATCCCGATCTACGCCAGGAACGGCTGGCTGCACGAGATGGACTCGTACGTGCGTGACGACCCCGCGTACGACGAACAGGACGTGCTGAAGCCGATGCGGCAGTCCCTCACCGCCGACGACGGCAAGCTCTACGGGCAGCCCTTCTACGGCGAGTCGTCCTTCCTGATGTACCGCAAGGACGTCTTCGCCGAGAAGGGCCTGAAGATGCCCGCACACCCCACCTGGGAGCAGGTGGCGCAGCTCGCCGCCGAGGTGGACGGCGCCCAGTCCGGCATGCGGGGCATCTGTCTGCGCGGCCTGCCCGGCTGGGGCGAGATCATGGCACCGCTGACGACCGTGGTGAACACCTTCGGCGGCACCTGGTTCGACAAGGACTGGAAGGCGCGGCTGGACTCCCCCGAGTTCGAGAAGGCGACGAAGTTCTACGTGGACCTCGTCCGCAAGCACGGCGAGTCCGGCGCGGCCCAGTCCGGCTTCGCCGAGTGCCTCAACAACCTCACCCAGGGCAAGACCGCCATGTGGTACGACGCCACCTCGGCCGCCGGCTCCCTCGAATCGGCCAAGTCCCCGGTCAAGGGCAAGATCGGCTACGTACCGGCGCCGGTGGAGAAGACGAAGAGCTCCGGCTGGCTCTACACCTGGGCCTGGGGCATGCAGAAGGCCTCCCACAACTCCTCCAAGGCCTGGAAGTTCATCTCCTGGGCCTCCAGCAAGGAGTACGAGCAACTGGTCGGCGACAAGGTCGGCTGGTCGAACGTCCCGGCCGGCAAGCGCGCCTCGACGTACACGAACGCCGAGTACCGCAAGGAGGCCGCCGCCTTCCAGGACATGACACGGGCCGCCATCGAAGGCGCCCGGCCCCGCGACCCGGGGGTGCAGCCGCGCCCCGCACCCGGCATCCAGTTCGTCGGCATCCCCGAGTTCACCGATCTCGGCACCAAGGTCTCGCAGGAGATCAGCGCGGCCATCGCCGGACGCCAGTCCGTCGAGTCGGCGCTCAAGAAGTCCCAGCGGCTCGCCGAGCAGATCTCGAAGGAGTACGAGGGACGATGACCGCCACCACGACAGCCCCCGTCGCGACCGCTCCCGCCCGCGCCGCCCGCCCGCCCTCCGGCCGGCTGCGCGCCTGGGCCACCCGGGCACCGCTGCTGCCCGCCCTGATCTTCATGATCGCCGTGACACAGCTGCCCTTCGTGGCCACGCTGGTGATCTCCTTCTTCGACTGGAACGCCCTCTATCCGAAGGCCCGCCACTTCACCGGCTTCGGCAACTACTCGCAGGTCCTCACCGACCCCGACCTGCGCAAGTCGGTCCTCACGACGATCCTGCTGACGGCCGCCGTGGTGATCGCCAGCCTGGTCATCGGTCTGGGTCTGGCCCTGCTCATGGACCGCAAGTTCCGCGGCCGGGGCCTGGTCCGCACCCTGCTGATCGCGCCCTTCCTGGTGGTCCCGGTGGCCGCGGCCCTGCTCTGGAAACACGTGCTCTACAACCCGGAATACGGCCTCTTCAATGGGCTGCTGCACTATGTGGGCGGCCCACAGCCGGACTGGATCTCCAACACCCCGCTGCTGGCGGTGGAGGCCTCCCTCATCTGGCAGTGGACGCCCTTCATGATGCTGATCCTGCTGGCCGGACTGCAGAGCCGCTCCCACGAACAGGTCGAGGCGGCCCGGGTGGACGGCGCGACCGACTGGCAGGTCTTCCGCCACCTGACCCTCCCCCACCTGCGCCGCTATCTCGAACTCGGCGCCCTGCTGGGCTCGATCTACATCGTGCAGAACTTCGACGCGGTCTTCACGATCACCTCGGGCGGCCTCGGCACGGCGAACCTGCCTTACACCGTCTACCAGAGCTTCTACCAGGCCCACGAGAACGGCCTCGCCTCGGCCGCGGGCGTCCTGGTCGTCATCGGCTCGATCATCATCGCGACCTTCGCACTGCGCGTGGTGTCGTCCCTGTTCAGCGAGGAGGCGAACCGCGCATGAGTGCCACCGCCGTACCCGTACGCAGCCGCCGGACCCGGGGGGCGGGCCTGGGCCTGATCGCCTGGCTGGCCGGAATCGTCTTCTTCCTGCCCATCGCGTGGATGGCGCTGACGTCCTTCCACTCCGAGTCGGACGCGGCGACCAACCCGCCGTCCTTCGCGGCCTCCCTCACGCTCGACGGCTACCGCGAGTTCTTCGGCACGGGAGGCGGCGCGAGCCCCTGGCCCGCGCTGATCAACTCGGCCGTGGCGTCCGTGGCCTCGACGCTCTTCGTCCTGCTCCTGGCCTTCCCGGCGGCGTACGCGCTCTCCATCCGGCCGGTGAAGAAGTGGACGGACGTGCTGTTCTTCTTCCTCTCCACGAAGATGCTGCCGGTGGTGGCCGGGCTGCTGCCGATCTACCTGTTCGCGAAGAACACCGGGATGCTGGACAACATCTGGCTGCTCGTCATCCTCTACACCTCGATGAACCTGCCGATCGCGGTGTGGATGATGCAGTCCTTCCTCGCCGAGGTCCCGGTGGCGGTCATCGAGGCCGCACAGATCGACGGCGCCAGGCTGCCCACGATCCTCAGCCGCATCGTGGCCCCCATCTCCGCCCCCGGGATCGCGGCCACGGCCCTGATCTGCTTCATCTTCAGCTGGAACGAGCTGCTCTTCGCCCGGGTCCTCACCGGAGTGGTGGCCGAGACCGCCCCCGTCTTCCTGACCGGCTTCATCACCAGCCAGGGCCTGTTCCTGGCGAAGGTGTGCGCCGCGTCGCTCGTGATCTCCCTGCCGGTGCTCGCCGCGGGGTTCGCCGCCCAGGACAAACTGGTCCAGGGCCTGTCGTTGGGAGCCGTGAAATGAAGGCCGCCGTCATCGAGTCCGTGGGCAAGGCCGTCGTCATGGAGGTCCCGGACCCGACGCCAGGGCCCCGGGAGGTCGTCGTCGAGGTCGCGGCCTGCGGACTGTGCGGTACCGATCTGCACATCCTCCAGGGCGAGTTCGCGCCCAAGCTGCCGATCGTGCCGGGCCACGAGTTCGCGGGCGAGGTGGTCGGGGTCGGCACCCAGGTCACGGAGGTCTCGGTCGGCGACCGGGTGGCCGTGGACCCGTCCCTGTACTGCTACGAGTGCCGCTACTGCCGTACCGGCCACAACAACCTCTGCGAGCGCTGGGCCGCGATCGGCGTCACCACGGCGGGCGGCGCGGCCCAGTTCGCCGTCGCCCCGGTGGCCAACTGCGTCAAGCTCCCCGAGCACGTACGCACCCAGGACGCCGCCCTCGTCGAACCGCTCTCCTGCGCGGTCCGCGGCTACGACGTCCTCAACGCCCGTCTCGGCGCCCACGTCCTGATCTACGGCTCGGGCACGATGGGCCTGATGATGCTGGAGCTGGCCAAGCGCACCGGCGCGGCGAGCGTGGAGATGGTGGACCTCAACCAGCAGCGGCTGGCCACGGCCCAGCTGCTCGGCGTCTCCGCCTCGGCGGTGAACGCCGACGAGCTGGACCGCCCCCAGGGCTGGGACGTGGTCGTCGACGCGACCGGCAACGCGGCCGCGATCCAGGACGGCCTGGGCCGGGTCGCGAAGGCCGGCACCTTCCTCCAGTTCGGTGTCGCCGACTATGCGACCCGGGTCAGCATCGACCCGTACCGCATCTACAACCAGGAGATCACCATCACCGGTTCGATGGCGGTCCTGCACAGTTTCGAGCGGGCGGCGGAACTCTTCGCGAACGGCGTTCTCGATCCGGACGTCTTCATCAGCGACCGGCTGCCGCTCTCGAGCTATCCGCAGGCACTGGAGCAATTCGCGGCCGGAGTGGGCCGGAAGATCATCGTGACACCGTAATTCGCTGTTCCCGGGCATGGCCGGACGCCTAGTATCCCGGCCATGCCACAACCCCATGGATTCCGATACGAGGAGCTCGCGGACGGCGCGGTCGTCATCACGCATCTAGAACGCGCCGCCGGCACGCTGCGCGGTCCGCGGGCCCAGCAGTTCCTGGCCGAAGTGGTGACCGGAGACCCCCAGCTCGTCATGGCCCGCTGGACCGGAAACTACAAGCGGGGCAACGAACGCACGGCCCGAAATCACCCGCGAAATCGCCACTGACCCAAATGGCCGTCGGGTAAGGGAACGGTAAAGCGGCCTCGGTCGTTCACCCGGCATGACAGCTATGACCCCTGGCTCGAACATCCCTCTCCCCGTCGCGCGCGTGACGGTGGACGTCGCCGCTCCGGTGCGGCTCGACGTGTCGGGCCTGCTGCTCACCGCCGACGGCAAGGTGCGCTCCGACGACGACTTCATCTTCTACAACCAGCCGGCGGGCCCGGGCGTGACCTACCGCTCCGGCGGGGGTACGGCCCCGGACGCGATCACGGTCGACACGTCCGCGGTCCCCCCGGGCATCGAGAAGATCGTCGTCACCGCGAGCCCGGACGCGGCGGGCCAGACCTTCCAAGGCATCGAGCCCACGGCCACGATCCGCAACGCGGACGACAACTCCGTGCTGGCCTCCTTCACCCCGCCGCAGCTGGGCAGTGAGACCGCCCTGGTGATCGTGGAGGTCTACCTCCGCAACGGCGCGTGGAAGGCCCGCGCGGTCGGCCAGGGCTATGCGAACGGCCTGGCGGGCATCGCCACGGACTTCGGTGTCACGGTGGAGGAGCCGGCGCCCGCGGCGGCCCCGGCCACGCCTGCCATGCAGCCCCCGGTGACCCCGCCGGCTCCGCCGCTCGACCCGCGCGTGTCCGCGCCCCCGGCCCCGGCCGCGCCGCCGGCTCCCGCGGCGGCCGCCCCCGGCTCCGGGAAGATCAACCTCGACAAGGGCCGGGTCAGTCTCCAGAAGAACCAGACCGTCTCCCTGGTCAAGAACGGCCGTCCGCTCCTCTCCCAGGTCAAGATGGGCCTCGGCTGGGAGCCCGCGTTCCGCGGCAAGGACATCGACCTGGACGCGTCGGTCATCGCCTACGGCCCGCAGCGCAATCACATCGACAGCTGCTACTTCGGCAAGCTCTCCATCGTGAACGGCGCGATCAAGCACTCCGGCGACAATCTCACGGGTGAGGGCGGCGGTGACGACGAGGTGATCGTCGTCGACCTCGGCCGGCTTCCCCAGGAGGTCACCGGCCTGGTCTTCACGGTCAACTCCTTCTCCGGCCAGAAGTTCACGGAGGTCGCCAAGGCGTACTGCCGTCTCGTCGACGCGGCGACCGACGAGGAGCTGGTCCGCTTCGACCTCACCAACGCGGAGGCGCAGACCGGCGTCATGATGGCCAAGCTGATCAAACAGTTCTCCGGTGAGTGGGAGATGACGGCCATCGGGGACTTCGTCAAGTCCCGCACGGTCCGCGGCATGGTCAAGCCGGCCGCGGGCGCGCTCTAGTTTTTCCACCGGGCGCCCTCTGCAGTGCCGGGTGGGCCATCTCCCCTACCCCCGTCAGCACCCGGCGCCGGGGTGGGCCGGCGAGCCCGGCACTTCGAGGTGCCGCCCGGGTTGGGGGGACCTCGCCCCTACCGGCACGCACGCCCGCAGCTAGGTCTGCCCGCAGTCGCCCGGGGCGCCCGCTGCCCCCAGCGCAAGCCGGCGACGGCGGCCCGCCCCCGCCCGCAACCCCCACGCACCGCAGTCGCCGACGCGCCGAAGGGGCCGTGCCGGTACATCAAATGCCCGTCGCCATGCGTCAGGACACCCAACCGAGCGCCCCCAGAAGACACCACAGCCGGTAGGGCGACGGGCGGATGTACCGGCACGGACCCGACCCACCCACCGGCACCAGGCGAACCACCCACCACCGGACGGCGAACCACCCACCGGCACACGGGCGAACCACCCACCACCGGACGGCGAACCACCCACCGGCACACGGGCGAACCACCCACCACCGGACGGCGAACCGGCCACCGGCACCAGGCGACCGCCCACCCACCGACGGCTCAGCCGGCCGGCCCCGGCCGCAACCCCTCCGTCAGGAGGGACAGGTACCGCCGGATGTGCTTCCCCTCCCCGTTCGCCAGCTCCGACGCCGTGGCGACACCGTGCGCCAGCCGCAGCAGCTCGATCGGCTCCACATCCGCCCGCAGCGTCCCCTCCCGCCGAGCCGCCCCCACCAGCCGACCCGCCGCCCCCTTCACCGAGTCCCCGCACGCGGTCAGCACCGCCGAACTCCCGTCCGCGACAGCCGACCCGAGCAGCCCCTTGAGCCCGCGGACCTGGATCATCCCCTCGCTCAGCTCGTTCAGCCACTCCACCAACGCCTCACCAGGCGGCAGTTCGGCGGCGATCTCGTCCGCCCGCGCCGCAATCGCGTCGATGGTGTCGACGTACACGGCCTCCAACAGCGCCTGCCGCGTGGGGAAATGCCGGTACAGCGTGCCGGACCCGACCCCGGCCCGCTTGGCGATGTCGTCCAGCGACGCGCCTTCCCCGTGCTCGGCGAACGCGATCGCCGCTTCCTTGAGCAACCGCTCATAGTTCCGCCGCGCATCCGCCCGCATCGGCTTGGCCGAACGCGTCGAGCCGCCCGCTCCCACCTGCGTCATCCAGATACTCCTTGCGAACCGGGGACCTTCTCCGTATCTTAGCGAGCACTAAACGGAGACAGTCCCCGCTTACCGCCGCGGGCCATCCGCGCCGTCCACGGGGGTGATCCGTGCTGCCCTCCGCAGGCACCGCGCACGGCCCGCGGACACCTCACCGGGACACCAGACAGGGAGCATCCCATGTCCACCCCGCCCACTTCACCGGCACAGCCCACCGGCCCCACCCCACCCGGGCCCGCCCCCGAAACCGCACCCACATCCCCAGCCCCGCAGCCCCAGCAGCGGCATCCGCACCCGCCCACCCTCCGCACCGCGTTATTCGTCATCGTCACCGCCTACTTGATGGTCGGCGTCGACTCCACGGTGGTCAACGTCGCGCTCCCGGACATCCAGCGAGACCTCAACTTCACGCCGACCGGCCTCTCGTGGGTGCTCAACGCCTACACCCTCGCCTTCGGCGGACTGCTCCTGCTCGGCGGCCGCGTGGGCGACATCGCGGGCCGCCGCCGCACGCTCACCGCCGGCGTCCTCCTCTTCGCACTCGCGTCGCTGCTCGGCGGTCTCGCCACGGCGGACAGCTGGCTGCTCGTGGCCCGCGCACTCCAGGGCGTCGGCGCCGCCCTCACCGCCCCCAGCACCCTCGCCCTGATCACCACCAACTTCCCCGAGGGCCCCCGCCGCCACCACGCCCTGGGCATCTACACCTCGATGGCCAGCATCGGCGCCTCCATCGGCCTGGTGCTCGGCGGCATGCTCACCTCGTGGGCGTCCTGGCGCTGGGCTCTGCTGATCAACGTGCCGATCGGGATCGGAGTGGCCCTGGCCCTCCCCCGCTTCGTCACCGAAACCCGGCGCCACGCGGGCCGTTTCGACGCGGCGGGGGCGCTGACCGGCACCGCCGGCATGACGTCCCTCGTCTACGCCTTCATCCGGGTCTCGGAACACGGCTGGACCGACATCCAGTCACTGCTGGGCTTCAGCACGGCCGCCGCACTCCTCGCGGGCTTCGCGCTGATCGAGTCCCGTGCCGACCAGCCGATCATGCCGCTGCGCCTCTTCCGCAGCCGCAACCGCGCGGGCGGCTACGCGGGAGTGCTGCTGCTCCCCGCGGGCATGTTCGGCGCGTTCTACTTCCTCACGCTCCTCACCCAACAGGCGCTGGGATACGGCCCGTTGCGCGCCGGTTTCGCCTTCCTGCCGATGACGCTGGCCATCTTCGCGACCCTGCGTATCGTGCCGCGGCTCCTTCAGCGCCACGGCGCCAAGCCGCTGCTGCTCACCGGCATGACGCTGATCGTGGTCGCGGGCGGCTGGCTCTGGCGACTCGAACCCGGCGACGGCTATGTCACCGGGCTGCTCGGGCCGATGATCCTGATGGGCCTGGGCGTCGGCATGAGCTTCATGCCGCTCAACGCGACGATCCTCGCGGGTATCGCACCGCGCGACGCGGGTGCCGCCTCCGGCCTGCTGCAGACCCTCCAGTGGCTCGGCGGCACCCTTGGACTGTCCGTGCTGGTCACGGTCTTCGGGACGGCGACCCGGCACGCGACCGGCTCCCCGGCCGCGATCCTCACCCAGGGCGCGGCCCGGGCGTTCGGGGCCGGCTCACTGATCGCGCTGGTGGCCCTCCTGGTCGCCGCCCTGGCCCTCACCGGACGCCCGCGCCCACCGCGGTGACCCCCGCCAGGCGAACCACCGCGCCGGCCCCCGACTTCGACCCTCCGCCACCCGGGCTCAGACGAAAACCCAACCCAGACGAAACCCAGCCCAGCCCCAGACATAGCCCCAGACGCAGCCCCAGACTCAGAACAGCGCACTGTACGCATTCAGCGCAGGCTGCCCGCCCAGATGGGCATACAGCACGGTCGAATCCCGCCCTATCTCTCCGCGGGCCACCAGATCGACCATGCCGGCCATCGACTTCCCCTCGTACACGGGGTCGGTGATCATCCCCTCGGTGCGGGCAGCGAGCCGCATCGCTTCCAGCGTGGCCTCGTCGGGGACCCCGTACGTGCCCGCGTGATACCGCTCGTCCAGTTCGACATCTTCTACCGTCAACTCGCCCTGCACACCAATGAGTTGGCCCGTGCGGTGCGCGATCCGGGCGATCTGCTCACGGGTACGGGCGGGCTCCGCCGACGCGTCGATCCCGAGAACGCGCCGCGGCCGCCCGCCCGCTTCCCGCAGGGCGGCGAACCCGGCGACCATGCCCGCCTGGGTCGAGCCGGTGACCGAACACACCACGACAGTGTCGAAGAAGACGCCCAACTCCTCTTCCTGTCGCACGACTTCGTACGCCCAGCCGGCAAATCCGAGGCCACCGAGCGGATGGTCGGACGCCCCGGCCGGGATGGCGTACGGCTTGCCGCCCGCCTCCTCGACCTCCCGCAGGGCCTGTCCCCAGCTCTCCTTGAAGCCGATCCCGAACCCGGCCCGGACGAGCCGCACGTCGGCGCCGGCGAGCCGGCTGAGGAGGATGTTCCCGACCTTGTCGTACACCGCGTCGGGCCACTCCACCCAACTCTCCTGGACCAGCACGCACTTGAGTCCCGCGCGGGCGGCACAGGCCGCGGCCTGGCGGGTGTGGTTGGACTGCACCCCGCCGATCGAGACGAGCGTGTCGCACCCCTGGGCGAGCGCGTCGGCGATCAGATACTCCAGCTTGCGGGTCTTGTTGCCGCCGTACGCGATGCCGGAGTTGCAGTCCTCCCGCTTGGCCCACAGCGCGGCACCCCCGAGGTGCCGGGTCAGCCGTTCCAGCGGATGCACCGGCGAGGGGCCGAAGAGCAGGGGGTAACGCGCGTACGAGGCAAGGGACATGAGTCCTCCCCGGATGAGATACGGCCGACGTGCAGGTCAGGTCAGGTGCCGAGCCAATGCGGATCACGTACCGAGCGAATGCGAGCCAACAGCGCTCCTCGGATACAGGGCGGCGAGAAATCAGGGGTCGGTGTCGGCCACCTCTTCGAGCGCGAGCCAGATCTCCGCCGTGACGCGGACGGCCTCGGCCACGTCCCGTTCGGCGCAGGCGTCGATCAGCCGCTGGTGCAGCCCCGGCGAACGGCAGTTGCCGCCCTCACCGAAGCGGCGTCGCTCGAGGCGACGGATCAGCGGGGTGTAGCGGGCGATGGTGGCGGCGGCCGCGCTATTGCCGCCTGCCCGCACCAGTACGTCGTGCAGCTCGTCGTCGGCGAGCAGAGCGGCGTCCACGTCACCGGCCCGCACAGCCATGGCGAACCGCGCATTGGCGTCCCGCATGGTGTCGAGGTGCGTCGCGAGCAACCGCGGCACGGCCGTGCGCACCGCGAGTGCGTGCATGGCGCCCACCACCGCCGCGGCGTCCCGGACATCGGCGGCGACCACGGGGGTCACCCGGGTGTAGCTCTGCGGCTTGGACTCCAGGAGACCCTCGTCCACCAGCCGCGCGAACGCCTCGCGCACGGGCGCCCGGGACAGCCCGAGCCGCTCGGCGAGTTCGGCGTCCCGCACCGCCGTGCCCGGCTCGATGTCGCCGGTGACGATGGCGTCCCGTATCGCCTCGTACGCCTGGTCCCTGAGCAGGGTCCGGCGCACGGGCCGTATCGCCTCCATGGAGTGAAATGTTAGATATCAATCTGCCGGACGCACAAGAGTGCGGCCCGCACCGAAGTACGGGCCGCACTCGCACGACTCCCCTCTCGACCGGCCCACGACCGGTCGGCGCCCGTCTCAACCAGCCCACGGCCAGTCGGCGTCCCGGGCCTGCTCCAGCAGAGGCACCATCCGGAAGGCCGCGTCCGAGAGCCCTCCGAAGGTGTGCCGGTGGGCCGTCCCGGACGGGCCGTGGCCCGGCCGGTACCCCGCCAGGTTCCAGGTGTAGACCGGGATGTGCTCCGGAACCTGCTCGGTCGGGTCGCCGTAGTGGCTGTACATGGCCTGCTCGTCGGTGACGATCAGCACCCGGTCGTGCTTCTTGTAGTGCCGGCGCACCGCCTCGCTGGTGTCGGTGCCACCGAGGTCGCCGAAGCGCTCCAGGACCTTGAGCACCGACTCGCCGCCGCGGAACTTCACCCGGTTGCTGGTCGTACCGAACTCGACCAGATCTGCGTCTGCCGCCCGCAGCGCGAGCGCCGTGCCAAAGATCGCCGCCGCGTCGGCCCGGTTGAGCTCCGAGCGGTCCGACAGCCGCGAGTAAAACATCGAACCGGAGCGGTCCACGAGCACCAGCGTCCGCCCGCGCAGGACCGGCACGTTGGCCAGCGAGTGGCCGAGCGCCTGCTCCAGCGGGTAGGACCAGCGCAGCGACGGCGCGTGCTGGTACGCGGCGAGGTAGCGGAAGGGGAACTGCCGCGAGCGTGCCACCTCTGCCGGGTCGCTGATCTTGGCGGCGACCTGGGCCGCCACCTCGTCCGAGACACCCGCCTCGTCGAAGTTGCGCAGGTTGCGGACGAGCGCCATCGCGCCCATGGACGGGATCACGGCCTCCCAGGCCGCCTTGTCCATCGGGCCCTGCAGCCAGCCGGCCAGCGCCTCCCAGGTCATGCCCGCCTCCGCGAGGCGCTGCGCGCCCTGTGCTCCGGTCACGACCTTGCGCCGCTTGGCGGGCCGCAGCGCCATCAGGTCGCGATGGGCCGCGAGTACGGGCAGCGACTTGGGCACCACGGCCGTGTCCGGGTGGTGGCGCCGGTCCAGCGCGTACTGGAACAGGTCGCCCTGCCACGGCTTGCCGGGGTCCGGGGCCGCGTGCACCAGGTTCAGGATGTCGCCGAAGCGGTAGCCCTTGGACGCGGTGTCGTACTTCAGCAGCGACTTGCCGCTGTAGAGACGGCGTACGGCGTCGGCGACACCGCGCTTGACGGGCTTGGGCACGTTGCGGCCGTAGCGGGAGGTCCAGTACGCGAGCAGCTCGCCGGGCTCGTCCGGGCGGCGCAGCACGGAGGCGATGACCTGCCGGTTCGCCGGACCGTCGGTGGCGCCCGCGTCGAGCCGCGCCTTCACGTACTCGGCGGCGCCCACGATCGAGGCCGTCCGGAGGTTGCCCTCGCCGCGCAGCCAGCCGAGCAGGCCGGCCGTCCAGGCGGGGTCGGCGACGGCGAGCTCGCGCACCAGCTTGGCGAACCGGTCGTCGCGGGCCGCGCCGGTCTCGTAGAAGGTCTGCTGGGAAACGAAGTTGGCGACGGCGAGCAGGAAGAGCTCGGAACGCGCGTCGCGCTCCTGGCCACGGCCGCCCTGGTGCGTCCGCAGGACGCGGCCGGTCGAGGTGACGCGCGAAGCGCCCTGCGCCTTGGCCGTCTTGGTGTTGAATCGCGCCATGATGAATTCCCCCGAATTCGTCTACGACCGTGAAGTCGCGTTTCGGAGGGAGGCGCAGCAAATGGAGCGTGCCCGAGATCAGGAGTCGGCGACGGACTTTAGCCAGATGCTCTTCCGAATTGAGCTACCTCGACCCTGGGGTCGACGACGGGATTTGAACCCGCAACCGTCCGGTCCGATGAAGTAACCGTTGCCTGCGCACCGGGCACACACCAGCTGCTGCGCCTCCCGAGATCAAATCGGCGGCGGCGTGGATTCTTTGGAAGAGAAGTAGCCGCAGCCTGCGCACCGGGAGGTGCATGAAGTTGTGAGTGTCCAGAGTTCAGGTCGGCGGAACCGACATAGGTGCTCTAACCCCTGAGCTACACCGGCGCGTTGTACCGGTGACGGGACTCGAACCCGCGGCCGCCCCATTATCAGTGGAAGTAGGTCCTGCCTTCGCACCTGGACGTTCTTCACTCTAGGAGGCGTGCCGCGGCTCGGCGAGCGAATTAAAAGCCGCCCGGACGGTGCGGAGTTCAGCCGCGCTTCTGGCGCTTCCAGGGCCCCTTGACGGCCAGCATGATGCCCGGCTCCTGAATGTTGGCGAAGAGCGTCCTGCCGTCGGGCGAGAAGGTGACGCCGGTGAACTCGCTGTAGGCCGGCTCCGCTTCGGTGCCGATGTTCAGTTCGTTGCGGGCGATCGGGTACGTGCGGCCGCTGTCGGTGGCGCCGAAGAGGTGCTGGACGCCCTCGCCGTCCTCGGCGATGACGAGACCGCCGTACGGGGAGACGGTGATGTTGTCGGGGCTGTCGAAGGCGCCGTCCTTGGCCGGGTCGGGGTTCACGCCGAGCAGGACCTTCAGGGTGAGGGTGCGGCGCTTGGGGTCGTAGAACCAGACCTGGCCGTCGTGCGGGACGGGGCTCTCGTCACGGGCGTACGAGGCGACGATGTAGGCACCGCCGTCGCTCCACCACATGCCTTCGAGCTTGCGGGCGCGGGTGACCTGGCCGGTGGTGAACTGCTTGCGCACGGACACGGTCTTCGCGTCCCGGTCCGGCACGTCCACCCAGTCGACGCCGTACACCGTGCCGATCCTGGTGGCGCGGGAGAGGTCGTCGACGAACTTGCCGCCGGAGTCGAAGCACTTGAAGGCCTGGAGGGCGCCGGCGTCGTCGGCGAGGGTGGCGAGCTGTCCGTGGCCGTGCTCGAAGCCCTGCGGCGGGGTCCAGCGGTACAGCAGGCCGTTGGGGCCCGACGCGTCCTCGGTGAGGTAGAGGCGGCCGCGCCTGGGGTCGACGACGACGGCTTCGTGGGCGTATCGGCCGAGCGCCTTGACCGGCTCGGGGTTCCGGTTACGGCGGCCGTCCTCGGGGTCGACCTCGAAGACGTAGCCGTGGTCCTTGGTCATGCCGTTCTGGCCGGCCTTGTCCTCGGTCTCCTCGCAGGTGAGCCAGGTGCCCCAAGGGGTGTTGCCGCCGGCGCAGTTGGTGGAGGTTCCCGCGATGCCGACCCACTCGGCGACCTTGTCCCCCCGCACCTCGACGACCGTGCAGCCGCCGGACGCGGCCGGGTCGTACACCAGGCCCGGGGTGAGCGGCACGGGGTACTTCCAGTCGGCGCGCGGGCCCTTCAGCTCGTGGTTGTTGACCAGGAGCGTCGTGCCGCGACGGCCTTCGAAGGTGGAGGTGCCGTCGTGGTTGGACGGCGTGAACTCGCCGGACTCCAGCTTGGTCCTTCCGCTGTAGGTGATCACGCGGTACGAGAACCCGGCGGGCAGCGCCAGGACGCCCTTGGGGTCGGGAATCAGCGGCCCGTAGCCGACGCCCCCGTGCCGGTCCGCCGACTGGTCGTCCGCGCTCTCGGTGTCCGTGGACGCGAGGGCGTTCGGCGCGGTGGCGAGCGCGCCGACGCTGCCGGCCAGGGCGACTCCGGCCCCGGTGAGCGCGGATCGTCTGGCGAAGTCCCTGCGGGTGAGCGACATGCTGTCTCCTGCTGACGGTGGAGTGGGACGTCGTGGGGGGTGGGTGGCGGACCTCGTTGCGGCGACACGGTCCCGCTCGCGCCTGAACGGGAGTTGAACAGAGGCCGACTTCAGGGACCCTGCTTGCGTGAATCCGGCCGAAAGCAAGAAAGAGCCCTGCCCCCGCCGTAGCGAGGAACAAGGCTCTTTCGCGCTCGGAAAATCGCCCCACCAGGGCAAGCAGCAAGGGCGCCGCCGGGCCACGCGGGACCCGACGGCTCACCCCGCCTGCTGCGACCGCGCCTTGAACGCGGCCTTACGAGCCTCCTTGGCGACCTTCTTGTCGGGGTGCAGCCGGCCCATCGCCTCCAGGACGTCCGGCGTGGCCGGGTGGTCCACCCGCCAGGCCGTCGCGAAGAAGCCACCGTGCTGCTGGGCGAGGCCCTCCACGAGGCCCTGCAGCTCCTCGGAGTTGCCCTCGGCCGCCAGCTGCGCGGCAACGGTGTCGATGGTCAGCCAGAAGACCATCGCCTCCGACGGCGCGGGCACCTCGGCCGCGCCGCGCTCCGCGAGCCAGACCCGCGCGAGCCCGCCGAGCTGCGGGTCGTCGAGCACCTCGCGCAGCGCCGGCTCCGCCTCGGCGCCGACCAGCGACAGCGCCTGCTGGCACCGCAGGCGACGCAGCGGGGCGCCCTCGTCCGTACCGCGCGCCGCCGCCAGCAACTCCCGTGCCGCGGGGAGGGGTTCACGCCGGGTGAGCCACTGCTCGGTCTCGGCCTGCGCGGCGGCCGGCGGAAAAGCGGAGGTGCCGTCGAGCAGCGCGTCCGCCCCCTTGTCCGAGAGGTCCCCGACCGCGGGCGCCTCGATGCCGGCCTCCTGCAGCCGCGCCCGCAGCCCGTACAGGCCGAGGGGCGTCAGCCGGACCATCCCGTAACGCGAGACGTCGGTCTCGTCGACCACCGCCGGCGCCTCCGGGTCGTCGGCGTCGGCCATCAGGGCCTCGTCCACCGGCTGGAAGTCCACGAGCCCCACCGGCTCCAGGAGACGGAACTGGTCGTCGAGCCGCATCATCGCGTCCGACACCTGTTCCAGTACGTCGTTGGTGGGCTCGCCCATGTCGTCCGGCACGATCATCGACGCGGCGAGGGCGGGCAGCGGCACCGGGCTGTCGCCGGGTCCCTCCTCGCTGACGGTCAGCAGATAGAGGTTGCCGAGCACGCCGTCGAGGAACTCGGCCTCCGCCTCCGGGTCCCAGTCCAGGGAGGAGAAGTCGATCTCGCCGCCCTCGTCCATCGCCTCGACGAGGTCGTCGAGGTCCGGCACGCTCGCGTCGGCCAGGACCGTCTCCAGTGCGGCGAGCCATACGCCGAGCACGTCCTGGGGCGCTCCCGAGGTGAGCAGCGCGAGGTCCGCGCCGGCGGCGACCGTGCCCTCCTCCTCGTCCACGATCTCGACGAGGCCGGCATCGACGGCCACCCGCCAGGCCTCACTGGCGTAGGCGACCGCCTCGTCCCCGGTGAGTCCGAGTTCCGCGGCCGCCGCCGGAAGCTGCTCCTCGACGAGTTCGCCGCCCGCGCCCACGCGTGTGTCCGGTCCGGCCCAGCGGGCGAGCCGCGCGGCGCGGGACAGCAGCGGGGCGGCGAGCGCGTCCCGCGCCAGCTCCGCTTCGGACGTCAACCGCACGGGCGGCAGGGGGGAGCTGTCTGACATCGGCTGATTCTCCTCCGGACAAGCAGGACAGGCAGGGCAGGCAGAACGGGCTTCGAGGGCCGCCGACCCCCGTCGCCCGCACCGCACTGCCGTGACGGCTCAGCCTAGACGGATTTGGACGCATGCCGCCCGGTTCATGTCCCTGTCAGGAGTCGGACACCGCCGAAACCTTGACAACTCCCCCGGCCACGCACGAGATTGACGCGCGTAGAAGTCGGACGGGCACTCGCTCACCTGCTTCTACGCGCGTCACCGGCCCGCACGCAGGTCGCGCTCCCCCCACTGCTCCACCCTCGTCCCGGCGCTCACGTACGTCCCCGGAGGGATTCCCTTGCCGAGCAAGAGAACCGCGCGCATCGCCGCGCTGACCGTTGCCGCGGTCTGTTCCACCGTCTCCGCCGTGGTGCTCACCGCACCCGCCCACGCGGACACCGTCCACATCCACGACATCCAGGGCACCACCCGGATATCCCCGCTCGCGGGCCAGAAGGTGACCGACGTGACCGGCGTCGTCACCGGCGTGCGGACCTACGGCTCGTCCAAGGGCTTCTGGTTCCAGGACCCGGACGCGGACGCGGACGCGGCCACCAGTGAGGGCGTCTTCGTCTTCACCAGCTCCGCGCCGAAGGTCGCCGTCGGGGATTCGGTCACGGTCACGGCCACCGTCTCGGAGTACGTCCCCGGCGGCACCTCGACCGGCAACCAGTCGGTGACGGAGCTCACCAAGCCGACGGTGACCGTGCTCTCCAGCGGCAACGCCGTCCCGGCCGCCACGGTCGTCAACGCCCGGTCGGTCCCGGACGTGTACACCGCCGCCGGTGACACCGCGGCGGCCGGCTCGGTCAACGGCCTGGCCCTGCAGCCGAAGAAGTACGCCCTGGACTACTACGAGTCCCTGGAGGGCATGAACGTCCGGGTCGCCGACGCCCGCGTGGTCACCGCGACCGACCCGTACAGCGAGCTGTGGGTGACGGTGAAGCCGGGCGAGCACGACAACCGCCGCGGCGGCACGGTGTACGGCGCGTACACCTCGCAGAACACCGGCCGGCTGCAGATCCAGTCCCTCGGCGCGACCGCCGACTTCCCCACCGCGAACGTGGGCGACGAGCTGTCCGGCACCACCGCCGGTCCGCTCGACTACAACCAGTTCGGCGGCTACACCCTCGCCGCGAACCAGCTGGGCACCCTGGAGAAGGGCGGCCTGGAGCGCGAGACGACCCAGAAGCAGTCCCGCGACGAGCTGGCCGTGGCGACGTACAACGTCGAGAACCTCGACCCGGGCGACGGCACCTTCGCGGCCCACGCGTCCGCGATCGTGAACAACCTGCGGTCGCCCGACGTCGTGTCCCTGGAGGAGATCCAGGACAACAACGGCGCGAAGGACGACGGCACGGTCGCCGCCGACCAGACCGTGACCAAGCTGATCGACGCGATCGTCGCGGCGGGCGGCCCGAAGTACGACTGGCGTTCCATCGACCCGGTCAACGACCAGGACGGCGGAGAGCCCGGCGGCAACATCCGCCAGGTGTTCCTCTTCAACCCGGAGCGGGTCTCCTTCACCGACCGCGCGGGCGGCGACTCGACGACCGCCGTCGGTGTCACCAAGGTGCACGGCAAGGCGGCCCTGACGGTCTCCCCCGGCCGGATCGATCCGGCGAACGGCGCCTGGAAGAGCAGCCGCAAGCCGCTCGCGGGCGAGTTCGTCTTCCGCGGCAGGACCGTCTTCGTGATCGCCAACCACTTCGCCTCGAAGGGCGGCGACCAGGGGCTGACCTCCCAGTACCAGCCGCCGGCCCGCAGCTCGGAGACCCAGCGGCACCTTCAGGCGACCGCGGTGAACTCCTTCGTCGAGGACGTGCTGAAGACCCAGAAGAACGCCGACGTCATCGCCCTCGGCGACATCAACGACTTCGAGTTCTCCGACACGGCGAAGCTCCTGGAGGACGACGGCGCCCTCTGGTCGGCCATCAAGTCCCTGCCGAAGAGCGAGCGTTACACGTACGACTACCAGGGCAACAGCCAGGTCCTGGACCAGATCCTGATCAGCCCGTCGATCCGCAAGGACTGCGACGTGGAGTACGACAGCGTGCACGTCAACTCGGAGTTCTCCGACCAGATCAGCGACCACGACCCGCAGGTGCTGCGGTTCCGGCCGTAGTCCCCGCACCGCGAAGAGCCCGGCCCCGTCGTCCGAGGGGTCGGGCTCTTCGCCGTACCGGTGATCACCCGGCGAAGACGCCGTCCAACCAGCTCTGCCAGGCGGCCTCGTTGCGCTTGCCGTCGGCGTCGGGCGCGAAGTCGTGGATGCTGATGCCCACCGGCGCGCCCCAGTGGTTGCGCCCGAAGAAGCGGATGAGGGCGTTGTCCGTGCGCAGCCCGATGAAGTACGGGTCGCGGTAGTCGAGTACGGCGTCGAGGAGCTGCCCCTCGGGACCGCGGGCCTGCACGCGCGCACCCTCGGTGGTGTCGTCCGCGAGACCGAGCGCATGTCCTACGGCGCTGAAGGCGTCGGGCGCCTTGGACGCCTCGGGTCCGTCGAACATGGCGAACGTGAGCGGGCGGCCGCTGAAGTGCGTCACGTACTCGCGCAGGGTGCGCAGGTAGAAGGCGTTGTGCTTGTTCGCACCGTCGTACTGGTTGTCCCAGTCGTCGACGAAGATGCCGCTGTGCACATACCGCACCCAGGCCCGGCTGCCGCCCTCGCGCGGCTCGATGGTGTAGTCGAGCTGGTTGAGGGTCTGCTCGGAGATGCCGTCGACGTCCTCGACGCGGTTGGTGTAGCGGTGCGGAGGGTCCCAGGTCGTGATCGTGGACCCGAAGGGGCCCGTACCACCCTCGCGCGGCTCGGGCGCCTCCATCGGCCACAGCCAGCCTCCGGTGCCTTCGGTGATCGCGTCCCACACCCGCTCCGGCGTGGCGTCGATCTCGATCTCGTGGGCGCTCTCGAATTCCTTGGACATGATGGTCACTCCTCGGTACTGATGGGCAGTTCGGCCGCCGGGGTCTCGGGTCTGACCGTGGGGTGGAGGGCGACGACGATCCGGTGGCTGCGGCCGCCGGCGGTGTCGGGGGCGTCGTACTTGCGGATCAGCCCGCCGACACCCGCCGTCAGCTCCTCGATGAACGCGGCACGGTCCGCCGCGGTCGCGAAGGTCACCTCGCCGTCGAGCGCGTAGGTGGCCAGCCGCTTGCGGGCCTTCGTCGCGCCGGTGATCAGCGATCCGACGTCCCGTACGAGCCGGGCGCCGAGCGCGAGCAGCCAGCGG
This sequence comes from Streptomyces sp. NPDC058371, assembly GCF_042723265.1. Classification (NCBI taxonomy): domain Bacteria; kingdom Bacillati; phylum Actinomycetota; class Actinomycetes; order Kitasatosporales; family Streptomycetaceae; genus Streptomyces; species Streptomyces sp. NPDC058371. Next base: position 369,035 of record NZ_JBHXJC010000005.1, on the reverse strand, counting down.
GCGGAGAGCTGGTCCCGGAAGCGGTCCGGGTCGGGCTGCACGGCGGCGAGCGCGAGCGGCGAGATGACGTACGACGCGGCGGTCGCGCGCATCAGCCGCTCGGTGACGTTCCCCTTGCGGCGCTCGTCCGCCAGCTCCACCAGGCCGTGCCGCTCCAGGGCCTTCAGGTGGTAGTTCACCTTCTGCCGGGGCAGCCCGATCCGGCCGGCCAGCATGGCGGCCGACGCGGGCCCGGCCGCCAGCTCGGCCAGCAGCCGGGCCCGCACGGGGTCCAGCGAGACGGCGGCTGCCGCCGCATCCTCGATCACGGTCACGTCCAACATGGCTCCAGCGTCCCACCGAACACTTTTTTTGTCCAGGCGATTGGAGTTGTCGGTGAGTCGGGTCGTGCCGGAGCCGGGTCGTGCCGGAGCCGGGTCGCGTCCGAGCCGGGCCCTGGTGCCCACCGGTGAGGTCGGCGTGTGCGCGTATCAGGCACCGGGCGCACCCGAATGTCAGGGCTCGAGCCCGAGCACGTACGTGTACCGGCTCCCCGAGAACCTCGTCAGCCCGGGAAAGTTCCGTACGCGCTCCCAGTGCTCCGTGACCGAGCCGACCCCCTCGCCGGGCGCCGCGAGGGCCTTGTCGTAGGCCTCCGCGCTCTCCCACTCGGCGTAGTTGAGGACCTTGGTGCCGTCGTCGTTCAGGTGGAAGTGCGCCGAGATGAGGCCGGGATTCCCGGCCGGGTCGTCGGCCAGGGCGTCCAGCACCAGGTCGACCCATGCGCTCCGCCGCCCGGCCGCGGCCGCCTCGAACCCGATCTCGACGGTCACCACCAGGCCCGGGACGCGCGTGTCACCGGCGGCGCGCTCCAGGCTCCGGTAGCGCCGGTAGCGGCCGAGTCCGATCCGCTCGATTCCCGGCACCGCCCGGTCGATCTCGTCCACCCGCTGCTGCCGGTGCGCGGCGACGAAGTCCTCGTACTCCTGCTCGCCCGTCCACCGCGAGTGGTGCATCAGCGTGGTGCCGTCGTGACCGGCGTAGACGTAGTAGCCCAGCAGGCCTTCGGCGGGCCAGGGCCGGCTCTGCCAGGTGCCGGCGATGGCGTCGACGGCGACGCGCTGGCGCTCCGGGGTCCCCACCCGCCAGGTGCTGAAGAGCGGGGATCCGGCCCGGGAGTCGGCGAGTTCGGGATGGACGGCGGTACGGCGGGTCATGACGGCCTCCGATGGTCGCGCTCACTGCGTGTACCGACCACCCTTCAACCTCAACCATGATGGAGGTCAAGCGCGGGCTTCATCGCCCCGTTCCGGGACATACGCCAGGTCATGGACGAGAAGCGACCGGAATCGGAGACGGCGGGACTGACCGAGAAGGACAGCCCCACCGAGTTGCCCGCGCGTTCCTGGTGGGCGGTGGTGCGGCGCACGGCGAAGGAGTTCCAGGACGACGAACTCTCCGACCGCGCGGCCGCGTTGACGTACTACGGCGTGCTGTCGCTGTTCCCCGCGCTGCTGGTACTGGTGTCCCTGCTGGGCGTTGCCGGGCCTGGCGTCACCGACAAACTCCTGGAGAACGTACGGGACTTGGCCCCCGGGCCGGCCCGGCAGATCCTGCACGACGCGGTGGTGCAGCTCGGCGACAGCGGGGGCACCGGGGGCGTGCTCGCGATCGTGGGACTGCTCGCCGCGCTCTGGTCCGCGTCCGGCTACGTCGCCGCGTTCATCCGCACGTCGAACGCCGTGTACGACCTGCCGGAGGGCCGCCCCGTCTGGAAACTCACGCCGCTGCGGCTGGTGCTGACCGTCGCGCTGATGCTGTTGCTCGCGGTGAGCGCCCTGATCGTGGTGTTCACCGGACCGCTGGCCCATCGCGCGGGCACGGCCGTCGGGCTCGGTGACGCGGCGATCACCGCCTGGTCGATCGCGAAGTGGCCGGTCCTGCTGGTACTGGTCGTCCTGATGATCGCCCTGCTGTACTGGGCCGCCCCCAACGTCCGTGGCCGCGGCTTCCGTTGGGTGAGCCCCGGCAGTGTCCTCGCCACACTCATCTGGCTGGTCGCCTCCGCCGGCTTCGCCCTGTACGTCGCCAACTTCGGTTCGTACAACAAGACTTACGGTGCTCTCGCGGGCGCCGTCATCTTCCTGGTGTGGCTCTGGCTGACCAATCTGGCGATCCTGCTCGGCCTGGAGTTCGACGCGGAGCTGGCGCGTCAGCGGGCGATCAGCGGGGGCCGGCCGCCGGCCGAGGAGCCCTACGTCGAGCCGCGTGACACCCGCAAGTGGCCGCCGCGGCTGCGTGCGCTGCGGGAGGCACGGGCCCGGGCGTCCCAGGGCAGCATGACCCGGGCCGGAGAGTGACCTGCCTCCCTCGCGGGAGCGACGGCAGCGGTGGGGCCGAGTAGTCGACTACTCGGCCCCAC
>NZ_JBHXJC010000005.1:345972-366624 GCF_042723265.1 Streptomyces sp. NPDC058371 | reverse complement strand
AGGTGGGGGTCCGCGCCCCTCCCCCTCCCCCCCCCCCACCGCTGCCGTCGCTCCGACTCTGACGCGCTGCGCCGAGGGTGCGGATGTGATGCCTGTGGTTCGCGCGGCGCCTGCGGTGCCCGTGGTGCACCCAGTGAGCAGTGCGCCCCGTGCGCGGTGCACCCCGTGCGCTGTGCGCCCCGCGAGTGGTGCACCCGTGAGCGGTGCGCGTGGCGCGCGCCGTCAGTGGTGGCCGTTGTGCCGACGCCGCAGCAGCCCGGCCGCGACCACCGCGCCGGCGCCGGCGATGAGGACCGGCCGGGGGTGCCGCAGTCCGGCCTGGACGACATTGGTGGCCGCGGTCCGCACGGGTCCCGGCACGGTGTCCTGGACGGCATGCCCGGCCTGGGACGCCTTGTCCTGCACGGTGTGACCGGCCTGCGCGGCCGTGCTCTTCATCTGTACGGTCATGGCGCCGGCCTTGTCCTTGAGGTCGGCGGCACGGGCCCGCGCACGGGCCTTCACATCCGCCTTGGCAGCCAACTCCTCGACGGTGTCACCGAGTTGACTCCTGGTCTCCTCGATCTGCCGCCGCAGCTCCTCCGGCCCCTTGGCCCCCACCGCCTTCGCGGCGTCAGCGCCGGTGTTGTCGTTCGTCATCGGTGCGCCCTTTCCTTGATCTCGTCGACATCGGCCTTGACGCTGTCGAGCGTCCGCTCGGGCGTGGGCGGGGCGGCGCGGCGCAGCTGTGCGCGTCCAGCGGCCGCCAGCACGCCGGCGATCACGAAGAGCACCGCCGTGACGATCAGTGCCGCGGCCCACACGGGCAGCACCAGGGAGAGTGCGGCGACGCCCGTGCCGGACAGTGCCATCAGTCCGACGTATCCGACGGCGCCCGCTCCTCCGAGCAGCCCGCCGCCGCGTCCCGCACGCTTCCCCTTCTCGGTCAGCTCCTCCTTGGCAAGGCTGATTTCCTGCCGTACGAGCTGGGAGAGCTGTTCGGTGGCCTGCCCGACGAGCTCGCCCACCGACTGCTGCCCGTGTTCGTCCCGCACGGGCCTGGTGTTCATGGTCCCGGTCACGGTGTCCCGCCTCCTCTCGCTGGTGGAGGTCCGGGTACCCGTGCCGGCCCGCGCTACCCCTGCGGTCCCCGCTCGTCCAGGCGGGCCAACTGACTCTGGAACCAGTCGAGCCGGGCCTGCAGCAGCGCGGCCTCGGCGGCCAGCTCGGAGACCCCCGGCCCGGCGGGCGGATCCGCCGTTCCGGGGGTGGCCCGGACCCTGAGCCCTTCGCCGGCCAGCCGCGCGAACGCGGCGAGCGACAGCGACGTACGACCGCGTACGCATCCCGCACAGGCCGCCGTCAGCGCGCGGTGGCCGGGGCGGCCCCAGCCGGCGTCGGCCAGGGCCGAGGCGACCGCTCCGCAGGCGCACGGGCCGACCGTCGCCGTGCGCACCCGCTGGCGGGCGTAGCGGAAGCCGCGTTCGAAGCGGATGTAGGTGCCGAGGACGGAGACCTCGAGCAGGACGGCCGACCGGTGCTCGGCGGTGCACAGCAGTGCCTCCGCGGTGGCGCGCTCGTGCACGCAGTGGAAACCGCAGTCGCAGCGGCGGTGCGGCGCGCGGTGGCGCCGCCCGTAGACACAACGCGCCTCGTCCAGCACTCCGTACGGCAATGCGCCGCCCAGCGATACGCCGGTGAACCCGGCCCGGGTGCCGTCCTGGGACAGCACCGGGTGGGCGATCTTGTATCCGGTCGGCGGCTCCGTCGGGCGTTCCTCGGGGAGCCGCAGTCTCATCGGACGGCCGGGACCTCTTCGGGGGCGGACGCCTCCCACTCCTCGACGGCTTCGGCGACCTGGCGGTCCGCCTGCTCCTCGGGAACCCGGTCCTGCTCCTGCGCGACTCCGGTGGCGAGTGCCTTGCCCAGCCTCATGGTGCCTCCCGTGATCTGCCGTCGACTTCCGTCCTCGCCATGGTGACCCATGAGGGGCGCTGTTGGCACTAGGGCCTCCCCTTCCCGAATCGCGTAGCAATACTGCCCGATACCCCTTAGGAGAATTAAGTGGAGCTTCACGGTTCGAGTGCCGACACTGTCGACATGACACCACCAGGCACCGAAGCCGCACGCGCCGCACGAGTGACCGCCACCGCTCCCTTCGGCCGCGCGCTCTGCGCGATGATCACACCGTTCACCGAGGCGGGCACCCTCGACCTGGACGGCGCGCAGCGGCTCGCCGACCGGCTGGTCTCCGCGGGGTGCGACGGGCTGGTGCTGTCCGGCACCACGGGCGAGTCGCCGACGACGACGGACGCCGAGAAGTCCGCGCTCGTCCGCGCGGTCCGCTCCGCGGTCGGTGCGGGCGTGCCGATCGTCGCGGGCGTCGGCACCGCGGACACCCGCCACACCGTGGAACTGGCCCTGCAGGCCGAAAAGGCGGGCGCGGACGGCCTGTTGGTGGTCGCGCCCTACTACAGCAGGCCGCCGCAGGACGCGGTCGAGGCGCACTTCCGGGAGATCGCGGACGCCTGCGGACTGCCGCTCGTGCTGTACGACATCCCCGGTCGCACCGGCACCCGGATCGAGCCGGACACGATGACGCGGCTCGCCGGGCATCCGCGGATCGTGGCCGTGAAGGACTGCGCGTACGACCTCCTGGGCACCCAGAAGGTGCTGGCCCGCACGGAGTTGGCGTACTACGCGGGCTGCGACGAATACGTCCTCGCGCTGTACGCGATCGGCGCCGCGGGGTACGTCAGCACGGTGGCGAACGCGGTGCCCGGTCCGTTCCGTTCGATCCTCGACGCGTTCGACGCGGGTGACTTGGCCGAGGCGGCGCGCCGTCAGCGCCGGACCATCGCGCTCACCGAGCTGATGATGTCCGCCGGACTGCCCGGCACGGTCACCGCGAAGGCGCTGCTCGGCCGGCTCGGACTGCCCGCCGGGCCGGTCCGGGCACCACTGCGGCCCGCCGGCCGGGAGACGGCCGACGGGCTGCTGGGTGCGTATGAGCGTCTGATGTCCGAGGCCGCCTGACGGGTGCGGGCCGACCCCCGTCCGCCCCCCGCCCGTCTGTGCGGCGCTCAGCGCGTCAGCGCTCCGCGAAGACCGGTGTCCACCTCCCGCCCGCGCCGTCGTTGCCCTTGCGGAAACCGCTGAGCGGAACGACCTTGTCGCTGCCGATGGTGACGAGCACGAGCCGGTTGTGGAACTCGTTCGTGCCCGGCGCGATGTCCCAGGCGATCAGCCGCTTGTCGTCGGCCCAGGCGAGCAGCTGCTGCCCGTGCACCTTGTAGAGACGCTTGCCGGTGTCCGGATCGTTGATCGCGGAGGCGGTCGTCTTCGCCCCGCCCGCGAAGTCGCCCGCGGCGAGCTTGCCGTTCGGGGACAGCCGCGCGTCGACGAACCAGTGCAGGTACTTCTCCTTCGCGGGCTTGTCGACCTTGTGGCCCTCGAAGTCGTAGTACTGGTCGTTGGGTTCCGTGGTGAGGCCCGAGTAGACGAGCTTGCCGTCGGCGTCGAAGGCGAAGTCCTGGCGGACGTTGACGTCCTTCGTCTCCGCGACCTTGGCCCAGGAGGCCTTCCCGGACGCCACGTCGATGACGTAGAAACCGGTCCGGTCCGACTCGCCGAACCGCGGCATCCAGTCGTTCTTCTTGCCGTCGCCGTCGCTGTCGTAGTCCGCCTTGTAGATCAGGTCCGGGTTCTTGGCGTACGTCGTCGCGACGAGCTTGCTGCCGTCGGGCGAGAACTCGATCCCCGCGACACCGCGGTCGACCGGGATCCAGCGCTCGACCTTGCCGGTGAGCAGGTCGAGCACTCCGATCCGCCGGGTGGGCAGTTCGTTCTCCAGGACGGCGGCGGTCCGCATGCCGGGGGCGACGGCGAGGACGGACCACTTGGTCGTCTTCACGTACTTGCCGGTCTTCTGGTCGAGGAGGTGGTAGGTGCGGGTGGCGACCGCGCGGGTGGCGGTCTGCTCGACGTTGTGCCGGGTGTAGTAGGCGGCCAGCGCGGTGTCCCCGGCCGCGATCAGGTCCCGCGGCGGTGTCTGCCCGGGGTGGGCGATGATGTCGCTCAGGTTCATCTCGCTGGCGAGCCGCGCCCGGTCCTCGCCGGAGTGCAGCAGCGGCACGGCGACCGCCACGGCGACCACGGCGGCGGTGGCCGCGGCGACGGACGCGAAGGTACGGGTCCGGCGGCGCCTGCGCGTGGTCAGCACCCGGTCGGCGAAGCCGGGCCCCAAGGCGGGCTGTTCGACGGCCTGTTCCCGGAGCGACTCGCGCACCAGCTCTTCGACGTTCACGAGCGCACCTCCATGGGCGAGAAGTCACGGGACGGCTGCTGCTCGACGTCGGCCGGGCCGAGCGAGGCCAGCTCGGGGGCGAGGGCGCGCAGCCGGGCGAGCGAGCGGTGTGTCGTGGACCGGACGGTCCCGACGGAGCAGCTCAGCAGCCGTGCCACATCGGCCTCGGGCAGGTCCTCGAAGTAACGCAGCACCAGCACGGTCCGCTGCCGGGCGGTGAGCCGGGCGAGCGCCCCGCGCATCACCACACGCAGTTCGGCCGCGGCCGAGGCGTCCGCCGCCGCCGACGCCTCCGGCGGTTCGGCGACGCTCAGTTCCCTGCGCGGCCACTTCAGCCGCCAGCGGCTCACCTGCTGCCGGTAGAGGATCTGCCGGACGTACGCCTCGGGTTCGTCGATGCGATGCCACCGGCCCGCCGCCTTGATCAGGGCGTTCTGCAGCAGGTCCTCGGCGGCGTGCCGGTCACCGCCGCTGAGCAGCACGGCCGTCTTCAGCAGCGCGGACGACCGGTTCGCCACGAACTCCCGGAAGCTCTCCTGCGCTTCGGCATCCATCGTCACCTTCTCTTCCCCGGCGGACTCTGTGTCCGGCCCCTGTGCTCCTTGTGACGCGTGCGCCCACCCACCGCTATGCCTCGGGCGCGAAAAATATTCCACGGGAATCCGTCACCGGCTCCCGTACGTTGGCTCCGTGAGCCGGCCCCTGCTGTTCCTCGACGTCGACGGTCCGCTGAATCCGTACGCGGCCCAGCCCGAGCGGCGCCCCGAGGGCTACACGACGATCCGGGTGGCCCTGCAGCCCGGCCGTCCGCTGCGCGTGTGGCTGCACCCGGACCACGGGCGGATATTGCTCGGCCTCGGCTTCGACCTGTGCTGGGCCACCACGTGGATGGACGCCGCGAACCGGTGGATCGCCCCGGTGATCGGCCTGCCCGAACTCCCCTATGTCGACTTCACCGGCGGCCTGTTCGCCGAGCGGCCCGACGGGGTGCACTGGAAGACGGAGGCGATCGTGGCGTACGCGGAGGGCCGACCGTTCGCGTGGGTGGACGACGAGCAGAGCCCGGCCGACGAGACGTACGTGACCGCGCACCACCCCGCTCCCGCGCTGCTGCACCACGTCAGTCCCCGACTCGGGCTGCGCGCGGACGACTTCGCGGCGCTGGCGGACTTCGCCGCGACATAGCCGGGCGCCCCGCCGCGATCGATCCGCGGCAGGGCGCCCGGTTGCGGTGGTACGAAGGCGCTAGTTGTGGCTGTGCAGTACGTCGTTCAGGCCGCCCCAGACCGCGTTGTTCGGGCGGGCCTCGACGGTGCCGGTGACCGAGTTGCGGCGGAAGAGGATGTTCGAGGCGCCGGAGAGCTCGCGGGCCTTGACGATCTGGCCGTCGGGCATCGTGACGCGGGTGCCCGCGGTCACGTACAGGCCGGCCTCGACCACGCACTCGTCGCCAAGCGCGATGCCGACGCCCGCCTCGGCGCCGACCAGGCAGCGCTCGCCGATGGTGATACGGACGTTGCCGCCACCGGAGAGGGTGCCCATGGTGGAGGCGCCGCCGCCGATGTCGGAGCCGTTGCCGACCACGACCCCGGCCGAGATGCGGCCCTCGACCATCGAGGTGCCGAGCGTGCCCGCGTTGAAGTTCACGAAGCCCTCGTGCATGACGGTGGTGCCCTCGGCGAGGTGCGCGCCGAGCCGGACGCGGTCGGCGTCGGCGATGCGGACGCCCTTCGGAGCGACGTAGTCCGTCATGCGCGGGAACTTGTCGATGGACGTCACCTGGAGGTGCAGGCCCTCCGCGCGGGCGTTCAGCCGGACCTTCTCGACGTCGTCGACGGCGACCGGGCCGAGCGAGGTCCAGGCGACGTTGGCGAGGTGGGCGAACATACCGTCCAGGCTCTGGCCGTGCGGCTGCACGAGGCGGTGCGAGAGCAGGTGCAGGCGCAGGTAGGTGTCGTGCGCGTCGAGCGGCTTGTCGTCGAGGGACGCGATGACCGTACGGACCGCGATCACTTCGACGCCGCGGCGGGCGTCCGGGCCGATCGCCTTGGCGGCGCCCTCACCGAGCAGTTCCACGGCACGCGCGGCGGACAGCCGCTCGGTGCCGGCCGGGCCGAGGCCCTCGGCATCCACGGCGGACAGCTCGGGGGCGGGGAACCAGGTGTCGAGGACGGTGCCGTCGGCGGCGAGGGTGGCGAGGCCGGCGGCGACGGCGCCGGTGGTGCGAGTAGCAGTCGTGTCGGTCATGAGGGCAACCTAACCGGCCGGGGCCCGTCTGGGCGAACTCGTCCGCGGACCGTCTCAGAGACCGGGCCGGAGGGCGGCCGCTCAGCCGATCACCCGTGCCAGCACCTCCCGCGCGTACCCCTCGTCGTACGCCGCTCCGGTCAGCAGCGTCTGGAGGCAGATGCCGTCCATCAGGGCGACCAGGGCCCGAGCGGTGACGGGGTCGGTGCGGAGGGCGAGCCGGTCGGCGAGTTCCTGGACCCACTCGGCGGCGACGGGACGCAGCGCGGGGCGGCGCAGCGCGGCGAGATACAGCTCGTACTCCAGCTCCACGCCCGTACGGTCGCCGGCGAGCCATTCGCCGATCAGTCCGGCGAGTTCCCCGGGCAGGTCGCCCCCGGTGTCCTCCAGTGCGCCGCGCGCCGCGACCACCTTGGCGAAGCCCTCGTTCGCCTGGCGCAGGGCGGCGACCATCAGCTCGTCGAGGGTCCTGAAGTGGTACGTGGTGGAGCCGAGCGGCACATCGGCCTCGGCGGCGACGGAGCGGTGGCTGAGACCGCCGATGCCCTTGGCGCCGACGACACGGATCGCCGCGTCGATGATGCGCTGCCGGCGCTCGGGGTCGTAGCGGCGGGTCATCGGCTCCCCCCGTCCTTCACACGCCGGGCCATCAGTGGGCACCGCCCAGGTTGAGGAGCACGACGCCGCCGATGATCAGCGCGATCCCGGCGAGCTTCGCGGCGGTGAGGCCCTCACCGAGGAACACCATCCCGATCGCGGCGATGGCGGCGGTGCCGACCCCGGCCCAGATCGCGTACGCCGTGCCCACCGACACCGTCTTCAGGGTCTGGGCGAGCAGCGCGAACGCCACGACGTACCCGAGGAGGGTGACCAGGGAGGGCCACAGCCTGCTGAAGCCCTCGCTGTACTTCATGGCGGTGGTGGCGGCCACTTCGGCGGCGATCGCCCCGGCGAGGAGCACATATCCCATGTGTACGAGTGTACATATCGATGCGTACACCCGTACACAAGTCGACCGTTTCCCGCCTTCCCGGACAGCAAAAAACGGCGGTACCGAGAGGTATCGCCGTTCCTGCTGTGCGGAGGGATCAGACGTTGAACCCGAGCGCCCGGAGCTGCTCGCGGCCGTCGTCCGTGATCTTGTCCGGGCCCCACGGCGGCATCCAGACCCAGTTGATGCGCAGTTCGTTGACAAGGCCGTCCGTGGCGGACTTGGCCTGGTCCTCGATGACGTCGGTGAGCGGACAGGCCGCGGACGTCAGGGTCATGTCGATCGTCGCGATGTTCGCGTCGTCGATGTGGATGCCGTAGATGAGGCCCAGGTTGACGACGTCGATGCCCAGCTCGGGGTCGACGACGTCGTACAGCGCCTCACGCACTTCTTCCTCGGAGGCGGGCTTCGTCATCAAGGTCTCGTTCTCGCTCATGCCGTCTTCCTCGCAGCCTTGTCGGGCTCTTCACCCAGTGCCTGGGCCGTCGCGTCCTTCCACGCCATCCAGCTCAGGAGGGCGCACTTGACCCGGGCCGGGTACTTGGAGACACCGGCGAACGCGACCGCGTCCTCCAGCACCTCCTCCATCGCGTCGTCCGGCTCGATCCGGCCCTTGGACTGCATCAGCTCCAGGAAGGTCTCCTGGATCTTCTGCGCCTCGGGCAGGTCCTTGCCCACGAGGAGTTCGTTCAGCACGGAGGCCGAGGCCTGGCTGATCGAGCAGCCCTGACCCTCGTACGAGATGTCGGCGATCTGCTCGCCGTCGTACTTCACACGCAGCGTGATCTCGTCGCCGCATGTCGGGTTGACGTGGTGCACCTCGGCATCGCCGTCCCGCAAGCCCCGACCGTGCGGGTGCTTGTAGTGGTCCAGGATGACTTCCTGGTACATCGAATCAAGCTTCACGACCAGCCCTTCAGCCGAAGAAGTTCCGTACGTGCTCCAGACCGTCGACCAGAGCATCGATCTCGGCCGGCGTGGAGTACAGATAGAACGACGCTCGCGTGGTCGCAGGAATTCCGTAGCGCAGGCAGACCGGGCGGGCGCAGTGATGCCCGACCCGGACCGCGATGCCCTGCTCGTCCAGGACCTGGCCCACGTCGTGCGGGTGGATGTCACCCAGCGTGAACGAGATCGCCGCGCCGCGGTCCTCGGCCGTCGTCGGGCCGATGATCCGGAGGCCGGGGACCTCCGCGAACCGCTTCACCGCGTACTCGGTGAGCGCGTGCTCGTGGGCGAGGACCTTGTCCATGCCGATCGCGCTCAGATAGTCGATCGCCGCGCCCAGACCGACCGCCTGCGCGATCGGAGGCGTGCCCGCCTCGAACTTGTGGGGGGCGGGAGCGTACGTCGACGAGTGCATCGACACCGTCTCGATCATCTCGCCGCCGCCGAGGAACGGCGGGAGGTCCTCAAGGAGCTCCTGGCGTCCCCACAGGACGCCGATGCCCGTCGGACCGCACATCTTGTGGCCGGTGAAGGCCACGAAGTCGGCCTGGAGGGCCTGTACGTCCAGCGGCATGTGCGGCGCGGCCTGGGAGGCGTCGATCAGGACCAGGGCCCCGACCTCCTGTGCGCGGCGCACTATCTTCTCGACCGGGTTGACCGTGCCCAGGATGTTGGAGACCAGCACGAAGGAGACGATCTTCGTCTTCTCGGTGATGACCTCCTCGATGTTGGACAGGTCGAGGCGGCCGTCGTCGGTGAGGCCGAACCACTTCAGCTTCGCGCCCGTGCGCTGCGACAGCAGCTGCCACGGGACGATGTTGGAGTGGTGCTCCATCTCCGTGATGACGATCTCGGTCTCGTGGTCCACGCGGTAGGGCTCGTCGGCCCAGCCCAGCATGTTGGCCACGAGGTTGAGCGACTCGGAGGCGTTCTTGGTGAAGATCACCTCGTCGCGGCTCGGCGCGTTGATGAACGCGGCGACCTTGTCGCGCGCGCCCTCGTACAGCGCCGTGGCCTCCTCGGCGAGCACATGCACACCGCGGTGGACGTTGGCGTTGTAGCGCTCGTAGTACTCGTTGAGGGCGTCGAGCACCTGGCGCGGCTTCTGCGAGGTCGCCGCGTTGTCCAGGTACACGAGCTTCCGGCCGTCGTGGACCTGACGGTCCAGGATGGGGAAGTCCTTGCGGATCGCCTCGGTGTCGAGGAGGCCCGGCAGCTGCGTCACGCTGATACGCCACCCTTCGTGGTGTAGCCCTCGTAACCCTCGTTCTCCAGCTTGTCGGCGAGCTCGGCGCCGCCGGACTCGACGATGCGGCCCGCGGAGAAGACGTGGACGTAGTCGGGCTTGATGTAGCGCAGGATGCGCGTGTAGTGGGTGATGAGCAGGGTGCCCACCTCGCCGGTCTCGCGGACCCGGTTCACGCCCTCGGAGACGATGCGCAGGGCGTCGACGTCCAGGCCGGAGTCGGTCTCGTCGAGAATCGCGACCTTCGGCTTGAGGAGCTCCAGCTGAAGGATCTCGTGGCGCTTCTTCTCACCGCCGGAGAAGCCCTCGTTCACGTTGCGCTCGGCGAAGGCCGGGTCCATGTGGAGACGCTCCATGGTCTCCTTGACCTCCTTCACCCACGTCCGCAGCTTGGGGGCCTCACCGCGGATGGCGGTGGCGGAGGTGCGCAGGAAGTTGGAGACGGAGACGCCGGGGATCTCAACCGGGTACTGCATCGCCAGGAACAGGCCGGCGCGGGCGCGCTCGTCGACGGACATCTCCAGGACGTCCTCGCCGTCGAGCGTGACGGTGCCGCTGGTGATCGTGTACTTCGGGTGACCCGCGAGCGAGTAGGCGAGGGTCGACTTGCCGGAGCCGTTCGGGCCCATGATGGCGTGCGTCTCGCCCTGCTTCACGGTGAGGTCGACGCCCTTGAGGATCTCCTTCGTGGCGTTGTCGGCCTCGACGGTGACGTGCAGGTCTCGGATTTCAAGCGTTGCCATGGGTACCTCAGGACTCCTGGGTGAGGGAGACGAGCACGTCGTCCCCTTCGATCTTTACGGGGTATACGGGGACGGGGCGCGTCGCGGGAAGGCCGGACGGCTTGCCGGTGCGGAGGTCGAACGAGGAGCCGTGCAGCCAGCACTCGATCTGACAGTCCTCCACCTCGCCCTCGGAGAGCGAGACGTTCGCGTGCGAGCAGATGTCGTTGATCGCGAACACCTCCCCCTCGGTCTTCACGACCGAGACCGGCGTGCCGTCGAGTTCCACCCGTTTCGGGGTGTCGTCCTCCAGCTCGCTCAGCCCACAGGCGCGTAGGAACGTCGAAGGGGCAGTCATCAGACCGACGCCTCCAGCTCCTCGTCGATCTTCACGAGAAGTCGCTCTTCGATGTCGTCGACGCCGATCTGCTGGACCAGCTCGGCGAAGAAGCCGCGGACCACCAGTCGGCGGGCCTCCTCTGCCGGGATGCCCCGGGCCATCAGGTAGAAGAGCTGCTCGTCGTCGAAGCGGCCGGTCGCCGAGGCGTGGCCGGCACCGACGATCTCGCCGGTCTCGATCTCCAGGTTCGGCACGGAGTCGACCCGGGCGCCGTCGGTCAGCACGAGGTTGCGGTTCATCTCGTACGTGTCCGTGCCCTCGGCCTTGGCCTCGATGAGGACGTCACCGATCCACACCGCGTGGGCACCCTCGCCCTGGAGCGCGCCCTTGTAGGCGACGTTCGACTTGCAGTGCGGGGTGTTGTGGTCGACCAGGAGGCGGTGCTCCTGGTGCTGGCCGGCGTCCGTGAAGTAGAGGCCGAAGAGCTCGGCCTCGCCGCCGGTGCCGGCGTAGGCGACCCGCGGGTGCAGACGTACGAGGTCGCCGCCGAAGGTGACCACGAACGACTTGAACGTGGCGTCCCGGCCGATCAGCGCGTTGTGCTGGCCCACGTGCACGGCCTTGTCGTCCCAGTCCTGGACGGAGACGACGGTCAGCTTGGCGCCGTCGCCCAGGAGGTAGTCGACGTTGGCGGCGAGGACGGCGTCACCGGTGTGGTCGATGACGACGACGGCCTCGGCGAAGGCGCCCAGTTCGATGACCTGGTGGCCGTAGGCCACCCCGCCCTGGCCGTGCACGGCGATGCGGATCGGGTCGGTGAGCACCGTGTCCTTGGGGACGGTGACCACGCCGGCCTTCTCGAACGCCGAGTACGCCTGGGCGGCGATGCGGTCCACCGGGGTGCCGGCCCTGCCGATCCGCGCGTCGTCACGGGCGACGGTCTCCACCGTGACGCCCTCGGGCGCCTCGATGTCGACCTTCACGCCGTCGCCGGTCGCGACCGCGGTGCCGTCGTGCAGCCCGCGCAGCCGCTCCAGCGGCGTGAACCGCCACTCCTCCTCGCGGCCGTGGGGGACGGGGAAGTCCGCCACGTCGAAGGACGGGGGCGCGCTCATGCGCGTAGCGACGGTCGACTCGGCGGCCACCGCGATCTGGCCGGCGGTGGTGGAGCCCACCGGCGGGGGTCCCCCCGCTCGAGCGGAGTCGAGAATGGGGGAGTTCTGAGCCTCAGCCATGGCTGTCGGTCTGCTCTCTTCCTACGTCAGAAATTCGCTGCTGCCTGGGGAGTGCGGGTCTTAACCGACCGCGCCTTCCATCTGCAGCTCGATCAGCCGGTTGAGTTCAAGGGCGTACTCCATGGGCAGCTCCTTGGCGATCGGCTCGACGAAGCCGCGCACGATCATCGCCATCGCCTCGAACTCGGTCATGCCCCGGCTCATCAGGTAGAAGAGCTGGTCGTCGCTGACCTTGGAGACGGTCGCCTCGTGGCCCATGGACACGTCGTCCTCGCGGACGTCCACGTAGGGGTACGTGTCGGAGCGGGAGATCGTGTCGACGAGCAGCGCGTCGCACAGCACGTTCGACTTGGAACCGTGGGCGCCCTCGCCGATCTCGACGAGCCCGCGGTACGACGTACGGCCGCCACCACGCGCGACGGACTTCGACACGATGTTGGAGGAGGTGTTCGGCGCCATGTGGACCATCTTGGAGCCGGCGTCCTGGTGCTGGCCCTCGCCCGCGAAGGCGATGGAGAGGGTCTCGCCCTTGGCGTGCTCGCCCATCAGGTAGACGGCCGGGTACTTCATGGTGACCTTGGAGCCGATGTTGCCGTCGATCCACTCCATGGTCGCGCCCTCGTACGCCACGGCGCGCTTGGTGACCAGGTTGTAGACGTTGTTCGACCAGTTCTGGATGGTCGTGTAGCGGCAGCGGCCGCCCTTCTTCACGATGATCTCGACCACCGCGGAGTGCAGGGAGTCCGACGAGTAGATCGGCGCCGTACAACCCTCGACGTAGTGGACGTAGGCGCCCTCGTCGACGATGATCAGCGTCCGCTCGAACTGGCCCATGTTCTCCGTGTTGATACGGAAGTAGGCCTGGAGCGGGATCTCGACGTGCACGCCCTTGGGGACGTAGATGAACGAACCGCCGGACCACACCGCGGAGTTCAGCGACGCGAACTTGTTGTCGCCCACCGGGATGACGGTGCCGAAGTACTCCTTGAAGAGCTCCGGGTGCTCCTTCAGCGCGGTGTCGGTGTCCATGAAGATGACACCCTGCGCCTCCAGCTCCTCGTTGATCTGGTGGTAGACGACCTCGGACTCGTACTGGGCCGCGACACCGGCGACGAGGCGCTGCTTCTCCGCCTCGGGGATGCCGAGCTTGTCGTACGTGTTCTTGATGTCCTCGGGCAGGTCCTCCCAGGACTCCGCCTGCTTCTCCGTGGAGCGCACGAAGTACTTGATGTTGTCGAAGTCGATGCCCGACAGGTCCGAGCCCCAGTTCGGCATGGGCTTCTTCTCGAACAGGCGCAGGCCCTTGAGGCGGAGCTTGGTCATCCACTCCGGCTCGGACTTCTTCGCCGAGATGTCCCGGACGACGTCGTCGTTGATGCCGCGCTTGGCAGAGGCACCGGCCGCGTCGGAGTCGGCCCAGCCGTATTCGTAGTTGCCCAGGCCATCAAGCTCAGGATGGGCAGTCTCCGTGGGCAGAGTCATGCGGGGTTCCTCCCGGCCGTGCTTGCAGATGCGGTGTGGTCGTCATGGTCGATCTTGGAAATCTTTGGGATGAACGTCGTGCAGACGCCGTCGCCGTGGGCGATGGTGGCCAGTCGCTGGACGTGCGTACCGAGCAGCTCGGAGAAGATCTCCGTCTCCGCCTCGCACAGCTGCGGGAACTGCTCGGCGACATGGGCGACCGGGCAGTGGTGCTGGCAGAGCTGCTCGCCGACCGGTGCGCTACGCGCCGTAGCAGCGTACCCGTCCACGCTCAGGGCCTTGGCGAGCGCTTCGGTGCGGCCCTCGGGGGTCGCGGCCTCGATGGCCTGGCGATACGCCCCGGCCTGGGCGGCCATCCGGGCGCGGGCGAAGGCGACGAGCGCCTCGTCCCCGCCGTCACGCTCCGCGATCCAGCGCAGCGCGTCGGCGGCCAGCTTGTCGTAGGACTGGTCGAAGGCGTCCCGGCCGCAGTCCGTCAGGGCGAACACCTTGGCGGGCCGGCCGCGCGTACGCGCGCCGTAGACGCGCTGCTCACGGGCCTCCACGACGTCGTCGCCGACGAGCGTGTCGAGATGCCGGCGTACGGCCGCGTGGGTGAGGCCCAGCCGACCGGCGAGGTCGGCGACGGTCGACGGGCCGTGGTCCAGGATGGAGCGCGCGACGCGGTTGCGGGTGGACCGCTCACCGGTCGCGAGTTCCTCCTGCGGAGCCTCGCCAACGTTTTTCACAACGCCATTGTTGCGTAATTCCTCAGAGCCTGACAACCCGCGTCCGAGCGGTGGACGGTGTCACGCATCACTTAGGCATACCTAAGCTGACCTGCGGAAACGATCTTTGATCGATCAATACGGTGGCGTTCCGCGGAGCGTTCCACCAGACTGCCGGACGTGCCCACACCCCCTCCCACCGGCCCACTCGTCACCCGGGTCACCCTCGCCGCACAGCTGCGGGAGCTCGGGATCCGGCCCGGCGAGACCGTCCTCGCGCACTCCTCGCTCAGCGCGCTGGGATGGGTCTGCGGCGGCGCGATATCCGTCGTCCAGGGACTGCTCGACGCCCTTGGCCCCGACGGAACCCTGGTGGTCCCCACCCAGTCCGGCGACCTCTCCGACCCGGCGCTGTGGACGAGCCCTCCGGTTCCCGAGGAGTGGTGGTCGGCCATCCGGGCGACGATGCCCGCCTACGACCCGCTGATCACGCCCACCCGGGGCGTCGGTGTGGTTCCGGAGGCGGTCCGCACCTGGCCCGGCGCCCTGCGCAGTGCGCACCCCCAGACCTCCTTCGCGGCGATCGGCCCGGGCGCGACGCAGGTCGTCGACGGGCACGCGCCCGACTGCCGGCTCGGCGAGCGCAGCCCGCTGGCCCGTCTTGAGGCCATCGGCGCCCGGGTCCTGCTGCTCGGCGCGGGCTACGACGCGTGCACCGCCTTCCACCTGGCCGAGTACCGGATCCCGTCACCCCTGGCCGAGGTGGGCCGCCCGGTCCTGGGACCCGACGGAACGGCCCGGTGGGAGGTGGTGACGGAGGTGTCGATCACCTCCGACCGCTTCGGCGAACTCGGCGCCGACTTCGAACGGGACCGGCCCGTCGTACGCGGCCGGGTGGGCGCCGCCGACGTGCGCCTGTTCCCGGTGGCCGACGCCGTGGCGTACGCGCAGCGGTGGCTGGCACTGCACCGGCCGCGCGAGGAATGGATCGTCGACCAGGTGAGGGGCCCCGCCCGCCCGGATCCCCGGCCGCGTCCCTAGACTTGCGCCTCATGCGAAGCGAGCCCGTGGTCCAGGTCCAGGCCCTGGTGAAGCGGTACGGCACGAAGACCGCAGTGGACGGCCTCGACCTGGTGGCCGCCGCGGGCATCACCGCCGTACTCGGGCCCAACGGCGCGGGCAAGACGACGACGGTCGAGACCTGCGAGGGGTACCGGAAGCCGGACTCCGGCACGGTGCGCGTCCTGGGCCTCGACCCCGTGCGGGAGTCGGGACGGCTGCGTCCGCGGATCGGGGTCATGCTTCAGTCCGGCGGCGTCTACTCGGGCGCGCGTGCCGACGAGATGCTCCGCCATGTGGCGAGGCTGCACGCCCATCCGCTGGATGTGGACGCCCTGATCGAGCGGCTGGGCCTGGACGGCTGCGGGCGTACGACGTACCGGCGGCTGTCCGGCGGTCAGCAGCAGCGGCTCGCACTGGCGATGGCCGTGGTGGGCCGCCCCGAGCTGGTCTTCCTCGACGAGCCCACGGCGGGGCTCGACCCGCAGGCCCGCCGGGCGACCTGGGACCTGGTCCGCGACCTGCGCACCGACGGTGTCTCCGTCATCCTCACCACGCATCACATGGACGAGGCCGAGCAGCTCGCGGACGACGTCGCGATCATTGACGCGGGCCGGGTCGTCGCTCAGGGCTCCCCCGAGGCGCTGTGCCGCGGCGGCGCCGAGAACACCCTGCGCTTCAGCGGGCGCCCGGGGCTCGACGTGGGCTCACTGCTGAAGGCCCTTCCGACGGACAGCACGGCGGCGGAGCTGACGCCGGGCGCCTACCGGGTGGGCGGGAAGGTCGATCCGCAGCTCCTGGCGACGGTCACCTCCTGGTGCGCCCAGCACGGGGTGATGCCGGAGAAGATCTCCGTCGAGCGCCACACCCTCGAAGACGTCTTTCTGGAGCTCACAGGCAAGGAGCTGCGCTCATGAGGCAGGGTCGGATTCGTCTCGGCCGGGGGTCCGGGGGTTGTCCCCCGGATGGGCACAGCCTGGAGCTCACAGGCAAGGAGCTGCGCTCATGAGGCAGGGTCGGATTCGTCTCGGCCGGGGGTCCGGGGGTTGTCCCCCGGATGGGCACACCCTGGAGCTCACGGGCAAGGAGCTGCGCTCATGACCGCCGCCGGAACCTACACCCCCAGGCCGGGTGCGGCTCCACTGCCGCGCATGATCGGCGCCCAGGCCGTCCTCGAGACGAAGATGCTGCTGCGCAACGGCGAGCAGCTCCTGCTCACGGTCGTCATCCCGACGCTGCTGCTGGTGCTGTTCAGCACGGTGGACATCGTCGACACGGGCAAGGGCGAGGCCGTCGACTTCCTGGCCCCGGGCATCCTCGCGCTCGCCGTGATGTCGACGGCGTTCACGGGCCAGGCCATCGCGACGGGCTTCGAGCGCCGGTACGGCGTCCTGAAGCGGCTCGCCTCCTCGCCGCTGCCGCGCTGGGGTCTGATGACCGCGAAGACGGCGTCGGTGCTGGTCACGGAGATCCTCCAGGTGATCCTGTTGACCGCGATCGCCTTCGCGCTGGGCTGGTCACCGCACGGCAACCCGCTGACCGTGCTGCTGTTGCTGGTTCTGGGGACCGCCGCGTTCTCGGGGCTCGGCCTGCTGATGGCGGGCACGCTGAAGGCGGAGGCGACGCTGGCCGCCGCCAACCTCGTCTTCCTGCTGCTCCTGGTCGGCGGCGGCGTGGTCGTCCCGCTCGACAAGTTCCCCTCGGGCGCCCAGGACGTCCTCGGCCTGCTGCCCGTCTCGGCGCTCTCCGACGGCCTGCGGGACGTGCTCCAGCACGGCGCCGGGGTGCCGTGGGCGGACCTCGGGATCCTCGCGGTGTGGGCGGTGCTCGGCCTCGGGGCCGCCGCCCGATTCTTCCGGTGGGAGTAGAGACCTCCCCCTCGTGAAGGCGTGCACAAGTGGCCCCCTACGATGGGGCGCGTGCCAAACGTGACCCGAGCCGACGCCCTGCGCGCGGTGCGCAACCCGCTCGCCTTCATCGCCGAACGCTGGACCCCCGCACCGCGGACGGTGCGGCGCGCGGCCCTCGCCGCGCTCGCCATGGCGGTGGTCATCGTGGTCACCGGCGGCGCCGTGCGCCTGACCGGCTCCGGGCTCGGCTGCCCGACCTGGCCCAAGTGCACCGACGACTCGCTGACCACGACCGGCGCGATGGGCTTCCACGGCGTCATCGAGTTCGGCAACCGCATGCTGACGTATGTGCTGTGTGCCGCGGTCGGCTGGGCGATCATCGCCGCGCGCTCGCAGAAGCCGTGGCGGCGAGGCCTCACCCGGCTGGGCTGGGCGCAGTTCTGGATCGTCATGAGCAACGCGGTCCTCGGCGGGATCGTGGTCCTGGTCGGCCTCAACCCGTACACGGTCGCCGCCCACTTCCTGCTCTCCACGGCGCTGATCACCGTCGCGACCGTGATGTGGCAGCGCACCCGCGAGGGCGACACCGAGCCGCGTCCGCTGGTCGGCAAGGCCGTGCAGCAACTGGTGTGGTTCCTGGTCGTCGCGGCCGTCCTGCTGATCGCGGTCGGCACGGTCGTCACCGGAGCGGGCCCGCACGCGGGCGACTCCAGCGAGGTCAACCGGATTCCCCTCGACTGGGAGACGGTCGCCAAGCTGCATTCCGTGCTGGCCTGGATCGTGGTGACGCTGACGTTCGCCCTGTGGTTCGTCCTCAAGGCGGTCGACGCCCCCAGGGGCCCGTTGGACCGCACGCGCGATCTCTTCCTGATCCTCCTCGGACAGGGCGTCATCGGCTACGTCCAGTACTTCACGGACCTGCCCGAGGCCCTGGTCGGCCTCCACATGTTCGGCTCCTGCCTGGTCTGGATCGGCGTCATGCGCGTCCTGCTGGCGCTGCGCGAACGGCCGGAGGTCGTGGCGGAGCTGCCGGGCCCGGCCGCCGAAGCGACGCTCACGCGCGCGTGAACCCGCGCGTCACCGCACCCCGTACGCCGCCACCAGGCCGTCCATCGCGGGACCCAGGTAGCCGCGGGTCAGCTCGCTCCGGCGCATCGTCCACTCCGCGGTGGGCGGCGCCGGATCCCCGTACCGCCGTCGCCGGACGTCCTCGACCACGTCGAGGGGCGCGCCGAGTTCCGGGAGGAGATCCAGTGCCTCCCGTTTGGAGATCAGCCGGCCGTCCCGCAGCGTGACCGTCGCGCGGGCGAACGTGACCATCCCCAGGTCCACCCAGACGTCCTGCTTCCACAGTCGCGCCTTGCGCACCGCCGGCCGCCAGAACTCCTTCTGGTCCCGGACGACGAAGGCGTGGAGCTCGTCGTCCGGCAAGGGCGGGAGCAGATCCCCGGGCGGTACGCCGTGCCGGACGAGCCCGAAGGCGTGCAGCTCACGGCGGGTGACCGGGGTGACGGGGCGTCTCATCAGCCCGTTGTGCGCCCAGGTGAGGTGGGCCCGTTCCGCGCCGGCCAGGGTGTCGGGTGTCAGGTAACTGCAGTGCAGCTTCCGGGCGAGGGGCTCGTCGTCGCGCAGCCCGCGGTGCAACCGGGCCAGTCGACGGACGGTGGCGAGCGGGACCGGGCCCCTGAGGACGGCGATCATGTCCAGGTCGCTGCGCCCCTCCTGGTAGTCGCCCCCGGCCAGGGATCCGTGCGCCCATACGGCGACGGGGGCGAGGGCGCGCAGCTCGGCGAGGAAGCGGTCGAGGACCCGGGCCGTGGCGTCGTCGGTCATGGGGGCCAGTCTGAAGTGCTCACTCCAGCCCGTACACCCGGCGTGCGTTCCCCGCGGCGATGAGCCCGGCCACCCGCTGAGCGTCCGCCAGCGACCAGGCGCCCTCGGCGACCCAGGTGCCGAGCACCCGGGCGAGGGACTCACGGAAGAGGCGGGCGCCCACCACGTGCAGCTCGGGCAGCCCGTGGGCTCCGCTGGAGAAGAGCAGCTTGCCGAAGGGGGCCAGTTCCAGGATCTCCGCGAGGACGGCGGCCGCGCGTGCCCCCGTGCGCACCATGGAGGCACCCAGGTCGGCGTACACATGGGAGAAGACGCCGGCGAGGTGGGCCGCGTGACGGTGGTAGGGGTAGCCGTGCAGCAGGACGAGATCGGTGCCGAGGCCGGCGGTGGCACGGGCGAAGTCGGTGAGCAGGACGGGGTCGGTGCGGTCGATCCGCAGCCCGGGTTCGCCGAGGCCGGCGTGGAGTTGCAGGGGCAGCCCCGAGGCCACGGCGATCCAGAGCAGATGCCGCAGCAGGACCGGGTCGCTCAGCTCCCCGCCGACCCGCCGCCCGGCGAGCCAGCGCCCGGCCGCGCCCCGTACCTCGCCCGGTCCCGGCGGCTCGGGCGCGAGCGCCAGACCGTGCCGTACACCGGCCACGGAGGTGAAGGCGACGGCGTTCGCGGAGGCGCCGTGCACGGACTCGGCGAGGTTGGCGAGGAACGACTCGACGGTGCCGGAGGTGTCGGCGACCTGTTCGGCGAGCAGCTCCAGCCGGATGACCTCATGGGCCTCGGCCGCTCCGGTGGTGGCCATCTCGCCGGGTCCGGTGAGGTCGCCCGGCAGCCCGGTGTCGACCAGGTAGGTCGTGATGCCGCTGCCCCGCAGCAGCCGGCGGCCCGCCTCCAGGACGCCGAGCTCACGGCGCCGGGCGAGATAGTGGGCGGGCGCGCAGTGCGGCTCCAGGCCCAGCAGGGGCGGGCACCAGCGGCGTACCGCGAAACCGGTCTGGGTGTCGAAGAACGTGGTGCCGGACGCGGCCGGGCCCTCGGTCCGGGCGAGGTGGGCCTCGAAAGTGCCGAGGCCCAGCTCCGTGCGCAGCACGCCGTGGCAGTACTGGTCCACGAGGGACGGCGTTTCGATCATCCGGACTCCCCGTGGCTGGACCCTGGCTTCTCAGGTCCTAACGGGTGAACCGGGTGTCAGGTGTTGCTCGCGGCCCGGTTCAGCTGTTGCGCGGGCCGCCCAGCTGGATCCCGGCCATCCGCTCCCACTCGTACGGGCCGGTCTTCACCTTCGCCGCGAACTCGCCGTCGAACGTCTCGTGCACCGTGACCCCGGCCTTCTTCACGGCCTCCTCGGCGATCTCGTACGTGGGCGCCACGAGGTCGCCCCAGCCGCCGTCCTCGCCGACGAGCACGATCCGGGCGCCCTTCTGGCCGAGGTACGCGACCTGGGCCTCGGCCCCGCCGTGCGCCCGGGCGAAGCCGGCGATCTCCTTGGCGAGCCGGGCGGTCCTGCGCTCGGCCCTGGTGTCGTGCGCGGCGCCGGTGCTGTCGTCAACCTGCTGGGTGTCTGCCATGGCCAGGATGCTACCGACGAGTAGATCAAACGGCGACGGGCGGGGGGGGGGGGGGTTTGTCCGCCCCCCCCCCCCCCCCCCCCACCCCCTCCAAAGAAAACCCGAAGAAAAAAGGGGACCCCCAAGAAGAAAATCCCCCCCCCCC
>NZ_JBHXJC010000005.1:319720-345962 GCF_042723265.1 Streptomyces sp. NPDC058371 | reverse complement strand
CTACAGGATTTGCGTGTTGGGGGTGTTTTTTTTTCTCCCCCCCCCCCCCCGCCCGTCCCGCGGAACGTCGGAAGAAGACGTCGGGAAGAAGAGGGGCCTACCGGAGGAAGGGGTCCACCGCGACCGCCACGAACAGCAGCGAGACATAGGTGATGGACCAGTGGAACAGCCGCATCTCCTTGAGCTTGCCGCCCGTGGCCTCGGACCTGGCGCGGTTCTGCAGCGCGTGCGCCTCCCACAGCCACCAGCCGCCGGCCACCAGGGCGACCGTCGTGTAGAACCAGCCGGTGTAGCCGAGCGGGGTGAGCAGCAGCGAGACAGCGACCATCACCCAGCTGTAGAGGACGATCTGCCGGGCGACCACCCTGTTCGAGGCGATGACGGGCAGCATCGGCACGCCCACGCGCGCGTAGTCGTCCTTCACCTTCATGGACAGCGGCCAGTAGTGCGGCGGCGTCCAGAAGAACATGACGAGGAAGAGGACGACCGGCGCCCACGACAGCGAGTTCGTCACCGAGGACCAGCCGATGAGGACCGGCATACAGCCCGCGATACCGCCCCAGACGATGTTCTGCGAGGTACGGCGCTTGAGGATCATCGTGTAGACGACGACGTAGAAGAGGAGTGCGCCGAGGGAGAGCCAGGCCGAGAGCCAGTTGACCGTCAGGCCGAACAGCAGCGTGGACACCGCGGCGAGCGAGAGGCCGAAGGCCAGGCACTCGCGCGGGCTGACCATGCCGGTGACCAGCGGCCGCCGGTTGGTCCGCTCCATCAGGGCGTCGATGTCACGGTCGATGTACATGTTGAGGGCGTTGGCACCGCCGGCCGAGAGATAGCCGCCGAGGCAGGTGAGGAGCACCAGCTTCAGGTCGGGCACACCCTGCTCGGCCAGGAACATCACCGGCACGGTCGTGATCAGCAGCAGCTCGATGATCCGCGGCTTGGTGAGCGCCACGAACGCCTTGAGACGGGCCCCGAACGGCCGCGGGCCCCGGCTGCTGCTCGCCTCGAGCTCCCCCACAGCCGGATAGGCGCGGGAGGTGGCCCCACCCAATGGACGGGATTCGACGGCCGTCACGCACACCCCTGACAGAGACATCCCAGCAAGCCCCCAGGTGTGAACTCCCCGTAAAGGCTCGCGCGTACCACGCCACTGTAGACGTTGCCCATACCCCGACATTCGCGGGGGTGGGGTCGTGTTGGGCGGTACGACGAGAAGAGCTGAGGGCCACTCGATTGAGCAGTCGGACGAACGGCTCCGTATTCACTTGCCGAACAGGGAACACGCCGGTCGGGAGGCGGATCTCCGTCAGTCCCGGCAGTCTGGAATGAGTCGAAAAAACGCACGTACTTACGGGGGTAGGCTCGACAACGGCCGGTGGGCGCCGAGCGCACCGGCATTCGACATGTGGAACATGTGGAGAGGAGCCCTGACCCAGGGTGAGCACCAAGCCGACCACCACAGACCTCGAGTGGACCGAGTTGGACCAGCGGGCCGTCGACACCGCCCGCGTCCTGGCCGCCGATGCCGTACAGAAGGTCGGTAACGGCCATCCGGGTACGGCGATGAGCCTGGCGCCTGCCGCGTACACCCTCTTCCAGAAGGTGATGCGGCACGACCCGGCCGACCCCGACTGGACCGGACGTGACCGCTTCGTGCTGTCCGCGGGCCACTCGTCCCTGACCCTCTACACCCAGCTCTACCTGGCCGGGTTCGGCCTGGAGCTGGAGGACCTCGAGTCGTTCCGTACGTGGGGCAGCAGGACCCCCGGCCACCCCGAGTACGGGCACACCCCCGGGGTGGAGACGACGACAGGACCGCTCGGCCAGGGTGTCGCCAATGCCGTGGGCATGGCGATGGCCTCCCGTTACGAGCGCGGTCTGTTCGACCCGGACGCGCCCCAGGGCGAGTCCCCGTTCGACCACTTCATCTACGCGATCGCCGGTGACGGCTGCCTCCAGGAGGGCATCTCCGCGGAGGCGTCCTCCATGGCCGGGCACCAGAAGCTCGGCAACCTGATCCTGCTGTGGGACGACAACCACATCTCGATCGAGGGCGACACCGAGACCGCGGTCTCCGAGGACACGGTCAAGCGGTACGAGGCGTACGGCTGGCATGTGCAGCGGGTGGCCCCGAAGCCGGACGGCGACATCGACCCCGAGGCGATCTACAACGCCATCGAGGCCGCCAAGACCGTGACGGACCGGCCGTCGTTCATCGCGATGCGCTCGATCATCGCCTGGCCCGCCCCGCATGCGCAGAACACCGAGGCCGCGCACGGCTCGGCGCTCGGCGAGGACGAGGTCGCGGCCACCAAGCGCGTCCTGGGCTTCGACCCGGAGAAGTCCTTCGACGTCTCCGACGAGGTGCTGGCCCACACCCGCGCCGCCCTCGACCGCGGCCGTGAGGCCAAGGCCGAGTGGGAGAAGGGCTTCGCCGCCTGGCGCACCGCCAACCCGGAGCGCGCCGCCGAGTTCGACCGCGTCGCCGCGACCGAGCTGCCGGCCGGCTGGGAGGAGAAGGTCCCGGCCTTCGAGGCGGGCAAGGCCGTCGCCACGCGTGCCGCGTCCGGCAAGGTCCTGCAGGCGCTCGGCGCGATCATCCCCGAGCTGTGGGGCGGCTCGGCCGACCTGGCCGGCTCGAACAACACCACGATCGACAAGAACTCCTCGTTCCTGCCGGCCGGCAACCCGCTGCCGGGTGCCGCCCCGTACGGCCGCACGATCCACTTCGGTATCCGCGAGCACTCGATGGCCGCGGAGATGAACGGCATCGCGCTGCACGGCAACACCCGTATCTACGGCGGCACCTTCCTGGTGTTCTCCGACTACATGCGCAACGCCGTACGCCTGTCCGCGCTGATGCACCTGCCGGTGACGTACGTGTGGACGCACGACTCGATCGGCCTCGGCGAGGACGGCCCCACCCACCAGCCGGTCGAGCACCTGGCCTCGCTGCGCGCCATCCCCGGCCTCAACGTCGTCCGCCCGGCCGACGCCAACGAGACCGCCATCGCCTGGCGCGAGATCCTCAAGCGCTACACCAAGGTGTACGGCAAGGGCGCCCCGCACGGCCTCGCGCTGACCCGTCAGGGCGTGCCGACGTACGAGGCCAACGAGGATGCGGTCAAGGGCGGTTACGTCCTGTTCGAGGCCGAGGGCGGCACTCCCGAGGTCGTCCTCATCGGCACGGGCTCCGAGGTGCACGTTGCCGTCGAGGCGCGTGAGCAGCTCCAAGCCGCGGGCATTCCGACCCGAGTGGTGTCGATGCCGTGTGTGGAGTGGTTCGAGGAGCAGGACCAGGGGTACCGGGACAGCGTCCTGCCACCGTCCGTGAAGGCGCGGGTCGCGGTGGAGGCCGGGATCGGTCTGACCTGGCACCGGTTCGTCGGGGATGCGGGTCGCATCGTTTCCCTGGAGCACTTCGGTGCTTCGGCCGACGGCAAGGTGCTCTTCCAGGAGTTCGGATTCACTGCCGAGAACGTAGCCGACGCCGCCCGGGAATCGATCGCCGCAGCCACGCGCTGACGCTGACATACGACACGTAGGAGATGCAATTTCGATGACAGACGCACTCAAGCGCCTCTCCGAAGAAGGCGTCGCGATCTGGCTGGACGACCTGTCGCGCAAGCGGATCACGTCCGGCAACCTCGCCGAACTGCTCGACCAGCAGCACGTCGTGGGTGTCACCACCAACCCCTCGATCTTCCAGAAGGCCATCTCGCAGGGCGACGGTTACGACCAGCAGGTCTCCGACCTCGCCGCCCGCAAGGTGACCGTCGAAGAGGCCATCCGGATGATCACGACTGCGGACGTCCGTGACGCCGCCGACATCCTGCGCCCGGTCTTCGAAGCGAGCGGCGGTCAGGACGGCAGGGTCTCGATCGAGGTCGACCCGCGACTGGCCCACAACACCAAGGCCACCGTCGCCGAGGCCAAGCAGCTGGCCTGGCTGGTGGACCGCCCGAACACGCTGATCAAGATCCCGGCGACCAAGGCGGGCCTGCCCGCGATCACCGAGACGATCGGCCGGGGCATCAGCGTGAACGTCACGCTGATCTTCTCGCTCGAGCGCTACCGCGAGGTCATGGACGCCTACCTCTCGGGTCTGGAGAAGGCCAAGGCCGCGGGCCTCGACCTCTCGAAGATCCACTCGGTGGCGTCCTTCTTCGTGTCCCGCGTGGACACGGAGATCGACAAGCGGATCGACGCCCTGGGCACGGACGAGGCCAAGGCCGCGCGCGGCAAGGCGGGCCTCGCCAACGCCCGGCTCGCCTACCAGGCGTACGAGGAGGTGTTCAGCGGCGACCGCTGGACCGCCCTCGACAAGGCGCAGGCCAACAAGCAGCGTCCGCTGTGGGCCTCGACCGGCGTCAAGGACCCGGCGTACAAGGACACCATGTACGTCGAGGAACTGGTCGCGCCGAACACGGTGAACACCATGCCGGAGGCCACTCTGGAGGCCACCGAGGACCACGGAGAGATCACCGGCAACACCATCTCCGGCACGTACGAGCAGGCCCGCGCCGATCTCGACGCGGTCGAGAAGCTCGGGATCGCGTACGACGACGTGGTCCAGCTGCTGGAGGACGAAGGCGTCGAGAAGTTCGAGGCGTCCTGGAACGACCTGCTCAAGTCGACCGAGGCGGAGCTCCAGCGCCTCGCCCCTTCGGAGGGCTGAAATCTTGTCGAGCAGCAATCCGCTGCGTGACCCCGCAGACCGACGGCTCCCGCGTATCGCGGGGCCGTCGGGCCTGGTCATCTTCGGCGTCACGGGCGATTTGTCACGTAAAAAGCTGATGCCTGCGGTGTACGACCTCGCCAATCGCGGACTGCTGCCACCGGGCTTCTCGCTCGTCGGCTTCGCCCGGCGCGAGTGGCAGGACGAGGACTTCGCGCAGGAGGTCCACGACGCCGTCAAGGAGCACGCGCGCACCGAGTTCCGCGAGGAGGTCTGGCAGCAGCTCATCCAGGGGATGCGCTTCGTCCAGGGCACCTTCGACGACGACGACGCCTTCGAGAACCTGAAGGCGACGATCGAGGACCTCGACAAGGCGCAGGGCACCGGAGGCAACTTCGCCTTCTACCTCTCCGTACCGCCCAAGTTCTTCCCCAAGGTCGTGCAGCAGCTGAAGAAGCACGGCCTGGCCGACCAGGAGGGCGGCTCCTGGCGGCGCGCGGTCATCGAGAAGCCGTTCGGCCACGACCTCAAGTCGGCCGAGGAGCTCAACGCGATCGTGCACGAGGTCTTCGCCCCGGACCAGGTCTTCCGCATCGACCACTACCTGGGCAAGGAGACCGTCCAGAACATCCTGGCGCTCCGCTTCGCCAACCAGATGTTCGAGCCGATCTGGAACCGGTCGTACGTCGACCACATCCAGATCACCATGGCCGAGGACATCGGCATCGGCGGCCGCGCCGGCTACTACGACGGCATCGGCGCCGCCCGTGACGTCATCCAGAACCACCTCCTCCAGCTGATGGCGCTGACCGCCATGGAGGAGCCCGCCTCCTTCGACGCCGACGCGCTGGCCGCCGAGAAGACCAAGGTGCTCGGCGCCGCCAGGCTGCCGAAGGACCTGGGCAAGAACACGGTCCGCGGGCAGTACGCGGCCGGGTGGCAGGGCGGCGAGAAGGTCGTCGGCTACCTCCAGGAAGACGGCATCGACCCCAAGTCGAAGACCGACACCTTCGCGGCCGTGAAGCTGGAGATCGACAACCGCCGCTGGGCGGGCGTCCCCTTCTACCTGCGCACGGGCAAGCGCCTGGGCCGCCGTGTCACCGAGATCGCGGTCGTCTTCCAGCGCGCCCCGCACTCCCCCTTCGACCACACGGCGACGGAGGAGCTCGGCCAGAACGCGATCGTCATCCGCGTCCAGCCGGACGAGGGCATCACGGTCCGCTTCGGCTCCAAGGTGCCCGGCACCTCCATGGAGATCCGGGACGTGTCCATGGACTTCGCCTACGGGGAGTCGTTC
Organism: Streptomyces sp. NPDC058371; assembly: GCF_042723265.1. Taxonomy (NCBI): domain Bacteria; kingdom Bacillati; phylum Actinomycetota; class Actinomycetes; order Kitasatosporales; family Streptomycetaceae; genus Streptomyces; species Streptomyces sp. NPDC058371. The sequence goes on along the minus strand of NZ_JBHXJC010000005.1, from coordinate 339,984 downwards.
ACGGAGTCGAGCCCCGAGGCGTACGAGCGCCTGATCCTGGACGTCCTCCTGGGTGACTCGAACCTCTTCCCGCGCACCGAGGAGGTCGAGCTGTCCTGGAAGATCCTCGACCCGATCGAGGAGTACTGGGACAAGCACGGCAAGGCCGCGCAGTACCCCGCGGGCACCTGGGGCCCCGTCGAGGCGGACCAGATGCTCGAGCGAGACGGACGGAGCTGGCGCCGGCCATGAAAACAGATCTCACGGACACCACGGCCAGCAAGATCAACAAGGCGCTCGTCCAGGGCCGCCGGGCCATCGGCACGCCGGCCGTCGGCATGGTGCTCACCCTCGTCATCGTCACGGACGAGGAGAACGCCTACGACGCCCTGAGGGCCGCCAACGACGCCTCGCGCGAGCACCCCTCGCGCACGCTCGTGGTCATCCGGCGCGTCTCGCGCTCGCCCCGCGACCGCACGAAGTCGCGCCTCGACGCCGAGGTGCGGCTGGGTGTGGAGGCGGGCACCGGCGAGACGGTCGTCCTGCGGCTCTACGGCGAGGTCGTGGACCACGCCCAGTCCGTGGTCCTGCCGCTGCTCCTGCCGGACGCCCCGGTCGTCGTCTGGTGGCCGGTGAACGCACCGAGCGATCCGGCCAACGACCCGCTGGGCGCGCTCGCCCAGCGCCGGGTCACCGACACCTACGCCTCCGAGCAGCCGGTACGGGAACTGGGCGCCCGTGCCGACGCCTACACCCCCGGTGACACGGACCTGTCGTGGACCCGCATCACGCCCTGGCGCTCGATGCTGGCCGCGGCCCTCGACCAGGTCACCTGCGCGGTGGACGCGGTCGAGGTGGAGGGCGAGGAGTTCAACCCGAGCTGCGAGCTGCTCGCCATGTGGCTCGCGGACCGGCTGGACGTCCCGGTCAAGCGTTCGGTGTCGTCCGGGCCCGGCCTCACCGCCGTACGGATGGCCACGGACTGCGGTCCGATCGTCCTGGACCGTGCCGACGGCTCACTGGCGACACTGTCCATCGAGGGCCAGCCCGACCGTGCCGTGGCGCTCAAGCGCCGGGAGACGGCCGAGCTGATCGCGGAGGAGCTGCGGCGGCTCGACCCGGACGACACCTATGCGTCGGCGCTGCGGTACGGGGTGGACCGGCTGAGCACCGGCTCCGCCGAGGACCCGGCGGAGGATTCGGGCGCGGTCAAGGCGCCGGCCAAGCGGACGGCGAAGGCGCCCGCCAGGAAGGCCGCCAAGGCACCGGCCAAGAAGGCGGCCGCCAAGTGAGTACTCCGCAGCTCGTCGTCCACCGCGACAAGGAGCTGATGGCAAGGGCGGCCGCGGCCCGGCTGGTCACGAAGATCGTGGACGCGCAGGCCTCGCGCGGTTTCGCCTCGGTCGTGCTCACCGGCGGGCGCAACGGCAACGGCCTCCTCGCCGCCCTGGCCGACGAGCCCGCCCGGGACGCGGTCGACTGGAGCCGGCTCGACCTGTGGTGGGGCGACGAGCGGTTCCTGCCCGAGGGCGACCCGGAGCGCAATGTCACCCAGGCCCGGGAGGCGCTGCTGGACTCGGTGCCGCTGGATCCCGCGCGGGTCCATGCGATGCCCGCGTCCAACGGCCCGTACGGCGCCGACGTGGACGCCGCGGCCGAGTCGTACGCCGCGGAGCTCGCCAAGGCCGCGATGCCCGAGGACCACGGTCCGGTGCCTGTCTTCGACGTCCTGATGCTGGGCGTCGGGCCGGACACCCACGTGGCCTCGCTGTTCCCGGAGCTGCCCGCGGTGCGCGAGACGGAGCGGACGGTGGTCGGCGTGCACGGTGCGCCGAAGCCGCCGCCGACCCGGATCACGCTCACACTGCCCGCGATTCGCTCCGCTCGGGAGGTGTGGCTGCTCGCGGCCGGCGACGACAAGGCGGAGGCCGCTGCCATCGCCCTGTCGGGCGCGGGTGAGGTGCAGGCACCGGCCGCCGGTGCCTATGGCCGCTCGCGCACCCTGTGGCTGCTGGACTCCGCGGCGGCCTCGCAGCTGCCGCGGTCGCTGTATCCGCCGGCGTCGCCCTGAGGCCACGGGGCTCCGCCCCGGACCCCGCTCCTCATTCGCCGGAGGGGCTGTTTCTCAGCCCCTCCGGCGATTGAGAGCGAGCGCGTCAGCGCGACACGGATGGCCGGGGGCGGGGTGGGGGAACATCACTTCACCGACCCCGCCATCACCCCCTGCACAAAGTGCCGCTGGAACGCGAAGAACACCGCCACCGGCACGATGAGCGAAAGAAACGCCCCCGGCGCCAGCACATCGATGTTGCTCCCGAACTGCCGTATCTGCGACTGGAGTTCCACGGTCAGCGGCTGCGAGGAGCTGTCGGCGAACAGCAGGGCGACCAGCATGTCGTTCCACACCCACAGGAACTGGAAGATCGCGAGGCTGGCGATGGCCGGCCGCCCCACCGGCAGCACGAGCCGGGTGAAGATACGCCACTCACCGCCCCCGTCCATCCGCGCCGCCTCCAGCATCTCCCGCGGTATCTCCGCGAAGTAGTTGCGCAGCAGGAAGATGGCGAACGGCAGCCCGTAGGAGACGTGGAAGAGGACGACGCCCGGAATCGTCCCGAACAGCCCCAGCTGACCGAAGAGTTTGGCGACCGGCAGCAGGCCGATCTGGACGGGCACCACCAGCAGCGCCACCACGACCAGGAACACGGTGTCCCGGAAGGGGAACTCCAGCCAGGCGAAGGCGTATCCGGCGAGCGCCGCGATCACCACCACCAGGACCGTCGTCGGCACCGAGATCAGCACGGTGTTCCAGAACGCCTGGGTCATCCCCGCATTGCCCAGCAGGGCCGAGTAGTTGTCGAAGGACAGCTGCGCCGGGCTGGTGAGACCGGTCCACCAGCCGCCGCTCGCGGTGTCCTGGGCGGACCGCAGCGAGGACAGGAACAGTCCGGCGAGTGGGGTGACCCAGATCAGGCCGACGATCACGAGGAACGCCTGAACCAGGCTGCCGGCCAGCCATTTGCGCACCGCGCTCATCGTGAACTCCTTCGGAACCGGCGGACGTTGAAGACCATGGCCGGGATGACCAGCAGCAGGAGCAGCACTCCGAGGGCGCTGCCGAGGCCCTGGTTGTTGCCGCCGCCGAAGGACACCAGCCACATCTGGGTGGCGAGCACGGTGGCGTCCTCCTGCACCGGCCCCGGCGCGATGATGTAGACGAGGTCGAAGACCTTCATCACGTTGATCACCAGCGTCACGAAGACCACGGTGAGCACCGGCGCCAGCAGCGGCACGGTGATCCGGCGGAAGATCTGCCACTCGTTGGCGCCGTCCATCCGGGCCGCCTCCAGGGCGTCGCGCGGCAGTGCGGCGAGTCCCGCGCCGATGAGGACCATGGCGAAGCCGGTCCAGATCCACAGGTAGGCGCCGATGATGGCGGGCGTGACGAGCGCGGGACCGAGCCAGGAGACACCCTCGTACGGCGGGGCGAAGTTCGCTGCCGGCAGCCGCACCGTGTACGAGCCCGGGCCCAGGTCCCCGAAGCGGAAGGACCCGTCGCCCGCGGTGGTGGTGCTCGCGACCGTCTTCCCGTCTCGCACCGCCTCGACCTTCATCTCGGGAAGGCCGCTCTCGCGCCGGTCGACCTTGCCCTGTTCCCCTCCCCCGCCGGGCGTGAAGTCCAGGTAGACGACACCGCGCAGCTCGTCCGCGCCCGCCGTCTTCCCGGCCGCCGCGTACGCGGGCTCGGCGCCCGTCGGCAGGTCCTTGGGCAGGACGCCGACCAGCCCGAGTCCGACCGTGTGGCCGGGGGTCGCGGCAGCGGTCGTACGGTACGAGCCGTCGGAGCCCTTGGTCAGGCCCTGGCCGTCGCGGGCGCGGGCGGTCGGGTAGGAGGAGGCGCCCTTGAAGGTGTCGTGGACGCCGACCACCGCGGCGTTCAGGACGCCCTTGTCGGGGTCCTCGTCGTAGGCGAGCCGGAAGATGATGCCGGCGGCCAGGAACGACACCGCCATCGGCATGAAGAGCAACAGCTTGAACGCGGTGGCCCAGCGGATCTTCTCGACGAGCACGGCGAGGACGAGGCCGAGCGCGGTGAGCAGGGTCGGCGCGACGACGACCCAGATGGTGCTGTTGCGGATGGCCTTGATCGTGGCCGGGTCGCGGAACATCTCGGTGTAGTTGTCGCCGCCCACGAACCGGGTGCCGGAGGCGTCGAAGAAGCTGCGCCCCACGGAGAAGAGCACGGGGTAGACGACGAGTGCGCCGAGCAGGAGCAGGGCGGGGAGGACGAAGGCCAGGGCGATGATCCGGCCGCGGCGCCGGGCGCGCCGCCTGCGGTCGGGCACGCGGACGGGCGGCGGGCTCGTCTCCTTCAGGAGGGTGGCGGTCACGGCGATCAGTCCTGGTAGGCCTTGGCCGCCGCGTTCTCCAGCGCGGCCGCGGTGGCCTTCGGGTCCGAGGGGTCGCGCAGGAAGTCCTGGAGGAGCTTCCACTCGCCCGTCCCCTTGGTCCCGCCGAAGGCGGCCGGGGCCTGGTCCGACATGTCGAAGCGGACCGAATCCCCGGCGGTTATCAGGGACTTGGCGGTCTCGCGGGCGATGTCGTCGCTGTAGGAGGCGAGGTCGACCTTCTTGTTCGGGGACAGGAAGCCGCCCGCCTCGGCCCACACGGCGGACGCCTCCGGGGTGGCGAGGTACTCCAGGAACCGCATGGCGGCCTTCTGGTCCTTGCCGTCCTTGAGGACCACGGCCGCGTCACCGCCGCTGACCACGGGCGCGGTGCCGCCGCCCACCGCCGGGAAGGGGAAGAAGTCCGCGTCCTGGCCTATCTTCCGGCCGAACTGGTCCTTGGCGACGCCGGCGACGAAGTCGCCCTCGTAGACCATGCCCGCCTCGGGCTTCGGCCCGAACACCTTCTCGACGGAGCCCGGGAAGTCGGTGTTCAGGGCGCCCTTCTGGCCGCCTGCCAGCAGCTGCTTGTCCTGGAAGAGCTTGCCGAGGGTGGTGAGGGCCCGCACCACGCTCGGGTCGGTCCACTTGAGCTTGTGCGCGGCCAGTGCGTCGTACTTCTCGGGTCCCGCCTGGGAGAGGTAGACGTTCTCGAACCAGTCGGTGAGGGTCCAGCCGTCCTGGCCGGCCACGGAGAAGGCGGCGAGACCCGAGTCCGAGACGGTGTGCCCGGCCTTCAGCATCGCGTCGTACGTGGTGGGCGGCTTGACGCCGGCCTGGGCCAGGGCGTCGGGGCTGTACCAGACGGTCGACTTGTGGGCGGCCTTGAAGTAGAGGCCGTAGAAGGTGTCGTCGACGCTGCCGTACTTCTTCCAGACATGCGCGTAGTTGGTGTCGACGGACTTCTCGACGGTCTTCGAAAGGGGCTTGAGCCAGCCCTTCTTCGCGAACTGCTGGAGGACGCCGACCTGCGGGACCATCACCACGTCGGGCGCGTTGCCGCCCTCGATCTTGCTGCCGACGACCGTGGAGACGTTGTCACCGGTGGAGACGAACTGGGTCTTGGCGCCGGTCTTCTCGGTGAAGGCGTCCAGCACCTTCTGGAAGTTCTTCTGCTCGCTGCCGGACCACACACCGGCCACGGTGATCGTCCGGCCGCCGAGCTCCTTGCCACCGCCTCCGGCAGCGACCGGGCCGCCGCCGCAGGCGGTCGCGCCGAGGGCCAGGGCGAGGGCGGTGCAGCTCGCGAGCAGGGTCGTACGTCGTCGCATCATCGTTGATGTCCCTTCAAGGGGCGGGTACTTGACGTCGGATCAGGCGGAGGTGTCTCAGGGGTTGGTGCAGTCGCTGATCCACCAGGCGGCCGTTGAGCCGGGCAGGACCCCGGCCGGGCAGGGACCGCTGGACAGCAGGGGGGTGCCGGCGACCGGCGCGGGCGTCGGCGCCGTACCGAAGTTCACGGCGCAGACCAGGCCGTCGCCGCGGACGAAGGCGAGGATGCCGGGCGGGGCGTCCAGCCAGCGCAGCGCGCCCTCGCCCAACTGGGGCAGCCCGGCGCGCAGTTGGAGCCCATCGCGGTACAGGTGCCAGAACGAGCGGGTGTCGGCGAGCGCTCGGTCGGTGGCGTACTCGGCGAAGTAGGCGGGCTGCGGCAGCCACGGTTTGGCGCCCTCGGCACCCGAGGTGAAGCCGAACGGCGAGGCGTGCCCCGACCACGGCAGCGGCACCCGGCAGCCGTCGCGGATCCGGGCGCGGCTGCCCGTGCGCCGGAAGATCGGATCGGTCAGCACGTCGTCGGGCAGGTCGACGACCTCGGGCAGTCCGAGCTCCTCGCCCTGGTAGATGTACGCGGCTCCGGGGAGCGCCAGCATCAGCAGGGCGGCGGCGCGGGCGCGGGCGGCGCCGAGGCCGCTGCCCTCGGTGCCGGACTCGCCGTAGCGGGTGACGGTACGGACCTGGTCGTGGTTGTTGAGTACCCAGGTGACGGTGGAGCCGGTGCCCGCGATGTCCTGCATGGCCTCGGAGATGACCTTGCGGAAGGCGTCGGCCGCCCAGGGGGCGCCGAGCAGGTCGAAGAAGAAGGCCTGGTGCAGTTCGTCGGGGCGTACGTAGTCGGCGTGTTCGCGGGCGGTCGGCACTGAGACCTCGCCGACCAGCAGCCGCTCGCGGCCGTCGCGCGCCGCGTACTCCTCGCAGACGGACCGCCAGTGGCGCCAGACGTCGTGCACCTCGGGCCGGTTCCAGGCGAGCGGGTTGACCGAGTCCCGGGTCCGGGCGTCGGCCTCGGGGTCCGGGGAGTCCGGCAGGCCGGGGTGCTTGAAGAGGCCCGCGGCCACGTCGATCCGGAAGCCGTCGACGCCGCGGTCGAGCCAGAACCGCAGCACCTGGTCGAAGTGGGCACCGACCTCGGGGTTGCGCCAGTTCAGGTCGGGCTGCTCGGAGGTGAACATGTGCAGGTACCACTGGCCGGGCCGGCCGTCCGCCTCGGTGACGCGCGACCAGGCGGATCCGCCGAACATGGCGTGCCAGTTGTTGGGCGGTTCGGCGCCGTCGGGGCCGCGTCCGTCGGCGAAGTGGAAGCGGGCGCGTGCCGCGCTGCCGGGCTCCGCCGCGAGCGCTTCGCGGAACCAAGGGTGCTCGCTGGAGCAGTGGTTGGGGACGATGTCCAGGAGCACCTTGACGCCGAGACGACGGGCGTCGGTCATCAACAGGTCGAACTCGGCGAGGTCGCCGAAGAGCGGGTCCACGTCGCAGTAGTCGGCGACGTCGTAGCCGTGGTCGTGCTGCGGCGAGGGATAGAAGGGGCTCAGCCAGATGCCGTCGACCCCGAGCTTCTTGAGGTACGGCATGCCCGCCCGGACCCCGGCGAGATCGCCGATGCCGTCCCCGGTGCTGTCCAGGAAGCTGCGGACGTACACCTGGTAGATCACTGCGTCGCGCCACCAGCGGTGCGTGTTGAGGCTCACCCGTTGACCTGTCTGTGCGTGCCTTCGGTTATGCATGCATGTTAAGTAGGCGTGTCGCACAGGTGTCAACGAGTAGGCAGACCCAGTTGGGAAGTTGGGCAGCCAAATGCTGATATATCGGTCGCGGAATCGCGAGATGGGATGCTCTCGTTACCTAACAGGTAACTATTGCTCTAGCGGTGAGAGACGGCCGCCAGCTCGCGGGCCAGCCGGCGCACCGCGGCGGCGGGCGTCTCGTGCCCGGTCATGGCGTCGCGCACCACGGCCTGCACGACCAGGCTGACCTGGTCGTAGTGCGGGCTCTTGGGACGCGGGGCCGCCGCGAGGACGCTCTCGCGCAGGGTGGGCAGATAGGGGAACCGCCGGATCAGCTCCGGGTCGTCGTAGAGCGAGGCCCGCACGGGCGGCAGCGCGCCCTTGGTGAGGACCTGGCGCTGGGCCCGTTCGCCGGTCAGATACGCGAGCAGACGCGCGGCCGAATCGGGGTGCCCCGCATGGGAGTTGACGGCGAGGTTGGAGCCCCCGAGCACGCTCGCGCCCGGCCCGTCGGGCCCGGGCAGCGGTACGGCTCCGATCTTCCCGGCGACCGCGGAATCCTTGCCGGAGGCGCTGACGTAGGCATAGGGCCAGTTGCGCAGGAAGAGGAGGTGGCCGTCCTGGAACGCCTGCTTGGACTCCTCCTCCTTGTACGACAGCGCCTTCTTCGGGATCCATCCCTCGCGCACGCCCCGGGCGAGGAAGCCGATGCCCTCGCGGGCCGCCTCGGAGTTGACGGTGACGCGCTCGCCCTCGTCACCGAGGATCGTGCCGCCCGCCGAGTAGACCGCTTCCGCCGCGTTCACGGTGAGCCCCTCGTAGGGCAGGAACTGGCCGGCGTACCCGTCGAGCCCGTACTTCGGGGCGAGGGTCTTCGCCTGCTCCTCCAGCTCGGCCCAGGTGCGCGGCGGCGGTACGCCCTCCTTGGCGAGGACGTCCTTGCGGTACAGGAGCAGACCGGCGTTGGTGACGTAGGGAACCGCGTACAGCTCTCCGTCGTACGTCGCCGTGTCCACGACCGGCGGCAGGAAGCTGTCGAGCGGGAAGCGGGTGCGGGGCAGCGGGGATATCCAGCCCGCTGCGGCGAACTCCGAGGTCCAGGCGACGTCGATGTTGAGCACGTCGAACCGGCCACGGTCGCCGTCGCGCAGATCGGTGGTCATCTGCGCGTGCGTCTCGTCGGCGGAGTCCGGCAGCTCCACGAGCGTGACCTTCTCGCCGGGATGCGTGCGGTTCCAGCCGTCCAGCAGCGGACCCAGATAGCCGGTGAGGTCACCCGCGGTCGCCAGGGTGAGCGGTCCGCGGCCGGTGCCGTGCGCTCCGCCGGCGGGTGCGCCGGAGGCGACGTAACCGGTCAGGACCACCGCGAGGACGAGGAGACCCCTACCGGCGGCATGGATCCACCGCATAGGTTCCTCCCTGTACACCGGCGCCGGGCACCTTCGCCCACCGTCAGACGCCATGTATACCTGTTAGGTATGGGCGATACTAGGGTCTGTCTGATATTTCCCGTCGTCGCCCGGAGCGCGGCAGACGGGAATTGTCAGACAGGCCCTAGGGCCTGCGACACATTGGCATCCGGCCATACCGGGTGACAACACCCGGCACGGGGTCGGGGCGGACACAAGGATGCGAGGAGGAGAGCGCGGGTGCGGCTGCCCCTCCTGGCCCTGCTGGCGCGTGGGCCGGCCCACGGGTACGAGCTCAAGCAGGACCTTGAGCAACTGCTGGGCTCCGCGTACCCTCAGCCGAACGTCGGCCAGATCTACGTCACGCTCGGCCGCCTCGAGAAGTCGGGACTGATCGAGGGCGAGGAAGTCGAGCAGTCGAGCCGGCCCAACAAGAAGATCTACCACCTCACCGATGCCGGGCGCGAGGCGCTGCACGCCTGGTACGAGGAGACGGCGGACGAGCCGCGGGTACGGGACGAGTTCTTCATGAAGCTCGCGCTCGCCCCGACGACCGGCCTCGCCGACCGGGTCGCCCTCATCAACAAACAGCGGCGCCAGTATCTGAACACCATGCGCAATCTGTCGAAACTCGCCACGGCCGAGAACCGGGACAACCGCATCTCCCACCTGTTGATCGAGGGCGCCATGCTGCATCTGCAGGCCGACCTCGACTGGCTGGAGCGCTGCCAGGAGGAACTGGAGGAGCTGGAATGAGCCACACCGCTCCTTTGCTGCGCGCCGAGGGTCTGGTCAAGACCCATCACGGCGCGGGCGCCCCGGCGCATGCCGTCCGCGGGGTGGATCTCGCCGTGCGGCAGGGCGAGTTCGTGGCGGTGACCGGGCCGTCCGGCGCCGGCAAGTCGACGCTGCTGCATCTGCTCGGCGGGCTGGAGCGGCCGGACGGCGGCAGCATCTGGCTGGACGGCGAGTGCACGGACGCGTACAGCGAGGCCCGCTGGGCGGTGGAGCGCAGGCGCCGGATCGGCATCGTGTTCCAGTTCTTCAACCTGGTGTCCGACCTGTCCGTCGCCGACAACGTCGAACTGCCCGCCCTGCTCGCCGGCCTCTCCCCCAAGCAGGCCCGCGCCGAGCGCGAGCGGCTGCTGTCCGAGCTGGGCCTTCAGGGCAAGGAACGCAGCATGCCGGGTGAGCTGTCCGGCGGTGAGCAGCAGCGGGTCGCCCTGGCCCGGGCGCTGGTCAACCATCCGTCCCTGCTGCTGGCCGACGAGCCCGCGGGCAGCCTGGACAGCAAGGGCACGCGCGAGGTGATGCGGCTGCTGTCCCGTTTCCACCAGCGCGGCCAGACGATCGTGCTGGTCACCCATGACGCGCGGCTCGCGAGCGCCGCGGACCGGGTGATCAGCTTCTTCGACGGCCGCATCGCCGACGACGCCACTCTCGACGGCACTCCGTCGCGCGGCGCCGGCCTCTCCGGCGTGCTGGAACTGAGGGACTGATCGGCGTGCACGACCAGCTGGGACACCGCGCGCGGCTGTGCTGCGCCGCCCCTCACGAACGTGCGCTCCACCTCGGCCTCCGCGGGCCGCTCCCCAACCGTCCGGCGCGTGCGCGGCTGTGCTGCGCCGCCCCTCACGAACATGCGCGCCACCCCGGCCTCCGCGGTCCGCTCCCCAACCGCCCCGCCCGTGCGCGGCACCTCCGCTCCCGTCGGCCGAGGGGCTGACGCGGCGTGCGGGCCACTCTGCGCTGGGCGCATGCCGATCTGCGCACGCATCGGGGCGAGGCGCTGTTCATCGTGCTGGCGACCGCGGGCATCGTCGCCTCACTGCTGCTGGCCGCCGCGCTCTTCGGCTACGCGACGAACCCCTGGCAGCGCGTCTTCACGCAGTCGCACGGCGCCCACGTCTGGATCCACACCGGCCCCTCCGCCGACGCGGGGCGCCTCGCGAAGCTGGACGGCGTCGAGTCCGTAGCGGGCCCGTACCGTACGGCGTCCGCGACCGTCGAGTCGCGCGGCACCCGTGCCTCCGTCGAGCTGCGCGGCGCTGTCGACCGGCCTGCCACCGGCCGTCCCCTGCTCGCCTCCGGCCGCTGGCTCGACCCCGCCCGGCCCGACGGTGTGGTGCTGGAGGACAGCCTCGCCCACGCCTTGTGGGCCGAACCCGGCGACACCCTCACCGTGCCCGGCAGCCACCGGACCCTGACCGTCCTGGGCGTGGCCGACAGCGCCGAACCCCGCTACAGCTCCGGCGAGCGCCCCGGCCTCGTCTGGGCGCTCCCGTCAGCGGTGCAGCGCACCGACCAGCACGCGGGCCAGGTCATCGGCCTGCGTCTGAACGATGCCGGTGACACGGACTACGCGGTCCAGCGCGCCGTCACGACGCTCGGCGCCGGCGCGGTCACCCAGGTCTCCAACTGGCAGCAGGCCCGCTCCGAGGCCCAGGGCGACAACCGGCTGCTGGGGCAGGTGCTCGGACTGTTCGGCCTCGGCGCGCTGCTCGCCGCCGCGCTCGCGGTGTACGGCGCCATCGGCACCCGTATCCGAGGTCATCTACGCGACATCTCCGTACTGAAGGCGATCGGGTTCACCCCCGGCCAGGTGGTGCGCGTCTTCCTGCTCCAGCACGTGGCGTACGCGTCGCTGGGCGCCCTGGCCGCGGCGACGCTCGCACAGGCGCTGGGCAGCCGGATCCCGGGTCGCCTCGGGGACGCGGTGGGCGTGTGGCAGGGGCTGCCCGGCCACACCGCGGCACTGGTCGCGGTGCCGGTCGGCGCGGTGCTGTTCATCGGCGCGACGACCGGGATCGCGGCCTGGCGGGCCGGCCGGGTCCCCCCGGTGCCGGTGCTGCGAGCCGCGGCCCCGCCGGGCGGACGCCTCTCGGGCGTGGCACGCCGGGCCCTCGGACTACGGCTGCCGCCGGCTCTCGTACTCGGCTGGCACAAGGCGTTCCCGCGCCGGCCGCGCGCGCTCGCCACGGTCGGCCGGCTCGCCCTGCCGCTGCTGCTGATGGTCGTGGCGCTGAGCGCGTGGACCACCATCGACCGCTTCCAGACCAGGCCCGAGCAGATCGGTCTCGCGGCCGCGCTCACGGCGCACGCGGACACGAGTCTGAACGAGCCCGCGGCACAGTCACTGCTCGCCCGGAACCCGCAGGTCTCCGCCGTGCACCCGGGCGCCGAGGTGGCCGCCCTGGTCCCGGGACAGACGGCCACGATCGCGCTGCGCGGACTCGGCACCCACCAGGACCCGTACCCGTTCACACTCGCCGAGGGGCATCCGGCTCGCGGCCCCGACGAGGCGGTGGCCGGTCAGGGACTGCTCGATCTGCTGGACGCGCATGTCGGGGACTGGGTGCGGATGACCGTGGGCGCGCAGCCGCAGATCCTGCACATCGTCGGCCGCAGCATCGAACCGGAGAACGGCGGCCGGGTCATCTCAACCTCGCTCGACACCCTGCGGGAGAACGACCCGGCGCTCCGCCCGACCCTCTACCAGCTCCAGCTGCGGCCCGGCGCCGATCCGGACCGGGTCGGCGCCCAGCTGACCGCGGCCGGGCACGGCCACCTGGACGTGCACACCGTCACGAACCCGGCCGACGGCCTCTCACCGCTGCGCGGAGTCGTCGTGGGACTGATCGCCGTCCTGGCCCTGATCGGTCTCATCGAACTGCTCACCGTGATCGGCGGCACCGTGCGCGAGGGCGAGCGGGATCTGCTGGCGCTCAAGGCCATCGGGCTCTCCCCACGGCAGATCACGGCCGTCACAGTCACGGCCACCGCCTGCACGACCCTGGCCGCCATCCTCACCGGCACGGCGCTGGGACTGCCCCTCGCGCACTGGCTGATCGACGCCCAGGGCGATTCGAGCGGCATCGGCGCCGGCATCGCCCGGGGACCGTCCCTCCCGCTACTGCTGTTGTTCGGTACGGCCGCGGTGGTGGGCGCCGCCGCACTCGCCGCACTCCCCGCGGCCCGCTCGGCCCGCCGCCGTCCCGCGGACACGTTGACCGCGGTCGCCTGACCGGGCTCCGCGTCACCAGTGACCTGAGACGTCAGGACCCGTACGGATTCCGCTGGTTGTACGGGTACGGCGCGGGTTGCGGGTGCGGCGGCCCGTACGGCTGCGGCGGCCCATAGGGGTTGCCAGGTCCGTACGGCGCCGGCGGGATCCCCTGCCCATAGGGACCCGGAGCGTACGGAGGGCCCTGCGGCGGTACGAACCCGGGTGGCTGCGTGTACACCGGAGCCGGCTGCGGCTGCGACGCCGGGTGCGTGCGCAGCCGTATCCCGTAGTGGCGCCGCAGCCGCCGCATCTCCAGCGCGGCGATGCTCGTCACCGTCACCGGCGCGCCCAGGATGAAGACGATCCCCATCGTGAGGCTCAGCCCGTGCAGATCACCGGTGACCAGGTCGGGGATGGCCATCAGCCAGGTGGTCACCGTGGCGAGCAGCGGCGGCAGACAGCGGTGCACGGCGGCGGAACCGAAGAAGTTCCCGGACAGCGTCACAGCCCCGTACGCCGCGAAGCCGGTCAGCCACATCGCCGTCAGGCCGAGCACCGCCAGCAGGATGCCGCCGAGTGCCATCGACAGCTGCCACAACAGCACCGTCCCGGCGACCGTGGCCACGAAGAGCAGCAGCAGCTTGAAGGAGTTGAAGAGAGACGACCGCAGCTGGCGGATCCGACCGGTGCGCCGCCAGACGAAGAGCATCACGCACACCGTCAGAGGCGTGATGAACAGCAGGACGACGGCGGCCGTCAGGATGTTCTCCAGGACCTCGGTGAAGTCGAACTTGCCCTGGACGAAGGTGTACACGCCGAACGCCGCGACCGCTCCGGCGATGACGCGCACCCGCTTGAGCCGCTCCACCGAGGGGTCCACCGACGGCGGAATCCACGCCGGATGGAACACCGCCTGCGCCACGGCCTTGGGCTGCAGAACCGATCCCGCCGACAGCGGACCGCTCAACCATCTCCTGCGCGAACCAGTCAACTTCCGCTCCCCCGAGCCCTGGGCACAATGATCGCCTGGGATTTTACGGGAAGCGGGCGGGCTCCCGCCGCCCGCTTCCCGCACCAACAGCCGCGTTCCCTACCGACTGCCGCGTTTCCGTATCGACTTCCGCTTTTCCGAACCGGCCGCCGCTTTCCGTATCAACTGCCGCCTCCTGCGGCCCGGTTCACTACTTCCGGCCGCGCAACTCCCGATAGGTGGCGACCAACGCCTTGGTGGACTCGTCGAGTCCGGGGACGTCGGCGCCTTCGGTCAGCGCGGGCTCGACCCGTTTGGCGAGGACCTTGCCGAGCTCGACGCCCCACTGGTCGAAGGAGTCGATGTTCCAGATCGCGCCCTGCACGAACACCTTGTGCTCGTAGAGCGCGATCAGCTGGCCGAGGACCGAGGGGGTCAGCTCGCTCGCCAGAATGGTCGTGGTGGGGTGGTTGCCCTTGAACGTCTTGTGCGGGACCAGCTCCTCGGGCACCCCTTCGGCACGCACCTCGTCCGGCGTCTTGCCGAACGCCAATGCCTGCGTCTGCGCGAAGAAGTTCGCCATCAACAGATCGTGCTGAGCCGCGAGTTCATCGCTCAGCTCGGCGACCGGGTTGGCGAACCCGATGAAATCGGCCGGGATCAACTTCGTGCCCTGGTGGATGAGCTGGTAGTAGGCGTGCTGGCCGTTGGTGCCGGGCGTGCCCCACACGACCGGGCCGGTCTCCCACTCCACGGGCTCGCCGTCCCGGTCCACCGACTTGCCGTTGGACTCCATGTCCAACTGCTGCAAGTAGGCGGTGAACTTGGACAGGTAGTGCGAGTACGGCAGCACCGCGTGCGACTGCACATCATGAAAGTTGCCGTACCAGACACCCAACAGACCCAGCAGCAGTGGTGCGTTGGACTCGGCCGGCGCGGTACGGAAATGCTCGTCGACGAGGTGGAAGCCCTCGAGCATCTCCCGGAACCGGTCCGGGCCGATCGCGATCATCAGCGACAGACCGATCGCCGAGTCGTACGAATAACGCCCGCCGACCCAGTCCCAGAACTCGAACATGTTCGCCGTGTCGATCCCGAAGTCCGCGACCTTCTCACCATTGGTCGACAGCGCCACGAAGTGCTTCGCGACCGCCTTGTCCTCGCCGCCCAGCCCGGCGAGCAGCCAGGTCCGCGCCGAGGTGGCGTTGGTGATGGTCTCGATCGTGGTGAACGTCTTGGACGCGATGACGAACAGCGTCTCCGCCGGGTCCAGATCACGCAGCGCCTCGTGCAGATCGGCGCCGTCCACGTTCGACACGAACCGCAGCGTCAGCGAACGGTCCGTGAACGCCTTCAACGCCTCATACGCCATCGCCGGCCCGAGATCGGACCCACCGATCCCGATGTTGACCACGTTCTTGATGCGCCTGCCGGTGTGACCGGCCCACTCGCCCGAACGGACCCGCTCGGCGAAGCCGGCCATCTTGTCCAGCACCGCGTGCACCGCCGGCACCACATTCTCGCCGTCCACCTCGACCACCGCATCACGCGGCGCCCGCAACGCCGTGTGCAGCACCGCCCGATCCTCGGTCACATTGATCTTCTCGCCCCGGAACATCGCATCCCGCAACCCGAACACACCGGTGGCCGCGGCGAGGTCACGCAGCAGCCGCAGCGTCTCGTCGGTGACCAGGTGCTTGGAGTAGTCGACGCGCAGATCGCCGACCTGGAGGCTGTACCCGCTGCCGCGGCCCGGATCGGCCGCGAACAGGTCCCGCAGATGGGTCTCCCCGAGCTCTTCGCGGTGCTTGGCGAGAGCGGTCCATTCGGGTGTCTGGTTGAGCCTGGTACGGCTGTCTGCGTTCATCTCGGACTCCGCCTTCTTTCCTGCGTGTGCTGCTGCGTACCTTGCCCCGCTGCCGGTCCCAACCTAATTGATCAGGGCTTGACGCGAGCTGTCGTAGCGCCGTCGTCCGGCTCAACAACAGATACGTCCGGCTTGAGCGCGGGTATCAGCGCGGTGACGGAGAGGACGAAGAACGCGGCCGCCAGCAGCGCCGGAGTGTTCAGACCCCAGGTGGTGGCCACGGCACCACCGAGCAGTGCGCCGAGCGGAGCCCCCGCGACGGACAGGGTCCGGAACGCCGAGCTGACGCGGCCGAGCATGCCGGCGGGGCTGCGCTGCTGCATCAGGGTCGTCGTGTTGACGTTCCACACCATGCCCATGAGTCCGAAGACGGCCAGGCTCCCGGTCAGCGCGGCCAGGCTGCGGACCGAGCCCATGACCACGAGTGCGCCGATCTGCACCGCCCCGGCGAGAAACACGCCGCCGATCCGGCCGAGCCGGTCCACGACCCAGCGGTTCACCACGCCCCCGGCAAGACTGCCGACCGTGTACGCGGTCATCGCCGCGGCGAATCCCGCGTTGCCCGCGTCCAGCCAGCCCGTCACGAGGAGCACCAGTGTGGCGATGAGGGCGCCCATGCCGATGTTGCAGAGGGCCGTGGCCGCGCACAGGCCGCGCAGAGCCCGGTCGCGCCCCAGGACACGCAGGCCCGCCGCGATCTCGCCGCGCAAGGTGCTGCCCGCCGGTCTCGGTTCGCGCTCCGTGGCGCCGACCCGCAGGGATGCCACCAGCGCGGCCCCGACGAGGAAGGTCACCGCGTCGGCCAGAAAGGGGGCGGCCGCCCCCACGAGGAGCAGTACGGGCACGAGTGGCCCGGCCAGCAGACCGCCGGCGATGCGCTGCCCGGTCATCAGACGCGCGTTCGCACTGCCGAGCGCCTTGCGGTCCACGAGGACGGGCAGCAGGGCGGTGGAGGCGTTGTCGAAAAGGGTCTGGAGGGTGGTCAGCGCGAATGCCAGCGCGATCAGCAGCCCGATCGAGACGTGCCCGAGAACGACCGCGGCGGCGAAGGCCGCCATCAGCAAGCCCCGCAGCGCGTCCACGGTCCACATCGCGCGACGCTGGTCCACCCGGTCGGCGACGGCCCCGCCGAGGAGCCCGAAGACGATCCAGGGGAGATAGCCGCAGGCGGTGACGGACGCGATGAGCATCGGCTCGTCGGTCAACGTCGCGGCGAGCAGCGGCAACGCGGCCGTCCGCAGGGCGTCTCCGAAACTGGAGAGGACGGCCGCGCTCCACAACCGCCCGAATCCCCCGCGCCACGCAGGCACCCGCATGTCCCGCACGTCGGCCATGGCCGCGTCACCCCCGGTTCCGCTGATGCAAGAACCGTAGAGGGCACCACTGACAATCGGCCTCGGCACATCGGCCGAGCCGTGCAAAACACGTCCGGCCAGACACCCTTGGGTGCCCGGCCGGCTGTCAACTCCTAGATCTCGCCCCGCAGTTTGGCGAGCGCCTCGGCGAGAATCGCCTCGCCGTCCGCATCGCTGCGCCGCTCCCGTACATACGCGAGGTGCGTCTTGTACGGCTCGGTGCGCGGTGGGGCCGGCGGATTGTCCCGGTCCTGTCCGGCCGGAAAGCCACAGCGCGGGCAGTCCCAGGTCTCGGGAACCTGCGCGTCGCTGGCGAAGCTGGGCTGCGTCTCGTGCCCGTTGGAGCACCAGAAGGAGATGCGCAGCCGCGGCGCGGACTCGCCGCGCTCGGCCTCGCCCATCGGCCCCGCCCCGACCCGGCTTCCTCGGATCGCGTTGCCACTTGCCACGGTCGTAACTCCCTGCGTAATGGTGCCGCGAAGCGAGTCGGCGTGACGCTTCGCTGCGAGCGCCTCAGTCTACGTAAGGCCCAACGCGCGTCCAGTGATTGGAGTTACACCCCCGCCCCTAGACGCAAGCCCCATGATAGGCCGCGCTGGGAGGCGCGTACCGGACATGGGGCCTTACGTGCGGAATGTACGTGCGTAATGTGCTCTTGTGATGCCGTACCGATGTCAGCCGGTGATCAGTTGTTGGCCTTCATCAGGATGCCGAGCACGATGATGCACGCGAACCAGCCCACACCGAGCACCACGGTGATGCGGTCGAGGTTGCGCTCGGCGACCGAAGAGCCACCGACGGACGACTGCATACCGCCACCGAACATGTCGGAGAGGCCGCCACCCTTCCCCTTGTGCATCAGCACGAGCAGCATCAGCAGCAGGCTGAAGACGATCAGGGCGATCGAGAACCCCAAAACCACGGCTGGACCAACTTCCTCGGAACTGGATGGACGACGGGGGCCGAAGCTCTCTCGGTGAGGTCGAAACGCTCACTCCCAGAGCCCACGGCCCCCGCAAGGGTACGACGGATCGCCGCTAGCGCCTACTCACTGGTCGCGGAAGCGGACGATCTTGACGAACTCGTCGGCGTCGAGCGACGCACCGCCGACCAGGGCGCCGTCGATGTCGGGCTTCGCCATGATCTCGGCGACGTTCCCGGACTTCACCGAGCCGCCGTACTGGATGCGGACCTGGTCGGCCAGCTCCTGGGAATACAGCTCGGCCAGCTTGGCGCGGATCGCGGCGCAGACCTCCTGGGCGTCGTCGGCGCCGCAGACCTTGCCGGTGCCGATGGCCCAGACGGGCTCGTACGCGATCACGATGGACTCGGCCTGCTCGGCCGGGATGTCCTTGAGGCCGCCTTCGACCTGGGTGAGCGTGTGCTCGACGTGGCTGCCCGCCTCGCGGACCTCCAGCTCCTCGCCCACGCACAGGATCGGGGTCAGACCGTGCTTGTAGGCGGCCTTGACCTTGGCGTTCACGATCTCGTCGGTCTCGTTGTGGTACTGCCGGCGCTCGGAGTGGCCGACCGCCACGTACG
The DNA here is from genome assembly GCF_042723265.1 of Streptomyces sp. NPDC058371. Lineage (NCBI taxonomy): Bacteria > Bacillati > Actinomycetota > Actinomycetes > Kitasatosporales > Streptomycetaceae > Streptomyces > Streptomyces sp. NPDC058371. The sequence goes on along the minus strand of NZ_JBHXJC010000005.1, from coordinate 321,406 downwards.
TGGCCTTGAGCTTGGACAGCATCGAGCCGGAGATCTCACCGGTGTACGCACCTGAGTCGTGCGCCGAGAGGTCCTGGGCGCCGTACTTGATCTTGAGCTTGTCGCCGTCGACCAGGGTCTGCACGGAGCGCAGGTCGGTGAAGGGCGGCAGGACGGCGACCTCGCAGGCCTCGTAGTCCTTGTCCGCGAGGGCGAAGGCGAGCTTCTGGACGTGCGCGATGGCCTCGAGGTGGTTGAGGTTCATCTTCCAGTTGCCCGCCATCAGCGGCGTGCGCCCAGCAGAAAAAGATGCAGCCATGTAGGTCAGTCCTCCAGTGCGGCGAGGCCGGGGAGCGTCTTGCCCTCGAGGTATTCGAGGGAGGCGCCGCCACCGGTCGAGATGTGGCCGAATGCCGTCTCGTCGAAGCCCAGGGTGCGGACGGCCGCGGCGGAGTCGCCGCCGCCGACGACCGTGAAGGCCGGGGAGTCGAGAAGGGCCTGGGCGACCGCCTTGGTGCCCTCGGCGTAGTCGGGGTGCTCGAAGACGCCCATCGGGCCGTTCCAGAAGACGGTGGCCGCGTCGGTGAGCTTCGAGGCGTACAGCTTGCGGGTCTCAGGACCGATGTCGAGACCCATCCCGTCGGCCGGGATGGCGTCCGCGGCGACGGTGGTGGGGTGGGAGGGGGCCTTGGTCTTCAGGTCGGGGAACTCGGCCGCGACCACGACGTCTACGGGGACGATCAGCTCGACGCCGTTCTTCTCGGCGCGCTGGACGTACTCGACGACGGCCGGGATCTGGTCCTCCTGGACGAGGGAGGCGCCGATCTCGTACCCCTTCGCCTTGAGGAAGGTGAACGCCATGCCGCCGCCGATGAGCAGCCGGTCGGCCTTGCCGAGGAGCTCGTCGATGACGGCGAGCTTGTCGGAGACCTTGGAGCCGCCGAGCGCGACGACGTAGGGCCGCTTGACGTCCTCGGTGAGCTTCTTCAGGACAGCGACCTCGGTGGCGATGAGGTAGCCCGCGTAGTGCGGAAGGCGCGCCGGCAGGTCGTACACGGAGGCGTGCTTGCGGTGCACCGCGCCGAAACCGTCGCCTACGTAGACATCGGCCAGGGCCGCGAGCTGGTCGGCGAACTCGCCGCGCTCGGTGTCGTCCTTGGACGTCTCACCCGCGTTGAAGCGCAGGTTCTCGATGACCGCGACCTGGCCGGGCTGGAGGCCGTTCACCGCGTCGTGCGCGGCGGGGCCGATGGTGTCCTGGGCGAACGCGACCGGGGCGCCGAGGAGTTCGGCGAGCCGCTCGGCGGGCTGGAGGAGCGAGAACGCCGGGTCCGGGGCGCCCTTGGGGCGGCCCAGGTGCGAGGCGACGATCACCTTGGCGCCCGCTTCCGCGAGGGCCTTGACGGTGGGCAGGACGGCGCGGATGCGGCCGTCGTCGGTGATGAGGCCGTCGGCCAGCGGCACGTTCAGGTCGGCGCGGACGAAGACCCGCTTGCCGTCCACACCGTCGGCGAGAAGTTCGTCGATCGTCTTCATGAAGGGACTCCTAGGAAGGCTCTTTGATCCGAGAGGGCTGATCGATCACCACGTGCGACAGGGCCCGGGGGGGGGGGGGGGGGGGTGTCCGGGGGACTTGTTTTTACCGAGAGGGATGGGTTCCGGGAGTTGGGGGGGGTCGCGAAGAAGAAAACTGGGGGGGGGAGGTGG
>NZ_JBHXJC010000005.1:302892-319710 GCF_042723265.1 Streptomyces sp. NPDC058371 | reverse complement strand
GTGGTTGTGTGGGGGGGGGGGTTGGGGGGAGGTGTTTGGGGGGAGGGGGGGGGGGAAAAACAACGGGGAAAAAAGGCCCCGGGACCCCCCCCCCCCCCCCCCCCCGGGCCCTGTGCTCACATCGAGATGCCTGGCTCCGGGACTTAGAGCTGGCCGCCGACGAAGACCGTGAGGTCGACGAGGCGGTTGGAGTAGCCCCACTCGTTGTCGTACCAGCCGAGGATCTTCACCGAGTTGCCGTCCTGAACCATGGTCAGGAGGGAGTCGAAGGTGCAGGAGGCCGGGTCGCCGACGATGTCCGAGGAGACGATCGGGTCCTCGGTGTAGGACAGGTAGCCCTTGAGGTCGCCGTCGTCGGAGGCCTTCTTGAACGCGGCGTTGACCTCGTCCTTGGTGACCTCGCGCTGCAGCGTCACGACCAGGTCGGTCGCCGAGCCGGTCGGGACCGGGACGCGCATGGCGATGCCGTCCAGCTTGCCCTTGAGCTGCGGGAGGACCAGGGCGGTGGCCTTGGCGGCACCGGTCGTGGTCGGGATGATGTTCTCGGCGGCGGCGCGGGCGCGGCGCAGGTCCGAGTGCGGGAAGTCCAGGATGCGCTGGTCGTTCGTGTACGCGTGGACCGTCGTCATCAGGCCCTTGACGATGCCGAAGTTCTCGTCGAGAACCTTGGCCATCGGCGCCACACAGTTGGTGGTACAGGAGGCGTTGGAGATGACGTGGTGGTTCGCCGCGTCGTACTTGTCCTGGTTGACGCCCATCACGATGGTGATGTCCTCGTCCTTGGCCGGAGCCGAGATGAGGACCTTCTTGGCGCCACCGGCGATGTGCTTCTCGGCGTCGGCCTTCTTGGTGAAGATGCCGGTCGACTCGATGACGATGTCGACGCCCAGGTCGCCCCACGGGATGTCGGCGGGGTTGCGCTCGGAGAGCACCTTGATCGTGTGGCCGTCGACGGTGATGGTGTCGGCGGTGTGCGTCACCTCGGCCTTGAGACGGCCCAGAATCGTGTCGTACTTCAGAAGGTGAGCAGTGGTCGCGGTGTCACCCAGGTCGTTGACAGCCACGATCTCGATGTCTGCACCCTGCTCCAGCAGCGCGCGGAAGTAGTTACGACCGATGCGGCCAAAGCCGTTGATGCCTACGCGGATCGTCACGAAACCGATCTCCTCGTTGGTACGCCGGGTTCGACACCGGCGAGCTGTATGGGATGTCCCCGACCGCCTACGACCCTACCTCCCTGAGCCGCCCGGGGTGACATCGAGAGGGGCCGTACACGGCAGGGCGGTCCGTACCCACCAGTAGGGGACGGACCGCCCGGGTCCGAAGACCCTGTCACTCGTACTGACTACGCGCGGTCATGTGCATTTGACCGCGCGAAGTCAGCTGTCCAGTGCCTTCAGTGCCTTACCGATCAGAGCCGTACGGCCGGCCGCCGTGGTGACGTGCTCCAGGCCGAAGCCCAGCAGCACGGTGTCGTCCGTGGTGACCGCTCCGTACGTCTTGAAGAGCTCCCCCACGCGCGCCCAGTCGTTGAGGACGGCCGGGCTGCCCGCGGGCGGCCCGGGGACGTTCCAGGCGCCGAGGGAGGTCTCGAAGCCCTCGGCCTGGGTGGCCGTGCCGCCGATGACGAGGGACGCGTCGTCGGCCAGGAGCCCGTGACCGCCGCTGCTCGGGTCGGTGACGTAGCTGAGCGACACCTCGACCGACTTGCCGGCGTAGGCGCTCAGGTCGAAGGAGACCTGCTGCCAGCCGCTGGAGGCGCCGGTGAAGCTGTTCCAGGAGCCGCTGGTGCCGGTGTTGGTGCACGCGCCGGAGCCCAGGGTCAGATAGCGCTTGAGAGCGGGGTGCTCCTGGAGCAGATACCCGGCCTCGCACTCGGCCGGGACGGCGTTGCTGGTGGCGCCGCCTGCATCCGGCAGCGTGGTCCAGTCCTCGGCCCCGGTCGTGTGGGCCTCCAGCAGCGCGTGGTCGTATCCGGGCTCGGTGTCCCACAGCAGCTGGGTGCGCAGCGTGGGCTTGTCGGCCGCGCTCACACCGGTGAGATCGATGGTCCGGGTGAGGCGCTTGTAGGCGTCGTTGGTGTGGACGGCGGCCGCCATGTACGAGCCCGCGTACGGGCCGTACGGGTTGACGGTCCCGGCGAACTGGCCCCCGCCCGCGCTCGCGAACTGCGGGTACGTCGCGGCGGACAGCGAGTCCGAGGTGACGGCGTACGTACCCGCCGCGTTCAGCGGGTTGCCCGGCGCGTCGCCGAGCGGACCCGTGAAGCCGGCGAGCTTCCCGGAGCCGTTGAATCCGTTGGCCCCGGGCGTCGTCGTCCGCGAGTAGGCGCCCAGGTAGTACTGGCTGAAGTCGTTCGACAGGGTGCCGCCGCCGAGGTCGACGCTGCCGCCCGCGTTTTCGCCCGACTCGATCAGCTTGCCGCCCTCGTTGAGGTAGGCGCGCAGCTGGATCTGGGTGGCGTTGCCGGGCCGGGGTGCGCCCGTGTAGTGGACGACCGTCGGGAAGTGGCCGAGCACGCCGAGCGCGTCGGGGGCTCCCTGTGCGGCGACGTCCCAGACGAGAGGCTTACGGCCGTTGGCCTTCAGCGCGTCGACGTAACCCTGCGCCTGTGTCGCGGTCGCGCCCTCCTCGGCGACGACCAGTGTGTCGGCGCGGGGCCGTTCGGCCACGGTGTACGTGAAGTGCGTGCTGGAGGTGGGCTTTCCGCTCCTGGTCTCGCCGGTGAACCAGACCTCGACCTTGTCACCGGGGTCGCCGTCCTGGACCTTGGCGCGGTATTCGTCGAAATAGAGGTTGTCGCCGCCGCCGAACGTCTCGCCGCCCTTCCAGGCCTTGAGCGCCATGTCCTCCGTACGGCCGCCGTTGACGCGGTACTTGAGCTCCTTGTCGCGCACGGACTTCCGTACGACGACGGAGACCTCCTGGTCGGCGCCGCGTGAGTACGACGTCGGGAAGGTGGCCGGAGTGAAGTCGGGTGCGTCGATGCCGACGGAGGAGACCGGCCGGTCGGCGTGGCCTGCGGTCTCGGCGACGGAGAGCGCGAACGGGATGTTCTTGCGGAACTCCTGCTCGATCAGCTTCTCGTCGTCCGGGAAGGTGAAGACGGAGGCGCAGTCGGCCGCGTTCCAGGCGTCGTTCGGGTCGATGTCCGAGGCCGTCTGGCAGGTCGACATCTCGGGGGTGAACATCGCCATGTCGTTGACGTTGCCCGCGTGGCCGTCCGCTTCGCCGTTGGTGGTGTAGAGCTCCGAGGAGACCTGCGGGCGGTAGCCCGGGATCGCCGAGTTCTCGGGGGTGCCGGCGAGCGCCTTGTAGAGGACGTCGTCCGGGCTGGACGTCGCCACCTGCCAGCCCACTCCGTAGAGGAGCAGTTCGGCGGCGGAGTGGTAGTTGATGCCGTACGTGAAGCCGATGCGCTTCTCGAAGGCGTCGAGGGCCTTGGTCTCGGGCTCGGAGCCGGGGCTCGCGCCGCGGTAGGTCTCGCTGGTGGGGCTGGGCGACGAACCCTCGTCGTCGTAGCCCCACTTGTAGGCGAAGTTGCGGTTGAGGTCGACGCCGTCGCCGGTGGTGATGGTGCCGTCGCCGTTGATGTCCCGCAGGTTCTTGCGCCACTGGCGGTCGCCGTCGGCGTTGAACGTGTAGTCGTAGCCGTCGGGGTTGGCCGAGAGGACGAACCACAGCTCGGTCGAGTCGACGATCTTCTTGACGCGTTTGTCCGTGGCGTAGTTGTCCAGGTAGTAGTGCATCAGACGCCGCGTCATCTCCGGCGTGATCCACTCGCGCGCGTGCTGGTTGGACACGTACAGCACCGACGGCTTGGCGCCGTCCTTGGTCTTCTTGGCGCCCTTGGTCAGTTTGAGCGCCAGGATGTCCTGGCCGCCCACGGTCTTGCCGATGGAGACGACCTTGGTGAGGTCGGGGTGGGCCTCCCCGGTCTTGACGATCTCCTCCTGGAGATTGCCCTTTCCGCTGTAGGGGCGGAACACGCCCTCGGCCGCGTCCGCCACCCGGGCCTCGGCCTTGGTGGAGAGGGTGTGCTCGGTGAGCTCGACGCCCTGCTTCTCCAGCTTGTCGGCCTGTTTGTCGGTGAGGTAGACCTCGACCGTGGCCTTGCCCTTCTTCGGCGCCTGTTCGCCGAGTTCGTGGCCGTCCTGTCCGGCCGCGAGGAGCAGGGGTACCTGCTGCTTCGTGACCTCGGCGCGGAACACCTTCACGGCGTTCGCGTCCGGCTCGGGTGAACCGGCGCCCTGCGCCTGGGCGACGGGTGCCATACCCGCACCGCCCAGCAGGAGCGCGCCCGCAGCGAGGATCGCTCTCGCTCTTCGTCTCATGAGCCCCCCTTGCACTGATCCGCCACAGTGGCGAACAGGTGCCAGGCTCATGACACTCCAGCGTGAAGTCAAGGGCACATCGAGTACGGACAAACCCCGGTGCCGACTTCCCAAGTGGGAGTCGGCACCGGCGGGTTGAGCTTCAGCGGGGTGTCGGCCCGCGGCGGCCTCGGCCAGTCAGCCGACGAGGTTGTCCGCCATCTCCTCGGTGAGGTTGGACTCCGTACCCGGAATGCCCAGGTCCTGGGCCCGCTTGTCGGCCATCGCGAGCAGCCGGCGGATCCGGCCGGCGACGGCGTCCTTGGTCAGCGGCGGGTCGGCGAGCGCTCCCAGCTCCTCCAGGGAGGCCTGCTTGTGCTCCATGCGCAGCCGGCCGGCGGCCGCGAGGTGCTCGGGCACCTCGTCGGCGAGGATCTCCAGGGCGCGCTGGACGCGGGCCCCGGCGGCGACGGCGGCGCGAGCCGAACGGCGCAGATTGGCGTCGTCGAAGTTGGCGAGCCGGTTCGCCGTGGCGCGGACCTCGCGGCGCATCCGCCGCTCCTCCCAGGCCAGCACCGACTCATGGGCGCCGAGCCGGGTGAGCAGGGCCCCGATCGCGTCGCCGTCCCGGACGACCACGCGGTCGACGCCGCGCACCTCGCGGGCCTTCGCGGCGATCGACAGGCGGCGGGCCGCGCCGACCAGCGCGAGCGCGGCCTCCGGGCCCGGGCAGGTCACCTCCAGGGAGGAGGAGCGGCCCGGCTCGGTCAGCGAGCCGTGCGCCAGGAACGCGCCGCGCCAGGCCGCCTCCGCGTCGCAGGTGGCCCCCGAGACCACCTGCGGGGGCAGGCCGCGGATCGGCCGGCCGCGGCCGTCGACGAGCCCGGTCTGGCGGGCCAGCTGGTCGCCGCCCGCGACGACGCGTACGACATAGCGGGAGCCGCGCCGCAGTCCGCCGGGCGCCATCACGATCAGTTCGGAGCTGTGGCCGAAGATCTCCAGGATGTCCCGCTTCAGCCGGCGCGCCGCCATCGCGGTGTCCAGCTCCGCCTCGATCACGATCCGGCCGCTCACCAGGTGGAGGCCGCCCGCGAACCGCAGAATGGCGGAGACCTCCGCCTTTCTGCAGCAGGTCCGGGTGACGGGTAGCCGGGAGATTTCGTCCTTCACCGCTGCCGTCATCGCCATGGGCCGATCCTTCCATGCATCCGAAAAATACGGTCGTACGCGGCGGCCAACAGCTCCGGGTCGTGCCGCGGAGTCCCGTCGGTCCTGGCCACCGGCGCCAGCTCGACGGCGGCGCCGAACCGCTTGGCGGCATCGGTCAGCAAGGCGCTGTCGGGCACGGCGGCCTCGTCGGCCAGCACCACGTCCAGGGCGAGTTTAGGGGCGTGTCGTCCCAAAACCTCCAAATGACGCTGCGGTGAGAAGCCTTCGGTTTCTCCGGGTTGCGGAGCGAGGTTCAAGGAGAGCACCCGGCGGGCCTTGGTCTCCGTGAGGGCGTCGAGCAGTTCGGGCACCAGGAGATGCGGGATCACCGAGGAGAACCAGGAGCCGGGGCCGAGCACCACCCAGTCCGCGTCGAGGACCGCGGCGACGGCCTCGGGGACGGCGGGCGGGTCGTGCGGCACGACGTGCACGGACTGCACCTCGCCGGGGGTGAGCGCCACGGTGGCCTGGCCACGGACGGTGTCGACGTCGTCCGGCCGGTCCGGGTCGTGGCCCTTGACCAGGGCCTGGAGCTCCAGGGGTACGGCGGACATGGGCAGCACACGGCCGTGCGCGCCCAGCAGCCTGCCCACCAGGTCCAGCGCCTGGACGTGGTCGCCGAGCTGCTCCCAGAGGGCGACGATCAGCAGATTGCCGACCGCGTGTTCGTGCAGATCGCCCTGGGACTGGAAGCGGTGCTGGATGACCCGGGCCCAGGTCTGCCCCCAGTCGTCGTCGCCGCACAGCGCGGCCAGCGCCTTGCGCAGGTCGCCGGGCGGGAGCACGCCCAGCTCGTCGCGCAGGCGCCCGCTGGAACCGCCGTCGTCGGCCACGGTGACGACGGCGGTGAGGTCGCCGGTGATCCGGCGCAGGGCGGCGAGCGACGCGGACAGGCCCATGCCGCCGCCGAGGGCGACGACCTTGGGCTGGGTGCCGCGACGGCGCGGCTTGCCGCCACGGGCTTCGGTGGCCCTGCCCCGCCCGTCCACCGCGGTCGCTCGGCGCAACCTGCCCAGCCGTAGTGCACGTCCGGTCATTCGCGGCCCATGTCCCGGTGGACGACGACCGTCTCCACTCCCTCGGACACCAGGCGTGCGGCGAGCTTCTCCGACATGGCGACGGAGCGGTGCTTGCCGCCGGTGCAGCCGACCGCGATGGTCACATAGCGCTTGCCCTCACGGCGGTAGCCGACCTGGATGAGGTGCAGCAGCTCGGCGTACCGGTCGAGGAACTCCTTGGCACCGGGCTGGTTGAAGACGTACGCCGCGACCTCCTCGTTGAGACCGGTGAACTGGCGCAGCTCCGGGACCCAGTGCGGGTTGGGCAGGAAGCGCATGTCCACGACCAGGTCCGCGTCGACCGGAAGGCCGTACTTGAAGCCGAAGGACATCACCGTGGCCCGCAGCTCGGGCTCCTCCTCGCCGGCGAACTGGGCGTCCATCTTGGCGCGCAGCTCGTGCACGTTCAGGCTGGAGGTGTCGATCACCAGGTCGGCGTCGCCGCGCAGCTCGCGCAGCAGCTCCCGCTCGGCGGCGATGCCGTCGACGATGCGGCCGTCACCCTGGAGGGGGTGCGGACGGCGCACGGACTCGAAGCGGCGCACCAGGGCGTCGTCGGACGACTCCAGGAAGACGATCCGCCGGGTGACGTGCTTGGCCTCCAGGTCGGCGAGGGACTCACGGAGGTTGTCGAAGAAGCGGCGGCCGCGTACGTCAACGACGACCGCGATTCTCGCGACGTTGCCCTGGGAGCGGGCGCCGAGCTCCACCATGGTGGGGATCAGCGCGGGCGGCAGGTTGTCGACGACGAACCAGCCGAGGTCCTCCAGACACTTGGCCGCCGTCGAGCGGCCCGCTCCGGACATGCCGGAGATGATCACCAGCTCGGGGATGGCCGCCTCGGGCACCCCGGCTGTTTCGATACCCGTACTCACCTGTGCTCCGTCTTCCTGGCCTGCCGTGGGCTCGGCGTGGTCCTCGCCTGTTTCCTTGGGCGTTTCCTGGCCCTGTGCCGGAGCTTCCGCCTGCTGCGGTGCCTCTTGCTCTGTTCGCTGCTCGTCGCGCTCGGTCATCTCTCCTGCCCCCGTCGCTCGTCCGGGGCGCCCGCGGACACGGGCTCCCCCGCGGAGCCCGCCGTCGTTTCGGGCGCCGCGTCTTCGTCGTCTTCCATGATCTCTCCAGTGGCCGTGTTCACGGCGGGTGCGGCCGGGGCCGCCCGGGCAAAGGCAACGGCGATCGCCTCGGCCGTCTTGCGGCCTATGCCGGGAACCTCGCAGATCTGGTCGATTGTTGCGGATCGCAGCTTTTTCACCGACCCGAAGTGCTTGATCAGCACTTGCTTGCGCGTCTCGCCGAGGCCCGGCACGTCATCCAGCGGGCTCGCTCTGAAGCGCTTGGCCCGCTTGGCGCGCTGATAGGTGATCGCGAAGCGGTGGGCCTCGTCACGGACCCGCTGGAGCAGATAGAGGCCTTCGCTGGTGCGCGGCAGGACCACGGGGTCGTCCTCGCCCGGCACCCAGACCTCCTCCAGGCGCTTGGCCAGGCCGCACACGGCGATGTCGTCGATGCCCAGCTCGTCGAGGGCCCTCTTGGCCGCCGCGACCTGCGGCCGGCCGCCGTCGACGACAACCAGCTGCGGCGGGTAGGCGAAGCGCTTGGGGCGGCCGTCCTCCTCGGTGAACCCGGTCTCGCCGTCGGCCGCCCACTCCCCCGTCCGCTCCTTCTCCGCGAGGTAGCGCTTGAAGCGGCGGGTGATCACCTCGTGCATGGACCGGACGTCGTCCTGGCCCTCGAAGCCCTTGATCTGGAAGCGGCGGTACTCGCTCTTGCGCTGGAGTCCGTCCTCGAAGACGACCATCGACGCCACGACGTCGTCGCCCTGGAGGTGCGAGATGTCGTAGCACTCGATCCGCAGTGGGGCGCTGGACAGGTCGAGGGCCTCGGCGATCTCCTCCAGGGCGCGCGAGCGGGTGGTGAGGTCGGAGGCGCGCTTGGTCTTGTGCAGCACGAGTGCCTGTTGCGCGTTGCGCTGCACGGTCTCCATGAGGGCCTTCTTGTCGCCGCGCTGCGGGATGCGCAGCGACACGTTCGACCCGCGCCGCGCGGCGAGCCACTCCTGCACGGGCTCCACCGGCTCGGGCAGCGCCGGGACGAGGACTTCCTTGGGTACGGAGTCGCCGGTCTCCTCGCCGTAGAGCTGCTGGAGCGCGTGCTCGACGAGATCGGCGGTGGTGACGGCCTCCACCTTGTCGGTGACCCAGCCGCGCTGTCCGCGCACGCGTCCGCCGCGGACGTGGAAGATCTGCACGGCGGCTTCCAGCTCGTCCTCGGCGACGGCCATCAGGTCGGCGTCGGTCGCGTCGGCGAGCACGACCGCGTTCTTCTCCATGGCCTTCTTCAGGGCCTCGATGTCGTCACGCAGACGGCCCGCCCGCTCGTACTCCATCTCCTCGGCCGCGTCGGTCATCTGCTTCTCGAGGCGGCGGATGTACGTCCCCGTACGACCGGCCATGAAGTCGCAGAACTCCTCGGCCAGTTCATAGTGCTCCTCGGGGGAGATCCGGCCGACGCAGGGGGCCGAGCACTTGCCGATGTAGCCGAGCAGGCAGGGGCGGCCGGTGCGCGCGGCGTTCTTGAAGACGCCTGCGGAGCACGTGCGCACGGGGAAGACGCGCAGCAGGAGGTCGACGGTGTCGCGGATGGCCCACGCGTGTCCGTACGGCCCGAAGTACCGCACGCCTTTGCGCTTCTGGCCGCGCATCACCTGCACGCGGGGGAATTCCTCGTTCATCGTGACCGCGAGATAGGGATAGCTCTTGTCGTCGCGGTACTTGACGTTGAACCGGGGGTCGAACTCCTTGATCCAGGAGTACTCCAGCTGCAGCGCCTCGACCTCCGTGGACACCACGGTCCACTCCACGGACGCGGCCGTGGTCACCATCGTGCGGGTGCGCGGGTGGAGACCGGCCAGGTCCTGGAAGTAACTGGCCAGGCGCTGGCGCAGGCTTTTCGCCTTTCCGACGTAGATCACCCGGCGGTGCTCGTCGCGGAATTTGTAGACCCCGGGTGAGTCCGGGATCTCTCCCGGCCTGGGGCGGTAGCTGGAGGGATCGGCCATGTCTCACACCCTACTGGCGAGGGGTGACAGCGCGACGGGCTCCTGGCTGCGCCTGTGGACAGACCCCGCGGCCGCGCCCTCCCGGGTGGCCGGCGGGACTCGGGAAAGCCGCTAGCGGGACTCCAGAAAGGTCAGGACGGCAAGGACGCGACGATGGTCGTCGGGCTCCTCCTGGAGGCGCAGCTTGCCCAGGATGCTGCGGACGTGCTTCTCGACCGTTCCCTCGGTCACCCACAGCCGCCGGCCGATGCCGGCGTTGGAGCGCCCTTCGGCCATCAGGGCCAGCACCTCGCGCTCCCGGGAGCTGAGGAAAGCCAGCGGATCGTCACGGTGCTGGGCGGAGACGAGTTCCTGCACCAGCGAGGGGTCGACCACCGAGCCGCCCTTGCCGATCCGGTCGAGCGTCTCGATGAACTCGTCCACCACGGTGATCCGGCTCTTGAGGAGATAGCCGACCCTGCGGCCGCTCGCCAGCAACGCCAAGGCGTCCTCGACCTCGACGTATGCGGACAGGACGAGGATCCCGAGCGCGGGGTGGCGCTCGCGGATGGTGCGGGCCGCCTTGAGCCCCTCCGTGGAGTGCGTCGGCGGCATCCTGATGTCGACGATCGCCAGGTCGGGGTGGCGCTCGGCGACCAGCTCCAGGAGCCCGACCGCGTCACCGGCCTGGCCCACCACCTCGTACCCCAGGCGTTCGCAGAGGCTGGCCAGGCCCTCCCTCAGGAGGACGTCGTCGTCGGCGAGAACCACCCGCCCGCGCGCGGGCTGCTGTGACGCGTGCATGATCCGGCCCCCGTCCCCTGTGCCCAACGCGGTGCGGTGCGCCGTCAACAGCCTGCCGGAACAGGCGGCTTACGGCTAGCGGGAGTGCGCGATGGCGGTGGACAGGAAGTCCGGCTGGGTGCTGGCCGTGACGACAGGCGGCCGTTTCGGGTCCATGCTCGAAGCAGTGCGGCACAGGCAAGGAGCCCGCCACCCCGGGCGAGGGGCGGCGGAGGAGCTACCGAAAGGCTGCGGGAGATGCGACGGACACGGATCGGGAGACGACGGCGGTCGGTCCGTGTCCGCCGTTACGACGGCTACGACGGCTACGACGGCTACGACGGCTACGACGGCTACGACGGCTACGACGGCAGCCTCGGGGGCGTCGGAGACCTCAGCGGCATCGGTGGGCTCCTCGATCCGCGCGACCCGGATGTGGTGCGCGCCAAGCGCCTGCACCGTGCGCGACGGGACGGGACCCACGGCCGTTAGCGTTTCGACGTACCCCCCGTGACGTGTCGCTGCGCTGCGTGAACAGCGGCACGTCCGGTCGGCACTGGACGTCAGCACTTTCCGGCTAGCTGGAAGGCGCACATGTCGACCGCTTGGGAAGCTGTGCGCATGTCCCTGCGCTGTCTTCTCGTGGATGACAGCGCCCGCTTCCTGGAGGCGGCGCGCGCCCTGCTGGAGCGTGGTGGGCTGGAGGTGGTCGGGGTCGCCTCGACGGGCGCGGAGGCCGTCGCCCGAGCCGCGGAACTCGCGCCGGACGTCGCCCTGGTCGATCTCGACCTCAACGGCGAGAACGGCTTCGACGTGGCACGCCGGCTCGTCGCCGGCGTACCAGCGGTGATCCTGATCTCGGCCCATGCCCTGGAGGACGTCCAGGAACTCGTGGTGGCCAGTCCTGCCCGCGGTTTCCTGCCCAAGTCGGGCCTGTCGGTGCGGGCGATACGGGAGCTGCTCGACTCCGAGGACCCGGCACCCGGCGGCTGACCGCCTCCCCAAGGAACCGCGCCGACGCTCCAGGGGCGTCCGGTACGGGGCTCGAGGGGCGGCGCCCAGCCGCGGGGTGAGCAGATCAGCAGTCGGTCGTCCCGCGTCGTCGGCGCAGGGCCCACACGGCACTCAGGGCGAGGGCCACGAGGGCGCCGGCACCGGCCAGCGCCGAGACGACGGCGACAGCCGGGTCGGTGCGACCGGTCCGGTCTTCGTGCGATCCCCCTTGCGAGGTCGTGACCGCGGCACGGCCCGGCTCCAGGCGGCCGCCGGTGAAGGCGGCCGCCTCGGGACCGTAGCCGCCCGCCGCGCCGGACGTCGCGTACGGGGAGCCGGGGAGTTTGTCCGCGTAGGCCCGGTGGACCCGCGCGCGGTAGGCGTCCAGGGTGGTGCCCCGGGCACCGATCGCGCGGCGGGCGTCGTCGTCGAGCGGAAGCACGCGCGCGTGCGGCTCGACGTACCACGCGTCGATCTGCGGCTCGTGGAACACCGTGCCTCCGGGGAGCGAACGTGCCCCCAGGGCGGCGTACTTGGTCTCGTCGGCCCCGGAGGCGATGTTCACCACCTGCCAGGTGCCGCCCTGCCGGGCCGTCCACACGGAGGCCTCACGTCCGTCGGAGGCGACAGCTTCGGTCGCCATGAAGACGAGCCGGGCCACCGGCGCGCCCTTCTTGCCGGCCACGAAATCCGGGGACAGGTAGCGGACGGGGACGGTGTCGTCGTCCACGCGTGCGTGGACGACGACTCCTGAGCCGGCGGCGTCATGCGCTGCGCCGCCGCCTGCGTCATGGGCGAAGAAGCGGGCGAGGGTGTCGAGGGTCGCGGGCGAGGTGGCGGCCAGGTGCGCCGCGGCCGGCGACGCCGACGACGGGTCGGCGGAGGGACCGGTGCCGGCCCGCACGGAGGGGGCCCCGAGCCCGAGCAGGACGGCGGCGGAACAGCCCGCGAGCGCGGCCCTTGTGAGGCGGGTACGTCGGGTCATCGCCCTCACGCCCCGATCCGGTACAGGGAGTGGGTCCAGGAGAACGACCCGTTGTCCACGTACCACGTGTGCGAGGCCCAGTTGTAGCGGTCGTTGGAGGGCCAGGGATCACCCCAGTAGACCCAGCCGTCGGCGTCGTCGTACCCGTAGACCACGTGCATGTGGCCGCCGCCGCTCGACCACTGGATACGGGTCTCGACGGGCCTGTTCGCGTCGATCTCCGTGCGCACGGTCGGATAGCGCAGCCAGCCGGTGACGTAGGAGCCGGGATTGATGCCCATCCAGTCCAGACCGTCCTGGACGTTGCCCAGATTGGCCTGGCTGTTGGGGCAGTCGCTGCCCTGCGTGCGGCCGAAAGCGGCGTTGCAGAACTGGTTCTGCGAGTAGCTTCGGCCGAACCAGGTGGCGACCGTGTTCCCGCTCGCCGCCCAGCACCAGTTGCTCTTCTGCTGGGCCTGCATGGTGATGTCCAGCCGCTTGTACGCGGAGGGGGCCGCATGGAGCGTGGACGTGCCGTCCGTGTGGGCGACGGAGGCGGTGGCCGTCGGGCCGGCGCAGAGAGCAGCCAGCGCGGCCGCGAGAACGAAGAGCCTTCTGTGGCGCATCGCGTTCCTCCCGAGTGGGGTTCGAGGAGTGGAGGAGTGCGTCCGGACGCTGCGGTTGAGCATCAAGTGTTGTCGGGGCTTGGTCAACACGCTTCAATGCGGTGGAACTCGGGGCCGTGAACAGCGCCGTACGGATGTGAACACCCCGCGCACGCCCACCAGGCGGCCCCCAGGACCCGCGCGAACGGCCTGACCAGCCGTTGTGAACATTCACAGAAAGGCCCCAGCATGCGGCACGGCACACAGCACGCGGATCTCGCCCCGGCTGAGCTGGAGACGGCCCTGCGGGGCGGCCCCTTCCACATCGCGCTGCGCGCCGCGATAGCCGCCCGCGGACTGCCGCTGCAGCGGGTACAGCACCATCTGTCGCGCTACGGCGTCAAGGTCGGGGTGACCAGCCTGAGTTACTGGCAGCAGGGCGCCCGGCGTCCCCAGCGCCCCGAGTCCCTGCGGGCGGTCCGCGCCCTGGAGGAGATCCTCCAGCTGCCGGAGGAGTCGCTGATCAGGCTCCTCGCGAAGGCCGACGAAGACCCGGGCCGGGAACGTCCGGCGAGCCGTTCGTACCGCTCCCTGGTGGAGGCTTCCGGCGTACTGGAACAGCTCCTCGGCGAACTGGAGTCACCCCTCGACGGCGGCCTGCACACGATCGGCCATCACGAGCGGGTCCGCATCGGCGCGCACCGCGAACTGCAGAGCCGCGAGTCGCAGCACATAGTGCGCGCCCACAAGGACGGCGTGGACCGTTATGTGGCGATCCACCACGGCGACCCGGGGTGCTCTCCGGAACGGATGGCGGTGCGCGCCCTGGAGAACTGCCGTACCGGACGCGTGCGGTGGCACCACGAGACCGGCGTGCTCGTGGCCGAGCTGCTCTTCGACACCCGGCTGCGCGCGGGCGACACGTACCTCTTCCGCTACGGCTTCGACGACGGAACCGCCGGCACGTCCTGCGAGTACCTCCGCGGATTCAGCTTCGCGGGCGGGCAGTACGCGCTCCAGGTGCGGTTCGACGAGGGAGCGCTGCCGGTGCGGTGCCACCGCTTCACCCAGCACTCGGCGGCGGCGCCGCGCAGCGGCCGCCAGGAGCTGACCCTGAGCGGGCAGCACCGCTCGGTGCATCTGGTCGAACCGCGCGTGCGGTCCGGGATCGTCGGCATCGCGTGGGACTGGGAGTGAATCGCGCGGGACCGGGAGTGAGAGGACGCCGGGCGGGCGTGCACGGGGGGCCGCCGGGCCGGGACTGAGGTCCTTGGGGCAGGCTCGGCGGTCAGGGCGGGGCTTCGGGCATCGGGGCATCGGGGCATCGGGGCATCGGAAAGACGTAAGCGTTTGCGTAAACGCTTACGTAAGCGTTTACGTCTGGTGCCGGATGCGATAGCTTCCCTTGCGACCGGAGAAGTCCGGGAGCAGCTGAACCCACGCCTGCTGTGCCTCTGCGCCTCTGGACCGCCGGACCGCTGGGCCTCTGCGCCGCCGGGCCGCTGCACCGCTGCGCCGCCGGGCCGCTGCACCGCTGGAAAGGGATCGCGATGGCGACGATGATCGACGTGGCACGGCACGCAGGGGTGTCCGTAGCGACCGTCTCGCACGTCCTGAACGACACCCGCTCGGTGCGCCCCCACACCCGTCAGGCCGTCCTCGACGCCATCGACG
Organism: Streptomyces sp. NPDC058371; assembly: GCF_042723265.1. Taxonomy (NCBI): domain Bacteria; kingdom Bacillati; phylum Actinomycetota; class Actinomycetes; order Kitasatosporales; family Streptomycetaceae; genus Streptomyces; species Streptomyces sp. NPDC058371. The sequence continues at coordinate 305,074 of NZ_JBHXJC010000005.1, read as the reverse complement.
AGCTGGGCTACACGCCCAACACGCTGGCCCGTTCGCTGGTCACCGCGCGCACGCGGTCCATTGGGCTCGCAGTGTCGGCGATCAGCAACCCGTACTTCACGGAGATCCTCCAGGGCGTGGAGGCCGGCGCGCTGGAACACGGGTACAGCCTGCTCATCGCGGATCCGCACGACGACCCGGAGCATGAGCGCAGGGTGGTCCAACTCCTGCACGAGCGACGGGTGGACGGCATGATCGTCGCGCCCTCGGCGGACCCGCGCGAGCTGCTGGGTTACCTGGCGCGGCACAACGTACCGACGGTGTTCCTCGACCGGTTCGTCGACGCCCCGGCGGACTCCCCGTACCGCTTCGACCAGGTCGGGGCCGAGAACGTCGAACCGATGGCGCAGCTGATGTCCCATCTCACCGCACTGGGCCACCGCCGCATCGGAATGGTCGCGGGCCTGCCCGGCCTCAGCACCACGACCGAGCGGATCTCCGGCTACCGCCTCGGCCTGGCGAGCGCCGGACTCCCGTACGACGAACGGCTCCTGGTGCACGGGGCGTCGGAGTCGGGGGCCGCCGAGCGGGCGACCGGGTCCCTGCTGTCCCTGGCGACACCGCCCACGGCGCTGGTCACGGGGAACAACGCGATGACCATCGGGGCGCTGCGTGCCCTGCGCGACCGCGGCCTGTCGGTGCCGGACGACCTGGTCCTGTGCTGCTTCGACGACTTCGCGTGGGCGGACCTCTTCGCGCCCCGGCTCACCGCGGCCTCCCAGCCCAGCAAGGAGATCGGGGCGCAGGCGGTCCGGCTGCTGCTCGACCGGCTGGCTTCCCCGGACCGCGCCGCCCGGACCGTCCGGCTGCCCTGCGCGTTCGTCCACCGCACCTCGTGCGGTTGTCCCGCGGACCCCCCGTCCGCCGACAGCGCTCCCAGAACCCCCAGGACCCGGGGGACCACCAAGACCCCCGAGACCTCCGGAAGCCGAGGAAATCCCGAGAGCCCCGGAAGTCCTGAGAGCCCCGAGAAAGGATCCGTGTCGTGATCGTCGTCGCCGGTGAGGCATTGATCGACCTGGTACCGCAGGGCGCGGGCGCGCTCGTCGGCCTGTTGCCGCGGCTCGGCGGCGGCCCGTACAACACGGCGGTGGCGCTGGGCCGGCTCGGCTCCCCCACCGCCTTCTGCTCCCGCGTCTCGTCCGACGCCTTCGGCGAGGCTCTCCTGGAGGGACTGCGCGACGCGGGCGTCGACGTGGCGTCCGTGCAGCGCGGCGGAGAACCGACGACCCTCGCTGTCGCCTCGATCGGCGCCGACGGCTCGGCCGCCTACTCCTTCTACGTGGAGGGCACGGCGGACCGTCTGTTCGCGGTCCCCGCCCAGCTCCCGGACGCCACCCGTGCGGTGTCCTTCGGCACCTGCTCGCTCGTCCTGGAACCGGGGGCGAGCGCGTACGAGGAGCTGATGCGGACCGCTGCCGCACACGGTGTCTTCACCGCGCTCGACCCGAACATCAGGGCCGGCCTGATCCCCGACGCGGACGCCTACCGGGCGCGGTTCAAGAGCTGGCTGCCCTCGGTGTCGCTGCTCAAGCTCTCCGCGGAGGACGCGGAGTGGCTCGGCGGTACACCGCGCGAGTGGCTGGCGTCCGGGCCGGCTGCGGTGGTGGTCACCCGGGGCGGGGACGGCCTGACCGTCCACACCCGCGACGGCTCGGTGCACGTGCCCGGTGAACCGGTCGAGGTCGTCGACACGATCGGCGCCGGGGACACGGTGAACGCGGCACTGCTGCACGGCCTCGCTGCCCGGGACGCCCTCTCCCCCGCGGCGGTGGCCGGTCTGAGCGCCGACGGCTGGACCGAGCTGCTGCGCTTCGCCGCCCGTGCGGCCGCGATCACCTGCTCACGCGCGGGCGCGGAACCGCCGTACGCCTCCGAACTGGGCGGCCTCTGAGTCCGGTCGGCCGGACACCCAGCCGCCGGCGACCCCCGACGCCCCCAGCTGCCGCTCGTTGAGCCCGTCCGGCGCGGCGGCTGTGGCGTCGACGGCAGGCAGCTGGACGACCTGCAACGGGCGGCGCCCCACGGGGAGTTCCCGTGGGGGGGCGGACCCCTCGGGGGGGGGTCCCTCCCCCAGCCAGCCCTTTCGGAACACGCTGTTTTTTTCTCCGGGAAACACCTCGTGGGCAGTTTCCTTCTTTAC
>NZ_JBHXJC010000005.1:0-302882 GCF_042723265.1 Streptomyces sp. NPDC058371 | reverse complement strand
CCTGGCGGGGGGGGGGGGGGGGGGGGAGGGAGAGGGCGGGGGAAAAACCGAAGGGGGGGGGCACCCCGGGGGGGGTTCCGGGGGGCCGCCGCACTCTTCGGGGCCGGTCACTCCCCGAATCAGGCCTTGCGAGCCCGCGTGGTCTTCTTCGCGGGGACCGCCTTCGTGGCCGTCTTCCTGGTCGCCGCCGCCTTCTTCGTGGCGGTGTTGTTGACGGTCCTGGTGGCCGTCTTCTTGGCTGCCGCCCCGGCCGCCACCGTCTTCTTGGCTGCGGTCTTGCGGGCCGCCTTCACCGGGGCCGCGTCGCTGACCCGGTCGCCGAGGACGTCGCGCAGGAACTTGCCGGTGTGGCTGGTGGCCACCCCGGCGACCTGCTCGGGTGTGCCCTCGGCGATGACGAGGCCGCCGCCGTTGCCACCCTCGGGACCCATGTCGACCACCCAGTCGGCGGTCTTGATGACATCGAGGTTGTGCTCGATGACGATGACCGTGTTGCCCTTGTCGACCAGGCCGGACAGCACCTTGATGAGCTTGCTGATGTCCTCGAAGTGCAGACCGGTGGTCGGCTCGTCGAGCACGTACACCGTGCGCCCCGTGGAACGCTTCTGCAGCTCGCTGGCGAGCTTGACGCGCTGCGCCTCACCACCGGAGAGCGTCGGCGCGGACTGGCCGAGCCGGACATAGCCGAGACCGACGTCGTTGAGCGTCCTGAGGTGGCGGGAGATCGCGGGCACGGCCTCGAAGAAGTCCAGGGCCTCCTCGATCGGCATGTCCAGGACCTCGGCGATGGACTTGCCCTTGTAGTGGACGTCCAGGGTCTCCCGGTTGTAACGCGCCCCGTGACAGACCTCGCACGGGACGTAGACGTCCGGCAGGAAGTTCATCTCGATCTTGATCGTGCCGTCGCCGGAGCAGTTCTCGCAGCGGCCGCCCTTGACGTTGAAGGAGAAGCGGCCGGGCTGGTAGCCCCGCACCTTCGCCTCGGTCGTCTCCGCGAACAGTCTGCGGACGTGGTCGAAGACTCCGGTGTACGTCGCCGGGTTCGACCGGGGCGTACGACCGATGGGCGACTGGTCGACGTGCACCACCTTGTCGACGAGGTCGTCGCCCTCCACGCGCGTGTGCCGCCCCGGAACGTTCCTCGCGCCGTTCAGCTCGCGGGCCAGGTGCGTGTACAGGATGTCGTTGACCAGCGTCGACTTGCCGGAGCCCGAGACACCGGTGACGGCCGTGAGCACGCCCAGCGGGAAGGACACGTCGATGTCCTGGAGGTTGTTCTCCCTGGCGCCGTGCACCGTGAGCCTGCGGCTCGGGTCGGCGGGCCGGCGGATGTCCGGAAGGGCGATCTCCCTCTTGCCCGAAAGGTACTGCCCCGTCATCGACTCGGGGTTCTCGAGCAGCTCCTTCAGGGAGCCGCTGTGCACGACCTTGCCGCCGTGCTCACCCGCGCCGGGGCCGATGTCGACGACCCAGTCGGCGACCTTGATGGTGTCCTCGTCGTGCTCGACGACGATGAGCGTGTTGCCCATGTCGCGCAGCCGGACCAGGGTCTCGATCAGACGGTGGTTGTCCCGCTGGTGCAGGCCGATGGACGGCTCGTCGAGGACGTACAGGACGCCCACCAGGCCGGAGCCGATCTGCGTCGCCAGGCGGATGCGCTGGGCCTCGCCTCCGGAGAGGGTGCCGGCCGCGCGGTTCAGCGACAGATAGTCGAGGCCCACGTCGACCAGGAAGCGCAGCCGCTCGTTGACCTCCTTCAGGACGCGCTCGGCGATCTTCTTGTCGCGCGCGTTGAGCTTCAGTTCGCCCAGGAAGTCCGCGCAGTCGCTGATGGACATCGCGGCGACTTCGGCGATCGACTTCTCCATGACCGTGACCGCCAGGACGAGCGGCTTCAGGCGCGTGCCGTGACACGTGGGGCAGGGCACCTCGCGCATGTAGCCCTCGAAGCGCTCGCGGCTCGCGTCGCTCTCGGCCTCGCTGTGCCGCCGCTTCACGAAGGGGAGGACACCTTCGAAGGGTGTCGTGTAGACCCGCTCGCGCCCGTACCTGTTTCGGTAGCGGACCTCGATCTGGGTCTTGTGGCCGTAGAGCAGGGCCTTCCTGGCGCGCTGCGGAAGTCCCGCGAAGGGGATGTCGGTCCGGAATCCCAACGCGTCCGCGAGGGCTCCGACGAGTCGCCCGAAGTACTCCTTCGTGTGCCCGTGCGACCAGGGGTGAATGGCGCCCTCGTCGAGGGACTTCTCCTCGTCCGGGACGAGGAGTTCGGGGTCGACCTCCATGCGCGTACCGATACCGGAGCAGTCGGGGCAGGCGCCGAAGGGCGAGTTGAAGGAGAAGGAGCGGGGCTCCAGCTCCTCGAAGGACAGGTCGTCGTACGTGCAGTACAGGTGCTCCGAGTACATCCGCTCGCGCTCGGGGTCGTCGGCGGGGAGGTCGACGAAGTCGAGCACGACCATGCCGCCGGACAGGCCGAGGGCGGTCTCCACGGAGTCGGTGAGGCGGCGCTTGGCGCCCTCCTTCACCGTGAGGCGGTCGACGACCACCTCGATGGTGTGCTTCTCCTGCTTCTTCAGCTTGGGCGGCTCGGTGAGCTGGATCGTCTCGCCGTCGACCCGGGCCCGGCTGTATCCCTTGGTCTGGAGATCGGAGAAGAGGTCGACGAACTCGCCCTTGCGCTCGCGCACCAGCGGCGAGAGGACCTGGAAGCGGCTCCCCTCCGGCAGCTCCAGGACCCTGTCGACGATGGCCTGCGGCGACTGGCGCGTGATGGAGCGGCCGCACTCGGGGCAGTGCGGCTTGCCGATGCGCGCGAAGAGCAGTCGCAGATAGTCGTAGACCTCGGTGATGGTGCCGACCGTCGAGCGCGGGTTGCGCGAGGTCGACTTCTGGTCGATGGAGACGGCCGGCGAGAGACCCTCGATGAAGTCGACGTCCGGCTTGTCCATCTGACCCAGGAACTGGCGGGCGTACGACGAGAGCGACTCGACGTAGCGGCGCTGCCCCTCGGCGAAGATCGTGTCGAAGGCGAGGGAGGACTTGCCCGACCCCGACAGGCCCGTGAAGACGATGAGCGAGTCGCGCGGGAGGTCGAGCGAGACGTTCTTGAGGTTGTGCTCGCGCGCTCCACGGATGATGAGACGGTCGGCCACGCCGGTCCGCACCTTTCTAGAGAGAAGTGACAGGGGCGGGGCCCCCGTCCTTTTCAGACTAGGGGGAGCCACTGACAGCGCCGGGAAGTTTCCTCGGTTGCTAACAAACCCGGACCTTCAAGCATGCCCGACGCCTCGACCGAGGTTATAGCACGCGCATTCGATTTGCGGACCATGCCCACCGGCTTCACCCGAATGGGTGGTGAAGCTATCGTCTGCTCCATGAACGATCATGTGCGCGACCTGGCGTCTGTACGTGACGCGACCGAACGGCTGCTCAGCGCAGCCACCGACCTGGACAACGCCGCTGTGACCCAGCAGTCACGGCTTCCCGGCTGGAGCCGCGGCCATGTCCTCGCCCATGTCGCCCTCAACGCGGACGCGCTCGTCAACGTCCTCGCGGGCCGACCCATGTACGCCTCGGCCGACACCCGGGACTCGGACATCGAACGGGACGCCCCGCGTCCCCTGGACGCGCAGCTCGCGGACATCCGCGCGAGCGCCGCCCGCTTCCAGGAGGCGGGTGCCCTGCCCGCGGAATGGTCCCGCACGGTGACGCTGCGCAACGGGGTCACGGACTCCGCGTCCCGCGTGCCGTTCCGGCGGTGGATCGAGGTGGAACTGCACCACGTGGATCTGGGGATCGGGTACGAGCTCGAAGATCTTCCGCAGGAGTTCGTGGAGCGCGAGATCGGATTCCTCGCCGAACGGTTCGCGGGCCACCCCGAGGTGCCGCCCACCCGCCTCACGGACGGCACGCACGCGTGGCGCACGGGACGCGGCACGGAGGGCGCCCCGGAGGTCACCGTGACCGGCTCCGCGCCCGCGCTCCTCGGCTGGCTCGCGGGACGCCGGGAGGGCGCCGCCCTCACCGTCGACGGCGGCCTGCTGCCCGCCCTCCCGCCGCTATAGGCTGCCGCCATGACGTACAGCGGAGCGGTGAAGGTCGGCGGCCCTGCCGATGTGCACGAGCTGCAGGACCTGATGATCTCCAAGGTCGCGGTCGGCCCGATGGACAACAACGCCTATCTGCTGCGCTGTCGGGCCACCGACGAGCAGCTGCTGATCGACGCGGCGAACGACGCCTCGACGCTGCTCACCCTGATCGGTGACGACGGCATCGCGTCGGTGGTCACCACCCATCAGCACGGCGACCACTGGCAGGCACTCGCGGAGGTCGTGGCGGCGACGGGCGCGCGCACCTACGCGGGCCGGGACGACGCCGACGGCATCCCGGTGCCGACCGATGTCCCGGTGGGCGACGGCGACACGATCCGGGTGGGACGCGTGGAACTCACCGCGCGCCATCTGGTGGGGCACACGCCGGGCTCGATCGCTCTCGTCTACGACGACCCGCACGGGCATCCCCATGTGTTCACCGGGGACTGTCTCTTCCCGGGTGGTGTGGGCAACACACGTAAGGATCCGGAGGCCTTCGCCAGCCTGATGCATGACGTGGAGACGAAGATCTTCGCCGCGCTGCCGGACGAGACCTGGGTCTACCCGGGACACGGCAACGACACGACGCTGGGCGCGGAGCGTCCGCACCTTACGGAGTGGCGCGCACGGGGCTGGTGAAGCGCCCGAACCGTTCCGTACGGCGCTCTTCTTGGGCGCGCAGCCCGGAGCCGGGCCGCAGACCGTGGTCCGGCCCGGGCGCATCCGCACGGGGCGCGTGAACCGTTCGCGCCCTTCTGCGCCGGGCGCGCGCCACACCGCCCGATGGGTCCGAACGCGCCCCGTGTGAAACGAACACACGCGCCGGTGCCACACACGCGCTCCCGGCGCGTGCACTGGTGCAGTCCACTGGAAGCAGCCCCGCTCAGGATGACGGCTCCTGCGCGGAACGGGCCGCCGGCCTCTCGACCCCCGCCCTCGGCCGGCGGCCCCGGCGAAGCCCCTGGCCGGGCGAGCGGCGGGTCTCCCCAGGAGCGTTCACAAGAACGCAACGCACGTTCCCACTATGCGGACAATTGTCCCTGTGACCTCGACAAACGGGACGTCGCACTGTCACTCTCCCGCCATGCATCTCGCCCAACGCGCCCTGCGCCGCGCCGCGTCCACCGCCACAGTCGCCCTGCTCGCCGTCGCCGTGGGCTGTGCTCCGCAGCCGGAGAAGGCGAGCGACAAGGCCTCCGGGACCTCCGGGGAAACCTGCGCGAAGGGCAAGTTGACCACCGAGGCGGCCGGGAAGCTGACCATCGCCACCGACGAGCCCGCCTACGAGCCCTGGTTCAAGGACGGCAAGCCGGCCAACGGCAAGGGCTTCGAGTCCGCGGTCGCCTACGCCGTGGCAGAGCAGCTCGGCTACGACAAGGGTGCGGTCGTCTGGCAGACCGTCCCCTTCAACAAGGCCTTCGCGCCCGGCGAGAAGACCTTCGACTTCGACATCAACCAGGTGTCCATCAGCGCCGAGCGCAAGAAGGCCGTGGACTTCTCGTCCGGCTACTACGACGTCCGCCAGGCCGTCATCGCGCTGAAGGGTTCCAAGGCCGCGAAGGCGGCGAGCATCGCGGACCTCAAGGACGTGAAGCTGGGCGCCCAGGTGGGCACCACCAGCCTCAACTACATCAACGACGTGGTGAAGCCGAAGCAGCAGCCGGCCGCGTACGCGAAGAACGACCAGGCCAAGTCCGCGCTCAAGAACGGCCAGGTCGACGCCATCGTCACCGACCTGCCGACCTCCTTCTACATCACGGCGGCCGAGGTGACGGACGCGAAGATCGTCGGGCAGTTCGAGAACCAGGGCGGCACGCCCGAGCAGTTCGGGCTCGTCCTCGACAAGGGCAGCGCACTGACCTCGTGCGTGACCGACGCCGTGGACGCCCTGCGCAAGGACGGCACGCTCGCGAAGATCGAGAAGCAGTGGCTGTCCGACGCCGTCGACGCACCGGTGCTCAAGTGACGCTCCTGAAGGAGGAGTCCGGTGAGGACTCCGGCGAAGGAGACATGCGCGAGGCGTACGTCCCGTCGCAGCGGCGGATCGAGCGGGAGCGCTTCAAGCGCACCCGCGCCCGCCGCGCGACGGCGATCGCCGCCCTCTCGACGCTGGTCACCGGAGTCCTCCTCTACTTCGTCGTCGTCAGTGCGCCTGGCTGGCCGCGCACGAAGGAGACGTTCTTCAGCGCGCAGTACGCGCGCGAGGCGCTCCCCAAGGTGCTCGAAGGGCTCTGGCTCAACGTCCGGCTGCTCCTCGTCTGCGGTGCCGCGGTCCTCGTGCTCGGCATGCTGATCGCCATCGCCCGCACCCTGCGCGGGCCGGTCTTCTTCCCGCTGCGGGCACTGGCGGCCGCGTACACCGACTTCTTCCGGGGCCTCCCGCTGATCATCAACCTGATGATCGTGGTCCTGGGTGTCCCGGCGCTGCGGCTGCAGGGCGTGACGGTGGACCCCGTGCTCCTGGGCGGTACGGCGCTCACCCTGACGTACTCGGCCTACGTCGCCGAGGTGTTCCGCGCCGGCATCGAGTCCGTCCATCCCTCGCAGCGCGCCGCGGCCCGCTCGTTGGGCCTCACCAACCGGCAGGCCCTGCGCTACGTGGTACTGCCCCAGGCCGTACGACGCCAGGTGCCGCCGCTGCTCAACGATCTGGTGTCCCTGCAGAAGGACACCGGCCTCGTGTCGATCGGCGGCGCGGTCGACGCCGTGCGGGCCGCCGACATCATCGTGGGCCGCAGTCTCAACTACACGCCGTACATCGTCGCGGGACTCGTCTTCGTCGCGCTGACCATCCCGATGACCCGCTTCACGGACTGGGTCACGGCCCGGATGGACCGCCGACGGGCCCAGGGAGGGACCATATGACCAACTCCCCCGTGCTCCGCATGGAGTCCGTCCGCAAGACCTTCGGCGACTCGGTCGTGCTGCGGGACGTCGACCTGGAGGTCGCCCCGCACACGGTGACCGCTCTGATCGGCGCCTCCGGCTCCGGCAAGTCGACCCTGCTGCGCTGTGCGAACCTCCTCGAGGACATCGACGACGGAGCGATCTGGCTCGACGACGAGGAGATCACCGACCCACGGGCCGACCAGGACGCCGTACGCCGCCGCATCGGCGTGGTCTTCCAGGCGTACAACCTCTTTCCGCACATGACCGTCCTGGAGAACATCACGCTCGCCCCGCGCCGCGTGCACGGCGTGGACCGCGCGAAGGCCGAGGAGCACGCCCGTGAGCTGCTCGACCGGCTCGGGCTCGGCGCCAAGGCGGGCGAGTACCCGGACCGGCTCAGCGGCGGCCAGCAGCAACGGGCCGCGATCGTCCGCGCCTTGGCCGTACGTCCCCGGCTGCTGCTCCTCGACGAGGTCACCGCCGCCCTCGACCCGGAGCTCGTGGGGGAAGTCCTCAGCGTCGTCCGGGACTTGAAGGACGACGGTATGACCATGGTGCTGGCCACGCACGAGATGGGATTCGCCCGTGAGGTCGCGGACCAGGTCTGCTTCCTGGACGGCGGCGTGGTCCTCGAACGCGGCACGGCCGAGGAGGTGTTCGGGAACCCGCGCCAGGAGCGGACCCAGCGCTTTCTGCGGCGGATCGTGGAGGCGGGCCGGCTCTGAGTGAGCCCCCGGCCCTCCCCGCGCGGAGGCCCGGGCGCGCTCGGCCGGGTGCGCGGCGCCGGCGGCCGTCCCCTGCCGTCAGGCCTCCGTCTTCCCCGGCCCCGCCAGCGCGGCGACCCGCTCCACCCCGAAGACGTACCCCTGCACACCGCAGCCGGCGATCACGCCGTCGGCGCGGAGCGAGACATACGAGTGGTGCCGGAACTCCTCGCGCTGATGGATGTTGGAGATGTGGACCTCCACCACAGGCAGGCCGTCGCAGGTGTTGAGCGCATCCAGGATCGCGACGGAGGTGTGCGAGTAGGCGGCCGGGTTGATCACGATCCCCGCGTGGTTCAGCCGGGCCTCGTGGATCCAGTCCACCAGCTCGCCCTCGTGATTGGACTGGCGGAAGTCCACCGTGCCGCCGTGCGCGGCCGCCGCCTTGGCGCACAGCGCCTCGACATCGGCGAGGGTGTCGGAGCCGTAGATCTCCGGCTGACGCTGCCCGAGGAGATTCAGATTGGGCCCGTTGAGGATCATGATCGGGGCGTTGGCGAGGGTGCGGGGCACGGTTCCTCCGGTCCTTCCAGGTCGGCCGGCCCGTTCAGGACCGCTGCTCAGACCCGGTTTATCACGGTGCAGTTCACGGGTGACGCCCCGTACCCTCACGCCATGACAACGCCTTCCTACCCTCCGAAGCCGGCGCCCGGGGACCGGATAGCCGTGATCTCGCCGTCTGCCGCGCTTCCCGGGCTCTTCCCACTCCCCTACGAGCTGGGCCTGGAACGGCTCCGCAAGGAGTTCGGCCTCGAACCGGTCGAGTATCCGGCGACCCGGAAGGTGGGTTCGACCCCGCAGGAGCGCGCCGACGACATCCACGCGGCGTTCGCCGATCCGTCCGTCAAGGCGGTCATCGCGTCGATCGGCGGCGCCGACCAGATCACCGTGCTGCCGCTGCTGGACCGGGAGTTGCTGCGTGCCCACCCGAAGCCGTTCTTCGGCATGAGCGACAACACCAACCTGCTCGCGTATCTGTGGAACACGGGAATCGTCGGCTATCACGGCGCGACCGTGATGTGCGAACTCGGCCGGCCCGGCGCCATGCACCCGCTGACCGCAGAGTCGCTGCGCGCCGCCCTCTTCACCTCGGGACCCTACGAACTGCGTGCCGCCGACCACTTCGGTGACGTCAACGACCCCTGGGACGACCCGGCGACCTTCGACCACGAACCTCCGATGGAACCGGGCACCGGCTGGGCCTGGCACCGCCCGGACCGCGTGGTCGAGGCCCGCTCCTGGGGCGGCAACATCGAGATCCTGTCCTGGCTGCTGATGGCCGACCGCGAGGTTTCCCGGGATACCTCCGTGTACGACGGCCACGTGCTGTTCCTGGAGACCTCGGAGGACATGCCGAAGGCCGACGACGTCTTCTGGATCCTGCGCAGCATGGGAGAACGCGGGCTGCTCCAGCGTTTTCCCGCCCTGCTGATGGGCCGCGCGAAGGCCTGGTCCTTCGCACAGCCCAACGACGCCGCCGCGAAGGCCCGTTACGCGCAGGACCAGCGGCAAGCGGTACTCAGAGCGGTCGACATGTATGCCCCGGACATGATGGTCGTCTTCGATGTGGACTTCAGTCACACCGATCCGCAAATCGTCATCCCCTATGGAGGCACGATTCGCGTCGACGGTCCCGCGCGGCGCATCACGGTCACCTACTGACGATCGATGGACCTCCGCGCGCCCCCGTAACCGCCGGTCACTGTGGGTAGTTGACGCGGCATGCACGACGTACGCTCCGTAAGGGCGCCCTCCATGCTCCGGCTCGCGGCCGCCTCCCTCGCCGGGACGGCCATCGAGTTCTACGACTTCTTCGTCTACGGGACCGCGGCCGCCCTGGTCCTCGGTCCGCTGTTCTTCCCGACGTTCTCGCCCCTGGCCGGGACCCTGGCGGCGTTCGGGACGTTCGCCGTCGGCTTCGTCGCACGGCCGCTCGGCTCGGTGCTCTTCGGGCACATCGGGGACCGGCGCGGGCGCCGGCCGGTCCTCGTCGCCTCACTGTTGCTGACCGGCGCGGCGACGGTCGCCGTCGGCTGCGTACCGACGTACGAGTCGATCGGCGTCGCCGCTCCCGTGCTCCTGCTGGTCCTGCGTTTTCTGCAGGGGTTCGGGCTCGGCGGCGAGTGGGGCGGGGCGGTGCTGCTGACCGCGGAACACGCGCCCGCGGAGCGGCGGGGGCTGTGGTCGAGCTTCCCGCAGATCGGCCCGGCGCTGGGGTTCGTGCTGGCCAACGGCGTGATGCTGGCGCTGTCGGCGACCCTGTCCGACGCGCAGTTCGCGGCCTGGGGCTGGCGGGTGCCCTTCTGGGCGGCGGGCGTGCTCGCGCTGGCGGGGCTGTGGCTGCGCAGTTCGCTCGCGGAGAGCCCTAGCTTTCTCGAACTGCGGGAGCACGCGCGCGTGCCGCTCGCCGAGGTGGTGCGCGGGCACTGGCGGCTCGTTCTGCTGACGGCCGGCGGGCTCGCGGTCGGATACGCGGTGTTCTACGCGGTGACGACCTGGGCGCTCGCCTACGGCGTCGAACGGCTCGGGGTGAGCCGTACGGTCATGCTGTCCTGCATCATGGCCGCGGTCGTCGTGAAAGGCTCCCTGACCCCGCTGATGGCGCTCCTCGGCGACCGCTACGGACGGCGCCCGCTGTGCCTGGTGGGCTGTGCCGCTGCCGCGGTGTGGATGTTCCCGATGGTCGCCCTGCTGTCGACCGGCGAACCGCTGCTGATGTTCCTCGGGTTCCTGGTCGCGCTCCTGGCGTTCATCACGATGTTCGCCGTGATCGCCGCGTATCTGCCGGAGTTGTACGAGCCTCGCGTGCGCTGCACCGGCGCGGCGGTCGGCTACAACCTCGGCGGTGTGCTCGGGGGCGCCCTGACCCCGATCGTGGCGACGGCGGTGTCTCAGGGAGAGGGCGTCCCCTGGGGTGTGGCCGCGTATCTGACCGTCATCGCCCTGCTGAGCCTGGGGTGCTTCGTGCTGTTGCCTGAGACGCGGCCGGTGCCCCGGCTGGCCGTCGTACCGGCCGCCGACTGACCGCGGGGACCTGTCCTAGGGGTTGATCGCCAGTTCCAGATAGGCCGCGAAGAGCACCAGGTGCACGCCTCCCTGGAGCGGGGTGGCGCGGCCGGGCACGACGGTCAGGGAACTCACCACGACGGTCAGCGCCAACAGCACCATGTGGAGCGAGTCGAGGCCGAGTACGAGCGGTCCGGAGAGCCACACGGTCGCCAGGGCGACGGCGGGGATGGTCAGGCCGATGCTGGCCATCGCCGAGCCGAGAGCGAGGTTGAGGCTGGTCTGCACCCGGTCGCGGCGGGCCGAGCGCAACGCGGCGATGGTCTCGGGGAGCAGCACGAGCAGCGCGATGATCACGCCGACCACGGCCTGCGGCATCCCGGCCGCCTCCACTCCCGACTCGATCGTGGGCGACACGCCCTTGGCGAGACCGACCACGCCGACGAGGGCCAGGCCGAGCAGTCCGAGACTGATGGCAGCCGTACGGGCGGAGGGGGCGTCGGCGTGGTCGTCCACGTCGATGACCTCGCCCTGCCGGGTGATCGGGAGGAAGTAGTCACGATGCCGCACGGTCTGGGTCGCGACGAACAGGCCGTACAGGATCAGCGAGGCCAGCGCGGCGAAGGTGAGCTGTGCAGTGGAGAACTCCGGCCCCGGCCTGCTGGTGGTGAACGTCGGCAGCACCAGGCTGAGCGTGGCCAGCGTCGCGACCGTCGCGAGAGCGGCGCCGGTGCCCTCCGCGTTGAAGACCGCGAGGCCGTGACGCAACGAGGCGACGAGCAGGCACAGGCCGACGATGCCGTTGCACGTGATCATCACGGCTGCGAACACCGTGTCCCGGGCGAGGGTGGAGCTCTTGTCGCCGCCGTCCACCATCAGGGTGACGATCAGCGCGACCTCGATGATCGTCACCGCGACAGCGAGGACCAGGGACCCGAAGGGTTCGCCTACGCGGTGCGCGATCACTTCGGCGTGGTGGACCGCGGCCAGGACCGATCCGGCGAGGACCACCGTCACCAGCGCCACGACGGCGCCCGGCAGATCGCGCCCCCAGGTGAAGGCCAGCAGGACGATCGCGACCGCCGGCACCACGGTCGTCCACTGCGTCGCGAGTGACCGGAGCCGAACGATCATGCAGCGATCGTCGCAGACGTACACGGACGCCGCACTCGGTGACGTGGGATCCACCGTGGGGCCTCCGCGACGAACCCGGCCCGGGCACACGCTCCGAGAAGCGCCGGACTCGCGCTCCTTGGGGACATGCTCCGAACGCGAGCCGCGGCCGGGAGCAGTGGCCGGCAGTTCACCGGACACCGCCCCCGAGAGGTGGTCCTCTGACGACTTCCGTCGCCGGCGCCGTCAGACGTCAATGCTGTCCTTGGGCAGCTCCGCAGCCTTCCGGGCCTCCGCCGCCGCCTGCTTCCTGGAGGCGATCAGGCTGGTGATCGTGGTGATGACCAGGACCCCGCAGATGACACCGAGCGAGACCGGGATGGATATCTCGGGAACATGGACGCCGGACTCGTGCAGCGCGTGCAGGACCAGCTTGATGCCGATGAAGCCGAGGATGACGGACAGGCCGTAGCTGAGGTGGACCAGCTTCCGCAGCAGGCCACCGATCAGGAAGTACAGCTGGCGCAGACCCATCAGCGCGAACGCGTTGGCCGTGAAGACGATGTACGGGTCCTGCGTCAGACCGAAGATCGCGGGGATCGAGTCGAGTGCGAAGAGCACGTCGGTGGTGCCGATCGCGAGCATGACGACCAGCATCGGCGTCATGACGCGCTTGCCGTTCTGCCGGATCCACAGCTTGGTGCCGTGGTAGCGGTCGGCCACGCCGAAGCGTCGCTCAGCCGCCTTGAGCAGCCGGTTCTCCTCGAACTCCTCGTCGTCCTCGTCGGCCCGGGCCTCCTGGATCAGCTTCCAGGCGGTGTAGATGAGGAACGCGCCGAAGATGTAGAAGACCCACGCGAAGCTCGCGATGATCGCGGCTCCCGCGGCGATGAATATCGCGCGCAGGACGAGGGCGATGAGCACACCGACCAGCAGCACCCGCTGCTGGTACTGCGAGGGCACCGCGAACTTTGCCATGATCAGGACGAAGACGAAGAGGTTGTCGACGCTCAGCGATTTCTCGGTGATGAAGCCGGCGAAGAACTCTCCGGAGGGCTCACCGCCGGAGAAGACGAGCAGCCCGAGTCCGAACAGGCCGGCCAGGGCGATCCAGACCACCGTCCAGATGCCGGCTTCCTTGATCGATACGTCGTGGGGCTTGCGCCCGATGAAGAAGTCGACCGCGATCAGTGCGGCAAGACCCACGATGGTCAGGACCCACAGGGTCAGGGAAACATTCACTGCGCCTCCGGCAGTACGTAACGGCAGATTTCAGCGTCGTCGCTACCGGAGGTCTCTTCCACCCGAGGCGAGGAGGACGCGTGCCGCGTCCGACGCCTGCGGGCCGGCGCCCCGGGATCTGGCCTGATCCGTATTGACGGGTACGCCGCAGTTGGTAGGGAGTACTCCCCTCCGTACGGAAGACAGTACCCGAATCACCAAGGAAAGGTAAAGAGATTGGTAAAAGGAAGCCCAAGTGCACAGGTCAGGGTTCTTTGCGAATGCTTGGCAATGCCCTCGGCGGGCTCAGCGGTTCCAGGAGCGGCGTGCTGCCGCCACCTGCGCCAGCACCTGCTGGAGCACCTGGCTGCCGGGCGGCACGAGCGAGGGCTCGTAGGTCCAGGCATGACCGACCCACGGGTCGGCGAGGTGGTCGTCGGGCACCGGCGTGAGCCGCAGGAGCGAGCGCCAGAGGGGATCCAGCAGCGGCCCGTAGGCAGCCGCCTCCTCCCGGTCCGCGACCATCATCAGATGGACTCCGACGGACGGCCCCTCGTCCGCGAGATAGCGCAGCTGGGTCACGGCACGGTCGTCGAAGCCGTGCGGGAAGTCATGGACGATCAGCAGCTGCTGCGCCGTGTCGAGGTCCGGCGGCAGGGCGTCGGCCGCGCCACCGCGCACCGCCATCTGCACCAGGTCCACGCGCTGCGTGAGGCGGCTCAGGACGTCGGCCACGCCCGCGGCGCCCACGGCGGGCGGACCGGCCAGCACACCTGACTGCACCAGCGGCGCGAGCGAAGCGGCGGCCGCACCGGCCGCGTCGATGACGTGCACCGTGAAGTCACCCGCCGGATGAGCCGCGAGCAGCCGCGCGGCATGCGCCACCGCCGCGTCCATGGCCAGCCGGCGCAACGCGTCCGGGTCGGCGAGCGAATCCTCGAGGGAGGAGCGGCCGCTGTCGATCCACAGACCGCGCTCCAGCGGCAGCCGGACCAGCATCGGGATGCTCAGTCCCTCGCTCTCGGGGAGATGGAGATCGCCCAGGCGCAGGGCCATCGGGACCTCCATGGGCACCCGGTACGCCTGCCAGACCGGGCTGTCCCAGCGCGCGTACGCGGGCGGCAGCGCGGGCTCGACCACCTCGGCCTCCGCGGTGAGCTGCGCGAGGTCCCGGTCGAGCGCAGCCCTGGCCTGGTCGACCAGCTGGGCGTGCTTGGCCTGGGCCGCCTCGCGCGCGGCGTCGCCCTGGCCGCCGATCCGGCTGCGCGGGTCGGAGAGCGCCTTGTCGAGCTCCTGCTCCATCCGCGAGTCGGCGAAGTCGACGGCACTGCGATACGCGGCCATCGTGCGCGCCAAGTCCTCGAACATGCCCCAGACCTGGTTGTACAGGCGCTCCTCCATGGACCAGCCGGTCGCGTCGCCCGCTACGGGCTGTGCCGGCCGACCCGGCGGGGTGGGAGGTGCGACCGGCGGAGGCGGCGGCGGTGCGGCGCTCTGCCGGTGCGGATGGCTGTAGTCGACCGGTCCACCGGCGGCGGGCGCGGCGGGCTGGGTGACGGCGGACGGATCCGGCAGGCCGAGCCCTCCGGAGTGACCTCCCTGCGCCGCGGCAGCGCCCGACGCGTCGTACGGGGACGAGGGCTGCGGCACCCCGGGGCGGGTCTGCTGCGGGGATACGTCGCCGGAAGCGCCCTGGGGCCCGGCGTACGGCTGGTCCGGTCCCGGCCCGGAGGCGGCCGCCTGCCGCGAGCGGTCCGCGTCGGACGCGCGGGGCGGGGGTGCGGCCACCGAGCGGGCCAGGCCCGTGGCCACCGCCTCGTTGATGCTGCCCGCGAGCTGCCGGGCTTCGGGCAGGCCCTGGTCGGTGAGCAGTTCGGCGAGGCCGCCCGCGTATCCCTGGCCGACCGCGCGTACTTTCCAGGCGCCCTGTCTGCGGTAGAGCTCCAGGGCGACGACCGCGGACTCGGCGTCCAGGCCGGTGAGGGTGTAGCTGGCCACCTCGGAACCGTCGAGTCCGGTGACCGCGACGAAGGGGGCGGCGACGGCGCCGAACCGGACCGGGCCGCCGGCCCCGGCCGGCAGGGCCAGCAGCACACTGACCCGGTGCACGGACTCCGGCAGGGCCTCCAGGTCGAACGCGAGGCGGTGACTGGCCGCCGCCTGCTTGGAGACCTCAAGTCCGGGCAGGGTGGGTGAGCCCGGATGGGCCACCCACTCGACACCGCGGACCTTGCCCTGCTCGTCGCTGAGCGTGGCCCCGGCCACGATCGGCTTGCCGGCCGAAACGCGAACCTCAAGACGGACCTGGGAGAGCGGATGGTTCTGCCCCCGGGTCAGCTCGGCCGTCATCGCCTTGTCCCCCTACGTCGCTTCGTGTGCTGCGCGCCCGGCTGCCTACAGGTGCGGCAGGATCGCCGGCATCAGGTCCTGGAAGGTGCGGCCGTTGGCCGGCGTACCGAGCGCGGTCATCTGCCAGCCCGTGCCCGCGCGGTGCACCTTCGCCATGATCTGGGCCGTGTACTGTCCGCCGCCCGCCAGCGTGTAACGGGCGAGCTCCTGGCCGTTGGTCTCGTCGACCAGACGGCAGAAGGCGTCCTGCACCTCCTGGAACGTCTGTCCGGTGAACGAGTTCACGGTGAAGACGATCTGGTCGATGTGGACCGGGACGCGCTGCAGGTCGACGACGATCGACTCGTCGTCGCCGCCCTGGCCCACGCCACCGACCAGGTTGTCACCGGTGTGCCGTACGGAACCGTCGTCGCTGACGAGGTGGCGGAAGAACACGACGTCGACGGGCTGCTTGTCCGCGAACAGCACGGCGGAGGCGTCGAGGTCGATCTCCCGGGTGCGCGAGCCGAACAGCCCACGCCGGGGGGCGGCCTGCCAGCCGAGCCCCATACGCACCGCGGTCAGGGTGCCTCCGTCGTTCTTCTGCAGACTGATGGCCTGACCCTTGGTCATGTTGACCGTCACGCGCTGATCCCCTCTCGAACTGTCCCCTGTTGCCGCGGAGTCCGCGGATGACCAGAACCCTACGCAGCGGGACTGACAGCGCCGAACCCTGGGACGAACTTTGTGTCGGTCTTGCAACACAGCGCGTGCACCGAGGGCCCGCCTTGGCGGGCCCTCACGCGGACGGACGGCCGGCCGTCAGGCCAGACCCCCCTCCCTCATCTGCCTGAGCTCCTTCTTCATCTCGGACACCTCGTCGCGCAGCCGTGCGGCGATCTCGAACTGCAGATCGGCCGCGGCGGCCCGCATCCGCTCCGTCATCTCCTCGATCTGTCCGGCCAGTTCGGCCGCGGGACGGTCGGTGGGGACGGTCTCGCCGGCCTTGCCCTTGGCGGACCTGGCCGCCTTGCCGGCCTTGCCGAGCGCGGGCACCGGAGCCTTGGCGCCCTTGCCGTCCTTCGACTTGCGGTAGCCCGAGCCGAGCAGCTGTTCGGTGTCGACGTCCTCGCGGGCGATCTGCGCCACGATGTCGTTGATCTTCTTGCGGAGAGGCTGAGGATCGATGCCCCGCTCCTCGTTGTACGCGACCTGCTTCTCCCGGCGTCGGTTGGTCTCCTCGATGGCCTTCTCCATCGCCGGGGTGATCCTGTCCGCGTACATGTGGACCTGACCGGACACGTTGCGCGCCGCGCGGCCGATGGTCTGGATGAGCGACGTGCCCGACCGCAGGAACCCTTCCTTGTCGGCGTCGAGGATCGCCACCAGGGAGACCTCGGGCAGGTCGAGGCCCTCGCGGAGGAGGTTGATGCCGACGAGGACGTCGAACTCTCCCGCGCGCAGTTCACGGAGCAGCTCGACGCGGCGCAGGGTGTCGACGTCGCTGTGCAGATAGCGCACCTGGATGCCGAGCTCCAGGAAGTAGTCGGTGAGGTCCTCGGCCATCTTCTTGGTGAGCGTGGTGACTAGGACGCGCTCGTCCTTCTCGGTGCGCTTGCGGATCTCGTGCACCAGGTCGTCGATCTGGCCCTCGGTGGGCTTGACCACGACCTCGGGGTCGATCAGGCCGGTGGGACGGATGATCTGCTCGACGTAGCCGTCGCCCCGGGAGAGCTCGTACTTGCCCGGGGTGGCCGACAGATAGACCGTCTGGCCGACGCGCTCCTGGAACTCCTCCCACTTCAGCGGGCGGTTGTCCAGCGCGGAGGGCAGCCGGAAGCCGTGGTCGACGAGGGTGCGCTTGCGCGACGCGTCGCCCTCGTACATGGCGCCGATCTGCGGCACGGTGTTGTGCGACTCGTCGATGACCAGCAGGAAGTCGTCCGGGAAGTAGTCGAGCAGCGTGTTCGGCGGGGAGCCGGGTTCACGGCCGTCGAAGTGCATCGAGTAGTTCTCCACGCCGGAGCAGGAGCCGATCTGACGGAGCATCTCCAGGTCGTACGTCGTACGCATCCGCAGGCGCTGGGCCTCCAGGAGCTTGCCCTGCTTGTCCATCTCGGCGAGGCGGGTCTCGAGCTCCTTCTCGATGTCGTTGACGGCGCGCTCCATGCGCTCGGGGCCTGCCACGTAGTGGGACGCCGGGAACACGTAGAGCTGGTCGTCGTCGCTGATGACCTCGCCGGTGAGCGGGTGGAGTGTGGAGAGGGCCTCGATCTCGTCGCCAAACATCTCGATGCGGACGGCCAGCTCTTCGTAGACCGGGAAGATCTCGATGGTGTCGCCGCGGACGCGGAAGGTGCCGCGGGAGAAGGCCACGTCGTTGCGCGTGTACTGGATGTCCACGAAGCGGCGCAGCAGGTCGTCGCGGTCGATCTCGTTGCCGACCTTGAGGGTGACCATCCGGTCCACGTATTCCTGCGGCGTACCGAGGCCGTAGATGCAGGAGACCGAGGCGACCACGATGACGTCGCGGCGGGTGAGCAGCGAGTTGGTCGCGGAGTGGCGCAGGCGCTCGACCTCCTCGTTGATCGAGGAGTCCTTCTCGATGTAGGTGTCCGACTGCGGGACGTACGCCTCGGGCTGGTAGTAGTCGTAGTACGAGACGAAGTATTCGACCGCGTTGTTGGGCAGCAGCTCGCGGAACTCGTTGGCCAGCTGAGCGGCCAGGGTCTTGTTCGGCGCCATCACGAGCGTGGGGCGCTGGAGCTTCTCGATCATCCACGCGGTGGTGGCGGACTTGCCGGTGCCGGTCGCACCGAGCAGGACGACATCCTTCTCACCTGCGCGGATGCGCTTTTCGAGCTCGGCGATGGCCGTCGGCTGGTCACCGCTCGGCTGGTAGGAGCTGACGACCTCGAAGGGCGCCACCGAACGTTCGATCTTGGAAACGGGCCGCATGGAATCAACCGTACGACCCGGCACTGACAACCGGGCCTGATCACCTGTTCTGCGGGGTGCGGGAGCCTCGGTGCCCGGGGTGCCGGGCGGGGCGCCGGGACGGCTGGCGAGGGTGCGGGACGGCGGCGCGGGCCGGCACTCCGGGCCGGGTCTCGGCGGCCGACCAGTCGGGCCGGCCCATCACCATCAGCGGGTCGAACATCACGACGACGCCCGCGAGGCACAGGAAGACCAGCGGGCCGATCATCATGGGCGCGAGCAGGGCCGCGGGCGAATCGCCGGAGGGGGCGCTCGTCGCGCCGTGCAGATGGACGCTGAGGGCGGCCATCCCGGTGTAGTGCATGCCGCTGACGGCGAGTCCCATGATCAGGCTGGCGCCCACGCTCCAGAGGAAGCCGCGCACCTGTCCGGCGGCCCACAGGGCGGCGGTGGCGGCGACGACCGCGATGACGACCGAGGCGGACACGGTGAAGGTGTTGTACTCGAGCTTCCCGTTGAGGCGCATGCCCGCCATCCCGAGGTAGTGCATCGAGGCGACTCCGAGGCCGGTGAGGGTCCCTCCGGTGAAGAGTGCCGTTCCGGTCGCGCCCCGGTAGCCGACGATGAAGATCCCGACGCCGACCATGACGATGGCGACACCGAGACTCGCGAACGTCATCACCTTGTCGTAATGGACCGGGGTCTCCTCGACGGTGAACCCCATCATCGCGACGAAGTGCATGGTCCATATGCCGGAGCCGATCGCCGCCGAGCCGAGCGCGAGCCAGCCCGCACGCCAGGAGCGGGCCACCAGCATCGATCTGGTGGTGCAGCGCAGACCCAGCGCACCGCCCAGGCAGGCCATGAGGTACGCCGCGAGTGGGGTGATGAGGCCGTAGCTGAAGCCGTCGACGGTGCCCTGCATGCGCGACTGCCTTTCCCACCCTGATGTGGCCCGGAACTCCCTGGACTGCCCCCGCCCCGGGGCCGCCGCAACGGCCAGGGTCGAGGCAGAGAGTATGACTGCCACCGGAATGGTCGAACGATTTTCCGGCAAAGAAACACGCCCTTGCCCCAGTTGTGGGGCCCGTGTGCACGGATTTGGACAACTCCATTCAATCGGTGGCCATCCTGTACCCCTCTGCTGTTGACCCTCTGCTGTCACTCTTGTGCTGTCTGTGATCGCTCGACGCGAGGAGTACGTATGCACGCGCGCGTTGCCGCCGCCACGACCGCCGCGCTTCTCGGGGGCGCCGTCGTGATACTCCCCTCTTCCCCGGCCCACTCCGCGACCGGCAGCGGCGGCCCGGTGGTCGTCTCCCATCGCGGCGCCTCCGCGTACGCACCGGAGAACACCCTGGCCGCCATCGACAGGGCGGACGACATGGATTTCCGCTGGGTCGAGAACGACGTACAGCGCACCAAGGACGGCGTACTCGTCGTCATCCACGACGACACGCTGACGCGTACGACCAATGTCGAGGAGGTCTATCCCCGCCGTGCCCCCTGGAAGGTCAAGGACTTCACCGCGAAGGAGATCTCACGTCTGGACGCGGGCAGCTGGTTCGCCCGGCGCTACGCGGGCGCGCACGTGCCGACGCTGAAGCAGTACATGGACCGCGTGTCGCGCAACCACCAGAAGCTCGTCATGGAGATCAAGAACCCCGAGCTGTATCCGGGGATCGAACGCCAGACCCTCAAGCTCCTGAACAGCGCGGGCTGGCTGGACGCCGACCACCTCAAGAACCGGCTGATCGTGCAGAGCTTCAGCCCGGCCAGTGTGCGCACGGTCCACAACCTGCGTCCCGGAGTGAAGACCGCTCTCCTGGGCACACCGTCGGTCGCCGACCTGTCGACGTACGCGGAGTTCACCGACCAGATCAACTCGTCGTACACCTCGATCTCCACCGGTTACGTCGCCGCGATCCATGCCTTCGACGGTCCGCACGGCAAGCCGTTGGAGATCCTCACCTGGACCGTCAACGACACGGCAGCGGCCCGGCGCGTCGCCGGCTACGACGTGGACGGCGTCATCACCAACCGGCCCGACGTGGTGCGACGGGCCCTCAGCGCGTACTGAGGTCCTCGCCCGGTCCGACCGGCCCGTGGCGTGGACGCCCGAGGGTGTCCACGCCACGGGCGTTGTCATTGGTGCGCCGTACGGTGGACCGCATGGACAGCCACGGGCAGTACGAGCAGCAGGTCGTGTGGACCGCCGTCGGCACGGACATCGGTCCACTGCTGCTGGCCGCGACACGCGACGGCCTGGTGAACGTCGTGTTCCACGCCACGGACGCGGTGCGTGACAAGGCGCTGGAACGGCTCGCGTCGCGGCTCGGCGCCGAGCCCGTCGAAGCACCCGGCTCCCCGCTGCTGGCGGAGGCGATACGCCAGGTGACGGCGTACTTCGCGGGCGAGCGCCGGGCCTTCGAACTGCCGCTGGACTGGTCCCTGATCTCCGGGTTCAACCGTCAGGTGCTGCGCGAGCTCGCCTCCGGTGTCCCGTTCGGGGCGGTCGTCGGCTACGGCGATCTGGCGGGCCGGGTCGGTCAGCCGGGCGCCGCGCAGGCCGTGGGTGTGGCCATGGGGTCGAATCCTCTGCCGGTGGTGGTGCCCTGCCATCGGGTCGTCGAGAGCGACGGCGGCATCGGAGGGTTCGGGGGCGGCCTGGAGACCAAACGGAAGCTGCTGGCCCTGGAAGGGGTGCTGCCGGAGCCGCTGTTCTGAGGCGGCCCGTGCGGCTTCCCGGTCGAGCAGGTCAGGTGCCCGCGAGGCGAGGTTGATCCGGGGGTCAGAAGCTGATGTGGCGACCGGGGGGTCAGAGGCTGATGTGGTACGCCTTGCGGAGCGTCTCGTGGACCGTCCAGGTCGTGCGGTCGCCCTCGCGCAGGATCGCCGCGTCGCCGGGTCCCACCTCGAGGACGTCGCCGCCCTCGACCTCGACGGTGGCTCGGCCGCTGACGACCACGAAGAGTTCGTTGGCCTCCGTGTCGGTCACCACGCCCGGGGTGATCTGCCAGATGCCGCGCAACTGCTTGCCGTCGGCCGACTCCCAGAGCACCTTGCCCGTCACGACCGGCGTCCCGGAGACGACCTGGGCCGGGTCGAGCGGCTCCGGCTCCAGCTCGGCGTCGGGAATGTGCACGGCGAAGGACGGGGTGGCCTGGTTCTTCGTGGTCATGGGCGGCACCCTAGCCGCAGCCCTCACGGCGGGGTTCAGCCGGTCCGCCTCCTCGTGCTCGTGCTCGTGCTCGTGCTGATAGCCCTACTCGTAGTGCCGCGCTTCGAAGACGTTTCCGTCCGGGTCGCGGAAGTAGAAGCTCCGCTTGGCCGGTCCGCGGGCGCCGAACGAGTCGTACGAGAAGTCCGAGACGGGCACCGACCGCTCCTCCAGACGCGTACGCAACGCGTCGAAATCGCCTTCCCGAAGCGACAGGCAGACGTGGTTGACCGGGTGGCCGGCACTCTCGGCGGCTCCGGGGACCATGCTCATGTGCTCGGCCATGGTGAGCGGCATCAGGTCGAAAATGGTCTCCGCATTGAGGCGTACCGAGGGAAACGAGGCCTTTCCCGCAGCGAATTCGGGGAGCCTCAGGGGTTCCAGGCCGACCGCCTTCTCATAGAAGTCGGCGGCGGAGACCGGATCCCGGACCCAGAGGACGACATGGTCGAGACGTGTCGCGTTGTCCGTCATGTACCCAGGCTGGTGGTGTATCGCGGAGCTCGCAAGGGTTTGACCGGACGCGCCGCCCGCCAGGGATGAGGGAAGACCGACAGACAGGAGACAGGCACGTGGTTGTGGTGTCCGAAGAGGTGCGGGAGGCGCTCGGCGCGCGCCGGCCGGTGGTGGCCCTGGAGTCGACGATCATCGCGCACGGGCTGCCACGCCCCCGCAATCTGCAGGTGGCCCTGGAGCTCGAGGACGTCGTACGGCAGGAGGGTGCCGTACCCGCGACGATCGCCGTGCTGGACGGGCGGCCCCATGTCGGTCTGGACAAGGAGCAGCTGGAGCGGGTCGCGAACGAGGACGGGATCCGCAAGCTCGGACACCGTGATCTGCCGCTCGCGGTGGCGGCGGGCGCGAGCGGGGCGACGACCGTGTCGGCCACAGCGCTGCTGGCGGCCCGCGCGGGCGTGCGCGTGTTCGCCACGGGCGGGCTCGGCGGGGTGCACCGGGAGTGGACGGTGACACAGGACGAGTCGGCCGACCTGGGGCTGCTGGCGCGCGTCCGGATCACGGTGGTGTGCGCGGGCGTCAAGTCCATCCTGGACGTGCCCGCGACCCTGCAACGTCTGGAGACCCTGGGGGTCGCGGTGGCCGGGTACGGCACCGGGCGTTTCCCCGGCTTCTATCTGTCCGACTCGGGGCATCCGGTGGACTGGACGCTGGAGTCGCCGGTCCAGGTGGCGGACGTCATGCGCGCGCAGGACGCCCTCGACGGCCCGGAGTCGGCCCTCATCGTCGCCAACCCCGTTCCCGAGGAGGAGCAACTCGATCCCGCGCTTCACGCGCGCGTGCTCGCCGACGCGCTGCACGCGGCCGAGGCGGAAGGGGTGACCGGGCAGGCGGTCACGCCGTTCCTGCTCGACTATCTGGTGCGGCACACCGACGGCGCCTCGCTGAGCGCCAACCTGGCGGCGGTACGGGGCAATGTCCGGCTCGCGGGACGGATCGCGGCGGCCTGGGCGGGGGCGTGACGACGCCCGACCGCGCGGATGCCGATGGGGTACGTCACGAGGTGCACGCGCGCGGGACCGTTTCCCGAGGCGCCGGGGCTCGTACGGCCTCGGCTGCCGGCGCGCTGCTGGTCGTCGGTGACATCGTCACGGACGTCGTCGCCCGGCACCGCGGTCCGCTCGCGTCGGGCACGGACACAGCCGCCGCCATCCGAACCCTGCCGGGCGGCGCGGGCGCGAACGTGGCGTGTTGGGCGGCCTACTGGGGCTGCGAGGACGTACGGCTGCTCGGGCGGGTGGGCTCGGACGCGGCCGCGTGGCACGAGCGGGAGCTTGCCGCCTCCGGTGTCCGGCCCCGTCTCGTCGTCGATCAGGAAGCGCCCACGGGGACCGTGATCTGCCTGGTGGACACGGGCGCCGCGGCCGAGCGCACGTTCCTCACGGACAGCGGTGCGTCTCTGCGGCTCGCTCCCGACGACTGGTCGCCCTCGCTGCTGGACGGGGTCGGCCGGGTGCATCTGTCCGGCTACCTCTTCTTCTCCGCGCCGAGCCGGGCACTGGTGGCGGTCGTCCTGGAGTCGGCACGCGCGCGTGGCGTGCCGGTGAGTCTGGACCCGGCGTCGGCCGGGTTCCTCACGGAGCTGGGCGTGGACCGCTTTCTCGCGCTCGCCGAGGGGGTCGACGTACTGCTGCCCAGTCGCGACGAGGCGTGTCTGCTGACCGGGCTGCCCGACGCGGCGGACGCGGCCGCCAAGTTGAGCCGCCACGTCCCCCTGGTGGTCGCCAAACAGGGCGGCGACGGAGCTCTCGTCGCGCGGGCCGGCGAGATCGGGGCCCGTGTCCCCGCGGCGCCCGCCGCACCGAGGGACACGACCGGCGCCGGTGACGCCTTCACCGGAGCGTTCCTCGCCGCCCTGCTCGCGGGCACCGAGCCGGAGGACGCGGCAGTGCAGGGGTGCAGGGCGGGCGCGCAGGCGGTGGAACGGGTGGGCGGGCGGCCGCCGACGGCTTCCTGACGGAGGCGGTCGGACAGTGGGACGGCCTCTATGGAGCGCGGTAGTCGGCGTGGGTTCTGTTCCGGGACGGGGGCAGTACGGGGGCCGTGGGGACGGCGGAAGGGTGCGGGTTTCTTCGGACGGCGGGCGGGGCGCGGGGCTGCCCTTTCGGTGGGCGTTCGGCTGCGGCACCCTTTGGACGGCGATGGGCTGCGACAGCCTTCGGAAGGCGATGGGCTGCGACAGCCTTCGGGAGGCGATGGGCTGGGGCACCCTTCGGGAGGCGATGGGCGTGCGGGCCTCTCCGGACAGCAGCCGGCGCGAGGCCCCGCCCGTTCTCCTCTACGCCTTGCGGCCCCAGGCCGAGACCATCGGGGCCGTGGCCAGATCCATGGTTCCGGCGGCCACGTTGGCCAGGTGACGGTCGATGTCCTGGTCCGTGGCGCGGCCCGCGGCGACGAGCTGATCGCGGATCTGACGGACCGTCGCCGTCTCCAGTGCGGCACACGCGGCCGAGGAGACGGGGAAGTAGGCGTCGGCCTCCACGCGGCGCAGGCCCGCCTCGCGGAGCTGGCGCGGGAGCGTGCGGCCGTACGACAGATCCGCGCCGCGCTCGGTGAGCAGGTGGCGGTAGCCCTTGCGCAGACGGTTCGCCAGTTGCTGCTCGGGGCCGTACTCGTCGGGGCACAGGTGCGGCTGGAGCGAGAGGTCGGTGTCCTCGACGAGGAGCCGGCCGCCGGGCCGCAAGGCCCTGACCATCGAGCGCAACGCCCGCTCGCGGTCCGGGACTTGGGCCAGCACGAGCCGTGCGTGCACCAGGTCGAAGCCCTCCCCCGGCGGCTCCTCCGCGGCCACGTCGTGGACCCGGACCTCGACCGGCGGACGCGCGACCGAGGCCACCCACGAGGTGTCGATGTCGGTGGCGAGGACCCGGCCGGTCGGGCCGACCTTCTTGGCCAGCCACGACACCACCGAGGTGCCGCCGGCGCCGACCTCCCAGCAGCGCCAGCCGGACCCGATGCCGAAACGCTCGATGTGCCGGAAGGTCGTGGGGTCGAAGAGAGGGGCGAAGGCGTCGAAGCGCTGCCTCGCCTCGGTCTGCCGGTTGCCGAGTAGATACCCGTCGGTTCGCGTCATGCGGGAATCATCCCAGTTGTCCGGCTTGTCGGGCTTGGTCGACGCACCCGATCCGAGGCATGCCCTCGCATCGGATCCGTGGCGCGCCCGGCATCGGACCGACGGGGCGCCGAGGGCGCCGGGCCGCCCTCCGGCGTCGCACAGTTCGGCCGTACGGAGCGGAGGGTTCCGTTCCCCCAGGCTTTCCCAGCGCCCGATTCATGCTGGCAGACTGGCCGCGGCAAGGCGCAATGCACGGCGCGAAGGGATCCACGCGAGGAGATCCGGATGTCCATGGCAGGGAATCTGCGGAAGGTCACAGGCCTCGGCAAAGTCGGCGGCCTCCGCACTGTGGCGCGGCTGACCCGACGGCACCCCCGCGTCGACCTGAGTCACCCCGCCCGCTCCCCGCTGGGTTCGGCGGTGGTCAACTGCGTGACCTACAAGGACGGCGCCAGAGTTCCCGGCGGCAGCGATCTGGTCGACGCCGTGGAGCAGGTGCGCAAGCGCGACGACGGTTTCGTCTGGCTGGGGCTGCACGAGCCGACGGACCAGGAGTTCGCCGGCCTCGCCGAGCTCTTCGACCTGCACCCGCTGGCGGTCGAGGACGCGGTGCACGCCCACCAGCGCCCGAAGCTGGAGCGGTACGGCGAAACGCTGTTCGCGGTGTTCAAGACGGTCTGTTACGTCGAGCACCAGGAACTCACGGCGACCAGCGAGGTGGTGGACACCGGCGAGATCATGGTGTTCATCGGCCGCGACTTCGTGATCACGGTGCGGCACGGGCGACACGGCTCCCTGGGTCCGCTACGGGAAGAACTCGAGGCCGACCCCCGACAGCTGGCCAAGGGCCCGGCCGCGGTGCTGCACGCGATCGCGGACCACGTGGTCGACGACTACCTCACCGTCACCGACGCCGTGCAGGAGGACATCGACCAGGTCGAGACCGATGTCTTCGCGGAGAACGGCGCGCGCGCCGACCCGGGGCGCATCTATCAGCTCAAGCGTGAACTCCTTGAACTGAAGCGGGCCGTGGTCCCGCTGGCCCGACCCCTGCTGGATCTCGCCACCCGGCCGATCCGGGTGGTCGACCCTGAGATACAGGCCTACTTCCGGGACGTCTCGGACCACCTGTTGCGGGTCACGGAACAGATAGCCGCGTTCGACGAACTGCTGAACTCGATTCTGCAGGCGCACCTCGCGCAGGTGACGGTCGCGCAGAACGAGGACATGCGCAAGATCACGGCCTGGGCGGCGGTCATCGCGGTGCCGACGATGGTCTGCGGGGTGTACGGCATGAATTTCGACCACATGCCGGAGCTGCACTGGCGGTACGGCTACGGCCTGGTCGCGGGCCTGACAAGCGTGGCGTGTCTGATCCTCTACCGGGGCTTCCGGCGCCACGGCTGGCTGTGAGGCGCGCGAACACCCGCGTCCGGAGGAGAAGGCCGAGCGGACGCGGGCGTCAGCGGGTCCGTCGCCGACGTCAGTGCGTCGCGCTCTTCGCGTAGACGCTCTCGACCCAGGCGGCGAGCTGGTCGTCCGTCAGGTGCTGGGCGAGGTCGGCCTCGCTGATCATGCCGACCAGCCGCTTGTTCTCGATCACGGGGAGCCGGCGGATCTGGTGCCCCTGCATCTCGTGGAGCACCTCGCTCACATCGGCGTCGGCCTCGATCCAGCGCGGTGTGCCCTGGGCCATGTCGCCGGCCGTGATCCGTGCCGGGTCGTGTCCCATGGCCACACAGCCGATGACGATGTCGCGGTCCGTGAGGATGCCGCAGAGCCGTTCGTTCTCGTCGCTGATGGGCAGCGCGCCGACATTGAGTTCGCGCATCAGCTGGGCCGCGCGGTCCAGGGTCTCGTGGGCGGGAATCCACTGGGCGCCACGATGCATGATGTCTCCGGCGGTGGTCATGAAATACCTCCCGGTGCCGGGCGGCCGGCGCGACGCAGGAAGGCACCGCTAGTCCCGGCGCCCTTCATTCTCGCCGCGCCCCCGGGGATGCGCACCCCGAAGTCCAGCGGCACGGGCTGCGGGCCCCCGTGCCGCATGGACTGAGACCGAGAAGCCGCAGAGGCTCGGGCCAAGCACCCGCAGGGGCTCAGGCCGAGAACCCGCAGGGGCTCAGCCGAAAAGCCGCAGGGGCTCAGGCGGAAAAGCCGACGATCTTCTGCGGGACGACGCGAATGATCACGCGGACCTCCTCGTCCTTCTCCGCCGGAGGGTCGATGCCGAGGTACTTGTGGGAGAGCTCGTGCGGGAGGCGCTTGTTCTCGTCGGGGAGGATCTCGGCGGTGCCCCGGATCTCCACCGAGGTGTAGGGGTTGGCGAGTTCGAAGATCGAGAGGCTGACTCGGGGGTCCCGTTGGAGGTTGCGCACCTTCTGGCGGCCCTCCGTCGAGGAGAACAGCACGGAGTCGCCCTCGCGTTTGATCCAGACCACCGAGTTGTGAGGAGTACCGCCGGGGCCGAGGGTGGCGACGCTGGCGAAGTTCTTGCCGTCGAGGAGGGCGCGGACCGAGTCGTTGAAGGAGACCGAAGTGCCGGAGGGAAGCGTCATGGACACAGACTAACTCCATGCACGTGCATGGAAAGCGCTTTTGGGTTCAGTGCTCGCGATCAACCGTTCCACGCCGGGTGACGCGGGTCGTCGGCGCGGACCAGGACGTCGGCCGTGGTGCCCGGGTCCACCTCGGCCTCGTAACGCTCGAAGGCGGGGAGGTTCCAGTGATCTCCCTCGGGGGTGCGGCGGCGGAGGGCGCCCGGGGAGAGGAGGACGTGCACCGTCAGATCGAAGGGAAACCAGTGACGCAACAGGAGGGGGCCGTGCAGCAACAGCAGTCCACCGGGCGGGAGTTGGACGTAGGGGCTGCGGGTGGCGCGGTCGGTGACCGGGTCCCAGAGGTCGGGCAGGACGCGGCCGTCGCCGTCTGGTTCGAGCGGGCCGAAGACTTCGCGCCACAGGGCGCCGGTGTCGAACCAGCCGTCGTAGTACGCCTCCACGTCCTCGTGTCCGTACTCGAACCGGAGAGAAGCGGGGCGCAGGAATCCGTCCGTGCCGACGACCAGCGAGGACCGGCCGCGGACGCGCAGCGCCTCGGACACGCTGTGCGCGAGGTCGCCGGGGCGGGCGGCCGGCGCCCCGTCGAAGGCAATGCGCGGCCAGGGGCTGCCGTCGTCCGGCTTCAGGTCGAGCAGCCGGTCGGCGAGCAGGTCGCCGAGACGTTCCCAGGTGATCGCTTCGAGTCGCACAGAGCCCATGATGCCGCGCTCATGGCGCGGCCTCGTGGGTACGGCGGGCGGTGAGGAGGCGTGGCAGATGCTCGGCGCTCCAGGCGCGGGCCGCATCGAGGAGGGGGATCAGGGTGTGACCGAGAGGGGTGAGGGCGTATTCGACGCGGGGCGGGTTCTCGTCGTATGCCGTGCGGGTGATCAGGCCGTCGCGTTCCATCGCGCGGAGGGTCTGGCTGAGGACCTTGGGGGTGATGACGGGCAGGGGGACACGCAGTTCGGTGAAGCGGCGCGGACCGGCTTCGAGGCAGCGGATCGCCATGCCGGTCCACTTGTCACCGACCCGGAAGGGCATGGCTCCCGACGGGCACAGGGGGTCGAACATGTCGGCGTCCAGGCTCCCGGCCGGACCGGGGCGCGGCTCCCCGCGTCCCACCTCGGGGCCGCGGGCCTCAACCCCGGGAGACTCGGCGTCCGGCGACTCGGCACACGGCAGCCGGGCATACGGCAGCCGGGCATTAGGCAGCCCGGTATATGGCAGCTCAGCAGACGCAGATCCCGCGCGGGACGACTCCACACAAGACGGCTCGCTGCCGGATGACTCGGTGCGGGACGGCTCGGTGCGGGACGGCTCGCTGCGGGACGGCTTGCTGCGGGACGGCTTGCTGCCGGATGGCTCGGCGCGGGGCTGCTCGATCCGGGGCTGCTCGGTCATCGTCCGAGGCTAGCGCCGATATCTTTGAAGTAACCGGTATCCCGTGGATACCGTCCAGGTCAGCGGGTCAAATGCGTTGTCTGGCAGGGAGGTTGGGCATGGCCGGGATCGTCGTGTTCGGAGCGGGTGGGCGCGCGGGGCGGGCGGTGACGGACGAGGCGCGGCGGCGAGGACACCGCGTCACGGCCGTGGTGCGGGATCCGGGGCGGTATCCGGAGCCGGGGGCCGACGGCGTGACGGTGGCGCGCGGGGACGTCACCGATCCCGGGGCGGTCGCCGAGGTAGTGGGCGGGCATGCCGCGGCGGTGCACGCGGTGTCGCCCTTCAGCGGTCCTGAGCAGGGGTTCGACTCACTCGACCCGGAGTTCTTCGTCAAGGCGGCGGACGCGCTGCTGGGCGGGCTCGCCGGCGCGGGAGTGGGGCGGCTCGTCGCCGTGGGGCTGTTCGCGCATCTCGTCGGGGCGGACGGGCGGGCGGTGATGGACGATCCGGCGGCGTTCCCGGCGGAGATCCGGCCGTTCGCGCTGGCGCACGCGGCGGGGCTGCGGCGATTGCGGGAGGCGACGGAGCGAGGGGGTGAGGCCGGGGCGGGGGTCGACTGGGTGATGCTCACACCGCCCGCCCGGCTGGAGGTCGGCGCGCCGCGCACCGGGCGGTACCGGCTCGGGGGCGAGCGTGCGCCCGACGCGGATGCGTGGCTGTCGTACGCGGACCTCGCGGTGGCGGTGCTCGACGAGATCGAGACGCCGACGCTGCACCGTACGCGGGTGTCGGTGTTCAATTCCGCCGGCCCCGGAGACGCTGGCTCGTGAGGAGGTGAACGTACTCGGGTGTCAGTGCTCAAGCCCTCCGCCCCCGGAGACGCTGGCTCGTGAGGAGGCTCGACGTTAGGCGGGTGTCAGTACTCAGGCCCTCCGCCCCCGGAGACGGTGGTTCGTGAGGAGGCTCGACGTTAGGCGGGTGTCAGTACTCAGGCCCTCCGCCCCCGGAGACGTTGGCTCGTGAGGAGGCTCGACGCACACGGGCGTCAGTGCTCAAGCCCGCCCGGCCCGGGAGACGGTGGCTCGTGAGGAGGCTCTGCGTACGGGAATCTCGGTGTTCGGTTCCGCGACCCCGGGGGACGTTCGCGGGGGCTCACGGAGGCCGGTCCAGGGGCGCGCGTGAACTGGTGAACTACGGCAACGACACGCGTCGGTGACGTGCTTCCGGGGGCGGCCGGGGAATGAACCGCGTATGGCACGGATCGTAACTCCCCCGTCCCGCACCGGGCTTCTCGTCGTCCAGCCGCTCAAGAAGCGGCACTGTGCCGAGTGCCGGAGCGGGCCGCTCGCGCTGTTGGTACTGGAGGAGGGGACACCGCGGTGTCTGGACTGTGCGGACCTCGGGCACCTGGTCTTCCTGCCGCGGGGGGACACCGCGCTGACGCGGAGGTCGCGGGAGGCGAGCGCGCTGTCGGCGGTGGTGGTGCGGTTCAACCGGCGACGGGCGCGGTACGAGCGGCAGGGCGTCCTGGTCGAGGAGTCGGCGCTCGCCCTGGCCGAGGTGCGGTGCCTGGCGGACGCGGAGGCCCGGCGGCGGCGCCGGACGCGGGACGCGCGGCGGCGGGCGGCGGAGGACGTGCGCTTCACGGAGGTGTTCGCCGAGGAGATCCAGCGGCTGTTTCCCGGGTGCCCGGCCGGTCGGGCGAACACGATCGCCGCGCATGCCTCGGTGCGCGGGAGCGGGCGGGTCGGACGCAGCGCGGCCGGCCGTGCCCTGTCCGAGGCAGCGGTGACCTCGGCGGTCCGGGCGTCCGTACGGCATACGGAGACCCCGTACGACCAGCTGCTGATGAGTGGCGTGCCGCGGCACGAGGCCCGGCGCCGGATCGCGGCCGCGACGGAGGCGACGCTGAGCGGATGGCGCGCCGGTCAGGCGACGGGGTGAGAGGGGGGAGACGGGGTGACCGGGGCGTCGAGGTCCCGTCGGGCGGGCGCCCGGCGCAGGCACGGGGAGAGACGCTCGTGTATGCGTCTGCGCAGTTCGGCCATGGTCGCGGTGATCGTGCGGGTATTGACTTGAGGTGACGGTCGGGGGCCGTGCAGGATCTTGGAATTCGGGCGGACGGGGAGTGGACATGATCGGTGGGCCGTACTTCGTGCTGACGGTGCTGGGCGTGCTCGGTACCGGGCTGGTGGCCGGCGTCTTCTGCGGCTTCTCGACGTTCGTCATGAAGGGGATCGCCGCGCTGCCGCCGGCGCAGGGCGTCGCGGCGATGCAGGCGATCAACGTGGCGGCGCTGACCCCGGCCTTCATGGCCGTGTTCGTCGGTACGGCCGTGCTGTGCGCGGTGCTGGCGGTGGTGACGTTCGTGCTGTGGCCGGACGACGGCACGGTGGAGCTGCTGCTGGGCAGCGCGCTGTATCTCTTCGGCACGTTCGGGGTGACGGCCGCCGCGAACGTCCCGCGCAACGACAAGCTCGCCACGATGGATCCGGGTGCCCCGGAGGCCACCGCGTACTGGAGCACGTACGTGGGCGAGTGGTCGATGTGGAACCACGTCCGCACGGTCTCGTCGGCCGCAGCGACGGTCTCGTACATACTCGCGCTCACCTGAGCCCGGCCCTCCGGGATGCACGGGAGGACTGAGCCCCCGGAGCGAGACCGCAACGCAGAACCGGCACCCGGCGTCAGGACCGCACCGCAAGACCGGACTCGCCGCGGGGGCGCGCCGCCGAACCGGAACCCGGCACGGCGCCGCACGGCAAGACCGGTACCCGCCGCAGGAAGCGCACCCCAGAACCAGCACCCGACCCGGCGCCGCACGGCAAGACCGGTACCCGCCGCGGCACCACACCGCAGAACCGGAGCCCGGAGCCCGGAGCCCGGAACCCGGCACCCGGACCGCACCGGCGGGCCGGCGGACCGGCGGACCGGCGGACCGGCGGACCAGTGGACCGGCGGACCAAGGCCGCGAGCATCCGGTCCGAGCAGGGCGAACCGGGCGGCGGAAGCCGAGCGGCGCGCGGAAGGGCGAGGCCGTATCGTGGCCGAAAGAGCATTCGACCCCGTACGCGTACGCAAGGGAGACGGCCATGGCCGATCCCAAGGGTTTCCTCACCACTCCGCGCGAAGAATGGCCCCGCCGGCCCGTCGAGGAACGGGTGCGGGACTGGGACGAGGTGTACGTCCCCGGGGCACTGCTGCCGATCATCAGCAGGCAGGCCGACCGCTGCATGGACTGCGGGGTCCCCTTCTGCCACGAGGCCTGCCCGCTGGGCAATCTGATCCCGGAGTGGAACGACCTCGTCTCACGGGACGACTGGCGGGCGGCGAGTGACCGGCTCCACGCGACGAACAATTTCCCCGAATTCACCGGGCGGTTGTGCCCGGCGCCCTGCGAGGCGGGATGCGTGCTCGCCATCAACCAGCCCGCGGTCACCATCAAGAACGTCGAGGTGGCCATCGCCGACCGGGCCTGGGAGGACGGTTTCACGCCACCGCGTCCGCCGGACCGGCTCTCCGGGCGGACGGTCGCCGTGATCGGCTCGGGGCCCAGCGGGCTGGCCGCGGCCCAGCAGTTGACGCGGGCCGGGCACACCGTCGCCGTGTACGAGCGGGCCGACCGGATCGGCGGCCTGCTGCGGTACGGCATCCCGGCCTTCAAGATGGAGAAGCGGCATCTGGACCGGCGGCTCGGGCAGATGCAGGCGGAGGGCACCAAGTTCCGTACGTCGGTGGCGGTCGGACGGGATGTCGGTGCCGCGGAGCTGCGGGCGCGCTACGACGCCGTCATCCTCGCCGTCGGCGCCACGGCCTGGCGTGAACTTGCCGTACCAGGACGGGAGTTGGACGGAATCCATCAGGCGATGGAGTATCTCCCGCTCGCCGACCGGGTGTGCGAAGGGGATCTGGAGGTCTCGCCGCTGTCCGCGGCCGGCAAGCATGTGGTGATCATCGGCGGCGGTGACACGGGCGCGGACTGTCTGGGCACGGCCGTGCGTGAGGGGGCCGCGTCCGTGACGCAGCTGGACATCTACGCGCAGCCGGCGGCGGAGCGCGACGAGGATCTCGAGCCGTGGCCGACGTATCCGAAGATCTACCGGCTCTCGGCGGCGCACGAGGAGGCCGGGGAGCTGGAGACGGCGCCCGCCGCGGACGCGGACGCCCGGCTGTTCGCGGCGTCCACGCTCCGCTTCACCGGGGACGCGGCGGGACATGTGCGCGCGCTGCACCTGGTCGAGGTGGACGCGGGGCGCCGCCCGGTCCCCGATTCCGGGCGGAGTCTTCCCGCCGACCTCGTGCTGCTCGCCCTCGGCTTCTCGGGCCCCGACCGGCACGACGGTCTGCTCGAGCAGCTCGGGGTCACCCTCGACTCCCGCGGCACGATCACCCGCAACGCGGATTTCGCCACCAGCGCCCCCGGAGTCTTCGTGGCCGGCGACGCCGCGCGCGGCCAGTCCCTCATCGTCTGGGCCATCGCCGAGGGCCGCGCGGTGGCGTCGGCGGTCGACCGCCATCTGACCGGCGGCGCCTCGCAGTTGCCCGCGCCGATCGGGCCGTACGACCGCCCGATGACGGCGTAGCGCCAGGACGGACCGCGTGACGCGGTGACGCGGGGCCAGGGCTGTCCGGGCCGCCTCCCCGGTGACCGCGGTCCGAGTTCCTTGGGCGAGCCCGTTCGCGCACCCGCCCTCCCCCGGCGTCAGGCGCGGGTGTCCGTGCCCGCCACCTTGGCCGTCGACAGGGCGACCCGGTTCCAGGTGTTGATCGTGAAGATCAGGGCGAGGACGTGGGCCAGTTCCTGTTCGTCGAACCGGGCGGCGGCCTCCGCGTAGACGTCGTGCGGGACGCCACCGCCGGCGACCAGGGTGACGGCCTCCGTGAGGGCGAGCGCGGCCTGCTCCTTCGGCGTGAAGAAGTGCCGGGCCTCGCGCCACACCGCGACCATGTGCAGCCGGTCCTCGCTCTCGCCCGCCTTGCGCGCGTCGTTGGTGTGCATGTGAAGGCAGTACGCGCAGTGGTTGAGGTGCGAGGCGCGGATCTGGATCAGCTCGACGAGGGCCGGGTCCAGTCCCTCGCGCGCCGCCGCGTCGAAGCCGATGAGCGCGCGGAAGGCCTTGGGCGCGGCCTTCGCGAAGTCGAGCCTGGGAGTCACCGGCGCGCCCACCCCCAGGGGAGCGGCACCAGCGTGGCCCGTCGAACCCCCCGCCGTCACGCTCGCCGGCATCTCGCTCCCCGTCGTCCGGTTCGCCGTCGTGTGCATCGTGTTCGCCGTCGTGTGCATCGTGTTCGTCGTCATGCCCATGAATCTACGGGCCGGATAGACCCCCTGTAGGGTGCAATTTCATGGCTGATTCATGGGTCAATTCGGCGGAGCGGATCGGTGCCGATCTGCACTTGGAGATGGCCGGCGCGGGTCCCCGCCGGGCGGCGCTGATCCGCGCGCTGCGGGAGGCCGTGCGCTCGGGGCGGCTCGCGCCGGGAACGCGGCTGCCGCCGTACCGCTCACTCGCCGCGGACCTCGGGGTCGCCCGCAACACGGTCGCCGACACGTACGCCGAACTCGTCGCCGAGGGCTGGCTCACCGCCCGGCAGGGCTCGGGCACCCGGGTCGCGGAGCGTGCCGAGCCGTTGGGGGCACACGCGCGCGTGCCGACGAAGGCGCCGCCACGCGCGCGTGGACCGCGGCACGATCTGCGGCAGGGGACTCCGGACGCGTCGTCGTTCCCGCGCGCCGCCTGGCTCGCCTCGTACCGGCGGGCGCTCCAGCAGGCACCCAACGAGGCCTTCGGGCCGGGCGATCCGGCCGGCCGGATCGAGCTGCGCCGCGCGCTCACCGAATATCTGGCACGCGCGCGAGGAGTGCGTACCGAGCCGGAACGGATCGTGATCTGCTCGGGCTTCGCGCACGCGCTGCGGCTGCTGTTCGCGGGTACCGGCGGGGTGCTGCGCGGGCCGCTGGCCGTCGAGTCGTACGGCCTCGGCTTCCATCGCGAGCTGCTGGCCACCGCCGCCGTACGGACCGTGCCGCTGCCCCTGGACGAAGACGGCGCTCTGGTCGGCGAGTTGGGCCGGGAGCGGGCCGTCCTGCTCACGCCCGCGCACCAGTTCCCCACCGGCGGTCCGCTGCACCCCTCGCGGCGCGCGGCCGCGGTCGACTGGGCACGCGCGCGGGGCGGGGTCATCCTGGAGGACGACTACGACGGGGAGTTCCGTTACGACCGCAAGCCCGTCGGCGCCGTGCAGGGGCTCGACCCGGAGCGGGTCATCCACATCGGGTCCGTCAGCAAGAGCCTGTCACCGGCGCTGCGGCTGGGGTGGATGGTCGTTCCGGAGCGGTATGTCGACGGGGTCCTCGCGGCCAAGGGCGAGCGCGAGGCATGGGCGAGCGTGCCGGACCAGCTGACGCTCGCGGACTTCATCGTCTCCGGGTCGTACGACCGCCATGTGCGGCGTATGCGGCAGCGGTACCGGGTGCGGCGCGACCGGCTCGTCGCCGCGCTCGCCACGCACGCGCCGCACGTCGAGGTCACCGGGATCGCCGCCGGGCTGCACGCGGTACTGCGCCTGCCGCCGGGCACCGAACAGTCCGTGGTCAAGGCTGCCGTCTGGCAGGAGGTCGCCCTGGACGGCCTCGCCGAGTTCCGCCATCCGGCGGCGACGATGTCCGCGCCGGACGGCCTCGTCGTGGGGTACGCGACACCCGCGGAGCACGCGTACGGGGCGGCGCTGGACGCGTTGTGCGGGGTGCTGCCGCCGGGGTGAGCGGGGTGCCCTCCGACAACGGGTGCCCTCGGACAACCCCTACCCCTTGCGCCCCACCGCCGCGTACCCCGGCACCGGCTCGTCGCCCTGGACCCGGATCACCTCGCCGAGCTCCGGTTTCCAGTCGGCGACCAACGCGACGCCGGGCTCGACGAGTTCGAGTCCGTCGAAGAACCGCGCGATCTCCGCGCGGCCGCGCAGCGCCATGGTCAGCCCACGCCTGCGGTACATCTCGGTGGCCGTCGCCGCCTTCTCCGTGTCGAAGTCGCCCGAGGCGTGGGAGAGCATCAGGTAGCTGCCGGAGGGGAGTTCGGCGAGAAAGCGCTCCACGAGTTCGTACGCGCCGTCCTCGTCGGCGACGAAATGCAGCAGCGCGACGAGGGAGAGGGCCACCGGCCGGCTGAAGTCCAGGATCTTCGCGGCCTGTTCGAGAATTCTGGCCGGGTCCCGCACATCGGCCTGAAGGTATTCGGTGACCCCGTCGGGTGTGCTGCGCAGCAGTGCCTCGGCGTGGGCCAGCACGATGGGGTCGTTGTCGCAGTAGACCACGCGTGCGTCGGGCGCGACCTGCTGGGCGATCTGGTGCAGATTGGGTTCGGTCGGTATGCCGGTGCCGACGTCCAGGAACTGCCGTACGCCGTTGATCGCCAGCCAGCGGGTGGCCCGGTGCATGAAGGCCCGGTTGACCTGCGCCATCACCGGCACCCGCGGGTCGAGCGCGAGGAGTTGCCGACCCATCTCCTCGTCGACCGGGTAGTTGTCCTTGTCGCCGAGGAACCAGTCGTACATCCGCGCGGGATGCGGTCTGCTCGTGTCGATCTCGATGGGGGGCTGCCCGCTCATGGCGATCTCCGTAGGTCCGCGGGTCGGCAGATGATCACGTCAGCACCCAGGCTAGGAAGTCGGGAGGGAAAAGAAGAGAGCCCCGCGCTCGGGACCGAGTGGTTCAAGACATCCGGCGGCCCCTCGGGACATCGGGCCCTCAGGACATCGGGCCCTCAGGACGGCAGTCCCGCGGCACCGCGGCCCTCAGGACAGCAGGAAATCCGCGTCTCCCGCCTTCGCGCCCTGGATGAACGCGGTGATCTCACCGGCGGTGTAGATCAGGGCCGGTCCATCGGGATCGGCCGACTGCCGGACAGCGATCCGGCCGTCGTCGAGCTTCATCGCCTCCAGGCAGTTGCCGCCGTTGCCGCCGCTCCACGGTTTGCGCCAGCCCTCACTGCCGAGTTCCCGGGCGGGCATGCCGTTGTAGATG
This sequence comes from Streptomyces sp. NPDC058371, assembly GCF_042723265.1. Taxonomy (NCBI): domain Bacteria; kingdom Bacillati; phylum Actinomycetota; class Actinomycetes; order Kitasatosporales; family Streptomycetaceae; genus Streptomyces; species Streptomyces sp. NPDC058371. The sequence goes on along the minus strand of NZ_JBHXJC010000005.1, from coordinate 265,793 downwards.
CGCACATTGCGTATCCGCGGCCCGATGCGTTCCATTCACAGCTCCTTGCGGAGATCCCGGAGAATCTCCTTCGTGCGATGTGCCGTAGCGGCCTGGGCCGCCATGCGGTCCATGACCTCGAGATGGGTGGCCACCTCGGCGCGCGCGTCCAGGTAGACAGCCCCGGTCAGGTACTCGCTGTAGACCATGTCCGGCAGTTCCGGCATGGCGAAGCGGAACAGCACGAAGGGCCCGTACGTGCCGGGATGCGGCCCCGCGGCGAACGGGGCGACCTGCAGCGTCACGTTGGGCAGCTTCGTGGCCTGAAGCAGCCTGTCGATCTGGCCGCGCATGACGTCGGGGCTGCCGACGGGACGGCGCAGGGCCGTTTCGTCCATCACGGCCCACAGCCGGGGCGCGTCCTCGCGGATGAGCAGATCCTGGCGTTGCATGCGCAGCGCGACATGGCGCTCGATGTCGTCGGGTCTGGTCTGGCCGATGGCGCCCGACTTCAGGACGCCACGCGCGTAATCCTCCGTCTGCAACAGGCCGGGCACGAAGTGGGGTTCGTACGAGCGGATCAGGCTGGCCGCGCCCTCCAGGCTGACGTACATCGAGAACCAGCCGGGCAGGATGTCGTGGAACCGCTGCCACCAGCCGGGTTTGTTGGCCTCCTCGGCCAACAGCACGAAGGCCTCGGCCTCTTCGTCGGAGACGCCGTACGACTTCAGGAGGAGCTGGAGGTACGGAATTTTGAGGGAGACCTCGGCCATCTCCATACGGCGGACGGTGGCGGGGGCGACCCGCAGGACCCGTGCGGCCTCCTCACGCTTGAGACCCGCACGTTCCCGCAGGTCCAGGAGGCGCCGGCCGAGGACGACCTGGCCGACCGTCGGCGCGGACCGCGGTTCGCTCACGTCCCACCTCCACTGAGTCCTGACAGCCCGGGCGGCGCCGTTGGGTGTCCTTTTCGCGGATCCCAACTGGCGCCGCTCTGCGTGCTGTTGCGAGCAGTGTGCCACGGCCCTCCGGAAGGCACACGGCACTCTGCAATTTTCAGAGTGACACTTGCCAAGTGTTCACGCCGGGGCGATAGTGGCAAGCGTGACTCCGTCCGCGCCGTTAGGAACAGACGCCGCCGCAGACCGGTTCGGTCTCCGTGCCGCCACAGGGGTGCGCCCCGAGGCAGCCGCAGAGCGCCGGTTCCGCTTCGAGCTGGCCGCCCACCCGGGCTCCGTGAGACAGGCCCGCCGCCTGACCCATGCCCGGCTGTCGCACTGGGCGGTCTGCGAGGACACCTGCGACACGGCGGCTCTGGTCGTCTCCGAGCTGGTGACCAACGCGATCGTGCACACCGCGAGCCGCAGCGTCGTCTGCGAGCTCCACGACGGTGACGAGCTGGTGCGGATAGCGGTCCGTGACGAGGGGTGCGCGCCGGGTGAGCCGCACGTTTCGCCGCAGCGGCCCGATGAGGAGCACGGGAGGGGATTGCTCCTCATCGCGGCCGTCTGCCGGGCCTGGGGTGCCCAGGACACCGGGCCGGGACTGCTCGTCTGGGCGGAGCTGCCCCGCACGACGGACGAATCACAGGCCGACACCGGCCTGCCACACACGTACACGCCCGAGCTGTACCCGCCGGAGCTGGGGATCCGGCAGCACACCGGTGCCCCGGCCCGCTCGGGGGGCCGGGGCCCGGACACCGAACCGCGATCCGATCTGGGGTGGAGCGCGAAGAAGCCGCCGGCCGACGGCCGGGGGTCCGGGGCGCAGGCTTTCCTGGGGACGGGGGCCGAATGGGTGTGAGGGCGATGTCGACCGGGCCGGCCCCGGTGCTGTCCTTGGACACGCTGGTCCGTGTGAAGCGCGGGCAGCGTCCGTCCGAGGCACCGAGACGTCTCCCCATACCCGAGGGCATGACGGTGCCGCTGGGCTGCGACGCGGTGGCGGTGCCCGCCCGCTTCGGCCCGCTGCTGCTGCCCCGGCTGCCACGCGTGGGCTGTGTGTACGCCGACCCTGCGTACTGGTGGTGGATCGTCCCCTCCGACTCGGATGTCGCCCTCGAATGGCCGGCGCCCGCCCACTACGCCATTGGTGCGGTCCTGCCGGAGACACCCTGCGTTCCCGGGCTCATCCACAAACCGGACGGCACGATTCCGTACACCCCGCCGATCCCTCTCTACCTGGCCGTCTGCCGGATCATGGGCATACCACCGGCCTGGTCCCGCCACATCAGCGCCTGAGTCACAGCGGCCCCCGGCCGGGGGCGCGTCCACGGGCGCCGGACGGACGTTGACCGTCACCGGCGCGCACTCCGGGGCCAGGAGTGCGCCGACCGTACCCGAACTCCCTTGCCACCACGGGTGGAAGACGCCATTCCTGGGGAGGGCACCGTGCGTGCACTCTCGGGGAGGCCAACGGTGAGAAAGAAAAGCGGCACCGACCCGGCGCCGTCCGACTCGGAACTCCTGCTCTTCGGCGGCCCGTTGCGCTACGACACGGGCTGGTCCCAGCACTCCGAAGCGTTCCTGGAGCTCAACTTCCGCGCCATGGTGACCAGGCTGCCGTCCCTGCTCGCGTCCAGTTTCCGGCTGGCCTGGCAGGCGGACCGGGGCGCGGCGCGGACCGTACTGGCCGCCGAGGTCGGCCGCGGCGCGGCCCAGGCGGTGAGCCTGCTGGCGGTCAACAGCGTGCTGGGGCGGGTGATGGCGAGCGGCCCGGTGGAGGACCGGCTGCGCGGAGCCGTCCCGGCGCTGGCCACGGTCGCCGCCGTGACACTGCTCGCCGCGCTGCTGCGGGCCACGTCGACGTACGCCACCGGCCGTCTGGAGCCGAAGGTGGAGCGGGTGGCGACGGAGCTGTATCTGGAGCGGGCGGCGGGCGTGGAGCTGGCCGCGATCGAGGACGACGCCTTCCACAAGCTGCTGGACACCGCGCAGTACGGCGCCACCTCGGCCCGGCGGATGATCTCGGTCGCCACCCAGGTCGTGAACGCGATGATCTCCCTGATCGCGGCGGCGGGCGTGCTGACGGTGCTGCATCCCGCGCTGCTGCCGCTCCTGGTGACGATGACGCTGCCGAGTGCCTGGAGCGCCCTGACCAACGCGCGGCGCCGGTACGAGTCGTTCCACGCCTGGGTGCAGCACGCGCGGGCAGGCCGGCTGATCAGCGGTCTGCTCACCGAGCCCGCCGCGGCACCGGAGATCCGGGTGCACGGCGTGGGGCCGTTCCTGCTGCGCCACTTCCGTTCGATGTCGAAGACGGCGGAGGTGGAACAGGCACGGCTGGCCAGGCTGACCGCGCGGACGGGGTTGATCGCGGCGGCCTGGACGGGGCTCGCCACCGTGGCGACGTACGCGACACTCGGCGGGTTGCTGCTCGGCGGCGCGATGGCGCTCTCCGTGGCCGGTACGGCGGTGATCGCGATCCGCACGGGCTCCGCGAGCCTCGACACCCTCGTCCTGGCGGTCAACTCCCTGCACGAGGAAGCCCTGTTCGTGGGCGACCTGCAACGCCTGTTCGTCGAGGCGGCGCGGCGCACGGTTCCCGAGGGCGGCGATCCGCTCCCCGCGGAGCCCCGTGAAATCCGCTTCGAGAACGTCACGTTCACCTATCCGGGTGCCTCGGCCCGGCCCGCGCTGGACGACGTGACGCTCACTCTGCCCCTGGGCCGGATCGTGGCGCTCGTCGGCGAGAACGGTTCGGGGAAGACGACCCTGGTCAAACTGCTGGCCGGGCTGTACGCGCCCGACGGGGGCCGCATCCTGTGGGACGAGGTGGACGCGGCGCACGCGGACCGGCGTCAACTCGCCGAGCGGATCGCCATGGTGGCGCAGGACTTCAAACGGTGGCCGTTCACGGCCCGGGTCAATGTCGCGGTGGGACGGGCCTCGGCGCCGCTCACCGATGAGCGGCTCGCCTCGTCGGTCGCCGAGGCCGGGGCGGAGGACGTCGTGGAGGATCTGCCGCGCGGCCTCGACACGCTCCTGGGCCGCGGCTTCAGCGGCGGGCACGAGCTGTCGGGCGGCCAGTGGCAGCGGCTCGGGATCGCGCGGGCGGCCTACCGGCGCGGGCGGATCCTGATCGTGGACGAGCCGACGGCGGCGCTCGACGCCCGGGCCGAGCTGGAGGTCTTCGAGAAGATCCGGGCCCTGGCCGGCACCGGCCAGACGGTCGTCCTCATCACGCACCGGCTGGCGTCGGTGCGCCACGCCGATCTGGTGCACGTACTGGAACAGGGCCGGCTCGTGGAGTCCGGCACCCCGGACGAGTTGCTGGCCACGGGTGGGGTCTACGCGGAGCTGTACTCGCTGCAGGCGGAGCAGTTCACGAGGAAGGTGCCCGCCCCGAAGGCGGGCTGACCCCACTCGGCCCCGCTGCTCCCTACTCGACGAGCTCCCCACCACGCACGATCACCAGAAATGCGTCCGTCGCGAGATCCATGACGACCTCGGCGGCCTGGCCCTGCAGGCGGCACGCCTGCGCGAACTCCTCCGCGGGCCACGATCCGCGTGGCCCACCGGCGGGAAAGCGCTCCAGCACCATTCGCCCGTTCACCCTGCACCTCCATGTCGCGCTGTACTCGTAGAGTTAAACGCTCTGGAGGGGGTGAACGGCGCGCGACGTGACGGTACTGAGACGTAGTCGACACTTGCGGACCCTCTTGGGGTGAGGGATCTCTCGCGATCCGTACCCACTGTGTCGGCGCGAGTACGCCCCGCGATCATGCCGCCGACCTGCCGTGCCCGCGAGATCCGCGAGGCGGGGCGCGTCAGTCGCGGTACGCGACGCCGACCGCGTCGGCCGTCGCATTCGTCGAGATGCGCCGGGCCGGTCGCGTCAGTCGTCGTATTCGTCGTGGTACCGGATCCGCTCGCTGCCCGCGGGTGCGCCCAGGGCGGAGGCGCGTCCCTCGGGCTCCTCCCACTCCTCCTGCCGTCCCAGGGCGGTGAGGTCCAGCAGCGTGGCCGTCGAGCCGAGCCCGTCCAGACCGCGCTCGTACGTCGAGTATGTGTGGAAGATCCGGTCGCGGTCGCGCAGGAAGCAGCTCACGCCCGGACGCTCGAAGGGCTCTTGGTCGCCGTCCCCCTCGAAGGAGACCTGGAAGTCGTGGTTGAAGCCGGTGCCGTACGAGGAGTACCAGGGCAGGGTCCAGCCCATGCGGGCCTTGAAGGGCAGGATCTTGGTGAACGGCGCACGGGACACCGCGGCGAAGGCGGTGCCCCGGGCCCGCAGATGGGCGAGATGAGCGATCTGGTCGAGGAACGCCGAGCAGCTTCGGCACCCCGCGTCCCACTCGGGCGCGAACATGAAGTGGTAGACGACGAGTTGGTGCCGTCCCTCGAAGAGGTCGAGGAGAGTCGCCTTGCCGTCGCCGCCCTCGAACACGTACTCCGTGTCGATCTCGACCATCGGCAGCCCGCGCCGCTCGGCGTTGAGCGCGTCACGTGCGCGCGTGACGGCCTTCTCCTTGGCCAGCAGCTGTTCGCGCGCGATGCGCCACTGTTCGCGCGAGACGATCTGCGGAAGCGTCATGGGCCCCTCCTCCGGTACGCGACGGGACCCCGGGGAGCGGTCCCTCTCGGGGGTGGACCGGCACGGTGAGCGGAACTCATCGGTGCGTCGGAAAAATTCTTCTCCCCGTACGTCATTCTTCTCCCCCGTACGTCACCGGTGCATCGGGAGAACGCTTCCCTCGGTACGTCACCGGCAGCGCGGGCGGGCGGGGAGGGCCGAGGGCCGCCACGACGCGGGCGCCCACGCCGCCCGAAGCCGGCCACGCCGAGCGCCTCAGGTGTCGTACTCCTGGATCCGCCGGCCATGGCTCCGGTCGATCAGCGCCGGCAGCCGGTCCCCCAACTCCCTTACCGCCGAGGGCAGATCGATGGTGAGCAGCCGGCGGTCCCGCATCAGTACGCGTCCGTCGACGACGGTCGTGCGGACGTCGGCGGAGCGCGCGCTGTGCACGAGGGTGGCCACGAGGTCGTGCACGGGCTGGGTGTGCGGGCCGGTGAGGTCCACGAGGACGATGTCGGCCCGCCGGCCGGGGGCGAGGCTGCCGATGCTCTCGCCGAGGCCGACCGCCCGGGCACTCTGCAGCGTCGCGTGGTGCAGTGCTTGACGGGACGTCAGCCAGCGCGGGTCGCCCTCGGCGGACTTCTGCACCAGCGCGGTGAGCGCCATGGACTCCCACACATCGAGCGAGTTGTTCGATGCGGCCCCGTCCGTGGCGAGCCCGACCGGGACGCCGACACCGCGCAACGCCCGTACCGGCGTGGGGTCCCAGGCGAATTTCAGATACCCGCGGGGTGCGGTCGCGACGGCGACGCGGCCGGCGGCACGTTCCAGTACGGGCAGATCGCGTTCGATGATGCCGGTGCCGTGCGCGACGAGGAGACCGGCTTCGAGGTCGAGGAGCCCGGCGCGTTCCAGGATCTCGATCGGCGTACGACCGTACCGGGCCAGGCTGGTGTCGGTCTGACCGCGGCTCTCGGAGGCGTGGAGGTGCACGGGCAGTCCGTGTTCGCGGGCGAGTGCGGCGGTCGCGGCGAGGTCGTCGTCGGTCACGGTGTACGGCGCGTGCGGTGCCAGGGCGGTGGTGATGCGGCCGTCGGCGGTGCCCCGGTGGCGGAGTGCGAACTCCAGAGATTTCTCCCGGCCTTCGGGTCCCTGGGTGGAGAAGAAGGCCTCGCCCAGGTGGGCGCGCAGCCCGGACTCCGCCACGACGGCGGCGACCGTGTCCATGGAGAAGTAGTGGTCCGCGAAGCAGGTGACTCCGCCGCGGATCATCTCGGCGCAGGCGAGCCGGGCGCCCAACTCGACGTCCTTGGCGGTGAGATTGGACTCGATGGGCCAGACGAAGTCGTTGAACCACTCCTCGGCCGGCAGGTCCTCGGCGATTCCGCGCAGCGCGACCATCGGCGCGTGCGTGTGGCAGTTGATCAGCCCGGGCATCGCGACCTGACCGCGCCCGTCGATGTGCTCGACGGCGTCCGGGAGGCGCACGTCACCGGCCTCCGGCCGGATGCTCTCGACGACTCCGTCCCGTACGACGATCGAGGCGTTCTCGACGAATCCGATGTCCTCATGTTCGTCGTGCACGAGGGCGGTGCATCCGGTGATGACGAGATCGGCGGGAGAAGGAGTCACCACGCCAACGTACGACGGCATCGTGCCGCCGGGCGACGTGAATCGTGCATCCCGTCCCCGCCCTGTCGCGGCGGCGGTTTCGCGCGCACCCTGGCGTCATCACCGCCTGCGCCCGGGAAGGGGCCGGCATGCTCCTCGCCACCTGGAACCTGGAGAACCTGTACCGGCCCGGCAGCCCGTTCGGCCCCAAGGACAAGGCCGCGTACGAGACGAAGCTGGCCGCCCTGGCGTCCGTCATCACGGAACTCGACCCGACCCTGCTGGGTGTCCAGGAGGTCGGCGACCCGGGCGCGCTGGAGGACCTGGCCGGCCTGCTGGACGGCGACTGGCACATCGCGCTCTCGGAGCACGCGGACAGCCGCGGCATCCGGGTCGGTTTCCTCAGTCACCGTCTCGTACCGACGGTGCTCGCCGACACGAACTCCTTCCCGGAGCTGTTGTGGCCGGTGCAGGGCGACGACGCCGGAGCGCCCGTGACGCGGGCGGGCCGCGGCTTCCTGGCGGTCGAGATCGCCACGCGGGCCGCGGTGCTGAAGGTGGCGGTGTGTCATCTGAAGTCGAAGCTGCTGTCGTACCCTGGCGGCCGTTTCCAGCCGCGCGACGAGGGCGAACGGGCCCGCTACGGCGCCTACGCCCTGTATCGGCGGGCGGCCGAGGCCACGGCGCTGCGCGCGCTGGCCGACGACCTGCTGGCCGGTGAGGGCCGCACTCGCGACGTGGCGGTGCTGGGCGATCTCAACGACGAGGTGCAGGCCGCCACCACGCAGATTCTGCTCGGCCCGCCCGGTTCCGAGATCGGCACCTCCGGCTACGCACACCCGGACAACGGCGACGCGATGCGCCTGTGGGACGTGGCCCCGCTCATCCCCGCCGACCAGCGGTACTCGCGCGTCAACTCGGGTCGCCGCGAGCTGATCGACCACATCCTGGTCAGCCACCGCCTGGTCCACCGGATCACCGCGGCGGGCACAGGCCTGCCCGACGACGGGGTGCCGCGACTGCCTTCGGTCGGCCCGGACCCCGCTCAGCGGCGTGGTGCTCCCGGGTCGGACCACGCGCCGGTGTGGGTGCGGGTACAGCCGTAGGCGTCAGCCTGTGCGGGGCGTGGGGGACAGCCTGCGCCGGACATGGGCGTCGGCCTGCGCCGGACGTGGGCGTCAGGCCGATACGGCCGTAGGCGTCAGCCGGTCTGGGCGAGTCCCCGCGGCCCGGCCGCCTCGCTCAGCCCCGCCGTCCCGGTCAGCCCCGCCGTCTCGCTCAGCCCCGCCCGCTCCCGGCGCTCGGCGAGTTCGTCGAGGAGCTCGCGGAGGTGCTCGGTGTGGCGCGGGGCGATCCGTCCGGTGTCGTCGAGGTGCACGGCGCACGCGGTGGTGGTGTCCACGAGCCGTTCCAGGGTGGCCGCCACCCTGTCCGTACCCTCCGTGTGCCGTGCGAGGGCCGGGAGTTCGGCGGCGGCGAGGTCGATCGCGGCACGGGTCTCCGCGAGGGCGCGGTAGGCCTCGCGGCGCAGCGCCCACCGGCCGGTCCGGTCGTCCGCGGTGCCGTCGCCCAGGACGTGCGCGAGGTAGGCGTCGGTCGCCTGCGCGGCACGGGTGAGCCGGGACCGTACCGTCGCCCCGCGCTGTCCGATTGCCGGCAGATGTCCTACGAGCAGCACGATCGCGCAGGCCAGCAGCGTCTCGCCGATCCGGCTCCAGGAGGCCTGCGGCTCCCCGCCCACCATGACGAGGGCGAGGACGAGGACGGTGACGACGGCGGTCTGCGCGGCGAAGTGCCGGGTGGCGACGGGAATCAGCGCACCGCAGAGGGCGACCAGCGCCACGAGCCCGGCGGGCCGGGGCAGCAGCAGCGCGAGTCCCGCGAAGACGACCGCGCCGAGCACCGTGCCCGCCGCCCGGCACAGGACGCGCGAGGCGAGCGGCCCGAGATCGGGCTTGACCAGGAAGACGGCGGTCGCGGGCAGCCAGTACCAGTGCGCGTGGAGCCCGTACCAGCGGGTGTGGTGCAGAGCCTGCGCGACGGCCGCGGCGGCGCCGAAGGAGAGGGCGACCCGGAGGCCGTACTCACGTCCGCCCGCGCCGAGAGCGGTGCGCAGCACGGACCTGGCGGTACGGCGTCGGGTATGCGTCCCTCGGTGCGGCGTGCCCGCCCCGCGGTCGAAGGCGTCGGCGGCGTGCAGCAGGGCGTCGTCGAGCGCGCGCAGGGCGGGCGCCGAGCGGGCCGGCGCGGGCAGCGGCCCGGGGTGACGGCCGCCACGGACCGCCGCGGCGAGCCGCCGGGGCCCCTCCACGGTTCGCGCGGGCAGCGGATCCTCCGCCCACGCGAGCGCGGTCGCGGCCTCGGCGAGCGGCAGTGCGGCGACGTACTGCGCGTGCAGCCGCCGTTCGGTCCCGGAGACGGCGTACCGCCTCAGCCGGGGCCCGGACAGCGCGTCCTGCGCATGATCGAGAGCGGCGGTGAGGGCGGCACGGCGGGTGGTCGCGTCCGGTCCCCCGGCGGCGTCGAGCAGCGCGGCAACCGCCTCGTACACGCCGGCGACGGCGTCCCGCTCCCCGTCGAACCGGTAGTCGCCGGAGGGGGCGCCCGGCGTCGGCAGGACGAGCCGCAGCCCGAGCAGCCAGCCGGCGCCCGCGAGGAAGAGGAGCGCACGCTGCCATCCGGGCTCGGGCAGCGGCATCCCCGCTCCGACCGCGGAGCCGACGAGGAGCTGGGTACCGGCTCCGCTCGCCACCGGACCGACGGCGCTGACGGCTCCGGCGACCAGCCCGAGCCCGGTCAGTACGCCGGTCAGCGCCAGGGGTCCCACGTGCTCCCCGGTGTACGACCCGACGAGCAGCCCGCAGGCGCCCGCCAGCGCGGGCAGGCCCAGCCGCTTGACGGCGGTTCGCCGGCCGCCGGGCCGGTCGTTGATCCCGGCGAGCATGGCGCCGAGCGCGGCGACGACGCCTACGGAGGGCCGCCCGGCGAGGACCGCGACGAGCAGCAGGGGCCCGGCGGCCAGTCCACCCCGGACGACGGCGCTCCAGGGCACCGGACCCCGCTGGGCCCTCAGGGCATGGGCGAGCCAGGGCGGTACGGCGACGGCCGGGGGGCGAGCGGCGAGGGGCACGGAACTCCAGTCGGACGAGGGCGGGGGCCTTCGGGCGACATCGGCCGAGCGGTGGTTCCACCGTAGATCGCGTTGCTGGAGGGAAGGGGACGTACGTATTTCCGCGAGATGACACTTGGCGGGATTGCCGCGTTCTTTATGAACGCAATCACGATGATGGCCACCGCGACGAACGCCGGCGCGATCAACGCAAACGCGGAGCGGGCCCGAGGGCGTAGCCGGCCCCCGGGCCCTGTGATGCCGCCCATGTGGCACGCCGGCACGCTTGAGGACCCAGATCAGTCATCATGTCGCCGCGTCCTGCCTTTGGACCACCGCACATCGAGCTGTGCGGGCCGGACTTGAACCGGCATTTCGACGTCCGGGGTCTGGGCCCGGTCGATCCGGCGATCGGCGGCGAATGCTGAGTCTGGAGCAAGAGTCTGAGATTGACGCGGTCTGCCTCTTCCAGTTGGGCTACCGCGGCAAGAACGTAAGTGCCGCGGGGAGGACTCGAACCTCCACTGGAACCGCTCATCACGACAAGCTTCAGTTTCAGCTTGCGCTCCTCGCGCACCCCGGCCGTGATAATCGGCCGGGGAGTTGATGAGGCTACCCCAAGGGGCAGCGGTTGTTATCCGAAGAGATAGCCGAACACGGCGTCACCGACGCGCTGGTCGACGACGTCCACGCCGTTCGCCTCCTCGCGGGCGAACTTGACGGCCTGCTGCAACTTCTCGACCCGGCCGAGGAGTTCGTTCACGCGTCGCGCGGGCAGCGCTCCGGAGAACTTCACGGTCGTCCAGTACCCGACCGGTACGTCCTCGTAGTACACCTCGACCTGGGCGGGATGCTTCTCGGTGGCCTCGGCCTTCACATGGTTCCGGGGCACCTTCTTCGTACGGAGGGTCCGCACCGGCTCGGTCTTCCACGCGTCGGTGGACGGGTCCTGGACCCAGGACTCGGAGGCGTCCAGGACGGGCAGCTTCCGCACGAAGGTGTTGAGGTCGGTGAGCTGCTTCTCCAGGAAGAGCAGATACGACACGGGCACCTCGGCGACGAGCACCCGCCCGTCCACCTTCACGTCCGCGCGGGCCGTGCAGTTGGACCAGTCCTTGGTGGCGGTCACGTCGAACAGCCGCGTAAGGGTCGCCGCGGTCTCCCGCAACACGTCCTCGGCCTGCACCTGCACCCGCGTCGACTCGGGGGGCAGCTGCTCCCCCTCCTCGTCCTTCGGCTGGTACGTACGCGAGATTCCGGCCAGCAACGCGGGCTTCTGCAGCCCATGGTGAGCTGCCGTCAGGTCCTGATGAGACTTGGACTTGATGCCCTTCTCGACTGCGATGATCTGATTGAGTTTCGCCACGTCACGAACGCTATCAGCGTCAACTTCGGTTTCTCGACGGGTTATTCGCCGGGGTACGCCGATGCCCGCTTCCGGGCTCGCCTGGACGCGCGATCGCCGCCGGGCCGCGGATCGGCCTCCGGCCGGGATGGCGACGTACGCAGAGCCCTCTTCGGATGCTGACCCGAAGAGGGCTCCGGCGGTGTCAGAGCGCCGCGAATTCGATGAACGCGGTCCAGGTTCCGGACCTCACGCTCAGCGAGGGGCGGGCCGTGTCCTTCGAGTCGCGGACGTGGACCGTGCCGGGGCTGGCCGCGATCTCGACGCAGTCACCGCCCTCAGCGCCGCTGTAACTGCTCTTGACCCAAGTCAGTTCAGGGATGGAACCGGTTGTCGCTTCGACGTTCATACCTCTCCCAGCAACTTCTCGATGAAGGCCAGAGACTCACTCGGAGTGAGAGCCTGCGCTCGGATGATCCCATAGCGTGCCGCAAGGGCGCGGACCTCTTCTCGATCAGTCACCAGCGTGCTCCGCCCCTGGGCCTCCATGTAACCGACCTGATCTGCACTCTGCTGAGTCAGCACCGTGAATGGCCCATCGACGCCGGCATTGTCCTCAACATCGAGAGGCATGACCTGAATCTCGACGTTCCGCTTCTGCCCGATAAGCAGGATTTGCTCAAGCTGCCCTCGCCGCACCTCACGCCCGCCCAGACAGCGTCGTAGAAGCGACTCCTCCATGACGAAACTCAGGAGCGGAGCGGGCCGCCTGCTGAAGATCTCCTGCCGGGCGAGACGCGCTAGTACCCGCCGCTCGATGGTGTCCTCGTCCAAGATCGGCCTGCGCATGCCGAGCAGGGCCCGGGTGTACTCCTCCGTCTGCAGAAGCCCCTTCACCACATGGGTGTCATACGCGCAGAGCTCAACCGCCTCGGCCTCCAACCGCGCCGCATCCCGAAAGAACGGCGGATACTGCGCCCGAGCCACCTCCTCCTTCCCCACCCTCAACATTCCGCCCGCATCGAGCACTTCATCGGCGCCGTCGATGAATTTGGGCGGTGCGATGCGCCTCCCCTGCTCGAAGGAGGCGATCGTCGACGCCGAGTACCCCGTCCGCGCTCCGAGTTCCGCCCGGTCGAGTCCCGCCCGTTCACGGCACAGCTTCAGCTGGCGCCCGAACACGTGCAGGATCCCGGTCCCGGACTCGTACTCCCGCTCCGCCCGCTGCTCCACCACGCCGGCCACCTCCCGTATGTACCGCACCGAACATCCCGCCAGGGCCCACCACAACCGCTCCCGCGACCAACGCGCCGCGCGAGAGCCCGGTCACGCCTCACCGCGCGTACAAGCGCACGCCGGCCACGTACAACCGACGCCGGTCGGCGCGTCACGCCTGTTCAAAGCTACGCACGGGCCGCGACCGTTCTCCCCATGAAGCCGGTAATTCCCCCACACAGGCATATGCCGCAACGCACTGCGCTCGTACACGAGTTCGCGATGCGGTTCACATCGACCCCACGGGGCGCACGACTCGCCCGCCGCCTCATCTCGCACCGCCTGAACGACTGGGGCCACCCGTACACGTCATCCGCCAACGAGACCGTCACCCTGATCACGGCGGAGCTCACCGCGAACGCCGTCCGGCACGGCCATGTCCCGGGTCGCGACTTCCACCTCCGCCTCGCCGCGGCCGAGGGTGTCTTACGGGTCGAGGTCACCGACACGCGGGCGGAGAGACTCCCCGTACCGGGAGCGCCGCACCCGGACGGGGAGTCCGGGCGTGGCCTCCTCCTCGTCGACGCCCTCGCCGACGACTGGGGTGTCGCCACGCGCCCGGCCGCCCCCGGCAAGACCGTATGGGCCGAACTCCGCCTCCCCGCACCGGCGGACACACCCTGACCACGGCGCGGGGACGATGCTTCCGTGCTGTCAGGAAGCGGACTTGCCGATCGAGGAGGACTCCTTGCCCTTCCCGGTCGGCTGATGGATGAAGACGGCCGGCACGGCCAACAGAAGTCGACGTTCCACAGCGCGCTCCTTGTTCATCTGCGGGTTCTGCTGCGTGAGGGGCCGCAGCCCCCCAGGTGCAGCTCGTTGTGTTCAGTCGTCGCCCCGACCCTTGTCAGGTCCGTCGAAGTCGCCCGTCCGCCTCGGCCCGCGCCGCCCCCACTGCCGCGCGGAAAAGCGCCTCGGCATCGTCGAGCGCGGAAGCGAGCGATGCCGGATCCTGCTCCAGGCCGGCCACGAGGTCGTCCACACCCCTCAGTCCCGCCCCCTCCAGCAACCGCTTCTCGTTCGTCACCCACTCACCGCGTGCCGCCAGTACGGCGTGCCCGGTCTGCATGGCCGCGGTGGCGAGGGCACCCGCCACCTCGGTCAGACGGGCGGCCGGGACATGGTTGGCGCGCGCGTAGGTGAGGGTGATGCCGGCCGTGCCGCGCCAGCGTTCGGCGGCGGAGCCGCGCAGCTTCTCCGGGTAGCGGGCCGGGCGGGACAGTTCGCCGCGCAGGACGCGGTTGACGGCCAGCTCGGCGACGACCAAGTAGCTGGGGATTCCGGCGAGATGGAAGAGCAGGGGCTCCACCCGGAAGCGTCCCTCCTCCGCTTCCGCCCACTCGTGCTCGACGACGTCGAGATCGCGGTAGTGGACGTCGACGCGGCGCCCCTGGACGGTCAGCCAGGCGCCGCCGTTGAAGACGCCCCCGCCCCAGCCGCCGAGTTCGGAGACCTCGCCCTCCCAGCCGACGGCCCGCAGGTCGTCGGGGTCGAAGTTCCGCCGGTAATAGACGGCCAGATCCCAGTCACTGTCCGGCGAGTGAGTCCCCTGCGCCCGCGAGCCGCCGAGGGCCACCGCACGGACACCGGGGAGCGCGGCGAGGCGGTCGGCGAGATGGTCGAGAAACGTCTCGTCGTTCATGGTCACCCGGGCCTCCTTGCTCATGGGGTTGCTCACGGGGTCGCTCATGGGGTTGCTCATGGGGGCGAGAATGCGGTGGGACGCCGGTGGTGTCGAGTCGTTTTCGTCGGGTTCCGTACCCGAGGCGAGCGGCGGATCGTCAGCGGGGCACGCTTCGACTGAACGCAGGCACGCAAGCACGCAGGAACGGGACACCGGCACCCAGGGCTCCCAACTCCGATCAAAACCAGGTGCGTCCAGCGCCGCGACCCCGCATCATCGGCGGGTTGCCCCCGCCGCAGAGCTGGGCAGCGCGCACCTCGGAAGCCCAAGGAGCCCCCGTGATCCAGCGCGTCACCGTCCCCGCCCTCTTCCCTCCGCCCATCTACTCGCACGCCTCTGTCGTCGAGGCCGGGACCAAGCTGGCGTTTCTCGCCGGTTCCGTCCCGCTCGACGGCGGCGGCGCGCTCGTCGGCGCGGGAGACCCCGTACGGCAGACCGAGCAGGTGCTTGCCAATCTGGTCCAGCAACTGCACGCGGTCGGAAGCGACTTGGCGCATGTCCTGTCGACCGACGTGTACGTCGTGAGCAGCGAGCCCGGCGTGCTCTCCGCCGTATGGGAGGTCGTCGAGGCCTCCGGGCTCAGCACCGGCCCGCACTCGTCGACCCTGCTCGGCGTGGCCTGCCTCGGGTACACCGGACAGCTGGTGGAGATTACGGCGACAGCTGTCGTCCCCGGGCCGAGCGGAACGCCGGAGTACGAGACCCAGGAGTAGCGCACCCTGGAAGCGGACCTGGGCACGGCCCGGACGCCAGGCGCGGCCAACACGGTTCAACCGGCGGCGTTGCGCGCCAGCTCCAGCGCGTACGACGGCCACCACTCCCCCGCGGCCGGCCCGCCCCGACAGGTTCCGTCGGACTCGCCCGGCCGCTTGATCCACAGATAGGCGTCGATCAGCGGGGCGCCCGTCCGCACCGTGGGCGGGATGCCCAGGGCCCTGCCCGGCGGATTGCACCAGGAATCGGCGCCGGTGTAGGGCCCGTTGCCGTTCCTGCTGGTGTCGACGACGAAGTGCTTGCCGCCGAGGTCCTTCGACAGCCACTTCCCGTACGTCGAACTGGCCGCATCCGTCTGGAAGTTGGAGACGTTGAGCGCCACCCCGTCGGCACGGGCCGCCCCCGAGTCCTTGAGGGCGTCGACCAACCGCCAGGCCTCCGGGATCCAGGAGTTGTTGCCCGCGTCGAGGTAGACCCGGGCGCCGGACTGTCGCTTGAAACGGTCCACGGCGTACGCCAGCAGCGCGTACCGCTCCTTCGCCACGACCCGGGTGCAGCCGGCCACCACCTGGGCGACGGCGTCCGGCTCGACGATGACGTAGGTGCCGCGGTCGCCGAGGCCCGCCGCGAACTCGTCCACCCAGGTCCGATAGGCCTCGCCGGTGGGCGCTCCCCCGCCGGAGTAGGCCCCGCAGTCGCGGTTCGGGACGTAGTACGCGACCAGGACGGCCGTACGTCCCTGCCGCGCGGCCGCGGTCGTACGGTCCCGGACGAGTGCTTCGGGAGCGGAGCCGGAGATCCAGTCGGCCTGGGCGCGTCCCGCGATGCGGTCCATCAGCGTGGCGTCCGCGGTCCGGCCGAGGGCGCGGTACTCGGCGGCCTGCCGGGCGGCGCGGGAGTCGGGGTCCACCCAGAAGGTGGCGTCCGCCTCGGTGCCGGGCCCGGGGGCACCGCCGCGCGCACCGACACCCGTACCCGCGCCCGTATCTACGGGTCTCACACTCGCTCCCGTATCTACGGGTCCCACACCCGCTCCCGTATCTACGGGTCCCACACCCGCTCCCGCACCCACGGCTCCCGGTCGGGTTGCCGTCCTCACGGCTCCCGCTCCTCCGGTTGCCGTCCCCATGGCTCGCGTTCGCGTTGACGCCCCCACGGCTCCCGCCCCGGCCGCCGCCCCCACGGCCCCCGCTCCTCCGGTTGCCGTCCCCACGGCTCCCGCCCCGGCTGCCGTCCCCACGGCTCCGGCACCCGTGCCGGAGGCCCTGACCGCACCCGTGCAGCAGACCCCCACGAGCAGAGCGACAAGCAGCGTTCTCGGCAACGGCGTGAGCGCGGGCGCGGGCACGGGCGGCTCCGTTCACTGGTTCGGCGTCCGGTCCTTCCCGGGAGTGTGCGGGCACCCGCCTCCACCGTCCCGTCCCAGGCCGCCGGGTCGCGACAAGATCACCCCGACGGAGCCGGTCCCGACCCCCGGCCCCGGCTCCAGCCTCCGACCGAGCGAGACCCGGACGCGGACCCGACCCCGACCTCAGCCCCAGACCACCCCCGCCCCCGGCTCCCTCTCCCCGCCACCCCACACCCGCCGCTTCGGCACTGGCTTCGCATAGCTTCCGGCCCGGCTCGTCGTCAGGCCCAGTGACACCAGCGACTCGGCGAGTTTGACCGCCGCCGCGACCCCGTCGACCACGGGCAGCCCCAGTGGAACCGGTTGACGGCCGACTGCGCCGGCTCACCCGCCAGAACGAGGAGTGGCCCCAACTCCTCCTGGAACACCGTGAGTTGTACGAGGCCATCGCGTCCGACGACCCGGACCGGGCCCGCGCACACGCCCTCGCCCACGTCCGAGCGAACTACCGCTCCACGGTGCGCCACCTCTTCGGCACCGCCGAGCCCCTCGACTAGGCACACGTCCCCCGGAGCCCGTCCTGGATGCCGGTGTTCATGCCGAAGCCGCCGGTGGGTCAGCGGGCCGCGCACAAGTCCGTGGCCGCCACCAGCGCGTCCACGACACCCACCGCACCCGCGTTGTGGCCCACGTCGTCAACGGTGATCAACTCACTGCCGGGCCAGGCCCGGTGGAGTCGCCAGACGATACCCAGAAGGTTGCCGAAATCGAGGCCGCCCTGGACCAGGGTGCCGGGGATCCGGGCGAGCAGCGGTGCGTCCCGCAGGACGACACCCTCGTCGTTGCCCTCGCCCAGGAAGTGGTCGCCGCCGAAGTAGTGCGTCACCGTGCGGGCGAAACCCAGCCGGAAGACCGGGTCCTCGTAGCGCGGCACGGACCGCGGTGGCGCGGGAACGGTCGCCGTCTCCCAGTCGGTCCACGCCCGCGCCGCCCGCGCCCGCACCTCGGGGTCCGGCGATTCGATCAGCCGGCTGTACGCGGCCGCGAGATTTCCGTCGCGCTCCCCCTCCGGCACCTCGACGAGGAAGCACTCGAAGGCCTCGGGGAAGATCCGGCCAAGTCCCTTGGTCAGCAAGGTCACTTCGGGATTGGAGCCGGTGGCGACGCCGGTGAGCACGAGCTCCGACACGACACCGGGATGCGTCTGCGCGTACCGCATTCCAAGCACCGACCCCCACGACACGCCCCACACCAGCCACCGCCCGATCCCCAGATGCCGCCGGAGCAGCTCCAGGTCGGCAATCAGGTGAGCGGTCGTGTTCACGCTCATGTCCGTCCCGTACGCGCTCGCGTGCGGTGTGGAGCGGCCGGCTCCGCGCTGGTCGAGCAGCACGATCCGGTACGCGGCCGGGTCGAAGTAGCGCCGGAAGCCGGGGGTGCAGCCGGACCCCGGCCCGCCGTGCAGGATGACCGCGGGTTTCCCCTCGGGGTTCCCGCAGACCTCCCAGTACACGCGGTTGCCGTCGCCCACGTCGAGCCTGCCGTGCTCGTACGGCTCGATCTCCGGATACAGACCCATCACGCGACCCCAGGGCGTTCCGGCGCCGTCGGCAGGCCCGCCGCTCGGGCCGCCGTGCGCAGCACGTCGCGGAGCATGGCCGGGGTCAGCCGGCCGGTGAAGGTGTTGCGCTGGCTGACGTGGAAGCACCCGAAGAGCTCCAGCGGCTCGTCCGGGCCGTCAAGGGTGACGTGCGCCCCGTGACCGAAGACGGGCCGCGGTCGGGGCACCTCCCATCCCGCCTCCGCGAAGGCGGGCAGCGCGGCCTGCCAGCCGAACGCTCCGAGTACCACCACGGCCCGCAGCGTGGGCCGCAGCAGCTTCAGTTCGCCCACCAGCCAGGGCCGGCAGGTGTTCCGCTCCTCGGGAGTCGGCTTGTTGGCGGGCGGAGCACAGTGCACGGGCGAGGTGACGCGGGTGCCGCGGAGGCTCAGGCCGTCGTCCGCGCTCACCGAGGTGGCCTGCGACGCCAGCCCCACGTCGTGCATCGCCGCGAACAGCACATCGCCGGACCGGTCCCCGGTGAACATCCGTCCCGTCCGGTTCCCGCCGTGCGCCGCGGGCGCCAGCCCGACGACGAGCAGTGCGGCGTCGGGCGGCCCGAAGCCGGGCACGGGACGGCCCCAGTACGTCCAGTCGGCGAAGGCGGCGCGCTTGGTGCGGGCGACCTCCTCCCGCCAGTCCACCAGCCGGGGGCAGGCGGTGCATCCCGTCAGACGGTCGTCCAGATCGGCCAGGCTGCTGTCCATGCCACCACCGTACGACCAGGACTGCCGGCTGCCCGGCCGGTCACGCCTACGTGATCGCCGCCCCCACCGCGACGAAACCGCAGATCAGCAGGAAGAGAAGGGCCAGCAGGGGCCAGACGAAGCGGAGGTACTTGTCGTAGCCGACCTTCGCGAGCGCGACGCCACCGATGGTGACGGCGGTGGTGGGCACCCAGAGGTTCATCCAGCCGCTGGCGGACTGCCAGGCGGTGACGACGACCGCGCGGGAGACGCCCGCGAAGTCGGCGAGCGGCGCCAGGATGGGCATCGCCAGGGTGGCATGGCCCGAGGTGGAGGGGATGAGGAAGGCCAGCGGCAGGTTCACGACGAAGACGATGATCGCGAAGACACTGGAGGACGTGCCCTTCACGACCCCCTCGATGGAGTGCAGCACGGTGTCGGTGATCTTCGAGTTGTTCATGATCACGGTGACCCCGCGGGCCAGCACGATCACCAGCGCCGGCGAGATGAAGTCCGCGGCACCCTGAATGATCGTCGAGCTCAGCTTCTGCTCACCCATCCGCGCCACCAGGCCGACGAGCACGGCCGCGCACAGGAACAGCGCCGCCAACTGCGCGAAGGACCAGTCGAGTTCGAAGCCGTACGGCGTCGCGTCGGCCTTGCCGGTGAGTGCGCTCGACCAGGGCACGACCGAGAAGATCATGAAGGCGAAAACCAGCGCGGTGGTGATCAGGACCGCCTTGTGGAGGCCGGTCAGCTGGGGAATCTCGTCCGCCGGCTCGTCCGCCAGGTCGCGGTCACCGGGCAGGAACCCCGTCAGCGAACGGTCCGGGTTCTTCTGTACGCGCTTCGCGTACCGGATGACGTACGCGACCGTCACCGCCGTCAGCACCACCCACATCACGAACCGGAGCACGATGCCGTCGCCGAGGGAGATGTCGGCGGCGGACGAGGCCACGCCCGTCGCGAAGGGGTTCACCGTCGAGCAGAGCACACCGATCCCGGCGCCGAGGATGATCGTGCCGACGGCCACCATCCGGTCGTAGCCGAGCGCCAGCATCAGCGGGACGATCAGCCCGTAGAACCCCAGGGTCTCCTCGGCGAAGCCCTCCACCGTGCCGAGGACCGAGAACACCACCATCACCCCCGCGATCAGCAGCGCCCCGCGCTCCCGCAGCCGGTGCGCGAGGCGGCCGATCCCGCGGTCGAGCGCGCCCGTCGCGAACACCACCGTGATGAACGCCCCGATGGCCAGCACGAACAGGAACACACCGGCGCTGCCGTACAGTTCGCCGGCCAGGTCCGGCCCGACCTGTCCGCTCTTCTCGTCCTGGATCCCGTACAGACCGTTGACGGGCGACAGGAACAGGTCGTTGAGCCGGTCGACGAAGCTCTGGCCCGAATCCACCCGGTGGTACGTGCCCTGGACCGGCGCGCCCGCGTCATTGCGGTCGTACTGCCCCGCCGGGATGAGGAACGCCAGCGCCCAGACCGCGACCGTGACGATCGCGAGGACGGTGAGCGCGCTCGGGAAGGTGAACTTCGGCTTGTGCGGCGGCTCTTCGTGCTGCGGCTCTTCGGTCCGGGTCGTGGTCACGAGGCGCCCCCGGTCCTGGTAGGGGAGACGGTGGTCATGGCCTTGACGCCCGTGGCGGTGGCGGTGACGTTGGCGGTCATGGTGCGGCTGGCATGAGTAACAGCAGTGCGAGTGGCGGCCGTACGGGTCACGAGGCCCCCTCGGTGCGGAAGCCGGCCGCGTACTCGTGGACGAACGCGCACATCGCCACGACCGTGTTGCGCAACTCCGAGAAGAGCACCCGCTCGTTGGGGGCGTGCAGATTGCACATGCTGTCCTGCGCGCCGAAGAGCAGCACCTCGGCGTGCGGCGCGGCCTGGGCGAGCCCGTTGACCAGCGGGATCGAACCGCCCGTCGCGACGTACGACGCCTCCTCGCCCCACGCCTCGCGCAGCGCGGTGAGAGCGGCACGGTAGGCGGGCCCGCCCGTGGTGGCCTCGTACCCGGGACCCGTATCCCCGGGCGTGACGGTGAGCGGAATACCGAAGGGCCGCAGCGAACGCAGGTGCTCGACCAGCCTGTCCTGCGCGTCCCTGGCGTCCTGCCGCGGATGGAAGCGGAGATTGAGCTTGGCACGCGCGTACGGGACGACGGCCGAGGCCGCGTGCTCGACACTCGGCGCGTCCAGGCCGATCACCGTGATCGCCGGGCCGCTCCACAGCCGTTCGCCGAGGCTCCCGCTGCCGATCAGCGGCACGCCCTCGCTGACACCCGCGAGCTCCCGGAACTCCTCCTCGGTGTACGTCGTCCCGGCCCACTCCTCGCGGCGGAGCCCGGCCACGGCCACGTCACCGTGCACATCGTGCAGCGTGGACAGGGCCTTGAGCAGGACGAGCAGCGCGTCGGGCGCCGCGCCCCCGAACTCCCCGCTGTGGCGCGGCTCCTGGAGGGTGCGGACCTCGACGACCACCTCGCACGCGCCGCGCAGCCCGGTGGTCAGCGTCGGGGTCCCCGGCCGGAGATTGCCCAGGTCGGCGATGACCATCGCATCGCACGCGAACCGCTCGGGGTCGGTGCGCGGATAGTCGTCGAACGGGCTGCCGTACTCCTCCTGCCCCTCGAAGACGATCTTCACGCCGACCGGCGGCCGCCCCTCGTAGGCCCGCAGCATCCCCAGATGCGCGATCACATTGGACTTGTCGTCCGCGATGCCGCGCGCCCGGAGACCGCCCTCCACGGGCGTCGGTACGAAAGGCGGCGACAGCCAGAGCTGCTCGTCGCCGGGCGGCTGGACGTCGTAGTGCGAGTAGAGCAGGACGGTCGGCGCGTCCGGGCTCGGCGGCGGAATCTCCCCGAAGATCACCGGGGCGGTGCCGGGCAGGTCGATCCGCTCGACGTGCTCGACACCGGCCTCCCGCAGCAGTCGTACGAGGAGGTCGTGGGCCTCCCGCACGGGTTCGGCCGGGAAGCCGGGGAACGCGACGGAGGGGATCGCCGCGAGCCGCTCCAGGTCGTCGCGGAGGCCCTCCATCAACGCGTCGACCTTGGCTGCCATCTCCACGTGGGCGCCCCTCACTGTTCCGCGTTCCGCGTTCCCTGTTCCCCGTTCCCCGGGCGACTTCACGCACCAGCCTCCGGGGTGCCGGGGACGGTCGCATCCGGGGTGAGCCGGGCGGGTTCCGCGGTCGCCGCCTGGGCCGGCGGGCGGGGCGGCGCGCGGGCGGATGGGGCGGCGGCCGGACCGGCGAGCGGGCGGGTGAGCGGGCTGACGAGTGGCCGGGCGGGCGGAAATTCCGTCCGGGTCTCCTGGGGCGAGGACTAAGGTCGAGCCATGGCTTCCAAGGCTGCGGACGAGCACACAAAGGTCACGGGCGCCCACACCGACGGCGGCTCCCCTGCCGAGCGGGGCACGGGGGGCACTGGGGACACCGGGACCACTCGGGGCGGCGCGGGTTCGGGTGCGCGCTCCGGCTCCGGCTCCGGCTCCGGCTCCGGCTCCGGCTCCGGCTCCGGCTCCGGCACGAACGGCGGCTCGGGTTCGGGTGCACGTACGGATGTGGGTGCGGGTTCCGGCTCCGACGACCCCGCCGCGGTCGCCGGGGCCGCCCGGCCCGCGAGCGGTGAGAGCGTGCGGGTCGACAGCTGGATCTGGTCCGTACGTCTCGTCAAGACCCGCTCCATGGGCGCCACCGCCTGCCGCGGCGGACATGTCCGGGTGAACGGCGAACGCGTCAAGCCCGCCTATGCCGTACGCGTCGGCGACGAGGTCCGCCTGCGGCACGCCGGACGGGAGCGGATCGTGATCGTGAAGCGCGTCATCCGTAAGCGGGTCGGTCCGCCCGTCGCCGCCGAATGCTTCGTGGACAACAGCCCGCCGCCCCCGCCCCGCGAGGCCGTCGCCCCTGCCGGTGTCCGCGATCGCGGCGCGGGCCGTCCGACCAAGCGGGACCGCCGCGAGATGGAACGCCTACGGGGCCTCGGCGCCCCCGAGGCCGGCACCGACGGCCCCTGAACTCCCGAGGCCGGGGACATCTGCCTACGACCCCTGGACTCCCGACGCCGGGGCATCCGCCGACGGCCCCCTGAACTCCCGACATCGGTGACATCCGCCGACAGCCCCTGAACTCCCGACGCCGGCGACAGCCGCCCATGACCACTCATCTCCCGACGCCGGTGACGTCGCGCCCGCTGCCCTGGCGTGAACGCCGGCGAGGGCTCCCCCGCCACGCCGGGGAGCCCTCGACCTCTGTACGGCCGTACGACGATCACGCCCGCCGCCGCACCAGCCGGATCAGCTCGGCGTTGTGACTCCTGCGCGCCCAGGCGATCAGGGCGAGCGGCAGGATCATGATCAGCGGGGTCGCCACGTACGGTCCGTGCAGGACGGTGACGTTCACGATGAAGGCGCCGACCATCAGCGCGCTCAGGGCCACCGCCGCCACCGACGACAGCAGCGGAATCAACAGCGCGATGCCACCGGCCAGTTCGAGCGCGCCGATGATGTACATCCCCGTGCTGCCCCAGCCGAGCTTGTCGAAGCTCTCCGCGGCCGACGGGTGCGCGATCAGCTTGGGCAGCGCGCTCGCCACCCCGTAGAAGAGGCCGAGCACGATCTGCAAGGCGCCCAGCGAGATCTGGGCGCGCCGGGAGCGGGCGCTCGTGGCGGCCGGGGCGGAGGCGGCGCGGGTGACGGGGGTGACGGGGGCGGTGGTCTCGGACATCAGGTCTCCTGGGCGAAGCGGTAGTCGGTGCGTTCAGGGAGATAGACCGGGCGGACGTCCGGAACTCATCGCCGTGGGCGAAGGATTTCTCCCCGGCCCCGGGGTCACGGCGTTGAGCGCGGTGTCTGCCCCGGCGGCCCCCGCGGTCCCCGCGGAAACGGCGCCACCCGACCCACCGAACTCGGCATCTCTTACCAGCGAACCGGCACTCGTCTCGCCGTACCGGGGGCTCCGTCCCCAGACCCCCGTTCGCCCGAAGGGCTCGTCCTCAAACGCCGGACGGGCTGAACTTCCTCCCCCGCCGCCACAAGGCTCAGCCCCGCAACGCATCGCACCGCACTCAACGCAACGCACCGCACGCACCGCACCGCACCCACCGACTGGAAGACCCACCCGCACCACCACAACACTCGCCCCTGGCAAAGCTGGCGAGCCTTCCCCGCCGAAGACCTCAGCCCCGCACCAGCCGGGCGTCCTCGGCCCCGCAGGAGCCAGGGGCCCACACCCAGCACCGCACAGCTCAGCCCCGAACCGCCGGTCCCCTCACCTCAGTCCCGTACCGCCTCTCCCCTCACCTCAGTCCCGTACCGCCCTGACCCACACCCCGTCCTCCGTCAGATAGCGGTCAACTCGCAGCCCCTCCGCTGCCAACGCCTCCTCGAACTGGTCACTGCTCAGCGGGCGGGAGAGGAACCGCTGGGTCCAGGTGGCGTCCGGGAAGACATACTCCGCGTGGACCGAGTTCACCCCGTCTCCGACAGGCTCCGCGGAGCGCATGCGCACTGTGAAGCCGGTGGGGTCGACCCGCTCACGGGGCAGGTTCGTGTGGTAGTCCACGCCCTCGCGCTGGATCAACACGCAGCCGTCCTCGGCGACATGGCGTGCGCAGGTCCGCAGCAGACCGCGGCGCACCTCGACGTCCCCGCTGTGCACGAGGAAGGACGCGAGCATCACCACGTCGAAGGTCTCGCCCAGATCGAGGTCCTCGATCTGGCTGCGTATCGTGCGGGTCCCACTGATCCGCTCGAGCATCTCGGCCGACTCGTCCACCGCGGTCACCGCGAACCCGCGCTCCAGAAGCGGGTGGGTGATGCGCCCGACTCCGCTGCCCAGCTCCAGGATGCGCGCGCCCGCGGGCACCGCCGCCGCGATGATGTCCGGCTCGTCACCAACGGGCAGCCGTGCGTAGAGCTCGACCGCGCAGCCGTCCGGCGTGATCGCGCCCGGCCCCGTCCCCTCGTACCCCTCACGCATTTCAAGGCTCATACCCGTCCAACGGCCCGCTCCCGTCGGCTCGTTCCCACCCTGCGGCCACTCGATCGGGTGACGTTCACCGATCAGCCGGACGGCAGCGCGAACCAGCCGTGTCCGCCGTACCAGTGGCCGCCCGCGCGCAGATGGTCACCCACCGCCCGCTCGACACTGTTACGCCGGGGCAGGGTCTCGACCGGCAGTTCGGGATCGCCGAAGACGAAGCCGACCGGCACGCTGTCGTCCGGGGTGCTCTCCTCGTCCGCGAGCTCGAAGCGGTCCTGGAAGCGGATGATGTTGGAGTCGGCCCGCAGATAACGCTTGAGCTGGGGATCGAGCAGCCAGGAGTGGCAGACGGCGACCTCGTGGCGTTCGTCGGGGTAGTGGCGGTCGAAGAACTCCCGGGCCAGCGCGAGCGAGCGGTCGCAGGCGGAGGGGGACAGCGGGCCGCGGAAGTCGGTGATGTGCAGGCTCAGGCAGGGGTCGCCGTGACGGAGACCGAAGCCCGCCTCCGCGACGGCCCGTCCCGTCTGCCGGCCGAGCCGGGCCCGCTGGAACTGCAGCCGCCCCAGTTGATACAGCTCACCGCGGAAGTGCAGCGAGATCCACCACGGGAACAGCAGCCCGGGCGTACCGAACCGTCTGTGGTGGACGGCGACATGCCGTCCCAGGTCGGCGAGAGTGCGCCGGGACACGTCGTCCGGGATGCCGCGCTCTTGGTGGTAGCCGCGCACGTACGGAAGGGCCGCGATGAACACGTACAGGGGAAAGCAGCGGCCCAAGGCCCCTGCCGACACGGGGAACACCGGCGGCTCCCATGCCTTTCCGATCTCCCCCATGTCCCGTACGAGGCGGCCGACGCAGCGCGCGAGGAGTGTCATCGCCTCCGCGTCCGCCGCCAACTCGGCGCCCAGTGCGACGAGTTCGTTGATGTGCTCGTGCGGGATGCTCAGGTCGAGCAGCACGTCCGGCAGCTCGTCCGAGTCCGGAAGCGTTGCCTCCGCCCGGGGAGCACCCTCGTGCTCCAGGTCCCTCAGCCACTCGGCGAGTCTCGCGTCCGCCCGCAGCGCCGTCAGCAGCACCGTCGCCTCCCCCTTCGCGTGCCCGGGCCGCCGCCCTTCGCGACCGCCCTCCCTTGGTGAACGTGCACCACCAGAGGTACTTTTTCAGAAGGAGCGATGATTCCGATGCGTACGGGCAGTGAACCGACGACAGCACGCAGTGCTCTGCGGCTGCGCTTCTGGCTGAGCGTCTGGGGTCTGATCTGGGCGGTCGCCGGGACCGCGGGATTCGCGCTCGCCGGCCGGCCCGGGTGGGCGGCCGCCTGCGGTGCCCTGTGGCTGATCATCACCGTCGACATGGCCATGATCCTGCGGCACATCCGTCAGGGCCCGCACTACCAACCGGGCCGCGACGTCCCGCCGTACCCTCCGCCGGAGCACCGCCACCCCTAGGGCCTGTCCGAAGGACACGCCCTGGCCGCTCCGTGTACCTCAGGAGTCGAAGGCCGCCGCTTTCAGATACTGGGGCTTCGGGTCGAGTGCCGCCGCCAGCCGGAAGTGGCGCTTGGCCTGGTCGGGGCGGAGCTGGCGCTCATAGGTGCGGGCGAGCGCGAAATGCGCGAACGCGTTGTCCGGTTCACGCTCCAGGACGATGGTGAACTCCAGCTCGGCGGGACGCAGTTGCGCGGCCGCGAAGAAGGCACGCGCGCGCAGCAGACGCGCCGCGGTGTTGTCGGGGTGTGCGGCGATCACCGGGTCGAGCAGCTTCACCGCGCCCCGCGGATCGCGCGCGGCGAGCAACTGCTCGGCGGCACGGAAGTCGATGACATGCGTCTCCGGAGTACGTCCGGTCCAACCGCTGGTCTCGGGCACGGCAGAGTCCTTCCCTCACTTCAAGGGTTCAACGCCCCCGCGAGGCCCCGCTATTCCTGGGCCGCGCGGGCCCGTCGTCCGAGATCGGCCCATACGTCCCGTACGCGCTGCTCCAGCTCATCGAGCGGTACGTCGTTCTCGATGACGATGTCCGCGATCTCCAGGCGCTTCTCGCGGGTGGCCTGGGCGGCCATACGGGCGCGCGCGTCCCGCTCGCTCATGCCGCGCAGCCGCACGAGCCGGTCGAGCTGGGTCTCCGGGGCCGCGTCGACGACGACCACCAGGTCGTACAGCGGCGCCAGGCCGTTCTCGGCGAGGAGGGGTACGTCGTGGATCACGACCGCGTCGGCGGAGGCCGCGTCCTCCAGCTCCCGGGACCGCGCGCCCACCAGGGGGTGCACGATCGAGTTCAGTACGGCGAGCCTGTCCGGGTCGGCGAAGACGATCGAGCCCAGCTTGGGCCGGTCCAGGCCCCCGTCGGGGGCGAGCACCTCCTCGCCGAAGGCGTCAACTACCGCGGCCAGCCCCGGCGTTCCCGGCGCGACGACCTCGCGCGCGATCCTGTCGGCGTCGATCAGCACGGCGCCCTGCTCGACGAGCAGCCGCGACACCTCGCTCTTGCCGGCGCCGATACCGCCGGTCAGGCCCACCTTCAGCATGACGGGAAGCTTAGGGCCTGCCACTGACAGGGCCGCCCACGACCCCGGACTGGCCCCGAGAACTAGGCCTCTCCGGCCGGCTCAGGAGTCGCCCGCGCCGACGCCGGTCGCCCCGGCTCGGGTTGCCTGATCGTCGGCGGTCGGCGGTCGGCGGTCGGTGGCCGGTAGCCGGGCGGCGGCTGATGGCCGGCGGTCGACTCAGGAATCGCCCTCGCGCTCCGCCAGGAAACGCTCGAATTCGAGCCCGATCTCGTCCGCGGACGGGATGTCGACGGGTTCCGCGAGCATGTTCCCCCGCGTCTCGGCGCCCGCGGCGGCGTCGTACTGGTGCTCAAGTCCCTGGACGAGCGCGACGAGTTCCTCGTCGCCCTCCTGGATCTGCCGGTCGATCTCGGACTGCGTGCGGTGCGCCTCGGTGCGCAGGGAGTGCGCGATGGCGGGAAGCACCAGGCCGGTCGCGGCGGTGATCGACTCCAGGACGGTCAGCGCGGCGTCCGGGTACGGGGAGCGGGCGATGTAGTGCGGCACGTGCGCGGCGACACCCAGCACGTCGTGCCCGGCCTCCATGAGGCGGTACTCGACGAGGGACTCGGCACTGCCGGGGACCTGCGCCTCGTCGAAGGGGCTGCGGTGACCCGGCACCAGGTCGGTGCGGTTGCCGTGCGGAGTGAGGCCCACAGGACGCGTGTGCGGGACACCCATGGGGATGCCGTGGAAGTTCACCGACAGGCGCACGCCGAGCCGCTCCACGATCTGCTGGACGGCCGCCGCGAAGCGCTCCCACTCCACGTCCGGCTCGGGGCCGGAGAGGAGCAGGAAGGGCGCTCCGGTGGCGTCCTGCACGAGCCGCACATCAAGAGTGGGCTCTTCGTAGTCGGTCCAGCGGTCGCGCTGGAACGTCAGCAGCGGACGCCTGGCGCGGTAGTCCACGAGCCGGTCGTGGTCGAAACTCGCCACGACCTGGTGGGGCAGGGCGTCGAGCACCCGGTCGACGATCTGGTCGCCGGTCTCGCCCGCGTCGATGTACCCGTCGAAGTGGTAGAGCATGACAAGGCCGGCCGACTCCTGGGCGAGCGCCATGTCGACGACTGCCAGGCCCTTCGGCTCCCATGCGTACAAACCCTGCGGATCAAGCACAGTGACCGCTCCTCCTCGTGTTCGTACTCCACAACGTGGCGCGCAGGGCGGGCATTCCCCGCCCGTGATCCGAACCGGCCTCTCTTACCGACTTTTCAGGGATGACGGGACGACGCGACGACAGCGATCAGGGAAACCGCGGCGGCAGCAGGGTCCAGAAATTGGTCCAGACCTTGACGCACACCTGCGGCCACCCTACGTTCATGTTCGCGCCCAGAGTTCACGTACTGGAACTCTCTTCTCCGCAACCCACGGGAAGGCTCCCCCCACATGCGCATCCGACGCACATTCCTCGTCCCGCTGTTCGCCGTGACGGCAGCCACGGCCGGCGCCGTGCTGACCGCCCCCACCGCGGAAGCGGCCCAGGTCATCGAGGTCTCCACCGCCGCCCAGTTGAAGACGGCCCTCACCTCGGCCGCCCCCGGCGACACCATCCACCTCGCCGACGGCACCTACACCGGCAACTTCAAGACGACAACAGCCGCGAGTTCGGACTCCCCCATCACCCTCACCGGCTCCTCGGAAGCGGTCCTCACCGCGGGCGGCGGCTACGGCCTCCACCTCAACGGCGCCTCGTACTGGACGGTCCAGGGCATCACCGTCACCGGCGGCCAGAAGGGCATCATGATCGACGCCGCGAAGGGCGTCGTCGTCGACACGGTCACCGTGCACGGCCTCGACATGGAGGGCGTCCACTTCCGCAACTCCAGCACGGACGGCGTGATCAGGAACTCGAAGATCTACGACACCGGCAACGACGGACGCGGCATGGGCGAGGGCGTGTACGTCGGCACGGCCGGCGGCACCTCCGACAAGAGCGACCGCATCCAGATCACCGGCAACACGATCGGCCCGGACGTCGGCGGCGAGAACGTCGACATCAAGGAGGGCACCACGGGCGCGACGATCAGCGGAAACACCTTCGACGGCAGCGGTCTCACCGGTGCCAACTACGACGACTCCTGGGTCGACGTGAAGGGCAACGACGTCGTCGTGGAGAACAACAAGGGCACGCTGACGACGAACAACGGCTACGAGACGCACACCCAGCAGTCCGGCTGGGGCTGCGGCACGGTGTTCCGGGACAACACGTCGACTCTGACGGGGTCCACGGGCGACAAGCAGCTCGCCGTCAACGTGACCAACTACAGCGCGAGTTGCCAGACCACGGTGTACGCCTCGAACACGGTGACAGGTGGCAAGGGCCTCACCAATATCGCGGTGACGCCCTGAGGCGAGTGACCGCCTCACGCACTCCGGACGGCGAAGCGTGACCGCCTCAGGCACACCGGACAGAGAAGTGGGCCCGCACCTTTCGGTGCGGGCCCACTTCTTCAACTACTGCCTAGCGGTGAGCGATCAGCTCTGGCCGCCCGCGAGCTTCTCGCGGAGAGCAGCCAGCGCCTCGTCCGACGCCAGGGCGCCGGAGTTGTCGTCCGACTCCGAGGAGTACGAACCGCCGGCGGAGGCGGCCGGAGCCGCACCCGTGGTGCCAGTGGTGGCACCCTCGGCCTCGGCCTGAGCGTCGGCCTCGCGGGACTTGATGACCTGCGCCTGGTGCTGCTCGAAGCGCTGCTGCGCCTCGGCGTACTGGGTCTCCCACACCTCGCGCTGAGCCTCGAAGCCCTCGAGCCAGTCGTTGGTCTCGGGGTCGAAGCCCTCGGGGTAGATGTAGTTGCCCTGGTCGTCGTACGACGCGGCCATGCCGTACAGCGTCGGGTCGAAGTCGACCGAGGCCGGGTCGGCACCGAAGGCCTCGTTGGCCTGCTTCAGCGAGAGGCTGATGCGGCGGCGCTCGAGGTCGATGTCGATGACCTTGACGAAGATCTCGTCGTTGACCTGGACGACCTGCTCCGGGATCTCCACGTGGCGCTCGGCCAGCTCGGAGATGTGGACCAGACCCTCGATGCCCTCGTCCACGCGGACGAACGCGCCGAACGGAACGAGCTTCGTGACCTTACCCGGGACGACCTGACCGATCTGGTGCGTACGGGCGAACTGCTGCCACGGGTCTTCCTGCGTCGCCTTCAGCGACAGGGAGACACGCTCGCGGTCCATGTCGACGTCGAGAACCTCGACGGTGACCTCCTGGCCGACCTCGACAACCTCGGAGGGGTGGTCGATGTGCTTCCAGGAAAGCTCGGAGACGTGGACCAGACCGTCGACGCCACCCAGGTCCACGAACGCACCGAAGTTGACGATCGAGGAGACGACGCCGGAGCGGACCTGACCCTTCTGCAGGGTCGTGAGGAACGTCTGGCGGACCTCGGACTGGGTCTGCTCGAGCCAGGCACGGCGGGACAGGACCACGTTGTTGCGGTTCTTGTCCAGCTCGATGATCTTGGCCTCGAGCTCCTTGCCCACGTACGGCTGGAGGTCGCGGACGCGGCGCATCTCGACGAGGGAGGCCGGCAGGAAGCCACGGAGGCCGATGTCGAGGATGAGACCACCCTTGACGACCTCGATGACGGTACCGGTGACGATGCCGTCTTCTTCCTTGATCTTCTCGATCGTGCCCCAGGCACGCTCGTACTGAGCGCGCTTCTTGGACAGGATGAGGCGACCTTCCTTGTCCTCCTTCTGGAGAACAAGGGCCTCGATCTCGTCGCCGACCTTGACGACTTCGTTCGGGTCGAC
This sequence comes from Streptomyces sp. NPDC058371, assembly GCF_042723265.1. Taxonomy (NCBI): domain Bacteria; kingdom Bacillati; phylum Actinomycetota; class Actinomycetes; order Kitasatosporales; family Streptomycetaceae; genus Streptomyces; species Streptomyces sp. NPDC058371. The sequence continues at coordinate 234,633 of NZ_JBHXJC010000005.1, read as the reverse complement.
GTCGTGCTTGATCGAGAGCTCGCGGCTCGGGATCACGCCTTCGGTCTTGTAACCGATGTCGAGCAGGACCTCGTCCCGGTCGACCTTCACGATGACGCCGTCGACGATGTCGCCGTCGTTGAAGTACTTGATCGTCTCGTCGATCGCGGCGAGGAATGCTTCCTCGTTACCGATGTCGTTGACCGCTACCTGCGGCGTGGTAGAGGTGGTCTCGGTGCTGCTCGTCATGTGGGAAAGGGCTCCGGTACGGACAGTGAGTCGTAGGTACTGCTTACGCCGGGAGCCCGTTTCGCTCTGAAGAAGGCCGGACAGCCAAGGAAGCGCCGAACCGGGTCATGCCCCTTGAGAGGGACATTGCCGTAGGCGCCTCGACAACCGAGGGGACATACAACAGATGCGAGCGCAGCCTGCTACGTCTGAGGAGCGCAGGCCCGCAGCGCAACTTGTAGCATACGGGGGCAGCCGGACAGGGTCAATGCGCGAAGGCGCACACCCGGGGCGGAACGCCGCATACCCGGCACAAGACCTGTCCCTGGAGGCCACATGGGCCGTCGTCGCCTCTGTCGTGACGCCCGCGGGGACGGGTTGCACGGAAGAGCCGCAGACTAATACGAGGGAGCCGATCATCCAAGAGCCCGAGCCGTTCGAACCGGAAGCCACCCGACGTGCCGCCGACGTCACGGAGAGTTCCCGGGCCAACCGGGGCTGGTGGGACCGCAACGCGGACGAGTACCAGGTCGAGCACGGCACCTTCCTCGGCGACGACCGGTTCGTGTGGAGCCCCGAGGGGCTCGACGAGGTGGAGGCCGAACTGCTCGGCCCGCCCGAGGAGCTGAAGGGCAAGGACGTCCTGGAGATCGGCGCCGGCGCCGCGCAGTGCTCGCGCTGGCTCGTCGCCCAGGGTGCCCGTCCGGTGGCCCTGGACATCTCCCACCGCCAGCTCCAGCACGCGCTGCGGATCGGCGGGACGGTGCCCCTGGTGGAGGCCGACGCGGGGGCCCTCCCCTTCGCGGACGGCTCCTTCGACCTGGCGTGCTCGGCGTACGGCGCACTGCCGTTCGTCGCCGACCCGGTCCGTGTGCTGCGCGAGGTGCGCCGGGTACTGCGTCCGGGCGGCCGCTTCGTCTTCTCGGTGACGCACCCGATCCGCTGGGCCTTCCCGGACGAGCCGGGCCCGGAGGGACTGAGCGTCGCCGCCTCCTACTTCGACCGCACTCCGTACGTGGAGCAGGACGACGACGGGAACGCGGTGTACGTGGAGCACCACAGGACGGTCGGCGACCGGGTGCGCGATGTGGTGGCCGGCGGCTTCCGCCTCCTGGACCTCGTCGAGCCGGAGTGGCCCGCCTGGAACACCCAGGAGTGGGGCGGCTGGTCCCCGCTGCGCGGGAATCTCATCCCGGGGACGGCGATCTTCGTGTGCGAGCGGGACTGACGACCACCGTCCGCCCCCGTTCCCCTTGTTCTCCACGCGCGCGTGGAGGCCGTTTTGACGGCCGTACGAGACTGGGGGCGTGATCCGTACCGACGCTCTCGACCGGCTGCCCGTCCGTTCCGCCGTGCCCGCGCTGCGCGGCGCCCTGGAGGAACACGGCGCCGCGGTGCTGTGCGCGCCGCCGGGCACCGGCAAGACGACGCTTGTGCCGCTGGTCCTCGCAGGTCTGGTCGGGGAGGAGCCGGTGCGCCGGGTCGTGGTGGCCGAGCCGCGGCGTATCGCCGCCCGGGCGGCCGCGCGGCGGATGGCGTGGCTGCTCGGCGAGAAGGTCGGCGAGAGCGTGGGCTACACCGTGCGCGGGGAGCGGGTGGTGGGGCGGCACACGCGCGTGGAGGTCGTGACGACCGGGGTGCTGCTGCAACGGCTGCAGCGTGACCAGGAACTGGCCGGCGTCGACGTGGTCGTCCTCGATGAGTGCCACGAGCGCCATCTGGACGCGGACACGGTGGCGGCGTTCCTGTGGGACGTGCGGTCCGCGCTCCGCCCCGAGCTGCGGTTGCTGGCCGCGTCCGCGACGACGGACGCCGAGGGCTGGGCCCGGCTGCTGGGCGGTGCACCGGTGGTCGAGGCGCAGGGCGTGTCGTATCCGGTGGAGGTGGTCTGGGTGCCGCCCGCCCGGCCCGTACGGCCGCCGCACGGGATGCGGGTGGATCCGGCGCTGCTGGCGCATGTGGCGTCGGTGGTGCGCCGGGCGCTGACGGAGCGGGAAGGGGACGTGCTCTGTTTTCTCCCCGGGGTCGGCGAGATCGCGCGCGTGGCGGGGCAGTTGGGGAGCCTCGGCGAGGTCGACGTGCTGCAGGTGCACGGGCGGGCGCCCGCCGCGGTGCAGGACGCGGTGCTGTCCCCCGGAGAGCGACGCCGGGTGGTCCTCGCCACCTCGGTGGCCGAGTCGTCGCTGACGGTTCCCGGGGTGCGCGTGGTCGTCGACTCCGGGCTCGCGCGGGAGCCGCGGGTCGACCATGCGCGCGGGCTGAGCGCGCTGACGACCGTACGGGCCTCGCAGGCGGCGGGGCGGCAGCGGGCGGGGCGTGCCGGGCGGGAGGCGCCGGGGGCGGTGTACCGGTGCTGGACGGAGGCGGAGGACACGCGGCTGTCCCGCTTCCCGGCGCCGGAGATCAAGGTGGCCGATCTGACGGCGTTCGCCCTCCAGGTGGCCTGCTGGGGTGACCCGGACGCGTCCGGGCTCGCGCTGCTCGACCCGCCGCCGGGAGGGGCGATGGCGGCGGCCCGGACCGTCCTGTCCGCGGTGGGAGCGGTGGACGCCGCGGGGCGGGCGACGGAACGGGGCGCGCGCATGTCCCGGCTCGGGCTGCATCCGCGGCTCGCCCGGGCGCTCCTGGACGCGGTGCCCGAGGTCGGTGTCGAGCGGGCCGCCGAGGTCGTCGCCCTGCTCAGCGAGGAACCGCCGCGGGAGTACGGCGACGACCTCTCCGCGGCCCTGCGGAGCGCCCGGCGCGGCGGTGACGCGTACGCGGCGCGCTGGCGCACGGAGGTCCGACGGCTGCGCGGCGCGGCGACGCCGGCGCCCGCGGGCCGGAAACCACCCCGCCGGTCCTCCACCGACGCCCCTCTCGCCGAATCCTCCGAACTCTCCGAACTCTCCGAGACGGTGTTCGGCGGCGCCGGCTCGCGGGCGAACACCGGGGACGACCGACTGGCCGGGCTCGTCGCCGCTCTCGCTTTTCCCGAGCGGGTCGCGCGGGCGCAGGGCGGGTCGTACCTCATGGTGTCCGGGACGCGGGCCGAGGCCGGCGAGGGTTCGGCGTTGCGCGGCGCGGCCTGGCTGGCCGTCGCGGTGGCGGACCGGCCGGTCGGCGCGGGGCACGCGCGTGTGCGGCTCGGGGCCGTGATCGACCAGGACATCGCGCTACGGGCCGCAGGCTCGCTGCACGCCGAGGGGGACGAGGTCCACTGGGCCGACGGGGATGTCGTCGCGCGCCGGGTGGAGCGGCTGGGGGCCGTGGAGCTGACGGTGCGGCCGCTGCGGAACGTCGACGCCGGACTCGTACGCGAGGCGCTTGTCGAGGGGTTGCGCGAGGAGGGGCTCGGGTTGCTGCGCTGGTCGCGGGACGCGGAGATCCTGCGGCAGCGGCTCGCCTTCCTGCACCGCAATCTCGGCGCTCCCTGGCCCGATGTGTCCGACGACGCGCTCCACGCGCGCGTGGCGGAATGGCTGGAGCCCGAGCTGAGCCGGGCGCGGCGGCGGGCCGACCTCGGGCGGATCGACGCCGGGCAGGGCCTCACCCGCCTGCTCCCCTGGGCCACCGGCGACGCCGCGCGGCTCGACGAGCTCGCGCCCGAGCGGATCGAGGTGCCCAGCGGGTCCAGGATCCGGATCGACTACGGGGATCCGGAACGGCCGGTGCTCGCCGTGAAGGTGCAGGAGATGTTCGGGCTCCAGGTGTCCCCGAGGGCCGCCGGGGTGCCGGTCCTCGTGCATCTGCTCTCGCCGGCCGGGCGTCCGGCGGCCGTGACGGCCGACCTCGCGTCCTTCTGGAAGGACGGCTACAAGGCCGTACGGGCCGAGTTGCGCGGGCGCTACCCCAAGCACCCGTGGCCCGAGGACCCGGCGACCGCCGCGCCGACCCGGCACACGAACAACCGGCTCAGGCGTTGACCGGTTCCGGCGCCTCGGCCCGGTCCTGGGCCGGGTCGTCCGGCCTGCGGCCGCGGGCCTCCAGATAGAGGGACAGCGACAGCAGCCCGGCCCCGATGATCAGGAAGCCCCAGGGCAGGTACGAGGTCATCAGCAGGACCAGGGTGCGGTTCGACTTGACCAGATCGACGGTCGACCTGATGTAGTCCTCGCGCATTTTGACGTGCCCGGAGAAGGCGGTCACCTTGTCGCGGTCTCCGAGGAGGGTGCCGCCGCGGAGCTCCTCCTTGTGGATCTCCTCGCCGTAGACGGGTGCTCCGGTGAGCGGCTCGACCCAGAACTTGCGGACTGTCGTGTACCAGCGGGTCGTGCCCGTCTTGGCGACCGACTCCGGGGTGATGCCCTCGACGGGCATGATCTTGGGGAACGGGACCTTGGTCCAGGGGATGGTCTGCTCGAAGTAGTAGACCTCGACGCCGCGGAAGTTCTGCGTGCCCTTGTAGTGGATGGGGGCCGTGGTGCGGGTCTGCGCGTCGAAGTACTCGTAGTCCCGCTTCTCCGTCCGGAAGGGCCACTTGAACTCGATGCCGTCCCGCGTGACGGGGTCGCCGTCGACCGACTCGCCCGTCGCGTGGACGGGTTCCTGGCTGTGCGCGTCGAAGATGTAGCGCTCGGGGAGCTTGGAGACCATCTCGCCGTCGGGTCCCTCGACATAGGAGAGGGAGTCCCAGACGACGACGTCACGGCCCGCGGTGCGCTCGATCCGCTCGGAGGCTTTCACATTGCCCTTGAGCGTCTGCACGATGGTGATCTTGGGGACCTTCTTGGCGGTCATGCTGCCGTAGTCGAGGAGGGTCGCGTCCTTCGCCTCCAGGACCATGTCCTGGTACTGGTTTGCCGGGACCTTCGCCAGGCGCGGGAAGGCGTACCAGCGCAGCAGTGGGGACAGCGCCGTGAAGAACACGGCGAGGGCGAGCAGGACGAGGCTGGCCTTGCGTCGCATCTCGGCGGCCCTCCCGGTGCGTTACGGGGTCTGCGGGGACGGTGGCTCTACGGGGTGCTCGGGCGTTCGCTACGGGCGCTCGCGGACGGTGGCTCGCTAAGGGTGCTCGGGGACGGTGGTGAGCATCGGCTTCGGTGAGGTCGTGCCGGACGGTGAGCCCATGGCCGTGAGGGTGAGCACCAGCACGAGCGCTACGGCGAGACCGGTCGCGGCGGCGATGAGGGCACGCATACGAGCCTCCCGGCGGACGGAGAACTGATACATCGTCAGGTCGGGCACCGTAGCAACGGCGGGCCGAGATGAGAACACGTTGCACACACGGACAGCGGCGCCCCTCCGTCCGGGGACGGAGGGGCGCCGCTGTGCGGTGCGCTTGTTACGAGGTGGCGGCGGCCACCGTCAGCTCCACGGTCAGCGTGGCGCCGCCGGTGGTGTTGATACGGAGCAGGAACGTGCCGGTCGCGTCGTCCGCGTACAGCTTCGGCAGCTTGAGCAGACCGTCGGCGTCCGTGGTGAGGCCCGTGAGGGTGCGCACGGTCTTGCCGTCCGCGTCCTTGAAGTAGGGGCCCTTGTCGTTCACGGTGGCGTCGTCGGCCGACTTGATGAGCGTCGCGGTGGCCGCGACCTTGTCCGCGGCGGATCCCTTGTACGTGGCCTTCACCTCGACCTGGTCCGCGAACTCACCGCCGGGCACGCAGGTCAGCGGGGTGTCGCCGGTGCGGGCGAGGGTGTCGGCCTGGCGGGGCGTGACGGTCGCCGTGTAGTCGAGGCCGGTCACCGCGCGGCCCACGACGGTGGCCCGGACGGTGAAGTCGCCGGTCTTCTCGCCCGCCTGGAGCGCGGGCGCGGTGGCCTTGCCGGCGGTGTCGGTGACGACCGTGGCGACGCTCTCACCGCCGGTGAAGGTGGCGTCCGTGTCCCCGACGATCGTGAACCGCACCCGGACCTTCGGCACGGCCTTGCCCGCCTTGGTCTCGGGCCGCGTGGTGATCTTCTCGCCGAAGGTGTCGCCCGCCGTCGCGGTGAGCTTGGCGGTCCCCGCATCCTCCAGGTGGTCCACCGTCTCGGTGGGGGTGGGCGGAGTCGGCTTGGGCGTGCCGGGTGTGCTCGGCGGCGGTGTGCTGGGCTTGCTCGGGGGCGTGCTCGGCTTGCTCGGCGGCGCGCTGGGCGTCGACGGCGTCGAGGGCGACGGGGTGGGGCTCGCGCCACTGGTGTCGTCGCTGCTGTGCGAGGGCAGGCTGCCCGTGCCGTCCGGCACCTCGTGAGTGCCCTTGCGGTAGAACTCCAGCCACGACAGCACCGTGTTGAGGTAGGCCGTCGAGTTGTTGTAGCTGAGGATCGACGCGTTCATCTGCGACTGGACCGACATGTCGTGGTCGAAGCGGCACAGGTAGTGGCCGGCGGCGAGGGCCGCGTCGTAGACGTTGTTGGGGTTCTTCACGCCGTCGCCGTTGCCGTCGCGGCCCGCCCACGCCCAGGTGGAGGGGATGAACTGCATCGGGCCGACCGCGCGGTCGTGCGTGCTGTCGCCGTCGTACGCGCCGTTGTCGGTGTCGCTGATGTTCGCGAAGCCGTTGCCGTTGAGGACGGGGCCGAGGATCGGCGTGAACGTGGTGCCGCTCGAGTCGACGCGGCCGCCGCGGGCCTGGCCCGACTCGACCTTGCCGATCGCGGCGAGGAGCTGCCAGGGCAGGTTGCAGCCCGGCTTGGACTCGCGCAGCGAGGCCTCGGCCTTCTTGTAGGCGTCGAGGACGGTCGCGGGGATGCCGGCTTCCGTACCCGAGGTGTCGGGCGAGCCGTCACTGCCCGGACTGGGCGTCGCCGTGGGGCTTTCGAGCGGCGGGAGGTCGGTGTAGTACCGCGAGTTGCCGGTCGCGCTGCCGTCGTCGGTCCCGTCGGTCGGGGACTCGGATCCGGTGGCCTGTCTGCCGGGGTCGTCGGCGGTCACTCCGGGTGCCTGGGACGCGGCCAGTGCCGCGACTGCGGCCGCTGCCACGGCGGTGGTTGCCGCCCCTTTGCGCAGCCTCCTACCGAATTGCGCCGCCATTGCGTGAACCCCTCCCGTGGACCGACCGCCCGCGCTGCGCGCGTTCTTCTCCTGCTCGACCGCGCTCCCCCGGCACGGTGACCCAGGTGACCCTACGACAACTTCCATCAGCGGGGCACCCGTTCGTGACCGTTATTCACCGGTTGGCCACACGCTCGCGGGCCCGGACGCAGGCCCGGGGCGCCCGGGCCGGATATTCTCATGCGTCCCTCATACTCGGCGTCCGTGACCGCCGGGGTCGGGCGGGTGCCGGCTCGGGGGTCAACGTCAGCCGCAGGGAGCCGACTTGCCTTTCACTCTCAGCCACGCGGCGGCCGTACTGCCCGCCGTGCGCGGCGACGGGACCGGTCGTGGCCGGCTGGTGCCCGCGGTGCTCATCGCCGGTTCGTTCGCTCCCGACATGACCTATTACGCGGCGAGTGTGCTGTCCGGGGCGATGGAGTTCGGCGACTTCACGCATTCCTTCACCGGGGTCTTCACCCTCGACGTACTCATCGCGTGGGCGCTCGTGGGGCTGTGGCTGCTGCTGCGCGAGCCGCTGGTGGCGCTGCTGCCCCGTGCCCGGCAGGGCCGCCCGGCGGCACTGCTGCGCTGCGGATCGGTACGGCAACGCCCGAGTCCAGCGCGGGCCCTGTGGTGGTACGTCTCCGCCGCGATCGGTGCGCTGACCCATGTCGTGTGGGACGCGTTCACGCATCTCGACCGGTGGGGCATGCGGCTCTTGCCCGTCCTGGGACGGGACTTCGCGGGCTCACCGCTGTACTGGTACCTCCAGTACGGCGGTTCCGCGGTCGCGGCCGTCGTCATCGCGATCTTCGTCGTCCTCGCGCTGCGCCGGGCACCGGCGTCCGCGCCGGTGGGGGTGCCGTCGCTGTCCGGGGCGGACCGCTGGCTGGCGGGCGCGGTGATCGGCGGCTGCGCGCTGGTGGGCGCGGTGCAGCGGGCCCTGCGCTGGTGGGCGTACTGGGGTTCCACCGCGGAGCTCCGGGAGCTGATCCCGACCCTGTGCTTCGGGGCGGGCGCCGGCCTGCTGCTCGGACTGCTCCTGTACGGCGTCGGAGTGCGGCTGTGGCGTCCGGCGCCCGCACGTCCCGTACCGCCTTGCCCGGAGCCGAGCCGGTCCGCCTCGCACTGACGGCGCCCGGCTGCCGGTCCGCGGCTACGCCGGGCAGCCGCCGGTGCTCCCGGCCTCGGTCGCCGAGCCGACGCGGGTGAGGATGGCGCCCAGGTAGCTGTGGCTCAGGTCGGTCCACAGGCGGCGGGCGGCGCCGTGGTCCGAGCCGCCGGTCAGGGTGCGCAGTCCGGCCCGCTGCCAGGCGGTGAGCCGGTGGTGCCACTCCTGGACCCGGCACAGGACTGCCTGCCCGAACAGCGTCGTGCGCCCTTCCGCCGGATCCTCCTGGCGCACGCTCGCGAAAGCGCAGGTCAGACGGCTCTTCCGGAGGCGTACCGGCTCGGGCTGGGCGACCTGCTCCTCCTCGGGCGACTCCGCCGCCCGCAGGTCCAGCGCCGCGCGGGCAGCGGGGCGGCGCTCACGTGGCGGTCGGCAGGGGGCGGGTGTCCGGGCGGTACTCGCACCGGCCGCGAACACCGGGACCGGTGAGAGCAGCGCCGACACGAGCGCCGTGGCGGCCGCGACCAGGGGCGTGGCTGTCGCCGTCCGGCGGGGAATCACGCATATACCCATGCCCGCATCCTTACGGTGCCCCGCGGCGGCGGGCGCCTTCGCGGGGGCCACGCGAGTGATGGCGGAGCGTGCCGTCCGCGCCTTGCCGGCGCGGGGGTGCCGTCCGCGCTTTGACCGGCACCGGGATGCCGTCCCCACCTTGACCGGCGCGGGGGTGCCCGTCCCCGCTTTGACCGGCGCGGGGGTGCCGTCCCCACCTCGACCGGCGTGAGGGTGCCGTCCATGCCTCGACCGGCGCGAGGGTCCCGTCCATGCCTCGACCAGCACGAAGGTGCCGCCGCGGGACCGGCCAGGTCAACGGTGGGCCTGAGCCCGCTGGTGGGTCGGGCGACGGAAACGGCATGGGCTCACCGGCTGACCCGGCGACGGACCGGGCCTGGACCTACCCGCGGGCCGGCAGCGAGACAGCGCCTGGACCCACCCGCGGGCCGGGCGACGGACGAGGCCCGAGCCCCGTCGGTGGGCCGGGGAACACCTGCGGGGCCGAGGCGCCGGCGGCCGCGCACACCCGGCGGGCGCTGGACCCCCGGGCGCCAAGCGACGGACGAAGCTCGGGGCCCCGGTGGACCGGCGACAGGGCCGGTCCCCGGGAGCCGTCCCGGGGGCTCAGGCCCCCGGGAGCCGCGCGTCCGGGCCGGAGGCTAGTGCGCCGCCGACTCCCAGTCGGGTCCCGAGCCGACGGAGACGTCGAGCGGGGCCCGCAGCTGCACCGCGCCCGCCATCTCGCGGCGGACGAGCTCCTCGGTCCTGGCGCGCTCACCGGGGGCGATCTCCAGGACGATTTCGTCGTGCACCTGGAGGAGCATCCGGGACTCGAGGCCGACCTCCCGCAGCGCACGGTCCACGTTCAGCATGGCGATCTTGACGATGTCCGCGGCCGTGCCCTGGATGGGCGCGTTCAGGGCCATGCGCTCGGCCGTCTCGCGGCGCTGCCGGTTGTCGCTGTTGAGGTCGGGGAGGTGACGGCGGCGGCCGAAGAGCGTCTCCGTGTAGCCCGTGGCACGCGCCTCGTCGACCACGCGGCGCAGATAGTCCCGTACGCCACCGAAGCGCTCGAAGTAGGTGTCCATCAGGGCGCGCGCCTCGCCCGCCTCGATGTTCAGCTGCTGGGAGAGACCGAAGGCCGACAGACCGTAGGCCAGGCCGTACGACATCGCCTTGATCTTGCGGCGCATTTCCGCGTCGACCCCGGACCGCTCGACGGAGAACACCTGGGAGGCGACCGTGGTGTGCAGGTCCTCGCCGGAGGTGAACGCCTCGAGCAGGCCCTCGTCCTCGGACAGGTGGGCCATCACTCGCAGTTCGATCTGGCTGTAGTCCGCGGTCATCAGCGACTCGAAGCCCTCGCCGACGACGAACCCGCGACGGATCGCCCGGCCCTCGTCCGTACGGACCGGGATGTTCTGCAGGTTCGGGTCCGTGGAGGAGAGCCGGCCCGTCGCCGCCACCGTCTGATTGAAGGTGGTGTGGATCCGGCCGTCCGCCGCGATCGTCTTGATCAGGCCCTCGACCGTCGACCGGAGCCTTGCCTGCTCACGGTGGCGGAGCATGATCACCGGCAGTTCGTGGTCGGTCTGCGCGGCCAGCCAGGCCAGCGCGTCCGCGTCGGTGGTGAAGCCCGTCTTGGTCTTCTTCGTCCTGGGCAGGGCCAGCTCACCGAAGAGGACTTCCTGGAGCTGCTTGGGCGAGCCGAGGTTGAACTCGTGGCCCACGGAGGCGTGCGCCTCCTTCACGGCCTGCTGGACCGCGCCCGCGAACATCTGTTCCATGGCTGCCAGATGCGCCCGGTCGGCCGCGATGCCGTGCCGCTCCAGCCGGGCCAGCAGCGCGGAGGTCGGCAGCTCCATGTCACGCAGCAGGTCGGCCGCGCCGACCTCCTGAAGCTTCTCGCCGAGCGCCGTACCCAGGTCGAGGATCGCGCGGGCCTGCACCATCAGCGCCTCGGCCTCGGCCTGGTCGTCCGTGCCGAAGGCGAGCTGGCCGTCGGCCGTGGCGGCGGGCGCCAGCTCCCGGCCGAGGTACTCCAGGGACAGCGCGTCCAGGGCGAAGGAACGGCGGCCGGGCTTGACGAGGTAGGCGGCGAGCGCGGTGTCCATGGACACACCCTCGATGGTCCAGCCGTGCTCGGCGAAGACCCGCATCGCACCCTTGGCGTTGTGCAGCACCTTGGGGCTGTCGGCATCCGCGAGCCACCGCGCGAACGCGTTCTCGTCGGCCTCGTCCACCTGGGACGGGTCGAACCAGGCGGCCGCGCCGTCGGCGGCGGCGAGCGCGACCTCGGCCACCGAACCCGCGCCCAGCGCCCACGCGTCGACCGTGGCCAGGCCCAGAACCGCCGTGCCGTGCTCGGCGAGCCACGGCTTCAGCTCGCCCGCGCCGAGCACGCTGCCGTCCAGCGCGACACCGGGGGCGGCCGGCTGGGCCGGCTCGGCCTCCTCCGCCCCGGGGTCGACGGCGAAGAGCCGCTCACGCAGTGAGGGGTTCCTGATCTCCAGGGTGTCCAGGACCATCGCGACGGTCTTGCGGTCGTACGCCGCGCGCTCCAGCTCCTCGACCGCCTTGGGCAGCTCCACGCTCCGCTCCAGCTCGGTGAGCCGGCGGTTGAGCTTGACGGCCTCCAGGTGGTCGCGGAGGTTCTGCCCGGCCTTGCCCTTGACCTCGTCGGCGCGCTCGACCAGCTCAGCGAACGAACCGAACTGGTTGATCCACTTCGCGGCGGTCTTCTCGCCGACGCCCGGGATGCCCGGCAGGTTGTCGGACGGGTCGCCGCGCAGCGCGGCGAAGTCGGGGTACTGCGCCGGCGTCAGGCCGTACTTCTCGAAGACCTTCTCCGGGGTGAAGCGGGTCAGCTCCGAGACACCCTTCGTCGGATACAGCACCGTCGTGTGGTCGGAGACCAGCTGGAAGGAGTCCCGGTCGCCGGTGACGATCAGCACGTCGAAGCCGGCGGCCTCGGCCTGCGTGGCGAGCGTGGCGATGATGTCGTCGGCCTCGAAGCCGTCCACCGCGAACCGCTCCGCGTGCATCGCGTCGAGCAGCTCGCCGATCAGCTCGACCTGCCCCTTGAACTCGTCCGGGGTCTTCGACCTGTTCGCCTTGTACTCGGTGAACTCCGCGGAGCGCCAGGTCTTGCGGGACACGTCGAACGCCACCGCGAAGTGCGTGGGAGCCTCGTCACGCAGCGTGTTCGCCAGCATCGACGCGAAGCCGTAGATCGCGTTCGTCGGCTGGCCCGTCGCGGTCGTGAAATTCTCCGCGGGCAGCGCGAAGAACGCGCGGTACGCCAGCGAGTGCCCGTCCATGAGCATCAGCCGCGGGCGGCTCTCGCCGGAGGTCTTCTCGGTCTTCTTCGATGCTGTATCTGCCACGCCCCCGATCCTGCCACGTGCCACTGACAGTCCGGACCGTCCCGGATCCGGCGCAGCGCTCGGCGTCATGGGTGCGTGCGAGGATCGACGGCGTACTTCTCATGTGCCTGCGAAGGGGTCCACCGATGGCCAGCAAGCCGCCCAAGGGCGATCCGGTTCAGGACGCGCCGCAGGTCGCCGAACCGAAGCACACCGCGGCCGGACTGCCCGCCATCGGCCACACACTGCGCATCGCCCAGCAGCAGATGGGCGTGCGCCGCACCGCGCTCACGCTCCTTCGCGTCAACCAGAAGGACGGCTTCGACTGTCCCGGCTGCGCCTGGCCGGAGCCCGAGCACCGGCACACGGCGGAATTCTGTGAGAACGGCGCGAAGGCGGTCGCCGAGGAGGCCACCCTGCGCCGGGTCACCCCGGACTTCTTCGCCGCGCACCCGGTGGCGGACCTGGCCGGCCGCAGCGGTTACTGGCTGGGCCAGCAGGGCCGCCTCACCCACCCCATGTATCTGGCGGAGGGCGCCGACCACTACGAGGCGGTGCCCTGGGAGCGGGCCTTCGACATCGTCGCCGAGGAGCTCGCCGCGCTCGGCTCCCCCGACGAGGCCGTCTTCTACACCTCGGGCCGCACCAGCAACGAGGCCGCCTTCCTCTACCAGCTCTTCGCCCGCGAGCTCGGCACGAACAACCTGCCGGACTGCTCCAACATGTGCCACGAGTCGTCGGGGTCGGCCCTGACCGAGACGATCGGCGTCGGCAAGGGCAGCGTCCTGCTGGAGGACCTCTACAAGGCGGACCTGATCGTCGTCGCCGGACAGAACCCGGGCACGAACCATCCGCGCATGCTCTCCGCGCTGGAGAAGGCCAAGGCGAACGGCGCCCAGATCATCACGGTCAACCCGCTGCCCGAGGCGGGCCTGGAGCGGTTCAAGAACCCGCAGACCCCCCAGGGCATGCTCAAGGGCGCCGCCCTCACCGACCTGTTCCTGCAGATCCGCCTCGGCGGCGACCAGGCACTCTTCCGCCTGCTGAACAAGCTCATCCTCGACACCGAAGGAGCCGTGGACGAGGACTTCGTACGCGAACACACCCATGGATACGAGGAGTTCGCCGCAGCCGCCCGCGCCGCCGACTGGGACGAAACCCTCACCGCGACGGGCCTCACGCGCGCGAAGATCGACGAAGCCCTGCACATGATCCTCGCCTCCCGGCGCACCATCGTGTGCTGGGCCATGGGCCTCACCCAGCACAAGCACGCCGTGCCGACCATCCGCGAAGTCGTCAACTTCCTTCTGCTGCGCGGCAACATCGGCCGCCCGGGCGCGGGTGTGTGCCCGGTGCGCGGCCATTCGAACGTGCAGGGCGACCGCACGATGGGCATCTTCGAGCGGCCCGCCCCCGCCTTCCTCGACGCCCTGGAGAAGGAGTTCGGCTTCGCCCCGCCGCGCGAGCACGGCTACGACGTCGTACGGGCCATCCGCGCCCTGCGCGACGGCGAGGCGAAGGTCTTCTTCGCGATGGGCGGCAACTTCGTGTCCGCCTCACCGGACACGGAGGTCACCGAGGCGGCCATGCGGCGCGCCCGCCTGACCGTGCACGTGTCGACGAAACTCAACCGCTCCCACGCCGTCACGGGCGCGCGGGCGCTGATCCTGCCCACCCTCGGCCGCACGGAGCGTGATCTTCAGGGCAGCGGCGAGCAGTTCGTGACCGTCGAGGACTCCATGGGCATGGTGCACGCCTCACGCGGCCGGCTGGAGCCCGCGAGCACACACCTGCTGTCCGAGCCGGCCATCGTGTGCCGCCTCGCCCGCCACGTCCTCGGCCATGAGTCCCGTACGCCCTGGGAGGAGTTCGAGAAGGACTACGCGACCGTGCGCGACCGCATCGCGCGCGTCATCCCCGGCTTCGACGACTTCAACGCGCGCGTGGCCCACCCCGGCGGCTTCACGCTCCCGCACGCCCCGCGCGACGCCCGCCGCTTCCCCACGGCCAACGGCAAGGCCAACTTCACGGCCGCCCCCGTCGAGTACCCGGCGCTCCCCGAGGGCCGCCTCCTGCTGCAGACCCTGCGCTCCCACGACCAGTACAACACCACGATCTACGGCCTCGACGACCGCTATCGCGGCATCAGGAACGGCCGTCGGGTCGTCCTCGTCAACCCCGAGGACGCCCGCGCGCTCGGCATCGCCGACGGCTCCTACGTCGACCTGGTCGGCGAGTGGCGGGACGGCGTGGAGCGACGCGCCCCCGGCTTCCGGGTCGTGCACTACCCGACCGCCCGCGGCTGCGCCGCCGCCTACTACCCGGAGACCAACGTCCTCGTCCCGCTCGACGCGACCGCCGACACCAGCAACACCCCTGCCAGCAAGTCCGTCGTCGTACGTCTGGAACAATCGGCAACCGACTGAGCGTTTGGTCACCACCAGTGATCCACGACGAAATGATCCACGACGAACGGAGTCGGGCCCGATGGGCGAGCAGCACACCGTGAAGTTCCCGCAAGAGGTCATCGACGAGTACGCGACCCTCGGCGTCGACCTGTCCGCCCTGTTCTCGGCGGGCTACCTCGGCACCCGCATGGGCCTGCAGATCATCGAGGCCTCCGCGGAACGCGTCGTGGCCACCATGCCCGTGGAGGGCAACACCCAGCCCTACGGCCTCCTGCACGGCGGCGCCTCCGCCGTCCTCGCCGAGACCATCGGCTCCGTCGGCGCCATGCTGCACGGCGGCAGCTCCAAGATCGCCGTCGGCGTCGACCTGAACTGCACCCACCACCGAGGCGTGCGCTCCGGACTCGTCACCGGCATCGCCACCCCCGTACACCGGGGCCGCTCCACCGCCACTTACGAGATCGTCATCTCCGACGAGAACGACAAGCGCGTCTGCACCGCCCGCCTCACCTGCCTGCTGCGCGACCTCCACCCCGGCGACGGACAGCCCGCCCGCACCCAGGACTGACCGAAACCTTCCCCGCCCGGGCCGCGCCACCTACCGTCTCCCCCATGAGGCTGCGGCCATGAGCGGCACCGGGCCCGTCGAACCCGCCGACCCCACCAGGGCGACGGCGGCCGACGACCCCACCGGCACCAACTCCCCCCGGGCGGAGCCGGATCACGACATCATCGGCACCGACTCCCCCCGCCTGTCCGACCGTTGGCACGCACTGCCGCCGCGCGTACGCCACGGCGCCCTCGCGGCCGGCGCCGTGGCCGCCGCGACCGCAGCCGTCCTGCTGATCCCGCAGCCGCCCGCCGCCGCACCCCCCGACCAGCCGCCACCACCCCGGCCCTCGGCCGTAACCGACGTCCGCTACCTGGGAATTGCCGGCACCCCGGCCACCGAACCAACCGGCGACTTCCTCTTCGAAGTCACCGTGCGCCACGGGCCCCCCGTCACCGTCGACACGATCAGCACCACCCTCACGGGACTCCGCACCCTCACCACCCCCGATACACCGTTCACCGTCCGCTCCGGAACAACCCAGCGGCTCACGGTGCACATATCCGTATCCCGCTGTTCCGGACTCCCCCTCGACCCCGAGCTCCCCATTCTCGACGTAACGCTGCGTAACACGGACGCAATACAGCAGCACAGTTTTATCTTCGGCGACCCTTACTCCCGCGATCTCTCCGCACTCCTCCACTCGACCTGCGACGACATCTAGGCGCACCCCCGCCCACGCACAACCGGAAGTGCGGATTCTCAAAATGTGGACTCTGCGGAATTCCCGCCAAACCGGCTGAGAGCCCCGTTCCGAGATGCTCACCAACCGGCACGTCATAACAAGAAAGTCACAAGCCAGCCCACGGCGATGCTGCCGCCCACAGACGGGCTTAGAGTCACGGCCAGTCACCGCGCCGCCGGGCGCGTCTGCAGCACGGCACCTGTACCACCCCAGTACGGCCCGGCGAGACACACGGCAGCTCAGCAGGGCTGCTGCGCCAGGGAGAGGATTAAACGTGCGACACCGTTCTTTGGTCATACTCACCTCCGTGCTCACCACGGGAGCACTCACGCTGACTGCCTGCGGTTCGCGCGACGACAACAAGGGTGGGAGCAGCAGCGGGGACACCGAGGTCGTCATCGGTGTCGACGCGCCTCTGACCGGCGCGAACTCCGCCACGGGCCTCGGCATCCAGGGCGGCGTCCAGATCGCCGTCAACGACGCCAACAAGAACAAGCTCGTCCCCGGCGTGAAGTTCAAGGTCGTCGCCCTCGACGACAAGGCGATCCCGGCCAGCGGCCAGCAGAACGCCACCCAGTTCGTCGGCAACGACAAGGTCCTCGGCGTCGTCGGCCCGCTGAACTCCGGCGTCGCCACCCAGATGCAGCAGGTCTTCGCGACCGCCAACCTGGTCGAGATCTCGCCCTCCAACACGGCGCCCGAGCTCACCCAGGGCAAGAACTGGCAGACGAAGAAGACACGTCCCTTCAAGACGTACTTCCGCACCGCCACCACCGACGCCCTCCAGGGCGGCTTCGCGGCCGACTACGCCTACACCAAGCTGAAGAAGCGCAAGGTCTTCGTCGTCGACGACAAGCAGACCTACGGCGCCGGCCTCGCCAAGCTGTTCAAGGCCGGCTTCACCAAGGCGGGCGGCAAGGTCGCCGGCGAGGACCACGTCAACACCGGCGACACGGACTTCTCCGCCCTCGTCACCAAGATCAAGAACTCCAAGGCCGACCTCGTCTACTACGGCGGCCAGTACGACGAGTCCGAGAAGCTCACCAAGCAGCTCAAGGACGCCGGCGCCAAGGTCCCGCTCTTCGGCGGCGACGGCATGTTCACCCCCACCTACATCGAGACCGCCGGCAAGACCTCCGAAGGTGACCTCGTCACCTCCGTCGGCCAGCCCGTCGACTCCCTGCCCTCCGCCGCCGACTTCATCAAGAAGTACAAGGCCGCCGGCCTCAAGGGCGACTACGGCACCTACGGCGGCTACTCCTACGACGCCGCCACCGCCATCATCAAGGCGATCGGCAACGTCGTGAAGGACGGCAAGGTCCCCTCCGACGCCCGCGCGAAGGTCGTCGACGAGGTGCAGAAGACCAAGTTCGACGGCATCGCCGGCCCCGTCGCCTTCGACGAGTACGGCGACACCACCAACAAGCAGCTCACCGTCTACCAGGTCGTCAGCGGCAAGTGGAAGGCCGTCAAGAGCGGCACCTTCGAAGGCTGACCGCACCACCGCTAGGGCCAATCCGACCCTGAACCGCCGGACACGTCCTAGGCACCACCCAAGGGCCGCGCGGCACTGACCACACGTCACCGCGCGGCCCGATTCATACGCCCTGCTCAACACTCCCCACCACATGGAGGCCATGCGGTGAACATCCTGCCGCAGCAGCTGGCCAACGGGCTGTTCCTCGGCTCGATGTACGGGCTGATCGCCATCGGCTACACGATGGTGTACGGCATCGTCCAGCTCATCAACTTCGCCCACGGCGAGATCTTCATGACCGGAGGCTTCGGCGCTCTCACGGTCTACTTCTACGTCCTGCCCGACGGCACATCCATGTGGATAGCCCTGCCGGCCATGCTCATAGGCGGCGGACTCGTCTCCGTCCTCATCGCCGTCGGAGCCGAACGCTTCGCCTACCGACCACTACGCGGCGCACCACGCCTCGCACCCCTCATCACCGCCATCGGCCTCTCCCTCGCCCTCCAGCAGGCCGTCTTCAACTGGTACCCGGACGCCAAGACCGACCGCAACTTCCCCCAGATCAACGCGGGCCCCTGGCACCTCGGCTCCATCAACATCAGCAGCGGCGCCCTCTTCGTCATCGTCGCCGCCCCCCTCTGCATGGCAGCCCTCGCCCTCTTCGTCAGCATGTCCCGCACCGGCCGCGCCATGCAGGCCACCGCCCAGGACCCGGACACCGCCCAACTCATGGGCATCGACACCAACAAGATCATCGTGATCGCCTTCGCCATCGGCGGCTTCTTCGCCGCCGTAGCCGCCGTCTCCTACGGCCTGCGATACGGCTCGATCCAGTACAACATGGGCTTCCAGATGGGCCTCAAGGCATTCACCGCAGCCGTCCTCGGCGGCATCGGCAACATCTACGGCGCCATGATCGGCGGCCTCGTCCTCGGCCTCGCCGAAACCATGGCCACCTCCTACATCGACGGCATCCCCGGCATGCAGCAGCTCGGCGGCGGCGGCTGGTCCTCCGTCTGGGCCTTCGTACTCCTCATCCTCGTACTGCTGTTCAGGCCACAAGGCCTAGTCGGCGAACGCGTCGCGGACAGGGCGTGAACACCATGGCAACCACCGAGAAGACCACGGCCCCAACCGTGCACACCCCGCGCGGCCTGATCGGACTCCCCCAGCCCGCCGCCCGAGCCCTCATCACCCTCGGCGCCGTCGGCACCATCGCCAGCACCTTCATGTCCTGGACCTACACCGCCGACTTCCCCGGGGACCTCACCTACTACGGCTCCCCCGCCGGACTGCAGATCCTCGACCTCGTCGCCGGCCTCCTCACCCTGCTCTACGCACTCACCCTCTGGAACGTCCGCGGCCTGCGCTGGCTCAACCCCGCAGGCGCCACCCAGCCCATCGCCCTCGCCGCCGCCGCCGCGTTCAGCGTCAGCTGGTTCAGCGCCATCGCCATCGCCGTCGACCTCAAAGGCCTCGTAGCACTCGACCCCGGCGCCTACATCGCCGCCGTCGCCTCACTCATCGCCCTCCTCGGCGCCCTCGCCCTCCCCAGCCCCGGCAACACCTTCAAGGACTGGGTCGGCAAAGCCGAAAACATCCCCGCAGCGAAAAAACTCCCCGGCTGGGGCGAACGCCTCGTCATCACCGCAGCCACCGCCATCGCCCTACTCGTCTTCACCTACGGCATCGGCGTCGACCCCGACGCCAGCGAAACGTTCATCGGCTACCTGCTCCTCGTCGTCCTCGGCGCCTGGGCACTCCTCGCCGCCGGACTCTTCGACCGCTGCGCCGAACTCAACGCCCGCCACCAAGGATTCGCCACCTCCATGGCGTTCCTCGCCGCAGCGATCTTCCCCTTCGTCGAGAAGAACGAACACAACGCCAACCTCGGCGTGAACATCCTCGTCGTCGCCACCGTCGCCCTCGGCCTCAACATCGTCGTCGGCCTCACCGGACTCCTCGACCTCGGATACGTCGCCTTCCTCGGCGTCGGCGCCTACGCCGCAGCCCTCGTCTCCGGCTCCGAATTCTCCCGCTTCTCCGGCGTCCAGTTCCCCTTCTGGGCCGCCATGCTCACCGGCATGGCCGCATCGCTCGTCTTCGGCGTCCTCATCGGCGCCCCCACCCTGCGACTGCGCGGCGACTACCTCGCCATCGTCACCCTCGGCTTCGGAGAGATCTTCCGCATCACCGTCAACAACCTCGACGGCGCCAGCGGACCCAACCTCACCAACGGCCCCAACGGCATCTCCATGATCCCCGACCTCAGCATCTTCGGATTCAACCTCGGGAACGCCCACGACATCGGCGGCCTCACCCTCGGCCGATTCGCGAACTACTTCCTGCTGATGCTGATCATCACCGGCATCGTCGTCGTCGTCTTCAACCGCGCAGCCGACTCCCGCATCGGCCGCTCCTGGATCGCCATCCGCGAAGACGAAACCGCCGCCACCGCCATGGGCATCAACGGCTTCCGCGTCAAACTCATCGCCTTCGCCCTCGGCGCCTCCCTCGCCGGCCTCGCCGGTACCGTCAGCGCCCACGTCGGCTACAGCGTCAACCCCGCCCCCTACCAGTTCGCCGGCTCCGTGCCCCCGAACTCCGCCTTCCTGCTCGCAGCAGTCGTCCTCGGCGGCATGGGCACCGTCAACGGCCCCATCCTCGGCGCCACCCTGCTCTACCTCCTCCCCGAGAAGCTCGGCTTCCTCAAGGAGTACCAACTCTTCGCCTTCGGCATCGCGCTCGTCATCCTCATGCGCTTCCGCCCCGAAGGCATCATCGCCAACCGCCGCCGCCAGCTCGAATTCCACGACACCGGCCAACTCGACATCCCCGAACAAGGCCTGCCCGACACCACCGTCGGCGTCACCAAGGCAGGGGCGTGACCCACATGACCACCACCACGGCCACCAGCCCCGTCCTCGAAGCCAAAGGCGTCACCATGCGCTTCGGCGGACTCACCGCCGTACGCAACGTCGACCTCACCGTCAACAGCGGCGAAATCGTCGGCCTCATCGGACCCAACGGCGCCGGCAAAACCACTTTCTTCAACTGCCTCACCGGCCTCTACATCCCCACCGAAGGCACCGTCGCCTACAAAGGCACCGTCCTGCCGCCCAAACCCCACCTCGTCACCGCAGCAGGCATCGCCCGCACCTTCCAGAACATCCGGCTCTTCGCCAACATGACCGTCCTGGAAAACGTGCTCGTAGGCCGACACACCCGCACCAAAGAAGGCCTCTGGTCCGCCCTCCTCCGCGGCCCCGGCTTCCGCAAAGCAGAAGCAACATCCCGCGAACGCGCCATGGAACTGCTGGAATTCATCGGCCTCGCCCACAAAGCCGACCACCTCTCCCGCAACCTCCCCTACGGCGAACAACGCAAGCTCGAAATCGCCCGCGCCATGGCCAGCGAACCCGGACTCCTCCTCCTGGACGAACCCACCGCCGGCATGAACCCCCAGGAAACCCGAGCCACCGAAGAACTCGTCTTCGCCATCCGCGACCGAGGCATCGCCGTCCTCGTCATCGAGCACGACATGCGCTTCATCTTCAACCTCAGCGACCGCGTCGCCTGCCTCGTCCAAGGCGAAAAACTCGTCGAAGGCACCTCCGAAGTCGTCCAAGGCGACGAACGCGTCATCGCCGCCTACCTCGGCACCCCCTTCGAAGGCGCCCCCGGCGCCGACGAACTCGCCGAAGTCGAAGCCGCCGAAGCATCCGGAGCGACAGGAGCACAGAGCACCACCAGCAAGGAAGGAAGCGCCCAGTGACCGCACTGCTCGAGGTCGAAGACCTCAAGGTCGCCTACGGCAAGATCGAAGCCGTCAAGGGCATCTCCTTCACCGTCGAAGCCGGCCAGGTCGTCACCCTCATCGGCACCAACGGCGCCGGCAAGACCACCACCCTGCGCACCCTGTCCGGACTCCTCAAGCCCAGCTCAGGCCGCATCCTCTTCGACGGAAAACCCCTCGCCGGAACGCCCGCCCACAAAATCGTCGCCCTCGGCCTCGCCCACTCCCCCGAAGGCCGACACATCTTCCCCCGGCTGACGATCACCGAAAACCTCCAGCTCGGCGCCTTCCTCCGCACCGACAAAGCAGGCATCGAAAAAGACATCCAGCGCGCCTACGACCTCTTCCCCATCCTCGGAGAACGCAGGAAACAGGCCGCCGGAACCCTCTCGGGCGGCGAACAACAAATGCTGGCCATGGGACGCGCACTCATGTCCCAACCCAAACTCCTCATGCTCGACGAACCCTCCATGGGCCTCTCGCCGATCATGATGCAGAAAATCATGGCCACCATCATCGAACTCAAAGCCCAAGGCACCACCATCCTGCTCGTCGAACAGAACGCCCAAGCAGCGCTCTCCCTCGCCGACCAAGGACACGTCATGGAAGTCGGCAACATCGTCCTCTCCGGCAGCGGACAAGACCTCCTCCACGACGAATCCGTCCGCAAGGCCTACCTCGGCGAGGACTGACCCCGTCCCCGCTCCCCCTTCGGGCATACGAAGAGGCCCGCACCCCTCGCCAGGAGTGCGGGCCTCTCGCCGTACACGCGCGAACCAGTCCTACTGGTCCTTCGCCGACTTCTTCTCCTCGGCATCCGCGATAACCGCCTCCGCCACCTGCTGCATCGACATCCGCCGATCCATCGACGTCTTCTGAATCCACCGGAACGCCGCCGGCTCCGTCAGCCCGTACTGCGTCTGCAACACCGACTTCGCACGATCCACCAGCTTCCGCGTCTCCAACCGCTGACTGAGATCCGCAACCTCAGCCTCCAACTGCTTCAACTCCGTGAACCGCGACACCGCCATCTCAATCGCCGGCACCACATCACTCTTGCTGAACGGCTTCACCAGATACGCCATCGCACCCGCGTCACGCGCCCGCTCCACCAGATCACGCTGCGAGAACGCAGTCAGCATCAACACCGGAGCGATCGACTCCTCGGCGATCTTCTCCGCCGCCGAGATGCCATCCAGCTTCGGCATCTTCACGTCGAGGATCACCAGATCCGGCTTGTGCTCCCGCGCCAGCTCCACGGCCTGCTCACCGTCACCCGCCTCACCCACGACGGTGTAGCCCTCCTCCTCCAGCATCTCCTTCAGATCGAGACGGATCAGCGCCTCGTCCTCGGCAATGACGACACGGGTCGTCAGCGGAGGCACGTGCGACTTGTCGTCGTCGGGCGCGTCTATGGGCTGGGGCGACTCGGGGGCGGTCACGGGGTGCTCCTCGTTCCAGGGCAGGCAAGTACTGCTCCCAAGAGCGTACCTAGCTGCGGTAAGGTGGTGACCCGAGGGGGCAGGGTCCCCCTTCCTTTCTAAGGCCCCAGTACTCCAACTGGTTAGAGAGGCCGCTCTCAAACAGCGGACAGTGTGGGTTCGAATCCCACCTGGGGCACTTTTCCTTCGATTCCATGGTTGCCACCCGGAAGCGGATGTCCACATTCTCGTGAACATCCGCTTTTTGCTGCGCACCGTAGCCCTTAGTCACGCAGAGTGGCCGCATGTACGACATGGGCACACGCAAGCGAGCTCTTGCTCTGGTCGACCAGGGGCGCAGCCTGAACTCGGTGAGCAAAGAGACCGGGGTCTCCCGCGCCGCACTCCGCTCCTGGCGGATTCGCATCGAACCCCTCGACCCGGGTCGCGGAAGCCCCTGTCCACGATGCTGCGGCATCCCCGAGGCACCCGACAATCCGGCTGCGTACTCCTACCTCCTGGGTCTCTACCTCGGCGACGGGTGCATCAGCGCGTTGCGAAGAGGCGTCTACTTCCTCCGAGTTGCGTGCGCAGATGCCTGGCCCGGCCTCATCGACGCCTGCGCCGAAGCTGTGCAGAGCCTTCGCCCCGCCAACAAGGTCTTCCGCGTCCAGCGTCAGGGGTGCCAGTACGTCACCTGCTACAGCAAGCACTGGCCCTGCCTGTTCCCCCAGCACGGTTCCGGTAAGAAGCACGCGCGCGTAATCGCTCTCGAACCATGGCAGCAGGGAATCGTCGACGACTACCCATGGGAGTTCATCCGCGGACTCATCCACTCCGACGGTTGCCGCATCACCAACTGGACAACTCGCGTCGTAGGCGGAAAGCCCAAACGCTACGAGTACCCGCGCTACTTCTTCACCAATGTGTCGACCGACATCATCCGGCTCTTCACAGACACCCTCGACAAGTTGGGCGTCGATTGGAAACAGCCCAACTCACGAAACATCTCCATCGCCCGCAAGGCCTCCGTCGCCCTCATGGATACCCACGTAGGCCCCAAGTACTGACGTCCCTACTTGGGGCTGTCGTCCTCGCCGATGTGGTGGACGCGGACGAGGTTGGTGGTGCCGGAGACGCCGGGTGGGGAGCCGGCGGTGATGACGACGATGTCGCCCTTGCGGCAGCGGCCGATGCGGAGGAGTTGTTCGTCGACCTGGTCGACCATGGCGTCGGTGGAGTCGACGTGGGGTCCGAGGAACGTTTCGACGCCCCAGGTGAGGTTGAGCTGGGAGCGGGTCGCCGGGTCGGGGGTGAAGGCGAGCAGGGGGATCGGGGAGCGGTAGCGGGAGAGGCGGCGGACGGTGTCGCCGGACTGGGTGAAGGCGACGAGGAACTTGGCGCCGAGGAAGTCGCCCATTTCGGCGGCGGCTCGGGCGACGGCGCCGCCTTGGGTGCGGGGTTTGTTGCGTTCGGTGAGGGGTGGGAGGCCTTGGGCGAGGAGGTCCTCTTCGGCGGCTTCGACGATGCGGGCCATGGTCCGGACGGTTTCGACGGCGTATTTGCCGACGCTGGTTTCGCCGGAGAGCATGACGGCGTCGGTGCCGTCGAGGACTGCGTTGGCGACGTCGCTGGCTTCGGCCCTGGTGGGGCGGGAGTTGTCGATCATCGAGTCGAGCATCTGGGTGGCGACGATGACGGGTTTGGCGTTGCGTTTGGCGAGTTTGATGGCGCGTTTCTGGACCATCGGCACCTGTTCGAGGGGCATTTCGACGCCGAGGTCGCCGCGGGCGACCATGATGCCGTCGAAGGCGGCGACGATGTCGTCGATGTTGTCGACGGCTTGGGGTTTTTCGACTTTGGCGATGACGGGGAGGCGGTGGCCTTCTTCGTCCATGATGCGGTGGACGTCGTCGATGTCGCGTCCGTTGCGGACGAAGGAGAGGGCGATGACGTCGAAGCCGGTGCGCAGGGCCCAGCGGAGGTCTGCTTCGTCCTTGTCGGAGAGGGCGGGGACGGAGACGGCGACGCCGGGGAGGTTGAGGCCTTTGTGGTCGGAGACGATGCCGCCTTCGATGACGGTGGTGTGGATGCGGGGGCCGTCGACCGAGGTGACTTCGAGGCAGACTTTGCCGTCGTCGACGAGGATGCGTTCGCCGGTGGTGACGTCGGTGGCGAGTCCGTCGTAGGTGGTTCCGCAGGTGTGGCGGTCGCCGGCTACGTCGTTTTCGACGGTGATGGTGAAGGTGTCGCCGCGTTCAAGGAGTACGGGTCCTTCGGCGAAGTTGCCGAGTCGGATCTTCGGGCCTTGAAGGTCGGCGAGGATTCCTACGCTGCGGCCGCTTTCGTCGGAGGCTTTTCGTACGCGTTGGTAGCGCTCCTCGTGTTCGGCGTAGGTGCCGTGGCTGAGGTTGAAGCGGGCTACGTCCATTCCGGCTTCGACCAGTGCTTTGATCTGGTCGTACGAGTCGGTGGCGGGGCCCAGAGTGCAGACGATTTTTGCTCGGCGCATGGTTTGAGCCTAGGCCTTACCGGTGGGTAGGGAATTGGTCGGGTGTGACTGCTCAACGGCCTTGGGGTGAAGCGCTCTTGACAAGTGTTGAATCGTGCGCCGGGGTGCTCTGATGAGCGTTTGGGTTTTACAGCGTTGGGGGCGCCATGGTGAATCGGGCGTTGACCTGGGCGTAGACGGTTTGGCGTTGGGGTTCGAGGTCGAGTGGTGCGGTTTCTTCGGCTGTGGCGTCGTAGGCCATGGAGCGCATGCCGCGGCCGGCGGTGGTGGGGTAGGGCTGGGTGTTCTCGGCGCCGATGTCGGCGAGTTCGACGAGGGCGGTGAGGGTGGTGCCGAGGGCTTCGGCGTATTCGCGGGCGCGTTGGACGGCTTCGCGGACGGCTTGTTGGCGGGCTTGGCGGTGGGCGGGTGAGGTGGGGCGCAGTGCCCACCAGGGGCCGTCGACCCGGGTGAGGTCGAGGTCGGCGAGGCGGGTGGTGAGTTCGCCGAGGACGGTGAAGTCGGTGAGTTCGGCGGTGATGTGGACGCGGCCGTGGTAGGCGTGGATGCGTTCGCCGCGGCCGTGTTTGGTGAGTTCGGGGCTGATGGAGAGGGCGCCGGTTTCGAGGCGTTCGACGGCTTCTGTGTGGCTTTTGATGAGGTCGAGGGCGGTGGTGTTGCGGCGGGTGAGGTCGGCGAGGGTGTCTTGTCGGTCGGTGCCGCGGGCGCTGACGGTGATGCCGATGCGGGCGATTTCGGGGTCGATTTCGAGGTGGGCTTCGCCGCGGACGGCGATGCGGGGGGCGTCGGGGGTGCCGTAGGGGACGGCGGGGCGGGGGTCGTCGGGGGTGGGGGTCATACGTCCCACTCTGTCACCGGGGGGCGGGTTGTGGTGGCCGGCGGTCATCAGATCGCAACCTGCGGGGCCTGTTCGGGGGTGTGGCGGGTGGGTCAGAATCTACGCGCGTCATCGACTTACGCCCGAGGAGTTGTGGACATGCCGTTGAACCGCCGGAAGTTCCTGAAGAGGTCCGCTGTGACGGGTGCGGGGGTGGCGTTGACCGGTGCGGTCGGTGCGCCGGCCGCTCGGGCGGCGGTGGCCGAGGGGGGCAGGAAGCACGTGAAGCGGTATGCGTTGACGGTGCTGGGCACGACCGATCTTCATGGGCATGTTTTCAACTGGGACTATTTCAAGAACGCGGAGTATTCCGACGCGGCGGGCAATGCGATGGGTCTGGCCCGGATCTCGACGCTGGTGGCGCAGATCCGCAAGGAGAAGGGCCGCCGTAACACTCTGCTGCTGGACGCGGGCGACACGATTCAGGGCACACCGCTGACGTATTACTACGCGAAGGTGGATCCGATCACCGCCAAGGGTGGTCCGGTGCATCCGATGGCGCAGGCGATGAACGCGATCGGGTACGACGCGGTGGCTCTGGGGAATCACGAGTTCAACTACGGCATCGAGACGTTGCGGAAGTTCGAGTCGCAGTGCGATTTCCCGTTGTTGGGTGCGAATGCGCTGGATGCGAAGACGTTGAAGCCGGCTTTCCCGCCGTATTTCATGAAGCGGTTCCATGTGCCGGGTCTGCCGCCGGTGAAGGTGGCCGTGCTGGGGTTGACGAATCCTGGTATCGCGATCTGGGACAAGGCGTATGTGCAGGGCAAGTTGACGTTCCCGGGGCTTGAGGAGCAGGCGGCGAAGTGGGTGCCGAAGCTGCGGTCGATGGGTGCGGACGTGGTGGTGGTGTCGGCGCACAGTGGTTCGTCGGGGACGTCGTCGTACGGTGATCAGTTGCCGTATGTGGAGAATTCGGCGGCGTTGGTGGCGCAGCAGGTGCCGGGGATCGACGCGATCCTGGTGGGGCATGCGCATGTGGAGATCCCGGAGTTGAAGGTCACGAACGCGAAGTCGGGGAAGACGGTCGTGCTGTCGGAGCCGCTTTGTTATGCGGAGCGGCTGAGCGTTTTCGACTTCGAGTTGGTCTTCGAGAAGGGGCGGTGGCAGGTCGAGTCGGTGGCGGCGTCGCTGCGGGACTCGAAGTCGGTCGCCGATGATCCGGAGATCACGAAGCTGTTGAAGGATGAGCATGCGGCGGTCGTGAAGTATGTGAACCAGGTCGTCGGTACGGCGACGGAGACGTTGACGACGGTGGAGGCGCGTTACAAGGACGCCCCGATCATCGATCTGATCACGAAGGTGCAGGAGGACGTGGTCAGGGCGGCGTTGGCGGGGACGGAGTATGCGTCGCTGCCGGTGATCGCGCAGGCTTCGCCGTTCTCGCGGACGTCGCAGATTCCGGCGGGTCAGGTGACGATCCGGGATCTGTCGGGCCTGTATGTGTACGACAACACGTTGGTCGCGAAGTTGCTGACGGGTGCGCAGGTGCGGGCGTATCTGGAGTATTCGGCGGAGTATTTCGTGCAGACGGCGGCGGGTGCGGTGGTCGACCCGGAGAAGCTGACGAATGCGAACAACCGGCCGGACTACAACTACGACTATGTGTCGGGGCTGCGGTACGACATCGATGTGGCGCAGGCGGCGGGTGCGCGGATCAAGAATCTGACGTTCAACGGTGCGGCGTTGGATGACGCGCAGCAGTTCGTGTTGGCGGTGAACAACTACCGGGCGAACGGTGGGGGTGCGTTCCCGTATGTGGCGTCGGCGAAGGAGTTGTGGTCGGAGTCGACGGAGATCCGGACGCGGATCGCGGAGTGGGTGACGGCGAAGGGTTCGCTGGATCCGAAGGAGTTCGCTTCGGTGGACTGGAAGTTGACGCGGGACGGCACGCCGGTCTTCTGACCGGGGTCGGTCCGTCCGTCCTCTGACCTGAGTCCGCTCGTCCTCTGACCTGAGTCCGTCCGTCCTCTGACCTGAGTCCGCTCGTCCTCTGACCTGAGTCCGTCCGTCCTCTGACCTGAGTGCGCTCGTCCTCTGACCTGAGCTCGTTTTCTGAGCGGGCTCCGCCTGTTTTCCGACCGGTGTTCATGCCCCGGGCCGCCTTGGTTGCGGCCCGGGGTTTTGTGTTGCGGCCGCTGGTCGGAGGGGGCTTGCCGGTGACGGGTTGCTCAGCGTCCGTCGATGAGGGGTGTGAGGACTTGGGACCGGCGTGCGGTGGGGATGTGGGGCTGGGGGTCGAGTCCGAAGGTGGTGAAGGCCGTGCGGTCGGGCAGGGGGTAGGGGTCTTTGCCGGTGAGGGAGTTGAGGATGGTCGCGCTGCGCCAGGCGGCGAGGCCGAGGTCGGGGGCGCCGACGCCGTGGGTGTGGAGTTCGGCGTTCTGGACGTAGACGCGGCCGGCGACGGAGGGGTCGAGGACGAGGCGGAAGCGGTCGTCGATGCGGGGGCGGTCGGAGCTGTCGCGGCGCAGGTAGGGGTCGAGGCCGGCGAGGATGCGGCCGAGGGGGCGTTCGCGGTAGCCGGTGGCGAGGACGACGGCGTCGGTGGTGAGGCGGGAGCGGGTGCCCTGCTGGACGTGTTCGAGGTGGAGTTCGACCTTGGTGGTGGCGACGCGGCCTGCGGTGCGGACTTGGACGGCGGGGGTGAGGGTGGCGTCGGGCCAGCCGCCGTGCACGGTGCGGCGGTAGAGCTCGTCGTGGATGGCGGCGATGGTGTCGGCGTCGATGCCTTTGTGGAGTTGCCACTGGGCGGCGACGAGGCGGTCGCGTACGGGTTCGGGGAGGCCGTGGAAGTAGCGGGTGTAGTCGGGGGTGAAGTGTTCGAGGCCGAGTTTGGAGTACTCCATGGGGGCGAAGGCTTCGGTGCGGGCGAGCCAGTGGATTTTCTCGTGTCCGGCAGGCCGGTTGCGCAGGAGGTCGAGGAAGACTTCGGCGCCTGACTGTCCGGCGCCGATGACGGTGATGTGTTCGGCGGTGAGGAACTGGTCGCGGTGTTTGAGGTAGTCCGCGGCGTGGATGACGGGCACGCCGGGGGCTTCGACGAGGGGTCTGAGGGCGTCGGGGATGTAGGGGGCGGTGCCGACGCCGAGGACGATGTTGCGGGTGTAGGTGCGGCCGAGGGCTTCGGCTTCGCCGTCGGTGTCGAGTTGGGTGAAGTCGACTTCGAAGAGGGAGCGTTCGGGGTTCCAGCGGACGGCGTCGACCTGGTGGCCGAAGTGGAGGCCGGGGAGGTTGTCGCTGACCCAGCGGCAGTAGGCGTCGTATTCGGCGCGCTGGATGTGGAAGCGCTCGGCGAAGTAGAAGGGGAAGATGCGGTCGCGGTCCTTGAGGTAGTGGAGGAAGGACCAGGGGCTGGTGGGGTCGGCGAGGGTCACCAGGTCGGCGAGGAAGGGGACTTGGAGGGTGGCGCCGTCGATGAGGAGGCCGGGGTGCCAGTCGAAGCCGGGTCGCTGTTCGTAGAAGACGGTGTCGAGTTCGGGGAGGGGGTGGGCGAGGGCGGCGAGGGAGAGGTTGAAGGGGCCGATGCCGATGCCCACGAGGTCGCGTGGTGCTTCGGGTTCGTGGTGCGGGGGGTGGGGCGTCGGGCTCATCGGGGTGTGTGTCCTTCCACCAGTTTCAGGAGCGCGGCCAGGTCGCCCGGCCGGGTGTGGGGGTTGAGCAGGGTGGCCTTGAGCCAGAGGCGGCCGTCGAGGGCGGCGCGGCCGAGTACGGCGTGGCCTTCGGTGAGGAGGGTGCGGCGTACGTCGGCGACGGTGTCGTCGGAGGCTTCGGCGGGCCGGAACACGACGGTGCTGATGGTCGGGGTGTCGTAGAGCTCGAAGCCGGGGTGGGTGGCGAGGAGGTCGGCCAGTTCTGCCGCTCGTGCGCAGACGTGGTCGACGAGTGCGCCGACTCCTGTGCGTCCGAGTGTCTTGAGGGTGACGGCGATTTTGAGGATGTCGGGGCGTCGGCTGGTGCGCAGGGAGCGGCCGAGGAGGTCGGGCAGTCCGGCGTCGGTGTCGTCGTCGGCGTTGAGGTAGTGGGCGTGGTGGTCGAGGGCGTGCAGGTCGTGGGGGTCCTGTACGGCGAGGAGGCCGGCGGCGACGGGTTGCCAGCCGAGTTTGTGCAGGTCGAGGGTGACGGTGTGGGCGCGGGCGAGGCCGTTGAGTTTGTTGCGGTGGCGGTCGCTGAACAGGAGGCCGCCGCCGTAGGCGGCGTCGATGTGCAGGCGGGTGCCGTGGGCCTCGCACAGGTCGGCGATGTCGGGCAGGGGGTCGATGAGTCCGGCGTCGGTGGTGCCGGCGGTGGCGGCGACGAGGAAGGAGCCGCGGGGGCCCTGCAGTTCGGTGAGGGCTTCGTCCAGGGCGGCGGGGTCCATGGTGCCGGCGGGTGCGGGGACGACGACGGGGTCGGGCAGGCCGAGGAGCCATGCGGCGCGGTGCAGTGAGTGGTGGGCGTTGGCGCCGCAGACGAGTTGGACGCCGGCGTGTGCCTCGCGGGCGAGGAGGAGGGCGAGTTGGTTGGATTCGGTGCCGCCGGTGGTGACGAGGGAGGCGGCTTCGGTGCCGTACACCTCGCGGGCGAGGGTGTGGGTGACGAGTGCTTCCAGTTCCGATGCGGCGGGGGCCTGGTCCCAGGAGTCCAGGGACGGGTTGAGTGCGCTGGCGGCGAGGTCGGCGGCGACCGCGATGGCGAGGGGTGGGCAGTGGAGGTGGGCTGCGCAGAGGGGGTCGGCGGGGTCTGCGGCGCCTTCGGCGAGGGCTCGTACGAGGATGCGCAGGGCGTCTTCGGTGCCTTCCTGGGGCAGTGCCTCCCCCACCGCGTCCCGCAGTTGCCGGGCCACCGCTTCCGGCCCTCCCGCGGGCAGCGGTCCGCCACGCGCCTCGGTTCCTTCGCGCAGGGCGTCGAGGACGGTGTCGAGCAACGGCCGCAGTGCGTCGGGGCCTTCGGGTCCTGAGGCGAGGGGCGGCGGCGTGCTCATGGGGTCCTCCGGGGGCGCAAGGCAGGGAGTTCCAGCCTGTACGCGTGTGGGTCGACGCGCCCGGAAAGCCCAACGACCGGAACCCGAAAGGGGGTACTGCCGTGCGGGGGAAACGTGTGGGAGGGGCCGGGATGCTAGGGGTGACGTCGGCCCGACCGGTTGACGCATGGACGATCGATAAGTGCCGGGCGGGCGCCCGGTGTCGCGGGGGCCGGGCCGGCTGACGGGGCGAAGGGACGGGGAGCGGGTTCTCAGCGGCGGGAAGCGGTCTCCCAGCTGTCGGCGGGACCCCCGGCGGCGAGGTGAGACCTTCAACTCGGCCTGCTCGGCCCGCCTCTTGAGGCCGTGTTTCCTCTCCCCGCCGCCGAGGGTTCCTCTCCCCGCCGTTCAAGGCCGCCCCCGTCGTGGGCGGCCGCTCCCCTGCGAAGCGCACGTCCGCGCCGAGCGTCAGGCCGTGAAGTCGTCGCGGTGGTCCTCGGCCCAGGTGGCGAAGGTGCGGGCGGGGATGCCTGTGACCGTTTCGACGGTCGTGGTGATCTCCGGTGGTACGCCCACGGAGGCCTCGAAGGACTTGAGGAGCGGCTGGAGCATCTCCGGCGGGACGTGCGGGAAGAGCTTGCCGGCCTCGTGCGGGGGGATCTCGACGAAGCGCAGGTCGCGGCCGACCGCCCGGCCTATCGCGGCGATCTGCTCGCCGGTGGTGACCGCTTCGGGGCCGGTGATGCGGTGGACGGCGCCTGCGTGTCCGTCGTCGAGGAGCGCGTGGGCGGCGACGGCGGCGATGTCGTGCTCGTGGACGGGGGCCGAGAGGGCGCCTTCGAAGGGGCCCCGGACGGTGTCGCCTGCGCGGATCTGCGGCGCCCACTGAAAGGCGTTCACGGAGAAGGCGTTGGGGCGCAGGAACGTCCAGGTCAGCCCGCTGTTGCGGACGAGTTTCTCGATCCCGGCATGCCAGGCGTGGATGGGGTGGGTCTCGTCGGCGCCCTCTTTGATGATCCCCGACGAGAGCATGACCACGTGCTGGACGCCGGCCGTGCGGGCCGCGTCGAGGACGGCTTCGGTGCGATCACCGGTGGCCTGCACATGGAGGAACAGCCTGGACGGCTTGGACGCGCCGTCGAAGAGGGCGGCCGGTCGGCTCAGGTCGAGGCGGGCGACCTCGGCCCCGGCGGGGAGTTCGGCCCGTCCCGGGTCGCGGGTCAGGGCGCGTACGGGTCGGCCTTCGGCGGTCAGCCGGTCGACGAGCGCACGGCCCACGTTCCCAGTGGCGCCGGTCACAACGATCACGGGTTCCTCCTCGGGCTGATCATCCCTGGTCGCTGTCGAGCCTAGGAGGGATGATCAGCCCGCCGCGTCGGCGGATGGGACCAGCCGCCCTACACCGCTGGGCGTAGGGCTCGTGGCCGTGCTCGCCGGACGGCCGGTCCTCGGAGCTTTCGGAATTGCCTCACGACTCCCGGACGCGCAACGCCCGTGCCAGGTCGTCGAGTTGGTCGACGAGCTTGCGGCGCAGGGCGGGGATGGGGTCGGCGTCGCGGAGGCAGGTCTCGCCGAGGCGGAGGGTGGAGGTGGAGACCGCGTGGACGGGGAAGGCCCAGCGGCCGGCGGCCTCGGCGATGGCGGGACCGCGGCGGGCGGCGACGGCGACCGCGTCGGTCCAGTACCGCTCGACGTACTCGCTGACCAGGTCGGCCTGTTCGGGCTGCCAGAAGCCCTGGGCGGTGGCGGTGAAGAGGTAGTTGGAGAGGTCGTCGGAAGTGAACATCGACTCCCAGGCCGCGCGCTTGGTCTGTGGGTCGGGCAGTGCGGCGCGGCAGCGGGCGGCGCCTTCCTGGCCGGTGGCGCTGGGGTCCTGGACGAGTTCGGCGTCGATGACGGCGTCGTCGATGGCGCCGAGGACGGCGAGCCGGCCGAGGATGCGCCAGCGCAGTTCGGGGTCGAGTTCGGGTCCGCCGGGGACGGTGCCTTCGGAGAACCAGGCGCTGATGGTGTCGGGGTGGGCGGCGACGTCGATGAAGTGGCGTACGGCGGTGAGGCGCAGGCCGGGGTTGGAGCCGTCCTCGGTGCGGCGGATCAGGTCGCGGCACAGGTCGGTGAGGGTGGCGAGGGCGGCGGGCCGCTCGGTGGCGGGGAGGTAGCGGTCGGCGACGTGCGCGGAGGCGAAGGACAGGACGCCCTGGACGAGGGCGAGGTCCGTCTCGCGCGGGAGGTGGGCGCGGGCGGTCTCCACGTAGGCGGCGGCGGGGAATGCGGGTTCGGGGGCCGTGTCCGGGGAGCTGCCGCCGTCGCGTACGGCGTCGCGCAGGGCGTTCCAGACGACGGCGCGGGTGAGCGGGTCGGGCAGGCCGGAGAGGGCGCTGCGGACGGTGGCGAAGGAGTCGGGGTCGAAGCGGACCTTGGCGTAGGACAGGTCGCTGTCGTTGAGGAGGAGCAGCGCGGGGCGTTTGCCGATGGGCTTCGTGGCGGTCCCCGGGGCGTCGAGTTCGACGCGTTCGCGCAGGGTGAGCCGGCTGCCGTCGGTGAGGTCGCGGTCGTAGAGGCCGGCGGCGATGCGGTGCGGGCGGCTGCCTTGGTGGTCGATGGTGAGGGTGCAGGTGCCGTCGTCGGCGGGGGTGATCGTGGGGGTGAGGGTGTCGACGCCGGTGGTGCGCAGCCAGGCGTCGGCCCAGGCGGGCACGTCGCGTTCGGTGGCGCCGGCGAGGGAGTCGATGAAGTCGGCGAGGGAGGCGTTGGCGAACTTGTGGCGGGCGAAGTGGGTGTTGATGCCGGTGAGGAAGTCCTTTTCGCCCAGCCAGGTGACGAGTTGCCGGAGGGCGGAGGCGCCCTTGGCGTAGGAGATGCCGTCGAAGTTGAGCATCGCGGAGGCGGTGTCGGGGACGGCGTCCGGGTCGGGGGCGACGGGGTGGGTGGAGGGGCGCTGGTCGGCGTCGTATCCCCAGGATTTGCGGGCGACGCCGAAGTCGGTCCAGGTGTCGGTGAAGCGGGTGGCTTCGGTGAGGGTCTGGTAGCCCATGTACTCGGCGAAGGACTCGTTCAGCCAGATGTCGTCCCACCAGCGCAGGGTGACGAGGTCGCCGAACCACATGTGGGCCATCTCGTGGGCGATGACCATGGCGCGGGTCTGGCGTTCGGCGTCGGTGACGGCGGAGCGGTAGACGAATTCGTCGCGGAAGGTGACCAGGCCCGGGTTCTCCATGGCGCCGGCGTTGAACTCGGGGACGAACGCCTGGTCGTAGGAGTCGAAGGGGTAGGGCTCCTCGAACTTCTCGTGGTAGCGGTCGAAGCAGGCGCGGGTGATGTCGAGGATTTCGTCGGCGTCGGCGTCCAGGTGGGGGGCCAGGGAGCGGCGGCAGTGGATGCCGAAGGGCAGGCCGCGGTGTTCGGTGCGTACGGAGTGCCAGGGTCCGGCGGCGACGGCGACGAGGTAGGTGGAGATCGGCGGGGTGGGGGCGGCCTTCCACCGGCCCCTGCCGAGGTGTTCGGTGACTCCGTTGGCGAGGACGGTCCAGCCTTCGGGTGCCGTGACGGACAGATCGAAGACGGCCTTGAGGTCGGGCTGGTCGAAGGCGGCGAAGACGCGCTGTACGTCGTCCATGAACAGCTGGGTGTAGAGGTAGGTCTCGCCGTCGGTGGGGTCGGTGAAGCGGTGCATGCCTTCGCCGGTGCGGGAGTAGTGCATGGTGGCGTCGACGCGCAGTTCGTGCTCGCCCGCGGTGAGGTGCGTGAGCGGCAGTCGGTTGCCGTCCAGGGCCTCCGGGTCGAGGGGCTGTCCGTCGAGGGTGGCGGAGCGCAGTTCGGCCGGCTTGATCTCGACGAAGGTGTCCGCGGTCTCCTGGTCCCCGCGCACCGTGAAGTGGATGACGGTACGGGAGTCGAAGGTGTCGTCTGCGCCGCTCACGTCGAGCTCGATGGTGTAGCGGTGGACGTCGAGGAGCTTGGCACGGGTCTGCGCTGCGTCGCGCGTCAGTACGGACATGGGGGACATGCTGCCCGATGCCCAGGGGATGACACAGAGGTGGATCGGTACGCGGCCTATGTCCGGGTGGGGGCCGGGCCGCAGGGCCGCTACGACCGGTCCTGTTCGAGCTTCTCGCCGTGCACACCGTGAACATCGTGGATGTCGTGGGCGCCGTGGACGCTGTGGACATCGCGCTGTACCGGGACGCGGGTGTCGGGGATGGTGAGAGCGGGGTCCCGGGGGCGCCGGCCTGCGACGCGGGCGCGCAGGTCGCGCACTTCGCGTTCCAGGGCCTGGAAGCGCTGGTGGGCGTCGTACAGGTAGCGGACCTTGGTGCGCAGGGTCCAGGGGTCGATGGGTTTCATCACGAGGTCGGCGACGCCGAGTGCGAAGGCGGTGGAGGTGAGTTCGGCGTCGGCGCCGAAGCCGGTGAGCAGCAGGACGGGGATGTGCTGGGTCTGCTCCAGGCGTCGCATGTAACGCACCACGTCCAGGCCGCTGACCTTGGGCATCCGCACGTCGAGGAGCAGTAGTCCGACCTGGCCGCGCAGGACTTCCTTGAGTGCGTCGTCGCCGTTGGTGGCGCGCGTGAGCCGGTAGCCCAGCGGGGCGAGTGCGCTCTCCAGCGCGTACAGCGTGTCCTCATGGTCGTCGACGATGAGGATCTTGGCATCCGACGGCATGGCCCGACGTCCCCTCGTCCCGACGTCCTCTGCGCCGCAGGCTTGGGCCGGACCGTTTCACGGTGCGTGCGTCCGGCCTGACACGGAGTGCTCAAGGCAGGATGCCGCGTCGGGCGCCCGGTGTCACGCCCCCGAACCGGCCTCCTTGGCCGGTCTCGTACCCCCGGCCTCCGTGGCCGCCTCCGCACCGGCTGCGTACCGGCGGGCCCGAGCCGGCTACGGACCGGCAGGCCCGCCCACCGCGCCGTCCGCGATGCTCTCGTGGTGGCGGATCACCTCGGCGATGATGAAGTTGAGGAGCTTCTCCGCGAAGGCCGGGTCCAGTTTGGCGTTCTCCGCGAGCCGGCGCAGCCGGGCGATCTGCTGGGATTCGCGGGCCGGGTCGGCGGGCGGCAGCTGGTGTGCGGCCTTGAGGTGGCCGACCTGCTGGGTGCATTTGAAGCGCTCGGCGAGCATGTGGACGACGGCGGCGTCGATGTTGTCGATGCTGTCGCGCAGCCGGTCGAGTTCGGCGCGGACGGCGGGGTCGACGGCACTGCCGCCGGTGCTGCCTGCTGCCGCTTCGTTGGTGTTGCCGGTGGTCATGAGCGCCAACCCTACGTGGCGTGGAGCCGTTCGATCATCGGTGGATCGTCGGGGTCCGGTATCCGGTTGCTCCAGCCGCCGGGCACGGTACGGCCCTGTTGTGCGCGGAAGCGGACGGGGGCCGTGCCGACGCGGCGGGTGAACAGCCGGGAGAAGTAGGCCGGGTCGTCGTAGCCGACGCGGCGGGCGACGGCGGCGACCGGCAGTTCGGTGGCGGCGAGGAGTTCCTTGGCGCGGCCCAGCCGGATGCCGACGAGGTAGTCCTTGGGGCTGCAGCCGGCGCCGCGGCGGACGGCGGTGCGCAGTTCGGCGGGGCTCATGCCGTGCCGGGCCGCGTGCTCGGCGACGGACAGCGGCTGGAAGGCGTCGCGGGCGAGGGCCTGGAGCACGGGGTCGCCGTCGGGGGCGAGGTCGGCGCGGGCGCGGCGCAGGGCGACGAGGAGTTCATGGACGGCGGCGCCGGTCTCGACCTCCAGGAGGGGGTTGCCGCGGCGGGCGGCGCGGGTGATCCGGCCCACGGTGGCGCGGGGGCCCGCGGCGTCCGAGAGGGGCACCACGGGCCGGTCCGGCTCGATGTAGCCGAGTTCGGTGTACGTGGCGGTCGCGGGCCCGGTGAAGTCGACGAAGCACTCGTCCCAGCCGTCGTCGGGTCCGTAGTGGTGCGGCACCCCGGGGGTGAGCCAGAGCAGGGCGGGTGCGGTGACGGGGTGGCGGAGTCCGTGGGCGTCCTGGAACCAGCCGTTGCCCGCGCTGACGACGACGGCCACGTGGTGGTCGAGGGTGCGCGGTCCGACGGTGGGCAGTTGCCCGTGCTGGAGCCCGACGCCGAGGCAGACCAGGCCGAGCCGGTGGTGCACCGGGCCAGGGGTGAAATACCGCATCCACGTGTGGTACATCCGGTTTCCTCCCGCCTGCTCGGTGTCGTGGTTCTGCCTGTTTGTTGCGTCCAACCAGCGCTGATCTTTGTCCATGGACGCGACTGCCGCCAGGGGTGAGGGTGAGGGCATGAGCGAGTTCACGGTGGGGGACACCGATTTTCTGCTGGACGGGCGGCCGGTGCGACTGCTGTCCGGGGCGCTGCACTACTTCCGGGTGCACGAGGCGCAGTGGGGGCATCGACTCGGCATGCTGCGGGCGATGGGGCTGAACTGTGTGGAGACGTATGTGCCGTGGAATCTGCACGAGCCGCGTCCCGGTGACTTCCGTGATGTGCAGCAGTTGGGGCGCTTTTTGGACGCGGCGCGGGAGGCGGGGCTGTGGGCGATCGTGCGCCCGGGCCCGTACATCTGCGCGGAGTGGGAGAACGGCGGGCTGCCGCACTGGCTGACGGGGGCGCTGCGGACCCGGGACGAGGAGTATCTGCGGCAGGTGGAGCGCTGGTTCCACCACCTGTTGCACGAGATCGTGCCGCGGCAGATCGACCGGGGCGGCCCGGTCCTGATGGTGCAGGTGGAGAACGAGTACGGCAGTTACGGCTCGGACCAGGTGTATCTGCGGTGGCTGGCGGACCTGTTGCGGGCGAAGGGGGTGAGTGTGCCGCTGTTCACGTCGGACGGCCCCGAGGACCACATGATCACCGGCGGTTCGGTGCCGGGCGTCCTGGCGACCGCGAACTTCGGCTCGCATGCGCGGGAGGCGTTCGAGACGTTGCGCAGGCACCGGCCGCGCGGGCCGCTGATGTGCATGGAGTTCTGGTGCGGCTGGTTCGACCACTGGGGTGCCGAGCACACCGTGCGCGATCCCGCCGAGGCGGCCGGGGTGCTGCGGGAGATCCTGGAGTGCGGGGCCTCCGTCAATGTGTACATGGCGCACGGCGGTACGAGCTTCGCGGGCTGGGCGGGCGCCAACCGGGGTGGCGGCGATCTGCACGACGGGCCGCTGGAGCCGGATGTGACGTCGTACGACTACGACGCGCCGATCGACGAACTCGGCCGGCCCACCGAGAAGTTCTGGCGTTTCCGGGAGATCCTCGCCGACTACGCGGACGGGCCACTGCCCGCTGTGCCGCCCGCGCCGGCGCCGCTGGGTGCGACCGCCGCGGCCGGACTCACGGGGTGGGCGCCGTTGGATGCCGTACTGGAGACGTTCGGTGGCCCGGACGGCGAGTACCCGGTGCCGCCGACCTTCGAGGAACTCGACGTGGACCGGGGGCTCGTCAGGTACGAGGTGAGCGTGCCGGGTCCGCGGCAGCCGTATCCGCTGCGGGTGCGCGGGCTGAGGGATCTCGCGGTGGTGCACGTCGACGGGAAGCCGGCCGGGGTGCTCACCGAGGAGGACGCGCTCCTGGGGGAGCCGGTCGCGGGGTACGCGCGCGTGGAGCTGTGGGTGGAGTCCCTGGGGAGGGTCAACTACGGGCCGCGCACGGGTGAGCCGAAGGG
This sequence comes from Streptomyces sp. NPDC058371, assembly GCF_042723265.1. Lineage (NCBI taxonomy): Bacteria > Bacillati > Actinomycetota > Actinomycetes > Kitasatosporales > Streptomycetaceae > Streptomyces > Streptomyces sp. NPDC058371. The sequence goes on along the minus strand of NZ_JBHXJC010000005.1, from coordinate 196,108 downwards.
CATCACCGGGGGTCTGCTGCACGAGCGGCAGTATCTGCACGGGGTGCGGGCGCGGGCGCTGCGGCTGGACGCGCTGGACGGCGGCGTCGGCCGGGTGCCGTTCGGGGAGCTTCCCGCGGACGGCGCCCCCGGCCTGTACCGCGGCACCTTCACGGTGCGCGGCGCGGGGGACGCCTTCCTCGAACTGCCGGGCTGGACGCGGGGGTTCGTGTGGGTGAACGGTTTCAATCTGGGCCGTTACTGGTCGGCGGGGCCGCAGGGCTCGTTGTACGTCCCCGGGCCGGTGCTGCGCGAGGACGTCAACGACGTGTGGATCCTGGAGTTGGAGAGCGCCGGTCAGTCGGCCTGCGACACCTCGAACGAGTCCAGTACGAACTCGGCGGTGCCGTCGTCCCCGGTCTTGCGCAGCCCGACCCAGGCCTCCCCTTCGGTGGGTGCGGTGAACTCGTAGACGAGCGTGGTGGGTTCGGTGGCGACCGGGAGGTCGCGGCGGTCGAGTTCCCGGGTCGTCGCGGCCCGGTCGACGGCGGTGATCCAGGCGTACTGGCCGGCTTTCTCGTTCTCGTGCCGCAGCGTGATCCGGTAGCGCCGGCCGGGCTGGAACCGGACGGTGTGCGGCACGGTCCGGTAGACCAGGCCGTCGTTCTCGCCGCGTGACTTCAGTGACTGCGTGCCGTCGATGACGTCGTCGATCGCCTTGCCGTTCCAGCCGCGCCGGGTGAAGGGGGCGTGCCGCTGGGCGATGTGGGTGCGCGGGTCGGTGACGCCGCCCGCGTCGCCCTTCACGAAGGGGCCCCAGCCCTGCGGTACGTGCTCGAAGTCCTCGAAGACCAGGGCCCCTTCGTTCGCCGGCCGCCGGGCGGCCACGATCCGCACGTTGTCGAACCGCACGCGCGCCTGTCCGGCGTCGGCGCGCAGCGACAGGTCGACGGGGCCGCCGCCCTCGGGGACGGTGAAGTAGGTGAACATGCGCTGGAAGCGGGTGCCGTGCTTGCGGTCGGCGGCGACGTGGTTGCCGGCCGTGGACGTCTCGGTCCAGTTGGCGGCCGTGGCCCCGTCGGCGGTCCGCACCACGAGGGACGCCTTGCGGGTGTCGCCCGCCTGCTCGCCCACCTCGACCTGGACGGAGGCGGCGTAGCTGCCGGGCTGGAGGCGGGTCAGCCGCTGCCCGGCCGAGGCGGCGGCGCCCGCGGTGATCACCAGCTCGCAGTCGCCGAGTCCGCTCGGCCGCACGGACGCGGGTCCACTGACCGTCCAGCCTTTCAGGGACCCGGAGTTGAAGCCCGGGTCGTACAGCGGGGTGGCCTGGCCCCAGCCTGGGGCGGGGCCGTCGGCGACGCGGGCGCGGTGCAGGACGTACGGCTGTTTCGCGCGGGCGTCGATCGTGACCTTGCCGCCGCGCACGGGGACGTACGAGACGAAGACGCGTCCCTGGTCGGTGAGCCGGTACAGGGCTACGCGGGAGAGGTCCTCCCAGGTGCGCGGGAGTCGCCAACTGCTGGTGCCGCCACGGGGGTTGTAGTGGTACAGCTTGGTTGCCCTCCGGGGCTCCCAGGGGAGCAGATAGCTGCCGCCCTCGTAGACGAGACGTCCGTCGGTGGTGATGCGGCGGGTGCCGTCGCTGTCGGAGACCGAGGTGGCTTCCGGTCCGAAGAAGGTGATCTCGTGCTCGCTCCACGTCCTGATCGGCTGGGCCTGGAGGTACTTGGCGGGCAGGGAGTCGGTCCAGATCAGTTCGTAGAAGTGGTTCCAGTCGGTCTTGCCGGTCCAGCCCTCGAAGTTGCCCATGCGGGCGATGCCGAGCAGGGTCGGCCATTTGTCGGCGAAGACGTCCTTCTGGTGGTTGCGGATGAAGCGGATGAGGCGGGAGTTGATGCCGCGTGAGGTGTCGGGGCCGTAGTCGGTCTCGGTCGCCCAGTGGGACCACAGGGAGGAGCGCTCCAGGCCGTGCCCCCACTCGGTGGTGACGCGCCAGCCCTGTGCGCGCAGGGCGCGCTGGAGGCGGTCGGAGGTCCAGCCGGACTCGCGGAAGACGTCGATGTAGAGGGAGTCGAGGGCCGGGTCGGTCTCCGCGCGCAGGTCGGCGAAGCGCCGGACGATGTCGCCGGAGACCAGGTCGCGGCGCTGGTCGATGCGGTAGCTCTGGTCGAGCCAGTCCCACTGTTCGTCGGTCTTGTCGACTAGGGTCTCGGAGAAGGCGTGGGCGACGGGGTACGACTCGGTGGCGTTGACGTGGACGGCGAAGTCGCTGTTCCAGCGCTTGCCCTCGCGGACCAGGGTGTTGAGGTCGTCGAGGCCGCCGGCGCGTTGGTTGTGGTTGCCGGCGTAGTCGGGGTGGGCGGAGTCGTGGCCCTCCGACTGGTAGCCCTTGAGCAGGGTGAACTGGCGCAGGCCGTCGGTGGCGAGCGAGATCCGCTTGACGTTGTCGAGCGTCGCGAGGAACGGGTTGGTGGCCTGCGAGGCGAAGTTGAAGGGGATGTGGGGGACGGCCCGCAGATGCTGCTCGTCGGCGCCGAGCGGGTTGGTCATGATGTCGCGGAAGGCGATCGCTGCGTCCTGCCAGTCGATCCGCCCGTCACCGTTGCGGTCGCCGGTGACGATCACCTTCGCGTACGGCAGGGGTTCGGTGCCGGCGGAGGTCGCCGCGCGGTGGGTCCACTGGCCGGGCGTGAGCTGCGCCTTGACGTATCCGTCCGCGCGCACGGTGCTTCGCCACAATCGGCCGTTCTCCCAGGAGCTGCTGCCGTCGGGCTTGTCGTAGCTGGTGTTCGTCTCGACGGCGCCGGCGAGTGCGTTGTGTGCGACGACCGCGTACGCGCATCCGGTCGCCGACTCGGCGGGCGTGTCCGCCGTGGGGGTGACCAGGGTGTCGCCGCTCTTCGCCTTGTCCAACTGGATGCGGGCGGCGAGCAGTTGGGCGCCCGGCTGGTCGCTGCGGACGGACAGCAGGGCGAGGCCGGGGATCTGGAGGGTGCCGACCGGGCGCGTGGTGGTGTCGTCGATGCCCGTGACGCGCCAGGTGACCTGACCGCCTGTCACCGCGATCTCCACGTCGACGGTGGTGCCGCCGTCGAAGGCGAGACGGTAGGCGACACGGTCGTCGCCGGGGGTGGCCGTGACTGTCGGGGTGCGCTCGGCGCCGTCGATCAGGACCGAGGTGACCGCGTCCTCCTGGCCGTGCAGGACGGCGCGGGTGGCCCGGTCGGTGTAGGAGACGATCCGCGGGAAGGCGGCGGCCACCCCGACGTCGAGGGCATCGGAGCGGATGACCAGCTCGTCCGGGAGGGCGCTCGCCGCGGCGCCGGGCGGGGCGGCGGCCGCGGCGGCGGGCAGCCCGAGCGCGGTTCCGATCCCGGCCGCGGCGCCCGCCGCGACGACGGCTCTGCGGCTGGGGGCATTCGTGTCTGACGGCTGCAAGACGCTCCTCCTCAAGGCGGCTTTCCGTGCCCGCCACCTTGCGACGCGGGGAGCGGAGGTGCCCATGGACAAAGGAGGGGCGGCAGTTGGACTAACGGGCGGCGGGCCCGAGTGTCTTGTGGAGGTGCACGTCCTGGTGGCCGCCCGGGATGCCGTCGGTGCGGCCCGTCTCGCGGTAGCCGTGGCCGCGGTAGAAGTCCGGGGCCTGGAAGGTGAAGGAGGAGACGATCACCTCGGTGCAGCCGCGGCGCGCGCTCTCCTCCTCCGCGGCCCGCAGCAGCCTGCTCCCCCAGCCGGCGTGCCGCTGGTCCTCGCGCACCCACAGCATGTCGACCGCGCAGCAGCTGCCCCACACCCAGGCGGTGAGTCCGCCGACCAGCTCGCCCACGGTGTCGGTGACGCGGACCGAGAGCGGGGCCGGTGTGCCGGCGCCGGTGGCGCGGGCGTTGAAGGCGGTGAGCTCGTCGTCGAGCCGCTTCTCCAGATCGTCGTCCTGGGCCCCGACCTGCAACGAAGCGGTGAGGGGAGCCTGCGGTCCGGTACTCATGGCGCGGAGTATGTCACCGCCCGGTGACCGGTGCCGAACGCTTTTCCGTGGCGTGGGAGCGGGGCGCCCGCGGACACCCCGCTCCACGTATCAGCAGGTCACGGGATGGGCCGGCGGGTCACAGAGTGGATGCCGCCTGGGCTATCGCCGCCGCGAAGGTCGACACCTCGCTGTAGACGCCGGGGTATCCGGCGCGGGCGCAGCCCTCGCCCCAGCTGACGATCCCGATCTGGACGTAGGCGCCGGCGTTGTCCTTGCGGAACATGGGTCCGCCGGAGTCGCCCTGGCAGGTGTCGACCCCGCCCTGCTCGAATCCGGCGCAGATCTCGTCACCGGGCACGAGATCGCTGCCGTACGCGTCCTGACAGGTGGCGTCGTCGACGAAGGGGACGGTTGCCTTGAGGAGGTAGCGCTGCTGGGCGCCGCCCTCGCGCGCGGCTCCCCAGCCGGCGACGGTGAAGTTCCCGTTGTTGTACGCGGTGCTGGTGGCGATGTTCAGGGTGGGCTGGTTGATGGGCGCGGCGAGTTTGATGAGCGCCCAGTCCTTGCCCTTGCCGTTGTAGCCGGGCGCCTGGAGGACCTTCGTCGACTTGACCTTGGTCGCGCTGCTGCTCTGCAGGTCGACTACGCCGGCGGTGGCGGTGATGGAGGTGTTGTTGCCCGAGCCGCTCACACAGTGCGCGGCGGTCAGGACGATGTTCTTGGCGTACAGGGCGCCGCCGCAGCCCATGGAGAGCCGGACCATGAACGGGAACTCGCCCTGCGCTGCGCGGGTGCCGCCGACGACGGGCTGGGGTGCGGCCTGCGCGGAGAGGGGCTGGAGGGAGACGGCGGCGAGCACGACGGCTCCGACGGCGAACAGTCTTCGGAGGCCGGTGAGCTTCTTCAGAGTCTTCAACGTGCTTCCTTTCGTGGGGGGTTGCACAAGGAAGCCGGGCCACAATGACATGACCCCGCCAATGCGCGGTTGGATTATCGGGAGGGCCACGCTCCCCCCACAAGGGACCCTTTCCGGCCACGGCCCCCGGCGCCCCGTCCCACGCCCGTCCGGACCGGCGGCGATCGCTTTAGAGTGGGGAGGAGTCCAGGTCTCGCCAGGGCCTGTTTTCCGGCGTCTTCCAGGGGGTGCGGGCGTGGCCAACGGCGGACCGGTCGAACACGGCTTCCCGCATCTGGACACCGTGCGGGCCGGGATCACCGCGCTGTACAAGCGGCTCTCGTACGACACCGTCCAGACGTTCGCGGCCAGCGTGGCCCCCGCCGACGTGGCCTTCTGCGACACCGACGACCTGCATCTGGGCGCGCAGCGCGTGGCCCGCGAGATGGTGCGGCACTACCGGCTGCCGGACGCCCGGATGATCGTCGGCTTCCGCGAGATGACCCACGCGGCCAACGTCGAACTCGCCGCGGGACCCGAGTACTTCATCGAGCTCAACGACCGTTTTCGCACCCATCGCCGGGACATCGGCGCCGCCCTCGCCCACGAGGTGATGCACGTCTATCTGCACCGCCTGGACCTCTCCTTCCCCGGCACCCGGGACAACGAGATCCTCACGGACACGGCGGCCGCCTACCTCGGGGCCGGCTGGCTCCTGCTCGACGCCTACCGCGAGGACTCGGACTCCTCGCAGAAACTCGGCTATCTCACGCCGGAGGAGTTCGGTTACGTCCTCGCCAAGCGCGCCCTGGTCTTCGGCGAGGACCCGTCGATCTGGTTCACCAGCCCGCAGGCGTACACCGCGTACACCAAGGGCATGGCCCGGGCCCGCCGCGACGAGCAGCAGCCGCCGCTGACCGCGGCCGGCTGGGCGGGCCGTCGCCGCTACGCGAAGGACCGGCGCTACGCCCAGGACCACCACCCGGCGCCGGACGCGCACTCCGACGTCCCCTACTCGTTCGTCCCGGACGCCGGCGGCGCGCTCCGCGTCTCCTTCCCCTGCCCGACCTGCCACCAGCGCATCCGCATCCCGGTCCGCGGCCGGGTCCGCGCACGCTGCGCGCTGTGCCGGACGGTGCTGGAGTGCGACACCTAGGGTCTGTCCGGTGGATCCTGCGGTTCCGTCCCCACGGTGCCGGGCAACCGGGCGCGACCCACCGCACGATCCGCCGGACAGGCCCCAGGGTCTGTCCGCCTCACCCTTCCGCTCCGTACACCCCTCCCGGGGCCGCCGCCTCCGCCAGCAGCTTCAGCGCCGCGTCCCCGGCCTCCGCGGGAGTCCACCGCCCGCCCCGGTCGGCGGTCGGGCCGGGCCGCCAGCCCTCCATCACGGTGATCCGGCCGCCCTCGGTCTCGAAGACCCGGCCGGTGACGCCCGGGCCCGCGGCGGAGCCCAGCCAGACGACCAGCGGTGACACGTTCTCGGGCGCCATCGCGTCGAAGGAACCGGCGGCGTCCGGCGCGGCCATGGTCTGCGCGAAGGCCCGCTCGGTCATCCGGGTACGGGCCGTGGGAGCGATCGCGTTGACCTGGACGCCGTACCGACCCAGCTCCGCCGCCGCGACCAGCGTCAGCCCGACGATGCCGGCCTTGGCGGCGCTGTAGTTCCCCTGCCCGACCGACCCCAACAGCCCTGCCCCGCTGCTGGTGTTGACGACGCGGGCCCGGGGCACGCGGCCCGCTTTCGCCTCCGCCCGCCAGTGGGCCGCGGCGTGCCTCAGCGGCAGGAAATGCCCCTTCAGGTTGACCCGCATCACGGCGTCCCAGTCGTCCTCGTCGAGGTTGACCAGCATCCGGTCGCGAAGGAATCCCGCGTTGTTGACGAGGGTGTCGAGGCGCCCGTACGTCTCCAGGGCGGTGCGTACGAGGGACGCGGCGCCCTCAGTCGTCGCGATGTCGCCCCCGTGGGCCACGGCCTCACCGCCCGCCGCCCGGATCTCCTCGGCCACCCGCCCGGCCGGGCTGTCCGGGTCGGGGGTGCCGTCGAGGCCCACCCCCAGGTCGTTGACGACGACCCGCGCGCCCTCGGCGGCGAACGCGAGGGCGTGCGCCCGGCCGAGCCCGCGGCCCGCGCCCGTCACCACCACGACCCGCCCGGCACACAGCAACGGTGCACTCATCTCAGCTCTCCTTGTTGACGGTTGCGGCATCCAGGAAGGCGGGCCGCTCCCCGCCCCCGTGCACGAGCAGGCTCGCCCCGCTGATGTAGGCGGCCGCGTCCGAGGCGAGGAAGACGGCGGCCTCGCCGACGTCGGCGGGTTCGGCGAGCCGGCCCAGCGGAACGGTCCGCCCCACGGCCTCGATGCCCTGCTCGTCCCCGTAGTGCAGCCGCGACCGCTCGGTGCGGACCATGCCGACGACGAGGGTGTTGACCCGGACGGCGGGGGCCCACTCGACGGCCATCGAGCGGGCCAGGTTCTCCAGTCCCGCCTTCGCGGCCCCGTACGCCGCCGAGCCGGGTGAAGGGCGCGTTCCGCTCACGCTGCCGATCATCACGATCGAACCCCTGGCCCGTTCGAGGTGGGCGTGGGCGGCGAGTGAGGCGGTCAGCGGTGCGGTGAGGTTGAGCTCGATCACGCGCGCGTGCCGCTCGGCCTCGGTCCCGGCCAGCAGCCGGTACGGGGCGCCGCCCGCGTTGTTCACCAGCACGTCGAGCCGCGGCAGGCCGTCGAAGAACGCGTGCACGGCGGCCGGGTCGCGCAGGTCCAGGGACACGAACTCGGTACCCTCCAGCAGCTTTTCGGGCGGCCGGCGGGCGCAGACCACCACGTCGGCGCCCGCCCGTGCGAAGGCGCGCGCGATCCCGGCCCCGACCCCGCGGGTGCCGCCCGTGACGACGACGGTCCTGCCGCCGAGATCCACGTTGTCCACAGGGCCTCCCGCTGGGATGCATTCGCTGCTAGCTTCGGAATCTCCCCTAACAAACGTTTGGTGGAAAGGTAGCTGATGCGCCCATGGGTGTCTCCACCTCGTCCCCGGAAAAGGGGATTTCCGTCGTCACGGCCGACTTCCCGCCGGTCAACGCGCTGCCGGTGCGCGGCTGGTTCGACCTGGCCGACGCCGTCCGCGCGGCGGGCCGCGACCCCGGCACCCGCTGTGTCGTGCTGACCGCCGAGGGGCGCGGTTTCAACGCGGGCGTGGACATCAAGGAGATGCAGCGGGACACCACCGGTCACGGCGCGCTGATCGGTGCCAATCGCGGCTGCTTCGAGGCGTTCGCGGCGGTGTACGAGTGCGAGGTGCCGGTGGTGGCGGCGGTCCAGGGGTTCTGTCTGGGCGGCGGCATAGGCCTGGTCGGCAACGCGGACGCGATCGTGGCGAGCGACGACGCGACGTTCGGGCTGCCCGAGCTGGACCGCGGGGCGCTCGGCGCGGCCACGCATCTGGCCCGGCTGGTCCCGCAGCACCTGATGCGCGTCCTGTACTACACCTCGCGCACCGCGACCGCGGCCGAGCTGCACGCGCACGGCTCGGTGTGGCAGGTCGTGCCGCGCGGTGAACTGCGGGCGGCGGCCCTGGAGCTGGCCCGCGAGATCGCCGCGAAGGACGGCCGTCTCCTCCGGCTCGCCAAGGCCGCGATCAACGGCATCGACCCCGTCGACGTACGCCGCAGCTACCGCTTCGAGCAGGGCTTCACCTTCGAGGCCAATCTCAGCGGGGTGGCCGACCGCGTCCGCGACACCTTCGGCAAGGAGGCCGCTCAGTGAGCGACAAGACCATGTCGGCCGAGGAGGCCGTCAGCCGCCTGGAGAGCGGGATGACGCTCGGCATCGGCGGCTGGGGCTCGCGGCGCAAACCGATGGCCCTGGTCAGAGCAGTGCTCCGGTCCGAGGTCACCGATCTGACCGTCGTCTCGTACGGCGGCCCGGACGTGGGCCTGCTCGCCGCCGCCGGGCGGATCCGGAAGCTGGTGACCGCCTTCGCGACGCTCGACTCGATCCCGCTCGAACCGCACTACCGCGCGGCGCGCGAGCGGGGCGCCTTCGAGCTGACGGAGGTCGACGAGGCGATGTTCATGTGGGGGCTGCACGCGGCCGCGAACCGGCTGCCCTTCCTGCCGGTGCGGGCCGGGATCGGCTCGGACGTGATGCAGGTCAACCCCGGCCTGAGGACGGTCACTTCGCCGTACGCGGACGAGGTCTCGGGAGTGCGGGAGGAGTTCGTCGCCATGCCGGCCCTGCGCCTGGACGCCGCCCTGGTGCACATGAACCGCGCGGACCGCCTCGGCAACGGCCAGTATCTGGGCCCGGATCCGTACTTCGACGACCTGTTCTGCGAGGCGGCCGACGCGGCCTACGTCTCCTGCGAGCGGATCGTGGACACCGCCGAGCTGACGAAGGAGGCCGCGCCGCAGACCCTGCTGCTCAAGCGGTCGAGCGTGACAGGCGTCGTCGAGTCGCCCAGCGGCGCGCACTTCACCTCCTGTGCCCCCGACCACGGACGCGACGAGGCCTTCCAGAAGCTGTACGCCACGACGCCGTACGCCGAGTTCGCCGAGCGGTTCCTCGGCGGCGACGAGCAGGCGTACCAACGCGCTGTCCAGACCTGGCAGAAGGAGCAGCGGTGACCGCCACCAAAGCCGGGCAACCGGCCGTGACCCGAGCCGAGTACTGCGTGATCGCCTGCGCCGAGGCGTGGCGGGACAACGGGGAGGTGCTCGCCGGCCCCATGGGCCTGATCCCGTCCGTGGGCGCCCGCCTCGCCAAGCGCACCTTCTCGCCCGACCTGCTGCTGACCGACGGCGAGGCGCTGCTCGTCGGCCTCGACGGCACACCGGAGGGCTGGCTGCCGTACCGACAGCATCTGACGATGGTGACCGGTGGCCGGCGGCACGTGATGATGGGCGCGAGTCAGATCGACCGCTTCGGCAATCAGAACATCGCGTGCATCGGCGACTGGGCCCGGCCCGCGCGCCAGCTGCTCGGGGTCCGCGGCGCGCCGGTCAACACCCTGAACAACCCGACCAGTTACTGGGTTCCGCGGCACTCCCGGCGGGTCTTCGTCGAGAAGGTCGACATGGTGTGCGGTGTGGGGTACGACCGTGCCGCCGCCGCGGGTCCGAGCGCCACCCGTTTCCACCACCTCCCGCGGGTGGTGTCCGACCTCGGCGTCTTCGACTTCGCCACCCCCGACCACGCGATGCGCCTCGCCTCCCTGCACCCCGGGGTGACGGTCGGCCAGGTGCGGGAGGCGACGGGCTTCGACCTGCACATCCCGCCGGACGTGCCGTACACGAGGGAACCGACCGCTGAGGAGCTGGAGTTGATCCGCGTGGTCATCGACCCGAAGGACACCCGCAGCCGCGAGGTCGCCGAACCCCGCCCGGTCGGCACCCCGGAGGCCGGGCGGTGATCGAGACCGCGCTCACCCGGCTCGTCGGGGTCCGCCACCCTCTCGTACAGACCGGGATGGGGTGGGTGTCGGGCCCCCGTCTCGTCTCCGCCACGGCGAACGCGGGCGCGCTCGGCATCCTGGCCTCCGCGACGATGACACTCGACCAGCTGCGGGACGCCGTACGGGAGGTCAAGTCCCGTACGGACGCGCCGTTCGGGGTGAACCTGCGGGCGGACGCGGGGGACGCGGGCGACAGGGTGCGGATCATCGTCGACGAGGGCGTGCGCGTCGCGTCCTTCGCCCTGGCCCCGTCGCGTGAGCTGATCGCCGAGCTGAAGGCGGCGGGGGTGGTCGTCGTCCCGTCGGTCGGGGCGCGCCGGCACGCGGAGAAGGTGGCGGCCTGGGGCGCCGACGCGGTGATCGTGCAGGGCGGCGAGGGCGGCGGCCACACCGGCGAGGTGGCGACGACGGTGCTGCTGCCGCAGGTGGTGGACGCCGTGGACATACCGGTGGTGGCGGCCGGTGGTTTCCACGACGGACGGGGGCTGGTGGCGGCGCTCGCGTTCGGCGCGGCGGGCGTCGCGATGGGCACGCGGTTCCTGCTGACGTCGGACTCGACGGTCCCGGATGCCGTGAAGGCGCGGTATCTGGCGGCGACGGTCAAGGACGTCACGGTCACGACGGCCGTCGACGGACTCCCGCACCGCATGCTCCGCTCCGATCTGGTCGACTCCCTGGAGAGGTCCGGCCGCACGCGGGCGCTCGTCCAGGCCGTCCGGCGGGCCGCCGGCTTCCGCAGGACCTCCGGGCTCTCCTGGCCGGGGATGATCCGCGACGGCCTCGCCATGAAGCACGGCAGAAGCCTCACCTGGAGCCAGGTCCTGCTCGCCGCCAACACGCCCATGCTCCTCAAGTCCTCGATGGTGGACGGCCGTACGGATCTGGGCGTGATGGCGTCGGGCCAGGTCGCGGGCGTGATCGACGATCTGCCGTCGTGCGGGGAACTGGTCGAGCGCGTGATGGCGCAGGCATGCGAGACCCTCGGCGCCCTTTCCGCACCGGCGTTGCGGGGCCCACGCGGGTCGGTCACTTCCTGACGGCGGCGGCCGAAATCCGGAGGCGCGGAGGCGCCGAGGGCATCGGCGCCGGAGGCGTCGGCCGGGCCCCTCAGAGGCGTTCGATGATCGTCACGTTCGCCTGGCCGCCGCCCTCGCACATGGTCTGGAGGCCGAAGCGGCCGTCCGTGCGCTCCAGTTCGTGCAGCAGCGTGGTCATCAGCTTCACGCCGGTGGCGCCGAGGGGGTGGCCCAGGGCGATCGCGCCGCCGTTGACATTGACCTTGGCGGGGTCCGCGCCGGTCTCCTTGAGCCAGGCGAGGACGACGGGCGCGAACGCCTCGTTGATCTCCACGAGGTCGATGTCGTCGAGGGACATGCCGGTCTTCTTCAGGGCGTACGCGGTGGCCGGGATGGGGGCCGAGAGCATGCGGATGGGGTCCTCGCCGCGTACGGAGAGATGGTGGACGCGGGCCCGGGGCGTCAGCCCGTGCTCCCGGACCGCGCGCTCGGAGGCGAGCAGCATCGCGGCGGCGCCGTCGGAGACCTGCGAGGAGCAGGCGGCGGTGATGGTGCCGCCCTCGACGACCGGTTTCAGGCCGGCCATCTTCTCCGGCGAGGTGTCCCGGCGCGGCCCCTCATCGACGGTGACCTCCCCGTACGCCACCGTCTCGCGGGCGAAGCGGCCCTCGTCGATGGCGTGGGCGGCCCGCTGGTGGGAGCGGAGCGCGAACTCCTCCTGGTCGCGGCGGCTGATGCCCCACTTGGCGGCGATCAGCTCGGCGCCGTGGAACTGGTTGACGGGCCGGTCGCCGTAGCGGGCCCGCCAGCCCTCGCTGCCGGCGAACGGGCCCTGGGTGAGGCCGAGCGGTTCGGCGGCCTGGCGGGAGGCGAAGGCGATGGGTATCTGGGACATGTTCTGCACGCCGCCCGCGACGACCAGGTCCTGGGTGCCGGACAGGACCGCCTGGGCCGCGAAGTGCACGGCCTGCTGGGAGGATCCGCACTGCCGGTCGACGGTGACACCCGGCACCTCCTCGGGCAGTCCCGCCGCCAGCCAGCAGGTGCGGGCGATGTCCCCGGCCTGCGGCCCCACCGTGTCCAGACACCCGAAGACGACGTCCTCGACGGCGGCCGGGTCCACCCCGGACCGCTCGACCAGGGCCGCGAGGACGTGGGCGCCGAGGTCCGCCGGGTGCACCCCGGCGAGCCCTCCTCCCCGCCGTCCGACGGGTGTGCGGACCGCTTCGACGATGTAGGCCTCGGCCATGGCGGTGTCCCTTCCGGGGTCAGGTGTCGCGTAGGGAGATCCCGTCGAGCACCATCGACAGATACTGGCGGGCGATCTCCTCGGGGCTGTGCTGTCCGCCGGGCCGGTACCAGGACGCGGCGACCCAGACGGTGTCGCGCACGAAGCGGTAGGTGAGCCGGATGTCCAGGTCGGCCCGGAAGACCTGGGCGTCGACGCCGCGCTCCAGCGTGCTGAGCCACGCCTTCTCGAAGTTGCGCTGCGACTCGGCGAGAAACGCGAACCGCTCCTGCGCGGCGAGGTGTTTGGACTCCTTCTGGTAGATCGCGACGGCGGCCCGGTGCCGGTCGATCTCCCGGAAGGACTCGGTGACCAGGGCCTCCAGCGTTTCCCGGGGGCCGAGTCCGGCGTCCAGGACGGTGTCGTAGCCGTCCCACAGCTCGTCGAGGAAGGTCCGCAGGATCTCCTCCAGCATCGATTCCTTGGAGTCGAAGTGGTAGTAGAGGCTGCCCGCGAGCATGCCGGCGTGGTCGGCGATCTTGCGCACGGTGGTGGCGTTGTAGCCCTGCTCGGCGAAGACCTCGGCAGCGGTGCCGAGGAGTTCACGGCGCCGCTCCGGTGAGGCGGTCACCTGGGGCTTCTTCTTGGTAGGCACGCAGCCATTGTGGTCCTTCGGCCCCCGGGCCTACGCATGCCGGCTGCTGACGGAGACGACCTCACCCGTCATGTACGAGGAGTAGGGGGAGGCCAGGAAGACGATCACATTCGCGACCTCCCAGGGCTCTGCGTACCGCCCGAAGGCCTCCCGGGCTGTGAGCTCCTCCAGCAGTTCGGGGGTGGTGACCTTCACCAGGTGCGGGTGCATGGCGAGGCTCGGGGAGACGGCGTTGACCCGCACCCCGTAGGCCGCGGCCTCGACGGCCGCGCACCGGGTGAGCGCCATGACGCCGGCCTTGGCGGCCGCGTAGTGGGCCTGCCCGGCCTGGGCGCGCCAGCCGACGACCGAGGCGTTGTTGACGACGACGCCGCCCCGCCCGCGCCGCTTGAGCAGCCGCAGCGCGGCGCGGGTGCAGCGGAAGGTGCCGTTCAGGGTGACGTCCAGGACTTTCGACCACTGGTCGTCGGTCATGTCGACGAGCTCCGAAGTCCCGCCGAGGCCCGCGTTGTTGACGACGATGTCCAGGCCGTCGTGGAGGTCGTCCGCGTGGGCGAACAGGGCGCCCACCTGCTCTTCGCTCGTCACGTCGCAGGGCAGGGAGGCGACGTTCGCCGCGCCGAACTCCTCGGCGAGGGCGTCCGCGCTCTCCTTGAGGCGGCGGGTGTGAGCGTCGCCGAGCACGACCCGGGCGCCCTCCTCCAGGAACTTGCGGGCGGTGGCGCCGCCGATGCCGGCGCCCGCGGCGGCCGTGATGACGGCGGTGCGCCCCTTCAGCAGCCCGTGCCCGGGTACGTACGCCGGGCTCTCGACGTCGCTCATGACGCCACGCTAACCTACCAAACACTTGTTAGGGAAGGTCGCCGCCGAGGCCCCCACCGGAAGGTGCCGTCGATGGATCTCACGCACTCCCCCGCCGACGAGGCGTTCCGCGCCGAGGCCCGGACCTGGCTCGCCGACCATGTGCCGTCGGTCCCCCTGCCCTCCCTGGAGACCGCGGAGGGCTTCGCCGCGCACCGCCGGTGGGAGGCCGAACTGGCCGCGGACCGCTGGTCGGTGGTGTCCTGGCCGGCGGAGTACGGCGGGCGGGACGCGGACATCGTCCGTTGGCTGGTCTTCGAGGAGGAGTACTACGCGGCGGGCGCTCCGGGCCGCGTCGGCCAGAACGGCATCAGCCTCCTCGCCCCCACGCTCTTCGACCACGGCACGCGCGAGCAGCGCGCCCGGATCCTGCCCCCCATGGCGTCCGGCGAGGTGGTGTGGGCGCAGGCCTGGTCCGAGCCGGAGGCGGGCTCCGACCTGGCCTCGCTCACCTCCCGGGCGGTCCGCACGGACGGGGGCTGGCTGCTGAGCGGGCAGAAGACGTGGTCGTCGCGGGCCGCGTTCGCGGACCGGGCCTTCGGGCTCTTCCGCAGCGACCCGGACACGCCGAAGCCGCATCAGGGCCTGACGTATCTGATGTTCGACCTGCGGGCGCCCGGCGTCACCGTCCGCCCGATCGGCCGTCTCGACGGGAAGCCCGCCTTCGCCGAGCTCTTCCTGGACGAGGTCTTCGTGCCGGACGAGGACGTGATCGGCGAGCCGGGCGGGGGCTGGCGGGTCGCCATGTCCACCGCGGGCAATGAACGCGGCCTGACGCTCCGCTCGCCCGGCCGCTTCCTCGCCGCCGCCGACCGGCTGACCGAGCTGTGGCGCGCCCGCACTCAGGCGTCCGGCCCTTCGGACACTGCGGACACCCCAGACAGCGCAGCCACCGCGGACACGGCGCTGCGCGACCGGGTGGCCGACGCGGTGATCGGCGCCCGCGCCTACCAGCTCTTCACCTACGCCAACGCGTCCCGCTTCGCCGCGGGCGAGGCCATCGGTCCGGAGTCCAGCCTGAACAAGGTGTTCTGGTCCGAGTACGACATCGCGCTGCACGAGACGGCGCTCGATCTCCTGGGCGCCGAGGGCGAGTTGGCCGACACCGAATGGTCCGAGGGGTACGTCTTCTCGCTCGCCGGGCCCATCTACGCGGGCACCAACGAGATCCAGCGCGACATCATCGCCGAGCGGCTGCTCGGCCTGCCGAAGGGCCGCCGCTGATGCGCTTCCTCCTCGACACCGAGCAGCGTGCGTTCGCCCGTTCGCTGGACGCGATGCTGACGGCCGCGGACACTCCCGCTGCCGTGCGCGCCTGGAGCACGGGCGATCACGCGGCGGGCCGTGCGGTGTGGTCCCGCCTCGCCGACGCCGGCGTCTTCGCGCCGGCCGTGCCCGAGGCGTACGAGGGAATGGGGCCCCTTCCCGTGGAACTCGCGGTGGCTTTCGTGGAGTTGGGGCGGCACGCGGTCCCGGGGCCGCTGGTGGAGACGGTCGCCGCCTGCGTCCTGCTGGCCGGTCTCGAGGAGTCGGGACCCGCGAAGCGGCTGCTGCCGGCGCTCGCCTCGGGCGAGACAGTGGCGACGGTGGCCCTGCCGGGCGGGAGTCCGTACGTGCTGGACGGGGACGCGGCGGAGGTGCAGCTGACCGTGCGCGGCACCGGCGACGACACCGCCCTGCACCTGACCCGGGCCCCGGTCCACGCACCCGCCCCGCACCACTCCCCCGACCCGGCACCGCGCCAATCCCCTGACCCCGCGGCGCGTCCCCGACCCCGTCCAGCACGGACGGACCCCGCCCCGCGCCCCTCCCTCGACCCCGCCCGCCGTCTGGCCCGCCCGCTGCCCTGCGGAGAGGTGCTCGCCACCGGCCCCCATGTCACCCGTGCCGCCGCCGACGCCCTCGCCTGGGCCCGGCTCGCCACCGCCGCGCAGGCCCTCGGCGTCGGTCTTGCGCTGCTCGAGCGGACGGTGGCGTATGTGCGGCAACGTACGCAGTTCGGGGTGCCCGTCGGCTCGTTCCAGGCCGTGAAGCACCGGCTGGCCGACGCGAAGGTCGCCCTGGAGTTCGCGCGCCCGCTGCTGTTCGGCGCGGCCCTCACCCTGCACCCCGCGGACCTCGCCGCCGCCAAGGTCACGGCCTGCGAGGGGGCGTACGCCACGGCGCGGACCGCGCTGCAACTGCACGGCGCGATCGGCTACACCGCCGAGTACGACCTCTCGCTCTGGCTGACCAAGGCCCGCGCGCTGCGCACGGCGTGGGGCACCCCGGCCCAGTGCCGGGCCGAGGTCCTCAGGGGTGGTGGTCGCCGCTCGTGACTTCGCGGTACTCCTCCGCCGTCGGCTTCTCGATCTGCGTCCCGGGTCCGTACAGGGCGCGGGCGAGCCGGGCACGCAGCCGTCGGGAGGGGGCGACGCTGCGGACGACGCCGTTCGCGTCGACGAGCGGGCCCACCTCGTACGGCGGCGGCTGCTCGTGCTGGGTGAGCGTGAACCGCTGCGCCTGCGAGAGCGGTTCGTGCACCTCGACGTACTCGCCGTGCGGGAGCCGCTTGATGGTGCCCGTCTCCCGTCCGTGCAGCACCTTGTCGCGGTCGCGGCGCTGCAGCCCCAGGCAGATGCGTTTCGTGACGACGAAGGCGAGCACCGGCCCGACGAAGAAGGCGATCCGTACGAACCAGGTGATCGAGTTGATCGAGAGATGGAAGTGGGTGGCCCACAGGTCGTTGCCGCCGCCGACCAGCAGGACGGCGTACAGCGTCAGGAAGGCGACGCCCAGCGCGGTGCGGGTGGGCACGTTGCGGGGGCGGTCCAGGATGTGGTGTTCGCGTTTGTCGCCGGTGATCCAGGCCTCGACGAACGGGTAGACGCCGATGGCGGTCAGGACGAGCGGGAAGAGCATGAAGGGGATGAAGACACCCAACTGCAGGGTGTGGCCCCAGGCGTTGATCTCCCATCCCGGCATCACCCGGATCAGCCCCTCGGAGAAGCCGAGGTACCAGTCGGGCTGGGCGCCGGTGGTCACCAGGTCGGCCCGGTAGGGGCCGAAGGCCCACACGGGGTTGATCGTCGCGACCGCGCCCATCATCGACAGCACGCCGAAGACGAGGAAGAAGAAGCCGCCCGCCTTGGCCATGTAGACGGGCATGAAGGGCATGCCGACGACGGACTTCTCGTCGCGTCCGGGGCCGGGGTACTGGGTGTGCTTGTGGTAGACGACGAGCACGAGATGGGCCACCACAAGACCCAGGATCACCCCGGGCAGCACCAGGATGTGCATCGGGTAGAGGCGCGAGATGATCTCGTGCCCCGGGAACTCTCCGCCGAAGAGGAAGAAGGAGAGATACGTGCCCACGACCGGTATGGACAGGATCGCCCCCTGGGCGAACCGGATGCCGGTGCCGGACAGCAGGTCGTCGGGGAGCGAGTAGCCGGTCAGTCCGGTGATGAGCGCGAGCATGAACATGGTCCAGCCGAACAGCCAGTTGACCTCGCGGGGCTTGCGGAACGCGCCGGTGAAGAAGACCCGCATCATGTGCACCAGCATCCCGGCGAGGAAGATCAGCGCCGCCCAGTGGTGGATCTGCCGGATGAGCAGACCGCCGCGCACCTCGAAGCTGATGTCGAGCGTCGACTCGTACGCGCGGGTCATGATGACGCCGTTCAGCGGCTCGTACGTGCCGTGGTAGACGACCTCGGCTCCGCTGGGATCGAAGAACAGGGTGAGGTAGACGCCGGTGAGGATCAGGATGACGAAGCTGTAGAGGCAGACCTCGCCGAGCATGAAGGACCAGTGGTCCGGGAACGCCTTGCGCATCAGGAACTTGGCCTGCGGATAGAGGCCCAGACGGCCGTCCGCCCAGTCCGCGACCCGCTCGCCCTTGCCGGCGTCCGTGGACCTCCCGGCCCGCGAAGTCCCCGTACTCCGGCTGGATTCGATCTCTTCCGCGACCATGGCCCCGCCCCCCTCGGATCGCCCCAGGGTGTCACGAGGTCCCCACGAAGCCAACGGGTCCCGCGGACAAGTCAGTTGGCGGGGGGCAGACCGCCCTGGCGAGGAGGTGCCGGGCCTCAGTCCGGCGGGGTGAGGCCGATGACTGCGGTACGGCCCCTGGCGTGCAGGACGGTGTCCGTGCCGGTCAGCAGTGCCGCGTCGTACCGTCCGAGGGTCACCCCGGCCACTTCGGTGCCGCCGTCGAGGGCGACGACCAGCGCGGGTGTGGCAGCCAGCCGCAGCCTGCCGCGTACGACCGCGACGTGCGGGGCCGTACGGCCGCCGCCCCTGCGCCACATCACGTTGAGGTTCACCACCGGGCCGTCGAGCAGCCGGCAGTCGGTCGGCACGTCACCACGGAAGTCCTGGGGCACGTCACGCGTGTCGACCAGCCGGGGCGCGCCGTCCACCGTCAGATCCATGCCCGCTCCCTCGACGAGCGTGAGGGTCCGGTCGACGTCGGGGAACGCGGAGAACGGTCCGTCGGCGCCGACCTCGGCGAGGCTCACCCGCCACGCGAAGCCGGCCATGTCCGCGCCCGGCGGCCAGGCAGCGATCTCGCGGGTGACACCGCCGCCGTTCTTCCAGGGCACGGCCGCCCGTACGGCGGCAGGGAGCAGCCGGGTCACTGGACGATGCCCGCCGTGCGGGTGAGGCCGGTCCCGGCCATGCGGGCTCCTTCGCGGTGCGGTGACGGAGACAGGATGCGGTGACGAAGGCGAGATGCGGTGACGAAGGCAAGTGCGGTGACGGAGGCGAGATTACGTCACCCACGCACCCGCGCCTCCGGCCCCCGGCGCAGCCCGGCACTCACGCGCGGCGCGAGCCGATCCGGGGTCCGGGCGCGGCCGGTGCGGCCGCCGTACCCTTTGCCCATGAAACGAGCCGTCGGCCTGTTGTTCGCCGCCGTCCCGCTCCTGGCCGCGGCGGTCTGTCTCGCCACCCCGTCCGAGCACACGGTGACCGATGACGCCGGGCGCGGAGTGACCGCGTCGCGCCAGGCACCGCCCGACGCCTCGGCGCCGACCGGGGGGCCGGCCGACAGCGAGCGGCCCACCGACCCGCCGAGCACTCCCGCCGACCCGGACCAGGGTCTCGACGCCCCGGACAAGAAGGAGCTGGCCCAGAAGCTCGTGGCGAGCGCCGAGAACGCCACGCTCGACTGGCGCGGGCAGTACGGCTACATCGAGGACATCGACGACGGCCGGGGCTACACCGCGGGCATCATCGGCTTCTGCACCGGCACCCACGACCTGCTCGTCCTGGTGGAGCACTACACCGGGGACCACCCGGACAACGGGCTCGCCCGCTATCTCCCCGCCCTGCGCGAGGTCGACGGCTCGGACTCGCATCAGGGCCTGGACCCCGGTTTCACGGCGGCCTGGCGGGCGGAGGCGAAGGTCGCCGCCTTCCGCGAGGCCCAGGACAGCGAACGGGACCGTGTGTACTTCGACCCCGCGGTCCACCTCGCCAAGCTCGACGGCCTCGGCACACTCGGCCAGTTCATCTACTACGACGCGATGGTCATGCACGGCCCCGGCACCGGCCCCGACAGCTTCCAGGGGCTGCGTGCCCGTGCGATGGCCGCGGCGGACACCCCGGCCGAGGGCGGCGACGAGAAGACGTACCTCGGCCACTTCCTCGACACCCGCCGCAGCGCCATGAAGTCGTCCCCCGACCACCACGACACCACCCGCATCGACACGGCCCAGCGCCGCTTCCTCGACGAGGGCAACCTCGACCTGGACCCGCCCCTGGAGTGGCAGGTCTACGGCGAGCGCTACGAGGTGCGGTAGCCGAACCCGTCAGCCCGCGGCCCGCCGGAGGCGGACGCACCACGGCGCCCACCCGGGTCCGGTCGGGGACGGGGCAGGCGCCGCGTTCAGTTCCGTACGCCTTTGTACGGGACGTCTGTTGGGGCGGAGCGTCAGACCATCAGCGCACGGTCGGTCGGGCGGATCGGCGCCGGCAGTTCGCTCGCGCCGGTCAGGAAGCGGTCCACGCCGCGGGCGGCCGAGCGGCCCTCCGCGATGGCCCAGACGATGAGCGACTGCCCGCGGCCCGCGTCGCCGGCGACGAAGACGCCGGGCACGTTGGTCTGGAAGTCGCCGTCGCGGGCGATGTTGCCGCGTTCGTCGAGCCCCAGGCCGAACTGCGAGACCAGGCCGTTCTCGACGTCCGTGCCGGTGAAGCCCATGGCCAGCGTCACGAGCTGCGCGGGGATCCTGCGCTCCGTGCCGGGCTTCTGGGTCAGCTTGCCGCCGACGAACTCGACCTCGATGAGGTGCAGCCACTGGACGTTGCCGTCCTCGTCGCCCTCGAAGTGGGTGGTGTTGACGGAGTAGACCCGCTCGCCGCCCTCCTCGTGCGCGGAGGTGACCTTGTAGAGCATCGGGAACGTCGGCCAGGGCTGGCCGGGGTTCCGCTCGTCGCCCGGGCGGGGCATGATCTCCAGCTGCGTGACGGAGGCCGCGCCCTGGCGGTGGGCCGTGCCCACGCAGTCCGCGCCCGTGTCGCCGCCGCCGATGACGACGACGTGCTTGCCCTCGGCCGTGATCGGGGGCGCCACGAAGTCGCCCTCCTGGACCTTGTTGGACAGCGGCAGGTACTCCATCGCCTGGTAGATGCCGGTCAACTCCCGCCCGGGGACGGGGAGATCACGGGCGGTGGTGGCGCCGGCGGCGACGACCACGGCGTCGTACCGCTTGCGCAGGTCCGTCGCCTTGAGATCGCGGCCGATCTCGATGCCCGTACGGAACCGGGTGCCCTCCGCGCGCATCTGCTCGATACGGCGGTTGATGTGCCGCTTCTCCATCTTGAACTCGGGGATGCCGTAGCGCAGGAGGCCGCCGACGCGGTCGGCGCGCTCGTACACCGCGACCGTGTGACCGGCCCGGGTCAGCTGCTGGGCGGCGGCGAGACCCGCCGGGCCGGAGCCGACGACCGCGACCGTCTTGCCGCTGAGGCGCTCGGGGGCCTGCGCCGCGACATCGCCGGTGTCCCACGCCTTGTCGATGATCGAGACCTCGACGTTCTTGATGGTCACGGCGGGCTGGTTGATGCCGAGGACACACGCCGACTCGCAGGGAGCGGGGCACAGCCGGCCCGTGAACTCCGGGAAGTTGTTCGTGGCGTGCAGGCGCTCGGAGGCGGCGGACCAGTCCTCGCGGTAGGCGTAGTCGTTCCACTCGGGGATCAGGTTCCCCAGCGGACAGCCGTTGTGGCAGAACGGGATACCGCAGTCCATGCAGCGGCTGGCCTGCTTGCTGATGATGGGCAGCAGCGAGCCGGGGACGTAGACCTCGTTCCAGTCCTTGAGGCGCTCCTCGACGGGACGGGTCGGGGCGACCTCGCGGCCGAGGTTGAGAAAGCCCTTGGGATCAGCCATTGGTCGCCGCCTCCATCATCTTCTCGGTGATCTCGGTCTCGGAGAGACCGGCTCGCTCGGCGGCGTCCTTGGCGGCGAGCACTGCCTTGTACGTGCTGGGAATGATCTTGCTGAAGCGCTCCACCGACACGGACCACTCGGCGAGGAGCTTCTCGGCGACCGTCGAGCCGCTCTCCTCGGCGTGCCGGCGCACCACGTCGTGCAGCCACTGCTTGTCGGTGTCGTCGAGGGCCTCGACGGCGCCCGCGTTGCCGACGTTCACGTTGTCGGGGTCCAGGTCGATGACGTACGCGATGCCGCCGGACATGCCGGCCGCGAAGTTGCGTCCCGTCTCGCCGAGGACGACCGCGTGACCGCCGGTCATGTACTCGCAGCCGTGGTCGCCCACGCCTTCGGCGACGACGGTCGCGCCGGAGTTGCGGACGCAGAAGCGCTCACCGGTGCGGCCGCGCAGGAAGAGCTCGCCGCCCGTCGCGCCGTACGCGATGGTGTTGCCCGCGATCGTCGAGAACTCGGCGAGGTGGTCGGCGCCCCGGTCGGGACGGACGATCACCCGGCCCCCGGAGAGGCCCTTGCCGACGTAGTCGTTGGCGTCGCCCTCCAGGCGCAGCGTGACACCGCGCGGCAGGAAGGCGCCGAAGGACTGGCCCGCGGAGCCGGTGAAGGTGATGTCGATGGTGTCGTCGGGCAGGCCGGCGCCACCGAACTTCTTGGTCACCTCGTGGCCGAGCATGGTGCCGACCGTGCGGTTGATGTTGCGGATGGCGACCTGGGCGCGGACCGGCTGGGCGTCGGTCGCGGAGTTCGCGGCCAGCGCGTCGCCCGCCAGCTTGATCAGCTCGTTGTCGAGCGCCTTCTCCAGGCCGTGGTCCTGCTGGATGACCTGGTGCAGGGGCGCGCCCTCGGGCAGCTCCGGCACGTAGAAGAGCGGGGACAGGTCCAGGCCCTGCGCCTTCCAGTGGTCGACGGCGCGGGTGACGTCGAGGCTCTCGGCGTGGCCGACGGCCTCCTCGATGGAGCGGAAGCCCAGCTCGGCGAGGATCTCGCGGACCTCTTCGGCGATGAACCGGAAGAAGTTCACGATGTACTCGGCCTTGCCGGCGAACCGCTCGCGCAGCACCGGGTTCTGCGTGGCGATGCCGACCGGGCAGGTGTCCAGGTGGCAGACGCGCATCATGACGCAGCCGGAGACGACGAGCGGCGCAGTCGCGAAACCGAACTCCTCGGCGCCGAGCAGCGCGGCGATGACGACGTCACGGCCGGTCTTCAGCTGACCGTCGGTCTGTACGACGATGCGGTCGCGCAGGCCGTTGAGCAGCAGGGTCTGCTGGGTCTCGGCGAGGCCGAGCTCCCAGGGACCGCCCGCGTGCTTCAGAGAGGTGAGGGGAGAGGCACCCGTACCGCCGTCGTGGCCGGAGATCAGGACGACGTCCGCGTGTGCCTTGGAGACACCCGCGGCGACCGTGCCGACGCCGACCTCGGAGACCAGCTTCACGTGAATCCGCGCCTGCGGGTTCGCGTTCTTCAGGTCGTGGATCAGCTGGGCCAGGTCCTCGATGGAGTAGATGTCGTGGTGCGGCGGCGGGGAGATGAGGCCCACGCCGGGCGTGCTGTGCCGGGTCTTGGCAACCCAGGGGTAGACCTTGTGGCCGGGCAGCTGGCCGCCCTCGCCGGGCTTGGCGCCCTGGGCCATCTTGATCTGGATGTCGTCCGCGTTGACCAGGTACTCGCTCGTCACACCGAAGCGGCCGGAGGCGACCTGCTTGATCGCCGAACGGCGCGCGGGGTCGTAGAGACGGTCCGCGTCCTCGCCGCCCTCACCGGTGTTGGACTTGCCGCCCAGCTGGTTCATGGCGATGGCGAGGGTCTCGTGCGCCTCCTTGGAGATGGAGCCGTACGACATGGCGCCGGTGGAGAAGCGCTTGACGATCTCGCTGACCGGCTCGACCTCGTCGACCGGGATCGCCGGGCGGCCCGACGCGAAGCCGAACAGGCCGCGCAGCGTCATCAGGCGCTCGGACTGCTCGTTCACCCGGTCCGTGTACTTCTTGAAGATGTCGTAGCTGCCGGTGCGCGTCGAGTGCTGGAGGCGGAAGACCGTCTCGGGGTCGAACAGGTGCGGCTCGCCCTCGCGGCGCCACTGGTACTCGCCCCCTATGTCCAAGGCACGGTGCGCCGGCGCGATGCCGGAGGCCGGGTACGCCTTGGCGTGCCGGGCGGCGACCTCCTTGGCGATGACGTCGAGGCCGGCACCGCCGATCTTCGTCGCCGTGCCGCTGAAGTACTTCCCGACGAAGGCCTCGTCCAGACCGACGGCCTCGAAGACCTGGGCGCCCCGGTAGGAGGCGACGGTCGAGATGCCCATCTTGGACATGACCTTCAGGACGCCCTTGCCGAGGGCGTAGATCAGGTTGCGGATGGCCTGCTCGGACTCGATGCCCGTAAGGAACGTGCCCGCGCGGACGAGGTCCTCGACGGACTCCATCGCCAGGTACGGGTTGACGGCCGCGGCGCCGAAGCCGATCAGGAGGGCCACGTGGTGGACCTCGCGGACGTCGCCCGCCTCGACGAGCAGGCCGACCTGGGTGCGCTGCTTGGTGCGGATGAGGTGGTGGTGGACGGCCGCGGTGAGCAGCAGCGACGGGATCGGCGCGTGCTCGGCGTCCGAGTGCCGGTCGGAGAGGACGATCAGCCGCGCGCCGTTCTCTATGGCGGCGTCGGCCTCCGTGCAGATCTCCTCCAGGCGCGCGGCGAGCGAGTCGCCGCCGCCGGAGACCCGGTACAGGCCGGACAGCGTCGCGGCCTTCATGCCGGGCATGTCGCCGTCGGCGTTGATGTGGATGAGCTTGGCCAGCTCGTCGTTGTCGATCACCGGGAAGGGCAGGGTGACCGAGCGGCACGAAGCGGCGGTCGGCTCGAGCAGGTTGCCCTGCGGGCCGAGCGAGGAGCGCAGGGAGGTGACCAGCTCCTCGCGGATCGCGTCCAGCGGCGGGTTGGTGACCTGCGCGAACAGCTGGGTGAAGTAGTCGAAGAGGAGCCGCGGGCGCTGCGAGAGGGCGGCGATCGGCGTGTCCGTACCCATCGAACCGATGGGTTCCGCACCGGCCTTGGCCATCGGCGCGACGATGATGCGCAGCTCTTCCTCGGTGTAGCCGAAGGTCTGCTGGCGGCGGGTGACCGAGGCGTGCGTGTGCACGATGTGCTCGCGCTCGGGCAGGTCGGAGAGCTCGATCTCGCCGGCTTCCAGCCACTCCGCGTACGGCATGTCGGCGGCGAGGCCGGCCTTGATCTCGTCGTCCTCGATGATGCGGTGCTCGGCGGTGTCCACGAGGAACATGCGGCCGGGCTGCAGGCGGCCCTTGCGGACGACCTTCGCGGGGTCGATGTCGAGGACGCCGACCTCGGAGCCGAGGACGACGAGGCCGTCGTCGGTGACCCAGTAGCGGCCGGGGCGCAGGCCGTTGCGGTCGAGGACCGCGCCGACCTGGGTGCCGTCGGTGAAGGTGACACAGGCCGGGCCGTCCCAGGGCTCCATCATCGTGGCGTGGAACTGGTAGAAGGCGCGGCGGGCCGGGTCCATGGAGGCGTGGTTCTCCCACGCCTCCGGGATCATCATCAGGACGGAGTGCGGGAGGGTGCGGCCGCCGAGGTGCAGCAGCTCCAGGACCTCGTCGAAGGACGCCGAGTCGGAGGCGTCGGGCGTACAGACCGGGAAGATGCGGTCGATCTTCTCCTGCGCGCCGAAGAGGTCGGAGACGATCTGGGACTCGCGGGCCGCCATCCAGTTGCGGTTGCCCTTGACCGTGTTGATCTCGCCGTTGTGCGCGACGAAGCGGTACGGGTGGGCGAGCGGCCAGCTCGGGAAGGTGTTCGTGGAGAACCGGGAGTGCACGAGCGCGATCGCGGAGGCGAAGCGGCGGTCGGACAGGTCCGGGAAGAAGGGCTCCAGCTGGCCGGTGGTCAGCATGCCCTTGTAGACGATGGTGCGCGCGGAGAGGGACGGGAAGTAGACACCGGCCTCGCGTTCGGCGCGCTTGCGCAGCACGAATGCCTTGCGGTCCAGCTCGATGCCCTGGCTGGTGCCGTCCGCGACGAAGAGCTGACGGAAGGCGGGCATCGTGGAGCGGGCGGTGGCGCCCAGCAGCCCGGGGGCCACCGGAACGTCGCGCCAGCCGAGGACGGTGAGGCCCTCCTCGGTCGCGGCCGTCTCGATCTGTGAGACAGCCGCGTCGACGCCGAGCGGCGGCAGGAAGGCGATGCCGACCGCGTACGCACCGGCTTCGGGGAGCTCGAATTCCGCGACCTCGCGGAAGAAGGCGTCCGGAACCTGGGACAGGATGCCCGCGCCGTCACCCGAGTCGGGCTCGGAGCCGGTGGCACCTCGGTGTTCCAGGTTGCGCAGCACCGTGAGCGCCTGCTCGACCAGCGCGTGGCTCGCCTCACCGGTGAGGGTGGCCACGAAGCCGACGCCGCAGGCGTCGTGCTCGTTGCGGGGGTCGTACATGCCCTGCGCGGCAGGGCGAGCATCCATGAAGGACCAGTTCTGGCCATTCGTGGAGTGCTGGGACGGCTGGCGCGGCGTGCGCATCGGCTCTCCCGTCGTCGTCGTGGCTGGGGGCGCCTCCCAGGTCTTTGGGACTCTGGGGGAGCTAATAACCGAGGGACGACGTTGGCCCTCTGCGGTGGAGTGCAAAATTTCGTGCAGGTTACATGATGGAGCGATTCTCGGGAACCGGGATATGTCGTTCCAACATGCGGACACCGCGGGGTCGCGGCGGGGGTACCGCGCACGGCGGTGAAGGTAAGGGGCCCAAGCGGACAGATCGATGACCGTCGGCCCGGAGCACGGCAGGCAACGTCGCCCGCCGCACTCGATGCGGAGCAGGCCTCATTGCCCGCAGCGCTTACGGCTCATGCCCGGTGGTTAAGCGTTCGAAACCGCCGAGTAACGACTACTTATGCAGTCCCTTGCATAAGAGCCCGACGCGTCATCCTACGGCCGTACCGAACCAGCCGCCCAGGGCGTACGTCACACCCGCCGCGGCACCGCCCAGCGCGAGCTGCCGCAGCCCGCTGTACCACCAGGACCGCGCGGTCACCCTGGCCACGATCGCGCCACAGGCGAAGAGCCCGATCAGCGCGAGCAGCAGGGCGGGCCACAGCGAGGTCGCGCCCAGCAGATACGGCAGGACGGGGAGCAGGGCGCCGAGGGCGAAGGAGCCGAAGCTCGACACGGCGGCGACGCCCGGCGAGGGCAGATCGCCGGGGTCTATGCCCAGCTCCTCGCGCGCGTGGATCTCCAGGGCCTGATCGGGATCGCGGGACAGCTGCCTGGCCACCTCGCGGGCCAGCTCGGGCTCGACGCCACGGGCCTCGTACAGCTCGGCGAGCTCGCGCTCCTCGTCCTGCGGGTGCTTGCGCAACTCCCGCCGTTCGACGTCGAGTTCGGCCTCGACGAGTTCGCGCTGCGAGGCGACGGAAGTGTACTCGCCCGCGGCCATCGAGAAGGCACCGGCGGTCAGGCCCGCGAGCCCGGTGATGACGATCGTCTGATGGGAGACGGACCCGCCGGCGACCCCCGTCATCAGGGCGAGGTTGGAGACCAGACCGTCCATCGCACCGAAGACCGCGGGACGCAGCCAGCCGCCGTTGACATCACGGTGCGTGTGGTTGTCGCGGTGCGCCTCGTGCAGCGTCGCCTCGGTGTCGATGATCGCCATGCCGGCCCCCGGAGGTGCTTGATTGGACTGTTTCCACTTTTTGACAGCCCCAAAAGTACGCCGGATATTTCTGGCCCGCTAGCAAGGAAGGCCGTACTTACCTGCACCTTTGGGCCTCATCGCTCATCCGTGGCGACCTGCGCACAGATGTCGACCGGGTGACGCTGCGGTGCGTGAGGCTCTGCCCAACCGCTCAGGTGGGACACATCCGCAAAGGGGTCCGCGCACGGTTCCGCTCTGTGGTTCCGCGCGGTGACAGGAGCCCTGAGAGGAGAGGCACGTATGGCTTCCATCGCCTGCATTCCCTCGGCCCCGGCATCCGGGGACGCCGCCGATCTCCGCGACCGGGCACGCGGTGCGCTGCTCGGTCTCGCCGTCGGGGACGCCCTGGGGGCGCCCGCCGAGAACATGAAGCCGTCCGAGATCCGCGCGCGGTGGGGCCGTATCACGGGATACGTCGCCGAGCACCCGGCCGGGACCGACGACACCGAGTACGCGATCTTCTCGGGTCTGCTGCTGGCCCGCCACGGCTCGGCGCTCACGGTGGCCCATGTGGAGGCGGCCTGGCACCAGTGGATCGCGGACCGCGACGAGGGGCCGTTCCGAGGCGCCGGGTTCAGTGAGCGCGGCACGCTGGAGAACCTGCGCCGGGGGCTGGCGGCGCCGATCTCGGCCCAGCACCGGCACGCGTGGAGCGACGGACTGGCGATGCGCGCGGCGCCCTTCGGGGTCTTCGCGTCGGGCCGCCCGGCCGAGGCGGCCCGTCTGGTGGCGATCGACGGTTCGGTGAGCCACGACGGTGAGGGCATCTACGGCGGCCAGGCGGTGGCGGCCGGCGTCGCCGCGGCGATGACCGGTGCCCCCACGATCGCCGTGGTGGCCTGCGCCCTCGCCGTGATTCCCGACGACTCCTGGACGGCCCGCTCGCTGCGGCGCGCGGTCGCGGTGGCCCACCGGGGCGAACGCGCGGTCCGCTCCGCGGTGGTCATCGGCGGCTATCCGTGGACGGACCTCGCGCCCGAAGCGGTCGCCCTCGCCTTCGGCGCGTACGCGGCCGCCGACGGCGACTTCACGGAGTCGGTGCTCACCGCGGTCAACATGGGCCGCGACGCGGACACGACGGCGGCGGTGGCGGGCGCGCTGGCCGGTGCCACCCGCGGGGCCGCGTCGATCCCGGCCGCCTGGGCGGCGGCCATCGGTCCGGCCCGCGGCAGCTGTCTCCCCTCCATGGCGGGCCACCACGTGCTGGACGTGGCCGAGCTGCTGACGCCGGGGGACGACGCCAAGTGGCAGACGGGCGTGATCGCGCGTGGTGGCCTCGCGCCCAACCCGCATCACTTGCTGCCTGACCCCGGTGCCGACTGGCCGCCACCGGACCCGGGCGCGTTCCTGGCGGCCACCGACGACGAGGAGGTACGCCCATGAGCCCCGGACTGGTGGGAGACGAGCCGGACGAGGGACCGGCCGCGGGCATCCCGACGATCACGATCACCGCGGCTCCGGTCACGGACGCGCCCGGCGACCTGCCGCCCCGCACGGACGACGCGGCTCCTCTCACGGACGCCCCCGGCCACCTGCCGCCCCACACGGACGACGCAGCTCCTCTCACGGACGCCCCCGGCCACCTGCCGCCCCACACGGACGACGCAGCTCCTCTCACGGACGCCCCCGGCCACCTGCCGGATCTCACGACCCGCACGAAGGACCCGACTCCGGCCACGGAGACCCCCGATCACCACACGGCCGAACCCCGCACGAAAGACCCCGCTCCCGCCACAGACACCCCCGCCGATCACCACACGGCCGAACCCCGCACGAAAGACCCCACTCCCGCCACAGACACCCCCGCCCCCCACACGGCCCCCACGACCGAACCCCGTACGGAAGACGCCTCCCCCGCCCCCCACCCCCGCCGGATCGAGGGCCTTCTCCTGGGCCTTGCCGCGGGGGACGCCGCCGGGTGGCCGGCGGCCCGGCACCGGGCCGCGCGGATGCCCGAGTGGACGCGGCGGCTGACCCGGGAGCTGGACACGTTCGCGGAGCAGAACGCGACCACGACACTGCCCGTGCCGATCGCGCTCAACCAGCCGCCGGAGCCCCTGCGGCTCGGCCCGTCGGACGACGCCGAGTGGGCCGCCTTCGCGGCGGAGGCCGTCCTGCGAGCCGGGGACGGCAGCGTGCTCGGCGACCTGAGCCGGGAACGCCGGACGCGTGCGGCCATCGACCTGTCCTGGAACGCCGTGGCCAGTGAAGTGGCCGCCGCGGCCGAGCGCGCCCCCGAGGTCGAGTCCGCGCTCCTCCCCCTGCGCGCCCGGATCTCCGTACGGGCCGGCCTCGGCAATCTCGCCACCGGTCTGCGCCCGCCCGCCACCGGTCACGACAACCCCCACTACTTCGACGACGCGGCCTGCGTACGGGCCTGTGTGCTGGCCGTCGCCCACCCGGGTGACCCCCGGCTCGCCGCGGAACTCGCCGAGTTCGACGCCCGCTACACCCAGGACGGCGACGGAGTGCACGGCGCCCGGGCCATGGCCGCCGCCGTCGCGCTCGCGCTGGCCGGCGCGGACGTCGACGCCTGTGTGGCGGCAGCGCTCGCCGAACTGCCCGAGGAGACGGAGATCGGCCGCAACGCCCGGCATGCGATCGGCCTCGCACGGGCCGCCGAGAGCGCCTTCGGCGTCGTACCCCTGCTGGAGCACCAGATCGTCGACCACGTCTACAGCTACGGCATCGCCGCGGCCGAGACCGTCCCGGTCGCCCTCGCCCTCGCCATCGCGTCGCGCGGCCGGATCGCCGAGGCGGTGCCCGCCGCCGCCTGTCTGTCCCGGGTCGCCGACTCGGCCCCGGCCCTGGCGGGCGCCCTGACCGGCGCGCTCGGCGGCGGCGCCGCGATCCCCGCCGCCTGGCGCGACGCCTGCCGCACCCTCTCCGGCTGCGCCCTGCCCCGGCTCACCGGCACCGACCTCGTAGAACTCGCCGAACTCCTGGCAGCCACGGAACTGGACACCCCAGGAGGATGATTCGGACATGACGCCCAAAGGAGCAGAGACAACCACAGGGACCCTGGACGAGCGGCTGACCGGAGCACTCGTCGGAGCCGCCGTCGGCGACGCCCTCGGCGGACCGGTCGAGGGCTACTCCCCGGAGCAGATCGTGGAGCGCCACGGCGGCCGCGTCCACGGCGTCGTCGGCCCCTGGAACGGCGACACCTGGCGCACGGCGCGGCCGATCGCCCCGTACCACAAGGGCGACGGACACGTCACCGACGACACCTTGATGACCCATGCGTTGGTACGGGTGTACGCCACCGTCCGCGACCACCTCGACGCGTACGCGGTCGCCGAGCACCTGGTCCCCGACCTGATGGGCACCCCGCGGTGGATTCCCGAGCTGGAGGCCGAGGCACTCCCCCTCCAGCGGATCTTCCTCGCCGAGAAGTGGCTGGTGGCGCGGCTCCACTACGGGCACGTGGATCCGCGGGAGGCCGGCGCGGGAAACATCGTCAACTGCGGTGCCGCGATGTACATGGCGCCGGTCGGCCTGGTCAACGCGGCGAACCCGGCGGGCGCGTACGCCGAGGCGCTCGACATCGCGGGCGCCCACCAGTCGTCGTACGGGCGCGAGGCCGCGGGTGTCTTCGCGGCGGCGGTCGCCGCGGCCTGCGCGCCCGGGGCCACCCCCGGCTCGGTCGTCGAGGCCTGCCTCGCCCTGGCGAAGGACGGCACGCGTACCGCGATCGAGGCCGTATGTGACGTCGCCGCCCGGCACACGGACTTCGAGTCGGCGCTGCGACCGCTGCGTGAGGCGGTGGCCCCCTACGACACGGTGGGTCCCGACTACCGCGCGCCGTCGCTGGGCGCCCGCCGCCCGTCCCGGCTGCACGCGATCGAGGAACTCCCGGTCGCCCTGGGCATGTTGGTGGTCTCCGGCGGCGACTACCGGCACGCCGTCCTCGGCTCCGTCAACTACGGCCGTGACTGCGACTCCATCGCCACGATGGCCGGCGCCCTGGCCGGCGCGCTGGGCTCCGAGGTCCCCCTCGACTGGTCCAAGACGGTCGCGGAGGCCAGCCGCCTCGATCTGCACGCTCCCGCGACGGCGCTCGCGGCGGCCGCCCGCGAGATCTTCGACCGGGACGTACGACGCCGACGGGCCCACGAGGCCGCGTTCGCCGGACTCACGGGGGCATCGTGCTCCGGCTGACCTGGGTACAGCCCGAGGACCTCCTCGGCCACGAACTCCACCAGGCGGCCCTGGACGGCCGCGAGGCGGCGGCGATCGCCGCCCGCTGGCGAGCGGCGGGCGGCCCCGAGTGCCCGTCCCGCGCGGGCGCCTCCCCCACTCCGGCCTCGCCGTATCTGCGCCTGCTGGCGGCGGACCTGCTCGACGAACTCGCCGACCTGCCCAGCAGATCGGCGGAGCAGGAGCCGACCGACCTGGCCCGGATCAAGGCCCGGTGCCCGGACTGGCCGCCCGCACCGGCCGCGGGTCGTGATGCCGCGGGGGCGGACGCGGGCGGCACCCCGCCGGCACCGGACCGCGCTCCGGCCCAGGCGCGTCTGGAGGCCTCCTGGCTGGGCAGAGCCGTCGGCTGCCTCCTGGGCAAACCCGTCGAGAAGCTCCCCTTGCAAGGGATCAGGGAACTGGCCCGCGCCACCGGCAACTGGCCCCTGAACACCTGGTTCACGGCCCGCGGTCTCCCCCCGGAACTGGCAGCGGCCCACCCCTGGAACAGGCGCTCGGCGCCCACCTCCCTCGCCGAGAACATCGACGGCATGCCGGAGGACGACGACCTCAACTACCCGTTGCTGAACCTCCTGTTGCTCCAGCGTCACGGCCGCGGCTTCAGCACCTCGGACGTGGCCCGCCTCTGGCTGGACGAACTCCCCGCGGGCCGCACCTTCACCGCGGAACGCGTCGCGTACCGCAACCTCCTCAGCGGTGTCGAACCCCCGCGCACGGCCCGCCACCGCAACCCGTTCCGGGAGTGGATCGGCGCCCTGATCCGCGCGGACGTGCACGGCTGGACGAACCCCGGCGACCCGGCGGCCGCCGCCGAGCAGGCCCACCGCGACGCCACTCTCACCCACACGGCCAACGGTGTGTACGCGGCCATGTTCGCGGCGGCCACCCTCGCCGAGGCGGCCGCCGGCACCCACGACGTCCACCACTGTCTGCGCACCGGGCTCACCGTCGTCCCGCCCGCCTCCCGGCTGGCCCAGGCGGTCACCCACGCCGTCGAACTCGCCTGCACGACACGGGACTTCGACGCGGTCGTGGACCACCTGCACGCCACCCACCACGCCCACCACTGGGTGCACGCCGTCCCCAACACCGCGCTGATCGCCGCCGCCCTCACCCACGCGGACGGCGACTTCACCGGCTCCGTCTGCCGTGCCGTGTCGGGCGGCTGGGACACGGACTCCAACGGGGCGACGGCGGGCAGCGTCGCCGGCCTGCTCGCGGGTGACCCCGCCGCGATCCCGGAGCGCTGGACCGCCCCTCTCAAGAACCGGCTGGCCACCTCGATCGCCGACTTCAACGGCATCGGCTTCGACACCCTCGCCCAGCTCACCCATCGCCTCAGCCGCTCCGAGACCCACCAGGAGATCCCCCGCTCATGACCCACATCGCCGTACTCGGCAGCACCAACATGGACCTAGTCGCGTACGTCGCCAAGGCCCCGCAGCGCGGCGAGACCGTGACCGGGCGGGAGTTCCGTACGATCCCCGGCGGCAAGGGCGCCAACCAGGCGATCGCCGCGGCCCGTGCGGGCGCCGACGTCTCGATGATCGGCGCGGTGGGCGCCGACACCTTCGGCACCGGACTGCGCTCCACGCTCGAACACTCCGGGGTGGACACCGACCATCTGCGCACCACCGAGGGCCCGTCCGGCACCGCCCACATCGTGGTGGACGCCGAGGGCGGCAACGCGATCGTCGTCATCCCCGGCGCGAACGGCACGGTGGACCACCTCGCGCCCGGCGACGACGGTCTCATCGCCACCGCCGACGCGCTCCTGCTCCAGCTGGAGATCCCGCTGGAGGCCGTCGTCGCGGGCGCCGAATCCGCCCGCAGCCACGGCGTCCGCACCATCCTGACCCCGTCCCCCGTGCAACCCCTGCCGGCCGAACTCCTCGCCGCCACCGACCTGTTGGTGGCCAACCAGTACGAGGCCGCCGCGCTCACCGGCATCACCGAGCCCCGGGCCGCGGCGGCGGCCCTGCTCGACCAGGTCCCCGCCGTGGTCGTCACCCTGGGCGCGGCAGGCAGCCTGTACGTCGCCCAGGGTGACGAAACGCTGCGCATCCCCGCGCCGGAGGTGACCGCCGTGGACTCGACCGGCGCGGGCGACACGTTCGTCGGCACCCTCGCCGTGGGGCTCAGCGAGGGCCGGCCGGTGCGCGACGCCCTCATCTGGGCCTCGGCGGCGGCCGCCCTGTCCGTGCAGCGGGTGGGTGCGTCGTCCTCGATGCCGTACCGCTCCGAGATCGACGCCCTGACGTCACGGACCGCCTCGTGAACGCCCGCACGGAGGACGCCACGACGACTGCGGAGAGCGGCGCCCACGCCGAGCCCGGTCCGGGCGCGCCCCCGCGGCAGGGCCCGCTCACCGGCCTGCGCGTGCTCGACCTCGCGACCCTCTTCGCCGGACCGCTGGCGGCCACCATGCTCGGCGACTTCGGCGCCGAGGTGATCAAGGTCGAGCACCCCGTCAAGCCGGACGCGTCCCGCGGCCACGGCCCGTCGAAGGACGGCGTGGGCCTGTGGTGGAAACTCCTCGGCCGCAACAAGCGCACGATCACCCTCGACCTGTCCGCGCCCGGCGGCCGGGACACCCTCCTGCGGCTCGCCGCCACCGCGGACGTGATCATCGAGAACTTCCGGCCGGGCACGCTGGAGAAGTGGGACCTGGGCTGGGCGGAGCTCTCGGCGGCGAACCCGGGGCTGGTGCTGGCCCGCGTCACCGGCTTCGGCCAGTTCGGCCCGTACGCGCACCGCCCGGGCTTCGGCACGCTGGCGGAGGCGATGAGCGGCTTCGCGGCGATCACCGGGGAGCCCGACGCCCCGCCGACCCTGCCGCCCTTCGGCCTGGCCGACTCGATCGCCGGCCTGGCGACGGCGTACGCGGTGATGACCGCGCTGACGGCCCGCGAGCGCACCGGCGAGGGCCAGGTCGTCGACATGGCGATCATCGAGCCCATCCTCACGGTCGTCGGCCCGCAGCCCCTCTGGTACGACCAGCTGGGCCACGTCCAGCCCCGCACTGGCAACCGCTCCGCCAACAACGCGCCCCGCAACACCTACCGCACGGCGGACGGGGAGTGGGTCGCCGTATCCACCTCGGCGCAGTCGATCGCGGAACGGCTGATGCGGCTGGTCGGACGGCCCGAGCTGATCGACGAGCCGTGGTTCGCGACGGGCGCGGACCGTGCCCGGCACGCCGACGTCCTGGACGAGGCGGTCGGCACGTGGATCGCCCGGCACACCCGCGACGACGTCCTGGAGGCCTTCGACAAGGCCGAGGCGGCGGTGGCCCCCATCCAGGACGTACGGGACGTGATGACCGACCCCCAGTACGCGGCCCTGAACACCATCACCACGGTCGACGACCCCGAACTGGGCCCCCTGCGCATGCAGAACGTCCTCTTCCGCCTCTCCTCCACCCCCGGCGCCATCCGCTGGGCGGGCCGCCCGCACGGCGCGGACACGGAGGCCGTCCTGACCGAACTCGGCCTGACCGAGGCCGAGATCGGGGCCCTGCGCACGGAGGGAGCCCTGTGAGCGCGGACGCCCACCCCCTCACCTGGCTGTACGTCCCCGGTGACCGGCCCGAGGTGGTGGTGAAGGCCTTCGCGTGCGGCGCGGACGTCGTCGTCGTCGACCTGGAGGACGCGGTCGCCCCGGACCGCAAGGAGTACGCCCGCGCGGCCACCGCGGAACTGCTCGGCGAGACGCCGCCGGTCCCGGTCCACGTCCGCGTGAACGCGTTGGACGGCCCCCTGGCCGAGGCCGACCTCAGGGCGCTCTCCGCCCTCCCCGGCGTCTCCGGTCTCCGGCTGCCCAAGGTGACGTCCCCGTCCGACGTCGTACGGGTCGCGGAACGCGCCGCTCCCGCGGACGGCGGCGCCATCCCGCTCTACGCCCTGCTGGAGACCGCCCTCGGCGTGGAGCAGGCCTTCGCCGTCGCGTCCTCGCACCGGGCGCTGCGCGGCATCGCGCTGGGCGAGGCCGACCTCCGGGCGGATCTGGGCGTACGGGAGGACGCGGGGCTCGACTGGGCCCGCGCCCGCGTGGTCGTGGCCGCCCGTGCCGCGGGCCTGGCCCCGCCGGCCCAGTCCATCTACCCCGACCTCCTCGACCTCGACGGTCTGGCCGCGTCCTGCGCCCGCGGCCGGGCGCTGGGCTTCCTGGGCCGTACGGCCCTCCATCCCCGGCAGCTCCCGGTGATCGAGCGGGCCTATCTGCCCGGCCCGGAGGAGATCGAGTCCGCCGAGGCCGTCCTCAAGGCCGCCGCCGCGGACCCGGGTGCCCAGGCGCTGCCCGACGGCCGCTTCGTCGACGCCGCGGTGGTGGCGGCCGCCCACCGCACGCTGGCGCTGGCCCGACGCCGCAGATGAGAGACGGAAGGGGCGCCGCATCCGGGATGCGGCGCCCCTTCCCACGTATCGAGAGCTCTCAGCCCTTCTTGGCCGACTCGGCCTCGTCCACCGCAGACTCGGGGGACTGTGCAGACTCGGGGGCCTCCGAAGACTCTGACGGCTCCGAAGATGCCTCAGCCTTCTCGGCCTTGTCGGATCCTTCGGGCTTCCCGGAGTCCTTGGCCTCGGCGGAGTCCGAGGAGTCGGCGTCGGCGTCGGCGTCGGCGTCGGCGTCGGTCTTCTTGTCGAGGTCGACGGCGGCACCGTCGGCCGGGTCGTCGCCCTCGCCGGGCGCGCCCGGCTCCACGACCTCCTCACGCCCCGGCCGCAGCCGCGCGGAGAGGACGAAGTAGACGACGGCGAGGACGAAGACCCCCATCGCCGTCCAGTCGTTGAGACGCAGGCCCAGGATGTGGTGTGCGTCGTCGACGCGCATGTACTCGATCCAGCCGCGGCCCACGCAGTACGCGGCGACGTACAGCGCGAACGCCCGCCCGTGCCCGAGCTTGAAGCGGCGGTCGGCCCAGATGACGAGGAAGCCGACGCCGATGCACCACAGGGACTCGTACAAGAACGTCGGGTGGTAGTAGCCCGGCACGCGGCCGTCCGC
Source organism: Streptomyces sp. NPDC058371 (assembly GCF_042723265.1). NCBI lineage: Bacteria > Bacillati > Actinomycetota > Actinomycetes > Kitasatosporales > Streptomycetaceae > Streptomyces > Streptomyces sp. NPDC058371. The sequence goes on along the minus strand of NZ_JBHXJC010000005.1, from coordinate 159,700 downwards.
GGAGGACGTGATGTGCAGCGCCCAGGGAAGGTCCGTCGCCTTGCCGTAGAGCTCCTGGTTGAACCAGTTGCCCCAGCGCCCGATGGCCTGTGCGAAGGCGATGCCCGGCGCGAGGGCGTCTGCCCAGGCGGGGAGCGGGATGCCCCGGCGGCGACAGCCGATCCACGCACCCACGGCACCGAGCGCGATCGCGCCCCAGATACCGAGTCCGCCCTCCCAGATCTTGAAGGCGTCCACCCAGTCGCGGCCCTCGCTGAAGTACAGCTCGTAGTCCGTGATCACGTGGTAGAGCCGTCCGCCGACGAGGCCGAAGGGGACGGCCCAGACCGCGATGTCGGCCACCGTGCCGGCTCGCCCGCCGCGGGCGATCCAGCGCTTGTTGCCGAGCCAGACGGCCACGAAGACGCCGATGATGATGCAGAACGCGTAGCCGCGCAGCGGAATGAAGCCGAGGTGGCGCACACCGCTCGCCGGGCTGGGGATGTAGGCAAGTTCCATGGCAGGGTCGACGCTACCGTGCCGAGTGGGACCGACGGCAGGCAGCCCGGCTACGGGTCCATAACAGGCGGTGCCCCCGGCCTGTGGAGGACCGGGGGCACACGGGCGGACGGGGCGCTCAGCTCTTGTTCTCGGCCTGCACCAGCTGCTTCAGCTTCGCCGGGGTCATCGACTGGTCCGCGTAGATGTTCTTGCCGCCGAGCAGCACGGTCGGGGTGCCGGTGAACCCGCCGGCCCCGAAGGCGCTGTTCGACTTCACGACCCAGCTGTCGTGCGTGCCGTCGTTGACGCACTTCTGGAACGCGGGGGTGTCCAGCCCGTCGACCTTGCCCGCCAGCTCGATGAGCCGGGCGTTGCCGGCGAAGGCGTCGTCGGTCTCCTTGGGCTGGTTGTCGTAGAGGACGTCGTGGTACGCGCTGAACTTGCCCGCGTCCTGGGCGCAGGCCGCCGCGTTCGCCGCGTGCCGGGAGCCGCTGCCGCCCATGTTCCCGTCGATGAGGGTGACGAGGTGGTAGTCGACCTTCAGCTGGCCGGCGTCCACCAGCTCATGGATCGTCGGGCGGTACGTCACCTCGAAGGACTGGCAGGCCGGACACCGGAAGTCCTCCCACACCGTGAGGGCCGACTTGGCGCCGGCCTTGCCGACGGGGATCGCGAGACTGTCCTTGCCCTGCGCCCCCGAGGGCGAGACGACGGGGCCCGCCGTGTCGCTCTTCTTGTCCTGGCCGGAGTTGGCGGCCAGCACGCCCACCACCGCGGCCAGCGCCAGGACGCAGACCACCGAAGCGCCCACGATGAACGTCCTTCGGCGCTTCTCCGTGGCCTTCTGCTTCTCTCGCTCGACCGCCAGTCGCTCGCGGGCGGTGCGCTTACCGTCACGGTTCTTCTCGCTCACATCCGGCAGAACGAACCGGGGAGGCGCAGCGCGCCTCCCCGGTCCCAGGTCCACCCGTTCGAGTGAGCGGATTGTCCGTTACGTACAGGTACGTGAACGGACAGACCCTAGGCCGTGCCGCGCACACCTCGCGCCAGCTCGCCCGCGAGGACGCGTACGGCGTCCAGACCGGCCGCCTCGTCCGGCGCGTCCAGCATCCGCTTCACGAAGGCCGAGCCGACGATCACGCCGTCGGCGAAGCCGGCCACCTCGGCGGCCTGTCCGGCGTCGGAGACACCGAGGCCGACGCAGACGGGCAGATCGGTGGTGGCCTTGGTGCGCTGCACCAGGTCCTGCGCCTGCGCGCCCACCGACGCCCGGGTGCCGGTGACACCCATCAGCGAGGCCGCGTAGACGAAGCCGGAGCCCGCCGCGGTGATCTCGGCGAGCCGGGCGTCCTTGCTGCTGGGGGCCACCACGAAGACGGTCGCGAGACCGTGCTTCTCGGCGTGCTCCCTCCACAGGGCCGACTCCTGCACCGGCAGGTCGGGCAGGATGCACCCGGCGCCGCCCGCCTCCGCGAGCTCGGCGGTGAAGCGCTCGACGCCGTAGCGGTCGATGGGGTTCCAGTACGTCATGACGAGCACCGGCTTGCCGGTGGCCGCGAAGGCCTCGCGCACCGTGCGCATCACGTCCGCGATCTTGACGCCGCCGCGCAGCGCGATGTCGTCGGCGGTCTGGATGACGGGCCCGTCGAGGACGGGGTCGCTGTGCGGCAGCCCCACCTCGACGACGTCCGCCCCGCCGTCGAAGACGGCCTTGATGGCCTCGATCCCGCCGTCCACGGTCGGGAACCCGGCCGGGAGGTACGCGATGAGGGCGGACCGCCCCTCGGCCCTGGCGCCGGCGAGGGTGTCACTCAACAGCTGGATGTTGCCGCTCACTTGGCGTCCCCCTCGATCTCGGCGCCGTCGCCGGCCTCGTCCGCCTCGACGACGGCGTCGGTGTCGGTGTCGTACAGCCCGAAGTAGCGGGCGGCCGTGTCCATGTCCTTGTCGCCGCGCCCGGACAGGTTGATCAGGATCAGCCCGTCCTTGCCCAGCTCCCGCCCGACCTCCAGGGCCCCGGCGAGCGCGTGTGCGCTCTCGATCGCCGGGATGATGCCCTCGGTGCGGGAGAGCAGGCGCAGGGCCTGCATGGCCGCGTCGTCGGTGACCGCGCGGTACTCGCCGCGGCCGCTGTCCTTGAGGTACGAGTGCTCCGGCCCGATGCCCGGGTAGTCGAGGCCCGCCGAGATCGAGTAGGGCTCGGTGATCTGGCCCTCCTCGTCCTGGAGGACGTACGACCGCGAGCCGTGCAGGATGCCCGGCTCGCCCGCCGTCAGGGTGGCCGCGTGCTCGCCGGTCTCGATGCCGTGTCCGGCGGGCTCGCAGCCGATGAGGCGTACGTCCGCGTCCGGGATGAAGGCGTGGAAGAGGCCGATGGCGTTGGAGCCGCCGCCGACGCAGGCCACGGCCGCGTCGGGCAGCCGCCCCGCACGCTCCAGGATCTGCCGTCGGGCCTCGACGCCGATGACCCGGTGGAAGTCGCGCACCATGGCCGGGAAGGGGTGCGGTCCGGCCACGGTCCCGAAGAGGTAGTGGGTGCGGTCGACGTTGGCGACCCAGTCGCGGAAGGCCTCGTTGATCGCGTCCTTGAGCGTGCGGCTGCCGGACTTCACGGCGATGACCTCGGCGCCGAGCATGCGCATCCGGGCGACGTTGAGGGCCTGGCGCTGGGTGTCGATCTCGCCCATGTAGATGGTGCATTCGAGGCCGAACAGGGCGCAGGCGGTGGCGGTCGCGACACCGTGCTGGCCGGCGCCGGTCTCCGCGATGACGCGGGTCTTGCCCATCCTCCTGGTGAGCAGCGCCTGCCCGAGGACGTTGTTGATCTTGTGGGATCCGGTGTGGTTGAGGTCCTCGCGCTTGAGGAACACCCGGGCGCCACCGGCGTGTTCGGCGAACCGGGGGACCTCGGTGAGAGCGCTCGGCCGCCCGGTGTAGTGGACGAGCAGGTCGTCGAGCTCGCGGGCGAACTCGGGGTCGGACTTGGCCTTGTCGTACTCGACGGCGACCTCGTCCACGGCGGCGACCAGCGCCTCCGGGATGAACTTGCCGCCGAAGGCGCCGAAGTAGCCCTCGGCGCTGGGGACTTGACCGTCGGGGTCGGGAATGAAGAACTCGCTGGGCATGCGGTTACCTCGCTGGGGCGTCAGCCCCGGTCACGGGTCGGACAGTGGTCACGTCGGCGACGTACGCACGCAGCATGGCCTTCGTCCGGCACCCGCAGAGACCGGGCCCTTCCCGCACGACGGCGAGAACCTCCGGCACGGAAGAGGACCGGCGGAGTCGGGCTCGGCTCAGCGCACCCGCAAGGGGCGACCGGCCACGGACGGCACGAGCGTGCGCACGCGGGCACGCCATCGCATTCCGTTGACCTGTCCCGGCTCATCGCCGATGACATAGCGGACCCGGCGCCCGTGCACCCGTCGTGCGGGCGCCCGGCAGCCGCGCGGACGGCAGCCGCGGGCGAGGCGGGCGTAGGGGTTCCGCGCGGCCGAGGCGGCCGCCAGGGGCGCTGCCGACCGCACACACGGGCGGCCGGCGTACGGGGCCGGGTGTCCCGGGAGCAGCAGCGGCTCGGCCGACTCCGCGCGCGCACCGGCGCCGGGCGAGCGCGGGCTCTCCCGGTGTCGGCGTGCGGTCAGGTCGGCCATGGTGGTGTCAGCCCCGTCCGTGGCGCAGCGCGGGGTGGGCCCCGGCCGCGACGAGGTCGGAGACCGCGGACTTCGGGTCGCGGCCGGTGACGAGCGACTCGCCCACCAGGACCGCGTCGGCGCCGGCGTTGGCGTACGCGATGAGGTCGTGCGGTCCGCGGACGCCGGACTCGGCGATCTTGACGAGGCCGGCCGGGATCTCGGGGGCGACGCGCTCGAAGGTGGAGCGGTCCACCTTGAGGTCCTTGAGATTGCGCGCGTTGATACCGATCACCTTCGCGCCGGCGTCCACCGCCCGCTCGGCCTCGTCCTCGTCGTGCACCTCGACGAGCGGGGTGAGCCCGATGGACTCGGCACGCTCGATGAGGGACTCCAGGGCGGCCTGGTCGAGGGCGGCCACGATCAGCAGGGCGAGGTCGGCACCGTACGCACGGGCCTCCCACAGCTGGTACGAGGTGACGATGAAGTCCTTGCGGAGGACCGGGATGTCGACCTTGGCGCGGACGGCCTCCAGGTCGGCCAGCGAGCCGCCGAAGCGCCGCTGCTCGGTCAGCACAGAGATGACGGCCGCACCGCCCGCCTCGTAGTCCGCGGCCAGCGCGGCCGGGTCGGCGATCGCGGCCAGCGCGCCCTTGGACGGGCTGGAGCGCTTGACCTCGCAGATGACCTTGACGCCGTCACCCCGCAGGGCCGCCACGCCGTCCTTGGCCGCCGGAGCCTTCGCCACGCGCTCCTTGAGCTCGTCGAGGCTGACGCGCGCCTGCCGTTCCGCGAGGTCGGCACGGACTCCGTCGATGATCTCGTCGAGCACACTCACGCGAGCGGCCCCCTTCCCTGCGGTGGACGGTTGGAGCGGTTGAGCGTCTGACCTCCGTCACCGCCCGGGGCGGTTCAGAAGGGTCACTGTGATGGTATCCGGAGGAAGGCGTAGGCCTGACATCCGGTTGACGGCGGTCCCACTACCTGGACATTTGTCATTTGATCAAGGATGCAGCCAGCCACCCGACGGCAGGTTCCGGACAACCGTGAAGACCAGCAGCAACACGCCCACGCCCCACAACTGCACGGGACCGGGATCGAGCCGCACCGGCCGGCCGCGCACGGTCCGGACCACCCAGACGGTCCACACCGCCGCGAACCCCAGATACCCCGCGAAGGCGAGCGCGTTGTCCGTGAACGCCGCCGCGAAGTCCCCGTGCACGAAGGCGTGCGCGCCGCGCAGTCCGCCGCAGCCGGGGCAGTACAGCCCGGTGTAGCGCAGCAGCGGGCAGACCGGGTAGTGCCCCGGCTCGTTCGGGTCGACCGCGCCGACGTAGGCGAAGGCGGCCGCGACGGCGGCGAGCAGACCGGCGGGGACGGCCAGCCTGCGCACCAGGCCGGTGGGCCCGGTGGCCGCGGCCGGTGGAGTCACCCGGTGGGTTTCGGCGTTCACCCGACGCATTCTGCCCCGCCCCCGGACGGGTCGCCCGTCGCGGGTACCAGCGGGCGGCCGGGCGCGTCAGAGGCGGCCCGGGCGCGCCGGGCCGCCTCTGACGGAGTGGTGGGAGCGGTCAGCTCTCCGCGCCGACGGCCTGGCGGGCCGGCTCCGGCTGCGGCACGGTCGCCGGACCGTGGTCGGCCCTCGGCTGGCCGAGACCCATCAGCCGCATGATGCCGCCGACGACACCGCCGAGGACGACGATGACCAGGCCGGCCCAGAAGCCCAGCGGGTCGGCCAACACCATGAAGGCACCGGAAACGCAGAAACCGATGAAGGCGATGATGACACCGGTCCAGGCGGCCGGGGTGTGACCGTGGCTGCTGCCCGCCATGACTTGCTCCTCGTTGCTGTGTGCGTGTGTGAGTCGGACGCTCACCGCCCATTGTCCCGTACTCGCGCGTATGCCGTGAGCGGGGGGTCGCCCCTCGCGAGTCGAGCGGGCGAGGTCGTGACCGAGGGCCCGGGGCGAAGGTCCCGGAGAGCCGGCCGGCGTCTCAGGTCCCGGTCGGGTCCTCACCACGGTCCAGGGCCTTCCACAGGTCCTCGGGCCGGTCGGGGTCGACGGGCTTGGCCTTGCGGGGCCGCGGGGTGCCGTCCCGCTCGTAGCGGCCTGACATCGCGGGCCACAGCCGCCCGTAGCGCAGCGCGAGCAGTCCCGCGAGGAGGATGAGCCCGCCGCCGACGGCCGCGACGTACGGCCAGGCGGTGTGGCTGAGCGCGTCCACGGTCGCGGAGGTGTCGCCGGACGCCTGTGCGGCCTTCTCGTCGAGCGCGGAGCTGTCGTTCAGGCCGATCAGGGCGGCGGCGACGGTGCCGGCGCCGGAGAGCGCGAGCAGCGCGGAGACCAGGAGGCGCCCGGAGCGGCGGACGGCGAAGACGGCGACGAGTGCGGCGAGGCCCACTATGGCGAGGGCCGCGGGCACGCCCGTGACGTCGCTGCCCCTGGCGGTCAGCGGGAAGGCGCCGCCGGCCACCGACGCCGTGCCCTCCGACCAGCTCTGCCGGGTGGAGAGCAGCGCCACGGCCGCGCCGAGCGCGCCGCAGAACAGGGCCACGCCGAGGCTGCGGCGGCCGGACCGGGCGGGTCCGGCGGCTTCGGATCGGGGGTGCGGTACAGCAGTCACGTACCCCACTATCGCCTGAACCCGGGGCGAAGCGTCACCCGGGGTTCACGTGAGACTCGTCCTATTGCCCGAGCCGGTTCGCCGTGTGCACCGCGCGGAGCACCGCCGCGGCCTTGTTGCGGCACTCGGTGTCCTCCGCGACCGGGTCCGAGTCGGCGACGACACCCGCGCCGGCCTGCACATACGCCGTGCCGTCCCGCAGCAGGGCGGTCCGGATGGCGATGGCGGTGTCGGAGTCTCCGGCGAAGTCGAGATAACCGACACATCCGCCGTACAGCCCGCGCCGGGAGGGTTCGAGTTCATCGATGATCTGCATCGCGCGCGGCTTGGGCGCTCCGGAGAGGGTGCCGGCGGGGAAGCACGCGGTCAGTACGTCGAAGGCCGTACGCCCCCGCGCGACCCGGCCGGTCACGGTCGAGACGATGTGCATGACGTGTGAGTACCGCTCGACGGACATGAAGTCGACGACCTCGACCGAGCCGGGCTCGCAGACCCGCCCCAGATCGTTCCGTCCCAGGTCGACGAGCATCAGGTGCTCGGCGCGCTCCTTGGGGTCGGCGAGCAGCTCCTCGGCCAGGGTCTGGTCCTCCTGCGGTGTGGCGCCGCGCGGCCGGGTGCCCGCGATGGGGTGCACCATCGCCTGCCCGTCGTCGACCTTGACCAGAGCCTCCGGGGACGAGCCCACGACGTCGAAGCCGTCGAAGCGGAAGAGGTACATGTACGGCGACGGGTTGGTCGCCCGCAGGACCCGGTAGACGTCCAACGCGCTTGCCGTGCACGGCGTTTCGAAGCGCTGGGAGGGGACGACCTGGAAGGCCTCGCCGGCCCGGATGCGCTCCTTGATGTCCTCGACCGCGACCTGGTAGTCCGGGCCGCCCCACAGCGCGGTGTACTCGGGGAGCTCGGACGGCGGGAGGGCGGCCGGGGGCTGCGAGACGGCGCGCGAGAGGTCCGCCTCCATGGCGTCGAGGCGCGCCACGGCGTCCGCGTACGCCTCGTCGACGCCGGTGTCCAGGTCGTTGTGGTTGATCGCGTTGGCGATCAGCTCGACCGTCCCGTTCCAGTGGTCGAGGACGGCGAGGTCGCTGGTGAGCAGCATGGTCAGCTCGGGCAGCTTCAGGTCGTCCCGCTCACCGGGGCCGATCTTCTCCAGGCGGCGCACGACGTCGTAGCCGAGATAGCCGACCATGCCGCCGGTGAAGGGCGGCTGGTCCTCGCCGTGGGGCGTGTGCAGGGTCTCGATCGTGGCGCGCAGGGCGGCCAGCGGGTCGCCCTCGACGGGGACGCCCACCGGCGGCGTACCCAGCCAGTGGGTCTTCCCGTCGCGCTCGGTCAGGGTGGCGTGGCTGCGGACGCCGACGAAGGAGTAGCGAGACCAGGTGAACGCCGCGCGGCCGTTCTCGGCGGATTCCAGGAGGAAGGTGCCGGGGCGCTCGGCGGCCAGCTTGCGGTAGAGCGCGACCGGCGTGTCGCCGTCCGCGAGGAGCTTGCGGCTGACGGGGATCACACGGCGGTCGGTGGCCAGCTTGCGGAACGTCTCTAGGTCCATGGCGGCTGACCTTACTGAGCGGCGGGAGGTACGTCGGACACGGCTTCCCCTGCCGATTCGGGCGGTGCCGTCCCCGCCGATTCGGAGCGTGCCGACCCCGCCGCTCCGGGCCCCGCGTCCTTGAGCAGGACGTCGGCGTCGAAGCAGGTGCGGGCGCCGGTGTGGCAGGCGGCGCCGACCTGGTCGACCTGGACCAGGACCGTGTCGGCGTCGCAGTCCAGGGCCACCGACTTCACGTGCTGGACGTGGCCGGAGGTGTCGCCCTTGACCCAGTACTCCTGGCGGCTGCGCGACCAGTACGTGCAGCGGCCCGTGGTCAGCGTGCGATGCAGCGCCTCGTCGTCCATCCAGCCGAGCATCAGCACCTCACCGGTGTCGTACTGCTGGGCGATGGCGGGGACGAGCCCGTCGGCACTGCGCCTGAGGCGCGCGGCGATCTCGGGATCCAGGCTGCTGGGCGGGGGCGTACGGGTCATGCCGACCATTGTGCCGCGCCGCTCGGACACGCCGGACGGAGGTCCACTGGGCGGACCGGGCGCCGTGGTGGCCGGGTGTCCACTGGGCGGACCGGTGCGGCGGTCGTAGGCTGGCTGTCATGTCGACCCATGCCAAGCGTGAACGACTTCTCCTCGCCGACCTGTTGGAGGCCGAGGGACCGGACGCCCCCACCTTGTGCGGGGACTGGAACACCCGAGATCTTGCGGCCCACGTGGTGGTGCGCGAGCGCCGCGCGGACGCCGCGGGCGGGATCCTGATCAAGCAGCTCGCGCCGCGGCTGGAGCGGGTTCAGGCCGAATTCGCCGAGAAACCGTACGAGGAGCTGATCCAGCTGATCCGTACGGGGCCGCCGCGGTTCTCGCCGTTCTCCCTGAAGCAGATCGACGAGGCGTCGAACACGGTCGAGTTCTACGTCCACACGGAGGACGTGCGCCGGGCGCAGCCCGACTGGACGCCGCGCCCGCTCGACGCCGTCTTCCAGGACGCGCTGTGGTCCCGTCTCGAACGCACGGCCCGGCTGGTGGGCCGCGGGGTGCCGACCGGCCTGGTGCTGCGCCGCCCCGACGGCCAGACGGCGGTCGCGCACAAGGGCACGCCGGTCGTCACGGTGACCGGCGAGCCCTCGGAGCTCCTGCTGTTCGTGTACGGGCGCCAGAACGTGGCCGATGTGGCGCTGGACGGCGAGAAGGACGCGATCGCGAAGCTCCAGGAGACCAAGCAGCTCGGACTCTGACGCGCCGGTCCTCCGGCGGCTCGGCTGCTGCCGGGCGCCCGGGGACGGCCGCGCCTCACTTCGGCAGCTCGGCCCGTCGCAGCGGTCCTGAACACAGGACGACCACACCGCCGAGGCCGCAGACCACCGCGCTGACGACGAAGACGGGGCCGGTGCCCCACAGGCCGATGGCGGCCGCGGACACCGGCATGCTGAGCGGCGCGATGCCGAGGCTGACGATGCCCGAGACGGCGCTGACCCGGCCGAGGTAGGCCGGCGCCGTCTCGGTCTGCAGCAGGGCGCCGCACAGGGCGCCGCTCAGCCCCGCGAGCAGCCCGACGAGCAGCGCCACGCCGACGGCGGCGACCACACCGGGTACGTAGGCGAGCGATCCGATCGCCGCACAGCCCGCGAGGATCGACCCGGCCATGACATACCCCGCGTGCGGCAGCCGTCCGCGCACGGTCAGCAGCAGGGAGACGGCCCCCGCGCCGGTCCCGAACCCGGCGAGCACCCAGCCCATGCCGGCGGCTCCCCAGCCGCGCTCGTCGGCCAGCAGGGTCAGCCCCACGTTGAGCGGTCCGACGAAACCGAGGTCGCCGAGCGCGATGGCGACGATCAGCGGGGCGAGGACCCGGTGGCCCCGGATGTACCGCAGTCCGTCCCGCAGGTCCTGCCAGGCACTGCGCGACTCCGCGAGAGGCGTCGGCCCCGCGGCCCCCTCGACCCCGGACCCGTCCTCCGCCGGCAGGTCCCGCATCCGTACGGAGATCAGCAGCGGTACGGACACCGCGATCAGGAGTCCCGCCAGGCCGAATGCCGCCGTCGCGCCCCCGAGCGCCACCCCGAGGCCGCCGAGCGGGGCGCCCACGACGTTGGCGAAGCGGATCGCGAGGCCGCGCATGCCCTGGACCCGGGCGAGCTGGCCGCGGCTCGTGACACGGGCCGGGAGGGCGCCCACGGCCGGCATGAAGACCGCGTCGACCGTGCCGAAGACCAGGGCGAGCAGGGCGAGGAGCCACAGTCCCGGGCCGGCGGCGAACAGCAGCGCGGCCACCGCGAGGACGGCCGCGCACCGCACGGCATCGCTGCCGATGACGACCTTCCGCGGTCCGAAGCGGTCGGCCACCACTCCCCCGCCGAGCATCAGCAGGGCCCGCGGTACGGCGCTGACGGCCATCACGAGCCCGGCCTGCGAGGGCGTGCCCGCCTGGACGGCCGCCCAGGACAGCGCGATGTAGTACACGTTGTCGCCCACCATCGAGGCGGTGTACGCGCCCAGCCAGCGCAGTACGTTGCCGTCCCGGTGGGCGGGCCGGTCGGCGGCTACCGAGGCCGAGGGAATGACGGTCGTGGTCACGGAGGGGCGTCCTCTCAGGCGCGGAACGGAAAGCCGAACACGTGCAGCGCGACGTTCTCGCGCCCGTGGCTGTCGCCGGCCGCTTCGGCGGTCCGGCCCTTCTCCTCGTACTTCTTGAGCACGCCGAGCAGCTCGTCGGTGAGCTCGGTCAGTTCACCGGCCGTCAGCCGCATCAGCGACTCGGAGTCGGTGGACGCGTTGCTCCACTCGCTGCCCCAGGTGGCCCGCTCGTTGAGGTAGCGGCGGTACGCCTCGGTGCGCTGCTCGTGGAAGAGGCGGGTGGCCGCTTGGTGCGCGGCCGCCTTCTCGGGCGCGTCCCGGAAGTCCGCCTCGTGGATGTCCACGCCGTCCGAAGCGGGCTGCCACCAGCGCTCCCGCCCGTCCGTGCGCTGCGACTCGGCGGCCTCGATCAGCCCATGCTCGGCGAGCTTGCGCAGGTGGTAGCTGACCAGCGAGACGGCCTCGTCGGCCTGCTCGGCGAGCTGTGAGGCGGTCGCCGTGCGCGCCATGATCAGCGCGCGGTAGAGCTGCGAACGGAGCGGATGGGCAAGGGCCTTGAGCGTGCCCAGATCCGTGATGCGGCGCTTCTGCGGGTCGGCCATGCGTTCAGCCTAGACAGGAAAGAAAAGTTGCGCAACATAAATTGCGCAACTTTTCTTTTGCATCTCCTCGGTGAAAAGCCCCGGCCACCAGTGACCGGGGCTCACGCCGAACGCGATGTCACCGCACGGGATGCCCCGCCTCCCGCAGCGTCTGCTTCACCTGGCCGATCCGCAGATCACCGAAGTGGAAGACGGAGGCGGCCAGCACCGCGTCGGCGCCCGCGGCGACGGCGGGCGGGAAGTCGGCGAGCCGGCCCGCTCCCCCGCTGGCGATGAGCGGCACGGTCACGTGCTTGCGGACGGCCTGGATCATCTCGATGTCGTAGCCGTCCTTCGTCCCGTCCGCGTCCATCGAGTTGAGCAGGATCTCGCCCGCGCCCAGCTCGGCCGCCCGGTGCGCCCACTCGACGGCGTCGATGCCGGTGCCCTTGCGTCCGCCGTGGGTGGTGACCTCGAAGGAACCGCTCTCGGTGCGGCGCGCGTCCACCGACAGCACCAGCACCTGCCGGCCGAACCGCTCCGCGATCTCGCGGATCAGCTCGGGCCTGGCGATGGCGGCCGTGTTCACGCCCACCTTGTCCGCGCCGGCGCGCAGCAGCCTGTCGACGTCCTCGGCCGTGCGCACACCGCCGCCCACCGTCAGCGGGATGAAGACCTGCTCGGCCGTACGGCGCACCACGTCGTACGTCGTCTCGCGGTTGCCGGAGGACGCGGTGATGTCCAGGAACGTCAGCTCGTCCGCGCCCTCGGCGTCGTACACCTTGGCCATCTCGACGGGGTCGCCCGCGTCGCGCAGGTTCTGGAAGTTGACCCCCTTCACGACCCGGCCGTTGTCCACGTCCAGGCAGGGGATGACACGTACCGCCAGGGTCATGACCTGGCCCCTCGGTACGCCTCCACCTCGACCTCGACGACCAGGCTGGGGTCCACGAAGCCGGAGACGATGACCAGGGACGCGGCGGGCCGGACGGAGTCGAACAGCTCCTTGTGGGCGCGTCCGACGTCGTCCACGTCCCGGGCGTGCGTGAGGTACAGCCGCGTACGCACCACGTCCTCCCGGCCGAGGCCCAGTTCCTTCAGGGCCGCGAACGCGACGTTGAAGGAGTTGATCGTCTGCTCGTACGGCCCGCCTCCGGCGATCTCACCGTCCACTATCGAGGTGCAGCCGGAGACCAGCACCAGGCCGTTGGGCAGTTCCACCGCGCGGGAGTACCCGAAGGTGTCCTCCCAGGGTGCGCCGGTCGTGACTCGTCGTACGTCGCTCACTTGGCCACCGCCTCCAGGGCCTCTTCCAGGGTGAACGCCTTCGCGTACAGGGCCTTCCCGACGATGGAGCCCTCGACACCGAGGGGCACCAGCTCGGCGATCGCCCGCAGGTCGTCCAGGGAGGACACACCTCCGGAGGCCACCACCGGGCGGTCGGTCGCCGCGCAGACGTTCTTCAGCAGCTCCAGGTTCGGGCCCTGGAGCGTGCCGTCCTTGGCGATGTCGGTGACGACATACCGGGCGCAGCCCTCGGAGTTGAGGCGTTCCAGCGTCTCGTAGAGGTCACCGCCGTCGCGGGTCCAGCCGCGGCCGCGCAGCGTCGTGCCGCGGACGTCGAGACCGACCGCGATCTTGTCGCCGTGCTCGGCGATGACCTTGGCGACCCACTCCGGGGTCTCCAGGGCGGCCGTGCCCAGGTTCACCCGGGTGCACCCGGTGGCGAGGGCGGCCGCGAGCGAGGCGTCGTCCCGGATGCCGCCGGACAGCTCGACCTTGATGTCCATCGCGCCGGTCACCTCGGCGATCAGCGCGCGGTTGTCGCCGGTGCCGAAAGCGGCGTCCAGGTCGACCAGGTGCAGCCACTCGGCGCCCGCGCCCTGCCAGGCGAGGGCGGCCTCCAGGGGAGAGCCGTACGAGGTCTCCGTCCCGGACTCGCCGTGCACCAGACGGACGGCCTGGCCGTCGCGGACGTCGACGGCGGGGAGGAGTTCGAGCTTCGCGGAGGACATCGAGGGCATCAGAGGGTTCCGATCCAGTTGTTCAGCAGCTGCGCTCCGGCGTCGCCGGACTTCTCGGGGTGGAACTGCGTGGCCCACAGGGCGCCGTTCTCGACGGCGGCCACGAAGGGCTTGCCGTGCGTCGACCAGGTCACCAGGGGCGACCGCATCGCCGGGTTCGCCACCTCCAGGGACCAGTCGTGGACGGCGTAGGAGTGCACGAAGTAGAAGCGCGCGTCGGCGTCGAGCCCGGCGAAGAGCTGGGAGCCGGCCGGGGCCTCGACGGTGTTCCAGCCCATGTGCGGCACGATGTCGGCCTGGAGCGGCTCGACCGAGCCGGGCCACTCGTCGAGGCCCTCGGTCTCCACGCCGTGCTCGATGCCGCGGGCGAAGAGGATCTGCATCCCGACGCAGATGCCCATGACCGGGCGGCCGCCGGCGAGGCGGCGGCCCACGATCCAGTCGCCGCGCGCCTGCTTCAGCCCCTGCATACAGGCGGCGAAGGCGCCGACGCCCGGCACGAGGAGCCCGTCCGCGTTCATCGCCGTGTCGTAGTCACGCGTTATCTCGACCTCGGCGCCGGTGCGGGCCAGGGCCCGCTCGGCGGACCGGACGTTCCCGAAGCCGTAGTCGAAGACGACGACCTTCTTGGGGGCGCTCACGTCCACACCGCCAGCCGCATGACACCGGCCACGAGACACATCGCGGCGCCGATGGAGACCAGCACGATGAGGCTCGCCGGCATCTTCTGCTTGACGAAGGAGTAGACACCGCCGAGGAGGAAGAGTCCGACGACGATCAGGATGCTCGACAGGCCGGTCACAGCGCGCCCTTCGTGGAGGGGAGGATGCCGGCGGCGCGCGGGTCGCGCTCGGAGGCGTACCGCAGCGCGCGGGCGAGCGCCTTGAACTGGCACTCCACGATGTGGTGCGCGTTGCGCCCGTAGGGCACGTGCACGTGCAGCGCGATCTGGGCCTGCGCGACGAAGGACTCCAGGATGTGGCGGGTCATCGTCGTGTCGTACTCGCCGATCATCGGCGCCATCTTCTCGGGCTCGGTGTGCACCAGGTACGGGCGGCCGGAGAGGTCGACGGTCACCTGGGCCAGCGACTCGTCCAGCGGCACGGTGCAGTTGCCGAACCGGTAGATCCCCACCTTGTCGCCGAGCGCCTGCTTGAAGGCGGCGCCCAGCGCGAGGGCGGTGTCCTCGATGGTGTGGTGGGAGTCGATGTGCAGGTCGCCCTCGGTCTTCACGGTCAGGTCGAACAGACCGTGCCGGCCGAGCTGGTCGAGCATGTGGTCGTAGAAGCCGACGCCTGTCGACACATCGACCTTGCCGGTGCCGTCGAGATCGATCTCGACGACGACCGACGTCTCCTTGGTCGCCCGCTCCACTCTTCCGACGCGGCTCATGCGCTCTGCTCCTTCTTCACATCACGGACCGCGTCCAGGAACGCGTCGTTTTCCGCCGGGGTGCCCGCGGAGACCCGCAGCCAGCCCGGTACACCGTTGTCCCGGACCAGGACGCCCCGGTCGAGGATCTTCTGCCAGACCTCGTGCGCGTCGGCGAACCGCCCGAACTGCACGAAGTTGGCATCCGATGCGGTCACGTCGTAACCGATCGCGCGCAGTTCGCCGACCAGCCGGTCCCGCTCGGCCTTCAGTTGCTCCACGTACCCCAGCAGTGTGTCGGTGTGCTCCAGGGCGGCCAGCGCCGTCGCCTGGGTGACGGCCGACAGGTGGTACGGCAGCCGTACGAGCTGGACCGCGTCGACGACCGCCGGGTGCGCGGCGAGATAGCCGAGGCGCAGTCCGGCCGCGCCGAACGCCTTCGACATCGTGCGCGCGACGACGAGATTCGGCCGACCTTCGAGCATGGGCAGCAACGAGTCGCCGTGGCTGAACTCGATGTACGCCTCGTCCGCGATCACCATGGACGGCTTCGCGGCCTGGGCGGCCTCGTACAGCGCGAGGACCGTCTCCGGCGGGACCGCGCTGCCCGTCGGGTTGTTCGGCGTGGTGATGAAGACGACGTTCGGCCGGTGCTCGGCGATGGCCCGTTCGGCCGCCGCCAGGTCGATCGTGAAGTCCTCGTTGCGGGGACCGGAGATCCAGCCGGTGCCCGTGCCGCGCGCGATGAGCGAGTGCATCGAGTACGACGGCTCGAAGCCGATCGCCGTACGGCCGGGCCCGCCGAACGTCTGCAGCAGCTGCTGGATGACCTCGTTCGAGCCGTTCGCCGCCCAGACGTTCTCGATGCCGACGGGGTGCTTGCCGGTCTTCGTCAGGTACTTGGCCAGTTCGGTGCGCAGCTCCACCGCGTCCCGGTCGGGATAGCGGTTGAGGTTGCGGGCGGCCTCGCGCACCCGCTCGGCGATCCGCTCGACGAGCGGTTCGGGCAGCGGGTACGGGTTCTCGTTCGTGTTGAGCCGCACCGGGACGTCGAGCTGGGGCGCCCCGTAGGGGGACTTGCCACGGAGCTCTTCCCGTACGGGGAGCTCGTCCCAGGGGGACGAAGAGGGGTTGCCAGTCACTTGCTCTCCGGAACCTTCCACCCGAACCGGGCCTTGATCGCCGCGCCGTGCGCCGGCAGGTCCTCCGCCTCCGCCAGCGTCACCACGTGCTGGGCGACCTCGGCGAGGGCGTCGCGGTCGTAGTCCACGATGTGGATGCCGCGCAGGAACGACTGGACGCTCAGCCCCGAGGAGTGGCAGGCGCAGCCGCCGGTGGGCAGCACGTGGTTGGAGCCGGCGCAGTAGTCGCCCAGCGAGACGGGGGCCCAGGGGCCGACGAAGATCGCGCCCGCGTTCTTCACCCGGTCGGCGACGGCGGCCGCGTCGGCGGTCTGGATCTCCAGGTGCTCGGCGCCGTACGCGTCGACCACCCGAAGCCCCTCGTCGACGCCGTCGACCAGCACGATCGCGGACTGCCGGCCGTTCAGCGCGGGCGCGATCCGGTCGTCCACGTGCTTGGTGGCGGCGACCTGGGGTGCCAGCTCCCGCTCGACCGCGTCGGCCAGCGCCACGGAGTCCGTGACGAGGACGGCGGCGGCGAGCGGGTCGTGCTCGGCCTGGCTGATCAGGTCGGCGGCGACGTGCACCGGGTCGGCGCTCTCGTCGGCGAGGACCGCGATCTCGGTGGGACCGGCCTCGGTGTCGATGCCGATCTTTCCGGTGAAGTACCGCTTGGCGGCGGCGACCCAGATGTTGCCCGGGCCGGTGACCATGTTGGCGGGAGCGCAGGACTCGGTGCCGTGCGCGAACATCGCGACGGCCTGGGCACCGCCGACCGCGTACACCTCGTCGATGCCGAGGAGCGCGCAGGCGGCGAGGATCGTCGGGTGCGGAAGGCCGTCGAACTCCTTCTGCGGTGGGGAGGCGAGGGCGATGGACCCGACCCCGGCCTCCTGGGCGGGGACCACGTTCATGATCACGGAGGACGGGTAGACGGAGCGGCCACCGGGCGCGTACAGCCCGACGCGCTCGACCGGAACCCACTTCTCGGTCACCGAGCCGCCCGGCACCACCTGCGTGGTGTGCGTGCTGCGGCGCTGCTCGCGGTGGACCAGACGGGCGCGGCGGACGGACTCCTCCAGGGCCGCGCGCACAGCCGGGTCGAGCCGCTCCAGGGCGCCGGTGAGCGCCTGGGCCGGGACCCGTACGGTGTCGAGCCGGACGCCGTCGAACTTCTCCGCGTAGTCGATCAGCGCCGCGTCGCCCCGATGATGCACGGCCTCGCAGATCGGGCGCACCTTCTCCAGGGCGGCCGAGACGTCGAAGTCGGCTCGGGGCAGCAGGTCGCGCAGGGCGGTGCCCTCGGGGAGGGCGTCGCCGCGCAGGTCGATTCGGGAGATCACATGGCCAATTCTCTCAGACCGCCATCGAGCGTCGGACGGCTGTATCAGTGACTGATACACGACCTGGGACGACGGCTGGACCATGGCCGGAACCAGTGGCCGATACGAGACCCGGAAGATCCCCTTCACCGCTAGCGTTCCGCCCGTCACAGAGCGGGCATTGAACGGTTGTACGAACCCGCGAGTAGCTGGGGTGGAAGGGAATTGCCGTGACCGAGGGTGCCGGCATCCGGAACGGGGACCTGCCGGACGAGCTGACCGCCGCCGAGGCCGGCATGTGGCAGGCCTTCCGCAACGGCAGCGTGTACGACCTGCGCAGCGGGGACACCGTCGTGGACGACCCGCACGGGGGCCACCCCTGGGGCCCCGAGCGCAGTGTCCGGGCGCGGATCGTGGCCTGGCTGCTGCTGGCCGGACCGCCCGCCCTGGACGGCCGGGTCGCCTCACTGAAGCTGACCGGCGTGCAGATCAGGGACGTCCTCGACCTGGCGGGCGGCACGATCGAGCCGTACGTCGAGCTGAAGGGCTGCCGGTTCGAGAAGGAGGTCCTGCTGCCGGAGGCCCGGTTCACGACCGTACGCCTGGTGGACTGCTCGGTGCCGCGGCTCGAGGCGGCCCGGCTGCACACCGAGGGCGATCTGCATCTGCCGCGCTGCCGCTTCCACAACGGGGTCCGCCTCACCGACGCACACATCGGTACGGATCTGCTGCTCAACCAGGCCGTCGTCTACCGGGACCGGCGTATGCGGTCCATCACCGGCGACGGCATGACCGTGGGCCAGGACCTCCAGGCCGAGATGCTGGAGTCGCACGGCGAGCTGAGTCTGCGCGGAGCCCAGGTCGGCGTCTCGCTGAGCCTGCGCGGCAGCCGGCTCACCAACCCCTACGGCCGCCTCGCGCTGAACGCCCCTCAGCTGACCGTCGAGCGCACGCTGTATCTGACCCCCGCCGGCCTCGGCAATCCGCTGCAGACCGGAGGCACCACCCCGGCGCACGGAACGCGGGTGCAGCGGTTCGTGTGCCAGGGCGGGATCCGTCTGGACGACGGACGGTTCGGTGACGCGCTCGACTTCGAGCAGGCCCGTTTCACCTTCGAGGACGACCAGGAGCTGTCCCTGCGCCGGGTGCAGACGCCCGAGCTGCGTTTCCTCGGGGAGAGACCGGAGCGCGGGAAGGTGGTCCTGTCCGGCGCGCGGATCGTCACCCTGGTCGACCGGGCGGCCAGCTGGCCGGGCCCGGGCAGCCTCCACATGGGCGGCTTCGGCTACGAGAGCCTCGTTCCGCAGGGGGCGTTCCCGCTGGCCCGACGGCTGGAGTGGGTCGCCGCGGCGACCGCCGAGTACAACCCGGAACCGTACGAACGCCTGGCGGCCGTGCTGCGCAACTCCGGCGAGGACGAGGACGCGCGCGAGGTGCTGCTGGCCAAGCAGCGCCGCCGCCGCGAGACGCTGCCGCTCGCGGGCAAGCTGTGGGGGTACGCGCAGGACTGGACGGTGGCCTACGGGTACCGGCCCGGCCGGGCCGCCGTATGGATGGCGGTGCTGTGGGCGGCCACCTCGTTCGCCTTCGCCCACGCGAGCCATCTCCCGCTCAAGGGCGAGGAGCATCCGCCGTGGAACGCCTCGCTGTTCGCCCTGGACCTGCTGCTGCCCGTCATCGACCTCGGTCAGGTGGGCTACTGGCAGCTGCGCGGCGGTTGGCAGTGGCTGGCCGTGGTGGTCATCCTCCTCGGCTGGATCCTGGCCACGACGGTGGCGGCGGGCGCGACCCGGCTGCTGCGCAGGAGCTGAACCGCTCCCGGTCCGCGGAGGCCGGCCGCTCTCCGCTGCGGCGCGAGGTGCACCGCACCCATTCTTTTTGCTGTTCCTTGACTATCTCGCGCACAACCAATTGACGGTTACGAAAGCTTCACCGCAACCCCCTGGCTCGGTCCCGACCTGCGGTTTTCAATGGTCTCCACCATGGCACTGCTGCGCGCGATCATCCGTACGGCCCGGATGACCAGGAACGCTCCGCGTCTCGCGGTCGGACTGCCCGCCGACGACGAGGTACTCCTCGACGCGCCCGACGAGCGTCTGGCGCCCGCGCTCGTCGCGGCCGGTGGTGGCGACTACGCGCCCGCCGCGAAGCTCCTCGCCACCACCCGCGAGGCCGCCGAGTGGGAGAACCGCGACCGCTACGCGATGCGCCTGGCCACCTTCGCCCGCTCCCGCGACGAGTGGCTGCGGGAGTGGCAGGACGCGGCGCCGCACGACCCGGACGCCCTGCTGGTCAAGGCCGAGCTGGCGGTGCGCCGCGGCTGGGAGTCCCCCGCCCGCGTCGAGCTGCTGCGCCAGGTCGGCCCGCTGATCACCGCGGCCGCCGAGGGCGACCAGCGCGACCCGGTGCCCTGGCGGATCGCGCTCGACCACGCCCGCGGCACCAACGCCGGGCACACCGAGTTCGAGCAGCTCTGGGGCGAGGCCGTACGCCGTTCCCCGCACCACTACGGCTGCCATGCGGCCGCCCTGCAGTACCTGTCGGCGGCCTGGTACGGCTCGCACCGCGAGTGCTTCGACTTCGCCGAGCGGGCCGCGCAGGACGCCCTGCCCGGTTCCCTGGTCCAGGCCCTGCCGGTGCGCGCCGCCTTCGCGTATCTGACCGAGGGCGGCGGACCCGCGGTGGGGCGCGAACGTCTCGACGCGGCGGCCGACCTGGCGATCGCCGTCTCCGCGACCTACGCGGCCGCCGATCCCTGGCCCGCCGAGGTCCGCAACCTCCTGACCTACGTACTGGTCAGGCTCGAACGCTGGGAGGACGCCCTGGAACAGCTGCGGCGGACCGGCCCCTACGCCACGTCGTTCCCCTGGGACCGGGTCTCGGACGACCCGCTCGGGCAGTTCCTGGAGCTGCGGGACGGGATACGGCTGGAGGTCGCGGCCGGGAGGCCGCTGGGGTCCGTCGCGCGAGCGCCGCGGCCGTCCGAGCGGCATCCCGGGCCGTCCGGGGGGCATTCCGGGCCGCACGCGGGCCGCTTCGGACCTTCCGAGGGCCGCTTGGGACCGTCCGAGGGCCGCTTCGGGCACCCGCAGAACGAGCGGGGCGGACGTTCCGCCTCCGGCGACCATTAGGCTTTCCCGTCGTGACCACCGTCCGGCTCCCGCTCTTCCCGCTGAACTCGGTGCTTTTCCCGGGGCTCGTGCTTCCTCTGAACATTTTCGAGGAGCGCTATCGCGCCATGATGCGCGATCTGCTCAAGACCCCCGAGGACGAGCCCCGCCAGTTCGCCGTCGTCGCCATCCGCGACGGCCACGAGGTCGCGCCCAGCGCGCCCGGTATGCCGGACCCGACGGCGGTGCTGGCACGGGGTCCCGCCGCCGGCTTCGGCGACGACCCGGCCCAGGCCTTCCACGAGGTGGGCTGCATCGCTGACGCGGCGACCATCCGGGAGCGCGCCGACGGCAGTTTCGAGGTGCTGGCCACCGGGACGACCCGCGTCCGGCTGCTCTCCGTGGACGCGTCCGGCCCGTTTCTGACGGCCGAGCTGGAGGAGCTGCCCGAGGAGCCCGGCGAGGAGGCCGGGGCGCTCGCCGAAGGCGTCCTGCGGGCCTTCCGCCAGTACCAGAAGCGGCTGGCCGGTGCCCGGGAGCGGTCGCTGTCGACCGGGGCCGAGCTGCCGGACGAGCCGGCCGTCGTCTCGTATCTCGTCGCGGCCGCCATGATGCACGACATCCCGGCGAAGCAGCGGCTGCTCCAGGCCCCGGACACCGCCGCCCGGCTGCGCGAGGAGCTGACCATGCTGCGTGCGGAGACGGCGATCATCCGCAATCTTCCGTCGCTGCCGGCGTCCGAGCTGACGCGCGGCCCGACGAGTCTCAACTGACGCATCTCCCGTACCCGAGAAGGCGATGGCGAAGAAGACGAAGAAGCAGCAGCCCGGTGGCACCCCGGCGACGGTCGCCCTGACGGCCGCGGGCGTCCCGTACACCGTGCACGCGTACGAGCACGATCCCGCGCACCCGTCCTACGGCGAGGAGGCGGCCGAGGCGATGGGCGTCTCCCCCGACCGGGTCTTCAAGACCCTGGTGGCCGACGTGGACGGCTCACTCGTGGTCGCCGTCGTCCCCGTCGCCGGCTCGCTCGACCTGAAGGCCCTGGCCACTGCGGTGGGCGGCAAGCGCGCGGCCATGGCGGACCCGGCGGCGGCCGAGCGCACCACCGGATACGTCCGCGGCGGCATCTCCCCCCTGGGCCAGCGCAAGAAGCTCCCCACGGTCCTGGACGCCTCGGCCGCCGCCCACCCCACGATCTGCGTCTCGGCGGGCCGCCGCGGCCTGGAGGTCGAGCTCTCCCCCACCGACCTCACCCACCTCACGGAAGCCGTCTGCGCCCCCGTCGCCCGTGCGTGACCCCTCGACGTACGCCCCGTCCTCGGTTAAGTACGAGAGACATGTCGAAGAGAACCCGAAAGCGCAAATGGCGCACCAGAAAGGGCCGCTCCAACCACGGAAGGCGCCCGGCGTAGGCAATTTCAGCCCGTCCGGCGTTTGAGGACGAGGCCGTTCAGGCCGAAGCGGGGGTCTGGGGGCGGAGCCCCCAGGGATGGGACGGGCAGGGGCGGAGGCGGCGAGAAAAAACCCAGGCCCGCCCCAACGAACCGCTACCCGGCCGGAGGCACCGGCGGCGACGCGGCATACGGGCTCGGATACGGCTCGGGATCCCGCGGCCCGAACAGGGCCGTCAACCCCAGGTGAACCACCAGCGCTGCCAAGGACCAGGCCAGCAACGCCCCCTTCGCCCCCAGCTTCAGCGGCGCGGAGAAGGTCACCCCCTTGCCCACGGCCTTGGCATGCGCGATCACGTCCTGCGTGGGCCCCAGCCAGACACCCACCCGCCAGGCGAGCAGGGACCCGAGCAGCCCGCCCACCGCGAGCGCCACGACCAGCGGCACACCGCCGCGTCGCCGCAGCAGGAACACGGCCAGCGCGCTGACCGCCCCGAACGCGAGCGCGAGCAGAGTGAACGTTCCGTCGACCCCGATGGCCTGCTCGCCCTCGCTGTCCTTGAAGTAGACGACCCACTTCTTGTCGACGAGATCCCCGACCAGCGGCACATGCGGCGCCAGCCACCACCACAGCAGCCCGAGCAGCACCCCGCCGAGTGCCACCGCCACCGTGATCACGGCGGCCTCCCGCACTTCGGTCTTCATCCCGGGGCCGTCCTGCCCGTACTCGGAGACCCCCACGCCGCCGTCGGCGGGCGGAGCCTGCCAGGCGTTGTGCGAGGGCTGCTGGTGCGGGGGCGGCGGCGGAGTAAGCGGTGCGGTCACCCTGACATCGTGCCAGGCCCGGCTGCCGGCCGCGTCACCGGACGGCCGCCCGGCGGTAGGCCCAGGTCGCGACGGCCAGCGAGGCGACCCCGACGCCCGCGCAGACAGCCAGGTCACCGAGGACGAAGGCCCAGTCGGGGTGGCTGTCGAAGGCGCGGGCGAAGGCCTCGACGCCGTAGGTCGAGGGCAGCAGATCCCGCGCGTACTGGACGACCGTCGGCAGCCGGTCCGGCGGGAGCACTCCGAGCAGGAGCGCCGCGGACATCCCCAACTGGCCGAGCAGCGTGGCGAGTTCAGGCCGGGGCGCGAGCAGGCCGAGGGCCGCCCCGAGTCCCGCGAGCGCGGCCCCGGCGAGCGGGATCACCGCGAGGAGCACCCACAGATGCGCCATCGGCAGCCCGAAGAGCACACAGCCGAAGACGGCGGTGGCCAGCGTCCCCGGCACGGTGAACGAGGCGTACGCGCCCGCGGCGCCGAGCACCACGGCGGCCGGCGGCACCGGCAGCGTCGCGTAGTGGTCGAGCCCGCCGCCGGCCCGCAGCTGACCGAAGTACTGCGCGAGGAGATTGAGGGCGACGAAGGCCACCACCAGGACCGAAGCCCCGGCCACCACGGACCGCGCCTCGCCCCCGCCGTCCACCACGCCCCGCATCAGGATCATGATCCCGACGGACTGGAAGGTGGCCACGAACAGCAGCGGGATCCGCGCGACCCGCGCCCGGGAGAGCTGCGCCCGGTACACGGCGGCCAGCGCCGGCCACAGCCGGGCGCGCGGCCCCAGTTCCGCGGCATCGCGGGATGCGCCGGCATCGTCGGCCACGGGCAGCGCGCTGCCCGGCAGAACCCCAGCGGGTACGACACTCACGTCGAGCTGCTCCCCTTCGCTCCGGCAGCCGTCCTGTTCCCAACGCCCACAGCTTCTCGCAGGTTCCGCCCGCACACGGCGCCGCGTCCCCTCCTGGCAGCCTCCGGTACGGATTCCACGCCCCGCGCGCTCACGTCTTCACCAGTCCCTGCAGCCCGAGGGTGTCCCCGCCCAGCGCCAGATACACGTCCTCCAGGCTCGGCGTGGCCAGCGTGAAGTCGTCCAGGGCCGCGAAGGCGGCGCCTCCGGTGACCGTGGCGACGGCCGCGCGGGCCTCCTCGGGCGCGAGCCGCAGCGTCCAGCGGCGGCCCGACTCGACGGCCCGGGCGCGCAGCGCGGCGACCTCGGGGACGTCGAGCGGGGCGCTCTGGCGCCAGACGAGCTCGACCCGCACCTCCCCGGCGACCCGTTCCTTGAGCCCGGCCGGGGTGTCGCAGGCGATGACCCGGCCCTGGTCGAGCACGGCGACGCGGTCGAGGACCGTCTCCGCCTCGATGACGTTGTGGGTGACCAGCAGCACGGTCGTGCCGCGCTCGGCCCGGCGCCGGTCGACGGCGGCCCAGACGGCGCGCCGGGCGACGGGGTCCATGCCGGTGGTCGGCTCGTCGAGGACGAGCAGCGGCCGCTCCCCGACCAGGGCGGCGGCGAAGCAGGCCAGCCGCCGCTGTCCGCCGGACAGCTTCTTGAGGGGGCGGCCGGCCAGCGGGGTGAGACCGAGCTCGTCCAGCACCGCGTCGCGCTCGGCCCGGGCCGAGCGCAGAGCGAGACCGCGCAGCCGCCCGGTCGTCTCCGCGGCCAGGGACACGGTCAGCTCGTCGAGGGCGGTCGACTCCTGCCCGAGGTACGCGAGGATCCGCGCCGCCCGGTCCGGGTGGCGCACGATGTCGTGCCCGAGGATCTCGACGCCGCCGCTGTCGGGCCGCATCAGCCCCGTCAGCTGCCGTACGAGGGTGGACTTGCCCGCGCCGTTCGGCCCGAGAAGGCCGAAGATCTCTCCGCGCCGGATGTCGAGGCGCACCCCGTCGGTGGCCCGCACCTCGGGTGTCGCGGGGGTGCCGCGCCGTCCGCGCACCGCCGGATAGGTCTTGGTCAGGCCTCGGACCGCGCACACGACATCGCCGCCGTGTCCCCTTCGGACTCCCTGTGCGGTGCGCGTACTCACGAGGAACGAGACTACGGGGTCCGATGCCCCGTTATGCCTCCGGGGCCGTCGCTCACTCCCCCGCGGGCGCGTGCTCCGTGGCCGTACGCACGTCGATCTCGCGCCAGAAACCGGCCCGGATCGCGTACCGGTCGTGCTCGTCGATCTGGTCGTCCTTGTGCGCGAGCAGCCCGAACCTGGCCGCGTATCTCAGCAGTTCACCGTCCACCCGGTGCGGGACGCGCGGATACATGGCGGACAGCTTCTGCAGATGGCTCTGGTCGGTGAGGCGCTCCATCCAGCGGCGCGCGAAGACCTGTCCCACCTCGAAGGGGTCGCCGCCGACGGTGGTGATGTCCTCCTCGCGGTCCGCCCAGCGCTGCTCGGCCGAGGTGAGCTGGGCGAGTGTGGGCAGCGAGGCGGCCTCCGCGGACTCGGCGGTGCCGCCGGGGCGCTCGACCCAGCCCTTGTCGGAGGACCAGCGCAGGGTGGCGCTCGCCGGGTGCTGGGCGGGCTGGGTGCCGGGGCCGCGCAGGGCGGCCAGGTCCTTGGGGGTGGGGACGCCCTTGGGCGCGGGGACCCGTTCCTGCACGCCGTTGCGGGAGTCGGACGCCGTGACGTGCTCGGTCTCCTCCACGGAGCGCTCGGCGGCGGCGAGGGCGGATTCGGGCAGCGGCGCGGAGAGGATGGCCGCGATCTCGGGCCGCGGCACCGGCGGCGGCGCGCAGATCCCGCCGAGGTCCTTGGCCCGTACGGCCTTGGTGATCCAGGCCCGGTCGAGCACGCGGCGCTCGTCGGCCTCGGCCACCAGGTCCTCGGACTGGTTGTAGTCGCCGTCCGCGGCCTGTACGGCCCACAGGTGTACGGCGACCCCGTGCTCCTTGGCCGCCATCATGCCCGGCAGCAGATCCCCGTCGCCGGTCACCAGGACCACGTCGGAGCAGGCGCGGTTGCGGGCCAGCTCGGTGAGCTCGGCGTGCATGGCGGCGTCGACGCCCTTCTGCGCCCACCGCCCGTCGCTGCGGGTCAGCGCACCGAGGCGCACCGTCACGCGCGGCATCACCCGCAGCCGGCGGTGTTCGGGCTGCGGTACGCGGTCGGGGGCGCCGTCGAACCAGTAGATGCGCAGCAGGGGCCGTTCCGTGTCGGACTCGGCGCGCTCGCGCAGCCCCTGGATCAGGGCGGCGTGGTCGACGGTGATCCGGGAGCGAGAGGGTTCCCCGGCGAGCAGACTGGCGGCAGCCCCGAGCAGATACCCGGCGTCCACCAGGACGATGCAGCGGTCCACGGGTCCACCCTCTTTCCGGTTTCCGGGAGGTTTGCTTCGGGCTTGCTTCGAGTCTGCCCGACGGCGCGAAGGTTAACGGCCCGAACTCGATCTTCGGCGTGGCGCATCGGCGGATCACTCTCCGACAGCGCTTATTACGCACGGTAATTCTCCGAAATGCGCGAGTTGTCGGCCTATGTGAATCTGGTCCCGGCCCTGGCCCCTAGATCCCCCTCAGGAGGCAGTCACCATGGCCAAGAACAAGAACCGTAAACAGGGTGCCCAGCAGGACCGCTCTTCGCAGTCGGAGCAGGCGCAGGAGCACGCCCGGTCCACCGCGTCCGAGGCGCAGGACACGCCGGTCCAGCACATCCAGGGCAGCCCTGCCGATGTTGCTCGTAAGCACCAGAAGCGCTTCGGCCACAACTGAGGTCGGCGCACGGGCTGTTGAAGCCCCGGTACACACCGCGAGGGACGCACCTTTTCCAGGTGCGCCCCTCGCGTACATCACTCTCCGCGGCCGCCGGCCGTCAGCCCGCCAGGCAGGCCGGTCCCAGCAGCACCTTCAGGTCGCCGAAGAGCGCGGGATCCGGCTTCACGCGGTGCCGGTCGAGCCGTAGCACCGTCGTCCGGCCGGGGCCCTGGAGCTTGATGCGGACCTCGCTGTCGCCCTTGTGGTGGGTGAGGATCTCACCGAGCCTGCTGACCATGGGCGGGGTGACCTTCATCGCCGGAATGGTCAGGATCACCGGCGCGTTGGT
Organism: Streptomyces sp. NPDC058371; assembly: GCF_042723265.1. Classification (NCBI taxonomy): domain Bacteria; kingdom Bacillati; phylum Actinomycetota; class Actinomycetes; order Kitasatosporales; family Streptomycetaceae; genus Streptomyces; species Streptomyces sp. NPDC058371. Next base: position 133,065 of record NZ_JBHXJC010000005.1, on the reverse strand, counting down.
GCCCGCGTTCGACAGGTCGGGGACCATCAGCTCCATCGCGACCAGCCGCGGCACGTCCTCGCGCTTGTCGAGGCGTCCCTTGACGAACACCACGGCGTCCTCGACGAGTTGGGTCGACACCAGCTGGTACGTCGCCGGGAAGAACATGCACTCGATGGAACCGGCGAGGTCCTCCACCGTCGCGATCGCCCAGGCGTTGCCCTGCTTGGTCATCTTGCGCTGCAGGCCCGAGATGATGCCGCCGATGGTGACCACCGCACCGTCCGCGTGCTCACCGCCGGTGAGCTGGGAGATGCCGGCGTCCGCCTTGTCGGACAGGACGTGTTCCAGACCGAAGAGCGGGTGGTCGGAGACGTAGAGACCGAGCATCTCCCGCTCCTGGGCGAGCAGATACGTCTTGTCCCACTCGTCGGTCGTGAACTCGACGTCGAGCCCGAAGCCCGGCTCGTCCGCGGCATCGTCGCCCATGCCGCCGAAGAGGTCGAACTGCCCCTCGGCCTCCTTGCGCTTGACCTGCACCACGTTGTCGATCATCGGCTCGTACTGCGCGGTGAGGCCCTTGCGGGTGTGCCCCATCGTGTCGAACGCGCCCGCCTTGATGAGCGATTCGGTGGTGCGCTTGTTGCAGACGACCGCCTCGACCTTGTCGAGGTAGTCGGGGAAGGAGCCGTACTTCCCCTTGGCCTTGCGGCCGCGGATGATCGCCTCGACCACGTTCGTACCGACGTTGCGCACCGCGGACAGGCCGAAGAGGATCACGTCGTCGCCCTGGGCGGCGAAGTTGGACATGGACTCGTTGACGTTCGGCGGCAGGACCTTGATGCCCATGCGGCGGCACTCGTTGAGGTAGACGGCCGACTTGTCCTTGTCGTCCTTCACCGAGGTGAGCAGCGCCGCCATGTACTCGGCCGGGTAGTTCGCCTTGAGGAACGCGGTCCAGTACGTGACCAGTCCGTACGCGGAGGAGTGCGCCTTGTTGAACGCGTAGCCGGCGAAGGGGACCAGGACGTCCCACAGGGCCTGGATCGCCTGGTCCGAGAAGCCGTTCTTCTTGGCGCCGGCCTGGAAGATGGTGAAGTTCTTCGCCAGCTCCTCGGGCTTCTTCTTGCCCATCACGCGGCGCAGGATGTCGGCCTCGCCGAGCGAGTAGCCGGCGATGATCTGCGCGGCCTTCTGCACCTGCTCCTGGTAGACGATGAGGCCGTAGGTCAGGCCCAGCGTCTCCTTCAGGGGCTCCTCGAGCTCCGGGTGGATCGGGGTGATCTCCTGGCGCCCGTTCTTGCGCTCCGCGTAGTTGATGTGCGAGTTCATGCCCATCGGGCCCGGCCGGTACAGGGCCGAGACGGCGGAAATGTCCTCGAAGTTGTCGGGCTGCATCTGGCGCAGCAGCGAACGCATCGGACCGCCGTCGAACTGGAACACACCGAGCGTGTCACCGCGGCAGAGCAGTTCGAAGGTCTTGGGGTCGTCCAGCGGGAGGGCGAGCATCTCCAGGTCGACGCCCTTGTTGGCCTTCACCATCTTGATGGCGTCGTCCATGATCGTCAGGTTGCGCAGGCCCAGGAAGTCCATCTTCAGGAGGCCGAGCGACTCGCACTGCGGGTAGTCCCACTGCGTGATCGTGACGCCGTCGGTGTGCCGCACCCAGATCGGGGCGTGGTCGACGATGGGCTCGCTGGACATGATCACGCCGGCGGCGTGCACGCCCATCTGCCGGACCAGGCCCTCGACGCCCTTGGCGGTGTCGATGACCTTCTTGACGTCCGGCTCGTTCTCGTACATCCCGCGGATCTCGCCGGCCTCGCTGTAACGCGGGTGCGAGGGATCGGTGATGCCGTTCAGATCGATGCCCTTGCCGAGGACGTCGGCCGGCATCGCCTTGGTGAGGCGGTCGCCCATCGCGTACGGGTAGCCCAGCACGCGCGCGGAGTCCTTGATCGCGTTCTTCGCCTTGATCTTTCCGTACGTGCCGATCATGGCGACCTTGTCGGCGCCGTACTTCTCCGTCACGTACCTGATCACCTCGACGCGCCGGCGCTCGTCGAAGTCGATGTCGACATCGGGCATGGAGACGCGCTCGGGGTTGAGGAACCGCTCGAAGATCAGCCCGTGCTCGATCGGGTCGAGGTCGGTGATGCCCATGGCGTACGCGACGATCGAGCCGGCCGCGGAGCCTCGGCCGGGGCCGACCGCGATGCCGTTCTTCTTGGCCCACATGATGAAGTCGGCGACCACGAGGAAGTAGCCCGGGAACCCCATCTGGATGATGACGTCCATCTCGTACTCCGCCTGCTTCTGGCGGTCTTCGGGAACACCGCCCGGGTAGCGGCGGTTCATGCCGACCCGGACCTCCTCCTGGAACCAGGTGACCTCGGTGAAGCCGTCCGGGATCTCGAACTTGGGCATCAGGTCGCGCTTCTCGAACATCCCGGAGGTGTCGATCTGCTCGGCGACCAGGAGGGTGTTGGCGCAGCCCTCCTGCCAGGCGTCCGAGGCGTCGATGGCGTACATCTCGTCCGTGGACTTCAGGTAGTAGCCGGTGCCGTCGAAGCGGAAGCGGTCCGGGTCCGAGAGGTTCTTGCCGGTCTGGATGCACAGCAGGGCGTCGTGCGCGACCGACTCGTGCGCGTACGTGTAGTGCGAGTCGTTCGTCACCAGGGGCGGGATGCCGAGCTTCTTGCCGATCTCCAGGAGGCCGTCGCGAACCCGGCGCTCGATCTCGATGCCGTGGTCCATCAGCTCCAGGAAGTAGCGGTCCTTGCCGAAGATGTCCTGGTACTCGGCTGCCGACTTCAGGGCCTCGTCGAAGTGGCCGAGGCGCAGCCGGGTCTGCAGCTCGCCGGAGGGGCAGCCGGTGGACGCGATGAGACCCTCGGACCACTGGGAGATGGTCTCCTTGTCCATGCGCGGCCACTTCTGCAGCCAGCCCTCGGCGTACGCGTCCGAGGAGAGCTTGAAGAGGTTGTGCAGGCCCGTCCGGTTCGCCGCCCAGATCGTCTTGTGCGTGTAACCACCCGAACCGGACACGTCGTCGCGCTTCTGGTGCGGCTGTCCCCACTGGATCTTGCGCTTGTTGCGCCGGGACTCCGGGGCGACGTACGCCTCGATGCCGATGATGGGCGTGACGCCCGCCTTCTGCGCCGTGTGGAAGAAGTCGTACGCCCCGTGGAGGTTGCCGTGGTCGCTCATCGCGATATGGGTCATGCCCATCTCGTTGCACGCGTCGAACATGTCCTTGAGCCGCGCGGCACCGTCCAGCAGCGAGTACTGGGTGTGGACGTGCAGGTGCGTGAACGGCGGCTTTGACACGGCTTGGGCCTCCAATTGAACGGGTGCGGCGCGGAGCGCCTCGATGAGGGGCGGTGGCCGGGCGACGGGCGGGCAGGCGTCGAACGGCTGCGGACGGTCCGGGGGACAGCGTCGAAGTCTATGCCGGAGCACTGACACTCCGCGGGCTCTCCCACGTACCTTCGTGCGGGGAACGCGGCACTCCCGCGTACCTTCGTCCGTTGGAAGTGGACGGAAGACCCGTCCCAGGGGACGGCCCGCCCGTTCCCCCCATGTCACGCACCACCTGCACCAGGAGGCACCCAGCGATGTCGGACCCGCAGCTCAGCGCCGAGCAACGCGGCGAGCAGATTCTCGCCGTCTTCGACACCGCCTTCGGCGAGCTCCTGGCCGCCGACCCGGCCGCGTTCCGCGTGAAGTTCCGCAAGATGGCGGCCTCCGCCTTCGCGTTCTACCGGGGCACGGCCGGCCTCTTCTACCACGACCTCGACCAGGACAGGCGGGGCGGCCCGTACCTGGACGAGCGGACCTCGCGGGTCTGGATCCACGGCGACCTGCACGCGGAGAACTTCGGCACGTACATGGACGCCCAGGGCCGGTTGATCTTCAATGTGAACGACTTCGACGAGGCCTACGTCGGCCCCTTCACCTGGGACCTCAAGCGCTTCGCGGCCTCCGTGGCCCTCGTCGGGTACGCGAAGGCGCTCAGCGACGAGCAGATCACCGAACTGGTCAAGGTCTACGCGGGCGCGTACCGCGAGCGGATCCACGCCCTGTCCACCGGCGCCAAGAGCGACGAGGTGCCGCCCTTCACGCTGGACACGGCCGAGGGCCCGCTCCTCGACGCGCTGCGCGACGCCCGCTCGCTGACCCGCTTCGGGCTGCTGGACTCGATGACCGAGATCCGCGACTTCGAGCGCCGCTTCGCCGCCGGCGGCGGCTCCATCGAGCTGGACGCGGCCACCCGGTACAAGGTGCTGGCGGCCTTCGACGGCTATCTGGAGACGCTCCCGGAGTCGTCCCTGGCCCGCCCGGACTCGTACCGGGTGAAGGACGTCGTGGGCCGCCGCGGCATCGGCATCGGCTCGGCGGGCCTGCCCTCGTACAACATCCTTCTGGAGGGCAACAGCGACGCCCTGGAGAACGATGTGGTGATCTACATCAAGCAGGCCCAGACCCCCGCCGTCTCCCGGCACATCACGGACACCTCGATCCGCGACTACTTCCAGCACGAGGGCCACCGCACGGTGATCTCGCAGCGCGCCCTCCAGGCGCACGCCGACCCGTGGCTGGGCTGGACGGAGCTGGACGGGGCGGGTCAGCTGGTCGCCGAGGTATCGCCGTACGCGGTGGACCTCGACTGGGGCGACATCGACGACCCGGAGGAGATCGCCTCGGTCGTCGCCGACCTGGGCCGGGCCACGGCCACCATGCACGCGGCGGCGGACGACGAGAGCGGCCACTCGGAGCTGGTGCCGTTCTCCACCGAGCGGGCCATCGACGCGGCGATCGCGGCCGACGAGGGCGGTTTCGCGGACCTCCTGGTGGACTTCGCGCACGACTACGGCGCACGCGCGCGTGCGGACCACCAGATCTTCGTGGACCTGTTCCGCAACGGCCGGATCCCGGGCCTGTAGGCGCCCGCAGGCAGCGGTCTCACAACGCTCCCGTAACGCACAGGGACCCTTTAGGGGCCTCTTACGGGAGCCCGTGGGACACTCTCCAGCGCTATGGACATATCCGGGACCCAGCTCAGAGCCCTTCGCGCGGCTCTGTTCACGGCTGTCGTCATGACGCTCTCGACGACGTCGCACGTGCTGCTGTCCCGGATGCCGCTGCCACTGAGCACCGTGGCCGCGATCGCGGGTGCCGTCTTCGTCGTCGCCTACGCGCTGGCGGGCCGTGAGCGCCGCTTCGGCCCGATCGCGGCCCTGCTGATCCCGCTGGAGCTGGCCGCCGACACGGTGTTCACCACAGGCCAGCACGTCTGTTACGGCAGAGCGGGCGGTCCGGTCGCGGGTCCCCTGCGCTCGGTCGGCTTCGACGTGCTGTGCGGCGGCACCGTCGGCTCCCCGCTCGCCCGGGTGACCGGCGGCAACGGCGACCGCGCGGCGGTTCTGCTCGCGCACGCCGACCCGGCCGCCGCCTGGCTGCTGCTGGGCGCGCACATCTGCGTCGGTCTCCTCGCGGCCGCCTGGCTGCGGCGCGGCGAGCGCGCGCTGGCCCAGCTGCTGCGCGCGGTGGCCGCGTCCACCTTCCGGCCGCTGCTGCTCGCGGTCGCGGCGGTCACTGTACGACTCACTCCCGCACGCCGGCCGGTCCGCCCCGCACCGCGGCCGGCCACCGCCCGTACCCGGCTGTTCGTGCACTCCCTGGGACGGCGTGGACCGCCGCGCTCGGCCGCTTTCGCCTGAGCCATCGCTGCTGCGCGACAGCCCTTGAGCACCAGCAGTCCCCCATACGTATCCCGCGTACGACGTGTGCGCGTCCCCCATGGAGATCACCAACATGAGCAAGCGGAACAGCCAGGCGGCGAAGACGGCGGCCCGGGAGAAGCTGCGCATCGAGCGCGAGCGCCAGGCCAAGCGCGACAAGATCAAGCGCCAGGCCATCGTGGGCGGCGCCATCGTCGCCGTCCTCGCGATAGCCGGCGGCGTCGGCTACGCGGTCGTGCAGAACAACAAGCCCGGCTACTGGGAGGGCCTGAAGGACGCCAAGGTCGTCGCCCCGGCCAACACCACGGGCACCAAGGGCACCACCGTCGTCATCGGCAAGAGCACGGCCAAGAAGACCCTCAAGGTCTTCGAGGACCCGCGCTGCCCGGTCTGCGCCCAGTTCGAGCAGACCGTCGGTCCGACCGTGAAGAAGGACATCGACGACGGCAAGTTCAAGTTCCAGTACATCGGCGCCACGTTCATCGACGACAAGGACAGCGGCCAGGGCTCGAAGAACGCGCTGAGCGCCCTGGGTGCCGCGCTGAACGTCAGCCCCGAGGCGTTCCTCGAGTACAAGACCGCGCTGTACTCGACGAAGTACCACCCGGACGAGACGACCGACAAGTTCAAGGACGACGCCTACCTCATCAAGGTCGCGAACACCGTCTCCGCGCTGAAGGACAACACGAAGTTCCAGAACGCGGTCAAGAAGGGCACCTACGACGCCTGGGCGATGGCCATGTCGAAGACCTTCGACGACAACAAGGAGGGAGTGACCGGCACCCCCGGCTTCGCCATGGACGGCAAGCAGCTCAACAACGGCACCCCGCTCCTGACGGTGGCCGACTTCAACAAGGTGGTGGACGCGGCCCTCAAGGGCTGACGACGGCTGGGAACCGGGCCTCCGCCTGAAGAGCAGGCGAACGAAGAGCGGGCGAACTTTTACGGGTTCGCCCGCTCTTCGTTCGTACCGGTCAGTAATCTGATCGCCCGTGACCACTCGACACAGATCTCCCGAGCCGCAACAGACCCCGGGCGCCGCCCACTTCCGCGCCCCTCGCCGCCGTACGGTGGTCAAGGCCGCGGCCGCCGGCGCCGTGCTCGCCGCTCCGCTCACCTCCGCGCTCCCGGCCCGCGCCGCCGCCGAGACGCCCGCGTTCCTGCACGGTGTCGCCTCCGGCGATCCGCTGCCCGACGGCATCCTGCTGTGGACCCGGGTGACGCCGGCTCAGGAGGCCGTACCCGGTTCCGGGCTCGGCCCGGACGTCGAGGTCTCCTGGACCGTCGCCCGGGACAAGGCGTTCACCAATGTCGTCGCCAAGGGCTCCCTCACCGCGACGGCCGCCTCCGACCACACCGTCAAGGCCGACATCCGCGGCCTGGAACCGGCCACCGACTACTGGTTCCGCTTCTCCGCGGGCGGCACCGACTCGTCCGTCGCCCGCACCCGCACCGCCCCCGCCGCCAACGCCGCGGTGGCGGGCCTGCGCTTCGGCGTGGTCTCCTGCGCCAACTGGGAGGCGGGCTACTTCTCGCCGTACCGCCACCTCGCCGCGCGCGGTGACCTGGACGCCTGGCTGCACCTGGGCGACTACATCTACGAGTACAAGTCCGGCGAGTACGCGGCGCGCGGCACGGTCGTACGGCCGCACTCGCCCGCGAACGAGATCCTCACCCTCGCCGACTACCGCACCCGGCACGGCCGTTACAAGACCGACCCGGACCTCCAGGCCCTGCACCTCAAGGCGCCGGTGGTGGCGATCTGGGACGACCACGAGTTCGCCGACAACGCCTGGCCGGGCGGCGCGGTCAACCACACCGAGGGCGCCGAGGGCAGCTGGACGGCCCGTCAGGCCGCCGCGAAGCAGGCCTACTTCGAGTGGATGCCGGTCCGTCCGGCTATCGAGGGCACCACCTACCGCCGGCTGCGCTTCGGCAAGCTGGCCGACCTCTCGCTGCTCGACCTGCGCTCCTTCCGCTCCCAACAGGCGTCCACCGGCAGCGGATCGGTCGACGACCCGAGCCGTACGATCACCGGCCGGGCCCAGCTCGACTGGCTGAAGGCGGGGCTCAAGGCCTCGGACACCACCTGGCGGCTGGTCGGCAACTCGGTGATGATCTCGCCGTTCTCGGTGGGCTCGCTCCCCGCCGACCTCCTCAAGCCGCTCGCCAAGCTGCTGGGACTCCCGCAGGAGGGCATCGCCCTCAACACCGACCAGTGGGACGGCTACACGGACGACCGCCGCGAACTGCTCGCGCACCTGCGCTCCAACGCCATCCGCAACACGGTCTTCCTGACCGGCGACATCCACATGTCGTGGGCCAACGACGTGCCGGTGGACGCCGGTACGTACCCGCTGTCGGCCTCCGCCGCCACGGAGTTCGTCATCACCTCGGTCTCCTCCGACAACCTCGACGACATCGTCAAGGTCCCCGAGGGCACCGTCTCCGCCGTGGCCGCGCCGATCATCCGCACGGCCAACCGGCACGTCCACTGGGTCGACACCGACCGCCACGGCTACGGCGTCCTGGACATCACCGCCGACCACGCGCAGATGGACTACTACGTGCTCTCCGACCGCACGGACCCCGACGCGACCTCGTCCTGGGCCCGTTCGTACCGGACGCGCACCGGCACGCAGAAGGTCGAGCGCACCTACGACCCGGCGTAGCGACAATTCCGGGCGCGGCCAGAAAGATCTTGATAGCGTCGCACACATTGCCGGACCGTTTCACTGACGGTCCGTCAATTCCCTTACGATTGGAGTCACATGGCCACCCCCCAGAGTGTCCTGACGAAGACCGCAGTGCTCGGCGCCGCCCTGGCTCTCGCCGGACTCACCGCCACATCCGCCGAGGCGCAGGAAGCCACGTCGGCGGCGGCACCGGCGTACGTGAACCTGACCACGGCCGAAAGCTCCCCCATATACTCCCAGCCGACTTCCTCGTCGACGAAGTACCGCACGGAGCCCAGGGGCACGACCCTGCGGATCGAGTGCTCGACCACCGACACCCCCTCGGGGGCACGGTGGTTCAGGATCTACCTCTCCCAGCCGACGTCCTGGGTGTGGTCCGGGCACTTCCCGTCGCAGGTGAACCCGCCCAAGGAGTGCTGACCGGCCTGGGGCTCCGACGTTCCACACGCCGGTAGTCGCAGTCGGTCGAAGGTGAACAGACGGGCCCGGGCCATCCAACAGATGGCCCGGGCCCGTCTGTTGGAAGCTTGTCGCCCGGTGCGGCGGACCGCTACAGCGCGTCGAGGAAGCCGAGCGCCACCTTCCAGGTGGCCTCGGCCGCCTCCGCGTCGTAGTCCGGCAGGTCGGGGTCGGTGTAGAGGTGCCCGGCACCGGCGTACCGGTAGATCTCCACGTCGGCGCCCGTCCGCTGCATCTGCAGATACCAGGCGCTCAGCCAGTCGTCCGTCTCGAAGGCGTCGGGCTCGGCGACATGGAGCTGGACCGGCAGCTCGTCCACCGAGGCGTTCTCCGCGATGTCCGACGTGCCGTGCAGGAGCAGCAGCCCGCGGGCCTTGTCGTCGCCGAGTGCCAGGGTCTGCGCGATCGAGGCGCCGAGCGAGAAGCCCGCGTACACCAGTCCCCGCTCGGAATAGGGCGCGGCGGCCAGGATCGCGCGCTTGAGCAGCTCGTCCTTGCCGATCTCCTCCTGGGCGTTCCTGCCCTCCTCGACGGTCTCGAAGACGCGGCCCCCGAAGAGATCGGGCGTCCATACCTCGTGTCCCGCCGCGCGCAGCCGGTCCGCCGCCGCACGCACCGCGGGGCGCGGCCCGTAGGTCGAGTGAAAGAGCATGATGTTCATGAGGCCATGGTGCCAGCCGGCACCGACAGCGCCGCGGGGAGCCAGGGCGGGCAGCCGGCCGTCGGGGGCCGGGCCCCGGGACCCCGGGGAGCCTGTCGAGCCCGCCGACCCGGCGCCGGCGGAAGGGGCGGACGCGGGCCCGTACCCCGGATCAAGCCGAGATCACATGTTCATGTGCGCCCGGGACGGTTACGTTCGGAGGCATGGAGAACGTACTGCGTCCGCTGATCGTCGTCGGCGGTTCGGTCGTCCTCACGCTGGTCGTCGGCTGGGCCGTCGACCAGGTGTTGCGACGAACCGACGCCCGACACCACGAGACCCCGTTGTGGGGCCTGCTGCGCCGCGGCCGTGTCCCCTTCCAGCTCGTCCTGTTCGCGGCCGTGCTCAGAGGGTCCTACGACCAGGCCCAGCTGCTGCAGGACCATCGCGTCGGCCTGGGCAGGGCCCTGACACTGGTCCTCATCGGATCGGCGGCCTGGCTGGTCGTGCGCATCGCGACAGCGATCGTGGAGGCCTCGTACTCGCGCTACGCGACCGTGCACCGCGATCCCGCCCGGGTCCGCCGGGTACGCACCCAGGTGTCGCTGATCCAGCGGGTGGTGACGGCGATCGTCGGGGTGATGGCGGTCGCCGCGATGCTGCTCACCTTCCCCGCGATGCGGGCGGCCGGCGCCTCGCTGCTGGCCTCGGCCGGCATCCTCGGCATCGTCGCCGGTGTCGCCGCCCAGTCCACGCTGAGCAACCTCTTCGCCGGGCTGCAGATCGCCTTCGGTGACATGGTGCGGCTCGGCGACACCGTGGTGGTGGACGGGGAATGGGGCGTGGTCGACGAGATCACGCTGACGTTCCTGACCGTACGCACCTGGGACGAGCGCCGGATCACCATGCCCGTCTCGTACTTCACGTCGAAGCCCTTCGAGAACTGGTCGCGCGGCAGCGCCCAGATGACCGGCATCGTCTTCTTCCACCTCGACCACACCGCGCCCGTGGAGGCCATGCGCGACAAGCTCCGGGACATCCTGCGCGAGTGCGCGGCCTGGGACGGCCGCGACTGGGGACTCGCCGTCACGGACACCACCCCCAACACCATGCAGGTCCGCGCCCTGGCGACCGCGAAGGACGCGGACGACATCTGGACGGTACGGGTCACCGTGCGGGAGCAGATGATCCGCTGGCTGACCAGGGAGCATCCCTACGCGCTGCCCCGGGTCAACACGGCCGACGCCGCGCTGCCGCCCGACAACACCAACGGACGGGTCCGCGACGGAGCGGGCCGCCGCGCCCACCAGCCGCCCCGGACTGGCCGCGGCTGAGCAACACCGGCCCGTCAGGCCGGGCCGCGGCTGAGCAACACCGGCCCGTCAGGCCGGGGCCCGTCCGGTCGTACCCGGTCCGGTCGTACCCGGTCCGGTCGTACCCGGTCCGGCCCGGCCCGGTCCGGTCGCGGCCGGTCGGGTCGGACCCGTCCCCCCGCATCCGTCCGTCGCGGCCGCACAGGCCGCGGACGGACGGGCCGCAGTTGGACGGGCCGCAGTCGGACGGGCCACGGCTGGACAGGCGTGAGCCGGAACGGGGCACGGAACCCGGCACCAGGGCCGCCAGGCGGGCAGACAGGCGGACGGGCAGGCAGGCGGGCGCACACCCACGCCTCAGCGCAAGCTGCGTACATCCAGGTGCCGAAGTACCCGGTCCACGATCTCCGGGTCCGCCCCGGGCTCGCTCCGCGCGGACAGCACCTCGTGCCGGGCCGCGCTCATCATCTCCCCCTGGATGCGCCGCACCCGCTTGACCCGCCGCACCCGCTGTTCGTGCGCCTCGCGCCGTTCGTCGTCCCCCAGATCGGGGCTGATCCGCACCCCGATGTCGAAGGCCCGCCGCAGCAACTGCTCGGACAGCTCCTCCGGCAGGTCCTCCACCTCCTCGATCTCCTTCAGCCGCCGCTTCGCGGCCTTGGCGGCCCGGACCGCGAGCGCCTTCTCGAACGCCTTCTCGCTGTCCGTGTCGGCCCGCACGTCGAGCTTCCTGACCAGCCAGGGCAGTGTGAGCCCCTGGAGCACAAGCGTCGCCATGATGACCCCGAAGGCGATGAAGATGATCTCGTCCCGGTTGGGGAACGGCGACCCGTCGTCCATCTCCAGCGGAATCGCCAGCGCCAGGGCCACCGAGGCCACACCCCGCATCCCCGCCCACCACATCACCAGGGTCTCGCGCCACGACGTCGGGATCTCCTCGTCGTAATCCCGCTTCGCGTGCAGCCGTTTGGTGAGCCAGGTCGCCGGCAGCAGCCACAACAGCCTCAGCAGTACGACGACAACGACGATGGCCGCCGCCCACCCGAGCATCTCGCCCCAGCGCCCCGCGGCCGTTCTGATGGCGTTGTGCAGCTCCAGTCCGATCAGCCCGAACGCGACCCCGGTCACCAGCGTGTCCACCACGCTCCAGAAGGTGTGCCCGGCCAGCCGCGTCAGCACGTCGTCGGCATCGGTGGAGTACTCGGCCAGGAACAGCGCGGTGGTCAGCACGGCCAGCACTCCGGACCCGTGGAGCTCTTCGGCCAGGATGTAGGAGGCGTACGGCACCAGCAGCGTGAGGCCGATCTGCAGCGTGGCGTCGTCGAGCAGGTCCATCAGCTTGTTCGCGGCCCAGCCGAGCACCAGCCCGATGGCGACCGCCACGACCGCGGACAGCACCAGGTCGAGCGCGGCGCGCGGCAGCGAGAAGCTGCCGCTGACCGCGGCGGCGATGGCGACGTGGTAGAGCACGATGGCCGTGACGTCGTTGAAGAGACCCTCGCCCTCAAGGATCGACACCAGCCTGCGCGGCAGTCCGAGCTGTCCGGCGACGGCGGTCGCGGCGACGGGGTCGGGCGGCGCGACCAGGGCACCGAGCGCCACGGCGGCCGCGACCGGCAGCCCGGGCACGATCGCGCCCGCGACCACGGCCACCACCACGGTCGTGACGAACACCAGCGCCACGGCCAGCAGGAAGATGGGCCGTTTGTTGGCCGTGAACTGCCGCCACGAGGTACGCCGTACGGAGGCGTAGAGCAGCGGTGGCAGCAGGGCGGGCAGGATCAGGTCCGGCGGGATGTCCACGTTCGGCACGAAATCCAGCACCGCCAGCACGATGCCGAGGAGCGTCATGAGGACCGGGGCGGGCAGCCCGAACCGGTCGCCCACCGGGACGCTCACGACGGCCCCGAGCAGCAGCACGAACAACAGGGCCAACTGATCCACGGTCAGCGCTCCGACGGTCTAGACGATCAAGAACAGCCAGAGGTCCAGCGTGCCATGCGGAGAATGCGCGCGCCGCAGCGGCGGAACGTCCTGCCGCGGTTCCTGCGGTGCCGGACGGATGCCGTCCTCGCCCGGTGGCACCCGTCGGCCGGTCGGCAGGTCCCCGTCGCGGCCGCTCGGCCGGCCCGGGTCCCGGCCGGTGAGTCGCTACAGAGCGCGCCGAAATCGACCGGTGGTGAGTCGCTACAGAGCGCGCCGCATCGACCGGTGGTGAGTCGCTACAGAGCGCGCCGCATCGACCGGTGCGGAATGCCCGCGTCGGGGAACTCCGGCCCGTACGCCACGTATCCGAGACGTTCGTAGAAGCCCAGCGCGTGCGTCTGTGCGTGCAGGTCGACGGCCGCCAGGCCGCGTACGCGGGCCGCGTCCTCGATGGCCCGCACCAGGGCGACCCCGACGCCGAGCCCGCGCGCCTCGCGCGTCACGGCGAGCCGTCCGAGGGAGCCCACGGCCGCGTCGCCGGTCCTGGCGACGGCCGCCTCGCCGTGCAGCAGACGCCCGGTGCCCAGCGGCGTCCCGTCCGCGCGGAGGGCCAGGACGTGCACCGCGTCGGCGTCGTACGCGTCGTACTCGAGGTCCTCGGGGACGCTCTGCTCGACGACGAAGACCTCTTTGCGGACCGCGAAGCACGCCTCACGGTCGGCGGTGTCCTCCGCGACCCGCAGTACGAGACCGTCGCTCATGCGTAGCTTTCCTCCCGCACCTTGTCCAGCGCCTGCTGGAGGTCCTCGGGGTAGTCGCTCGCGAACTCGACCCACTGGCCGTCACCGGGGTGCTCGAAGCCGAGCCGCATCGCGTGCAGCCACTGCCGGGTCAGGCCGAGGCGCTTGGAGAGCGTGGGATCCGCGCCGTAGGTCAGATCGCCGACGCAAGGGTGGCGGTGGGCCGACATGTGGACGCGGATCTGGTGCGTGCGCCCCGTCTCCAGCTTGATGTCGAGCAGGCTGGCCGCGCGGAAGGCCTCGATGAGGTCGTAGTGCGTGACCGAGGGCTTGCCTTCCGCCGTCACGGCCCACTTGTAGTCGTGGTTCGGGTGGCGGCCGATCGGAGCGTCGATCGTGCCGCTCATTGGGTCCGGGTGGCCCTGGACCAGCGCGTGGTAGCGCTTGTCGACGACGCGCTCCTTGAACTGCCGCTTCAGCGACGTGTACGCGCGCTCCGACTTGGCGACCACCATCAGGCCCGACGTGCCGACGTCCAGCCGGTGCACGATGCCCTGACGCTCGGCGGCACCGGAGGTCGAGATGCGGTAGCCCGCGGCGGCGAGACCGCCGATGACGGTGGTCCCGCTCCAGCCGGGGCTCGGGTGCGCGGCCACACCGACCGGCTTGACGATCACGACGATGTCGTCGTCGTCATGCACGATCTCCATGCCCTCGACGGGCTCGGCGACGATCTGCACGGGCGCGGGAGCCTGGGGCATCTCCACCTCGAGCCAGGCACCGCCGTGCACCCGCTCGGACTTCCCGACCACCGAGCCGTCGACCGTGACCTTCCCCGCCGCGGCAAGCTCGGCGGCCTTCGTACGGGAGAAGCCGAACATACGGGAGATGGCGGCGTCGACGCGCTCGCCCTCCAGACCGTCGGGCACGGGCAGGTTACGGATCTCGGGAATCGTGCTCACTCGTCGAGTATGCCGGACGGGTCCGACACCGCCCGACCAGAGCCCGAACATCCGTACCCCCGGAAGCCGCGGTACGTACACCCTGAGCAGGCCGCACCCGCCCCGACGACTCAGTCCTTGTGGACGGTCCCGTCCGGGTCAAGGCCGCGGAAGGACAGCAGCACGATCAGGATGCCGCCGCAGACGATCGCCGAGTCGGCCAGGTTGAAGACCGCGAAGTGCTTGGGCGCGATGAAGTCGACGACCGCGCCCTCGAAGAACCCGGGCGAGCGGAAGATCCGGTCGGTCAGATTGCCCAGGGCACCGCCGAGGAGCAGTCCGAGCGCGATCGCCCAGGGCAGGCTGTAGAGCTTGCGCGCCAGCCGGGCGATCACCACGATGACGGCCGCCGCGATCACCGTGAAGATGATGGTGAAGGCCTGCCCGAAGCCGAAGGCGGCGCCCGGGTTGCGGACCGCCTCGAACTTCAGCCAGTCCCCGATGACCTCGATCGAGTCGTGGTGCTCCAGCTTCGCGACCACGAGCAGCTTGCTGACCAGGTCGAGGGCGTACGCCAGAGACGCGACCGTGAACAGGACGGCGATCCGGCGCCCGCCCCTGGGCCGCTCGGCCGGAGCCTGCGCGTCCTCGGAGCCGGACGGCTCGCCCGATGCCGCGTTCTCGTCGGGCCGCTCCGGCTCGGTCCCCGAAGCGTCCGGGGTATCCGGCGTACCGATGATGCGCTCCGCCTCTGCCACGTGAGTCCCTCAACCTAGGTGCCTGACTGAGGACGAGGGTACGGCACACCCCCTCCCGGCCTCGTGCTCAGGAGGCCTCCCGCGCCGACCGGAAATCGACCGACGACCGGTCGGCGGCGAACGGACCGCGACGCTGCCACCGGCGCACTCCCGGCCCGCCGTGGCCGGCGACGGCAGGCCGTTCCGCCACTGCCTAGTAGCGGCGCTCCTGCTTCTGCTTGCACTCGACGCACAAC
The DNA here is from genome assembly GCF_042723265.1 of Streptomyces sp. NPDC058371. Classification (NCBI taxonomy): domain Bacteria; kingdom Bacillati; phylum Actinomycetota; class Actinomycetes; order Kitasatosporales; family Streptomycetaceae; genus Streptomyces; species Streptomyces sp. NPDC058371. The sequence goes on along the minus strand of NZ_JBHXJC010000005.1, from coordinate 117,633 downwards.
GTGGCGCGCGGGAAGGCCTGCATCCGCGCCTTGCCGATGGGGTTGCCGCAGTTCTCGCAGAGCCCGTACGTGCCCGCGTCGAGGCGTTGCAGGGCGCGGTCGGTCTGGTCGAGCATCTCGCGCGCGTTGGCCGCTAGGGCCATCTCGTGCTCGCGGGTGATGTTCTTGGTGCCGGTGTCCGCCTGGTCGTCGCCCGCACCGTCGCCGGAGTCCCGCATCAGCCCCGCCAGCGCCTGCTCGGAGGCCGTGATCTCGGCGCTCAGGCGGGCCGACTCGGAGGCCAGCTCCGCACGCGCCTCCTCGACCTCCTGCGGGGTCCAGGGGTCCTCACCGGGGCGCACCGCGAGCTCGCCGGGCTCCGCCGCCGCGACCCGCGCCTTGGGAACCGCGGTGGGCTTCTTCGCCGCCGTGGCCGTGCCCGGAGTCTTCTTCGCAACCACCGTCGTGGCTCCCGTCTTCTCCGCGGCCTCGACCGCGCCCTCGGCCGCGGAGGCGGCCGTCTTCTTGGCCCTGCTGGTGCTCTTCCCGGCCGTACTCCTGGCCCCGGCCCTCTTGGCGGAGGCCTTCTTGGCAGGAGCCTTCTCGGCCCCCGCCGCGGAGGCGGCCGCCTCCGTAACCGGCGCTTCCGTAACCGCCGTCTTCGTAGCGGCCGACTTCGCGACCGCCGTCTTCGTAGCGGCCGACTTTCTGCTGGCCGTCTCCGCAGGAGTCGCCGCTTTCGGATCCGCCGCCTTCGTCGCGGCCGTCTTCCTGCTGGCCGTCTCCGTAGCAGCCGCTCTCGGATCCGCCGCCTTCTTGGCGGCCGTTTTCCTGGCGGTGGTTTCCTTGACGGTCGTCTTCGCCCCCGCAGTCTTGGCAGGCGCCTTCTTGGCAGCCGGCTTCTTGGCAGCTGCCTTCTTGGCGGTCGGCTTCTTGCCGCCCGTCTCCTTGGCGGCGGGCTTCCCCCCGGCCGTCTTCTTGGCGATCTTCTTCGCCCCCGAGGCCCCCTCGGCGGCGACCCCGTCGACCGGGGCCCCGCTCCCCTTCGCCTTCGCGGCGGCGGCCCGCACCGTCTTCACGGGCTTGGCTCCGCCCGCCTCGGGTGCTCCCTGCGTGGTCTTCTTGCCGCTCACATCCTTGGCCGCCGGACCCGTGGATCTGCCGGACGCCGACTGCTGTACGGCGGTCTTCTTCGCCACCATGGCCGCGGCCCCTTCACATATTGTGATATTGCTCGCGAATCGTGCTGGGACGATAAATCGACTTCAGGCCCGCGGCAACGGGGCACGCCAGCGATTCGCCCGCCCCACGGGTGCCGCGCGGCGAGCCTGCAAGCGTTGTGCCCAGCTCCCCGCCCGGTAATCCGCCGAGCCGACCGTCCCAGGATCCGGACGCCGGCGCGTCGCCATTCGGGTCAGTTCGCAGGCCAGGGCGGTACCCCGAGGAAGGACCGCGACGGCGCCCCGGCCGGGGGTCGCGCCGTACCCCCGGAGCACCCGGCCGCGGGCCCCCGTAAACCGGTCGGCCGCTGTCGTTGCGGCGCCGTACACTGGGCGGAGCGAAAAGCGTGGATGGGGACGAGTAGCGGCGTACGCAGCCAAGAGCGACCCGGGGACGGTGGAAGCCCGGGGGCGAGCGCGACGCGAAGATCACCCCGGAGCCGCCGGAAGAAAGCCGAAGCCCCGTGGGCAAGGCCGGTAGACCCGGAATCGCGACCCCAATGAGGGGGCTCACCGGTGCACACCGCGCACAGGGGAGCCAAGGAGGGTGGTACCGCGGGAGCGCGCCGCACACGGCGTAGGACGCAGCTACTTCGTAGCAGCTCAGGCTCTCGTCCCTCCGACGGAAGGCAGAAAGTCCGTTGGAGGAAGCTCGCTGATGACAGCGCCGACGTACCGCCAGGTGCCCGCCCAGGTCGACCTGCCCGCCCTCGAGCACGCCGTGCTCGACTTCTGGCGCGAGCAGAAGATCTTCGCCAAGAGCCTTGAGCAGTCCGAGGGCCGCCCCGAGTGGGTGTTCTACGAGGGCCCGCCCACCGCCAACGGCATGCCGGGCGCCCACCACATCGAGGCACGCGTCTTCAAGGACGTCTTCCCGCGGTTCCGCACCATGCGCGGCTACCACGTCGCCCGCAAGGCCGGCTGGGACTGCCACGGCCTCCCGGTCGAGCTCGCCGTGGAGAAGGAGCTCGGCTTCAACGGCAAGAAGGACATCGAGGCGTACGGCATCGCCGAGTTCAACGCCAAGTGCCGCGAGTCCGTGACCCGCCACACCGACGCCTTCGCCGACCTGACGACCCGCATGGGCTACTGGGTCGACCTCGACGACGCCTACCGCACCATGGACCCCGAGTACGTGGAATCGGTCTGGTGGTCGCTCAAGGAGATCTTCAACAAGGGCCTGCTGGTCCAGGACCACCGCGTCGCCCCCTGGTGCCCGCGCTGCGGTACGGGCCTGTCCGACCACGAGCTGGCACAGGGCTACGAGACGGTCGTCGACCCGTCCGTGTACGTCCGTTTCCCGCTCACCTCCGGTCCGCTCGCCGGCCAGGCAGCGCTCCTGGTGTGGACGACGACCCCCTGGACGCTGGTCTCCAACACCGCGGTCGCCGCGCACCCCGACGTGACCTACGTGGTCGCGACGAACGGCGACGAGAAGCTCGTCGTCGCCGAGCCGCTCGTCGAGAAGTCCCTCGGCGAGGGCTGGGAGACCACCGGCGAGACCTTCACCGGCGCCGAGATGGAGCGCTGGACATATCAACGTCCGTTCGAGCTGGTGGAGTTCCCGGCCGGCACGGAAGCCCACTACGTGGTGAACGCGGACTACGTGACGACCGAGGACGGTACGGGTCTGGTCCACCAGTCCCCCGCCTTCGGTGAGGACGACCTCAAGGTCTGCCGCGCCTACGGCCTGCCGGTCGTGAACCCGGTCCGCCCGGACGGCACCTTCGAGGAGGACGTCCCGCTCGTGGGCGGTGTCTTCTTCAAGAAGGCGGACGAAAAGCTCACCGAGGACCTCCTGGACCGCGGACTGCTCTTCAAGCACATCCCGTACGAGCACAGCTATCCGCACTGCTGGCGCTGCCACACCGCGCTGCTCTACTACGCCCAGCCGTCCTGGTACATCCGCACCACCGCCATCAAGGACCGCCTCCTCCAGGAGAACGAGAAGACCAACTGGTTCCCCGACTCGGTCAAGCACGGCCGCTTCGGCGACTGGCTGAACAACAACATCGACTGGGCGCTGTCCCGCAGCCGTTACTGGGGCACCCCGCTCCCGCTCTGGACCTGCGAGGAGGGCCATCTCACCTGTGTCGGCTCCCGCGCGGAGCTCTCCGAGCTGACCGGCACCGACCAGTCGAACCTGGACCCGCACCGTCCGTTCATCGACGAGGTCACCTTCCCCTGCCCGCAGTGCGCGCAGCCGGCGACCCGCGTCCCGGAGGTCATCGACGCCTGGTACGACTCGGGATCGATGCCGTTCGCGCAGTGGGGATACCCGCACAAGAACAAGGAGCTCTTCGAGAGCCGCTACCCGGCGCAGTTCATCTCGGAGGCCATCGACCAGACGCGCGGTTGGTTCTACACGCTGATGGCGGTCGGCACCCTCGTCTTCGACAAGTCGTCGTACGAGAACGTGGTGTGCCTCGGCCACATCCTCGCCGAGGACGGCCGCAAGATGTCCAAGCACCTGGGCAACACCTTGCAGCCGATCCCGCTGATGGACCAGCACGGCGCGGACGCGGTCCGCTGGTTCATGGCGGCCGGCGGCTCCCCCTGGGCGGCCCGCCGCGTGGGCCACGGCACCATCCAGGAGGTCGTCCGCAAGACGCTCCTCACGTACTGGAACACGGTCGCCTTTCAGGCCCTGTACGCGCGTACGGCAGGCTGGGCGCCCAGCGAGGCCGACCCGGCCCCGGCCGAGCGCCCGGTCCTCGACCGCTGGCTCCTGTCCGAGCTCCACGCGCTCACCGACCAGGTCACGGGAGCCCTGGACGCGTACGACACCCAGCGCGCCGGCAAGCTCCTCTCGGCCTTCGTCGACGACCTGTCCAACTGGTACGTGCGCCGCTCGCGCCGCCGCTTCTGGCAGGGCGACAAGGCCGCGCTGCGCACGCTGCACGAGGTCGTGGAGACGGTCACGCGACTGATGGCCCCGCTGACCCCGTTCATCACCGAGCGGGTCTGGCAGGATCTCGTCGTCCCGGTCACCCCGGACGCACCGGATTCCGTCCACCTCTCGTCCTGGCCGGAGGCGGACCTGTCCGTCATCGACCCGGAGCTGTCACGGCAGATGGTGCTCGTACGCCGTCTCGTGGAGCTCGGCCGAGCCACGCGCGCGGAGTCGGGCGTCAAGACGCGCCAGCCGCTGTCCCGCGCGCTGGTCGCCGCGACCGGCTTCGAGGCCCTCGACCGCGAGCTGCACGCGCAGATCACCGAAGAGCTGAACGTGTCTTCCCTGGCGTCGCTCTCCGACGTGGGCGGCTCACTGGTCGACACGACGGCCAAGGCGAACTTCCGCGCGCTCGGCAAGCGCTTCGGCAAGGGCGTCCAGGCGGTCGCCAAGGCAGTCGCCGAGGCGGACGCGGCAGCGCTGTCCCTGGCCCTGCGCGAGGGCAAGGCCTCGGTGCAGGTCGACGGCGAGACCGTCACCCTGGCCCCCGACGAGGTGATCATCACAGAGACCCCGCGTGAGGGCTGGTCGGTGGCGTCCGACTCGGGCGCGACGGTTGCCCTGGACCTGGAGATCACCGAGGAGCTGCGCCGGGCGGGCCTCGCCCGTGACGCGATCCGGCTGATCCAGGAGGCCCGCAAGAACAGCGGCCTCGACGTGGCCGACCGCATCGCCCTGCGCTGGACGTCCACGGACCCGGCCGTCATCGCCGCTCTCTCCGAGCACTCCGCCCTCATCGCCGACGAGGTCCTCGCCACGGACTTCGCCCAGGGCGAGCCCGACGACACCTACGGCCCCCCGTTCACCGACGAGCCCCTCTCCCTCACCTTCCACCTCCACAAGACCCACTAGCCACGTCCAGCCCGTCCGGCGTTCGAGGACGAGCCGGCCGGATTCAGCCCGCCGGCGTTCGAGGACGAGCCCGCCAGAGTCAGCCCGTCCGGCGTTTGAGGACGAGGCCGCCAGGCCGACAAGCGGGGTCTGGGGGCGCAGCCCCCAGGGACGGGACGGGAAGGGGCGGAGGGGGCGAGAACCCCCGACGCCACCCCCACCGGGCGAAACAGAGAAGGCCCGGGGCCACCGGAAACCGGTGGCCCCGGGCCTTCGGCGTCGCGCACCCCGCACAGACGCCCCAGCACCCGCACAAAAGGGCGGGGCCCCCGGTACAACCCGGGGGCCCCGCCCTGAACGCTGCCGACGCCTAAGGCGTACGAGAGGCCGTCAGTTGTCGTCCTCGTCGATCAGGAATCCACGCATCGGCGAGGGAGCCTGCTGCATCGGCGACGGCCCCTGCGGCCGCACCGGCGCCATCGGCTGAGTCATCGCCGGAGACATCTGCTGCTGGCCACCGTAGGACGGCGGGGGCGGCGACTGGTTGCCACCCATCGTCTGGTTGCCGCCGTACGACGGAGCGCTCGCACCGGCCGGCGCCATGGACGGCGCGGACGACGGCAGCGAAGCGGTGGCCGGGGCGCGCGGCGGAGCCAGCGAGTCGTCCGCCTGGGTCTCCAGCTGACGCAGCTGGGACTCAAGGTAGGACTTCAGACGCGTACGGTACTCACGCTCGAAGCCTCGCAGGTCCTCGACCTTGCGCTCCAGCGTGGCACGGGCGGACTCCAGGGAGCCCATCGCGACGCGGTGCTTCTCCTGCGCGTCCCGCTCCAGGGCGTCGGCCTTGGCACGGGCGTCGCGCTCCAGACCCTCGGCGCGGCTGCGGGCCTCGCCGACGATCTTGTTGGCCTCGGAGCGGGCCTCGGCGATCGCCTGGTCGGCGGTCTGCTGCGCCAGCGAGAGCACACGGGCGGCGCTGTCGCCACCGGGGCCCTGACCGGGCTGCGGCATCTGCGGGCCGTGACCGCCCATGGGGCCACCCATCGGGCCGCCCATCTGCTGCATCTGGCCCTGCATCTGGCCGGGACCCTGGCCCATCGGGCCCTGACCCATCGGGCCCTGACCCATCGGACCCTGACCCATCGGACCCTGACCCATCGGACCCTGGCCCATCTGGCCGGGACCCTGCTGACCCTGGCCGCTCGGGCCGGCGGGCAGCTGCGGCGCACCGCTCGGCAGCTGGGGCGGGCCGCCCATGGGGCCGCCCATCTGCTGCTGCGGCGGGCCCGATATGCCGGCGGGCACCGGGGCGCCCGGACCGCGCATGCCCTGCGGCGGACCCTGCTGCTGGTGCTGCGGGTCCTGCTGCTCGGGCGGCTTGCGCATGCCCTGCTGCTGGTTCTGCGCAGCCGCGCGCGTGGCCGCCGCCAGTTTGGCGCGCAGGTCCTCGTTCTCACGGAGCAGACGCGTCAGCTCGGCTTCGACCTCGTCGAGGAAGGCATCGACCTCGTCCTCGTCATAGCCTTCTCGGAGGCGGACGGTCGTGAACTGCTTGTTCCGCACGTCCTCGGGGGTCAACGGCATCTCTTCACCTCAACGTAGTCATCGGCAGTCGGCAAGACCGTATCGTCCACAGTCACCTCGCGAGATTGCCCACGAGAGTGATCAGGATGTAGACGATGATCATCAGTACGAAGAAGGACAGGTCAAGTGCCACGCCCCCGAGACGCAGCGGCGGGATGAACCGCCGCAGAAGCTTGAGCGGTGGATCGGTGACAGTGTAGGTGGCCTCCAGAACGACCACCATCGCCTTGCCGGGTTGCCATGAGCGGGCGAACTGGAACACGTAATCCATGACCAAACGGAAGATCAGCACGATGAGGAAACACATCAGCGCGACGTAGAGAATATTCAAAACCACGCCCATGATCCGTGCGTCCCTCTCCCCTGCTCCCGTGCGGTGTCCGGTCCTGCGTCTCAGCTCTGGTTGAAGAACCCGCCCTCTGCGATGCGGGCCTTGTCCTCCGCCGTGACATCGACGTTAGCAGGCGACAACAGGAACACCTTCTGCGTCACCCGCTCGATGCTGCCGTGAAGACCAAACACCAAACCGGCCGCAAAGTCGACAAGTCGCTTCGCGTCTGTGTCATCCATCTCAGTGAGATTCATGATCACCGGGGTGCCCTCACGGAAGTGTTCCCCGATGGTACGGGCCTCGTTGTAGGTCCGCGGGTGCAGCGTGGTGATCCGGTACGGCTCTCGCTCGGACACGACCTTGGGCATGATCACCGGTGCGTTCTTCTCCAGAGGCGGGCGTTCTTGTGTGATGGATGCCACGGGGGCGATTCGCGCCGGACGCCCGGATTCCGCGGGAAGCGAAGCGGCATGGGACAAGGAGTCGCGCTGCACCGGAGGCTGCACCACTCGTACCGATTCGTCCCGTTGGGACTGATGTGCCTGGTGCGATTGGTGCGACGGCTCGTGCCGCCTGCGGTCCCGCTCGGGCTCCGGGTCGAGCTCGGGCTCGAAGTCGTCGTCGGGGTCAAATCCCCTGCCGTCGTACCCATCGTCCTCCACGAGGCCGAGGTAGACCGCCATCTTGCGCATCGCGCCGGCCATGCTCTGAGTCCTCCGCTCTGTGGTGGATCGGCTGACGAGTTGCCAAGTGTCCGCGATCCACGAGGTCGTTATGCCCGCCTATCGGCGGTAATGACCATATTTTCTGCTGTGGTCCGACTTCTTGGCGACGTTACCCGAGCCTGGGGCGGACGCCGAGTACCGCGGTGCCGACGCGTACATGTGTCGCTCCGGCGGCCACGGCCTGTTCGAGGTCCGCACTCATCCCTGCCGAGACCATGTTCGCAGCCGGATGGGCACGGCGCAGGACAGTCGACAAATCCATCAGCCGCTCGAACGCCGCCTGTTGGCGCCCGGCGTACGGTCCGGAGAGCGGAGCGACGGTCATCAGACCGTCGAGCCGGAGCCCCGGAGCGTTGGCGACGAGGTCGCCCAACTCTTCGATTCCGCCGACTCCCACGCCTCCCCGCTCCCCCCGGCCGCTCTCCTCCGCGTCCAGTGCGACCTGGATGAGGCAGCCCAGTTCGCGCTCCGACCGCACCGCTTCCTTCGACAGAGCCGTGACGAGCTTGGAACGGTCGACGGACTGCACGACGTCGGCATAACCGACCACGGACCGCACTTTGTTGGTCTGCAGCTGACCGACAAAGTGCCAGGAGAGGGGCAGATCCGAGCACTCCGCCGCCTTGGGCGCCGCGTCCTGGTCCCGGTTCTCGGCGACGTGACGCACACCGAGTTCCGACAGGATCCGCACATCACCGGCCGGATAGGTCTTGGTGACCACGATGAGGGTCACCTCTTCACGCTTGCGCCCGGCGGCGACACACGCCGCCGTGATGCGCTCTTCCACTTTCGCCAGATTTGCGGCGAGTTGAGCCTTACGGTCCGTCATGCACCATCAGTCCAGCCACACATAGCCCGCGAGCCGCCCGGTGGTGCGGTCGCGACGGTACGAGAAGTGGTCGTCCGACTCGAGCGTGCACACCGGCGACTGCTCCCGGTCGCGCACCCCGAGCCGTTCCAGCTGCGCGTGCACGCCGGCGGTCACGTCGACCGCCGGAGTGCCCCAGCTGGTCTCGGCGAACGCCGCGGGCTCCACGGCGGCGACCTCGGCGCGCATCAGCTCCGGCACCTCGTAGCACCGCCCGCACACGGCGGGTCCGGTGCGGGCGACGATCCGGGACGGCTCGGCACCGAGTTCCACCATGGCCGCGACCGCCGCGGGGACGACCCCGGCGATCATGCCTGGCCGCCCGGCGTGCGCGGCGGCCGCGACTCCCGCGACCGGATCGGCCAGCAGGACGGGGGTGCAGTCGGCGGTGAGCACAGCGAGCGCGAGTCCGCGCCGGGCGGTCACGATCGCGTCGACCTCCGGCACCGGACGGTCGTCCCACGGTGCGTCGACCACCGTCACGTCCGGCCCGTGCACCTGGTTCATCCAGACGACCCGGGCCGGGTCGAGGCCCAGGGACTTGGCGGCCAGTTCGCGATTGGTCGCCACGGCACCGGGGTCGTCGCCGACCGCGCCGCCGAGGTTGAGCTCCTCGTACGGAACGGCGCTCACCCCGCCCCACCGGTCGGTGAAGGCGAAGTGGGCGCCGCTCGCGGTGCTCGTTTCGGAGCGATGTCCTATCACTTCAGGAAGTCCGGCACGTCCAGCTCTTCGGCCGCGCTGTCCGAGTAGGAGCGGGAGGGCGGGACCGGCGGGGAGACCGGCAGTTCGTTCGCCGGCTCAGGGGCGGGCGTGGGGTCCTCCTTCGGCGTGACGCTGCCGAGCGAGCCGAAGGACGGACGGCTGTCGGCCGACCGTACCGGCGTGGGCTCGTCGCGCTTGGCCGAGGACGAACCGAGGACGGTGTCCCGCTTCGACGGCGGCTGGCCCCCGTCGAAGCCGGCGGCGATGACGGTGACCCGCACCTCGTCGCCGAGCGCGTCGTCGATGACCGCGCCGAAGATGATGTTGGCCTCGGGGTGTGCGGCCTCGCTCACCAGCTGGGCCGCCTCGTTGATCTCGAAGAGACCGAGGTCGGAGCCGCCGGAGATGGAGAGCAGCACACCGCGTGCGCCGTCGATGGAGGCTTCCAGAAGCGGCGAGGAGATCGCCATTTCCGCCGCCGCCACCGCACGGTCGTCGCCGCGGGCGGAGCCGATGCCCATCAGGGCCGAACCGGCCTCGGACATCACGGACTTGACGTCGGCGAAGTCGAGGTTGATCAGACCGGGCGTGGTGATGAGGTCGGTGATGCCCTGAACACCGGAGAGCAGGACCTGGTCCGCCGACTTGAAGGCGTCGAGGACCGAGACCTGGCGGTCCGAGATGGACAGCAGCCGGTCGTTCGGGATGACGATGAGGGTGTCGACCTCTTCGCGGAGTTCCGCGATGCCGTCCTCGGCCTGGTTGGCGCGGCGCCGCCCTTCGAAGGTGAAGGGGCGGGTGACCACGCCGATGGTCAGGGCGCCGAGGGAGCGGGCGATGTTGGCCACGACGGGGGCCCCGCCGGTGCCGGTGCCGCCGCCTTCGCCGGCCGTGACGAAGACCATGTCGGCCCCCTTGAGGACCTCCTCGATCTCCTCGCGGTGGTCCTCGGCGGCCTTGCGGCCGACAGCCGGGTTGGCTCCGGCGCCGAGTCCGCGGGTGAGTTCACGGCCGACGTCGAGCTTGACGTCGGCGTCGCTCATCAACAGAGCTTGCGCGTCGGTGTTGATGGCGATGAACTCGACGCCCTTGAGACCGACCTCGATCATCCGGTTGATGGCATTGACACCACCGCCGCCGACACCGATGACTTTGATGACTGCGAGGTAGTTCTGCGGTGCTGCCACGTCGAAGGCCTCTCGCCTCGAGTTACGTGTCGCCGCCTCGCACGTTCGCGATCCGACGACTGATGCCGAATGGGACGGTCCGAACGCCGACCCGAACCCTAACGCTGAAGTTTAGGGTTACCAGTGTGTCTGTTCCTTGGACTCTTCCGAACAGGACACTAAGTCGACAAGTGGCGCACGTTCAACGAACACGCCGAACCTCCCGTTTTTCTTTTCACCCTATGTGATCAGGCGTAGCGCTGCCCAACCAGGGTGCTGGCCTGCGCGGATGCGCGTCAACTCCCTGATGACGCAGGGGCGGTGGGCGTACTTACGTCGAAGTGCCGGGCCCCGGGAGCTGCTTTCATGAGAGCGGTGAGCGTCCGCGCCTTCGCGCGGCCCTTCTCGTCGCTCCCCCATGCCACCGTGCGCCCGCCGCTCAACTCCAGCGAGATGGAGTCGTACGAACGGACCTTGACGGTCCCGGTTTCGCGGGCGACGTCGGCCGGAATGTCACCGGCGACCCGCACCGCCTCGCGCACCAGCCGGTCGGTGCCGAAGCGGCGCAGCCCCGCGGACCGCGGAACCGTCAATTCCAGCGTGGGGATGCCCTTCGGGGCGTCGGAAACCGTAGCGAATCGCACACCCTCGGCGTCCACTTCGACGAACTTTCCGCCCTTTTCGACAATCAGGACCGGAGTGCGCTCGGTCACTTTCAACCCGATTCCGTGCGGCCAGGAACGGACGACGTCAACCGTGGCAATTCGGGGCAATTTCTGGCGCAATCGCGCTTCAATGGCATCGGTGTCGACGGAAATCAGGGGCGATCCGACCGGCACCTCGGCTGCTTCGCGCACCTGTCGATCCGTCAGTACCCGCATCCCGGTGGCGGACACCTTCTCCACCCGCAGCCAGTGCGAGCCGTAGAGGACCCACACGGATCCGGCGCCCGCCAACACCAGCGCGAGCAAAAGGATGATGAGCGTACGAGGGCGCGGAAGCCGCCCGCTGCGGGGCGGCCGGGGCGGGCCGGACTCCAGCTTCTGCCGTTCGCCGCGTTGCGCGGTGCTCGGTCCGGCCACGCTCCCTGCCTTCCCTCATACGGTGCTAGTGACGGCGTGAGGCGATCGCCTCGTACACCATGCCGACGAGCAGGTCGTCGGCGTCCCGGCGGCCGAACTCGGAGGCGGCGCGGGACATCTCGTACAGCCGGTGCGGGTCGGCGAGCACGGGCAGCACGTTCGCCTGGATCCACTCGGGCGTCAGTTCCGCGTCGTCGACCAGCAGTCCGCCGCCGGCCTTGACCACCGGCTGGGCGTTGAGCCGCTGTTCGCCGTTGCCGATCGGCAGCGGGACATAGGCGGCCGGGAGCCCGACAGCGGAGAGTTCGGCGACGGTCATCGCGCCCGCGCGGCAGAGCATCATGTCGGCCGCGGCGTACGCGAGGTCCATCCGGTCCACGTACGGTACCGGGATGTAGGGGGGCATCCCCGGCATCTGGTGGACCTGCGGCAGTTCGTTCTTGGGCCCGACCGCGTGCAGGATCTGGATACCGGCCTGCTGGAGGTACGGGGCGACCCGCTCGATGACCTCGTTGAGGTGGCGGGCGCCCTGTGAGCCGCCCGAAACGAGCAGGGTCGGCAGCGCGGGGTCGAGCCCGAAGGCGGCGCGCGCCTCGGGGCGCACAGCGGCCCGGTCGAGGGTGGCGATCGAGCGGCGCAGCGGGATGCCGATGTAGCGGGAGCCGCGGAGCTTGCTGTCCGGGGTGGAGACGGCGACCTGGGCCGCGTAGCGCGATCCGATCTTGTTGGCCAGACCCGGGCGGGCGTTGGCCTCGTGGACGATGATCGGCACGCCCAGGCGCTTGGCCGCGAGATAGCCGGGCAGGGCGACATAGCCGCCGAAGCCGACGACCGCGTCGGCCTTGGTGCGCTCCAGGACCTGCTCGACGGCCTTGATCGTGCCGCGCAGCCGTCCGGGGACGGTGATCAGCTCGGGGGTCGGTTTGCGTGGCAGCGGCACGGCGGGGATCAGCGCGAGTTCATAGCCCCGCTCGGGTACGAGTCGGGTCTCGAGTCCGCGCTCCGTGCCCAGGGCCGTGATCCCCACGGTCGGGTCCTGCCTGCGCAGGGCGTCCGCGAGGGCGAGCGCTGGCTCGATGTGGCCGGCGGTCCCCCCACCGGCGAGTACGACATGCACCGAAATTCACCGCTCTCCGGACGAACGCGCCGAGGCACGCCGTCGCATCGTGTTCCATCTCCGAGGCTCTCCAGAGCCTCTGACCGCAGCACGCTTTTTACCAAAGCGGGGTTGCCGCATGGCAAGCGCCGCCCGCGCAGCGGGCTCGTCGCGTGCGAAGGCGATCAGCAGCCCGATGGCGAACATGGTCGGCAGCAGGGCGGAACCCCCGTAGGAGAACAGCGGGAGCGGGACTCCGGCGATCGGCAGCAGACCGAGCACCGCACCGATGTTGATCACGGCCTGCGCCGTGATCCAGGTGGTCACGCCTCCCGCGGCATACCTCACGAAGGGGTCCTCCGTGCGTCCGGCCACGCGGATACCCGCATAGCCTAGAGCCGCGAAGAGGACGAGCACCGACAGCGTCCCTGCCAGGCCCAGTTCCTCCCCGGTGATGGCGAAGATGAAGTCGGTGTGAGCTTCGGGGAGTTGGCCCCATTTCTCCACACTGGCGCCCAGTCCGGATCCGAAGAGTCCGCCGGACGCCAGGGCGTAGATCCCGTGCACGGCCTGCCAGCAGGTGTCGTTGGGGCCGGGTTCCGTGGCGCCGATGCAGCCGAGCCGCGCCATCCGGTTGGGGCTCGTCTTGATCAGGATGACACCGAGCGTCGCGGCGATGGAGAGCACACCCGCGAACAGCCGGGTCGGCGCCCCGGCCAGCCAGAGCAGCCCGAAGAGGATCGCTGTCAGGATGATCGCCGTACCCATGTCGCCGCCGAGCATGATCAGCCCGAGCAGCATGAAGGTCACCGGAACGAGCGGCACCAGCATGTGCTTCCACTGGGTCAGCAGCCGCTTGTCCTGCTTGCGGGCGATCAGGTCCGCGCCCCACAGCACGAGCGCGAGCTTGCCGAACTCGCTCGGCTGGAGCTGGAACGGGCCACCGACGGAGATCCAGTTCTGGTTGCCGTTGACCGCCACTCCTATCCCCGGCACCTGCACCAGGACCATCAGGAAGACGGAACCGGCCAGCATCGGGTAGGCCAGCGCGCGGTGCAGCTTCACCGGCATCCGCGAGGCGATCAGCAGCAGTACGGTGCCGATCAGGGCCGCGAGGAACTGCTTCCGGAAGAAGTAGGAACCGGACAGCGACATCTGCAGCGCCGTGATCATCGAGGCCGAGTAGACCATCACGAGGCCGAGCACGGTGATCAGCAGGCTGCTGCCGAAGATCAGATAGTACGCGGTGAGCGGCCGGTCCCAGACCCGGCGCAGGCGCAGGTAGAGGCCTCGCAGGGGCCTGTCGCCCGCGGGGCGCGGTGCGGGACGCCTGGCGGCGCGCTGCACGGGGGGTCGGCCGGTACGGCTACTGGGCATCGGCGTCTCCGGGCCACAACGATGTCACGCGTCCGTCCCTCCCAGTGTCGCCCGGCGGGCGGCCGGGTCAGGTGCCGAGTTCGCGAACCGCCGCCGCGAAAGCGTCACCGCGCTTGTTGTAGTTGGCGAACATGTCCATGGAGGCGCAGGCCGGGGCCAGCAGCACCGTGTCTCCCGGACCGGCGAGCCGCTCGGCCTCCTGGACAGCCGCGAGCATCGCCCCAGTGTCCGTCCGGTCCAGGTCGACGACCGGTACTTCGGGCGCGTGTCGCGCCAGGGCTTCCCGGATGAGGGCGCGGTCGGCGCCGATCAGCACGGCGCCCCGAAGTCGCTTGGCCGACTTGGCGACCAGCTCGTCGAAGGTCGCGCCCTTGGCGAGCCCGCCGGCGATCCACACGATCGACTCGTAGGCCGCCAAAGAGGCTTCCGCCGCATGGGTGTTGGTCGCCTTGGAGTCGTCGATGTACGCGACTCCGTCCACATCGGCCACGTGCGCGATGCGGTGGGCGTCCGGCCGGAAGGCCCGCAGGCCGTCCCGTACGGCCGTAGGGGGCACCCCGAAGGCCCGCGCCAGGGCCGCCGCCGCAAGGGCGTTGGCGACGTTGTGCGGGGCCGGTGGCTGGACGTCGGAGACCTCGGCGAGCTCCTGGGCGTTCTTCTGCCGGTCCTCGACGAAGGCGCGGTCGACCAGGAGGCCCTCCACGACACCGAGTTGGGAGGGTCCGGGCGTGCCGAGCGTGAAGCCGATCGCCCGGCAGCCCTCCTCGACGTCCGCCTGGCGCACCAGGTCCTCGGTGGCCTTGTCGGCCAGGTTGTAGACACAGGCGACGCGATTGCCCTCGTAGATGCGGCCCTTGTCGGCGGCGTACGCCTCCATGGAGCCGTGCCAGTCGAGGTGGTCGGGCGCCAGATTCAGGACGGCGGCCGAGTGGGCGCGCAGCGAGGGCGCCCAGTGCAGCTGGTAGCTCGACAACTCCACCGCGAGGACGTCGTACGGCTCCTCACCGAGTACGACGTCCAGCAGCGAGACCCCGATGTTGCCGACGGCGGCCGTGCGCAGTCCCGCCGCCTTCAGGATCGAGGCGAGCATCTGGACGGTCGTGGTCTTGCCGTTGGTGCCGGTGACGGCGAGCCAGGGAGCCGCGTCCGGGCCCCTGAGCCGCCAGGCCAGCTCCACGTCGCCCCAGACCGGGACGCCCGCCTCGGCGGCCGCGGTGAACAGCGGCTTGTCCGGCTTCCAGCCGGGCGTGGTGACGATGAGCTCGGTGCCCTCGGGCAGGGTGGCGCCGTCACCGAGGCGCACGGTGATGCCGAGCGCCTCCAGGTCCGCGGCCTGGGCCCGGGAGCGCTCGTCGTCGCCGTCGTTGACGACCGTGACGACCGCGCCGAGCCCGTGCAGCACGCGGGCCGCCGGGATACCGGAGACGCCGAGACCGGCGACGGTGACGTTCTTCCCCTGCCAGGTGGTCACTTCTTGGCTGCCCATCCCGCGTAGAAGAGGCCGAGTCCGACGATCACGCACATGCCCTGGATGATCCAGAAGCGGACCACCACAAGGACTTCGGACCACCCCTTGAGTTCGAAGTGGTGCTGGAGCGGTGCCATCCGGAAGACGCGCTTGCCGGTGAGCCGGAACGAGCCGACCTGGATGACGACCGACATGGTGATCAGGACGAAGAGACCACCGAGCAGGGCGATCAGGAACTCCGTGCGGGAGCAGATCGCGAGACCGGCGAGCGCGCCGCCGAGCGCGAGCGAACCGGTGTCGCCCATGAAGATCTTGGCGGGCGAGGTGTTCCACCACAGGAAGCCGAAGCAGGCACCCATGAGGGCGGCGGCGACGACCGCGAGGTCGAGTGGATCGCGCACTTCGTAACAGGCGGCCGGGTTGGTCAGGGTCGCCGCGTTGGCGCAGGACTCCTGGAACTGCCAGACGCCGATGAACGTGTAGGCGCCGAAGACCATCACGGAAGCACCGGTGGCCAGGCCGTCCAGACCGTCCGTCAGGTTCACGCCGTTCGACATCGCGAGAATCATGAACAGGGCCCAGACCACGAACAGCACCGGTCCGATGGACCAGCCGAAGTCCTGCACGAAGGAGAGCTTCGTGGAGGCCGGGGTGTTGTTGCGGTTGTCCGCGAACTGCAGCGAGAGCACCGCGAAGGCGATACCGACGGTCAGCTGGCCGGCCATCTTCGCCTTGGCCCGCAGACCCAGCGACCGGCGCTTGACGATCTTGATGTAGTCGTCGAGGAAGCCGACCAGGCCCATGCCCGTCATCAGCCCGAGCACCAGGAGTCCGGAGAACGTCGGCGGCTTGCCGGTGATGACCTTGCTGAGGAAGTACGCGATGAGTGTCGCCAGGATGAAGGCGATACCACCCATGGTCGGCGTACCGCGCTTGGCGTGGTGCTCACGCGGGCCGTCGTCGCGGATGTACTGGCCGTAGCCCTTGCGGGCCAGCAGCTTGATCAGCAGCGGGGTACCGATCAGCGTCAGGAAGAGGCCGATGACTCCCGCGAACAGGATCTGGTTCATCATCGGGCGGAAACCTCACCCTCGGCACCGGGCTCGAGCAGCGCGAGCGCCACCCGTTCGAGCCCGACCGACCGGGACGCCTTCACGAGCACGACATCCCCCGGGCGCAGCTCGCTGCGCAACAGGTCGACAGCCGCCTGTGCGTCGGACACGTGCACCGACTCCTCACCCCACGAACCCTCGTTATATGCGCCCAGTTGGAGCCAGGACGCTTCCCTGCCCCCGACCGCGACGAGCTTGCTGACGTTGAGTCGGACGGCAAGCCGTCCGACCGCGTCGTGCTCGGCGAGCGCCTCGTCCCCGAGCTCGGCCATCTGACCGAGCACCGCCCAGGTCCGCCGCCCCTTGCCCATCGCCGCGAGCGCGCGCAGGGCGGCTCGCATGGACTCGGGGTTCGCGTTGTAGGCGTCGTTGACGACCGTCACGCCGTCCGGGCGCTCCGTGACCTCCATCCGCCAGCGGGAGAGGGAGCCCGCCTCGGAGAGCGCGCGGGCGATCTCGTCTGCGGACATGCCCAGCTCATGGGCGACGGCGGCCGCGGCGAGCGCGTTCGACACGTGGTGCTCACCGTACAGGCGCATGGTCACGTCACTGCACCCGGAGGGTGTGTGAAGCCTGAATGCGGGCTGTCCGCCGTCCGTGAGACGGACGTTCTCGGCGCGTACGTCCGCTTCGCCGGACTCTCCGAAGAGGATCACCCGGGCCTTCGTACGGGATGCCATCGCGCGGACGAGGGGGTCGTCGGCGTTGAGGACCGCGGCGCCGTCCGCCGGCAGGCTCTCGACCAACTCGCCCTTGGCCTGGGCGATCTGCTCGCGGCCGCCGAACTCGCCGATGTGCGCGGTGCCGACGTTGAGGACGAGACCGACCTTGGGCGGGGTGAGATCCGTGAGGTAGCGGATGTGGCCGATACCGCGCGCGCCCATCTCCAGCACGAGGAAGCGGGTCTCCTCGGTGGCGCTGAGCGCGGTCAGCGGCAGTCCGATCTCGTTGTTGAGCGAACCGGGCGTGAAGACGGTCGGCGCCTTGCTCCGGAGCACCTGCGCGATGAGGTCCTTGGTGCTGGTCTTGCCCGCGGAGCCGGTGAGCGCCACGAGGGTCGCGCCGAGGCGTTCGACCACATGGCGGGCGAGGGCGCCGAGGGCCGCCTGGACGTCCGCCACGACGATCGCGGGGACGCCCACGGGCCGGGAGGCCAGGACGGCGACCGCGCCCGCGTCCACGACCGCCCGGGCGTAGTCGTGGCCGTCCACGCGCTCGCCGACGAAGGCGACGAAGAGGCTGCCGGGCTCCACTTCACGGGAGTCCCTGACGACCGGTCCGGTGACCTGTACCGCCGGATCCGGTATGTCGTACGTCTGCCCGCCGACGACTGCTGCGATCTCGGCGAGAGAGAGGGCGATCACAAGTTCATCCCTGGGTCTTCTGGATAGCTTCGCGAAGCACCTGGCGGTCGTCGAAGGGACGTACCACCCCGGCGATGTCCTGGCCCTGCTCGTGGCCCTTGCCCGCGACCAGCACGGTGTCGCCCGGCTGTGCCCGGGCGACGGCGGCGGCGATGGCGGCAGCCCGGTCCTCGAAGACCTGGACCTCTCCGCGTTCGTGCGCCGGCACTTCGGCGGCGCCCGCGAGCATCGTGGCGAGGATCGCGAGGGGGTCCTCGCCACGGGGGTTGTCGGAGGTCAGTACGGCGGTGTCGGCGAGCCGGGCCGCGGCGGCGCCCATCGGCATCCGCTTGGTCTTGTCGCGGTCGCCGCCGCAGCCGAGCACGATGTGCAGCTTGCCCTCGGTCACCTTGCGCAGCGCGCGCAGGACCGATTCGACGGCGTCCGTCTTGTGGGCGTAGTCGACGACGGCGAGATACGGCTGGCCCACGTCCACCCGCTCCAGACGGCCCGGTACGCCCGGTACGGCGGCGATGCCGTCGGCGGCGCCCTGGGGGTCGATCCCGGCCACGGCGAGGGAGACGATCGCGGCGAGCGTGTTGGCCACGTTGAAGGGCCCGGCGAGCGGCGACTTCGCCGTGATCCGCTCCCCCTTGGGGCCGATCACCGTGAACGTCGAGTCCATGGGCCCGACTTCGACGTCCTCGGCGCGCCAGTCGGCGTCGGGGTGGCCCTCGGCGGAGAACGTGACCACGGGGACGCCGGCTTCCTTGACGAGCCTGCGTCCGTATTCGTCGTCGAGGTTGATCACGCCGAGTCTGCTGCGTTTCGGCGTGAACAGCTGCGCCTTGGCATGGAAGTAGTCCTCCATGCCGGAGTGGAACTCCATGTGCTCCGGGCTGAGGTTGTTGAAGACGGCGATGTCGAAGACACAACCGTCGACCCGACCGAGCACCAGCGCGTGGCTGGAGACCTCCATGGCGACCGCCTCGACACCGCGCTCGCGCATGACCGCGAACAGCGCCTGGAGGTCGGTGGCTTCGGGCGTCGTACGTTCCGACTTGATGCGCTCGTCGCCGATGCGCATCTCGACCGTCCCGATGAGCCCGGTGCTGCGGACCGTCTTCAGACCGCCCTCGACGAGGTACGCCGTGGTGGTCTTGCCGGAGGTGCCGGTGATGCCGATCTGGAGCAGGTCGCGCCCGGGGTGGCCGTAGATGGTGGCCGCCAGCTCCCCCATCAGGGCGCGCGGATCGTCGACGACGAGGACCGGCAGACCGGTGGCGGTGGCCCGCTCGGCGCCCGTCGGGTCGGTCAGCACGGCGACGGCGCCGAGGCCGGCCGCCTGCGTCACGAAGTCGGCGCCGTGGAGGCGGGCACCGGGCAGCGCGGCGTACAGGTCGCCGGGGCGTACGGCGCGGGAGTCATGGGTGATGCCCGTGACCTCCGCGGCGCTTGCGGGCTTCTCGACCCCCAGCTGATCGGCCAGTTCCGCCAGGGGTGTGGCGGAAACATGAACCGGTCGCGGCGGCCCCGGATATGTCACAGGAACGCCCTTCTGGGTGGTTTGGGACTGATCAGCGTGTGGCACGGCGGTGAGCGTACCGGCCACACCCCCGCCGGAGCGAAGTGAGGGGCGCGGCGGGGTGTGGTTCCCGGGGTCCGGGGTGATCGTTGTCACGAGCTGTTCCTGGTCCGTTGAGCGTGGGGGGGTGATCGGGGCGTGCGCCGAGCGGGTCAGGGAGTGAAGCTGACGGGCAGCCTGGCGGGCTCGGCGCCGGTGGGCGGGACCTGGAGCGTCTTCAGCGCGAACTCCATGACCTGCTGGTAGATGGGTCCGCAGATCTGACCGCCGAAATAGCTGCCTTTGGTGGCGTTCTGGATGGCGCAGTAGACGGTGACCCGCGGTTTGTCCGCGGGCGCGAACCCGGCGAACGACGAGGTGTAGCCGTGGTACTTGCCGGTGGCCGGATCCACGCGGTTGGCCGTACCCGTCTTACCCGCGACCCGGTAGCCCGGGATGCGCGCCTTGGCGCCGGTGCCCTCCTCGTCGTCCACCACGGACTCCAGCATCTGGGCGAGGGTCTTCGCCGTCTTCTCGCTCACGACCCGCGTCTTCTTGGGCTCGGGCGCGGGTGTGAAGCGCCCGTCGGGCCCCTTCGCGCCCCGCACCAGCGTGGGCTCGACGCGTACGCCGCCGTTGGCGATCGTCGAGTAGACGGAGGCCGCCTGCATCGCGTTGAGGGACATGCCCTGGCCGAAAGGAATCGTGTACTGCTGCGAGGTCGACCACTTGCCGGCGGGCGCGAGGATGCCCTTCGTCTCGCCGGGGAAGCCGAGCCCGGTGTAGCCGCCGATGCCGAACTTGCGCAGGTACGAGTAGAGGACCTGGTTGGCCTGCTGCTGCGTCTTGCCGAGCTGGCCGGTCGCCAGGATGGTGCCGATGTTGCTGGACTTGGCGAGAACGCCGTTGAGCGTCAGGTTCCAGGTCGCGTGGTCGATGTCGTCCTGGAAGAGCCGGTCGCCGCGGTGCAACCGGTTGGGCACGACCACATGGGTCGCGGGCGTGGCGACGTTCTCCTCCAGTACGGCGGCCATCGACATGACCTTGGCGGTGGAGCCGGGCTCGTAGGCGTCCTGGACTGCCGCGTTGCCGAGGGCCGCCGAGTTCGCCTGCGAAAGGTCGTTCGGGTCGAAGCCGGGCGAGTTGGCCATGGCCAGGACCTCGCCGGTCCGGGTGTCCTGCACTATCACGTACCCGCGGTCCGCCTTGGACTTCTTCACCTGCTCGGTGATGGCGTTCTGGGCGGCCCACTGGATGTCGCGGTCGATGGTCAGCTCGACGTCGGAGCCGGCCACCGCGGGCGTCTCGGTGGAGCCCGCGGTGGGCACCTGCCGGCCGCCGGACTGGGCGTAGCGGATCTTGCCGTCCTTGCCGGCGAGTTCCTGGTTCAGCTTCTGCTCGACGCCGCCGCCGCCCTTGCCGTCGGCGTTGACCCAGCCCAGTATCCCGGCGGCGAGATCGCCGTTCGGGTACACCCGCTTGCTGGCCGGGACCGCGAGGACGCCCGCGAGGACGTTGAACGTGGTCTTGTCGGTCTCCGCCTTGGCCGCGAGGGTGTCCTTGAGGTCCTTGATCTGCTTCCAGACCTGAGGCGTCTGGCGGTGCGCGAGCAGGGTGTATCGCGTGTTCCTGGTACTGAGCTTCTTGGCGATCCTGTCCGCGTCCTGGCCGAGGATCGGGGCGAGGAGCGCGGCTGCCTGCTCGGGCGCGTCCGACGTCTTCGTGGCGCCGGACGTGAACATCGTGGGGTCGGCCGTGATGTCGTACGCGTCCACGCTGGTCGCGAGCTCGACGCCGTTGCGGTCCGTGATCCCGCCGCGCTCGGCGGCCAGGGTGCGGCCCACGTACCGGTTCTGCTCGGCCTTCGAGGCGTAGGAGCTGGCGTCCACGGCTTGCACCTGGAGCAGCCGTACGACGAAGGCGACCATCACCAGGGTCAGCGCGAGGCTGACCATGCGCAGGCGGGGTCGCGGGCTGCCGAGCCGGATGACGCGCGGGCCGCTCTGGCGGGGTGTGCTCGGGCGGCGCGCGGGGCGCGAGCCGGGGCCCGGGCGCCGCTGCCCGCCGGGGCGAGCGGGCCTGGCGGGGCCGGGCACGCGGCGGCGCGGCGGTTCCCTGTCGGACACTTCCGTCACCTGCCGTTTGTGGTGGGCTGCGTGAAGGGGGCGGTGGTGGGGAGCTGCGGGGTGGGCGCGGCCGGGGAGAACTGCGCGGGGGGCGCGCTCACGGCCGGCGCCGGGGTCTGGGTCGGGCCGGGGGGCGTCGTCGGGGTCGCGCTGGGCGCGGGGGCGACGACTTCGGGCGGCAGCACCTGGTTGTGCACCGAGGACTGTTCGGCGGCCGCTCCGGGGACGCCCTTGACGGTGCCGTCGGGATTGAGGAACGCGGGGTCGCCGCCGGGGACCATGCCCAGCTCCCGGGCGCGGCGCTGGAGGGCGTCGGGGGCCGAGTAGGAGTCGACGTCCCGCTGGAGCTCCTGCTCCTCGTCCGTGAGGTTCTTCGTCTCCTTCTGCAGGTCGTCGAGCCGGAACGACCCTTCACTGAGCGCGGAGTTCAGCACGAGCAGCCCGATCAGACCGCCGCCGAGCAGCAGCACGACCAGCAGGACGAAGGGGGTGCGGGCGGCTCTTCCCGCTCCGGCGGGGAGCAGCCGCGCGAGCCGGGCGGCCCGGCCCCTCAGTACGGGTTTCCTACTCACGGACCCTCCCGGCGAGTTTGGGTTTCCCACTCATCGGCCACCCCGTGAGTTCGGCTTTCCTACTCACTCACGCTCCCCTTCGTGCGCCTCACTCGGCGTCCTCGCGGATGCGCTGCGCCCCCCGCAGCCGCGCGGGAGCCGCGCGCCGGTTCTCCGCGACCTCTTCCTCGGTGGGAAGTTCGGCACCGCGGGTGAGCAGCTTGAGCCGCGGCTGGTAGCGCTCCGGCACGACCGGCAGTCCGGGCGGGGCGGTGGAGGCGGCACCGGCCGCGAGGACCTGCTTGACCAGCCGGTCCTCCAGGGAGTGGTACGACAGCACGGCGATCCGGCCCTCGACGGCGAGCGTCTTCACGGCGGCGGGGATCGCCCTCTCCAGGACGGTCAGTTCGCCGTTGACCTCGATGCGCAGCGCCTGGAAGGTGCGCTTGGCGGGGTTGCCGCCGGTGCGCTTGGCGGCCTGCGGCAGCGAGTCGCGGATCAGCTCGACGAGCCGAGCGCTGTTGCTGAAGGGCTCCTTCTCGCGTTCGCGCACGACGGCGGACACGATCCGCTTGGCCTGCTTCTCCTCGCCGTACGCCCGCAGGATCCGCACCAGTTCGCCCGGCGGATACGTGTTGAGCACTTCGGCCGCGCTGATGCCGGTCGTCTGGTCCATGCGCATGTCGAGGGGGGCGTCCTGGGCGTACGCGAACCCACGGTCGGCCTCGTCGAGTTGCATGGACGAGACGCCGAGGTCGAACAGCACGCCCTGGACGTGCGGGAGCCCCAGGCGGTCGAGTACGTCGGGGAGGTCGTCGTACACCGCGTGCACCAGGGTGGCGCGGTCGCCGAAGGGGGCGAGCCGCTCCCCGGAGAGGCGCAGCGCCTCCTTGTCGCGGTCGAGGGCGACGAGCCGGGCCTCGGGGAAGCGGGCCAGCAGTGCTTCGCTGTGCCCGCCCAGGCCGAGGGTGCAGTCGACGACCACGGCTCCCGGCCGCTCCAGTGCGGGGGCCAGCATGTCCAGGCACCGCTGGAGCATCACCGGGACGTGTCGACTCTGGCTCAAGGGGCCCTCTCAGGTCCGCGCGGCCGTACGCACCGCCGGGTCCCCGCCCGCTCGAGAAGGGGAGGCCTGCCGGCGCCGGGTGAGTGGCGTCAGCCGACCGGGAGCGGGAGGAGGCCGAGCCGTACGTACGCACCGCGCACGCGGGGAGAATCCGGAAAAGCACCGGGTTCTCCGGGTAAAAGTCCAGCAGGGAGAGCCTCGTCTCCCGCTTCGCGTCACTTTAGTCCACGGTGTCTCGCGGTCAATCAACCGGCATGCGCGTCGCGTACCCCGCTCTCCGTGAAGCGGCGAATCGGAAAGAATCATCCGTACGGTTGAGTGGCCACCGCCCGTGTGGGTTACCTCACAACAAGCCACGATGACGTTTTTTGTCCTCTCTCACAGCAGGACTGCGCCCCGCGTGACCAGTAACGTCATAGCCATGACGACTTCTGCATCCGTGCCCGCAGAGCCCGAAGGCGCCATATCCACTGGCACCGTCACCGACCGGCTCGTCGACGCGAACCAGCAGTACGCCGCCGCTTTCAGCGACCCCGGGATGGACGCCCGTCCCGTCCTGCGCGTGGCCGTCGTGGCCTGCATGGACGCCCGGCTCGACCTGCACGCCGCGCTCGGCCTGGAACTGGGCGACTGCCACACCATCCGCAACGCGGGCGGAGTCGTCACCGACGACGTGATCCGCTCCCTCACCATCAGCCAGCGGGCGCTCGGCACCCGCAGCGTCGTTCTCATCCATCACACGGGCTGCGGCCTGGAGGCCCTCACCGAGGACTTCCGGCACGACCTGGAGATGGAGGTCGGCCAGCGCCCCGCCTGGGCCGTGGAGGCCTTCCGGGACGTCGAGCAGGACGTACGGCAGTCCATGCAGCGGGTGCGCACCTCGCCGTTCCTGGTGCACACCGACGACGTCCGCGGTTTCGTCTTCGACGTGAAGACCGGTCTGCTGCGCGAGATCGACCCCGCCTGAGCGCCTCTCCCGGCCCGTATGCCACTGTCCACACGGAAACTCCCGGGTGTTCCCGGGCCCAAAAGGCCGTAAGACCTGACATAAGGCGGCCAGTTATCCACAGGCGAGTGACACGAACCGGTAACGGCAACAAGAATGCGGGTGTGGCGTCACGCAGAACTATTCGCGCGTGGTGTCCGTGTTTCGGGGTGGGCCGTTCCGCATCACAGAGCGTCGGCCCGGGAAAGGGCCGAGGAGGGCCGGGTGACGACCTATGACGATCGAGCGAGCCTCACTGATCTGACCGCCACTGCGGAGCGTGTCCGCAGTTCGGTGGAAGAGGTGATCGAAGGCAAGCCAGAGGTCGTACGGCTTTCGCTGACCGTGCTGCTCGCCGAGGGGCATCTTCTGATCGAGGATGTCCCGGGCGTCGGCAAGACCATGCTGGCCAAGGCATTGGCGCGGTCCATCGACTGTTCGGTGCGGCGTATTCAGTTCACACCCGACCTGCTGCCCTCGGACATCACAGGTGTGTCCATCTGGGACCAGCAGCGCCGGGACTTCGAGTTCAAGCCGGGGGCGATCTTCGCGCAGATCGTGATCGGCGACGAGATCAACCGCGCCTCGCCCAAGACGCAGTCGGCGCTGCTGGAGTCGATGGAGGAGCGCCAGGTCACCATCGACGGGCAGACGTACGAACTGCCCAGCCCCTTCATGGTGGTGGCCACGCAGAACCCGGTCGAGATGGAGGGCACGTACCCGCTGCCCGAGGCCCAGCGCGACCGCTTCATGGCCCGGGTCTCCATCGGCTACCCCAGCGCGGAGGCCGAGCTGCAGATGCTGGACGTGCACGGCGGGGTCTCGCCGCTCGACGACCTCCAGCCGGTGGCCCACGCGCACGACATCGTGAAGCTGATCGACGCGGTGCGCACGGTGCACGTCGCCGACCCCGTCCGGCGGTACGCGGT
The DNA here is from genome assembly GCF_042723265.1 of Streptomyces sp. NPDC058371. NCBI lineage: Bacteria > Bacillati > Actinomycetota > Actinomycetes > Kitasatosporales > Streptomycetaceae > Streptomyces > Streptomyces sp. NPDC058371. The sequence continues at coordinate 92,572 of NZ_JBHXJC010000005.1, read as the reverse complement.
GGATCTGGTCGCGGCCACCCGGACGCACCCCGACCTCAGACTCGGCGCCTCGCCGCGAGCCACGCTGCATCTGCTGCGCGCGGCGAAGGCGTCCGCAGCCCTGAGCGGCCGGGAGTTCGCGCTGCCGGACGATCTGCAGGCACTCGCCGTGGCCGTGCTGGCCCACCGGCTGCTGCCCACCGCGCAGGCGCAGCTGAACCGGCGTACGGCCGAGCAGGTCGTCCAGGAGATCCTGCAGCGCATCCCGGTGCCCTCGGCGCCCCAGCAGCAGGGCGGCGCCTTCACCATGGGCCGTGGCACTCCCGCGTTCGGCCCACAGCCGCCGCGGAGGCTGTGATGACGTCAGGGGGGACCGGACACGCGGAGGAGTCCAGGGGCGGGCTGCGCACGGCGCTCGCCGGGCTCACCACCCGCGGTCGCTCCTTCCTCGCCGCCGGAGTGGCGGCCGCCATCTGCGCGTACGTCCTCGGGCAGAGCGATCTGCTCCGGGTCGGCCTGCTGCTCGCCGTGCTGCCGCTGGTGTGCGCGACGGTGCTCTACCGCACCCGCTACCGGGTCTCGGGCAGCCGCCGGCTCTCCCCCGCGCGCGTCCCCGCCGGTTCGGAGGCCCGGGTCCATCTGCGCATGGACAACGTCTCCCGGCTGCCCACCGGTTTGCTGATGCTCCAGGACCGGGTGCCGTACGTGCTCGGTCCCCGGCCCCGGTTCGTCCTGGACCGGGTCGAGGCGGGCGGCAACCGTGAGGTGTCCTACCGCGTGCGCTCGGACCTGCGCGGCCGCTATCCGCTCGGTCCGCTGCAACTGCGCCTCACCGACCCGTTCGGGATGTGCGAACTGACCCGCTCCTTCTCGACGTACGACACGCTGACGGTCATCCCGCGCGTGGAGTCGCTGCCGCCGGTGCGCCTGAGCGGCGAGGCGAAGGGGTACGGCGACGGACGGCACCGTTCGCTCGCGCTGGCCGGCGAGGACGACGTGATCCCGCGCGGGTACCGGCACGGCGACGATCTGCGCCGCGTGCACTGGCGGCTGACCGCGCGGTACGGCGAGCTGATGGTCCGCCGAGAGGAACAGCCGCAGCGCGCTCGGTGCACGGTGCTGCTCGACACCCGCGGCGTCGCCTTCGCGGGCGCGGGCCCGGACTCGGCCTTCGAGTGGGCCGTGTCGGGCACGGCGTCGACGCTGGTGCACATGCTCGAACGGGGCTTCTCGGTACGGCTGTTGACGGACACCGGGAGTTCGGTGCCGGGTGAGGGCACCGACGGTTTCGCCGGTGCGAGCCAGGAGTCGGCCGACGCGGCGGGGCTGATGATGGACACCCTCGCCGTCGTCGACCACTCGGACGGCACGGGCCTGTCCCGCGCCTACGACGTGCTGCGCGGGGGCAACGAGGGCCTGTTGATCGCCTTCCTCGGGGACCTGGACGAGGAGCAGGCGACCGTGCTCGCCAAGATGCGCCAGCGCAGCGGCGGAGCCCTCGCCTTCCTGCTGGACAGCGACGCCTGGGTGCGGGAACCCAGCGATGTCCCCGGCCCGTTGGACAAGAGCGAGGAACAGCTGCGCATGCTGCGCGAGGCGGGCTGGACCGCGGTGAAGGTGCCGCGGGCGGCGCAGTTCGCCGACCTGTGGCGGCAGGCGGACCGGCAGCGCATCGGCGCGGCGTCGACGGGGAGCACGTCAGGGGGCGGTGGCTCATGAGCGGGCGGGCACGACTGGCGCTGTGTGCCGCGGCGGCGACGCTGATGGCGTCCTGCGCCCTGCTCCCGCTGGTGGACCCGGCGACCTGGATCCTGCAGGCGGCGCTGCTGCTGGCGCTGCAGACGGGTGTGGGCGCGCTGACCCGACGGGTCCCGCTGGCACGCCCGCTGACCGTGGCCGTGCAGGCACTGGCGACCCTGATGCTGCTGACCCTCACCTTCGCCCGCCGGCAGGCCATCGTCGGAGTGATCCCCGGTCCCGACGCGTTCCACCGCTTCGGCATGCTGCTCCAGGTAGGTGCGGACGACGTGGGGCGGTTCGCGATCCCGGCGCCGCTGTCGGACGGCATCCGGCTGATGCTCGTCGGCGGTGTCCTGGTCATCGGGCTCGCGGTGGACGCGCTCGCGGTGACGTTCCGCAGCGCCGCCCCGGCCGGGCTGCCGCTGCTCGCGCTGTACTCGGTGGCCGCCGGACTGGCCGGCGGCGGCGCCGCGTGGCTGTGGTTCCTGCTCGCGGCCACCGGCTATCTGATGCTGCTCCTGGCCGAGGGCCGCGACCGGCTCTCCCAGTGGGGACGGGTCTTCGGCGGGGCACCCCGGGCTCCGGGCGCGGGCTCCGCCGGCGGAGTCGTCGCCCCGGTCCGCACCGGGCGGCGCATCGGCGCGGTCGCGCTGGGCGTCGCCCTCGTGGTGCCGCTCGGCCTGCCTGCCCTGGACGGCGGCCTGCTGGGCGCCGCGGGCACGGGTGTCGGCGCGGGCACGGGCGGCGGGGGGACGATCTCCGCGGTGAACCCGCTGGTCTCGTTGCGCGACAGCCTGAACGTGAACGAGGACCGCCAGGTCCTGTCGTATCGCACCAGCACCGAGGACACCCAGGAGATGTATCTGCGGATCGTCTCCCTGGACGACTTCGACGGGACGGCCTGGAAGCCTGCCCAGCGGCACATCGAGGCCGTGCCGGACACGTTCCCCACGCCGATCGGCCTCGGTTCCGACATCCGGCGGACCGAGATCCGCACGAGCATCTCGGCCGCGGACTGGTACGCGCAGGACTGGCTGCCGATGCCCTATCCCGCCAGCGCGGTGAACATCAGCGGCAATTGGCGGTACGAGCCCGTGGGGCGCACGCTCGTCGGCGACCACGGCCAGAACACGCGGGGCGTGCAGTACGACGTCACCAGCCTGGTCGTGCAGCCCACGGCCGAGCAGCTCGCCCTCGCCCCGGAGCCGTCGGCGTCCCTGAAGCGCGAGTTCACCAAGGTGCCGGAGTCGCTGCCGGCGGAGGTGGCACAGACCGCGCGCGACGTCACCGAGGGCTCCGCGAACAACTACGAGAAGGCCGTCAAGCTCCAGGACTACTTCGCCGTGAACGGCGGCTTCACGTACGACACCCAGGTGCAGGTCGGCAGCGGCTCCGCCGCGATCGCGCGTTTCCTGAAGGAGAAGGAGGGCTTCTGCGTCCACTTCTCCTTCGCGATGGCCGCGATGGCCCGCACGCTGGGCATACCCGCCCGGGTCGCGGTGGGCTTCACTCCCGGATCCCCGCAGCCGGACGGCTCGATGTCGGTCGGCCTGCGCGACGCGCACGCCTGGCCCGAGCTGTACTTCGAAGGCGTGGGCTGGACCCGCTTCGAGCCGACCCCGAACCGGGGGACGGTGCCGGAGTACACGCAGACGGACACTCCCGGCAGTAACGTCCCGGACGTCCCGAGGCCGACCCAGTCGTCGTCCACGGCTCCGTCCGCCGCTCCGTCGGCGAGCGAGAGCTGCTCGGCCCAGCAGAAGAAGCTGGAGGCGTGCGCGAGCGACTCGGCGCAGGCCGCGATCGGCTCCGGTGATGACGGCCCGCCGTGGTTCCTGGTCCTGGCGCTCACGCTGGCGGGGCTCGCCGTACTGGCGGTGCCGTTGCTGCCGATGCTGTGGCGGATGCGGGTCCGTGCTGTGCGGCTCGGCGCCCACGGCCGTACGGAGGAGGGCGCGGCGGCGCACACCCTGGCCGCCTGGCAGGAGGTGACCGACACGGCGTGGGACCACGGGATCGCGCCGGACGACTCCCAGACACCGCGGAAGGCCGCCGCCCGCCTGGTCCGTCTGGGGCATCTCGAAGAGGACGCGGAGGCATCGGTGCACAGGCTGGCGGCGGCGGTGGAGCAGGTGCTCTACGCTCCGCGGCCTCGTCCGACGGCGGGACTCGCGGAGGACGGCCGCCGGGTCGTGGCCGCCCTGCACGCGTCCGTGCGCCGTTCCACCCGGCTGCGCGCCCTCGTGGCGCCGCGTTCAGCCGTCCGGGTGGCCTGGGCGGCATCGGCCCGCTGGACGGCCCTGACAACCACCCTGGCAGCCCGCCGAGCGGCCCTGCTCCGCCGCCCGTCCAACCAGAACCCCTGACCCACCCCGGCCCGCGCCCCCTGCCCCACCTGGGCGGGGGGCGCGAGCTGCTGGGCACTGTGGGCCACCGCTGCGAGCTACCGCCGTGGACCACCGCTGCGAGCGACCGCTCCGGGCTACCGCTGTGGGCAATCGTCCGGCAGGGAGGGACGGGTGGGCACAGCCACCAGCGCCGGGTGCCTCCGCATCCAAGGGTTCCCAGCAACGCCCCCGGCCCGGGGGAGGTTCGGCGCCCCCACAGGCCCGGGACGGGACCCGGACGCCCGACGCGCGCCGCCGCAAGGCAAGGCACGCATGGGGCACGCATGAGGCAACGGCATGCGTGAGGGGGTGTCCTGCCCACACGGGGCAGGACACCCCCTCACGCGACGTAAGACGGCCGCGAACGCCCGGAGGGCCTAGTGGCCCTGCTGCTCGTCGCGGCGACGCTGCCAGCGTTGCTCGATACGGTCCATCAAGGAGCGGCGCTGCCGCGGCTGACGCCGACCGCTGGGCGCACCCGCGGCGGGCTGTTCACCCGGCTTGGGCGCCTTGCGCCAACCGGTGACGGCAAGCACCGCACAGCCCAGCATGACGAGGAACCCCACCACACTGATCCAGATCTGCTGTGCGACCATTCCGGCCATGAGGAGCGCGATACCCACCAGAAAGCCCGCGACCGCCTGGTAGACCCGTCGCCGGGTGTACGTACGCAGCCCGCTTCCCTCAAGCGCTGTCGCGAACTTGGGATCTTCGGCGTACAGCGCTCGCTCCATCTGCTCGAGCATTCGCTGCTCGTGCTCCGAGAGCGGCACGGAGTCCTCCTCATCGTGCAGTCGCCGGGGCGACTGGGGGTCCCCTTCAGGATAGGCAGGGAATCGCCCCCGTGAAACCCGCCCCTCTACGCCAATTAGCCAACCGGAACCCGTCATGACGGTCTCGGCCCACTGAAGCGTGCATTCCCCAGCGGCCGCCCCGTCATGCCGGGAGGTCTCCCTCGATCATACGGCGCAGAGCGCCCGATCGGGGGGCCTGTGGCGTACTCCATGTGCAGCCAAGGGCCTGATCAGCGGCGCGCCGCAGGAGGGGGTCAGACCCCTCCTGTCCCCCGCGTCTCACCGAGCACATGGAGTTGCGTGGCCACGGAGTGGAACGCGGCGACCTCGGCCGCCGCGGCCTCCAGCTTCAGCAGTGCCTCCATGGCGCCCGGTTCGGTGTCCACGAGGACCCCGGGGACCAGGTCGGCGAAGACCCGCACACCGTGTACGGCGGCGACGCGCAGGCCCGCGCCCTCGACCAGCGCGGTGAGCTGTTCGGCGGTGAAGCGGTGCGGCACGGGATCACCCTCGCCCCAGCGTCCGTCCGGGTCGTCCAGCGCCTGCCTGGCCTCCTTGAAGTGCCCGGCGAGGGCCCGCGCGAGCACGGCGCCGCCCAGCCCGGCGGCGAGCAGACTGAGGACGCCCTCGTCGCGCAGCGCGTCCACCACGTTGCGGACGCCCTCGGCCGGGTCGTCCACGTACTCCAGGACGCCGTGGCACAGCACCGCGTCGTAGCCGCCGCGCTCGACCACGTCGAAGAGGCCGTGCGCGTCGCCCTGGACGCCCTTGACTCGCTCGGCGACGCCGGCTTCGGCGGAGCGGCGCTCCAACGCGAACAGGGCGTTCGGGCTGGGGTCGACGACCGTGACGCGGTGGCCGAGGCGGGCCAGGGGCACCGCGAAGTTGCCGCTGCCGCCTCCGGTGTCGAGGACGTCGAGCGACTCGCGCCCCGTGGCCTTCACGCGGCGGTCGAGGGCGTCCTGGAGGACCTCCCACACCACGGCGGTACGGAGAGAAGCGCGGGGGCGCATCGGGTCCGACACGGCAGTTGACTCCTCGGCGCGGCACCGCCTGTTTGTCGGGCGGAGCGATCGGGACGCCTCCCACCGGCGGGAGGCTGTATGCGCGTCCCACCTTATTGCCTCCGTCGCCGGACCCGGCCCCCCGTCTCACGCGCCGGGAAAGCAGGCGGGCCGCGGTCCCGACACCGGTCGGCCCCGCTCGGTCCGCACGCGGCGCTGCCGCCCACGGCACTCGGCCCGCTCGCCACCACAGGCCCGCAGCACCCTCGCTCACAGGCGTCCGGCCGACCGCTCGCGGTCACAGACATCCGGCGCTCCCGCCCGCCGGCACTCAACCCGCGTCCTGGACCCCGCGGTCGACGTCCTGGCGGGGTTGGGGCAGCACCGGCTGGAGGACCAGCATCCGCTCGACGAGGCGCAGGAACATCGCCACGTCGCGTATCAGATCGTCGGCGTCGCGGTTGGTCGCCGCGCCCTGGATGCCCGCCTCGGCGCGGGCGCGGCGGCCCGCTCCGGCGGCGAACAGCGCGCTCCACTCGGTGAGTTCGGGAGCGATTTCGGGGAGCACTTCCCAGGCGCTCCGGATGCGTGCCCTGCGTCGCTGGGTGGGTTCGGGGCGGCCTCGCGCGGCGAGCACGGCGGCGGCGGTGCGCAGGGCGGCCAAGTGCGCAGTCGCGTAGCGCTCGTTGGACGCCTCGAGGGCGGTCGCCTCGTCGAGTCCGGAGCGGGCCTGGGCGAGCAGGTCGAGGGCGGCGGGCGGCGCAGTGGTCCGGCGCAGAACGGGGTGCACGTCGCTCGCGGGGCCGGTCGGTGAGGGGGCAGGGCCGGTGGCGCGGCGCCGACGGGCGGCGGCTGCGGATGAGTTGGCCATGACGAACCTCCTGTCGTCGTGTGACGGCACTGTGGCCGTATGTGCCCATCGTGAGGTATGCCACTGACAATCCGTTCTGACCAGGGCTTTTGCTTCGATCGAAGGTTCGAGATAGTTTTTGCACTGACCAGTCAGTTCAAAAATGGGGGCCTTGACCGGGTCCCCGGCTCAGGGGAGCGAGGGGGGACATGGGCGAGCCACAGGGGTCGGCCGCGGTCGCCGTCAGTGCGCGGGGGTTCGGGCTCAAGGGCCCGCGCGGCTGGGCGTTCAGGGGCGTCGACATCGATGCGGAGCCCGGCTCGCTGATCGCGGTCGAGGGGCCGTCCGGTTCCGGCCGGACGTGTCTGCTGCTCGCGCTCAGCGGCCGGATGAAGCCCACCGAAGGGCGGGCCTCGGTCGGCGCCTTCGGGCTGCCCCGGCAGATGTCCGCCGTACGCGGGATCAGCGCGCTCGCCCATGTCCCCGGCGTCACGGACCTGGAACCGGCCTTGACCGTAGGGGAGCATCTGCGCGAACGGGCCCTGCTGCAACGGCGGTTCACCGGTTCCGTGGGCGAGTCCCTGCGGGACCTGCTGCGGCCGCGCGCCGAGCGGGCCGCCGAGGCGAGGCTGCGTGTCGACACCGCGCTGACGGCGGCCGGACTCGACCGGTCCGCGCTCCCCAAGGGCTCCCGGACCGCCGTGCGCGATCTGGAGCGGCTGGAGGCGCTGCGGCTCTCCGTGGCGCTGGCTCTCATCGGCGGCCCGCGTCTGCTGGCCGTCGACGACACGGACCTCAAGCTCTCCGACACCGAACGGGACGAGGCCTGGGCCCTGTTGAGGTCGCTGGCCGAGTCCGGCATCACGGTCGTGGCGGTGTGCAGCGAGGCTCCCGAGGAAGCGGTCGTCGTGTCCACGCACCCCGAGGCCGAGCCCGACGAGCACCCGGGCACCGCCGGCCGCGAAGAGACGGCCGACGCCGAGCCGCACGAGCACCGGAATGCCGCAGGCGGCCACGAGACCGACGCCGAGCAGGACCGCGACGACGACAAGGAGACGGCGGATGCGCTCCCCGAAACTGGCCGCGCTTGAGATCAGGCGATTCGGCAGGGGGACGCTGCCCCGCGCGGCGCTGGCCGCGCTCCTGCTGCTGCCCCTGCTCTACGGCGCCCTGTACCTGTGGTCGTTCTGGGACCCGTACGGGCGTCTCGACCGCATCCCCGTGGCACTCGTGAACGCCGACCAGGGGGCGACGGCCGCCGGCAAGAAGGTCACCGCCGGCGACGACATCACCAAGGGGCTGCGCGACAGCGACACCTTCGAGTGGCACGAGGTGAGCGCCGCCGAGGCCCGCGAGGGCGTCGAGGACGGCACGTACTACCTGTCGCTCACCATGCCGGAGGACTTCAGCGAGCGCATCGCCTCCAGCTCCGGGGACTCCCCCGAGACGGGCGCCCTCCAGGTGCGTACGAACGACGCGAACAACTACATCGTCGGGCAGATATCCCGGACCGTGTTCAGCGAGGTGCGCACGGCCGCGTCCACGAAGGCCTCGCGGTCGTTCCTCGACAGGATCTTCATCTCGTTCTCGGACATCCACGGGAAGACGGAGAAGGCCGCCAAGGGCGCCGACAAGCTCACGGGCGGGATCGGCAAGGCCAAGAAGGGCTCCAAGGACCTGGCCGACGGCCTCAAGGACGCCAAGGCGGGCAGCGGGAAGCTGGCCGGCGGCCTGAAGAAGCTCAACAAGGGAGCGGGCGATCTGGAGGACGGCTCGCAGCGCGTCGCGGACGGCACCCAGACGCTGGCGGACAAGGTCAACGGGATCGCCGACGAGGTCGGGCCCTTCCTGAAGGACAACGAGAACACGATCGGTGACACCGCCCAACTCATCGCCGACTCCGCGGCCGGGATCCGCCACAACCTCGACAGCCTGGTGAAGGCGGCGCCGACCGCCGCCAAGGGCGCCCACGCGGCGTCCGACACGCTCGACAGCGTCTACAAGGCGCGCTGCGAGACCCCGGTGATCCCCGACCCCGCGTGCCCGGACCTGAAGAAGGCCAAGCAGGCGGCCGCCGACTCGGCCAGGATCGCCGACGACGTGAACACGCTGGTGGCCGACCAGGACGGCGACCTCGACAAGCTCGACAAGAACCTGGCCACCCTCCAGAAGCAGGCCCAGGCGCTCGCCGACCGCTCACCGCACCTCTCCGAGGACCTCGACGACGCGGTCTCGAAGATCAACAAGCTCAACAGCGGTGCCGGCAAGGTCGCCGAGGGAGCGAAGACACTGCACACCGGACTCGGCACGGCGAAGACCGGCGCCGCGGACCTCGACGAGGGCGTCGGCAAGCTCAAGACGGGCGCGGTCGACCTCAACGGAGGCATGTACAAGCTGGCCGACGGCTCCGGAAAGCTCGCGGGCGGACTGCACGACGGCGCCGGCAAGATCCCCGACTACGACCAGCAGGACCGCGACCGGCGCACCGACGTCATGTCCGACCCGGTACAGCTCGCCTCGCGGGACCTGCACAAGGCCCCCAACTACGGCACCGGATTCGCCCCGTACTTCATCCCGCTGTCCCTGTGGGTGGGCGCGATGGTGGCGTACATGCTGATCCCGCCGCTCAACCGGCGCGCGCTCGCGGCCGGCGCCCCGGCATGGCGGATCGCGGTGGCGGGCTGGCTGCCGGTCGCGGCGCTTGGCGTCCTGCAGACCGTCGCCCTGATGTCGGTGCTGCACTGGGCGGTCGGCCTGGAGATGACCCGGGCGGCCGGGACAGTGGGCTTCCTGTGCCTGGTGACGGCGTGTTTCGCGGCGATCGTGCAGTGGCTGAACGCGCACTTCGGAGCGGCAGGCCGGATCCTCGTACTCGCCCTTCTGATGCTCCAGCTGACCTCGGCCGGGGGCACGTACCCCGTGCAGACCAGTCCGGGCTTCTTCAACGCGATCCACCCCTTCCTGCCGATGAGTTACGTCGTCGACGCCCTCCGCAGGCTCATCACGGGCGGCGGTCTCGGCCCGGTCTGGCAGGCCTGTGCCGTCCTCGCGGCCTTCACCGCGGGTGCCCTCGCCCTGACCGCCCTGTCCGCCCGCCACAAGCAGGTGTGGACGCTCGACCGACTGCACCCGGAGCTGACCCTGTGACCGTTCCTGTGACAATCAAGGCCATGGACAGCACCAGCGCCACGGGGGCCGGCAGCAGCCGTCGCGAGGCGACCCGGCAGAAGCTCTACGAAGCGGCCGTCACCCTCATCGCCGAACAGGGGTTCTCGGCCACCACGGTGGACGAGATCGCCGAGCGCGCCGGCGTCGCGAAGGGCACGGTCTACTACAACTTCGCGAGCAAGTCGGTGCTCTTCGAAGAGCTGCTTCGGCACGGGGTGGAACTGCTCACCGCGTCGCTGAGGGAGGCGGCCGAGCGGACCGCGCGGGACGGCGGCAGCAAGGTCGACGCGCTGGACGCGATGATCCGGGCGGGGCTCGTCTTCATCGACCGCTATCCGGCCTTCACCCAGCTGTACGTCGCCGAACTGTGGCGCACCAACCGCGCCTGGCAGTCCACGCTCATGGTGGTGCGGCAGCAGGCCGTCGCCGTCGTGGAGGGCGTGCTGCGCGACGGCGTGGCGAACGGCGAGCTCAGCGACGAAATCGACATCCCCCTGACGGCGGCCGCCCTGGTCGGCATGGTCCTGGTGGCCGCCCTGGACTGGCAGGCGTTCCAGCCGGAGCGCTCCCTGGACGATGTGCACGCGGCGCTCTCCCGGCTCCTCCAGGGACGCGTCGGCGGCAGCCGCCAGGACTGATCCTCCGGCCGGCTCCCGCACACACGAGAGCGCCGGTTCGATGTGGCCGCGTCCCCCGCGGGCCACCTCGAACCGGCGCTTCGCCGTACTCCCCCGTACTTTCCCCCGTACCCCGTCGGGCCCCCGTGCGGTCATTCACCGGGCCCCCCGTGCCTCGCTCCCGCCGACGAGAGTCGGCGGAAGGAGCGGTCCAGGGCCTGCCCCGTTCCGCCGCCCCGTGTCGGCGGTGCCGGAGCCGTGCCCCTTTCCGTGTCTCCACTCTGTCGTTTCCGCCGGCCGGGCCCATCCGCGTGGGTACTCATCTCCCTCCCTGAGTACGTGTACTCAGACCTGCGCACTCAGACCCAGGACGCACCGTCGCCAAGTGGTTACGATCGCGTCCGTGTCCGTACTCCCCCTGGTCTTCACCAGCGGCTGGGCCAGCGGTGTCAACGCGTACGCGGTGGTGCTGCTGCTCGGCGTCTTCGGTGCGACCGGCCTCAGTGACGACGTTCCGGAGTCCCTGCAACGCCCTGAGATCCTGATCACAGCCGGCGTCCTGTTCCTCTGCGAGGCGGTCGCCGACAAGATCCCCTACGTCGACTCGGTGTGGGACTCGGTGCACACCGTGATCCGGCCGGTGTCGGGTGCGGTGGTCGGGGCGCTGCTCGCCGGGCAGAGCGGTTCGCTGCCTGATCTGGCGGCCGGCGCGATCGGCGGTTCGACGGCCCTGGCGAGCCACGCCGTCAAGGCCGGGACCCGGATGGCGATCAACACCTCGCCGGAGCCGTTCAGCAACATCCTGATGAGCACCGCCGAGGATCTCGGGGTCGCCGGGATCCTCACCTTCGCGATGTTCCATCCCCAGGCCGCGGCGACCATCGCGGGTGTCCTGCTGCTCGCGGGGCTGCTCCTGCTCTACTTCCTGGTCTCGCGCATCCGGCGGTTCCTGCGCCGCCGGGCCCAGCGCCGTGAGGAGAAACGGCTGGCGGAGCAGGTGGGACCACCGCCCGGCTGACCCGCCGACCCGAACCCCGGCCCGACCGGGAGCGAACGGGCGGTCCCGTGGCTGTCAGTGGCGGCCGATAAAGTCCCTGGCATGGCACGGATTGCGGTGATCGGCGCCGGGATGGGCGCGATGGCGTCCGCCGCCCGGCTGGCCGTCGCGGGCCACCGGGTGGTGGTGTACGAGCGCGCGGCGACGTACGGCGGAGCGGTGGGCCGCTTCGAGCGCGACGGCTTCTCCTTCGACCTGGGCCCGGGGCTGCTGCCCCTGCCTGCGGTCTACCGCGATCTGTTCGTCAAGACGGGCAAGGAGCCGCTGGAGGCCTGCGTCGAGCTGGTCCAGGTGGACCCGTCCGCGCATCACGTCTTCGCCGACGGCACCGAGGTCGCCGTACCGAACGCCTCGCGCGCGGGTGTCGTGGCCGCCCTGGACGAGGCCCTCGGCGCCGGCTCGGGCGGCCGGTGGGGCGACTTCCTGGTGCGGGCCCGGGAGGCCTGGGACCGGACACGCCGGCCGCTCCTGGAGGAGCCGTTGTGGCCGAACTGGTCGGTGCTCGCCGACCGCGAGCCCTACCCGGCGGTGCCGCACAGGCGGCTGCTGCGCACCCGGCGGGCCACCACCCTCGCCGAGGTGGGCGCCTGGGAGCTGCGTGACCCGCGTCTCACGGCCCTGCTGGAGAGCCACGCGCTCGCGTACGGGCTGGATCCACGCGTCACCCCGGCGAGCGCCGCCGTGCTGCCCTATCTGGAGCACGCCTTCGGCGCGTGGTACGTGCGCGGGGGCATCCGGGAGCTGGCCCGCGCGGTCCACGAGCGGTGCGTCGCCCGCAGGGTGGAGTTCGTCTTCGGCGCCGAGGTGACCGGGATCGTCGAGAAGGACGGCCGGGCCGCGGGCGTGGAGCTCGCCGACGGGACGGTCGCGGACGCCGACTTCGTGGTCGCCGGGGTCGCGCCCGCGGTCCTGGACCGACTCACCCCGGGGACGGCGGTCCGCGGTGAGGGCGAGGTCCCCCCGCAGCGCGGGGCGTCGAGCCGGCTGACCGTGCTGCTGGCCCTGCGGGGCGCGCGGCCGCCGGGGGCGGCGCACCGGACGGTGGTGCATGCGGCGGACCGCGACGACGAGTTGGACCGGCTCTTCGGTGCGCACCCGGGCCTCCCGGACGCACCCACCGTCACGGTGCTGCGCCCGGACGACCCCGCGTCCGCGCCCGGCCCCGAGCACGAGGCGCTCACCCTGACCGTCACCGTGCCGGCCGGCCTGGAGGTCTCCGAGCCCGATGTCGAGCGGGTGCTGGAGGTCGCCGGCCGCGCGCTGCCCGGTCTCCGCGACCGCCTGCTGTGGCACGAGGTCCGTACGCCGCTGGACATCGCCCGGGCGACCGGCGCGGACGGTGGCGCGGTCCCGGCGCCGGCACTCGCCGCGTCGGACGGCCGCCTGCTGCACGCGTCGAACGTCACCCGTCTCCCGGGGCTGTTCGCGGCGGGCGGCTGGGCGCATCCGGGCGGCGGGCTGCCGCACGCGGGGATGTCGGGCGCGCTGGTCGCCGGACTCATCGTGGAGGGGCCGGAGTTCCGCGGCTCGCAGTGATGCGACGGCTACCGCGGTGACTGTTCCGCGGCTCGCAGTGATCCGACCGGCCACCGCGGTGACTGTTCCGCGGCTCGGCGTCGGAAGAAACAGATCAGGACGTCAGTAGCGGTACTGCTCGTCGAAGCCGTTGCCGTTGTTGTTCCCGTTGTTGTTCCCGTTGCCGTTGTTCCCGTCGCCCTGGTACGGGTACTGCTGCTCCGGCGGGAGTTCGCCGCCGTACTGGTCGTCGGTGGTGCGCTGCTGGGGCACCCAGACCCCGCCGGACGGGGTCTCGCCGCCGTAGCCGCCGGCCGCGTACTGGGACTGGTCATAACCCTGCTGGCCGTAGTCCTGCTGACCGCCGTAGGAGTTGTCGTACGTGGCTCCGCCGTAGGTCTGCGTGCCGATGTACGGGTCGGAGTAGGCGGCGTACTGCTGCTGCCCGGCGTCGTAGCCGTACTGCTGCTGGTCGTATCCGGAGTAGCCGTCGTACGCATAGGCCTGCTGGTCCTGCGTCTGGGCGGCGCCGGCGTAGGACGGATCGGTGGCCGCCGCGTAGGCGTTGTCGCTGTAGACGCCGTACGAGCCCGTGTCGTCGGGCAGGGGCTGCGGCTCGTACACGGCGGTGCTCTCGGCGGCCGAGGGCATCGCGCCGGGGTGGGCGGGGGTGAAGACGTCGTCGCGGTCGTAGTCGTCGTCGTCCGCGTACTGCTCCGCGGCGTTCGCTTCGAGGTCGGTGACCTCCAGCGTCGGGTCCTGGCGGTCCGGCTCGCCGCGACGGCGCTTGCTCTTGCCCGCGCTCTTGCCCGCGCCCGGCCGGTTGCCCACGGCCCAGCCGGCCGCGAACCCGCGGCGGAAGGAGAGCGTGACGTACGTCTGGCCGACGGCGAAGGCGGCCGCGCCCAGACCGATCACGATCACGGAGGGGATCAGCACCCCGAGGACGACACCGAGGAAGCCGACGAAGGCGAGCAGCCGCCAGCGCAGCCGCGCCTTGTACTGCAGCAGCACCTCGCCCAGCAGCCACAGCGCGACAATTCCGAACGCGATGTAGAGGACCGTCCAGCCCATGTACGCCCCTCTCCCAGTGACCGCTACGCAGTGTGTCGCATGCCGGTGCGGCCGGTCTAGGCCTGCTGTGAGTGGTGCAGGCCCAGATTCTCGTAGATTTCCAGCGTCGCCGTGGAGTTGTTGAGCGTGATGAAGTGCAGTCCGGGGACTCCCTCGGCCAGCAGCCTCGCGCAGAACTCGGTGGCGAAGTCGATTCCAATCGAGCGTACAGCCGCCGGATCGTCTTTGGCTGTGACGATCCGCTCTTTCAACTCGGCCGGAATGGAGGCGTTGCTGAGCTTCGGGAGCCGCTCCAGCATCTTCACGCTGGTGACCGGCATGACCTCGGGGATGACCGGCGTCTCGCAGCCGGCGGCGACGACGCGGTCGCGCAGCCGCAGATACGACTCGGGCTGGAAGAACATCTGGGTGATCGCGTAGTCGGCGCCGGCCCGGCACTTGTCGACGAAGTGCGAGACGTCCAGGTCCCAGGTCGGGGAGCGCGGGTGCATCTCGGGGAAGGCGGCCACGCCCACGCAGAAGTCGCCGGACTCCTTGATGAGCCGGACGAGTTCGGCCGCGTAGGTCAGGCCGCGGGGGTGCGGCACCCAGTCGGCCATGGGGTCGCCCGGCGGGTCGCCGCGGACCGCGAGCATGTTCCGGATCCCGGCGTCCGCGTACTGGCCGATGATGTTGCGCAGTTCGGCGATGGAGTGGTTGACCGCCGTGAGATGGGCGACCGGCGTGAGGGTGGTGTCCGCGACGATCTGCTCGGTCTCCTTGACCGTGCCGGCGCGCGTGGAGCCGCCGGCGCCGTAGGTGACGGAGACGAAGTCGGGTGCGACGGCCTCGACCCGGCGGAGGGCGTTCCACAGGTTCCGCTCGCCCTTGGCGGTTTTCGGCGCGGAGAACTCGAACGAGTACGTCTTCTTGCCGGTCGCGAGCATGTCGCGCACGGTGCGTGCGCGATCAGTCCTGGTGGAGGCAGATCCGAGGGCCATATCCGCAGGTTAGCCAGGGGACGCCGGTCCCCCAACCGAACCGATGAGATTTGTCCGATTTGTCGACTTCTTGTCCACCCTTCGGACACGCAGCGTCAAGCTCCGGCGCCTTAGGCCGCCCGGAACCGTCTCGCGAGCTGCTCACGCCGCCCGGAGCCGCTTCGCGAACTCTCCGGCCGCCGCCGCGGGGTCGTCCGCCTCGGTGATCGCCCGCACGACGACGACACGGCGGGCGCCCGCTTCGAGCACCTCGTCCAGATTGCCGAGGTCGATGCCGCCGATGGCGAACCAGGGGCGATCGGTGCCCAGCGAGGCGGTGTGGCGCACCAGGTCGAGGCCGGGTGCGTGCCGGCCGGGCTTGGTGGGCGTGGGCCAGCAGGGGCCCGTGCAGAGGTAGTCCACGCCCTCCTGGACCGCGGCGGCCGCGGCCTCGGACCCGGCGTGCGTGGAACGGCCGATCAGGACGTCCTCGCCGAGGATCGCGCGGGCGGCAGGGACGGGGAGGTCACCCTGGCCCAGGTGCAGCACATCGGCGCCGACGGCGTGGGCGACGTCCGCACGGTCGTTCACCGCGAGGAGCTTGCCGTGGCGCGCGCAGGCGTCCGCGAAGACCTGGAGGTGCGCCAGCTCCTCGGCCGCCTCCATGCCCTTGTCGCGCAGCTGCACGATGTCGACCCCGCCCGCCAGGACCGCGTCGAGGAACTCGGCGAGGTCGCCCTGGCGCCTACGGGCATCCGTGCACAGGTAGACCCGGGCGTCGGCGAGCTGCTGGCGGGCGGTGGCGGCGGTCTCGGGCATGGGTGTGTGTCCCCCGTGGTCGGTGGCGCGTACGGACCGCGGCGGCCGGGTGAGCGGCGAGCCGTGGTCCGTACGCCGGACGGTTGTCGGATCAGACGGCGAGCGCCTGGGCGCGGCGCTTCACCTCCGTGCCGCGATTCTCGCTCAGAGCCTGCGCGGGGGTGCCGGGCAGGGTCGAGTCGGGGGTGAAGAGCCACTCGAGCATCTCTTCGTCGGTGAAGCCGTCGTCCCGCAGGAGCGTCAGGGTGCCGGTCAGGCCCTTGACGACCTTCTGCTCGACCCCGTCGATAAAGGCGGCGGGGACGTGCAGCGCGCGGTTCTCACCACGGCGTACGGCAATCAGCTGGCCTTCCCTGACCAGCTGCCGGACGCGGGTCACCTCGACGCCGAACTGTTCGGCGATGTCGGGGAGGGTGAGCCAGGCGGGGACGAGAGCATCGATCTTTGCGTCAATCTCGGTCACGGGACAAGCCTGCCATCCCGGACTGACAGTCGGAAGCCAGACCCCTCCGACCAGGGGTGACGGACCAGGGCCCGCCCGGCGGATCATGCGCCGGGTCGTGGGGTGTGGCACGCACACTCGCGGCGTTGTCGTCGGCCGTGATGGCTCCGCTTTGCGCGGCACGCACCCCACCCCGCTCGGCCCAGTCTCCGGGCACCGTGCGGACGGAACCGCAGGATCCGCCGGACAGACCCTAGGCCGCGGCGGCCTTCAGCGGCCGCGCCGGGTCCGCGAGCAGTTCCGGATCCATAGGGGTCCCCGCCTCGATGACCTTGCGGCCCTGGGCCAGGTCCCGGGGGCGGCCGACCGCGAGAAGCGCGACGAGCCGGCCCTCCCGCAGCCAGCAGACCGTCCAGGCCGCCCCCGAGGGGTCGCCGCGCCACACGGTCGTGTCGGCGGAGTCGTGGTGGCCGACGTACTGCACGAAGCGGCCGAACTGCTCGGACCAGAAGTACGGGACCGGGTCGTAGGCCGCCGGGGCCTCGCCGATGATGTTCGCCGCCACCGTGCGCGGCCCCTGCAGGGCGTTGTCCCAGTGGTGGACCAGCAGGCGCCCCTCGTACCGCCCCGAGGGGAAGGAGGCGCAGTCGCCGACCGCGAACACGTCCGGCGCGGAGGTGCGCAGATGGGCGTCGGCCAGCACCTCGCGGTGGGCACCGAGCGTGATCCCGGAGCCGGCCAGCCAGGCGGTGGCGGGGCGGGCGCCGATGCCGACGACGACCGCGCCCGCGGGCACCCGCGAACCGTCGTCGAGGATCACCGCGCCGGGCTCGATACGCTCCACGCGCGCGTGGGTGCGCAGCGTGGCACCGCTGTCGGCGTACCAGGCGGCCATCGGCGCGGCCACCTCGGCGGGCAGCGCTCCGGCCAGCGGCCGGTCGGCGGCCTCTACGACGGTCACCGCGCAGCCCGCCTCACGCGCCGCCGTGGCGAACTCGGCCCCGATCCAGCCCGCTCCCACGACCACGATGTCGTGCTGCTGGGCGAGCACGGGACGCAGCCGCTCGGCGTCGTCGAGGGTGCGCAGGAGATGGACCCCCGGCACGCCCTCGGTGCCCGGCAGCCGGATCGGTTCGGCACCCGTCGCGAGCACGAGGACGTCGTACGGGACCGGACCGGAGTCGGTGTCCAGCTCGTGGTCCCCGGGGCGCACGCCGAGCGCCTCGCGGCCGAGTTGCAGTTCGATGCCCAGGCTCTCGAAGTCCACGTCGAAGGCGGAGCCCTCGGCCTTGCCGAGCAGCACGGCCTTGGACAGGGGTGGCCTGTCGTACGGCTGGTGCGGCTCCGCGCCGATCAGGGTCACGCTGCCGGTGAAGCCCTGTTCCCGCAGGGCGACCGCGGTCTGCACCCCGGCCATGCCCGCGCCCACGACGACGACCCGCCGCGCTGTCCGCTCCTGCGTCTGCTCGCTCACCTGATCACCTTAGACACCTGACAAAATGTCAGTCAGGGGACGTGCTCAGTGACCTGTTCCACACTTTCGTGGATCTGTTCCACCACGCTCGTCCCGCTGCCCGCCTGCGACTCCCACTTCCAGGTCTCCTCCAGGCGCACCCGGCCGTCGGCCAGTTCGACGACCGCGGACACGCAGTGCCCGGAGGAGGTCGTGCCGTCGTGCTTCAGCTGCACGTAACGGAAGTCGAGCCGGTCCCCCTCCCGTCTACCCACGAGATGACCACGTACGACATCGCCGCCGGCGTACTCGGCCCAGATCACGCCGTCCTTCTCGTGGTACGTGAACCGGGTGCGGGTGCCGACCTGCCCCGGCGCCTGGTCGGCGACCGGGGCCAGGACGAGACCGTCGAGCGAGCGGGCCACGCGGAGGGCTCCTCTACTGAGGTTCGAGTACTGAGGTTCGTGACGAAGGGCTAGGCTGGCCAACGTAAAGCACACGCGGGAGCCCGGACGAACCGGGCTGAGAGGGAGGCTGGGACGGCCTCCGACCGTACGAACCTGATCCGGGTCATGCCGGCGAAGGGAGGGGCTGGACGCCCATGTCGCGTACCTCAGACGTCCTGGTCATCGGGGGCGGAATCATCGGTCTGGTGACCGCCTGGCGGGCCGCTCAGCGCGGGTTCTCCACCGCGGTCGTGGACCCGGAACCGGGCGGCGGAGCGGCGCAGGTGGCCGCCGGCATGCTGGCCGCCGTCACCGAACTGCACTACGGCGAGCAGACCCTGCTGGGACTCAACCTCGCCTCCGCGCGCCGCTATCCGGACTTCGTGGCCGAGCTGACCGCGGCGACCGGCCTGGACCTCGGCTACCGCCAGTGCGGCACGCTCGCCGTCGCGCTCGACGCCGACGACCGGGCCCATCTGCGCGAACTGCACGCCCTGCAGAGGCAGTCGGGCCTGGAGTCGGAGTGGCTGAGCGGCCGTGAGTGCCGTCGCCTGGAGCCGCTGCTGGCGCCCGGAGTGCGCGGCGGCCTGCGGGTCGACGGCGACCACCAGATCGACCCGCGCCGGCTGGCCAGGGCTCTGGTCACCGCATGCGAGCGCGCCGGGGTCGTCTTCCACCGGACCTGGGCCGAGCGGCTCTCCGTCGTACGGGACCGGGCCGCCGGCGTCGGCACCGCGCACGGCACCGACCTCTCGGCGGGCCACGTCGTCCTCGCCGCGGGCAGCCTCAGCGGGCGGCTCGCCGGGGTCCCCGACGCCGTACTGCCGCCCGTGCGGCCGGTGAAGGGGCAGGTGCTGCGGCTGACCGTGCCGCAGCGGTACGCGCCCTTCCTGAGCCGGACCGTGCGCGCCGTCGTCCGCGGCAGCCAGGTCTATCTGGTGCCGCGCGAGAGCGGCGAGCTGGTCGTCGGCGCCACCAGCGAGGAGCTGGGCTGGGACAGGACGGTGACCGCGGGCGGCGTGTACGAGCTGCTGCGCGACGCCCACGAGCTGGTCCCCGGGATCACCGAACTGCCGCTCACCGAGACCCGGGCCGGACTGCGACCCGGCTCCCCGGACAACGCGCCGCTGCTCGGTCCGACCGAGCTCGACGGCCTCCTGCTGGCCACCGGGCACTTCCGCAACGGCGTCCTGCTCACGCCCGTGACCGGCGACGCCATGGCGCACGTCCTCGCCACCGGTGAACTCCCGGCCGAGGCACGCCCCTTCACCCCCAAGCGCTTCAGCACGGCCCTCACGGAGCAGCCCGCATGAACATCATCGTCAACGGCGAACAGCAGCGGATCGCCGCGGGCACCGCGCTCGACACCCTCGTCTCGGCCCTGACCCCGGCCCCGTCCGGCGTCGCCGCCGCGCTCAACGAAACCGTCGTCCCACGCGCGCGGTGGTCGTCCACGTCCCTCTCCGAGGGAGACCGCGTCGAAGTCCTCACCGCCGTCCAAGGAGGCTGACCCATGGCCGACGATCCCTTCGTCCTCGGCGGTACGACCTTCTCGTCCCGGCTGATCATGGGCACCGGAGGCGCCCCCAGCCTCGACGTGCTGGAACGCTCGCTCGTCGCGTCCGGCACGGAGCTGACGACGGTCGCGATGCGGCGGGTGAACCCGGCGGCCCACGGCTCGGTCCTCTCCGTGCTCGACAAGCTCGGCATCCGGGTGCTGCCGAACACGGCGGGCTGTTTCACCGCAGGGGAGGCCGTCCTGACCGCGCGCCTGGCCCGCGAGGCCCTCGGCACCGACCTGGTCAAGCTGGAGGTCATCGCCGACGAGCGCACGCTGCTGCCCGATCCGATCGAGCTGCTGGATGCCGCCGAGACGCTCGTGGACGACGGCTTCACCGTGCTGCCGTACACGAACGACGACCCGGTCCTCGCGCGGAAGCTGGAGGACGTCGGCTGCGCCGCGGTCATGCCGCTGGGTTCACCCATCGGCTCCGGGCTCGGGATCCGCAATCCGCACAACTTCCAGCTGATCGTGGAGCACGCACGCGTGCCGGTCGTTCTGGACGCCGGTGCCGGCACGGCGTCCGATGCCGCGCTCGCCATGGAACTGGGGTGCGCGGGTGTGATGCTCGCCTCGGCGGTGACCCGCGCGCAGGAGCCCGTTCTCATGGCGGAGGCCATGCGGCACGCGGTCGAGGGCGGGCGGCTGGCGCGGCGCGCGGGGCGCATCCCCCGCCGTCACTTCGCCGAGGCGTCCTCCCCCGCGGAGGGCATGGCGCGGCTGGATCCCGAGCGGCCCGCCTTCTAGGCACCCGTCAGGCGCGCGCCACTGAGACGCGCCACTGAGAGATGTGCCACCCCGGCCGCGACTCCCCGCCGGGGCCGGGACGGGCGCGCCCCGGCGGCGGCTCCCCTCCGGGCTGGGACAGGTGCGTCACAGGTCGGCTGCAGTCCGGCGCCGGTATCGGCCGAACGGGCGGGGGTGTCGGTGACGGATCGTAGACTCACCCGCGTGGATACGACCCTTCAGGACCCGCTTGTCGGGCACGTGCTCGACGGCCGCTACCGCGTCGACGCGAGGATCGCGGTCGGCGGGATGGCCACGGTCTACCGGGCCCTGGACACCCGCCTCGACCGCGTGCTCGCGCTCAAGGTGATGCATCCGGCGCTGGCCGCCGACGGCTCGTTCGTCGAGCGCTTCATCCGTGAGGCCAAGTCGGTGGCGCGGCTCGCGCACCCCAATGTGGTGCAGGTCTTCGACCAGGGCACGGACGGGTCGTACGTCTATCTGGCCATGGAGTACGTCGCCGGGTGCACCCTGCGTGACGTGCTGCGCGAGCGGGGCGCGCTGCAGCCGCGGGCCGCGCTCGACATCCTGGAGCCGGTGCTCGCCGCGCTGGGCGCCGCGCACCGCGCCGGATTCGTGCACCGCGACATGAAGCCGGAGAACGTCCTCATAGGGGACGACGGCCGCGTCAAGGTGGCGGACTTCGGTCTCGTGCGCGCGGTGGACACGGTCACGAGCACGACCGGGTCCGTCCTCGGCACCGTCTCGTATCTCGCTCCCGAGCAGATCGAGCACGGCACGGCCGACCCCCGCGTCGACGTGTACGCGTGCGGGGTCGTGCTCTACGAAATGCTCACCGGCGACAAGCCGCACTCCGGCGACTCCCCCGCCCAGGTTCTGTACCAGCACCTGCACGCGGACGTGCCGGCGCCGTCGGCCGCCGCGCCGGGGCTGGCCTTCGAACTCGACGACCTGGTCGCCTCGGCGACCGCCCGCAATCCCGAGGTGCGCCCGTACGACGCCGTGGCGTTGCTCGCGCAGGTGCTGGAGGCGCGCGCCGGACTCAGCCCCGAGCAGCTCGACGCCGTACCGCCGAAGGCCCTGACCCCGGACCACGACAACGCCGAGGACCGTACGAGCGTGATCCCGCGCTCGCTGTCCGGGCAGCGTCCGCTGCCCGTCAACGAGGACGACGCGGCCGTACTCGACCGGACCAGCCGTTTCGAGAGCCCGCCGCCGCCTCCGCGGCGGCGCGGGAACCGGCCCCGGCGCGGGCTCTTCGCGATCGTCGCGGCGGTGCTGCTGGCGCTCGGCCTCGGCGCCGGTGTCTGGTACATCAACTCGGGACAGTTCACCAAGGTCCCGCCCGTGCTGGCGAAGACCGAGGCGCAGGCGAGGGACCGGCTCGCGAAGGTGGGCCTGGACGTCAAGCAGGTCAAGCAGGCCTACAGCGACACGGTGAAGCGGGGCACGGTCAGCGGCATCGACCCCGAGGTCGGCGCCCGCATCCGGGAGAACGACGCGGTGACGCTGACCATCTCCAAGGGCCCGGAGACCGTGAAGGTGCCCGATCTGGCGGGCTCCTCGCTGAACGAGGCCAAGGCGCTGCTGAAGGAGAAGGGGCTGGCGGCGGGCATGGTCACCAGGTCCTTCAACGACGACGTCAGTCAGGGTTCGGTGATCGGCACGGACCCGGGGGCGGGCACCGAGCGGCACGCCGGTTCGGCCATCGCGATCACCGTCAGCAAGGGCAGCCGGATCGAGGTGCCCGAGGTCACCGGCTCGTCGGTGGAGGAAGCCACCGCGGACCTGGAGGACGAGGGCCTGAAGGTGAAGATCGCCTCCCAGCGCGTGACGTCCGAGTTCGACAAGGGCGAGGTCGCCGAGCAGTCGCCGGGCCCGGGCCGCTACCTGGCCGAGGGCGACACGGTCACCCTGACGATCTCCAAGGGTCCCGAGATGGTCGAGGTCCCCGACGTCGTGGGGGACAGCGTGGACGACGCCACGAAGGCACTGGAGGACGCCGGGTTCGAGGTCGACGAGGACCGGGGGCTGCTCGGGCTCTTCGGGGACACGGTCAAGGGCCAGTCGGTGGACGGCGGGGAAGAGGCCCCCAAGGGATCGAAGATCACCATCGAGATCCGCTGAGGCGGCCCTCGTGAGATCCGCTGCGCCGGCCTGGGCGGGATCCGCGCCCGGGCACCGCTCAGCGCGTGACACCCTGAAGTACGTGACCAGCGAGAAACTCCGCAACCCCGTCGGCGGCCATGTGCCCGTGGCCGGCGGCCTCAACTCCGTCGGCCTGGCCTACGCGCGCGAGATGGGCGCCGAAGCCGTCCAGGTCTTCGTCGCCAATCCGCGCGGCTGGGCGACCCCGCCCGGCAACCCGAAGCAGGACGAGGCGTTCCGCGCGGCCTGTACGGCCGAGTCGATTCCGGCGTACGTCCATGCCCCGTATCTGATCAACTTCGGCTCGCACACGGAGGCGACCGCCGAGCAGTCGGTGCACTCCCTGCGGCACTCGCTGCGCCGGGGCCGGGAGATCGGCGCGCTCGGCGTCGTCGTGCACACCGGGAGCGCGACCGGCGGCCGGGACCGGGCGACGGCCCTCGCGCAGGTACGCGAACGGATGCTGCCGCTGCTCGACGAGCTCACGCACGACGACGACCCGTATCTCCTGCTGGAGTCGACGGCCGGACAGGGCGCTTCGCTCTGCTCCCGCACCTGGGACTTCGCGCCGTACTTCGAGGCGCTGGACGCCCATCCGAAGCTGGGCGTCTGTCTCGACACCTGCCACATCTTCGCGGCGGGCCACGACCTGACGGGGCCGAGCGGGATGCACCAGACCCTCGACCTGCTGGTCGACACGGTCGGCGAGGGCCGGCTGAGGCTGATCCACGCCAACGACTCCAAGGACGTGGTCGGCGCCCACAAGGACCGCCACGCGAACATCGGCGCGGGTCACATCGGCGAGGACCCGTTCCGGGCGCTGATGACCCACCCCGCCACCGAGGGCGTACCGCTGATCATCGAGACACCCGGCGGCAAGGAGGGGCACGCGGAGGACGTCGAGCGGCTGAAGAAGCTCCGCGACGTCTGAAGGCGGCTCCGAAGCCCTTCCGAAGCCGCTCCGAGCTGCTGTCCCATCCATTGAGGGAATACCCCTGGGGGGTATACGGTTCCTGCCAGGTGCAGGCACCGTTACCTGACGTTGGGGGCTTCTCATGCAGCACGAAACGCATGCCGGACACGCACACGGCGAGGATCACGCGCACCACCGGGACCACGCCGGTCACGCGCACGGTGAGGGTCACGCGCACGGCATCGGCAAGGCCACCTGGGCCATGGCCGCGCAGGCGACGCTGCACTGCCTCACTGGCTGCGCCATCGGCGAGGTGCTGGGCATGGTGATCGGCACCGCGCTCGGCTGGGGCAATGTGCCGACGATGGTCCTGGCCATCGCGCTCGCCTTCTTCTTCGGCTACTCGCTCACGCTGCGTGGAGTGCTCAGGGCGGGGGTCGACTTCAGGACGGCCTTCCGGGTCGCCCTGGCCGCGGACACCCTGTCCATCGCGGTGATGGAACTGATCGACAACGGCGTGATCGCACTCTGGCCGAGCGCCATGGAGGCACACCTCGACGACCTGCTCTTCTGGGGCGCCCTGGCGATCTCACTGGTGATCGCCTTCGTGGTCACGACCCCGGTCAACAAGTGGATGATCGGCCGTGGCAAGGGCCACGCGGTGGTGCACCAGTACCACCACTGACCGCACCAGGCGGTACTCGGGAGGTGCTAGAGCTCGGGGCCGTCCCCGAGCTCTTCCTGGTAGGAGTACCGCTGCTCGCGCCAGGGGTCGCCGACGTTGTGGTAGCCGCGCTCCTCCCAGAAACCGCGGCGGTCGGCCGTCATGTACTCGACGCCACGGACCCACTTGGGGCCCTTCCAGGCGTACAGCTGCGGCACCACCAGGCGGAGCGGAAAGCCGTGTTCCGCGGTGAGCAGCTCGCCGTCCTTGTGGGTGGCGAAGATCGCGCGGTCGGACGCGAAGTCGTCGAGTCGCAGGTTCGAGCTGAAGCCGTACTCGGCCCAGACCATCACATGGGTGGCGGTGGGCGCGGGCGGGGCGATCTCCAGGATCGTCCGCGCCGGAATCCCGCCCCATTCGGCACCGACCATGCTGAACTTCGTGACGCAGTGCAGATCACCCACCACCGTGGCGTACGACAGGGCCGTGAACTCCTCGTGGGTCCAGCAGTGCTTCTCGTTGTCCGCGGTGGCGCCGAACACCCTGAACTCCCAGCGTTCGGGGCGGAACTTGGGCACCGGACCGTAGTGCGTGACCGGCCAGCCGCGCTGCAGTCGCTGTCCCGGCGGGAGCTCCGACCGTGCCGCTTCTCCAGATTCACGCTCCACCGGCTGACCCATGACTCCATCCTGACAGACCTGGGACGGTGCACATGACCAGCCCGTTCCGATTCGGGCAACTCCTACTAAGCGTGCACTTACTGGACGGCCCAGGACGCCGGTGCAAGGATGCGGCGCAACCTGCCCAGTCCCCCCACTTGGAAGGAGCCTCTGCAATGCAGGGCGACCCCGAGGTCATCGAATTCCTCAACGAGCAGCTGACCGGTGAGCTGACCGCGATCAACCAGTACTTCCTGCACGCGAAGATGCAGGAGAACTTCGGCTGGACGAAGCTCGCGAAGTACACCCGGCACGAGTCGTTCGACGAGATGAAGCACGCCGAGGTGCTCACCGACCGGATTCTCTTCCTGGAGGGCCTGCCGAACTACCAGCGGCTCTTCCATGTCCGGGTGGGGCAGACCGTCACCGAGATGTTCCAGGCGGACCGGCAGGTGGAAGTCGAGGCGATCGACCGCCTCAAGCGCGGGATCGAGGTGATGCGCACCAAGGGCGACATCACGTCCGCGAACATCTTCGAGTCGATCCTCGAGGACGAGGAGCACCACATCGACTACCTGGACACCCAGCTGGAGCTGGTGGAGAAACTCGGCGAGGCGCTCTACATCGCGCAGCTCATCGAGCAGCCGGACAGCTGAGCCGCACCGGCGGCCGCAGGAGCGAGCCCGGGGTCCGAGGGCTAGGCGGCCTCGTTGAGCACGGCGACATCGGGGGCCTCGGCGACCTCGGCGAGGACGGGCCGGCTCCGGTCGGCGAGCTCACCGGGCGGGCAGGCGCCCCGGCCCAGCAGGGCCTGGATGCGGCGTACGCACGAACCACAGTCCGTGCCCGCCTTGCATGCCGACGCGATCTGCCGGGGGGTGCAGGCACCGCCCTCCGCGTGCTTCTTCACCTGCGCCTCGGTGACACCGAAGCAGTTGCAGACGTACACGCGGGTTCACCTCCCGACGGGATGCTGGGTCGTGCCGTCCCGAGTACTCGGTGAGGCAAACCTAACCTTACCCATAACGGGAGCAGCCGCAAAAGTGGGAGGGGGCGCGGATCGTATGTGATCCGCGCCCCACTTAACGTCGGTGTAACGACCCGACCCGCTCTTGATCTGCTACTGGTCGCGGTACATCTCGGCGACCAGGAAGGCCAGGTCCAGGGACTGGCTGCGGTTCAGCCGCGGGTCGCAGGCCGTCTCGTAGCGCTGGTGCAGATCGTCGACGAAGATCTCGTCGCCGCCGCCCACGCACTCGGTGACATCGTCACCGGTGAGCTCGACATGGATGCCACCCGGGTGGGTGCCCAGTGCCTTGTGGACCTCGAAGAAGCCCTTGACCTCGTCGAGCACGTCGTCGAAGCGGCGGGTCTTGTGGCCGGAGGCCGCCTCGTAGGTGTTGCCGTGCATCGGGTCGGTGATCCAGGCCACCGTCGAACCGGAGGCGGTGACCTTCTCGACCAGCTCGGGCAGCTTGTCGCGGACCTTGTCCGCGCCCATCCGCACGATGAAGGTGAGCCGGCCCGGCTCGCGGTCCGGGTCGAGGCGCTCGATGTACTGCAGCGCGTCCTCGGGAGTCGTCGTCGGACCGAGCTTGATGCCGATCGGGTTGCGGATCTTCGAGGCGAACTCGATGTGCGCGCCGTCCAGCTGACGGGTGCGCTCACCGATCCACACCATGTGGCCCGAGACGTCGTACAGCCGGCCCGTGCGCGAGTCCACCCGGGTCAGCGCCGACTCGTAGTCGAGCAGCAGCGCCTCGTGGGAGGCGTAGAACTCGACGGTCTTGAACTCCTCCGGGTCCGTGCCGCAGGCCCGCATGAAGTGCAGCGCGTTGTCGATCTCACGCGCGAGCTGCTCGTAGCGCTGGCCCGAGGGGGACGACTTCACGAAGTCCTGGTTCCAGGCGTGCACCTGGCGCAGATCGGCGTAGCCACCGGTGGTGAAGGCGCGCACCAGGTTGAGCGTGGAGGCGGAGGCGTTGTACATCCGCTTCAGGCGCTCGGGGTCCGGGATGCGGGACTTCTCGTCGAAGGCGAAGCCGTTGACCGAGTCGCCTCGGTACGTCGGCAGGGTCACGCCGTCGCGGGTCTCGGTCCCCTTGGAGCGCGGCTTGGAGTACTGACCGGCGATCCGGCCGACCTTCACGACCGGCACCGAGGCGGCGTACGTCAGCACGGCGCCCATCTGGAGCAGGGTCTTCAGCTTGTTGCGGATGTGGTCGGCGGACACCGCGTCGAAGGCCTCGGCGCAGTCGCCGCCCTGGAGAAGGAACGCCTCTCCCTTGGCGACGGACGCCAACCGGGCGCGCAGCTGGTCGCACTCGCCGGCGAAGACGAGCGGCGGATACGACTCGAGGTCCGCGATCACTGCGCGCAGAGCCTCGGTGTCGGGGTACTCGGGCTGCTGCGCCGCGGGCAGGTCTCGCCAGGTGTTGCCAGCGCTTGCGCTGGGCTTAGCGTTCACGGTCACCCCCACAACATTACGGGGTCGTGTCGGGCGTCCATTCACCTGCTCATCAAGTGAGACGGGGGGCGCTCGTACGGTATACGGCACAGGGCGGTCGTACGGCGGGCCTGCGGCCCCTCCGGAGAGGGGCCCGTCCGTGGTGTCGGGGGACGTCAGGGGCCCACGTCCAGCTGATTGCGGTCGATGCCGATCTTCACACCGCCGTGGGTCTCGGTCCGGTCGCCGGCGTACTGGTGGATGCGCTGGTGGTCGGCCCACAGGCGGGCGGGGATCGCCGAGTCCTCGGTGGTGGCGGAGTCGTTCCAGCGGGCGAAGTGGATCACGTCGGGGAGCGTGACGTCGGCCGCGCCGGCGACGAGGTCCTGGATGAGGGACGAGGAGCTGCCGTACGCCCCGGAGCGGTAGCCGAGCTCGTGCAGCCGCTCGGTGTAGGCCTCCAGGTAGGTGAGCACGCGGGTGGTGACGGCTCCGCCGGTGGTGTAGTGCTCCAGGTCGTTGTAGATCACCGTCCCCTTGCCGAGTCCGACGGCGGCCGCCTGCCGGGCCGCGTCGTCGGCGGCCGCGGTGCCCTGCGGAGCCGCGTCGGTGATCGCCGCGCAGCCGCTCCCGCAGCTGCCGCCGTCGGCCGAGGGCTGCCGGCCGACGTAGAGCGGGATGAACCGCCAGCCGTTGGCGTACTGCTTCTGCACCCAGCTCGCGGTGAGGTTCGGCTGGGCACAGGCCCGGTTGATGCCGCCGATGTAGACGCCGACCGCACCGTAGCCGGAGGTGTCCTTCCAGGCGTCCATGGCCGTCTGGCTCGGGGCGGTGCAGGCGTCGAAGCCCTTGCCCCGGAAGGAGGTCGCGTCCGCGGGGACGGCCAGCGCGGCGGGCGCCTCGGCGACCGTCTCGGCCCGCGCGGAGGCCACGTTCAGGCCCGCGGTACGGAGGATCTCCTGGATCCGCGTCCGGTCCTGGCCGTACGCGGCGGTCACGGCGATCCGGTCGGCGGTGGCCCGGTAGGTGCCGGCCGTGCGGTTCTCGGTGACATCGGTGCCGGCCGCCCCGGTGGGCTGCAGCAGCAGCGCCTCGGTGCGTCCCGTCGGGTCCGCCGGGCAGTTCTGGCGCGAGCCCGGGGTGCCGAGGTACACGACGTGCCGGTCGAACCGGACGCAGGTGTCCGGGTCCTTCTCCAGGTCCACGACCCGCCAGGAGGCGGGAACGGTGAAGACATGGCCGCGGTAGGTGACGTGGATGGTGTCGTCGGAGGTCCGCTGGGCCGCCGGGGCGGTGGCGGGCGAGCCGGTGGCGAGTGCCGTGGCCGCAGCGAGCACCATGAGCACGCGTGCGCCGCCGCGGCGGAACAGGGGTGAACGAGCTGGGTGGATGACTCTCTCCTCGGTCGGCTGCACGGTCGGGCTTTCTGCCCATGAATGGCCGGACGGGGCGTCGTCCGAACCCCTCAACGGCCCGGTTCACGCTGTTGCCGGGCCCCGGACGTCGGGTAGGGTGCGGCGCATGTTCGCGCACTCGATCCAGAACTGGTGGTGGACCGCTCATCCGGCGGCCCACTGACTGCGCGTACGCAAGACTTCGCGAAGGCCGCCCGAGGGGCGGCCTTCGGTGTTTTCGGACCCGGCCGTTCCTCTCCGAGTGAGCTCTCCGCGTGAGACCTCCGAGCGGAGGTCTCCGTGGGAGACCTCTCCGCACTCCCGAGAGAAGGAACAGGACCGATGAACCTGCTCGATCTGCTGGACGATCCCCGTCCGTTCGCCCTGCTGCGCCGCCGCACCCCCGGCCGCGACCACGACGTGGTCGAACTGCTGCTCGGCCCGGTGACCGAGGTGGACCGCCTCGCCGACATCCCCGTCGGCGAGGGTCCCTCGCTGGCCCTGGTGCCGTTCCGGCAGATCCGGGAGCGCGGCTTCGACGTACGCGACGACGGCACACCGCTGGCGGTCCTCACCGCCGAGGACAGTTACGAACTCCCCCTGGCGCAGGCCCTGTCGCAGCTCCCGTCGCACGACGTGCAGGTGGCGGACGGCGGCTTCGACGTCGACGACGAGGAGTACGCGGGGATCGTCGGCCGTGTGCTGCGCGAGGAGATCGGCCGGGGCGAGGGCGCCAACTTCGTCATCCGGCGTACGTACGAGGGTGGGATCCCCGGGTTCGGGAGGGCCGACGCCCTCGCCCTGTTCCGGCGGTTGCTGGTCGGCGAGCGGGGCGCGTACTGGACGTACGTCGTGCACACCGGGGACCGCACGCTGGTCGGGGCGAGTCCCGAGGTGCATGTGCGGATGTCGGGCGGGACGGTCGTGATGAACCCGATCAGCGGCACGTACCGCTACCCGGCCGAGGGGCCCACGCCGGAGCACCTGCTGGAGTTCCTGGCCGACGGCAAGGAGATCGAGGAGCTCTCGATGGTCGTCGACGAGGAGCTCAAGATGATGTGCACCGTCGGGGACCGCGGCGGAGTGGTGATCGGGCCGCGGCTGAAGGAGATGGCCCATCTCGCGCACACCGAGTACGAGCTGCGGGGCCGGTCCTCGCTGGATGTCCGCGAGGTCCTGAAGGAGACGATGTTCGCCGCGACCGTCACCGGGTCGCCGGTGCAGAACGCGTGCCGGGTCATCGAACGCCACGAGGTCGGCGGGCGCGGCTACTACGCGGGGGCGCTGGCCCTCGTCGGACGGGACGCGGGCGGAGCGCAGACCCTCGACTCCCCCATCCTCATCCGCACCGCCGACATCGACGCGAACGGGCGGCTGCGGGTGCCGGTGGGCGCCACGCTCGTCCGGGGGTCGGATCCGGCGAGCGAGGTCGCCGAGACCCACGCGAAGGCGGCCGGGGTGCTGGCGGCTCTGGGGGTGCGTCCCGGCAGGCCGCACGAGGAGGGCGTACGGCCCGGGCTCGCCGACGATCCGCGCGTGCAGGCGGCCCTCGACGGGCGGCGGGGCTCGCTCGCGCCGTTCTGGCTGCGGATGCAGGAGCGGGCCGAGTCCCTGGCGGGGCACGCGCTCGTGGTGGACGCCGAGGACACCTTCACGGCGATGCTCGCGCACGTGCTGCGGTCGTCGGGGCTCGACGTGACCGTGCGGCGCTACGACGAACCGGGGCTGCGGGAGGCCGTCCTCGGGCACGAGGGGCCGCTGGTGCTGGGGCCGGGCCCGGGTGACCCCTCGGACGCGGCGGACCCCAAGATGCGGTTCCTGCGCTCGCTGACCGCCGAGGTGCTCACCGGGCACGCGCACGGTGTGCTCGGTGTCTGCCTCGGACATGAGCTGATCGCGGCCGAGCTGGGCCTGGAGACCGTGCGCAAGGACGTGCCGTACCAGGGGGCGCAGACGGAGATCGACCTGTTCGGGCGCACCGAGACCGTCGGGTTCTACAACAGCTTCGTGGCGCGCTGCGACGACGAGACGGCGGCGGAGCTGGCGGCCCACGGCGTCGAGGTCGCCCGCTCCGCCACCGGTGAGGTGCACGCGCTGCGCGGGCCACGTCGTGCCGGAGGCGCGCCCATGAACGCAGTCGCGGGCGTGCAGTTCCATCCGGAGTCGGTGCTGTCGCTGCGCGGTGCGGACATCGTGCGGGAGTTGCTGGGTCAGCTGCGCGGGATCGCGGGGACCAGCACGTTCTCCGAGCGGCGGCCCGCCTTGTAGTCGAGGACGTTGCGCACCGTGGCGTCGACGATCTGGCCGACGGCGTCCACGGTGTAGTACGCCTGGTGGGAGGTGACCAGGACGTTCGGGAAGGTGACGAGGCGGGCCAGGGTGTCGTCCTCGACGGCTTCGAGGGACTTGTCGAGGAAGAACAGCCCGGCCTCCGCCTCGTAGACGTCGAGGCCGACACCGGTGAAGCGGCCCGCGCGCAGTTCGGCGACGAGCGCGCGGGAGTCGATCAGACCGCCGCGGCTGGAGTTCACCAGGATCGCGTCGTCCTTCATCGCGCGCAGGGCGGCCGCGTCGATGAGGTGCTGGGTCTCCGGCATCAGCGGTACGTGCAGGGTGACCAGGTCGGACTCGGCGAGCAGCTCGTCCTTGGGGACGTATTTCATGCCGAGTTCCAGACATGCGGGGTTCTCGGCGACGTCCCAGCCGAGCAGCCGCATGCCGAAGCCGTGGGCGATCCGGGCGAACGCCTCGCCGATCTTGCCGGTGCCGAGGACGCCGACGGTGCGGCCGTGCATGTCACGGCCCATCAGACCGTCCAGCCGGAAGTCGAAGTCGCGGGTGCGGTTGGCGGCCCGCACGACCCGGCGGTTGACGGCCATGCCCAGCGTCCAGGCGAATTCGGCGACCGAGTAGGGCGAGTAGTACGAGACCCGGGCGACCGTCATGCCGAGGCGTTCGGCCACCTTGAGGTCGATGTT
Organism: Streptomyces sp. NPDC058371; assembly: GCF_042723265.1. Taxonomy (NCBI): domain Bacteria; kingdom Bacillati; phylum Actinomycetota; class Actinomycetes; order Kitasatosporales; family Streptomycetaceae; genus Streptomyces; species Streptomyces sp. NPDC058371. The sequence goes on along the minus strand of NZ_JBHXJC010000005.1, from coordinate 60,758 downwards.
GTTGAAGCCGGTGGAGCGCTGCGCGATCAGCTGCGTGCCGCCGGCCGCCAGGGTCTGCAGGACGCGGTGGCCGAGTTCGGCGTTGACGCTGGTGGAGATGATCTCGTAGCCGGCCGCGATGGGGGCGGTGTCCTCGTTCAGGAAGACGCTCAGGCAGCGGACCTCGTGGTGCCCTTCGAAGGCCTTCTCGATCAGGGGCTTCTCGTCGGACTGCACGCCGAACGCGAGAATTTCCACGGTTTCTCCCACCTGCTTCGCATACGGCTGGTTACCGCCGAATATAGGGCGGTAACCAGCGCTGCGCAGCGGCTGCGGCGGGGCCCGGTCCGCCGGTCAGGACCTAACCGAAGAAGACCCCGACCTCCTCGTACAGCTTCGGGTCCACCGTCTTCAGCTTCGCCGTGGCCTCCGCGATCGGGACCCGGACGATGTCGGTGCCGCGCAGGGCGACCATCTTGCCGAAGTCGCCGTCGCGGACCGCCTCGATCGCATGCAGCCCGAAGCGGGTGGCGAGCCAGCGGTCGAAGGCGCTGGGCGTGCCGCCGCGCTGGACGTGCCCGAGGACCGTGGTGCGCGCCTCCTTGCCGGTGCGCCTCTCGATCTCCTTGGCGAGCCATTCGCCGACGCCGGAGAGCCTGACGTGTCCGAAGGAGTCGAGCGTGCCGTCCTTGAGGACCATGTCGCCGTCCCTGGGCATGGCTCCCTCGGCGACGACCACGATCGGCGCGTACGACGCCTTGAAGCGGGAGGTCACCCAGGCGCAGACCTGGTCGACGTCGAAGCGCTGCTCGGGGATGAGGATGACGTTCGCGCCGCCCGCCAGACCCGAGTGCAGGGCGATCCAGCCCGCGTGCCGGCCCATTACCTCGCAGACGAGGACCCGCATGTGCGACTCGGCGGTGGTGTGCAGACGGTCGATCGCCTCCGTCGCGATGCCGACCGCCGTGTCGAAGCCGAAGGTGTAGTCGGTGGCGGACAGGTCGTTGTCGATGGTCTTCGGGACGCCGACGACGTTGATGCCGTAGTCGTCGGTGAGCCGCGCGGCGACGCCGAGGGTGTCCTCGCCGCCGATGGCGATGAGCGCCTCGACCTCCTGCTTGGCGAGGTTCTCCTTGATCCGGCGGATGCCGTGCTCCTGCTTGAGGGGATTGGTGCGCGAGGAGCCGAGGATGGTGCCGCCGCGGGGCAGGATGCCGCGCACGGCCGGGATGTCGAGCCGCACGGTGTCGTTCTCGAGCGGACCCCGCCAACCGTCCCGGAAGCCGACGAAGTCGTAGCCGTACTCCTGCACGCCCTTACGGACGATGCCCCGGATGACGGCGTTGAGCCCGGGGCAGTCGCCGCCTCCGGTCAGTACTCCGACCCGCATGGAAAAGTCCCTTCGCCGCGGTTGGCTGATGGGACTCACGCTAATAGTGATCCAGGTCACTTCGGCATGGGGCGGAAGGTCAATTCCGGTGAATTGTGGGGGAGTTGATCACTCGCCTTCACTCGATGGTGGCGTGCGGAGGGTTTACACCTCCGCGGGGCGGCGAGTTCAGGCCCGGCGCACGACGGAGATCAGGCCACGTCGAACCGCCGTCCGACGGAGAGCAAGCCACGTCGAACCGCCCTTCGACGCAGGATCAGGCCTCGTCGAGACCGCGCTCTATGGCGTAGCGCACCAGCTCGACCCGGTTGTGGAGCTGGAGCTTGCCCAGGGTGTTCTGCACGTGGTTCTGGACCGTGCGGTGGGAGATGACCAGACGCTCGGCGATCTGCTTGTAGCTCAGGCCCTTGGCGACCAGGCGCAGGACCTCGGTCTCCCGGTCGGTGAGCTGGGGGGCCTTCGGCTCGTTGCCGCCTGCGGCCGGCGCGGGCTCGGAGGCGAGCCTGCGGTACTCGCCGAGGACCAGACCGGCGAGTCCGGGGGTGAACACCGGGTCGCCGACGGCTGTACGGCGCACCGCGTCGGTGAGCTCCTCGGTGGACGCCGACTTCAGCAGATACCCGGTGGCGCCGGACTTGACCGCCTCGAGGACGTCGGCGTGCTCGCCGCTGGCCGAGAGGACCAGGACGCGCAGGGCGGGATTGGCGCCGACCAGCTCCTTGCAGACCTGGACGCCGGGCTTGGCGGGCAGGTTCAGGTCCAGCACGAGGACGTCGGGCGTGACGGCCAGGGCACGGCGCACGGCCTGCTCGCCGTCGCCGGCCGTGGCGACCACGTCGAAGCCGGACTCGGCCAGGTCGCGGGCGACGGCGTCGCGCCACATGGGGTGGTCGTCGACGACCATCACCCTGATCGGGTCCTCGCCCACCTGCTGTGCCGCCTCCGTCGTGTCCGTCATCGCCGCTCCGCCGTCTTCGTCATCGTGTTCTGTCGTCTGCAACTTCATCGGCGCCGGTGCGCCGGCGCATCGTCCTCGTGCGTCCGCGTCCCGCGCTCGTCAGCGCGTGGTCGCCTTCCCCCGCGCCGGCTTGGGGACCTTCAGTTCGACCTCCGTGCCCTGACCCGGCACCGAGATCAGCTCGGCCGAGCCGCCGATGTCCCGGAGCCGGCCGCGGATCGAGAGGGCCACACCGAGGCGCCCCTCCCCCTCGGCCTGGGCGAGCCGCCCCTCCGGGATGCCGGGTCCCTCGTCGCGCACGGTCACGATCACCTCGTCCGGCTCGTCCTCCACCAGGATCCAGGCCCGGGCGCTCTCGCCGACGTGCCTGCGGACATTGTCCAGGGCCGCACCGACGGCGTCGGCGAGTTCCCTGGCGGTGGCCGGGGCGAGCGGCACGGGAGCGCCGGGCTCGGAGAGGGTCACGCGCGCGCAGGCGTACCGGGCGAGCAGGGAGCGCAGGTCGAGCGGGCCCTCGTCGTCGTCCGGCTCGTCGACGGCGCGTACGAGCGCACCCAGCGCGGCGTCCTCGGACACCCGGGAGACGGGCACCAGGCCGCCGGAGACCAGCGTGCGCAGGGCCACCTCCTGCTCGCCCGCCATCCGGCCCAGCTCTCCCGCCTCGCCACCGAGCACGGCACCGCGCCGCTGCACCATGGCGAGCACCTGGAGGACGCTGTCGTGGATGTCGCGGGCCAGCCGCTCGCGCTCCCGGGTCGCGGCCTCGATCTCCAGGGCGCGGGCGAGGGTGCGCTCCGAGGCGCGGGCGACCTCGACCACGTATCCGATGGCGATGGAGGCGACCCAGACGAGGATCACGTTGTGGACGGTGTCCCGGGTGGGGGCACCGCGCTCGACGATGTTGGCGGCCGCGACGAGCGTGGACGCGAACGCGGCCCAGCGCCAGCCGCCCTTGATCGCGAAGGCCAGGACGGAGCCGGCGGTCCATATCGACGGCAGCGTCGGGCCCCCGGCCTCGATCCGGGAGGAGGCGTCGGCGACCCGGGTGAGCAGGATGCCGGCGAGCGCGATGGTGAGGTCGGCGGTGAGGAACCGCTTGGTGCAACTGGCCGCGCTGGCGACCCTGGGCAGGGTCGCCAGCGTCCAGACGAGCAGGACCGCGAAGAAGGCGACGGCCACCCAGGGCCGGGCGAACTCGCCGTACGCGGTACTGAAGAGCCCGATCGCATAGAACATCGTCAGAACGCGATACGCGGTGAGTGCACGCCACAGCGGCTGCTCGACCGACATCCTCATGACCCTTTCGCGCTTGGCCATGTCCCCACCCCCCTACCTCTTGGTCGTCGCCCCCGGAGCGCTCCACCCGGTGCCGGCAGCCGGGCCACGCTCCGCTCTTCGGCCCGCGCGCGAACTCCCCGCGCCGGTGCGCTCCTTCGGCCCGCTCCCCGCCCTGACGGACGCGGCTAGGAGCCGGACCGTTCCTTCTCGGCCTGTTCCTTCTCGGCCTGTGCGAGCGCGGCCCTGGCCGCCTTCTCGGCTTCCTTCTCCGCCTTCACCGCGTCCGCGATCTGCCGCTTGGCAGCCGTCGCGTACACGTCCACGTACTCCTGGCCGGAGAGCTTCATGATCTCGTACATGACCTCGTCGGTCAGCGCGCGCAGGACGAAGCGGTCGTGCTCCATGCCGCTGTAGCGGCTGAAGTCGAGGGGCTTGCCGATGCGGATGCCCGGGCGCATCAGCTTGGGCATCACCTGCCCGGGCGGCTGGATCTTCTCCGTGTCGATCATGGCGACGGGGATGACGGGCGCGCCGGAGGCGAGCGCCACGCGCGCGAGGCCGCCGGGCTTGCCCCGGTAGAGCCGGCCGTCGGGCGAGCGCGTGCCCTCCGGATAGATCCCGAACAGCTCACCGCGCGCCAGCACGTCGATGCCGCTCTTGACGGCCGCGGCGCCGGCGCCGCGCGCGCCCGAGCGGTCCACCGGGAGCTGCCCGACGCCCTTGAAGAAAGCGGCGGTCATACGTCCCTTGATGCCGGGCGTCGTGAAGTACTCGGCCTTGGCGATGAAGGTCACCTTGCGGTCGAGGACCGCGGGCAGGAAGAAGGAGTCCGAGAACGACAAGTGATTGCTCGCCAGGATGGCGGGGCCCTCGGCGGGAATGTTGTCGAGGCCTTCCACCCAGGGCCTGAAAGCGAGCTTCAGCGGCCCTCCGATGGAAAACTTCATTGCGCCGTAGATCAACCGACTGCCTCCTGTGTCGTCGTTCAGACCTTAACCCGGAGCGATGTCAAAGGACCCGACGACCCTGGTCGGTGTCAGTGCGGTCGCGTACGGTGAAGTACGCCCCGAATCCTCGGGGTCCGACCCTCGGGGTCGAATCGAGCTTCCGCCGACGTGCCGCGCGTGCGTCGTCGGGTCCTGCGTCCGTTCCGTTCCACCCACCTGATGAACAGGAGACCGAAGGTGCCGGTCCTTCCTGGAGCCGAGCCGTACCGCCACGAGGGCGGAGAGATCGGTGTGCTCCTCTGCCACGGCTTCACCGGTTCCCCGCAGTCGCTGCGCCCCTGGGCGGAGTATCTCGCCGAGCGCGGTCTGACCGTGGCGCTGCCGCTGCTGCCCGGGCACGGCACGCGCTGGGAGGACATGCAGCTCACCGGCTGGCAGGACTGGTACGCGGAGGTGGACCGCGAGTTGCGCGCCCTGCGCGAGCGGTGCGCACAGGCGTTCGTCTTCGGTCTCTCCATGGGCGGTGCGCTGACCCTGCGCCTCGCCGCGAAGCACGGGGACGAGGTGAGCGGCATCGTCGTCGTCAACCCGGCCAACAAGGTGCACGGCCTGTCCGCGTACGCCCTTCCGGTCATCCGCCACTTCGTCCGCACGGTGAAGGGCATCACGAGCGACATCGCCAAGCAGGGCAACATCGAGATCGGCTACGACAAGGTGCCGCTGCACGCCGCGCACTCGATGCGGAACTTCTACCGGATCGTCGACGCCGAGCTGCCGCAGGTCACCCAGCCGTTGCTGCTGCTGCACAGCCCGCAGGACCATGTCGTGCCGCCCGCCGACTCGGCGCGCGTCCTCAGCCGGGTGTCGTCCATGGACGTGACCGAGATCCTGCTGGAACAGAGCTACCACGTCGCGACGTTGGACCATGACGCGGACCGGATCTTCGAGGAGAGCTACGCCTTCCTCGCCCGGCTCGCGCCCGGCCTCGGCAAGGACTCCGAAGCGGGGCGGACAGGTCAGGTGGGTCAGCAGGAAGGGACGGCCACTGGTGGCTGAGTACGACGCGGACCGCGGCGATCCCGACGAGAAGGACCCGCCCCTCGGTGACGAGCAGAGCGTGCCCTTCGACGAGTCCGCCGCATGGGCGGCCATCGTCGCCGGGTACGGCGACGAGCCGCCGGACCCGCCCGGCGCGAAGCCCTTCAAGTCGGTGGAGGACCTGGCCCTGCTGGACCCCGAGACGAACGACTCCGGGGAGAAGTCGCCGGAGCCCCCCGCCTCGGCCAAGCCCCTGGGCAGCTCCGTCGCCTTCGCCCCCGGCGTCACCGGCGGCCCGCGCGACTACGCGGCGCCGGACGCGTCCGAGGACGACTTCGACGAGGACGACGAGGGCCACTTCGTACCGCCCGAGCCGCCCCCGCTGCCCGCTGCCGACGCGACGGCCAAGTTCGCCTGGCTGGCGGTGGTCGGCGGACCCATCCTGCTGCTCCTCGCCGTCCTGCTCGGCTGGGACATGACCTGGTGGCTCGCCACCCTCGGCATCGGCGGCTTCCTCGGCGGCTTCGCCACGCTGGTGATGCGCATGCGGGGCGACGACGAGGAAGGCGACGACCCGGGGCGCGGCGCCGTGGTCTGACCCGTCCGTTCACCGATCCGCACGAGGACCCGCCCGGAGACGCTCCGGGCGGGTCCTGCCGTGTGCGTCACCGGCGTCGCCGGGCGGTGTGCACCCTGAGCGCGGCCAAGCTGACGCGGCGCCCCTAGGCCGCAGGCACCCTGAGCGCGGTCAGCACCGGCAGGTGGTCCGTGGCCGATCGCAGGTCCGCCTCCGTGACCCCGGGCAGCCCGAGCGGCACCCCGCAGCCGAGGACCTCGATGCCCTCGGTGGCGAAGATCGCGTCGATGCGCTGATGGGGGTCGGCCGGGGTCGACGTGTACTCGGCGCCCCAGGGGGCCGTGACCCAGCCGTCCTGGAGGGCGGTGCCGAGGCGCTTGAAGCTGCGGCCGTCCGGGCGCTCGTTGAGATCGCCGCCGACAACGGCGTGCCGCGCGCCGAGCCCGGCGAGCCGGTCCAGGAGCAGGCCCGACTGCTCGTACCGCTCGTCCTTCTGGAGCGAGAGATGGCAGCTCAGTACGCCGAGACGGGCGCCGCCGAAGCGCACCACCGCCGTCGCGAAGCCGCGGCGGTGCAGGCCCGGCGTGCGCGGGAGCAGCACGTCCTCGGTGCGTTCGACCGTCGCCCGGAGACTGCACAGGATCGCCGGCCCGGACGCCGTGGCGCCGCCCGACAGGACCACCTGTCCGGAGGCCGCCGCGAGCCGGGCCAGCTTCTTGCGCCAGCGGAAGAACCGCGGGGCCTCCTGGACCAGGACCAGATCGGGGGCGCAGGCGCTGATCACCCGGGCGAGCGCGTCCGTGTCGTCGCGCATCGAGCGGATGTTGTAGCTGAGCACCCGGACGACGGCCGAACCGTCGGCTTCGGTGCGGGAGTTGGGCAGCGGACTGGTCGCGCTGGGCGTGCTCGTCGGCATGGCGATCAAGATACGACAGTGCGGCCCACGGAGTGACACCGCGACACCGGCGTCAGGGGTACGGCACCGAAGCCCGGGCCCCTTCCCGTACGGCGGCAACAGCACCCGCGGGCCCCGACGGAACGACCCGGCGCCCCGGCTCGCATACGCCGAACGCCCGCCGGCCCCGTACGGGGACTCGGCGGGCGTCGGTCCGCGGAGAGCGGGGTGCCTCACATGATCGGGTCGGGCTCCCGGGCCAGGTCGGCGGCGCCCACCATGCCGGCCTTGTTGCCCAGCTGCGCGGCGATGACGTCGGCCACCGGACGCCAGTTGCCGCCCACCAGCCAGCGCTTGTACGACTTGCGGATGGGGTCGAGGACCAGCTCGCCCTCGTCCGAGAGGCCGCCGCCGACGATGAAGGCGGAGGGGTCGAAGAGGGACGCCAGGTCGGCGAGGCCGGCGCCGGCCCAGCGGGCCAGCTCGCGGTAGGAGTCGACGGCCACCGGGTCGCCCTGGCGGGCGGCCATCGAGATGTGCTTGCCCTCGATGCCGTCGGGAGAGCCGTCGCCCAGCGAGAGCAGGATCTCCGCGTTCTCGGGCGTCGCGTTGGCCCGCTGCTTGGCGTAGCGGACCAGGGCGCGGCCCGACGCGTACTGCTCCCAGCAGCCCTGGCTGCCGCAGCCGCACAGCAGCCCGTCCGGGACCATCCGGATGTGACCGAACTCGGCGGCCACGCCGAAGTGGCCGCGGCGCAGCTTGTTGCCGATGATGATGCCGCCGCCGAGGCCGGTGCCCAGCGTGATGCAGATGACGTTGCGATGGCCCTTGCCCGCACCGAACCTGTACTCGCCCCACGCGGCCGCGTTCGCGTCGTTCTCGACCACGACGGGCAGGCCCACGCGGGCCTCGACCTCGTCCTTCAGCGGCTCCTGCCGCCAGTCGATGTTCGGCGCGAAGTAGACCGTCGAGCGCTGACGGTTGACGTAACCGGCAGCCCCGATGCCCACGCCGACGATGTCGTGCCCCGCACGGGCACCCTCGACGGCCGCGGCGATGGCGTCGACGATCGCCTGCGGTGTGGTGGGAGTCGGCACCTTGAAGGTCGAGAGGATGTTGCCTTCCTCATCGACCACGCCGGCCGCGATCTTCGTGCCGCCGATATCGACGCCGATGGTGAGTCCCATGAATCCCTCAGTTTCGGTCGAGCCCCGCTACGGCCAACCGTACCCGAGGGGCTCTCAGTCCAGGTCGATGTGTTCCCCGGGACCGGTGCCCTCGTCGCGGGGGCGCCCGTCCCGGGCCGTCCAGCGGCGCTCCTGTGCCTCGACGGCCGAGCGGTAGGCCGCGAGCAGCTCGGAGCCGGCGGCGGCCAGGTGGTCGAAGACGGCGGGGTTGCGCTCGATGACGGGTTCGACGGCGGCCTTCGCCTGCTGGACGACCTGGTTGACCATCTGCTGCGCCGTGCCGGAGGCGACGGCGCCGAGGACGGGCGACTGGAGTCCGGACAGTTTGTCGGCGACCGCGTCGACGAGCTTGCGCAGTTCCTCGGCGGCGGAGCCGGGCGGTGTGCCGTACTGGGTGCGACGGCGGGCCTTCTCCGCCGCGAGGTCCTCGGCACATGCCTTGGCCCAGGCGTCGGCGTCGGTCGCTCGCACCTCGTCGGCCTCTTCCTGAGCGGCGTCGGACGTGGGGCGCTCTTCGCTCATGGCGGACTCCTGACTACGGTTCGTCTCTCCGACGTTACCCGAACGGGGGTACGCGGTTCACCGGGTCCGCGGCCGTGGACCGGCGGCCCGGTCAGCTTCCCCCGGCGCCCTGCGGCCACAGACCGGGGTCCGGTGTGAAACGGATCCGCAGCTCGCCCTCGCGCAGGGCGGCGCCGGCCACCGTGCAGCGGCGCAGGGCGGACGGGAGCGGGACGATACGGCGGAACGGCCCGACGGTGACGACGAGTTCGTCGCCGCGGCGCAGGAGGTCGAGCTCCTCCCGTATCGCGCCGGGCAGCGGGATGTGCCAGACGAGCACCCCGTCGTCGGCGAGCGCGTCGGTGACGGGCCACACGACCGGTTCCCCGGCTTCGCCCGCGCCGGGAACGGCGAGCGCGCCCAGGTCGTCGGTGCCACGGGGGTCGCGCCCGAGGTGACGGACCTCGTGGACCTCGTACGCCCCGCGCCACTCGTCCAGGGCCTTGCGCTGCCGGCCGGCGAGGGCGGCGAGCCAGCTGTCCTCGCTCTCGCCGGGCAGCACCCGGTTGGCGACCAGGGCGTCGAGCCGCAGGCCGCGCAGGGCGAGGGCGGTGGCCGCGCCACGGACGGCGTCGGCGCCCGCGGGACCGGGCTCGGCGACCAGCCGTACGGTCGTCGCGCGGTCCTCGACGACCGCCTCCACGGCGGCCAGTTCGACGTCCCAGCGGGCCGCGGTCTCGTACAGCCACTCCGACGGCATCGGCACGCCGGCCAGCCGGCCGAGGACGGGGCGCAGGGCGCGGGCCGCCTGGCGCTCGGGCGGGAGCAGCCGGCGCAGATAGCGGCGCAGCTCGCCGGGCAGGGCGAGGAGGGCGAGCGCCTGAGGTGTCGGCGGGAGGTCCACGACCAGCAGGTCGTACGGTCCCGCTGTCGCCGCGTCCCGCAGGGCGCGCAGCAGCGCGAGCTCCTCGGCACCGGGGAGCGGGGTGACTTCCTCGGCGTCCAGACGGGCGGCGCCGAGCAGGTCGAGGGCGGTGGTCGCGCGCTTCTGGAAAGCGGTGAGGTCCTCGCGGAAGCGTTCCGCGGCGTCGGGGCGCCAGATGGTGAGGTTGTCGCCCGCCGCCACCGGGGCGGGGCCCGTCCGTACGCCCAGGGTGGTGCCCAGGGTGTCCGTGCGGTCGGCGCTCAGCAGCAGGGTGCGGGTGCCCTCACGGGCGGCTTTCAGCGCGGTGGCCGCGGCGACGGTGGTACGGCCTGTGCCGCCGGGGCCTGTGATCAGGAGGGTGCGCATGTAGGTGAACGGTACCTGTGCCGGTGGGGCGCCTCGGCGAGCCGGGGTGCGGGGGGAGTCTCGCCCCCTCCGCCCCTACCCGTCCCGTACCTGCGGGCTCCGCCCCCGGCCCCCCGTATCGCGCTCGCGCGTTCGTCCTCGAACGCCGGACGGGCTAAGAACCGGCGTCGCCCGATTCGACGCGCTTCTTCAGTCCCGCCAGTGCCCGGTCGATGATGACCTTCTCGGCCTTGCGCTTGATCATGCCGAGCATGGGGATCTTGACGTCGACGGTCAGCTGGTAGGTGACCTGGGTGGCGCCGGTGCCGGCCGGCTTCAGGATGTACGAGCCGTCCAGGGAGCGGAGCATCTGGGACTTGACCAGGGTCCAGGAGACCTCGTGGTCGCCGGTCCAGGTGTAGCCGAGGGTCTGGTCGTCCTTGATGGCGCCCGCGTCCATGACGAGACGTACCTGCTCGGCGCGGCCCTGCTCGTCCGTGGCGAGAACGTCCGCCTCCTTCACCTCGCCGGTCCAGTCCGGGTAGCGGGCGAAGTCCGCGATCACCGACATGACGTCGGCCGGTGCCGCCTCGATCGTGATGCTCGAGCTGGTGTGTTCCGCCATCGCGGGGGCTCCTCCAGATGCGGTCCGGTGAGGGAGGGTGCTGCGCACGTGTGTGCAGCGTGAAGGCTACCGCGCACCGGAGGGGGCGCCGTCACCCGCACCGGGTCCGGACGGCCCGCGGGCTCACCACTCCAGGGCCCAGGGTCTCCCGGAGCCCGCGAAGTGCCCGACGTTGACGCATTCCGTCGCGCCGATCCGCATCCGCCGGACCAGCGGCTGGTGGACATGGCCGAAGAGGGCGTAGCGCGGACGCGTGCGGCGGATCGCCTCCAGCAGGGCCCGGCTGCCGCGCTCGAAGCGGCGGGCCACCGTGTCGTAGACCAGCTCCGGCACCTCCGGCGGGATGTGGGTGCACAGCACGTCGACCTCGCCGACCGCCTCGATCTTCGCGGCGTACTCCTCGTCGCTGATCTCGTACGGCGTGCGCATGGGCGTGCGCAGGCCGCCGCCGACGAAGCCGAAGACCCGGCCGCCGATCTCGGCCCGCTCGCCGTCGAGCACCGTGGTGCCCGGTCCGGCGTACTCCCGCCAGAGGGTCGGCATGTCGACATTGCCGTAGGTGGCGTACGTCGGAGTGGGGAACGCGGCGAACAGCTCGGCGTACTGCTTGCGTACCGCCGTCTCGATGGCCGCGGCCCGGCCCGCGCCGACGCCGCTCCACAGCCGGCTGCCGAACTCCCGCGCCTCCTCGTAGCGGCGGGCGGTGCGCAGCGCGACGATCCGGTCCGCGTTCTCGACGCCGAAGAGATCGGGGAAGATGCCGCGCGAATGGTCGGCGTAGTCGAGGAAGAGCACCAGGTCACCCAGGCAGATCAGGGCGTCGGCGCCGTCGCCGGCCCTGGCCAGGTCGCGCACGTTGCCGTGCACGTCACTGACCACGTGGATGCGCGTCCGGTGGTTTCCGCCTGGTGTGAATGCCATGACGATCAAGCTTAAGCGTGTGCGGCAAACGTGAACAGAGGCGGTCGGACCTGCGGTTACTGGATAGTCAGGAAAGGCGTGGACTACTCTGCGCGAAGGAAAGCCAACGCGTGTGACGCAGGGAACATCTCGGTGGGACCCCCTATCGAAACTGCCGTACCGGTGGGTAACGTCCGGGCAGTCCACTCGTGCTCAGGATTTCAACAATGACGTCCCCGAGCACCTGCCCGAGCCTTGGACCGCACCGTCGCATCACACAGAGTCGTGGCGCCGGCGCCCTATGAGGAGCAGCAGTCTTGCGCGAGTTCAGCCTTCCGGCTTTGTACGAGGTCCCTGCGGACGGAAATCTCACCGACATCGTCCGTAGAAACGCCGCGCAGCATCCCGACGTCGCCGTCATCGCCCGCAAGGTGGGCGGCACCTGGACGGACGTGTCCGCCACCACCTTCCTCGCCGAGGTGCGCGCCGCGGCCAAGGGTCTGATCGCGTCGGGCGTGCAGCCCGGCGACCGGGTCGGCCTGATGTCCCGCACCCGCTACGAGTGGACGCTGCTCGACTTCGCGATCTGGACCGCAGGCGCGGTCACCGTGCCGGTGTACGAGACCAGCTCGGCGGAGCAGGTGCAGTGGATCCTCGGGGACTCGGGCGCGACCGCCTGCATCGTCGAGCTGGACACGCACGCGGCCTCCGTGGAGTCGGTGCGCGACGGGCTGCCCGCCCTCAAGCACATCTGGCAGATCGAGGGCGGCGGTGTCGAGGAGCTGGGCCGCGCCGGCAAGGACGTCACCGACGAGACGGTCGAGGAGCGCAGCTCGCTCGCCAAGGCCGACGACCCGGCGACCATCGTCTACACCAGCGGCACCACCGGCCGCCCCAAGGGATGCGTCCTCACCCACCGCAGCTTCTTCGCCGAGTGCGGCAACATCGTGGAGCGCCTGCGCCCGCTGTTCCGTACGGGCGAGTGCTCGGTCCTGCTCTTCCTGCCCCTCGCGCACGTCTTCGGACGCCTGGTGCAGGTCGCGCCGATGATGGCGCCGATCAAGCTGGGCTGCGTCCCGGACATCAAGAACCTCACCGACGAACTGGCCGCGTTCCGACCGACGTTGATCCTCGGTGTGCCGCGCGTCTTCGAGAAGGTCTACAACTCGGCGCGCGCGAAGGCGCAGGCGGACGGCAAGGGCAAGATCTTCGACAAGGCGGCGGACACGGCGATCGCGTACAGCCGGGCGCTGGACACCCCGTCGGGCCCCTCGCTCGGCCTGAAGATCAAGCACAGGACCTTCGACGCGCTGGTCTACAGCAAGCTGCGCGCCGTACTCGGCGGCAAGGGCGAGTACGCCATCTCCGGTGGCGCCCCGCTCGGCGAGCGCCTCGGGCACTTCTTCCGAGGCATCGGCTTCACGGTCCTGGAGGGCTACGGCCTGACCGAGTCCTGCGCGGCCACCGCCTTCAACCCGTGGGACCGGCAGAAGATCGGCACGGTCGGCCAGCCGCTGCCCGGATCGGTCGTGCGGATCGCGGACGACGGCGAGGTGCTGCTGCACGGCGAGCACCTGTTCAAGGGGTACTGGAACAACGAGAGCGCGACGGCCGAGGCGCTGGCCGACGGCTGGTTCCACACCGGTGACATCGGCACCCTCGACGAGGACGGCTACCTCCGGATCACCGGCCGCAAGAAGGAGATCATCGTCACCGCGGGCGGCAAGAACGTCGCCCCGGCCGTGATCGAGGACCGCATCCGCGCGCACGCGCTGGTCGCGGAGTGCATGGTGGTCGGCGACGGCCGCCCGTTCGTCGGCGCGCTGGTCACCGTGGACGAGGAGTTCCTGGGCCGCTGGGCCGAGGAGCACGGGAAGCCGGCCGGTTCCACCGCGGCCTCGCTGCGGGACGACGCGGATCTTGTCGCCGCGATCCAGGACGCGGTCGACGACGGCAACGCCGCCGTCTCCAAGGCGGAGTCGGTGCGCAAGTTCCGTATCCTCGCCTCCCAGTTCACCGAGGAGTCGGGGCATCTCACGCCGTCGCTGAAGCTCAAGCGCAACGTGGTGGCCAAGGACTACGCCGACGAGGTCGAGGCGATCTATCGGGGCTGACGCCCCAGCGACCCGGGCTCCCGCCCCAGGGGTGGGGGTGCTCTCGCGGCGCCCGGCCGTGGCTGGTCGCTCGCGCCCACGCGGCGGAGCCGCACGGTGTCACAGCCCCGCGCCCCCTACGGGGCCCCGGCAGGAGCGCACTTCAGGGGCGCGGGGAACTGCGCGGCCGGCCCGAGGCGGCCGCGAGTCGCCAGAAGCGCCCAAGCGACAGCCCAGTGGGCGCTACAGCAGCTCCCGCAAGCGCTCCGCCAGCAGATCCCAGCGCCACTTCTCCTCGACCCAGGCGCGGCCACGCTCCCCCATCCGGCGACGCAGCTCCGCGTCACCGAGGAGGGTGACGACGCGATCGGCCGCCGCCTCCGGCGAGCCCCCGCGGACGACCCAGCCGGTCTCCCCGTCGAGCACCGCGTCCGGGGCCCCGCCGGAGTCCCCGGCGACGACGGGCAGCCCGGTCGCGGACGCCTCCAGATACACGATCCCGAGCCCCTCGACATCGAGCCCGCCCCGGCGCGTGCGGCAGGGCATCGCGAAGACGTCCCCGGCGCCGTAGTGCGCGGGCAGCTCCGACCAGGGCACCGCGCCGGTGAAGCGGACGGAGTCGGCGACCCCGGTCTCCCGCGCCAGCCTGCGCAGTTCCTTCTCGTAGGGCCCGCCGCCGACGATCAGCAGCACCGCCTCCGGCTCCCTGGCCAGGATCCGCGGCATGGCGAGGATCAGGGTGTCCTGGCCCTTGCGCGGGACGAGCCGTGAGACGCAGACGACGACCGGGCGCTCGGTGAGCCCGAGGCGGGCGCGCACCTCCGCGCCGCCCGAGCCGGGGTGGAAGGTCTTCTCGTCGACGCCGGGCGGCAGTTGGACCATGCGGGCGGCCGCCTCGGGCGTCAGCGCGGCGGCGATCCGCGCACGCGTGTACTCCCCGAGATACGTGATCGTGTCCGTGGACTCGCCGATCCTGCGCAGGAGTTGACGGGCGGCGGGCAGCTGCGCCCAGCCGGCCTCGTGGCCGTGCGTGGTCGCCACAAGGCGCCGCGCACCCGCCTTCCGCAGCGCCGGCGCCATCAGCCCGAGCGGGGCCGCCGCCCCGAACCACACCGACGTACAGCCGTGCTCGCGCAGCAGTCCGACGGCCCGCCGGGTCACCGCGGGCGTCGGCAGCAGCATCGTCGTCCGGTCCCGTACGACGGTGAAGGGCTGCTCGGCGTCGAAGGCGGCCGTCGCCTCGGCACCCTCGCGGCCGCGCTTCCAGGTGGAGGCGTAGACGACGAGCTGACCGGGATCCAGCCGCAACGCCATGTTGTGCAGGAACGCCTGGATGCCGCCCGGCCGGGGCGGAAAGTCGTTGGTCACGATCAGGGTCTTGTGCATCGCGCCCGACCCTACCCAACCCGCTCTCCTGGCCGTACGTACAGCTCCGCACGGCCGCGCTTCATGGCTCTCGCACAGCCCGGCACGACATCATGACTCCGCGAAACCACACAACATCCGGACGAACAAGGGCCAGGTGGGCATGACGGGCACACGGGGGGACGGGTTCCCGTACGCGCTGCTGGGGACCTGGGGCCTGACCAGGCTGGTGCTGCTGCTCTTCGTCTTCCGGGTGTTCCTCTTCCCCGGCCCGGACGTGACGAGCGACGTCTCGGTGATCTACCAGGGCTGGTACGAGGTGCTGCGCACCGGCACCTTCCCGCTCGACGACGTCACCTGGCAGTACCCGCCGGCCGCCGCGCTCGCGATCCTCTCCCCCGGCCTGCTGCCCTTCCTGGACTACACGTCGGCGTTCTTCGTCCTCGCCTTTCTCGCGGACGTGCTGGTGTTCGCGCTGCTCCAGTACGCGGGCCTGCGCCCGGGCAAGTCGCTGCGCGGCGCCTGGGTGTGGGTGGCGGGCGTGCCGCTGCTCGGACCGACCGTGTACGCGCGCTACGACGTGATGGTGACGGCCGTCGCCGTGGCGGCGCTGCTGGCCGGTGCGCGCCATCCGCGTCTGATGGGGGCGCTCGCGGGCTTCGGCGCGATGGTGAAGGTGTGGCCGGTCCTGCTGCTGGTGGGGGCCGCCAAGGGGAGCGCCAAGCGGGCGTGGGCCTCGGCGGCGGTGACGATCGGCGGGCTCGCGCTGCTGTTCGCCGCGTCGATGCCCGGCGCCTTCTCCTTCCTGGCCTTCCAGCGCAACCGGGGCACCGAGGTGGAGTCGCTCGGCTCCCTGGTCTTCCATGTCGCCCGGCACCTCGGCTGGGACGGCGAGGTACTGCTCAACTACGGCTCGGTGGAGTTTCTGGGGCGGTACGTCGACGTGGTGAGCGGGGCCGCGCTGTTCCTCACCGCGGTCGCGTTCGGCTGGGTGCTGCTGTGGCGGCTGTGCGCGAAGCGGTTCCTGGCGCACACGCTCGCCGAGGCCGCGTTCGTGGCGGTGCTCATGTTCACGGCCACCAGCCGGGTCATCAGCCCGCAGTACATGGTGTGGCTGGTCGGACTCGCGGCCGTCTGCCTGTGCTTCCGCGGCACCCGGATGACCGTGCCCGTCGGCCTGGTGCTGGCGGCGGCCTTCGTGACCGTCCTGGAGTTCCCGGTCTGGTTCTCGCACGTGGTCGCCAGCGACGCCCTCGGGATCACGCTCCTCTTCGTCCGCAACGGCCTCCTGGTGGCCGCCGCGCTGACCGCCGCCGTCCAGCTGTGGCGGGGCACGGTCTCCCGGCCGGCCCCGACCGTGCCCAGTCAGGCGGCCCGCACCAGGGAGAGCCTGGCGTCCTCCTGACGCCGCAGGAGGACGAGGACGGCGGCCCACTGCACCACCATCGACAGGCACATCGCCAGACAGATCCCCGGCAGGCCGAGCCCGGACAGCGCGAGGGCGAGCGGGAGCTGGACGGCCGTGCCGAGCACGGTCACCCGGAGCAGCACGGGTGCGCCGCCACTGCCCTCGAAGACTCCGGCCAGCGCGATGAACCCGGCCATCAGCAGCAGATACGGTCCGGCGCAGCGCAGGAACAGCACGCCCGCGTGCGCGACCGCGGGCCCGGCGCCGAAGGCCCGCATGATCCACGGCGCGAGCGCCGCCAGCAGGACGGCGAACAGGGCTCCCACGGCTCCGGAGACGAGGACGGCCTGTCGCCCGATCGCCCGCCGCTCGTCCCGGCCGGCGCCCCGCGCATGGGCGGTGTGGATCGAGGCGGCCTGGCGGACCGCGTAGAAGGCCATGGTGGCGACGTACATGACCTTGTAGGCGATCGAGTAGGCCGCCACGGCGGTGACCCCGAGCCGGGCCACGATCGCCACGAGCACCAGTGCCCCGCCCTGGCGCACGGTGAAGTCGGCGGACATCGGCAGCCCGGTCCTCAGCGTCCGGCGCAGGGCGGCTCCGGTGGCCTCGGCGGGCGGGACCTGCGCGGCCGTCCGCAACAGCGCGTTCCGGCGCAGGGCGAACAGCCCGGCACCCAGGGCCAGGCAGCGGCACAGCACCGTGGAGGCGGCGGCACCGCGGACGCCGTAGCGGTGGATGAGCAGGGGGTCGAGTCCCAGAATCAGTCCGTTGGCGAGCAGGGCGAGGCGCATCGGGGTGCGGGTGTCGCCGGCGCCCTTGAGGATGCCGTCGACGAGGTTCTGCGCGAAGAACACCGCGATACCCGGCAGGGAGATCGCGAAGTAGCCCGCACAGAGGGCCGGGGCGGGCCCCTGACCGCCCAGTACGAGCCGGGCGAGGGGTTCGCGCAACAGGTAGCCACCCGCGGCGACCCAGGGCGTGACAAGGGCGCACAGCGCCCACCCCCCGCGCACGGCCGCCCGCACGGCTCCCGGCTCTTCCGCTCCCCTGGCGTGCGCGACCAGCACGGTCGTGCCGGAGGCGAAGACGAGGGCGACCCCGAGGAGCACGTTCTCAGTGTTGGTCGCGACGGCGACGGCCGCCACGGCCGGGCCACCGAGCCGGGAGACCCAGACGGTGTTGATGATCCCGGCCGTCACGGAGGCGAGCAGCGAGAGGTAGACGGGGTGAGCGAGCGCCACGAGCCGCCTGCGGTGGACGGCGGATCCCCCTGACCGCTGGGACTCCTGGGACTGCACGGACTCCTCGGACGGCACGGACTCCTCGGACGGCACGGACTCCTCGGGACTGGACTGCACGATGATCCCCCTCGATTCGAGCTACCTCGTTTAGAGGTAGCTCGATAAGAGGTAGCATTCCGGTACGAGACGCGCAACCGCCTGCCGCCCAGGGCGTCCCGGGCGCCACGGCGGGCCGGTACGAGATCCGCACGAAGGGACCCGATCGCATGCTGGAGCTGTCGATCCTGGGCTTTCTCTCGGAGGAGCCCCTGCACGGATACGAGCTGAAGGAGCGCATCAAGGCGCTCAGCGGCCATGTCCGCCCGGTCAGCGACGGCGCCCTGTATCCGGCGATCACCCGGCTCGTCGCGGCGGGCAGGCTGGACCAGCACACGGAACCCGGGGCCGGCGCCGCCCCACGCCGCATCCTGTCGCTCACCGAGAGCGGCCGGGAGGACCTCCTGGAGCGGCTGCGCCGGCCGAAGCAGGCGGAGATCACCGACCAGGTCCGCTTCAACACCCTGCTGGCGTTCCTGCGCCGGCTTCCCGATCCCCGGGAACAGGCCGCGGTGCTGCGCCGCCGCCTGGACTTCCTGCAGACGCCCGCGAGCTTCTTCTACCGTGACGGAGAGCCGGTCCGCGCCGAGGAGACGGACGACCTCTTCCGGCAGGGCATGCTGCGGGTGGCCCGGGCGACGGGCGAGGCGGAGCGGACGTGGCTCGCCGAGGCCATCGCCCGGCTCGAAGGCTGAAGTCCCGCGCAGATCAGCCCAGTTGGGCCCGCAGATACTCCCGCCACTGCTGCGTGAACTTCTCCGGTGTCGTGTGCAGTACGTCCTTCAGCGCGTCCTCGACGGCCCCCGCCCGCCGCGCGTGGTCGCCGACGGCCCGGTAGAAGTCGTTCAGGCGGACCTCGCCCCAGTGGTCGGCGATCAGCCGGCAGGCCAGCCAGCCACCCTCGTAGGCCCGCGCCAGCCTGGCCGCGTCCCCGCTGAACCCGAAGTCCGCGTCCGCCGGGAGATCGGCCGGGAGGTGTCCGTCGACCACGGCGCTCTCCAGCTCCGGGGCGGCCTGGGTGGCGGTGCGGCCGGTGCCGAGATAGCCGATCCAGTCGGCGTACCCCTCGGAGAGCCACAGGGGCGTGGCCGCCGTGGTGTGGGCGCGCGTGGCGACGTGGGTCGTCTCGTGGGTGAGCACGACCTGTCTGCCGAGGTCGCCCAGGACGCCGTACGCCTCGGGGTTGACGATGATCCGGTCCGCGGGCGCCCGCGCCGAGGCTCCCGCCTCGCCCGTGGTGACCGCCGCGATCCCCCGGTACCCGGACGCCGGCGCGCCGAGCAGCTCCGCCATACCCTCCAGCGACTGCGGTACGAGGACGACGACATGGCCCGCCCAGTCCGTGCCCCAGGCCTGCGACACCGCGGGTGCCGCGCGGTCCGCCAGCCGCGCGTACCCGCGCAGCGTCTCGTCCGACTGCCCCACGCCGAGCACCAGGCTGTGCTCACCCCGTACGGCGCGGACGGCCCCCTGCTCCCACAGCTGTTCGGCCGCCTTCTTCGCGGGCCGGTCGGAGGCGACGTACCAGTGCCCGCCGCTGCGGGTCAGGCGCAGGGTGCGGGCGGCGACCAGAGGAGCGCTGTCGTAGCCCTTGATGCGATAGCTCAGGTCCGCCTCGGCGGTGGCCCGGTCCCCGGAACGGTCGAAGCCGGTCAGGCGGTACGCCCAGGAGGCCAGCGGGACGGCCCGCAGATTCCCGAACCCGGCGTCCTGCGCGGTCCGTTGCCCGCCGCCCGCCGTCGCGGTCGCCCGGTAGGCCGCCGCGTCCCCGGCGAGGACCGCCGCCGCGCGCCGGTCGAGCACCTGCTGCACCGCGTCGGCCGCGGTGTCGTGCGCCGGCCCGCCGCCGCACCCGACCAGGGCGGCGAGCAGCAGCACACAGCTCGCAACGACCCCCGACGCACGCCCACGACCAGCCACGTTCCGATCGTACGGCGCGAGTGCCGGACCGCAGGGCACGCGTCACGGACCGGACCGAAACCGCGCCACCGGAGCAGGTCACCAACAGGGCCGGAGCGGGCGGTCAGACCCGCGTCACCGACGACACCGGCATCATGCCCACCGGGTCGTAGCGCACCGGTGCGCCCGGATAAGGGGCGTGGATCACCTGCCCGTTGCCCACGTACATCCCGATGTGACTGGCGTCGGAGCGGTAGGCGACCAGGTCGCCCGGGCGGGCCTGGGAGAGCGGGACCTGCCGCCCGGCGAACCGCTGCGCCTGCGAGGTGCGCGGGAGACCGACGCCGGCCTGCGCGTACGACCACTGCATCAGGCCCGAACAGTCGAAGCCGGTGGGCCCGCTGGCGCCCCACACGTACGGGCGTCCGATCGCGGAGCGGGCGGCGGCGACGGCCGCGGCCGCGCGGCCCGAGGCGGGAGCGGCATCACCGAGGTCGGGGATGTCCCGGCCGGAGCGGGAGGCACGGTCGTAGGCGGCGCGCTCCGCGAACGGCAGCGAGTTGAGCAACTGCCGCGCCCTGGTGAGCTTCTGCTCGACGGTCTTCTTGTGCCGGGCGACGGCCTTGCGGCTCTGCTCCAGCTCGGCCAGCTTGCCGGTCGCCTCCTCGCGGCGCTGGGCGAGGTCGCGCATGGCCATCTGGAGGTCCTTGAGCTCACCGGCCTGGTGGGCACCGATCCGGTCGAGCGCGGCGGCCTTGTCGAGGTAGTCGTCCGGGTCGTCGGAGAACAGCAGCGCGAGCGAGGGGTCCATGCCGCCGGAGCGGTACTGGGCCCCGGCCAGCGAACCGAGCGCGTCCCGCATGGTGTTGATGCGCTCCTGCTGACGGGCGATCTCGTCCTGCGCCGTGGACACCTGCTTGCGCAGCGAATCGGCGCGTTCGTCGGCCTTGTTGAATGCCTCGGTGGCCTGCTCCGCCTGCTCGTACAGGCGGTCCACCTTGGCGCGGGTGTCGTCCTGGGGGGCGGCGAGGGCCGGCACGGCCCCGAGTGCCGCGGCCGCGGCGGACAGCACACAGACGGCGGCGCTGGTCGCGCCCCGGTCGAACCCGGACGGTGCAAGGCGGCGATGGAACCCCACGGGTGGCCGCTCTCCCTTCCGCTGACGAACCCCCGGAGTTGGGGGAAACGCGCCAGACAGTAGCCGTGCGACTACGCACCGGCCAAAGACCCCGACGGGCACACAACGTGACGCCCCGCCTCAGACGCAGGTCATCAGCGGGGCGTGGGGTCAGCGGGAGTCACCGTAATTCGCCCGTTTGGGCGGTGTGGCGGCGGCCCTCAGGAGACGCGGGAGACGGTTCTCAGATGCGGACGCCGAACTGGAAGGGCATGTTGCCGATCGACTCGTAGCGCACGACGGTGCCGGTGCGCGGAGCGTGGATCACCTGGCCGTTGCCGGCGTAGAGGCCGACGTGGTGCTGGTCGTCGTAGAAGATGACCAGGTCGCCGACCTGCAGGTCGCTCTGCGAGTAGATGCGCGTTCCGGCGTTGGCCTGCTCCTGCGAGGTCCGGGGTATGGAGACACCGGCCTGCGCGTAGGCCCAGGAGGTGAGACCGGAGCAGTCGAAGGAGCTGGGGCCCGTGGCGCCGTAGACGTACGGCGAGCCGAGCTTGGTCTGGGCGGCGGAGTACGCGGCGCCGGCGCGGCCGGAGGCCGACTTGCCGCCGGTGTCGAGGGCGCTGCGCTCGCTGGTGCGGCTGGCGCGGGCCTGCTCGGCGTCGAGGGCCGCCTTCTCCTTGGCCGTCAGGGTGTTGAGGAGCTTCTGCGCCTCGGCGAGCTTGCCCTGGACTTCCTTCTTCTTCTTGCCGAGCTCGGTGCGGGTGTCGGCGAGGTCCTTGAGCTTCGCGGAGGCTTCCTCGCGCTGCTGGGCGAGCGAGCGCTGCTTCTCCTGGATCTTCTTCAGGGCCTCGACCTGCTGGCCGCTCAACTGGTCCAGCGTGGAGGCCTGGTCCAGGAAGTCGTCCGGGTCGGAGGAGAGGAAGAGCTGTACGGAGGGGTCGATGCCGCCGGAGCGGTACTGCGCCGTGGCGAGCGAACCGAGGCCGTCACGCAGGGTGTTGAGCTCTTCCTGACCGCGGGCGACGTTGTCCTGCAGGGTGCCGATCTGCTTCTCGAGCTTGTCCTGCTTCTCCTTGGCCCCGTTGTACTTCTCGGTGGCCTTCTCCGCCTCTTCGTAGAGCTTGTCGACCTTGGACTTGACCTCGTCCTTGCTCGGCTTCTCGCTCGGCGCGGCGTTCGCGGCCTGCGAGCTGAGGGCAACTGCAGCGGCTGCGGCGGTGGTGAGCACGGTCACACGGGTGCGGCTCGGCTGCTTGGGTCGACGGTGGGACGCCACGAAGGCGAGCTCCTTCTTCCTCCAGCCGCCTGCCGATACGCCGACGGGCGGTGTCCCTCCACCGTCACTCCCAATGAGTGATCACCCGAGCGGAGGTTCGAGGCCTGACCCTAGTGACCTTCTTGTGATCAGTTCAAATCCTCATAGGAAAAATCTCGGTCACCGAGCGCATTCTTTGCCGACAACTCACGTGCAGTAATGCGCGTTTGACGCTACGTTGCGTGAAGGTTCCGCCAATTCGGGCATCACGCCCAGACGTTACGCATGGTGCGTACGTTGCCCTATGAGGCCGTACGAGCGGAAAGGCACCGCGGAGGATCCGGCCCCGGAAGAGGTTTGGTTCCGGCTCGGCGAGCCGACTGGAAAACGGGCGGAAATGGGTGGGTTCAGCCCCGCGAGAACCGCTTGAGGAGCACCACCGAAGCGACCGGACGCGCACCCGCCTTGGCGATGCCGTCGGCCACCTCGCGGTCGGTCGAGACGACGATGACCGGCCGCCCGGGCGGCTCGGCGCGCACCAGCTGACGGATCAGCTCGTCCGCCGTGATGCCCGCCTTGGAGAACAGCACCCGCACTCCGCGCGGCGGCGCGAGCAGCACGGGCGCGGCCAGCTCGGCCCCGTCGAAGACGCACGTCACCTCGGCACCGGTCTGCGCGGCGAGCTGCGAGAGCTGGCCGAGCAGCCGCAGCCGCTGCTTCTCCAGCGGCATCTGCGGATAGCCGGTCTTGGTGACGTTGTAGCCGTCGACGACCAGATGCGCCTGCGGCAGCGCGAGCAGCTGGTCGAGGATCGCGGGGTCGTTCTCGGACAGGGCGCGCGCGGCGATGTCCTTCGGGGTCATCCGTCCCGGTTCGACCGCGTCCACCGTCTCGGCGGGCCGTACGGACACCGGCGGCAGGGCGAGTTCGCGCCGCAGCCCCTGTGCCGCGTCGAGCACCGTGTCGAGCAGCAGCCGTACACGCATGTCCTCGACGCTGCGGCCCTCGCGCGCGGCCCTGCGGGTGGCCTCGAGGGCCGCCTCGACCTCGCCGAGCCGCGCCTTGAGCCGCCGGCTCTCGCTCTCCGCCGCGGACACCTGGGACTGGCCCTCGGTGCGCGTGGTCTCCATCTCACCCTGGATCTTGCGCACGGCCGCCTCGCCGCGCTTGACGTCGCTGAGGGCGCTGCGCAGCTTGCGGTGAAGCGATTCGGCTTCCTTCTTCGCCGACTCCAGCTCCGTACGCAGCCGTTCGGTCTCGGCCTTGACCTGGCCGCGGGCCGCCGTGAGCTCCTCGCGCAGCCGCTCCAGCTCGGCGCGGTTCTCCTCCTCGACGCGCTCGGCGTCCGCCCGCTGGGCCTCCTCGCCCGCGGCGGCCACCAGCTTCACCCAGCCCGTGGGACGCAGCACATAGGCCGCGGCCGCCACGTCCAGCGGATCCGCGGCCGGGGGCGGCGCGCCCGAGTCGAGGGCGCCGGTGACTTCCGGCTGGGCCTCTCTCAGCTTCTCGGCGATGCGCTGTCTGAAAAGAGGGTCCGTCTCCAGGGCGGCGGCCATGGCGTTGCCCGCGAACTTCGCCCGCCGATTCGGGGCGAACCGCGCGTACTGCCTCAGCTGGGCCGGCAGCTCGCCCACGGTCAGTCCGCCGAAACCGTCGGAGACGATCTGCACGACCCGGCGGCGCACGCCGTCGGGCAGCGGACGGTCGAGCACCTCAGCGGTGCCGTCGTCCGGCTCCCCGCCTGTGGTCTCCACCATCCGTCACCCCAAAATCCGTGCGGGGGCCGCTCCCTCAGGAGCCGGCACCCGGCCTGTCCACCAGTTCCACCTGATCCACGGCATTGCACCAGCGGCACCGCACCGACTCGATGGTCTCATTGACCACCTCGCGCTCCTCGACGTTCGGCTCACCGGCCAGGTCGAGGTGCACGTACTCCACGACCTTCGACGAGCGGGTCACGTCGAAACGGGTGAGGTTGCCGCAGAGCGTGCAGCGCCACCGGGTCTCGGCGGTCGGCAGGGGAACCGTCATCGTGGCTGTTTCGCTTTCCTTCTAGTGTCCGTGATGCGCCAGCTTCCCTGGTGCGTGTGGGTCGTAACCCTAAGGCCTGGGGGGTCCTCGACGCTCGGCCGTCCACGCGGCGAGGCGGTCTGTGCGGTTCGGTCCGGTTACGTCATGCTCTGTCCATGATCAGCAAGTGGAGTACGACGGTCGGCCGGGCGGTCCGGGGTCAGTCGGCTCCGGTGACGTACGGACTGATCGCCGTCTGCTGTCTGATCTTCGTGATCGGCCCGGCGGCGGGCCTCAATCCGGCGTACGGCACCGGGGACGAACTGCTGGCCGCCCAGCATGCCTACTTCCGCCGCTGGGGCGTGGTGCCGGCCGAGCTCTTCGGCGGTGATCCCCGCGCCGTGCTCACCCCCGCGACGGCGCTCTTCATCCACGGCAGCTGGCTCCACCTCCTGGGCAACATGCTCTTCTTCTACGTCTTCGGGCTGATGGCCGAGGAACGCATGGGCCATGTGCAGTTCGCCCTCTTCTACGTCGGCTGCGGTTATCTCGCCCTGCTCGGCTACGCGATCGCCAACGCGGACTCAGTGCAGACCCTGGTCGGCGCTTCGGGGGCGATCGCCGCGGTCCTCGGTGCGTTCCTGTACCTGTTCCCCGGCGCCCGGGTGACCAGTCTCTTCCCGTTCCTGTTCTTCCTGCCGCTGCGCTTCCCGGCCTGGGTGGTCCTCCCCTTCTGGGTGATCCTGCAGTGGCTGGCGGCGGGCCACGACAACTCGGGACCGGGGGTCGCGTATCTGGCCCACCTGGTGGGGTTCTCCGTGGGGTTCCTCTATGCGTGGGTGCGCAAGCCGTCCCCGCGCACATGCGGGCCGGCCGACGACGAACCGTCCCGTAGCCGGTGCACCACGGGCGGGACAGCGGAAGACGGCGGCCGCCCCCCGCACTCCGTGTCGTCGAGTGACGGAGTGCGGGAGGGCGGCCGCCGCGACGAGTCTCCCTAGACGGGCGCCTTATATACGAGCGGTGCCGGAGCAGCGCGGAGGAGCCGCCACGGTCACCGCCCCATGGACCGTACGCGACCGGCTGCCTCCCCCTCGGAATAGACCGGCACGACCTCGGTCCCGATTAAGTCCCGCACCACCGCGCGCAACGCCTCGTGTTCGGCGTGGAAAACAGTGCGCCGCAGTGCGGTCCCCCTTGTTGCACTGACCGGCGTTTTCACCAACAGGCCGAAGGTAATACGGGGCCGACAGCCCTGTCCAGGGCGTAGGGCGATCTCGGTTTAAACCTCGAGTTTCTGGGTGTCGGGTACACCACGGGGGACCAGAAAGGTCTTGTCTCTGCCGGTTGCCGTGTGCCTACTATTCAACCATCGGGCTCGAAGGCGTTCCGACATGCCGCCGGCCCGTCCTGTCGCTATCACGGGGGTACGTACACATGGAACCCACAGGGAACGGGGTGTTGTTCAATGCATGCGCGCCGCGTCTGCGCGACGATCCCTATCCGTTCTACAAACGCTTGCGGGACGTGGAGCCGGTCCACCGGACCACTTATGGACATTGGGGCGGATCGGGATACAGCGCGGTCGCATCGCTCATTCGATGCTCCGAGTTAACCAGCGAGTACCCGCAGGACCCCGTCCGGCTCGACCGCACAGGGTCCCTCGCGGCCCTGGTGCCGGTGACCGTCGTCTGCGGCCTGGGCGCCCTGCCGGTGGAGGACCGTGACCTGCGCCGGAAGCGGACCGACGCGCTCGGCCACGTCATCGACCCGGCCACCGACGAGACCGCCCCACGCGCCATGGCCGACCCGGCGGAGGAGTTCGGCGCGTACGTCGCCGAGCACCTCGCCGGACGGCGCGCCGATCCGCGGGACGACGTCAACTCCCGCCCAGGCATCCCGACCCCGTCCGGTTCCAAGGTGATGCTCCTGCTCGGGGCCGCCCACCGCGATCCACGGCGCCACCCGGCCACCGATCGCCTCGACCTGGCCCGCGAGGACCTCGTCCGGCGCCCCCAGGTCACCGTGCGCGGCTCCAGAGAACTGCGCGTCGACCTCGTCTCCTGACGCGCACCGGACCGGCCCGCCGCGCAGCGTCGCGCGACGGCCGCCGCTTGCAAGCACGTCCTGGCGGAGCTGTCCGCCGCCCACCGTCTGCACATCCGGCCCTCGGCCTGGCTCCCGTGCGAACGCCGCCCCACGGTTCGCCCCGTTTCAGCGTGCCCGATTCCGGGGTGTGCCGACCTTCATGAGGGGCCGGTCCGACGGGCTGAAGAGGGGATGAAGCAAAGGACCATGAGCACTCGGACGATATCTCCTGCTGTTCTCGATGCGGGAGTGGTGAGAAAATCCGTCGATACCGTTCTCGAAGATTTCCTGGCGGAGTGCCAAGAAAAGTCGGGACAAGTACAGATGACGCGAATAGTAGAACTACTCGCGGAATTCATGATGGGCGGAAAGAGAATCCGCCCGGTTTTGACCGTGCTGGGTTGGCAGGCAGCCGGCGGAGAAATCGGCATGGAATCCGTGGTACGTGTGGCTGCCTCACTTGAGATGTTCCACGCGTTCGCTCTCATTCATGACGACATCATGGACGACAGCGATACCAGGCGAGGACGTCCCACCGTGCACCGGGTACTCGCCGGAAATTGCCGCAACGATCGCACCGAGCGATTCGGGCTGGGCGCCGCGGTGCTGGTGGGAGATCTCGCCTTCGCCTGGTCGGATCAGCTGCTGCACACATCGAACCTCACTCCCGCACAGTCGTCGGCCGTACTGTCGCTCATCGCCGAGATGCGCACCGAGGTGATGCTCGGTCAGTATCTGGACCTGCGGGCCACCGGGGAGCTCACGGACGACGTCGACGCCACGTTGACGGTCAACCGCTACAAGACCGCCAAGTACACGATCGAGCGACCGCTGCACATCGGAGCCGCGCTCGCGGGCGCCGGCCCGCGGACCATGGCCGCCTGCACGGCGTACGCCCTGCCGCTGGGCGAGGCGTTCCAGCTCCGTGACGACCTGCTGGGTGTGTACGGGGACGTCCAGGACACCGGCAAGTCCCGCCTGGACGACCTGCGCGCCGGCAAGAACACCACCCTGGTCGCGCTCGCCCTGAGCGCCGGTGACCCGGCGCAGAGCGCCCGGCTGCGAGCCCTCGTCGGCGACCCCGTGCTGGACGAGGCCGGGGCCGAGGAGATCCGGGCGATCTTCGCGGCCACCGGCGCCCGGGAGGCCGTCGAGCACATGATCGACGACCGCTATCAGCAGGCTGTGCGGGCCCTGGACAGCGCCCCTTTCACCGCCGAGGCGATCACCGCCCTGAAGGACCTGGCCATCACGGCCACCAGGAGGAAGTCATGACCGCAGACCTGACCGCGTCCGCGCCGGTTCCGCTCCCCGGCGAAGCCCCGGCCGGGACGGCCCGCTACTGGCAGGAGTGCACCGACCGGTTCGCCGCCCTGTTCGACCAACACCTCGGGTACGAGGCGCAGAAGATACCGCTGACGGACGCCGAGCTGCGTGAGGTCATCGACGCCTGCAACCGCGCGGCGGCGCCGCTGGGCAAGACCGTGTCCGACAAGCGCTGGATCTCCTACATGGACGTCGTCCGGTGGTCCCAGAGCGCCCGGCACATCAAGGACATGGAGGCGTTCAAGGCCGTCTGCGTGCTCAACTGCGTGACGTTCGTCTGGGACGACATGGACGCCGGTCTGCACGACTTCGACGTCTTCCTGCCCCAGCTGCGCGCAGTGTGCGACCGGTACTACGAGCCGGTGGACGCCGAGTTCGCGTACGAGGGGGCCCGGGCCTTCGTCGTCAGCGACCACATGTTCCGGGACTCACTGATCAAGCAGGTCCTCTGCAGCACATCACCGGAGCAGTACTTCCGCTTCCGCGTCACCGACGTGGGAGTCGACTTCTGGATGAAGATGTCCTACCCGATCTACCGGCATCCGGAACTGACCGAGCACTCCAGGACGGGGCTCGCCGCCCGGATGACCACCCGTGGGCTGGCCATCGTCAATGACTTCTACTCCTACGACCGGGAGCGGGCCCTCGGCCAGATCACCAACTGCTTCCGGCTGTGCGACGTTTCGGACGAGAACGACTTCCGGCGCTTCTTCCGGGCCCGGGTGGACGACATGGCCGAGGACATGGAGTGCATCAAGGCCTTCGACGACACGACCCGCGACGTCCTGCTCGACCTCCTGCACGGCAACTTCGTATGGACCACGCAGGACCGGCGCTACCAGGCACCGGTCAATGACGTCAACTCGCGGATCGAGTAGGGGACCCGACCCATGCGCACCCCCAAGACCTCGACGGAACGGCCCTGGCGGATCGGCACCGCCCCCGGCGCTCTGCCCCTGCTCGGACACGTGCCCGCGCTGTGGCGTCGCCCACTGGAGTTCCTGGCCTCCCTGCCCGCCCATGGCGATCTGGTCGAGGTACGGCTGGGGCCCAGCCGGGCCTATCTCGCCGCCCATCCCGAGCTCGTCCGGCACGTCCTGCTCAATCCACGTGTCTTCGACAAGGGCGGGGTCTTCGACAAGGCGCGGCAGCTGCTCGGCAACAGCCTGTCGGTGTCCCGTGGCGAGGAGCACCGCTTCCAACGGCGCCTCATCCAGCCCGCGTTCCACACGACGAAGATCGCCGCCTACACGACGGCCGTGGCCGACGACACCCGCACGGTGACCAACACCTGGCGGCCCGGTGAAACCCGGGACATCAGCGACGCGATGCATGCCCTGCTGATGCGGGTCGCGGCCCGGACGCTGTTCTCCACCGGGCTCGACGAGGCGACGATCGAGGAGGCCCGCCAGTGCCTGCGGACCGTCTCGCACGGCATCTACAAGCGCACCGTCGCGCCCTTGGGCGTCATGGAGAAACTGCCCACCCCCGGCAATCGCGCCTACGATCGCGCCAACGCAAGACTCCGGCAGATCGTGGCGGAGATGATCGCCGGCCGGCGCCGGTCCGACAGCGACCACGGTGACCTGCTGTCCACCCTCCTGCAGGCCGAACACCCCGACACCGGCGAGAAGCTGGACGACGGTCAGGTGCTGGACCAGGTGATCACCTTCCTGGTCGCCGGAAGCGAGACCACCGCCTCCACGCTGGCCTTCGTCTTCCACCTGATGGGGACGCTGCCCGAGGTGGAGAAGCGGGTGCACGCCGAGGTGGACGAGGCGCTGGGAGGGCGTACCCCGGTCTACGACGACCTGTCGGCGCTGCCGTACACGCGCAATGTGATCACCGAGGCGCTGCGACTGTATCCGCCGTCCTGGATGGCGATGCGGGTCGCAGCCGAGGACGTCGAACTGGGCGGTCGGACCATTGCTGCCGGGACGATGATCCTTTACAGCGCCTATGCCCTGCACCACAATCCGGAGCTCTTCCCGGACCCGGAGACCTTCGACCCGGGGCGCTGGGAGGAGGAGCGGTCCGCCCAGGTGCCGCGCGGGGCACTGCTGCCGTTCGGCGCGGGCAGCCACAAGTGCATCGGCGACGTCCTCGCGCTCACCGAGACCGCGCTGATCGTCGCAACCGTCGCCGCGCGCTGGCGGTTGCGTCCGGTGCCCGGGACCCGGCTGCGTCCGGAGCCGAAGGCCACCCTGGAGCCGGGAGCGCTGCCCATGGTCCTCGAACGGCGCTGAGCCCGCCGCCCCACCCGAGTCATCCGCCGACACCCGTCATCGAAGGACACCCGAGGCATGAAGACCCACCCCGACACGTCCCGGCAGAGCCGACGCGTCGTCGCGGCGCCCCACCGACTTCCGCTGGTGGGGCACGCCCTGCTGCTGGCGCGCAACCCGCTGGACTTCCTGGCGTCACTGCCCGCCCACGGCGACCTGGTCGAGCTGCGCATCGGCACCAAACCGGCCTATCTGCCCTGCCGGCCGGAGCTGGTGCAGCAGGTGCTGCTGAACGCCCGGGTCTACGACACCGGCGGGCCGGTGAAGGAGAAGGCCCGTCCCATCCTGGGCAACGGGCTGATCACGTCCGACTGGGCAGACCACCGCCGGCAGCGCCGGATGGTGCAACCGGCCTTTCACGCCACGCGCATCGCCGCATACGCCGAAGTGATGCACGAGGAGTGCAGCGCGCACGCGGACACCTGGACGGCCGGACAACCGGTGGATGTCAGCGACGCCATGCAGGCGCTGACCGCGCGGGTGACCGCCCGCTCCCTGTTCTCGACCGAGATGGCGCCGCACTCGGTCGCGGAGATCCAGCGCAGCCTGCCTGTCATGGTGCGGGGCGCCTACCGCCGGGCCGTGGATCCCACCGGACTGCTGGCCCGGCTCCCGCTGGCCGCCAACCGCGAATTCGACACGGCACTCGGCCGGTTGCACGCCCTCATCGACGGCATCGTCGGCGACTACCGGCGGTCCGGGGAGGACCGCGGCGACCTGCTCTCGGCGCTGCTGGCCGCCCGGGACGACGAGGACGGCGGCCGGATGTCGGACCAGGAGATCCACGATCAGGTGATGACCCTGCTGCTGGCAGGTGTCGAGACCACGGCCAGTGCACTGACCTGGGCCTGGCACCTGCTCGCGAGTCATCCCGAGGCGGAGGCGCGGCTGCACGCCGAGGTCGACGAGGTGCTGGGCGGCCGGGCGCCGACCTATGCGGATGTGCCCCGGCTGGCGTACACGCAGCGGGTGTTCACCGAGACCTTGCGGCTGTACCCGCCCGCCTGGATGTTCACGCGGATGACCGCCGAGCCCACGGAACTGGGCGGACATCTGCTGCCTTCCGGTACGGACGTGCTGATCAGCCCCTATGTCATCCACCGCATCCCGGAGCTCTTCGCGCGCCCGGCGGCTTTCGACCCGGACCGGTGGCTGCCCGAACGCGCCCAGGACGTGGCACGCGGCTCGTATCTGCCGTTCGGCGGCGGCAGCCGCAAGTGCATAGGCGACGTCTTCGGAATGACGGAGGCGACCCTGGCGCTCGCTGCCCTGGCCTCGCGCTGGCGCCTGCGCCCCGTCCCGGGCACCGTGGTGAAGGCCCGGGCGGGCATGAGCCTGACCGCCGGGCCGCTGCCGATGGTGCCGGAGCCGCGCTGACCCGTCGCCCGAGTACCTGATGCGGCGGTGCGCAACGAGGTGCACCGCACCCTGTGTGCGCATCCGCCCGTAGATCGATAGGGGTTGTCGACGAACTCCTGGCCGAGTGCTGACAGGTCCTCAAAATCATCTGGGAACAAAAGTGTTCGTCACTTCGAACTCGTTCGAACCGACCATCGAATTCAAATAAACAGGGAATGGTCCCCGTTTAGCGGCGGGGGCCGTACCGGTGAAACGGGGAGTGGTCCACGGTTACTGCTAGGGTGCCGCCCATGGTGAGCAGTAAGGAGCCGCGGACATCCCTGCGCAGCGATGCACGACGCAATCGCGAGACACTGATCACCGTCGCCCGGCAGCTCTATGCCGAGCGCGGGGTGGACGCCCCGCTGGATGAGATCGCCCGCCGGGCAGGCGTCGGCAATGCCACGCTCTATCGGCACTTCGCCAGCCGAGCCGAACTGATCGAAGCCGTCTTCCGGGACTCCCTCGCGCCGATCCTGCGCGCCGCCGAGAAGGCCCGTGACCAAAAGGATGCCTGGGCGAGCCTCACCGCCTACCTCGACCATGTCTTCGCTCTGCTCGCGTCCGACCGTGGCGCCGGCGACCTGATGACCACCGAGACGGAGGGCGTGCCCACCCTCGACACACTGCGCGACGCCAACCGACGCACCCTCGAAAGCCTTCTGCGCCGCGGCCAGGACCAGGGCACGATCCGCGCCGACATCACGGTCGAGGACCTGATGTTCCTGCTCGCGGCGCTCGGCCGGGCCGTGCCCGCGGCACCCGACTCGTGGCGCCGTTACCTCGCCCTGCTGCTGGACAGCCTGCGCCCCGGTACCGGCTGTCCCCTTCCGGCTCCCTCGCTCGGCCCGGAGCGACTCGGTGCCGCGCTGCGTGACCTGGGCACCGCGCCGCCGAGGACGCGGGACCATGACCGGCCCACTCACCTGTGAGGATCGGAGACTCCGCACCATGACCCGCCGGCGCGCCATATCCCCTTTCGAGAGCGTCTACTTCCTCGACCTGGGGGCCGCCGGTCTGCCGCTGTACGACATGCCGGCCTACGTCGAGTCCCTGGTGCGCGGCCGCATCGACCCGGCCCTGATGGCCCGGGCCCTGGGTCTGCTGACCGAACGACACCCTCTCCTGCGCTCCGAGGTGGTGCACGGCGACGCGGGGCTCCTGCTGCGGGTTCGTGACCGGGTCCAGCCGCCGCTGACGCTGCTCGACGGCATCGACGAGCCCTTCGCCGAACTGATCAACTCACGGCCCGACTGGACCGAGAGCATGCTCCACGCGTGGCTGCTCACGGACGGCGAGCGAAGTCAGGTGGTACTCGGTGTCCATCACGGCGTCGCCGACGGCCGCTCCGCCTTCGCCGTACTGGACGAGTTCTGGCGGTACTACACCGCTCTGGCGGCCGGCGCAGACCCTGCTCCGGAGCGACGCGACGTGCTGCCGGAGGCCATCGACACCCGCCTGGCCGACGCTTTCCCGGAGGGTGAGATCGACGCCTTGGCCGACGCCCTGGCGCAGGCCGCGAGCATCGACACCAAGCCCGCCACGCTTCCCACCGAGGGCATGGGGCGGCCCGACCGCCCGGTCGAGTCGCGCCGCTTCGTCGTCGACAGGCTGGAGTTCGACCCCCGGACCACCGAGTCGGTGGTCGCCGCCGCCCGTGCCCAGGGCGTGACCGTGAACAGCCTCGTCACCGGACTGCTGCTGACCGCCGTACGCGCGCAACTCGCGCCCGAGACCGGCCCGTTGCCGATGGTGTGCGGCCACGGCGTCGACCTGCGCACCCGCTTGACGCCCGAACTGCCCCTGAGCACCGTGCTCAACTGCGTCACCGGACTGCAGACAGCCCTTGCCGTGTCGCACGACGACCGCCTCGACGCCGTCGGCCGAGAGGCGGCCGACCAGATCGCTGGCGCGCTGGCGCGCCGTGACCCGGAGCGCTTCCTGCTCGCCGCACTCCGAGCGGGTGCCCGGGGGATCGCCCTGCCCGTGCCGGTCGTCAGTTACGGCATCTCCAACGTCGGCCGGATTCCCGCTCACCCCGTTCCGGAGGACGTGCACCTGCTCCGCTTCGGAGGCACCGCCAACGCACCCGGCATGCCGCCCAAGATCGTCGCCGCCGGCTTCGGGGGGCGGCTGCTGCTGCAGAACGAGTACGACAGCTGGACCTACGGCCCGGAACAGATGGCACGCCTGCGAGAGGCGCTGCGCGGCTCGGTGGAGGACCTGGCACGTTGACGGTGGTGCGGGCCTGTCCACCGCCGCACCCTGCGGGCCGGGCGGACGTCCATGGTCCACCCTTTGGTGAGCCACGGATCAAGTCTTAGAGTGAAGGCCCCAGCGCGCACCAAGGGAGAACCCAGCCGTGATCACCGCGATCGTGCTCATCAAGACCAGCGTGGACCGGATCCCCGAGATCGCGGAGTCGATCGCCGCCCTCGAGAGCGTCAGCGAGGTCTTCTCCGTCACCGGCACGTACGACCTGATCGCCATGGTCCGCGTCAAGGCGCACGACGACCTGGCGGACGTCATCCCCGGCAGCATCAGCAAGATCCCGGGCGTCGAGGGCACCGACACCCACGTCGCGTTCCGCACGTACTCCCAGCACGACCTGGAGGCGGCGTTCGCGATCGGCCTCGACTCCTGAGCCGGGACCTGCCGTGAACGCCGCCTCCGGGCGCTGAAGCTGTTCGCGCGAGGCTGTTCCCGGGACCTCAGACGGCGGGCACGCAGCGCCCGTCCTCGGTCCGGTACTGCCACCGCGCACCGTCCCGCACGAGCTCCTTCACGGCGCGCACGAAGCGCTCCACGTGCTCGTCCGGGGTGCCGGCGCCGAAGCTGACGCGGATCGCGTTGAGGGACTTCTCGCCCGGCGCGGCCTCGGGGGCACCGCACTCGCCCTGGCTCTGCGGGTCGCTGCCCAGCAGCGTGCGCACCAGCGGGTGGGCGCAGAACAGACCGTCGCGCACCCCGATGCCGTACTCGGCGGACAGGGCGGCCGCGAAGTGCGAGCTGTTCCAGCCCTCGACGACGAAGGAGATGACGCCGACCCGCGGGGCGTCGTCACCGAAGAGGGACAGGACGCGGACCTCGGGCACCTCGGCGAGACCCGCGCGGACCGTGTCGATCAGATACCGCTCGCGGGCCACCAGGGTGTCGAAGCCGGCCTCGGTCAGGGCCTTGCAGGCCGACGCGATCGAGTGGACGCCGATGACGTTCGGCGACCCGGCCTCGTGACGGGCGGCCGTCTCGTGCCACTCCACGTCCACTCCCCCGTCCTGCCGCCGCGAGACCTTGCGGCTGGCGCCGCCGCCCGCGAGGTACGGGTCGGCCTCGGTCAGCCAGTCGGCGCGGCCCGCGAGGACACCGGAGCCGAACGGGGCGTACAGCTTGTGGCCGGAGAAGGCGACCCAGTCGACGTCGAGCTCCTGCACCGAGACGGGGTGGTGCGGGGCGAGCTGCGCGGCGTCGAGGACGATGCGTGCGCCGTGCGCGTGGGCGGCCGCGGCGAGTTCGCGCACCGGCCACAGCTCGCCGGTGACGTTCGAGGCACCGGTGACGCACACCAGCGCCGGGCCGTAGGGGTCGCGGTCGGCGAGCGCGCGCTCCAGGGTCGCCACTGCCTCACCGGGCGTCCGCGGGGCGTTCAGGTACGTCACCCGGGCGTCCCGCCACGGCAGCAGCGAGGCGTGGTGCTCGGTCTCGAAGACGAAGACCTGGCAGTCGGCCGGCAGCGCGGCGGCGAGCAGGTTCAGCGAGTCGGTGGTCGAACGGGTGAAGACGACCTGGTCGTTCTCGCGGCAGTCGAGGAACTCGCCGACGGTCGTGCGGGCGTTCTCGAACAGGTCGGTGGAGAGCTGGGACAGATATCCGGCCCCGCGGTGCACGCTGCCGTAGTACGGGGCGTACGCGGCCACGTCGTCCCACACCCGCTGGAGGGCCGGGGCGCTCGCGGCGTAGTCGAGCGCGGCGTAGGTGACTTCGCCGCCGGTGACGAGCGGGACGGTGACATCCCGGCCCAGAACCGGCAGCGGGGCACAAACGGACTGGTCGGCGGCAACAGTGGAGACGGACACGGCGAACTCCCGTAAGAGGCAGGCGAAATCACCACGCGAGCGGGTGCGGAACGCACGGCTCGGCGCAGAAAAGGTGAAAGGGGTATGCGGAGGCGGGGCTCTACGCCCTATCGCATTCGCTTGCTCACAGAAGGCTCCCTGAATGACCAGGACCCCTGGGCTGTGTCCACTCGGAAGAGGGCAAGGGGTCCGCGCTTGCCGCAGACCTCGCTGCCTACGGCCTGGTCTTCACCCGGGGCACCCCGCCACGGACGGAGGGTTGCCGGACAGCCGGCCGGGGCCTGATGGCTGTCGCTCATGACCTGCCCAGCATCTTGCCACATGATCGTCCCGTCGCAACCCCGTGTCCGGATGCCGGGACGACGACGGCCCCGGCCCGGTCCGGAGGGGCGTGCAGCCGACGCTCCGGGTACGGGCCGAAGCGGGCGGGGCCGAACCCCCCGCCCGCCGCAGGCGCTACGCGTTCGTGGCAGCCACCCACCGCTCGAGAGCCCGCTTGGCGGCCCCCGAGTCGATGGCCTCCGCCGCCTGCTCCATACCGGCGTGGATCTGCTCCGCGAGCGACCCGTCGCCGGGCGACAGGGCGACCAGGGCAGCCGCGGAGTTCAGCAGCACCGCGTCCCGCACCGGCCCCTTCTCCCCGTTCAGCAGCCGGCGCGCGACATCCGCGTTGTACGACGCGTCGGCGCCCCGCAGGGCCTCCACCGGGACCAGCTCGATCCCGACGTCCCGCGGATCGAAGCTCTCCTCGTGGACCTTCCCGTCGCGTACGACCCACACCTTCGACGTCGACGTGGTGGTCAGCTCGTCGAGGCCGTCGTCGCCCCGGAAGACCAGCGACGAGTTGCCGCGCTCGGCGAAGACACCGGCCACGATGGGCGCCATCCGGGGATCGGCGACACCGACCGCCTGCGCCCTGACCCGCGCGGGGTTGGTCAGCGGACCGAGGACGTTGAACGTCGTGCGGATCCCCAACTGCCCCCGCGCCGCCGCCACATGACGCAGCGCCGGATGGAACTTCACCGCGAAGCAGATGGTGATCCCGGCTTCCTCGGCCACCTCGGCGACCCGCTTCGGGGTCAACTGAAGATTGATGCCGAGCTTCTCCAGGACGTCCGAGGAACCGGACGCGGAGGACGCGGCCCGGTTGCCGTGCTTGACGACCTTGGCACCCGTGCCGGCCACGACGATCGACGACATGGTGGAGATGTTGACGGTCTTCGCGCCGTCACCGCCGGTGCCGACGATGTCGACCGTCGCCCCGGGCACCTCGATCAGATTCGCGTGCTCGTACATGGCCCGGACCAGCCCGGAGATCTCCTCGACCGTCTCGCCCTTGGCCCGCAGCGCCACGAGGAACCCGGCGATCTGCGCGTCCGTCGCCTCGCCCCGCATGATGCGGTCCATCGCCCAGGCCGTGTCGTCCGCGCTCTGGTCACGGCCGTCGAGAAGGCCGTCCAGCACCACGGGCCAGGAACGGCCCGCCGCGATGTCGCCTCCAGCGGGGGTCACAGCACTCATATGCCGCTCCTGGGTTCGTAGACACGTACAAGAAGTCACGTACACGACGTGTGACAAGCAGGGTCCACCCTATCCAGGCCCGGGGACGGCAAAGAGCCCCGTCCATGCAATGGACGGGGCTCCAGCCGTGGCGGTCGCGCGGACCGGTCAGGTGATCAGTGGTGGCCGTGGCCGCTCGTGATCTCCTTGTACTCCTCGACCGTGGGCTTGGGGATCTGGCTGTCCTCCCCGTAGAGGCCCTCGCTCAGCTTGGCGCGCAGCTTCTGCGAGCCCTTCACCTTGCGCTCGACACCGTTCTCGTCGACCGCGGGGCCGATCTGGGCCGGCTGGTACTGCTCGTGCGCGGTGAGCGTGTGCAGGGCCTCCTGGCTGAGCGGCTCGTGCACCTCGATGAACTCACCGTGCGGCAGGCGCTTGATGATGCCCGACTCGCGGCCGTGCAGCACCTTGTCCCGGTCCCGGCGCTGGAGGCCGAGGCAGATCCGCTTGGTGATGAGGAACGCGAAGACCGGTCCGACGAAGAAGAAGATCCGGACGAACCAGGTGATCGAGTTGATCGACAGGTGGAAGTGCGTGGCCCAGAGGTCGTTGCCGCCGCCGACCAGCGTGATCATGTACATCGTGACCCAGGCCACGCCCAGACCCGTGCGGGTCGGGGCGTTGCGCGGCCGGTCCAGGATGTGGTGTTCACGCTTGTCGCCGGTGACCCAGGACTCGATGAACGGATAAGCCGCCAACGCGCCGAGCACGACACCGAAGAGCACCAGCGGGACGAACACGCCCAGTACGAGCGTATGACCCCAGAGGTTGATCTCCCAGCCGGGCATGAACCGGATCAAACCCTCGGCGAAGCCCATGTACCAGTCGGGCTGGGCGCCCGTGGACACCTGGTCCGGGCGATACGGGCCCATGGCCCAGATCGGGTTGATCGAGGCGATCGCCGCGATGGCCGCGATGACACCGAAGACCAGGAAGAAGAAGCCGCCCGCCTTGGCCATGTAGACCGGCAGCAGGGGCATGCCCACGACGTTCTTCTCGGTCTTGCCCGGACCCGCCCACTGGGTGTGCTTGTGGTAGAAGACCAGGATCAGGTGGCCCACCACCAGGCCGAGCATGATGCCGGGCAGCAGCAGGATGTGGATCGAGTAGAACCGCGAAACGAAGTCGTGGCCCGGGAACTCGCCCCCGAAGAGGAACATCGAGATGTACGTGCCGACGATCGGCGTGGACAGGATCGCGCCCTGGGTGAAGCGGACACCGGTGCCGGAGAGCAGGTCGTCCGGGAGCGAGTAGCCGGTGAAGCCGGTGAACATGCCCAGGACGAACAGCAGGAAGCCGAACAGCCAGTTGATCTCACGCGGCTTGCGGAACGCACCCGTGAAGAACACGCGCATCATGTGCACGAACATGCCGGCGAGGAAGATCAGCGCCGCCCAGTGGTGGATCTGCCGGATCAGCAGACCGCCACGGACCTCGAAGCTGATGTGCAGCGTCGAGCTGAACGCCTCCGACATCAGCTGTCCCTGCAGCGGGACGTAGCTGCCGTGGTACTCCACCTCGTTCATCGACGGGTGGAAGAACAGCGTCAGATACACACCCGTGAGGATGATGATGATGAAGCTGTAGAGGCAGATCTCGCCCAGCATGAAGGACCAGTGGTCCGGGAAGATCTTGCGCATGTTGGACTTGGCCAGGGAGTAGATCCCCAGTCGGCCGTCCGCCCAGTCGGCCACCCGCTCACCGGCGGGCGCCTTCTCGCGCGAACGCGGCTCATTGCTTGCAGTGCTCATCCGCGCTCCCAGAAAGCAGGACCGACGGGCTCTTCGAAGTCGCCGAGCGCCTGAAGGTAGCCCTCATCGTTCACGCTGATGCGCAGCTGCGGCAGAGCGTGACCGGCCGGGCCGAAGATCACTCGGGCACCGTCGGAGAGGTCGAAGGTGGACTGGTGGCACGGGCAGAGAACGTGGTGCGTCTGCTGCTCGTACAGGGAGATCGGGCACCCGACGTGGGTGCAGATCTTCGAGAACGCCACGATGCCCTCGTGCGCCCACTCGAGCTCGCGCTTGTCCTTGATGTTGTCCGGCTGCAGCCGGATGATCATCAGGGCCGCCTTGGCGATCTCGTCCTGGAACTCCTCGTCGTGCTCCTCCAGGCCCTCGGGCTTGGCGAAGGTGAGCGAGCCGACGGCGACGTCCGAGGGACGCAGCGGCTCGTTCGTGTTCATGTTGACGAGCAGCTTGCCCTTGGACCAGAGCGTGTGACGCATCTTGTCCTCGGGCAGCGGACCCAGGTCGCGCAGCAGGACCACGCCGGACAGGGGCACCAGGGCCAGCGCGCCGAACATCGTGTTGCGGATCAGCTTGCGCCGGCCGAACCCGGACTCCTTGGCACCCTGCGCGAAGTCGGCGTGGACCTTGGCCCGTACCTCCGGCTCCGCCGCGATCGGGTGCCGCTCGTCGGCGACCTCCACGTCGGACATCAGCGTGCGGGCCCAGTGGACCGCGCCCGCGCCGATCGCGAAGAGCGCGAGGCCGAGCGTCATGCCCAGTGCGAAGTTGAGCGCGCTGATGTGACCGAGCGGGAAGATGAAGACCGACTTGTCGGCCGGGATCGTCACGAACGAGGCGATGAACCCGATCGTGGCCAGCATCGACAGCGTGAACAGCATGGCGACCACGCGCTCGGAGCGCTGGGCGGCCCGCTCGTCGATGTCCTGGACACGGTGCTCGTGGGGCGGCAGCCCCGGGTCGGCGAACGGGTTCTTCTCGTCCGCTACGCCGACGGCACCGTGCCCGTGCTCGTCGATGGCCCGCTCGGCGGGCAGGTTCTCTTCTGGAATGTCTTGGCTACTCATGACTTCTTGGCCTTTGCGGTCCGAGCGGCGACCCAGACGGCGACGGCGATCAGGGCGCCGAGTCCGAAGATCCAGGCGAACAGACCCTCGCTGACCGGCCCGAGGCCGCCCAGCTCAAGACCACCGGGGCTCTCGGTGTCGCTTCCGTTGACCGCGTGGAGGTACGCGATGATGTCCTTCTTGTTCTTCTCCGACATCGTCGTGTCGGGGAAGGACGGCATGTTCTGCGGGCCGGTCTGCATGGCCTCGTAGATGTGCTTCGGGTCGACGCCTTCAAGGCTCGGCGCGTACTTGCCCTCGGACAGTGCACCGCCCTTGCCG
This sequence comes from Streptomyces sp. NPDC058371, assembly GCF_042723265.1. Taxonomy (NCBI): domain Bacteria; kingdom Bacillati; phylum Actinomycetota; class Actinomycetes; order Kitasatosporales; family Streptomycetaceae; genus Streptomyces; species Streptomyces sp. NPDC058371. The sequence continues at coordinate 20,857 of NZ_JBHXJC010000005.1, read as the reverse complement.
ACGAAGTTGTGGCACTGCGCGCAGTTGGTGCGGAAGAGCTCGCCGCCCTTGGCGATGTCCGCGCCTTCCGGGCTGTACTGGTTCTTCGTCGGAACCGAAGGACCGGCGCCGAGCGACGAGATGTACGCCGCGAGCTGGTCGATCTCGGCCTGCGAGTAGATGACCTTCTTCTTCGGGATCTGCGCGCCCGGCTGCTGGGCCGGCATACGACCGGTGCCGACCTGGAAGTCGACGGCCGCGGCGCCCACGCCGGTGAGCTGCGGCCCGTCAGAGGTGCCCTGACCGCCGGTGCCATGGCAGCTGGCGCAGCCCACGGCATAGAGCTTCTTGCCCTCGTCGATGGCGAGGGACTGGGCGGTTTCGTCGGCCTGCGCCTTGCTCGCGGGTGCGAACGCGGCGTACAGCCCCCCGGTGGCCGCCAGCGCGAGGAGTAGGACGACGACCGCCGCCAGCGGATGGCGTCGTCGTGCGGAGAGCTTTTTCACGGATTACCCCGGTGTCAGGATCTTCTGCGTCGGTGCTTCTGGAATGTGTTCGGTGGGTCGTCGGACGACGCACCGGCTACTTGATCAGGTAGATCGTGGCGAAAAGGCCGATCCAGACGACATCGACGAAGTGCCAGTAATAGGACACGACGATGGCTGCGGTGGCCTGCTCGTGAGTGAACCTCCTGGCCGCGTAGGTGCGGCCGAGGACGAACAGGAAGGCGATCAGGCCTCCTGTCACGTGCAGACCGTGGAAGCCGGTGGTCAGGTAGAACACCGAGCCGTACGGGTCCGAGGAGAGCGAGAGCCCGTCCTTCTTGACCAGTTCGGTGTACTCGAAGATCTGACCGCCGATGAAGATCGCACCCATGATGAAGGTGACGATGAACCACGCCCGGAGCTTCTTCACGTCGCCACGCTCGGCGGCGAAGACGCCGAGCTGGCAGGTGAGTGAGGAGAGCACCAGAACCGTGGTGTTCGTCGCTGAGAACGGAACGTTCAGCGACTCGGCCATGTCCTTCCAGTGAGTCGACCCGGTCACCGATCGCAGGGTGAAGTACATCGCGAAGAGGGCCGCGAAGAACATCAGCTCGGAACTCAGCCAGATGATGGTTCCGACGCTGGTGAGGTTCGGCCGATTGACCGACGGGTGCGCATGCCCGGTTTCTACTGTCGTTGCTGTCGCCACGACCGACATTATGTCGGTCGCTTATCCCGCCCTCACCCCGGGGGGTGCCGTTCGGAGTGTCCGAGGCGTGTGTCCTGCCCGTATGGCCCATCGAAGCCCTGTCCGAACCGGTGTTGACGAGGTGTTTGAAGGAGTAGCATCCGCGCATCGGTTCACGCCCGTACGACGCCAGAGTCGCCGAAGTCACGGAGGAACAATGCAGCCGACCGCCACGGTGCTGGTCTACAGCGACGACTCCAACACCCGCGAACAGGTCCGGTTGGCGACCGGCCGCAGGCCGGCGGCCGACGCACCCCAGGTCGAGTTCCTCGAATGCGCCACGCCGGCGGCCGTACTGGCCGAGCTCGACAAGGGCGGCATCGACGTCTGCGTCCTGGACGGCGAGGCGGTGCCGATGGGCGGCATGGGCGTGTGCCGCCAGATCAAGGACGAGATCTTCAACTGCCCGCCCGTGCTGGTGCTCATCGGCCGCCCGCAGGACGCCTGGCTGGCCACCTGGAGCCGCGCGGACGCCGCGGTGACCCTGCCGGTCGATCCGGTGGAGTTCGCGGCCTCGCTGGCCTCGCTGCTGCGCCGCAAGGCCCTGCTGGGCACCTGAGCGGCCGCTGCGGGGCTCGGCCTCAGGCACTCTCCGGGCGCAGCCGCGCCCGGTCCTCGGGGCGGGGTCCGTCGGGGGTCCCGCCCAGCAGCGCGCTGCCGGTGCGCCACCTCTTCCAGTCGAGGTTCCAGTCGCCGAACCCGTTGCCGAACGGGTCCATCATGTCGCCGTTGGAGTTCTGGACCTTGACGATGTCGCCGGCGCGGACGTTCTCGAAGAACCAGGCGGCGTTGGCGGTGCTCATGCCGGTGCAGCCGTGGCTGACGTTGGCGGAGCCCTGGGAGCCCGTGGACCACGGCGCCGCGTGGACGTACTCACCGCTCCAGGTCACCCGGGTCGCGTAGTACACCGGCAGGTCGTACGAGTCGGAGCTGCCCTCGGAGATGCCGATGCTGGTACCGCGCATCCGTACGAAGTACTCCTTGCCGAGCACGACCTTGACGCCGTTGCGGGTCTCGAAGCCGGGCTTGCCGGTGGTGACCGGGATCTCGTTGATCTCCTCACCGTTCTTGTAGACCGTCATCGAGTGCGCGGCGGCGTCGGTCACCGCGATGACGCGGTCGCCCGTGGTGAGCTTCAGCGGCTTGGCGTTGCCGCCCCACATACGGTCGCCGATCTTGATGCCCGCGAGGTTGGCGTGCGCCTGGATGGTGGCGTTCGTGGGCCAGTACTCCTTGGGGCGGAAGTGCAGTTCCTTGTCGTCCACCCAGTGCCAGGCGCCCTCGACGGCGGGCGTCGAGTCCACCTTCAGGGCGCGCTCGACGATGGCCCGGGAGGCCTTGTCCTTGATGGGGGCGCTGAGTTCGGCGGTGACGGGCTGGCCGACGCCGTACTTGCCCGCGTCCGGCCCGAAGGTGACGTCCAGCCGCTTCTTCGTGGAGGGCTTGCTGGTGTCGAAGGAGAGGACCTTGCGCCCGGGCGCGCCGTCCTCGTCCTCGGTGCTCACCGACACCGTGTAGTGGGCGTCGGCGGCGAGTGGTGAGGTGCTGTGCCAGCGGCGGCCGTCGGCAGACAGCCGGCCCGCCAGATACCTGCCGGTGGCGTCCACGGCAATGACGTCCGTGATGCGCCCGTCGGAGCCTCTGGAGGTGACCTCCAGGGGCTTGTCCGGGTCGGCCTTCCGGCTGCCGCCGGCGGGCCCGTTGAAAGCGATCTGACCCGCCGCGTCGTACGGCTTGGCCGAGAGCGGGTTGCCGTCCGAGCTGCAGGCGGTGGACCCCGCGCCGAGGGCGACCACCAGCGTGGTGCAGCTGACGACCGTGCGGATTCGCGGTGAGTGGTTCATGAGCCCACGCTAAGAACCCCCACCGGCTCCGGCGCGGTGAGTGACCCGTGCGAGGGACAGGAGGCGTGGCAAAAGGAGGAGCCCGGCCACTCCTGACGGAGTGTCCGGGCTCCCGTGCGCTCAGCGCGTGCTACTGGGTGCGGCTCTCACCGCGGTAGTACTCGAAGACCCAGCCCCACAGGCCGATCAGGATGATCGGGGCCGAGAAGTACATCAGCCACCAGCCGAAGACGACGCCCAGGAAGGCGAGCGCGCCACCGGTGCCGAGGGCGAGCGGCTGCCAGCTGTGCGGGCTGAAGAACCCGACCTCGCCGGCGTCGTCCGCGACGTCGGCCTCCTTGTTGTCCTGAGCGCCCGCGTCGACCCGCCGGGCCGTGAAGGCCAGGTAGTAGCCGATCATGATGCTCAGGCCGAAGGCCAGGAAGAGTGCCGTGGTACCGGCGGGCTCCTTCGACCACACGCCATAGACGATCGCCATGACGAGGATGAAGACGGCGAGCCAGATGAACATCTTGCCCTGGATCTTCACTTGCCGGTCTCCTTGCTACCCGCGAGGGCGCTGGCACCGTGGCCGCCGTGTCCGAGCTGCTCGAGAGCGGCGATCTCCGGGTGGTGCAGGTCGAACGCCGGGGATTCGGAGCGGATCCGCGGCAGGGTGAGGAAGTTGTGCCGGGGCGGCGGGCAGGAGGTCGCCCACTCGAGTGAACGGCCGTAGCCCCACGGGTCGTCGACCTCGACCTTCTTGCCGTACTTGGCCGTCTTCCACACGTTGTAGAGGAACGGCAGGATCGACAGGCCGAGCAGGAAGGAGCTGATCGTCGAGATCGTGTTCAGCGCGGTGAAGCCGTCGGCGGCGAGGTAGTCCGCGTAACGGCGCGGCATGCCCTCGGCGCCCAGCCAGTGCTGCACCAGGAACGTGCCGTGGAAGCCGATGAACAGCGTCCAGAAGGTGATCTTGCCGAGCCGCTCGTCGAGCATCTTGCCGGTCATCTTCGGCCACCAGAAGTGGAAGCCGGAGAACATCGCGAACACCACGGTGCCGAAGACCACGTAGTGGAAGTGCGCCACCACGAAGTACGAGTCGGAGACGTGGAAGTCCATCGGCGGCGAGGCCAGGATGACGCCGGTCAGACCACCGAAGGTGAAGGTGATCAGGAAGCCGACGGCCCAGAGCATCGGTGTCTCGAAGGACAACGAGCCCTTCCACATCGTTCCGATCCAGTTGAAGAACTTCACGCCTGTTGGCACGGCGATGAGGAACGTCATGAAGGAGAAGAACGGCAGCAGGACGCCGCCGGTGACGTACATGTGGTGCGCCCACACCGTCACGGACAGACCCGCGATGGAGATGGTGGCGCCGATGAGGCCCATGTAGCCGAACATCGGCTTGCGGCTGAACACCGGGATCACTTCGGAGATGATTCCGAAGAACGGCAGGGCGATGATGTACACCTCTGGATGGCCGAAGAACCAGAAGAGGTGTTGCCAGAGCAGCGCGCCGCCATTCGCAGCGTCGAAGACATGTGCCCCGAATTTCCGATCCGCCTCCAGCGCGAACAGCGCGGCGGCGAGGACGGGGAAGGCCAGCAGGACCAGTACGGCGGTCAGCAGCACGTTCCACACGAAGATCGGCATGCGGAACATGGTCATGCCGGGTGCGCGCATGCAGATGATCGTGGTGATGAAGTTGACCGCGCCGAGGATGGTGCCGAAGCCGGAGAAGGCCAGACCCATGATCCACATGTCGGCGCCGATGCCCGGCGAGCGGACCGCGTCCGACAGCGGGCTGTAGGCGAACCAGCCGAAGTCGGCCGCGCCCGACGGGGTGAGGAAGCCGCCGACCGCGATCGTCGAGCCGAACAGGTAGAGCCAGTAGGCGAACATGTTCAGCCGCGGGAACGCCACGTCGGGCGCGCCGATCTGCAGCGGCATGATCCAGTTGGTGAAACCGGCGAACAGCGGCGTCGCGAACATCAGCAGCATGATCGTGCCGTGCATCGTGAACGCCTGGTTGAACTGCTCGTTCGACATGATCTGCAGACCAGGACGCGCGAGCTCGGCGCGCATCAGCAGCGCCATGACGCCACCGATGCAGAAGAACGCGAACGACGTGACCAGATACAGCGTGCCGATCGTCTTGTGGTCGGTGGTGGTGAGCCACTTGACCACGACGTTGCCGGGCTGCTTGCGCCGGACCGGCAGCTCGTTCGCGTACGAGCCTTCGGCCTCGGCGGCACCCTGAGGTTCGTTGAGGATGCTCACAGGTTGTTCGTCTCCCGGTTCTTCTCGTGGCCCGTCTGCTCAATGCCGGCCGGGACGTAACCGGTCTGCCCCTTCGCCGCGAGCTCCTTGAGGTGGGCCTCGTAGCGCTCGGGAGAGACGACCTTCACGTTGAAGAGCATCCGGGAGTGGTCGACGCCGCACAGCTCGGCGCACTTACCCAGGAAGGTGCCCTCCTTGTTGGGGGTCACCTGGAAGGAGTTGGTGTGGCCCGGGATGACGTCCTGCTTCATGAGGAACGGCACCACCCAGAAGGAGTGGATGACGTCACGTGAAGTGAGGATGAAGCGGACCGTCTTGCCCTTGGGCAGCCAGAGGGTCGGACCGGGGTTGTGCGTCTGCGGGTTCTTCGAGGCCGGCGTACCGACGTCGTAGACACCGCCGGCGTTCGCCGGGAAGTCGTCCTTGAACCGGTTCGGAATCGCGTCCAGGTTCTTGTCGGTGTTCGCGTCGCCGGTCGAGCCGTCGACGTTCTCGATGTAGTTGAAGCCCCAGCTCCACTGGAAGCCGACCACGTTGACCGTGACGTCCGGCTTCTTGGAGAGGTCCAGGAGCTTCGACTCGTCACGTGCCGTGAAGTAGAAGAGCACCGAGACGATGATGAGCGGGACCACCGTGTACAGCGCCTCAATGGGCATGTTGTACCGGGTCTGCGGGGGAACTTCGACCTTGGTGCGGCTGCGCCGGTGGAAGAAGGTGCTCCACAGGATCAGGCCCCAGACCAGCACGCCCGTGGCGAGTGCTGCGGCCCACGACCCCTGCCACAGGGAGAGGATCCGCGGAGCCTCTTCCGTGGTCGGGGTGGGCATACCAAGGCGGGGGAAGTCCTTGTATGTGCAACCGGTGGCGGTCGCCAGGACCAAGCCCGCTGTCAGTGCCTGCAGCAGCTTCCGCCGCATCGGGCGCCGCGGCGAGCGGTCGGAGCCGTAGGGACTCACGTAGCGCCTTCCCGAGAGTCTCGCCCGCGCTGGTTGGCTACGGCCTTCTCGCTGGTCGCTCGCCGCCCTGGCACACGGGCAGGGGTTTGGATGTTTATGCGGAGCAAACCCTACTGGACGCTATTTGGGGTCGCGCGGGGAGGGTGCCCAACGCGCCGTCCGACACCCCGAAGGAGTGGAATGCCCCGCTCCGGCCGCCTTCTGACACCCCCTCCGGGCCAGGAGTTAGCGTGGACACGTGCCTTATTTCGACGCTGCCTCCTCGGCCCCGCTCCACCCGGTAGCCCGGCAGGCCCTGCTGGCCTCGCTCGACGAGGGGTGGGCGGACCCCGCCCGCCTGTACCGCGAGGGGCGGCGGGCCCGGTTGCTGCTCGACGCCGCGCGCGAGGCGGCCGCCGACGCGGTGGGCTGCCGCCCGGACGAACTGGCGTTCACCTCGTCCGGGACGCGGGCCGTGCACTCCGGGATCGCGGGCGCCCTGGCGGGCCGTCGGCGCGTCGGAGGCCACCTGATCGTGTCAGCGGTCGAACATTCTTCGGTACTCCATTCGGCAGAGGTCCATGAGACCGGCGGTGGGACGGTGACCCACGTCCCGGTACGGCGCACCGGTGCCGTCACCGCAGACGCGTACGCGGCCGCCCTGCGCCCCGACACCGCGCTCGCCTGCCTCCAGTCCGCCAACCACGAGGTGGGTACGGAGCAGCCGGTGGCCGCGGTGGCGCAGGCGTGCCGGGCAGCCGGCGTACCCCTGCTCGTGGACGCGGCGCAGTCGCTGGGCTGGGGGCGGGTCGAGGGCGACTGGTCCCTGCTCGCGGCGAGTGCGCACAAATGGGGCGGGCCGTCGGGGGTCGGGCTCCTCGTCGTCCGCAAGGGGGTGCGGTTCGCCGCTCAAGGGCCCGTGGACGAGCGGGAGTCGGGGCGGGCGGCCGGCTTCGAGAACATCCCGGGGATCGTGGCCGCGGCGGCCGCGCTGCGCGCCGTACAGGCGGAGGCGGCCACGGAGGCGGCGCGGCTACGGGAACTGACGGACCGGATCCGCACGCGGGTGCCCGAACTGGTCCCGGACGTGGAGGTGGTGGGCGACCCGGACCGGCGGGTGCCCGGCATCGTCACCTTCTCCTGTCTCTATGTCGACGGAGAGACTCTGCTCCACGAACTGGACCGTGCGGGCTTCTCGGTCTCCTCGGGATCGTCGTGCACGAGCAGCACGCTGACGCCGAGCCACGTCCTGAAGGCCATGGGCGTGCTCAGCGAGGGCAACGTCCGCGTGTCGCTGCCGCCGGGCACGCCCTCGACGGACGTCGACCGCTTCCTGTCGGTGCTCCCCGGCACGGTCCTGGCGGTCCGCGAGAAGCTGGGCGCCCCCGCCGAGCCGACGAAGACCCCGGCCGCCGCCCACTCGCTCGTCATCGACGCCCTGGGCAGGCGCTGCCCGATCCCGGTCATCGAACTGGCCAAGGTCATCGGCGACGTCCCGGTGGGCGGCACGGTCCGCGTCCTCGCGGACGACGAGGCGGCGCGCCTGGACATCCCGGCATGGTGCGAGATGAGGGGACAGGAGTACGTCGGGGAGGAGCCGGCGGAGCGTGGCACGGCCTACGTGGTCCGCCGGCTGTCCTGACGTCGCGACCGGCGGATCTAGGCGAGGTGGCCCTGCACCTCGGCGGCCGCCTCGTGGCCGTAGGCCTTGGTGAAGCGGTCCATGAAGTTGGTGCGGCGGAGCTGGTACTCCTGGGTGCCGACCGTCTCGATGACCAGGGTGGCGAGCATGCAGCCGACCTGGGCGGCCCGCTCCAGCGAGACGTTCCAGGCGAGGCCGGAGAGGAAGCCCGCGCGGAAGGCGTCACCCACGCCCGTCGGGTCGGCCTTGCGCTGCTCCTCCGGGCAGCCGACCTCGATCGGCTCCTCGCCGGCGCGCTCGATGCGCACGCCCTGCGCGCCGAGGGTGGTCACCCGGTGGCCGACCTTCCCCAGGATCTCCTCGTCGGTCCAGCCCGTCTTGGTCTCGATGAGCCCCTTCTCGTACTCGTTCGAGAAGAGGTAGGTGGCGCCGTCCAGCAGGGTCCGGATCTCGTCGCCGTTCATCCGGGCGATCTGCTGGGAGAAGTCGGCCGCGAAGGGGATCCCGCGGGAGTGGCACTCCTCGGTGTGGCGCAGCATGGCCTCGGGGTCGTCCGCGCCGATCAGGACGAGGTCGAGACCGCCGACCCGGTCCGCCACGGCCTTCAGCTCGATGAGCCGGGCCTCGCTCATCGCGCCCGTGTAGAAGGAGCCGATCTGGTTGTGGTCGACGTCCGTGGTGCAGACGAAGCGCGCGGTGTGCAGCACCTCGGAGATGCGGACGGAGCCGGTGTCGACGCCGTGGCGGTCCAGCCAGGCGCGGTACTCGTCGAAGTCCGCGCCGGCCGCGCCGACCAGGATCGGGGACGTACCCAGCTGACCCATGCCGAAGGCGATGTTCGCGCCGACACCGCCCCGGCGTACGTCGAGGTTGTCGACCAGGAACGAGAGGGAGACCGTGTGCAGCTGGTCCGCGACGAGCTGGTCGGCGAAACGGCCGGGGAAGGTCATGAGGTGGTCGGTGGCGATGGAGCCGGTGACTGCGATACGCACGGCGAGGACACACTCCTGCGAGGAATTGAAAGGGGCGCGCGAGGCGCTCTTTGCAAGGGTGGCGGTGGGAGACGGGGATGACAGTTCACGCTACCGGGCGGGGCGCGTGCTCTGAAGCGGGCAAAACTACCCGATAGTAGATCTTTCTTCGTGCCGTGATCAGTGCTTACGGTGCCGGTATGACGAACCTCAAGGTCCACGGCTCCGCTCCGCTCGACCTCGAAGGAGGTCTGGCGTCGCTGCGCGGCGACTGCGCCCGGATGGTCCCGCACTGGACGGCGCCCGACCGCATCACCCCCCACCCCGTCTCCCCCTCCCTCATCCTCGGCGTGACCGTGCCGCCCACCTCGGCCCGGCTGCTGGACGCCATGTCCGACTACGGCGACTGAGGGCGCCGGCCGAGCCGACGGGCGGAGCGCCCGCAGGGAACCGCGCGCTCCCCCGCTGCGTCCCATCGCTGTCCCCCGTAAAGGGGATGCGGTATACGACCTTTGGGCCCGACTTTTGGCAGGGCCGGGTCATCAGGGACAGCAGCGGAGCCGAAGGAGCGATGCGGTGAGCACCGAGCGACCCGACAACGACGCGACCGAACCCAGCGAGGGCGGCGAGACGGCCAAGGCGCGCCGGCGGCATTCCCCGGTGGCCGTCGTCTCGGTCGCGGCCGCCGTTCTGCTCGTCGGCGGCGGTGGAGCGTACTTCGCCACGGCCGCGTACGACGGCGGGGACGACCGCGCCGGCTCGGGGGCCACCGGCGGCGACGGCACTCCCCCGCCGCTGGCCCTCGACGGCTACTCGGAGGGCGGTTCGGACACAGGCGCCACGAACGGCATCGCGCCCGGCGAGCCCAATCCCTACGGCACCAGGTATCGCGCGGACGGCAAGCTGCCCGGCGGTCCGGACTCCGCGCCCGTGTACGCGGCGAAGGGCGAGGTCACGAAGACCGAGGTGACCCGGCTCGCGCAGGCCCTCGATCTGAAGGGCACCCCGCGGCTGGTCGGGGACGCCTGGACGGTCGGCGCCACGAAGGACGGCGCGGAACCGAACCTGCGGGTGAACAAGAACGCGCCGGGCACCTGGACGTTCAGCTCGTACCTTCCGGGGACGGACAACTGCCCCAAGGACAAGCGCTGTGTCCCCGTCGGGTCCAGCGGTCTGGCGGGGCTGGGCCCGGGTCCGGTGAGCGAGACGGCGGCCAGGAAGGCGGCCGCTCCCGTGCTGAAGGCCATCGGCCAGGACGACGCGAAGCTGGACGCGAGCCAGCTCATGGACCGGGTACGGGTGGTGAACGCCGACCCGAAGGTCGGCGGGCTGCCGACGTACGGCTGGACGACCGGCCTCCAGATCAACGTGGAGGGCCATGTCATCGGCGGCAGCGGCCAGTTGAAGACACCGGTGAAGGGCGACACGTACCCCGTCATCGGCGCGCAGCGGACGCTGGATCTGATGAACGGGTCGGCGCCGGGCGGCGGGCGCATGGGCATCGGCGGCTGCGCCAGCCCCGTCCCGCTGAAGGACCGTGACGAGGCGCCGTGCGGGGCCTCCACCGCGTCGCCGACCCCCGAGTCCGTGGCGGTCGAGAAGGCGACCTTCGGGCTCGCCTCGCACTTCGTGGACGGGCGGCAGACGCTGGTGCCGTCCTGGCTGTTCGAGGTACGGCCGAAGGGCGCCGACGACAGCATCACCGTGACGCATCCGGCCGTCGACCCGCAGTATCTGACCGCGCCGGAGCCCGCCCCGAGCCCGACCGGGCCGCCGAGCCCGCGGCCGACCGGCCCGGGCGACGAGCCGACCTCGGAGCCGTCGTCCCGTGTGGTGCAGCCGGAGGGCTACACCGCCGACGGCAAGGACCTGACCGTGAGCTTCACCGGCGGGGTCTGCGCCGACTACTCGGCCTCGGCGAGCGAGACCTCGGACAAGGTGACGGTCACCGTGACCGAGAAGCCGTGGAAGGGCAAGGTCTGCATCCTGATCGCCAAGGTCTACGAGAAGACGGTGCACCTCGACCAGCCGCTCGGCGACCGCAAGGTCGTGGGGGCGGACGGCAAGGCGGTCAAGAAGGGCGAGGTCACCAACCCGGGTGGCGGGGCGGGTCCGCAGTGACGCGGCTCCGGTGACCCGGGAGGGCCGGGAGCGGCCCTCCGTACGATCTCGGCGGCTTTGCCGGCCCGGGGACCGGCCTTCGCACGATCCCGGTCTCGGCGGCATTGACGGCCTCGTACGACGTCGGTGGCGCTGGAGGCCTCGTACGACGTCGGTGGCTCCGAAGGCCAGGAACCCGGCCCCTCGTGCGATCCCGACGGCTCTGAAGGCCTCGTACGACCTCGGTGGCCCTGGAGGCCAGGAACCCCGGCCCCTCCTGCGATCCCGGCAGCCCTGAAGGCCTCGTACGACCTCGGTGGCCCTGGAGCTCGGTGGCCCTGGAGGCCAGGACCTGGCCCTCGTGAGATCCCGGTGGCTCTGGAGGCCGCCTGGGCCGGTCTCCGCGGCTGTCAGCAGCCCGCGGGCCGCTGACAGCCGTGCGCCGTGGCACGTGGCGATCCCGCCGGGCCCTGCTGAAGGGCGGCGGGCCACCCGGCCCCACTCACCTCCGCAGCCCCTTCCGAGAGCGCCGCGGACGTGCGAAGGCGGCGTCCCTGTCGGAGGGGGACGCCGCCTTCGTCATGACAGACAAACCGAGCCGCACCACCGGCTGCGCTCGGTGGGGGGACGATTCAGCTGAAGGAGTCGCCGCAGGCGCAGGAGCCCGTCGCGTTCGGGTTGTCGATCGTGAAGCCCTGCTTCTCGATGGTGTCCACGAAGTCGATCGAGGCGCCGCCGAGATACGGGGCGCTCATGCGGTCGGTGACGACCTTGACGCCGCCGAAGTCCTTGACGACATCGCCGTCGAGGGAGCGCTCGTCGAAGAAGAGCTGGTAGCGCAGGCCCGAGCAGCCACCGGGCTGAACGGCGACGCGCAGCGCCAGATCGTCACGGCCTTCCTGGTCGAGCAGGCCCTTGACCTTGGACGCGGCGGCTTCGGACAGGATGATGCCGTCGCTCACGGTGGTGGTCTCGTCCGATACGGACATCTGCTTCTCTCCCGGGTTGTACGGAGACTGCTTGCCGACGGTTGCAACCGGCATGGCCGCGGATTCATTCCGGGCCGGGGCGGGTCTTTTCGCTTCTCTCTTCATGCTCGCACATGCGCCGCGAAGCGAACACCGGCCTGTGGACAACCCCTCGGACATCGGGATGTCACCCGCCGCGGGGGCCGCCAGGATTCACGTCACATCGACGCAATGGCCGTCGTCAAAGTGACGTGAAGCGGTTATGATAGATAGCGTCATTTCGACGAAAAGGCATGTCCCGCAAGTCCCGCGGGGATCGATCGGACTCCCCGCGAGCCGCAGAACAGAAAGGGTGCGTGTCGTGACCACCGCCCAGCCCCAGGAGCTCGACGTTCAACCGACGCCCCTCGCCCTGCTGCTGCTCGGCCGCGAGGCCGACCCGAGGAGCGAGCGCGGCGTCGAGTGCCCCGGCGACCTGCCCTCCCCGTCCGACCCGGACCTGGTGGAGCGCGCCCGCGCGGCGAAGGAGAAGCTCGGGAACAAGGTCTTCGTCCTCGGCCACCACTACCAGCGCGACGAGGTCATCCAGTTCGCGGACGTCACCGGCGACTCCTTCAAGCTCGCCCGGGACGCCGCCGCGCGCCCCGAGGCCGAGTACATCGTCTTCTGCGGCGTGCACTTCATGGCCGAGTCCGCGGACATCCTCACCTCCGACGACCAGAAGGTGGTCCTCCCCGACCTCGCCGCCGGCTGCTCCATGGCCGACATGGCGACGGCCGAGCAGGTCGCCGAGTGCTGGGACGTGCTGACCGAGGCCGGCATAGCCGAGCAGGTCGTGCCCGTCTCGTACATGAACTCCTCCGCCGACATCAAGGCCTTCACGGGCAAGCACGGGGGCACGATCTGCACCTCCTCCAACGCCAAGAAGGCGCTGGACTGGGCGTTCGAGCAGGGCGAGAAGGTGCTCTTCCTGCCGGACCAGCACCTCGGGCGCAACACGGCCGTCCGCGACATGGGGATGTCCCTGGACGACTGCGTCCTCTACAACCCGCACAAGCCGAACGGCGGACTGACCACCGAGCAGCTGCGCGCCGCGAAGATGATCCTGTGGCGCGGCCACTGCTCCGTCCACGGCCGCTTCTCGGTGGAGTCGGTGGAGGACGTACGGGCCCGGATCCCCGGGGTGAACGTGCTGGTCCACCCGGAGTGCAAGCACGAAGTGGTGTCCGCAGCGGACTACGTGGGCTCCACGGAGTACATCATCAAGGCCCTGGAGGCGGCTCCGGCCGGTTCCAAGTGGGCCATCGGCACGGAGCTGAACCTGGTCCGCCGGCTGGCCAACCGCTTCGCGTCCGAGGACAAGGAGGTCGTCTTCCTCGACAAGACGGTGTGCTTCTGCTCGACCATGAACCGCATCGATCTCCCGCACCTGGTCTGGACCCTGGAGTCGCTGGCCGAGGGCAACCTCGTCAACCGCATCGAGGTGGACAAGGAGACGGAGGCGTTCGCGAAGCTCGCGCTGGAGCGGATGCTGGCGCTGCCGTAGCGCGTGCCGCCGGACGCGAGCACGTCCATACGCGAGTAAGGGGCGCCCCTCCATGGGGGGCACCCCTTACCGCATGCGGGAGCGGTGTCAGCCGTACAGGACCCGCGTCAGGCGTACAGGACCGGTGTCAGGAGTACGGAACCGGTGTCAGCAGTACAGGTTCGATCCGGGCGTGACGCCGAGGATCGAGGTGAAGCGGTTGTAGGCGTCGACGCGGCTCTGCACCTGGGCGGGGTTCTTGCCGTCGCACTCCAGGGAGCCGTTGATGCTGCGGATCGTCTGGCCGAAACCGGCACCGTTGACCATCGCGTTGTGCGGGGTCATCGTGCCCGGGCCGGACTGGGTGTTCCAGTACCAAAGGCCCGTCTTCCAGGCCACCGCCGAGTCGTTCTGCACGAGCCAGGGGTTGTTGAGCAGGTCGATGCCCAGCGCGTCACCCGCGGCCTTGTAGTTGAAGTTCCAGCTCAGCTGGATGGGCCCGCGACCGTAGTACGCGGACTGGCCGGCCGGGCAGCCGTAGGACTGGCCCCAGTCGCAGTAGTGGGGGTAGTTCGCGGTGTTCTGCTCCACCACGTACACCAGACCACCGGTCTCGTGGTTGACGTTGGCCAGGAACGCCGCCGCCTCCTGCTTCTTGACCGTGTCACTGCCCGAGTTGGCGAAGGCGGGGTAGGCACTCAGCGCGGCGGTCAGACCGCTGTAGGTGTAGAAGGAGTTCCGGTTCGGGAACATCTGGTTGAACTGCGCCTCGGAGACGACGAATCCACTGGGCGTACCGCCACCGGAGGAGGGTGCCGTCCACTTCTGGTTCGCGCCGCCGGTGCAGGTCCAGATCTGCAGCCGGGTGCTGTTGGCCGAGTTGTTGCCGGTGACGTCGACGCACTTGTTCGCCGAGATGCTGACGATGTCACGGGCGGCGGAGACGGCCCACTGCTGGTTGGCGCCGCCGCTGCAGTCCCACAGCTGGAGCTGGGCCCCGTCGGCGGTCGAATTGCCGGTGACGTCCAGACACTTGCCGAGCGCGCGGATCGTGCCGTCCGAGCCCACGTTCCACTGCTGGGCGCCGCTGCCGTTGCAGTCGTACAACTGCACTGCCGTGCCGTTGGCGCTCGACGCGCCGGCCACGTCGATGCACTTGCCCGCGAGTCCGCTGATCTGGCCGGTGGCCGCCGCGGCGGGGGACGCGGGCAGCACGCTCAGCAGGCCCACGACGAGGGAACAGGCGGCGGCGTAGGCCGCCTTGCGTGCCATCGGGAGGCCCCGCCGGACAGCCGTGCGTCTCCACTGGAATTTCATGCCCATGTCATACCTTTCGCCGCAATATGCCCAAGTGGGGAGTCGAAAGAGGGGTGTTCACCGCTTGTTTTAAGGCGTGAACCAAACGGAGTCAAGTGAGGTACGGACCAGCAATCGACACCGCGGGCAGGGCGGCCGAAAACGACCGGGCCCCCGCTCCCTGCGCACTGTGCGCGGGAACGAGGGCCCGGATGACGATCCGGATGACTGCCGGCCGACAAGAAAGGCGACAGCCGGCCGGCAGTCGTGGTGACGGGGCGTCAGACTCCGGCGGGCTCCGGGGACTTGTCCGCCTCCTCGGAGGCGGTGGCGTCGCCCGACCTGGCCGACCGCTTCGCCGCCTTCTTCTTCGCCCGCCGCTCCTTGCGCAGTTCGATCATCGCGTAGAGCGTCGGGACGAGGAGCAGAGTCAGCAGGGTCGAGGTGATCAGACCGCCGATGACGACCACGGCCAGCGGCTGGGCGATGAAGCCGCCCTCGCCGGTGACACCGAGCGCCATCGGGAGGAGGGCGAAGATCGTCGCCAGCGCGGTCATCAGGATCGGCCGCAGACGGTGACGGCCGCCTTCGACCACGGCCTCGACCACTCCGTACCCCTGCTTGCGGTACTGGTTGATCAGGTCGATCAGCACGATCGCGTTGGTGACCACGATGCCGATGAGCATCAGCATGCCGATCATCGCCGGGACACCCATCGGGGTGCCGGTGGCGACCAGCAGACCGATCGCGCCCGTGGCCGCG
Organism: Streptomyces sp. NPDC058371; assembly: GCF_042723265.1. Taxonomy (NCBI): domain Bacteria; kingdom Bacillati; phylum Actinomycetota; class Actinomycetes; order Kitasatosporales; family Streptomycetaceae; genus Streptomyces; species Streptomyces sp. NPDC058371. The sequence continues at coordinate 5,340 of NZ_JBHXJC010000005.1, read as the reverse complement.
AAGGGGATGGACACCAGCAGGATGAGCGGCTGGACCAGCGAGCGGAACGTCGCGACCAGCAGCATGAAGACGATCGCGATCGCCGCCAGCATCGCGAGGCCGAGCGAGGCGAACGCGTCACTCTGGTCCTGCGAGACACCGCCGATCTCCGCCGTCGCCCCCGCCGGGAGCTTGAGCTTGTCCAGCTTGGCCGTGAGGTCCGCGCTGACCGCGCCGGTGTTGTCGCCGGTCGGCTTCGCCGTGATGGTGGCCGCCCGCTGACCGTCGATACGGGTCATGGAGACCGGGCCGTCGACCAGCTTCACGGTCGCGATGTCACCGAGCTTCGCAGCGCCGAGCCGCAGGCTCTTCAGCTCGTCCAGCGTCCGTGCCGGCTCGGCCGACTTGATGACGACGTCCCGCTCGGTGTCGCCCAGGATCGCCTTGCCGCTGGTCGTACCGCGCACCGCCTGGGCGACGGCCGCACCGAGCGTCGTGTCGTTGAAACCGGCCGCCGCCGCACGGGAGTTGGCCTTGACGGAGATCCGGGGCACGCTCTGCGCCAGGTCGCTCGTCACGTCCGTGACGTCGTCGAGCCCGGCCACCTCGTCGCGGACCTCGTCGGCCGCCCTGCGCAGGACGCCCGCGTCGGCCGCCTTCACGACGACGCTCAGGTCCTGGCTGCCGAAGCCGTCACCGGCCGCCACGGTGGTCGTACCGATCCCGGAGAGCTTGCCGAGACCGTCCTCGATGCTGCTCTGGACTTCGTCGTACGACGCCGAGTCCTCCAGCATGACCTGGTAGGAGGCGTGGTTGGTGTCCGTGCTGCCGCCGAAGGCCGCCATGAAGCCGGACGAACCCATCGTGACCTGGTAGTCCTTGACGCCCTTGACCCCGTCGAGCATCTTCTCGACCTTCTTGGCCGAGGCGTCGGTCGCCGCCAGGCTGGTGCCGGGCTTCAACTCCTGCTGGACGGAGAGGACTTCCTGCTCGCCCTGGTCGAAGAAGTTCGTCTTCAGCAGCGGCGCCATCCCGAACGTGCCCACCAGGATGACGATCGCGAGCGCCACGCTGGTGAGGCGGCGACGGGTCGCGAAGCGCAGGACCGGCACGTAGAAGCGCTGGAGACGGCTGCGCGCCTCCTTCTCCTCCGCCTTGCGGCGCGCCTCGTCGGCGTCCGCCGGGGTGCCCTTCGGGGCGCGCAGGAACCAGTACGAGAGCACCGGCACGACCGTGAGCGAGACGAGCAGGGACGCGAGCAGCGCCGCCGTGACCGTCAGGCTGAACGAGCCGAAGAGCTCGCCCACCATGCCGCCGGTCAGGCCGATGGGCAGGAAGACGGCGACCGTGGTGAGGGTCGACGCGGTGACGGCGCCCGCGACCTCGCGGACCGCCTTGAGGATCGCCTCCTCGCGCTCCTCGCCGTAGCCGAGGTGCCGCTTGATGTTCTCCAGGACGACGATCGAGTCGTCGACGACCCGGCCGATGGCGATGGTCAGCGCGCCCAGCGTCAGCATGTTGAGCGACAGGTCGCGGGTCCACAGCACGATCAGGGCCAGCACCACCGACAGCGGGATGGACACCGCGGTGACGAGGGTGGAGCGGATCGACGCCAGGAAGACCAGGATGACGAGCACCGCGAAGAGCAGACCGAGTGCACCCTCGGTGGTCAGTCCGTCGATGGACTTGGACACCGCCGGGCCCTGGTCGCTGACGACGGTGATCTTCGCGTCCTTGCCCAGGTCCTTGCGCAGGTCGGGCAGCTTGTCCTGGACCGAGTCGGAGATGGCGACCGCGCTGCCGTCGTGGTCCATGGTGACCATGACCGCGAGGCTCGGACGGCCGTCCGTACGCGTGATGGAGTCGGCCGTGGCCTGCTCCTGCTCGACCGCGGCGATGTCACCGAGGCGGACGGGCTTCTTGCCCCCGGCGCCCGTGACCATCAGGTCCTGGATCTGCTTCAGCGAGGTGAAGCCGCCGCCGACCTGGACGGTGCGGTTGTTGCCGTCCTCGTCGAAGGAGCCCGCCGGGACGGTCGCGCCGCCCGCCTGCAGCGCCTGGCCGAGGGCGGTCGGGGTGAGACCCGCCCGCGCCATCTTCCTGTCGTCGGGCGTGACGGCGACCTGGAGGTCCCGGACGCCGTCGACCGTGACCTGGCCGACGCCGTCGATGTCCTTCAGCGCCGGTACGACGGTCCGGTCCAGCTGGTCGGACAGGGCCTGCTGGTCCTTGTCGGAGGTGACGGCGAGCGTGACCGTCGGTATGTCGTCGGTCGAACCGGCGATGACCTGCGGGTCGACGTCGTCCGGGAGCTGGACGCGGGCCCGGTTGACGGCCTGCTGGACGTCGGCGACGAGCTGCTTGGTGTTGTTGCCGTAGTCGAAGGACGCCATGATCACGGCGTTGCCCTCGCTCGCCGTGGAGGTGACGCCCGTGATCCCGTCGACGGATTCGAGGTTGTCCTCGATGGGCTCGACGACCTGCTTCTCGACCACGTCCGGGGACGCACCCTGGTACGGCGCAAGGACGGACACCATGGGCAGTTCGATGGTGGGCAGCAGCTGCTGCTTGAGCTGTGGGATCGCGATCGCTCCGAAGGCGAGCGCGACGATCGACATCAGCCCTATCAGGGCCCGTTGCGCGAGGCTGAATCTGGACAGCCAGGACATGGGTGGCGGGTCTCTCTTCCGTGGTGTGAGCGGGAGAAGGGCACATGTGAGCGCCTCCTGTCACACCCTGAGCCATCACCGGCGGCTGATCCGTCGCCCCCAGGTCCATTTCCTTATACGGCGCCTACTGCGGGCGCAGTACACCCCGGTGGAGCTCACTCCACCCTTGGACGTACCAGCCCCGACTCGTACGCGATGACGACCAGTTGGGCGCGGTCGCGGGCGCCGAGCTTGGCCATGGCCCGGTTGACGTGCGTCTTCACCGTCAACGGGCTGACTTCGAGGCGCTCGGCGATCTCGTCGTTGGAGTGCCCGCCCGCGACCTGCACCAGCACCTCGCGTTCGCGGACCGTGAGCGTGTCGAGCCGCTCGGAGCGGGCCGGGTCGCGTCCGTCGTCGGCGGGGTCGGCCTGGGCGAGGAACCTGGCGATGAGTCCCTTGGTGGCGGCGGGCGAGAGCAGTGCCTCTCCGCCGGCCGCGATGCGGATGGCGCTCAGCAGTTCGTCGGGCTCGGACCCCTTGCCGAGAAACCCGGATGCCCCGGCCCGCAGCGACTGCACCACGTACTCGTCGACCTCGAAGGTGGTCAGCATGACCACCCGGACATGGGCCAGGCCGGGGTCCGCGCTGATCAACCGGGTGGCGGCCAGCCCGTCGGTGCCCGGCATCCGGATGTCCATCAGCACCACGTCGGCGCGTTCCTCGCGGGCGAGCCGCACCGCCTCCGCGCCGTCGGCCGCCTCACCCACGACCTCCATGTCGGGCTCGGAGTCGACCAGGACGCGGAAGGCAGAGCGCAACAGCGCCTGGTCGTCGGCGAGCAGGACGCGGATGGTCATGCGGAGTCCCCCGTGGCAGCCGTGCGGTTCTTGACCGGAAGGATCGCATGGACCCGGAAACCGCCGCCGTACCGGGGACCGGCGGTGCAGGTGCCGCCGAGCGCGGTGACCCGCTCGCGCATGCCGAGGAGCCCGTGCCCGCCGCCGTCCTGCGGTCCTTCGTCCTTCCCGGGCCCGTTGTCGAGCACGGTGACCTCTACGTTCGGTCCTACGCGTACGACGCTGACCTCGGCCTTCGCCGCGGTGCCGGCGTGTTTCTGCACGTTCGTCAGGGCTTCCTGGATGACGCGGTAGGCGGCCAGGTCGACGGCGGCCGGCAGGGTGGCGCCGTGGTCGGCGCCGACGACCTCGACGGGGAGACCGGCGTTGCGGAAGGTGTCGGCGAGTTCGTCGAGACGGTGCAGGCCGGGGGCCGGCTCGGTGGGGGCCTCCGGGTCCCCGCTCTGCCGCAACAGGCCCACCGTCGCCCGGAGTTCGTTCAGCGCGGAGCGGCTGGCCTCCCGCACATGGGCGAGCGCCTCCTTGGCCTGGTCGGGCCGCTTGTCCATCACGTGGGCGGCGACGCCCGCCTGCACATTGACCAGGGCGATGTGATGGGCGACGACGTCGTGCAGATCGCGGGCGATCCGCAGCCGCTCCTCGGCGACGCGGCGGCGCGCCTCTTCTTCCCGGGTCCGCTCCGCCCGCTCGGCGCGCTCCCGTATGGCGTGCACGAAGGCGCGCCGGCTGCGTACGGCGTCGCCCGCGGCGGCGGCCATCCCGGTCCAGGCGAAGATGCCGAGGTTCTCCTGGGTGTACCAGGGCAGGGGCCCCGCGAGCATCGCGGCCGCCGTCAGCACGGTCATGGTGAGCAGGCCGAGGCGCCATGCGGTGGGCCGGTCGGTGGCCGAGGCCACCGTGTAGAGGGCGACGACGGCACACATCACCACGGGGGCGCGGGGGTCGCTGGACACCAGCTCCACGAGGGAGACGGCGACCGTCGCGGCGAGGACCGGGATGGGGGCGCGACGGCGGAGGACGAGGGCCGCCGCGCCGAGCACCATCAGCGTGAGGCTGAGGGAGTTCGGGGTGCGAGCGCCCCAGGTATCGCCGTGGTCCGCGTGCGGGTCGATGAAGGAACTCGCCGCCATGCAGGCCAGGACGCCGGCGGCGAGGGCCGCGTCGAGGGCGAGCGGGTGGGCCCGGACTCTGCACCTGGTGCGCTCTAGGGTGCTCACCCGGTAAAGGTACGGGGCCCCTGGCGGGGGGCGGAACGGTGCTACCCGGGTACCCGGGGTTGTGCGGGGGGCCACGCGCGCGGGCCCCTGCGGGGTGCCGTTCACATGGACCCGCGATCCCGGTCCCACGGGGTGCCCGGGTGGGCCCACCCCCGTCCCTGCCCTGGGCACCCGGCATCTGCCGCCGTCACGTAGGCCGACGAGCCCCGCCCCCACAGGGTGCCGCCCGGGTGGGCCCACCCCCGTCCCTGCCCTGGGCACCCGGCATCCGTGCCGCCGTCACGTGGGTCGGCGAGCCCCGGCCCCACGGGGTGCCGCCCGGGTGGAACTCCCCTACCCGCATGGGCACCCGGCGCCGGGGCTGAGGTGGGGGTGGGTCGGCGAGCCCGGCGCCGCGGGGTTGCCGCTGCGCCCACCCTCCCCCACTCTCGGCTCCGCTCGAGCGGGGGGACCCCCATCGCCCCTAGCGGCACGCATGCCCGCAGCTAGAGCGGCGGAGTGCCGCTGCTCGCAACCCCCACGCACCCGCAGTCGCGAACCGGCCGAAGGGGCCGTGCCGGTACATCAAATGCCCGTCGCCATGCGTGAGGACGGGCAACAGAGCGCCCCCAGAAGACAGCACAGCCGGTAGGGCGA
>NZ_JBHXJC010000004.1:509955-564118 GCF_042723265.1 Streptomyces sp. NPDC058371 | reverse complement strand
CCTCTGCGCTTCCGACGAGGCCTGGGAGTGGCTGTACGAGGGCCGCATCGAGACGAGGAGAGCTCTCCTGCACTCGGAGCCCTGCACGGTCACGATCAACCAGGGCAGCACACGCATCACTTGGACAGCCCGACCAGTGCTCTTCCTGCCGCTAGCGCACCGGCGAGGCCTTGAACTTCCGTCCTGCGCATATGACTTCAAGATGGCAGCATTCATCGCAGAAACGATCAGTACTCCCCGGACCACCCGTGTCCGGCGGCCCGGCTGCGCAGCCGCCGGAGTAATAGTCCCGCCTTGATTTACAGATGAACGGCAGGATCAATCGCTCTTACCACGTGACCTTCTGCGGTCCCTCCCGTGCATTTCCAGACAGCGGCCTCATGGAAATAACCTACATGCAAACCGAGGCCGTGATCGCCACAGATAGGCCAAACCATGCGATGGTGGCTCATCATGAATTCTTGCACTCCTTCCGCCACGGCACCCAGGACGTCTACCCAATCGGGCGTCGAAACCTCTGCGGATTTGATGCGAACCACGCCAACAGGCCCCAGATCCGGGTCGCGCAAGTAGTCGATGTAGCAGAATTCGTCCCCGGCGGCCGCTTCCCCTGTCTCCTCCTCAGCCGACCTGACGACCATCTCAAACGCCGATCGTGCCATGCAAAAGGTTCGCGCGGTCCATGATTCACAGAACTCTGGTTCCGAAATGTCTCCGAGTTCACCGTACAGTTCGGACATCCATGTCAACACCCCCTCCGGTAGCTGCTCCCCGTGCCGCCAGACCGCTCGCAGCATCCGGTCCTGCCAGTCCGAGAAATTCGACATACTCGCCGCCCTCCAATTGCAATAGAAGCCGGGGGAGAAACTGGCCCTCCAATTCTCCCCCGGCGATGATCAACCCGAAGGTCCTCAGGTGAAGAGGCCGTAGACGTTCAGGGTCGGGTTCCTCACGCAGATACCTTGAACGGTGAATTTACCGCTGAATTCAACGTTATCTGTCCAGTCGAACCAGAAGGTCATCCCCATGGCCCTGTACTTCCCGCGATCCGACTCCGGTCTACCTCTCCCGTTCGGAACGCCCCAGGAGCCATGGAAGGTGTATTTTCCCGACTCCAGGTGGCCGTAGCTCTGATTTCTTGCGGCGTTGTACAGCGGAAGGACGATGCTGTACACGAACTTCAGAGAGCCGTACTTCTTCCATATACTTTTCAGCTTCACGTACCAGGTCAGGCTGCACTTTGACTTCCCGGTGCAGTTCCTACTGATGCCCAGCGTGTAGTTCTTCGTCTTCTTTGTCTGGTTGCGGTAGTTCAGCTCACCGCTGGTGTCCGTCTGACCGATCGGGTCACCGGGGTAGATGTAGGCGCTGGTGTTGCCGCCGTAGACCGGGTCGGTCTGGAGGAAGCGGCCGGTTGCCGGATCGTAGACGCGGACACCCATGAGGGTGTACCCGGCCAGGCCGTCGTTGGCTCGCTGGTAGGCGCCCAGGGAGCCGTACTTCGCTGCGGCGGCGGCGTCCAGTGGGTTGCCGTACTCGTCGTAGCGCTGGACCTTGGCGACGGCGGTCTCAAGGTCCAGCTGGACGGAGATGTCACCGTGCAGGTTGGCCAGTTGGAGGACCGCGTCGCCGGTGGCACTGGTGGTGATAGCCAGGCCGCCGGAGAGGTCGGACACATGGCGGCTGACCTTGGAAGCGGAGCCCGCGGTGGTGACTGTCCACGACGGAGTGTCGCAGCCACAGCTGTAGTGGTTCACCGTGGTGCTCGTGGTCGACCAGGTGGTGCCGCTGTCGCTGGTGGTCGCGGTGGCGGAGGAGGCCAGGCGGCCGGAACCGTCCAGGCCCCAGGTGGTACGGGCGGTGCCCACGATCTCGCTCGCCACGAGGTCGTTGGTGTAGTAGGCCAGGGTGTCGCCCGCCAGCTGGGTGGTGCGGCCGAAGGCGTCATAGCTGTAGCCAGCGGCCTTGAAGCGGCCCGCGGTGTCGTACGCGTACGCCTTGGTGGAGGTGGTGGCGGTGCCGTCCGCAGCCGTGAGCGTGGTGGTCAGCGAGGTGCGGTTGTCGTCGGTGTCGAAGGCGTAGGCACGCGAGGTCGTCGTCGTGCCGTCGTCATCGGTGGCCTGGGCCAGGCGTCCGGAGGCGTCGTACTGATAGGCCGTGGACAGGGTTCCGCCGTCGGTCTGGGTGTGGTCGGCCTGCTTGCCGTGGATGGTGTAGGTCGCGACGTCGGAGAGCACGGTGGTGCCCGTGGAGTCCGCGTAGGTCACCGAGGTCTGGTTGCCTGTCGTGTCGTAGGTCTTGGCCAGGGTGTAGCCATCGGGGAGTGATTCACCCGTGAGAGCGCCGTCGGCGTCGTAGGCGGTGGCCGTGGACTTCCCGGCTACAGAGTCGGTGACGGACAGGGCCTGGCCGGTGGTGTCGTCGTATGCGTAGGTGGTGGTGGAGGGCACCGAGCCGGACGCCGTCACCGGGCGGTCGAGGATGTCGTAGGTGTAGGAGGTGGTGTTGCCCGCTCCGTCGCTGTACGAGAGCGTCCGGCCCAAGGCGTCGTATGCCGTGGTGGACGTCTTGCCGTTCGCGGCGGTGGTGGCGACTTGGCCGGTGGGTCCGTCGTAGGTGATCGTGGTGGCCGGGGTGCCCGTTCCGGTGCCGCCGGTGACGGTCGTACCGGTCGGACGGCCTGCCGCGTCGGGCGTGGTGGTGGTCGTGCGGGTCACGCCGTTGGCGCTCTCGGCCTTGGTGACGACCTGGCCCCACCGGCCGTAGGAGTAGACGGTGGTGATGGCCTCGGCGGGGTTGGTTCCACCGCCCGAGATGGTTGCGGCCGGGGCCGTCTTGCAGAGCAGGCCGTCCCACTCGGTCGAGGCGCAGGTGCCGGTGGCGTCCGCGTCGTAGTAGGTGTACACCAGGCTGCCCGCGTCCGAGCCGGACGATCCGGGGGTGCGGGTGGTGGCCACCCGGCCCGTGTCGTCGTAGCTGGTCACCAGGCCGGCGGACTCGCCGCCGCCCGTGGTGGTCAACTCGGCCCCCGTGGACCAGTCGTAGGTGGTGGTCGTGGCCCTGGCCTCCGCGTCGGCGGCGTAGCCGGCGATGACTGCACCCGTGGTGGAGGAGGTGACCAGCTCGGAAACCGCCGCGTCAGCGGGGGCTCCCTCGTCGTAGGCGTAGGAGGTGTGGGCACGAGCCGGAATCACCGTGCCGGCCGCCAGGGTTGACTCGGCGGTGGCACCGGTCAGTTTCTCGGCCAGGGGGGTTCGCCTGCGGTCGCCGGGTCGGAGCTCTCAGCCACTGATACCGGTAACCGGCCATGGGCATCGGGCCGGGGACAACGACCACGGACTTGGTGTTCAGGTATCGGTAGCAAGGTGGGGTCTGCGTCTCTCTACCGAGGTAATGAGTGAAGGATTTCTGGCTGTCGGAGGAGAGGAAGAATCCGACGCAACGAGCCTTGTGGTCCACCAGAGCAGGACCGAACGGCGCGACTCGGCGGAGCAGTTGGTCGAAGGTCTCCAAGCCAAGACGCTCGTTCACCACAACTACGTCGAAGAGCCGGCCCGTCGGCAACATGCAGGGCCTGCACGGATCCTCCGTCCAGACCGCTCGGCACTTCTCCGGATCATCGGCCGCCGCGGAGAGCCACTCCACTCCCCTGCTGGTCATCCTTTGCACCGTCATCCCACCTCGATCGGAGTGCGTTGCGGCTTCGGTGCCGCTGTGACTCCAGAGTGGGGCGCCTAGCCTGACCAGGGCAGATGACAAGCGTGGACGAGGGATGACGTGTCAGCGCATGATGCGTCATCCCTCGTCACCCCGGTCTCGGGGACGATCTCTTTAGTCGCCTGCCACAGACGGTGACGGGTGCGTACATTCGATGCCCGGAACGAGTCGTCGTACCAACACCCGTGCAGGGAAGGAACGGACACGTCCCCCGATGGAGTCGATCAGCGTTCACTTACGTGAGGCCCGCACAGGTCGAGGGCGGAGTCAGCCGAGATTGGTGCGCGAACTGCGCCAGGCTGCCGCTCGGCGTGGTCATCAACTTCCGTCGGATGCGAGCGTCAAGCGCCGTATTGCCAGTTGGGAGAACGGGCACAGTACGCCGGATGACTTCTACGGCCCGCTCCTCTGTGACGTCTACGGGGTTAGCGCTTCGGAACTCGGGCTGAGCCACAGTTCGCAGCAGGACTCCGCCCTCTTGGACGCCGGCTACCCGGCCAGTCCGGATGCGGCGATCCAAGCCGTCGGGAACCTGTGGCGAGCGGACCTCAACCGGTACGAGCCTTTGTTGGAAGCCGAGCCATCCGAGCCGACGTGGAGTGAAGCGTCCCTTCGCTGGTTGGTGGCTCCCGAGCCCGCGATTCCCCGTCCACGCGCAGAGGGTCTGCGTGTTGGGCTGGGTGACGTCGCCGCCGTCAAGACCACCGCGGACATGTTCGCTCGGCTCGACGACCAGTTCGGTGGGGATCACGCGCGCCATGCCCTAATCCAGTACCTCAGTAACGACGTTTTGCCGATGTTGCGAGGGAAGCACACGGAGCAGGTAGGGCGAGCCCTCTTCTCAGCTGCCGCTGAAGCAACGCTGCTTGCCGGCTGGATGTCCTACGACTCCTGCCATCCCGGCCTCGCTCGGCGGTATTTCCTCCAGGCACTCCGGTTAGCCCAGGACGCCAACGACCGGCAACTTGCAGGGAGCATCCTCTCCGCGATGAGTCACCAGGCCACGTTCCTCGGTCAGTACACACACGGCGCGACACTCGCCCGAGCCGCGCTCATGGGCATTTCCCCGGTGGCCACGCCGACCCTGCGTGCCCAGTTCCACGCCATGGAGGCCCGCGCGCTTGCGCGTACCGGTGACGTCGCCGCATGCGAGGCTGCGCTGAGCGCGGCGCTCCGCCCGATGTGTTAGCTATCTCGCGGAGTTTCGACAGAACCTTTCAGCGACGAGCGACAACGCAACTTCGCGAGAATTTACAGAACAGGTCAGCGAGCACAGACCATGGGGGGCCTCCGCGCTCGAACGAAATCTCTGATTCTCACCTCAGAGAGAGTTCCGGGAAGTTCAGAGCACCGTGAAGCTGTCCTTAACCACGCTGTAAGTCTTGAGCGCCTGAACCTCGACGTCAGCCTGATACCAGGTGTTGATCTGGTACGACTTACCGTAGGCATTGAAGCCGAGAAGCAAGGCGTGCCAGTGCACTCCTTGCAACTTGAAGGTGTATTCCCAAACAACCGCGGGCCAGCCACGGAAAGTGGCCTCTAGAAAACGAATCTTCCGATAGTCCCCGGCCTGGGGGACATTACGCTCGGAAGCCTCCCAGGTCTGCATCAGGTCACCTCGGGCCGGTGAAGACTTGGCCACGAGTTCCTGATTTCCGGCCGGGGAAGTGTAGTGCACCTCGGTCCCCGTCTTCAGATCCCGCCTCCAACCCTTGGGCGTGACCCACGCGTACCCTCCAGCCTCCGTGTGTGCTCCAGCTGGCAACGTGGGTGCGGCGCCGATGACCACAGGCGACGCCGCTGCCTTCTGGTCGTTCAAAAAGAACGAAGTGCCGAACCCGGCCCCAAAAACCAGAAGTACGGAAGCAGCGACGACCAGCCAATTCTTACGGACTGGAGCGACGATGCTTCGGATTTCTGTGGCTGAACTGTTCCTTGAGTTCCCAACCGAGGCTTTTACAGTCAGTTCGATGTCGAACAACGAGGCAAGGTACCTGCGCCACAGAACTCGGTCCTTGTATCGACCGTTTCCGATGAAGTGGTCCAGTGATTCAAGGTTTTCGTTCCTGGAATCAGTCAGAGACGCCCAATAGCGTTGGCGGAGATTACTCACGGCCGACCTCCGCTCCATCCGGCAAAGTCGCGGACTGCTGGGCCGGCTCCAGGGCCACAACGGCGCTGCGACTCCCGTTTATCGCCGCTTGGACGGTCTTTGCGCTGCCAAGTTGCCGCAACAGCGCCGGAGCAGAGGCTCCCACCGCGACCGCTGCGAATGCTCCAGTCAGTTGCGGGGAAAAGATCCATCCGGCGCTTGCACCCAGAGAGAGCCGAGTGAGTGCCGCCAGTGCATCGGACGGTGCGTCGATGTACTTGCCGAGCGGCGGTAGCTGATCTCTCGTCTTGTTCTTCGCCAGGGCGCGATGGCGAGCCGCCTGCCATGCCGCGATGCGCCCGTAGAAGACCACTATCTCCACGACGAGGCCGCCAAGTGCGCCACAACTTACGCACGTCGTCCACTGCATGGCCTCCCCCTGGGCAATGCCTATAGCTCAGTCAGCACAGCATTCCAGAGCGGAGGTTTGTCCGGGAAGGTAATGGACCGGAACCTCTTGTGATCTTTTGCGGATACTTGATCCAAGAGGGCGGAGTCCCAGCGCGCTTCACCCAGCCGCATGGCCGCGTAGTACAGGCACCCGAAGAATGCCCGCAGCCGTCGGCCGCTCGCACGCTCGTAGCCACCCACGTAGGTGAGCGCAGTGAGCAGCTACCGAGGCTGCCGAGGGTTGACCACCACCCGACGGTCAACCTCCTGGACCGCCCGCTTGCCCCGTTTGCGCCGCATCCGGCTCAGCGGGTTGGACGTGAGGTGTTCCAACTCCACCGGAAATTCGAGTGCGTTGAAGACGGACGCACGGCGACGCCGGTACGTCCGGGTCGCCGCAGGCTTGCCGTCGAGCCTCCGCCCCAACCCGTCGATCAGCTCATGCACTCGGTCGATCTCCTGCAACTCCCCCACAGGGAGCGAGGCCTTCTCGATCCACCACACGGCCGCCGCGATCTCCTCCGGCTGCCGCTCCCGGCGAGGAACCGGCAGGACGTACGAGCGCAGCGCCCGCCGCAGTACCTCGGGAGCAGGCCCGCCCCGCCCTGGTTTTACGAGGAAGCACAGCACCACGTGGGCGAACGCGCTCGGCGCGACCTGTCACGAGGGGCGAGTTCGCACGGTCTGCGGTCCGGCCGGGTGGATGCGTTGTTCCTGTTCGGTTGAGGGCTGCGGCATCCACGTTCGGTTGAGGGCTGCGGCAGCGGGGTTCGGTCGAGAGCTGCGGCATCCGCGTTCGGTTGAAGGCTGGGGCATCCACGTTCGGTCGAGGGCTGCGGCAGCGGGGTTCGGTCGAGAGCTGCGGCAGCCGGGTTCGGTCGAGGACTGCGGCATCGGGGGTCGATCGAGAGCTGCGGCAGCCCGGTGCGATCGAGGACTGCGGCAGCAGGTTGGTGCGAACGAATGGTCGGAGTTGGGCACCTGTGACCGCCGTATGGCTGACGCGGGCCTTGATCAGGGGGGCTCTCCGAATGTTCGTACGATGCGCGTTCGTGATTTGTGGATCGCTCCTTAGACTCCCAGTGCGAATGTGGAGCAGGCGCGTTCCCGGCCGTGGTCAGGGGCGTGCAGCACGGGGGAGGAAGCATCCATATGCACGGGGGACGCTTGGGTTTGGGGCAGGGCACTGCCCTGTACATGGGGGCGGTGCTGGGGCCGGGAGTCCTGGCGCTGCCCGCGCTGGCGGCGGCTGCGGCGGGCCCCGCCTCGATGATCTCGTGGGCGATTCTGCTGGTTCTGAGCATTCCCGTCGCCCTGACGTTCGCCACGTTGGGCGCCCGGTATCCCGACGGCGGTGGTGTGTCGTCCTTCGTCGCCCGGGCGTTCGGTCCCCGGGCATCGGCCTGTGTGGGCTGGCTGTTCTATGCCGCGGTGCCGGTCGGGGTGCTGGCCGGCGCGCTGGCCGGGGGCAACTACGTCGCGGAGATACTGGGGCTGGCGCCGGGCGCCGAGTACGGTGCGGCGGCGCTCATTCTCGCTCTGGCGGTCGCGGCGAACTTCGTCGGTCTCCACGTGTCGGGCCGACTGCAGCTGGTGCTCGTCGGCCTGTTGGTCCTGCTGCTGGTGAGTGCGACCGTGTTCGCGGTCCCGCACGTCGAGTCGGCGCACTTCACCCCGTTCATGCCGGACGGCTGGATGTCGGTGGGCTCCGCTGCGCTGGTGCTGTTCTACGCGTTCAGCGGATGGGAGGCGGCCAGCCATCTCTCCGCCGAATTCGCCGACCCCCGAAGGCACTTGCCGCGCGCCACGGCCATCACGCTGTCGTTGGTCAGCGTGCTCTACCTCGGCCTGTCGTTCGTCACCATCGGTGTGCTCGGCGACAGCGCCGGCGCGTCCGAGGTGCCGTTGATGACGCTGCTGGACACGGGGCTCGGCAACGGCGCCCGTGGGCTGACCGCGGCGGCCGCGATATGCCTCAGCCTGGGAGCGGTGAACACCTTCATCGCCGGGGCGGCCCGGCTGGGCGCGGCCCTGGGCCGGGACGGGGCGTTGCCGGCCTGGCTGGCGAAGGGGGGCAGCGCGGGCCAGGTTCCGCGGCGCAGCCTGTCGGTGCAGGCCGTGCTCATCGGGGTGCTGACGCTCGTCGCATGGCTGGTGCCCCTGGACCTCGATCCGTTGATGCGGGCGACGTCGGCGTTTCTGGCGGCGGTCACCGCCGCGGGGATGGCCGCCTCGCTGCGGCTGCTTCGACGCGGCACGCCGCTGTGGTGTGCCGCGCTCGTAGCCGTCGTCTTCACCGTGGTGGTCATGGCGTTCAGCGGATGGCTGCTGATCCTGCCGTTGCTGGTGGGGATTGGAGCGATCCTGTACGTGCGCTCCCGGCGGTGGACGGTTCCTCAGGCCGAGGAGCTCGAGTTCGCGGTGGATGTCGCCGCGGCGGCGACGAGTTCACCGAGTGCGGTCTCGGGCTCGGAGCGCTCGTAGAGGTAGAAGTGGCCTCCTGGGAAGCCGCGGTGCAGCGGCGGCGCGGTGCAGCTTTCGTCCCAGCGGGCCAGCTCCTGCGGTGAGACCGTCGAGTCGTCCGTCCCGTACCAGACCTGGTGCGGAATTGCTGTCGGTCCGTCCGGCAGGGGCACGTATGTGTCCGCAAGATGAAGGTCGTGTCCCAAAAGGTCGACCGCGATCTCCACGAAATCCGGATCGTCCAGCAGTTCCGGTTGGATTCCGCCGAAGGTGCGCAGGTCGTTGAGCAGGGAGTCCTCGCTGCGGACGGTGAAGGGCCGCTTCGGCATGGGCGCGGTTTCGGCGGTGGATACGGCCGATCGGGATGCCGACACAATTACCGTGTGGAGAAAGTTGTGCTGCGCGGGCGGAAGCAGGCCGGCGACATTGTGGGCGAACAGAGCGCCGAGACTGTGCCCCAGCACGATGGTCGGTCTGTCGACGACCTCCGTCGCGTCTTCCACGAACCGGGCACAGGCCTCTGAGAAATGTGCGGCGGGGCGTTGATCGGTCTCACCCGACCGGCCGTTTAGCTCAAAGAGGAATGCCTCGCATCCGGCAGGAAGCCTGCGAGCCAAGGGCAGGAACGACAAAGCGGAACCGCCTCCGTGATGAAACGCGAGAAGGCGAACCGGAGCATCTCGCTCCCCTTCCCGGTAGTAACTCTTGACCTTCTCCACTGCGGCCATGTCCGCTCCTTTCACAAAGCGATGTCGACTCTGCCACTTACCGCGGTGGAGATGTCAAGGGTTCCGGAAAAAAGTCCCCGCACTTCATCTCGTGGCCACATTGCCGCTGGCTGGAAAGAGCCGCTTACACGACAGAGTTAAATGCGTCACCCAGGAAAATCGTACCGCCCGTCCGGTGCTCGGCAGGAAATACTCCGCCCGCTCGCCACGGATGCTCAAATATTTGACTTGCGTCCGGAAACCGCTGGTCACAGGCGCGGGTTGCCCTGGCTCTGCGACAGAAACAATTCAGTCAATTACGCGTCTCGGGCCCCCGTCGGTGCGCCTGGGAGGCGCGTCACCTCACAAATTATTGATGGACTGGCGCAATCAGCGTGTTGTACGGTGATTCTTGTCGCTATGTGGCTACTCCAGCCACCCATCTCGCGTTCCGTTGGAGGCCACGCACGGTTCGACTCATTCGGACAGCCCTTCGCCGCACAGAGAAGTTCATAACGGGAGGATTTCTATGCAGCAGGAAAGTGCCGCGCGCCGAATTACCGTCTTCGACACCACTCTTCGGGACGGCGAACAAGCCCCCGCTAATGCCATGAGCCCGCAGGACAAACTTAGGCTCGCGCTTCAGATCGAAGCGCTCGGTGTCGATTCGATTGAAACCGGATTCCCGGCTTCCTCGCCCAGTGAATTCGAAGCCACGAGGCTTATTTCACAGAATTTGACCAAGGCCAAGTTCGTCACCTTCTGCCGTGCGGTGCGCGCCGACATCGATAAGGCCGTCGAAGCCGGCGGTGTCGATCGGCACGAAGTTCAGGTAATGGCCACGGGAAGCGACCTGCATCTGAAGCACAAGCGGCAGATTACGCGTAAGGAGGCCATCGACGAGGTCGTGGACGCCGTCTCCTACGCCCGCAGTCTCGGCGTCGAGTCCGTCTCCGTGCCCATCGAGGACGCCAGCCGCGGGGAACGCGACCTGCTCCGCGCCATTACCGTCAGCGCCGTCGAGGCCGGTGCCGATTGTTTCGTGATCGGCGACACCTCCGGATGCATGACGCCCGAAGAATACGCCGGCCTCATAGCCGACTTCCGTGAATGGGCCCCTTCACCGGTCCGTATCTCCACCCACTGCCACGATGACTTCGGCCTCGCGCTCGCCAATGCCGTCGCAGGCCTCAGGGCGGGAGCCGACGAGGTCCAGGTGACGCTCGGCGGCATCGGAGAGCGGGCGGGCAACACCGCCCTGGAGGAATTGGCCGCTCTTCTCGCCTACAAGGGCGAACAGCTCGGCCTGCGCACCGACATCAGGACCGAGGGTATGTACGCGGCCTACGCGACCCTGCGCGACATCATCCGGCTCGAGGAACCCCGGAACAAGGCGATCTTCGGGACGTACGCCTTCGGTACCGCGGCCGGCGTCCACCAGCAGGGGGTCCTGCGGAACCCGGCCACGTACGAGTACGTCGAGCCCGCCCGCTTCGGCCGGCAGCGCTCCATCCTGATCGGCCGTCACTCCGGGCGTTCCGTACTGCGTCACCTCCTGGACGAACTCGGCGTCAAGGTGGACGAGGACCGGCTGACCGAGCTCTACCGCGACCACGTCGCGGAGCGCGTGGGCGGCGACTGTGACGAACTGTCCGTGGTCAAGGAGCGGCTGGCGCGCGAGCTGGGCGCCGTTCCCGTCGCCACGGAGGTCTGATGGGTCGCCCGCGCACCCTGGCCGAGAAGGTCTGGGAACGGCACATCGTGACGCCCGCGGCCGATGCCGCGGTGACCGAGGACGACCTGCTCTACATCGATCTGCACCTCATGCACGAGGTCACCTCGCCGCAGGCCTTCGACGGCCTGCGGTTGACGGGCCGGCAGGTACGGCGCCCCGACCTGACGCTGGCCGTCGAGGACCACAACGTCCCCACGGACACCACTGAAGTGCGCGATCCCATCGGGCTTCTCCAGCTCGAGACGCTGCGCCGCAACTGCGCCGAGCACGGCATCCAGCTGTACCGGATGGGCGATGACCGCCAGGGCATCGTGCACGTCATCGCGCCTCAACTGGGCCTGGTCCAGCCGGGGATGACCGCCGTGTGCGGGGACAGCCACACCTCCACGCTGGGGGCCTTCGGGGCGCTGGCCTTCGGGATCGGCACCAGCGACGTCGAGCACGTGCTGGCGACCCAGACGCTGTCCCTGTCCCGGCCGCGCACCATGGCCGTGGAGTTCACCGGCAGCCTGCCCGCCGATGTCACCGCGAAGGACCTGATCCTCGCCCTGATCGCCCGGATCGGCCCGGGCGGCGCGCAGGGGCACGTGCTGGAGTACCGGGGCGAGGGCGTACGGACCCTGTCCATGGAGGGCCGGATGACGATGTGCAACATGAGCATCGAAGCCGGCGCCCGGGCGGGGATGTTCGCACCCGACGAGGCGACCTTCGCGTACCTGTCCGGACTGCCGCACGCTCCGACCGGCCGGGCGTGGGAAGAGGCCCTCGTCCTGTGGCGGTCGCTGGTGACGGACCCGGGAGCGGTGCACGACCGCACCGTAACGATCGACGTCTCCGCCCTCTCGCCCCAGGTGTCGTGGGGGACCAACCCCGGCCAGACGGTCCCCGTCTCGGGCACGGTCCCTTCCCCCGACGAGTTCGCCGACGCGGCGGAGCGGGCCGCGGCCCGCCGGGCCCTGCAGTACATGGGCCTCACCGCCGGCACCCCGATACGGGACGTGTCCGTCGACGCGGTGTTCCTCGGGTCGTGCACCAACGGCCGGCTGGAGGACCTGCGGGCCGCGGCCGACGTGCTGCGCGGGCGGGAACTGGCCGAGGGGGTCCGGATGCTGGTGGTCCCGGGCTCCGCCGAAGTGCGGCGCCGGGCCGAGGCGGAGGAGCTCGACCAGGTGTTCAAGGCGGCGGGCGCCGAATGGCGGATGCCCGGCTGCTCGATGTGTCCCGGGCTCAACCCGGACCGCGCCTCGGGACAGGAGCGGGTCGCCACCACGTCCAACCGCAACTTCGAAGGACGGCTGGGCGGCCAATCCAGGGTGCACCTGGTGTCTCCTGCCGTCGCGGCGGCGACAGCGGTCGTCGGCCGCCTGGCCGGCCCTGGAGACCTGACATGACCTCACTGTCCGGGGCACTGCAGCCTCTTGTCCACCATGTCGGCCGAACGGTGCCCCTGCGCCGCAGCAACGTCGACACCGACCAGATCATGCCGGCCGAGTTCTGCAAGCGCGTGGCGAAGTCCGGGTTCGAGGACGCGGTGTTCCACCGCTGGCGCGCGGAGCCGGACTTCGTCCTGGAGCGGCCCGAGCGGGCCGGCAGCAGCGTGCTGCTGGCGGGCCCCGACTTCGGCACCGGAAGTTCGCGCGAGCACGCGGTCTGGGGTCTGCGCGACTGGGGGTTCGTCGCCGTCCTGTCCGCACGGTTCGGCGACATCTTCCAACGCAACGCCCTGAAGAACCAGTTGCTCGCCGTCACCCTGCCGGAATCCGTGATGGAGACGCTGTTCGACGCCTCCGAGCGCGATCCCTCCTTCGAGGTCGCCATCGACGTCGAGGCACTTCAGGTCCGGGCAGGCGGCCACACCTGGCCGTTCGAGCTGGAGCAGCGGACACGGTGGCTGCTGCTCCACGGCTACGACGACATCGCCGTCACCCTGCGCCAGGCGGACAGCATCACCGCCTACGAGACGGCACGCCCGCACTGGATGCCCGCGCTGCCTTCGCTCCGCGAGCCGGCCGCTGCCGTCCGCACCGCTCAGGAGGGGACATGACCACCACTGTTCCACCCGCCGCGCACCTCCCCCGCGGAGCCGCGCGCCTCAACGGCCTGCCCGCCGGCTCGCTGGCGCAACTGCTGCACCTGGGACGGGAATGGGGCGCCCTCGACCTGGCGGGAGGCGTGCCCGGCGCACCCCGTCCGCCCCGGGCCGCCCTGGACGCCGCCGTCCGGCAGCTGCGCGAGGGCGACCAGCAGTACGAGGACACGAACGGCAACGCGGAACTGCGCGCCCAGCTCGCGCAGCGGCTGCCCTACCCGGTGGACCCGCGGACCGAGCTGACCATCACCACCGGCGCCTCCGAGGCGCTGTCCGTGGCCATGCTCGCCACGGTCGATCCGGGCGACGAAGTGGTGCTCCTGGAACCGTTCTACGAGAACTTCCTCGCGGCGCTGGCCCTGGCCGGCGGCGTGCCCCGCTTCGTGAAGCTGCGGGCGCCGGACTGGCGCTGGGATCCGCAGGAACTGGCGGCCGCCTTCGGGCCCCGTACCCGAGCCGTCGTCATCAACTCCCCCGCCAATCCCACCGGCCGCACCCTGACCCGACAGGAGCTGGAGGAACTCGCCGGGCTGTGCGAGAAGTGGAACGTGAGCGTGATCTCCGACGAGGTGTACGCCCCCTTCGTCTACGACGGGGTGCGGCACGTGTCGGCCGCGCAGGTCCCTGGTCTGCGGGAGCGCAGCATCGTGATCGGCAGCCTGTCGAAGGCGCACGCGCTCAGCGGCTGGCGCATCGGTCATCTGCATGCCGGTGAGCGGATCACCGAGCGGCTGCGCGCGGTGCACCTGGCGACCAGCTTCAGCGCGAGCGGGCCGTTGCAGCGGGCGGTGGCCGCATCCGGCATCCTGCAGGACGCCGCGTGGAATCCGGCCGCGGAGCTGGAAGTGCTGCGGGACCGGACGGTGGCCATGTTCACCGCGGCCGGGCTGCCGTGCCGGGCGCCGGAAGGCGGCTGCTACGTCATGGCCGACATCAGCCGGATCACCGACGAGGACTGCGAGACCTTCGTGCGGGAGCTGGCCGCGCGGCGTCGTGTGCTGGTCGTACCGGGGCGATGTTTCTTCCGGGACCACACCGCCGACTCCGGTCACGTCCGCATCGCCTTCAACAAGAGCCACGAAGTGCTGGCGGAAGGCGAACGCCGACTGGCCGACGGTCTGTGACGGCGCTGCCGGGGCCGCCGACACCGGCCCACCGGCAAGCCCGTCCACTCCCGTCCTTTCCCGTCTTCTCCCGACGAGAGACTGTGATGACTGAAACGATCTCTGACCTGTTCACCCTGATACGCAACTCCGATGACGTCCTGAGCATGTGGCCCGCCGCACGGCCGCTGCCCGCCGGCTGGCAGCCGGCGGGTTTCCAGGGCAGCCGCGAGGCGTGCGTGACGCACGCCGACGCCCTCTCCAGCGAGCCGCAGGTGCCCGAGGCGGCGCCCGGCAGCCCCGGCACCCTGCTGGAGCTGTTCCGCACTACGGCGCGCCGGCACCCCGACCGCTCCGCCGTGAGCGACGACAGCACCCGGCTCACCTATGCGGAACTGGACGAGCAGTCCGACCGGGTCGCCGCCGCCCTGCTGGAGCGCGGCGCCGGAACGGGCCTGCGCGTCGCGTACTACCTGCAGCGCGGCGTGCCCGTCTTCGTCACCCTGCTCGGCATCCTCAAGACCGGCGCCGCCTACGTGCCGGTGGACACCCGCTATCCCGACACCCGCCGCGACCTGATGCTGAGTGAGAGCAGGCCGGTCCTGGTGGTCACCGATCCCGGCGGGCGCGAGCAGCTGGCCGGCGGCGGGGCGGACGCGGGCGTGTGGGAGTTCGACCTCGACGACGTGCCGCCCGCACCGGCGGCACTGGGCGACGTCCACCCGGCGTACGCCGCCTGCGTCCTGTTCACCTCGGGCTCCTCCGGCACGCCCAAGGGCGTGGTCCTGGAGCACGGCAACATCGTGCACTTCGCCACGAACAGCGCGCTGCCCGCCCTGACGCCCGAGGACCGGGTCGGTCACGTCTCGAGCCTCTCCTTCGACGCCTTCCATTTCGAGACGTGGTGCGCCTTCGCGGCGGGCGCGGAGATCGCCGTCCTGCCGACCATGCCGGACCTGCTCAACGTCGACCTCGGCAGGGAGCTGCGCAGGCGCCGCATCACCGCCATGCTGGTGCCGACCATGGCCCTCAACCACGTGGTCGCCGAGGACCGTGAGACGTTCGCCTCCCTGCGGGTGCTGCACACCGGTGGCGACGTGATCCTGCCCGAGGCCTGCCGACAGCTGCTGAAGAGCTCGTTCTCGGGAGAGCTGTACAACCTCTACGGCCCCACCGAGGGGACGACCGCCTGCTCGGCGCACCACGTCACCGAGGTGTCCGACGGCGGCGAGAGCGTGCCCATCGGCCGCGCGCTCACCGGCACCACGCTGCACGTGCTGGACGCGGACCTGAACCCGGTGGACGAGGCCACGGTGGGCGAACTCCACATCGCCGGCCCGGGTGTCGCCCGCGGTTACCTGGGCAAGCCCGGCCTGACCGCCGAGCGGTTCCTGCCCGACCCGTTCGCACAGGGCGGCCGGATGTACGCCACCGGGGACCTGGTGCGCCGCGAGTCCGACGGCACCCTGCGCTACGTGGGGCGCGCCGACGACCAGGTGAAGATCCGCGGCTACCGGGTCGAACCGCGTGAGGTGGAACGGCTCCTGAGCCGCCATCCACAGCTTCGCGACGTCGCCGTGCTGGCCGCGGGTACCGGATCCGACCGCCACCTGGTCGCCCTGGTCGTGCCGCACGACGAGCTGTCCATGAAGGACCTGCGCATCTACGCGCAGGAGGAGATGCCCGACTTCATGGTTCCCGGCTCGCTCGTGCGCGTGGCGGAGATCCCCGCAAACGACCACGGCAAGCGGGACACCCGGCTGCTGGCCGCCATGGTCGAGGACCATCTGCGCCACCGGGCGGAGCACGTGCCGCCACGCGACGAGACGGAGACCTACCTGGCGGAGCTGTGGGGCGAGCTGCTGGCGGTCGAGGGGGTCGGCGTCCACGACGACTTCTTCGCCCTCGGCGGCAACTCCCTGCTGGCCTTCCGGATGCAGCGCCGGCTGGTGCGCCACCTGGGAGTGGAGATCAGCGCGCGGGAGATCCTGACCACGAGTGAACTGGGTGCCCTGGCCGGCATCATCCGGACCAAGCGCGAGGAGCCGGTGACCGTATGAGCACGGCAGTGACGATCGATCTGACCGATCCGGACGCCTTCATCGCCGGGCGCCACTACGACATGCTGGCCTGGCTGCGCGAGCACGACCCGGTGCACTGGCACGCCATGGAGGGCGGCGGGTTCTGGGCGGTGACGCGCTACGACGACGTCGCGCGGCTGTACAACGACCACGAGACGCTCAGTTCCGAGGGCGGCCCCATGCTGGGCGGCTCCTTCCGCAGCCAGGCGGACCCGTCCGCGGGCCGGATGCTGGTGGCGTCCGACCCGCCGCGCCAGCGCCACATCCGCCAGGTGGTGCACCGCGCGTTCACCCAGCGCATCCTGCAGCGGGTGGCCCGCCAGGTCAACGAACTCGTCGAGGCCGCGGTGGCACGCGCCCGGGCGGACGGCGGCTGCGACTTCGCCACGGACATCGCTCCCGAACTGCCGGCCGGTGCCGTCATGGCGATGATGGGTGTCTCGCACAGCGCGGCGCGGGAACTCATCGACCTCACCCGCAAGATGATCGGCTTCCGCGACCCCGTCTATGTCGACACCTCCGACGACGAGCGGCTGCGGCTCGCGGTCATCCAGGCCGACATTTTCGAGTTCTTCGCGGAGATCGTCCGCGAGCGCCGCCGCAATCCCGGGGACGACCTCGTCAGTTTCCTCATCGAGGCGGAGCGCAACGGACGCCCCTGGCCGGAGGAGGACATCCTCTACAACTGCATGAACGTCGCGGTCGGCGGCAACGAGACGTCCTCCTACACAGCCTGTTCCGGACTGCTGGCCCTGCTCGAGCACCCGGAGCAGTTGGAGCTGCTCCGCAAGCAGCCGGACCTGATGGACAGTGCCGTCAACGAGATGCTGCGGTGGAGCTCCACCAACGCCTACGTCATGCGGGTGGCCACAGCCGATCAGTGGATCGGCGACCGCCAGGTGCGCAAGGGCGACTCCGTGACGCTGTGGAACGTCTCGGCCAACCGCGACGCGGCCCAGTTCGAGCGCCCCGACGTCTTCGACGTCGCGCGGACCCCCAACCGGCACCTGGCCTACGGGGTCGGCATCCACCGGTGCATCGGCGCGATCGTCGCGCAGACCGAACTGGGCATCCTCTTCCGGCACCTGACCGATCCTCAGTTGCAGATCGAGACGTCGGGCCCGGTCCGGCGGCTGCGGTCCAACTTCATCCAGGGTGTGACCCGCATGCCCGTGACGCTGGGCTGACCAGCGCGGCCGGGGCGTGCGGCAGAGCGCCGTACGCCCCGGCCGCCGTCGTCCTTCTCTCCCGTCCGTCCTCTTCCCCCTGCCGGACCGACGACGGTCCGGCTCCGCATCACGAGGAGCGTGTCGCTGACATGTCCGTACGCTGGACACCCGCGGAACGGATCGGCCACCTCGGGACGTCCATCTTCACCGAGATGACGCAGCTCGCCGAGCGCACCGGTTCGATCAACCTCGGCCAGGGAGTCCCGGAGCTGGCCAGCTCCCCGCAGATCCTGCGCCATGCGACGCAGGCCATCGAGGCGGGGCGCAACCAGTACCCGCCGGCGACCGGTCTGCCCGAACTGAAGGAAGCGGTGGCGGCCCACCGGCTCGCCAGGACCGGAGTCGCCTACCGGCCCCAGGACGAGGTCCTGGTCACCACCGGGGCCACCGAGGCGGTCGCCGCCGCGCTCCTCGCGTTCTGTGACCCGGGGGACGAGGTCGTCACCTTCGACCCCTGCTACGACGCCTACCCGGCCGGCGCCCGGATAGCGGGTGCCCGGGTGAGCCCCGCCGCGCTCACCGTCACCCCGGACGGGTTCGCGCTCGACCTCGAGGCCCTGCGCGCGGCAGTGGGCCCGCGCGCCCGTGTGCTGCTGCTCAATTCACCGCACAACCCGACCGGCAAGGTCTTCACGCCCGAGGAGCTGGCGGACATCGCCGCCGTGTGCCAGGCACACGATCTGACGGTCGTCACCGACGAGGTGTACGAGCACCTGGTGTACGACGGCGGGCGTCATGTCTCGATCGCCTCCCTGCCCGGAATGCGGGAGCGCACCCTGGTGATCTCCTCGGCGGGCAAGTCGCTGAACGTCACCGGCTGGAAGATCGGGTGGGCCTGCGGCCCGGCCCGGCTGGTCGCGGCGGTGGCCTCGACCAAGCAGTTCCTGACGTATGCGTCGGGCACTCCGTTCCAGGCCGCGGTGGCGGCCATGCTGAGTTCGGGGACGGAGTGGGTCGAGGGTCTGCGGGACGACCTGGAGCACAACCGGAACGTGCTGGCCCAGGGGCTCCGCAAGGCCGGGCTCGGGGTGTTCCCAGGGGAGGGCGGTTACTTCCTGCAGGTCGACGTACGGTCGTGGGGCTACGAGAGCGGCACCGCCTTCTGCCGTGAACTCCCGCACCGCGCGGGCGTGGTGGCCGTGCCGACGAGCGCCTTCTACCAGAGCTCGGACGCGCCCGACTGGCTGGTGCGGTTCGGCTTCTGCAAGGGCCAGGACGTGCTTCAGGAGGCGGTCCAGCGCCTGACGGCGGCAGCCCGCTGACCTGATGGGTTCAGTCGTCCCGGTCCGCTTCCTTCGCGGGCCGGGACTGGCGTGCTTTGCGGCCGCGCGGCCCGGCAGCGGGCGACACGTCCGGCAGCGCGGACATCAGCGACTTCGACGCATGACGGAAGATCACGATCGTCCTGAATCCGACGATCTCGCGCCGCTGGCTGAGCCGGTCCATCAGGAAGGCGTGCAGGGCCTCGTTGTTCTGCACCGCGACATGGATGAGGAAGTCGTCGCTGCCGGCCACCACGAAGACGCCGACGACCTCCGGAAGGCTGGCGACCGATTCCTCGAATGCGCTGATCACGGCCCGGTTGAGGGGTCTGACCTGCGCGGCGACGAAGGCCTGGTAGTCCCGGTTCAGCGCGGCGAGGTTCAGCTCTGCCCGATAGCCGGTGATCACGCCCTGCTCCTCCAGCACCCTTACGCGCTCGAGCGAGGTGGAGGGGGCGACCCCGACCTGGCGGGCCAACTCACGGTTGGACTGCCGAGCATTCAGTTGCAGATTCCTGATGATCGCCGCATCAAGTTCGTCCATGTGCCGCATTGTGCCACCGGAGCAGTCAAACGTTCGGAGGTTCTGCAATTCAGCGATTCATCCGGCTACCCTTTTCACGGAAGACAGACTGGTTTGACGACGAGTGGGGCGCATGACCAAGCAGACGAAAGTGACTCTTGTCCTCCGGGACGACCTGCCCGTGTCGCATGCGGTGAACGCGTCGGCCGTGCTCGCCCTCTCCCTCGGCGGCCGGCTCGGGTCGTCCCTGGGCCATGACGGGGAGGACGCCTCGGGAGGTGTCCACGCCGGGCTCAACACCCACCCCATCCCCGTCCTCTCCGCCTCGGAAGCCGAGTTGAGAACGCTGCTCGAACGGGTGGGCGCCGCCGACGAGGTCCAGCTGGTCGCCCTGAACGAGACGGCCCGCCAGGCCCGCGACTACGACACCTATCTGGCCGAGCTGAAGACGACCCCGGCCAACACCCTCGAGTACCTCGGAGTGATCGTCCACGGGCCGAGGAACAAGGTGTCCAAGCTGACGCGGCACCTGCCCCTGATGGGAGCATCGGTCGCCTCGTAACGCCGCCGACCGGCCCTCTGCGCCCCCGCGAACTCCCTGAGGAGCAGCACCGCTTCAGGGACCCGCCCCCTTTGACTGCTGCGCCCACGGCGAATCCCCCGTGCCGTGGGCGCAGCTCTCCCTCCGGCGCAGCCGGCCCCGGCCTACCAGGCCACGGGCAGCTCCCGCACTCCGTACACCAGCATGTCGCCGCGGAAGCGGAGCTCGCTGTCGGGGACCGCCGTCCGCAGCCCGGGGAACCTGCGCGGCAGCGCCGGGTAGGCGATCTGAAGTCCGGCGCGCGCCAAGTTGGCGCCCAGGTACTGGTGCGTGCCGTAGCCGAAGGCCAAGTGCCGCCGGCCGTTGGCCCGTTCGAGGTCGAGGCGGTCGGCATCCTCGAAGACCTCCCCGTCGCGGTTGGCCGAGTCGTTGGCGCCGGTGGCCGTCACCGGCGCGGATGCGCCGGCCGGCGATCTCGACGAGTGAAAGCCTCGACACGGCTGGAGGCTCAAATCAATGGTTCTGCGGTTTGATGGGACCCTTCCGTCACGTCAGTCGCGTTTGGTGCCGCTCAGCGAATCGGCGGTGACACCGCTCGCGGCGTACTGCTCTTTGCCACGCCGGGGAAGGAGCAGCGCGACGCAGCCGCAGAGCGCCGCCGCGGCGAATCCGAAGCAGCCCCACAGGCTGTACGGGCCGCCCCACAGGCCGCCCGGAGCGCTGCTCTGGATCGCGGTCACCGCCGCGACACCCAGTGCCCCGCCGGCCTGCTGGCAGGTGACCAGAGCGCCTGACGCCGTTCCTTGGTGGTGCATGTCGGCGGCGGCACTGGCCAGCATGGTGGCCGCGGGGTACGCGACCGCGATGCCGGCTCCCACCAGCAGCGCCGCGGGCAGCAGATGGGCCACATAGCTGCCCTGCTCGACCGTGGTGTAGAGCAGCTGCCCCACCGTGATGACCGCGAGCCCGGTGAGCAGCAGCAGCGTCGTCGGACGGCGGTTGGCCAGCCGGGCGGCCGGGGTGGACAGGAGGCCGACCGCGATCCCCTGGGGCAGGAACGCCAGGCCTGCGACCAGTGCCGAGTGGCCCTGTCGCTCCTGCAGATCCGTGGCGACGAGGAACATGGCCCCCGTGATGCCGGCGAACGCACCGCCCAGCGCGAGGCATGCCGCCGCCATGCGGCGATCGGACATGAGGCTCAGCGGCAGCAGCGGCACCCGCGCCCTGGACTGGGCCACCAGGAACGCCAGCGTCGCGACGAGGCCGGCACCTGCGACCGCCGTGGCCTCGATGGTGGAACCTGTGCCGACCCTGCCGACCCCGTACACCACGGCTATCAGCCCACCCGTGATCAGCAGCGCGGGCAGCCAGGGAATCGAGCCCCGCTGCTGTCCGGCGTCGGGTTCGGGATCGAGGACACGCGGCGCCACGGCCAGCACGAGTGCGGCGAGGGGGACGTAGAGGAAGAACGCCCCCCGCCACCCGAATCCTTGGGTGAGCAGGCCTCCGATGACGACACCGAGCGAGAACCCGGCTGCTCCCATGGCGCTGAAGACGCCAAGTGCCCTGTTGCGGGGCGCTCCTTCGGGGAACCCCGTGACGATCAGCGCCACGGCGGCGGGCGCGGTGACAGCCGCCCCAACGCCCTGCACGGCGCGTGCCACGATGAGCGGCAGCGCCGCCTGGGCCAGCGTGGCGCCCAACGAGCCGACGCCGAACACCGTGACGCCGACCAGGAACATCTGCCGGCGCCCCCACCGGTCGGCGAACTTCCCGCCGATGAGGAGGAGCCCCGCGTAGGTCATGAGGAACGCGCCCGCGACCAGCTGCAGTTGGTCGGGGCGGAGCTCCAGGTTGCTCTGGATGCCGGCCAACTGCACGTTGATGCTCGACAGGCTCATGCCCTCGAAGAGCACGGCGCTGCACAGGACCAGGAGTTTCGTCCATGCGCGCCGGTCGAACAGGAAGACGCCCACCTGGGGGGAACTCATGACGGCCGCTGCTCCTTCTGTTGGGGGAAACGCGTCGCATCGGCCACGATGCGGTAGGCCTCGCACAGGTCGTCGCCGTCGTAGTGGTAGCGGGCGATCTCGCGAACCGCGGGGGCAGCGTTGACCGCCACGGTGTCCTGCAGCGCGCGGAAGAGGGGGATGTCCGATCCGGAATCCCCGTACGCTACACACGATCCCCGGTCGAGCCCCCAGGACGTGCGGATGCGGTCCATGATGTCGACCTTGTCCGCCGGCGTCAGGATCCCGGCGGGGTCGGGCGCGGTGCGCAACGGCAGCGTCGGGAAGCGGGAGGCGGCCACCGCGTCGACGCCGAATGCCACCAGCCGCTCGGCGAAGAAGTCGGGCGACATCGTGACGACGACCGAGTGTTCCCCCCGCCGCCGGATGTCCGACATGACCTCCGCCAGCCCTCTCATCCAGGGAGCCTCCGTGAAGGCCCGGGCCACCAGGTCCGGGGACAGCCCTCGCCAGAGCCGGCCCAGTGCGGCGGCGAAGCCGCGGGTGTCCAGCCGGCCGTCCGCGAAGGCCGCCTCCAGCTCGAGCAGTTCGGGCACGCAGCCCGCCGTTCTGGCGATCTCCAGACTCGCGGTGGTGCCCCGCAGCAGCGTCCCGTCCATGTCGAACAGGTGCAGCCGCGTCATCGCTCCACGCTCAGCGCCGACCCGCTTACGGCCCCCGGATACAACTCCCATCCCGCGGGGGCCTGCTCACCCCGCCACGCGGCGAGCAGCGCGGCGCTCGCCGGAAAGAGGGGCTGCGGCAGCTCGGCCGCCGGGGCCCAGGTCCATCGGTCGAAGACGTCCGGTTCCGTCACAGCCGCCACGGGGGCATCCGCTCGTGTGCGCGCCAGCACGCCGACGGTCAGATGCGTGCGGGCCCCGGCGGTGTTCAGTGCGTACGCGAACACCCGCACGTCCGCCACCTCGTGGATGCCGCTCTCCTCGGCGATCTCCCGCACGGCGGCCGCCTCGAAGTTCTCGCCCGGCTCCAGATGACCGCCGGGCAGGCACCACGAGGCCGGCTCGCCCCTCTTGACGCGGTGGCCGATCAGGACGCGGCCGTCCGGCCGCAGCAACACCGCGCCGACGCCGATGACAGGGGGCCGACGCGGTGCCGGGTGTGTCGTCACCTCTGCGCCTCCAGTGCCCGCAGCGCCGAGTCCGCCGCGTAGTGACCGCTGATCATCGCTGCCACTATGCCGCGGAACAGCCCACCCGCGTCACCCGCCACCCAGGCGGGGGCATCGAGCAGCCGCAGGTCCCCGTCCACCTTCGGGTACCAGCCGACTCCTTCGAGGGTGGGCCCCACCAACCGGGTGTCACTGTCCCTGACAGCGGGATAGGCGGCGGCGAGACGGGTCAGGCCGCGCGTCATGATCTCGCGGAGCTCACCGCCGTAGACCCGGTCGAAGGTCTCGACCGCTGTCGGTTCACCCGCGACCAGGTCCTGCATGGACACGGTGAAGAAGGACTCCTCGTCCGCCATCGCGGCGAGCGCCGGAGCCATGGCCCGGGCAGCCACCGACTCGTCCATGATGCGCGTGTTGAAGCCCACGTTGGAGCGCCCGGTGGGCGGGCAGTCGGAGCGTCCCGACACGGTCCACAGGCCCTGCGTCTCGGTGAGCGCCGCCTCTCCCTGACGGCAGGCACAGAACGTACGCCACTCCACGCTGCCGTCCTGCTCGCGGAAGCGGAGCTTGGGGTCGAGCTGCTTCATGTCCTTGAAGAAGGCCTTGTCCGCCGGCTGCTCGATCCGGAACCCCACCTCCAGGCGCTTGAAGGAGCGTTCCTCGGTGAGCGAGCGCAGTCCGAGCGGGCCGAACCGTCCGCTGGCCACGATCAGCCGGCCGACCGTCAGCTCGGACGTCTGGCCCTTGGCGTCGCACAGCGTCAGCCGGAACGTGTCCGAACCCTCGTCGTGGACGGCCTTGGTGACCTCGGTCTGCGTGATGACGGTGGCCTCGGCCGCCGCGACCATGTCGGCGGTCAGCCGCAGGCGGGCCTCCAGGGGGAGGTAGTCGGAGGGGTACTCCTTGAGGATCCACTCCCCGGCGCCCACGGTGTACGCGCGCGGATCCGCCGGGAACGGCGGGGTGTCCAGGCCGTAGGAACCGAGCAGCTCACAGGTCCAGGTGTACGCGGCCTGGAGGTCGTCCGGGCGCGGCAGCGTCCACAGTTCGCTGGCCGAGGGGAAGAACGAGAACTTTCCGTCCGAGAAAAGTCCCGCGCCGCCGTGGCCACGCGTCATGTCGACGGCGGCATGGCGGTCGCGCTCGCCGACGGGTTTTCCACTGTCGATGAGCGCGATCTTGTACGGCGCTCCGGCCAGCCGCTGGGCGGCGGCGAGTCCGGCAGGGCCGGCACCAATGATGGCAAGGTCGAAAGTGTCCACGGTTCTCCAAAGGGCAAGGCCGATCGCCCCGCGCGTCGAGCACGGGGACAGGGCGACGCGAGCAGGGTGAGGAGCGGCGGGAACGGCCGCGCGAAGATGAAAGGAAGGGAAGAGGAAGAGCGGGGAGCGTCAGGCGGGTGCGGGAAGGTTCACCGCGTGGATCTCATTGAGATTCCGGTGCCGCTCCGCGTAGTCGATGCCGTATCCGGCGACCCAGTGCTCGGTGATGTCGAAGCCCACGTAGCGGGGTTCCACCGGCTTGGCGACCGCGCGTGGTTTGCGCAGGAGCACACAACAGTGCAGCGAGGCGGGCGACTGCTCCCTGAACTGCGCCATGAGCCAGGAAAGAGTGGTCCCGGTGTCCAGGATGTCCTCGAGGACGAGGACATCGCGACCGGTCAGGTCCTCGCCGATGTCCTTCAGCATCCGGGGGGTGCCGAGTGCGCTGCCCTTGCCGTAGGTGGAGACGGCCACCCAGTCCATGACGATCGGCAGATCGATCGCCCGGGCCAGGTCGACGGTGAAGGCGGCCGCACCCTTGAGGACACCGATGACCACGAGTTCCCGGCCACGGTAGTCACGGGTGATCTCGGCGCCGAGTTGCTGAACACGCGCGCTGATCTGCTCACTTGTGAACATCACCCGCGACAACTCCGCGTGTGTGGTCTGCATCCCCATCGTCTCCCCCGGTCCGACGATCACCCGGAGAGGACAACAGGGCAGGTTGGTCACGGACCCCGTTGTCGCTCCGAGTTGACAAGCACAACGGACCGTCAATTTACACGAGTTCATTGACGACTTGTTGAAATTTTCGATCAACTGCGTGTGAAATCAAGCCCACTGTCGACCGGCTCCATCTCGAAAATCTCCGTCGCCAGCTCGGCCGCCACGTCGAGGTGGGCCGAGCGCGGCACCGACTCGGGCGCGGCACCGGGCCAGAAGCACTCCACGTACCCCTCCCGGTGGAGGTAGTTGGCCTGCTGACCGCTGGAGACCGCCCCCGGGGTGGCGAAGACCTCGTAGGAGCGCACCGCTGCGTCGACCGTGCGGGCGGGCCGGATCCGGGCGATACGGCCGGCCGGCGCCTTGAGGACGGCGAGGGCGGCCAGACCGACCGGCCGGACCTGCGGCAGCGGGCCGTCCAGGCGATCCAGGTAGGAGCGGATGTGCAGCTCGTACGGGGAGAACCCCAGCGCCCGCTCCACCAGGTCCAGGATGCCGTCGCCGGCGGTCCGGGCGCCGACCTCCATGATCTGGGGAGGCTGGTCCCCTTCGAGGCGAAGCTCCACGTGGGCCACCCCGCGATCGAGACCGATCGCCGTGCAGGCGCGCTCCGCGAGGTCGATGACGTCGGCGCGTTCGGAGTGGACGCTGGGCACGCGGTGGCCTATCTCCGCGAAGTAGGGCCTGGGGCCGTGCGACTTGTCGGTCACGGCCAGCACCTGGGGACGCTCGCCGTGGGTGAGCACCTCGACGGAGACCTCTTCGGAGAGCGAACAGAACTCCTCGACCTGGATGCCCTCGTTCTTCACCGTGAACGTGGCGGCATTGGCCGTGATGATGCCGCGCACGGTGGCGTAGGCATCGGGGATGTCCGCCTCGTCCGTGATGAGCCGGACGCCGAGGCTGCCGCCGAACGCCGCGGGCTTGATGACGCAGGGCAGCCCCAGCTCGGCGACGGCCGCACGGACGGATTCGAGGCCGTCCACCGTGATGTAGCGCGGTGTGGCCACGCCGGCGGCCAGCAGGCGGTCCTTCATCCGGTTCTTGTTGATGGACGAGTCCTCGATGGCCTGACGGCTGAGGAACGGCAACCCGTAGTGGTCGGCGATCGCCCGGCCGGGCAGCAGTCCCGGATCGAAGAACGGCACGACTCCGGCGGGGGTCATCCCCGTCTCCTTCTCGAAATCGACCACCGCCTTCAGCGAGGCTTCGGGGTCGCTGAAGTCACCCAGGAGAACGTGGTCGAAGAACTTCGCGGCGCGTGCGTCATGGGAGCGCGCGATCGTGACGACGGGGCCGTCGAACACGCGCAAAGCGGCGACAACCGCCCTCTCGCGCAGAGCCATTGTCGCCCCGAACACAAGCAGGTACTGGTTTTCTCTGGCAGCAGATGATCCCATGAACGTTAGAGTAGGGCAGCGTCTGACGCCCTCAGCGAAGGTCCATCGAACCCGACCGCGGGAGTTAACTGGCAATGGGGGCCGACTACTTCGCCGACCCACTGGGCGGCCTGACCGACGAGGAGTGGGACGAGGCGGCCGAGGGCCACTTCTACTCGTCGGCCTTCTGGCTTCGCCTGGTGGCCTTGGAACCCGGAGCGACCTCCGGCGGTGCCCACGTACAGCTGTCGGCCGGCGGCCGCGCGGCGGTCCCCATCGCGGCGACGGAACCGGACGGCATGTCCAACCCGCACCTGCGCTGGCACGACCTGCTCGCCGAGAGAGGGCTGCCGAGTCCCGCCCCCGGTGGAGTCCTGGTGTCTCAGCGCCGGGGTTATCTGGCGCATCTGCTGACCTCGTCCGGAGCGGACCGGGCCGAGGCGGCCGCCGCTCTGCTGGACACGGTACGTTCGCTGCCCGACCCCCAGGGCCCGTCCGGGGCCCCGTCGGGCTCGGCCCGCGTCGCCATGTACCTCACCACGGACGACGTCCTGGCCCTACGGGCGGCGGGAGTCCGGGCGCTGCCGGTCGCCCTGACCGCTGACGCCTCGCTGGAGATCCCGCCGGGCGGCTGGGAGCAGTGGCTGGAGACCATGGGGTCCGGCCATCGGCGACAGCGGGTGCGCAGCGAGGTCCGCAAGTTCGAGCAGGCCGGGTACCGGGTCGAGCACCGCGTGCTGCGCGACTGCTACGCCGATGTGGGCCGGCTCGCGGCCAGGACCGAGCAGCGATACGGCATCGCAGGCAGCGCGGACGCCTACATCGAGGCGTTTCGCAAGCATGCCGAACTCGCCGGGGACCGGGCCGAGGTGCTGCTGTGCTCCCTGGACGGCGAACCGGCCGTGGGCTGCTGCCTCTACGTCCGTGACGGGGACACGGTCTATCTGCGTGCCGTCGGCTTCGAGTACGAGCAACTCCGCGGAGCCGCCGAGTACTTCAATCTCGCCTACTACATTCCCGCCCGGATGCCCGGAGTGCGCCGGCTGCACGCCGGTATCGCCACCCCGGGCGGAAAGGCCCTGCGCGGAGCCGACTTGAAGCCCTTGTGGCTGCTCGACCTGACACCCGACAGCCCGCTCGAAGCGCACGATGCCGAGATCCGGGCGCACAACGCGGCGTTCGCTCAGCGCCTCACGGACGATTCTCCCGCCGTGGCCAAGGCGTTGAGCTCCGAGGAGTGGCAGGCCCTCTGCGCAAAGGGCGATTGGCCGGCCCCCGGATCCGCCGTGCGGCAGGCCTGAGGGGATGGACGCCACCGAGACCCAGGGCCCCCCGCGCAAGCGGTTCGGCCCCCTTGCCCAGCGCAACTTCCGCCGCTTCTACGCCGGTCACAGCATCTCGCTCCTCGGTACCGGTATGGAACGGATCGCAGTGGCGTTCGCCGTGCTGGACAGCGGCGGTTCCGCTTCCGACCTGGGACTGGTCATCGCCGGCGGAGTCACCGCCAACGTGCTGTGCCTGCTGGCGGGCGGAGTCGTGGCCGACCGGTTCGGCCGGCGCGGGGTGATGCTGGTCAGCGACACGCTCCGGTTCGTGTCCGAGGCCGCCTTCGCCGCGCTGGTGCTGACGGGCCACGCGCCGGTGTGGGCGATGCTGCTCCTGCACGCCCTGCAGAACGTCGGCACCGGCTTCTTCACCCCGGCGATGGCCGGGCTCACCCCCGACATCGTCCCCGCGGCGGAACTGCAGCGGGCCAACGTGCTGCTCGGCCTCGCCAAGGACATCGGTGTCGTGGCGGGCCCCGCGCTCGCCGGATTCCTGATCGTGACGACCAGCCCCGGAACGGTGCTCGCCCTGGACGCCGGCACCTACCTGGTCAGTGCGATCGCGGTGGCGCTGGTGAAAATCCCCCCCTACGCCAAGCGCACCGCCCGAACGCCGCTGGCCGACCTGCGCGAGGGCTTCACCGAGTGGCGCCGGCAGACCTGGATCTGGCTCACCAGCGTCACCTTCGCCCTGTTCAACGCGCTGTTGTACGCGCCTTTCCTGGTGCTCGGCCCGATCGTCGCGAAGCAGGACCTGGGCGGCAGTGACGACTGGGGGATCGTCCTGGCCGTCCTGGGGATCGGTTCCATCGTCGCGGCCCCGGTGCTGATGCGATGGAGGCCCAAGCGGCCGGTCGTCGTGATCGTCCTGGCCCAGGCCGCCTGGGCGCTCCCCATCGCGTGCCTCGCGCTGCCGACCCGGTTGCCCTTCACGGTGGCGGCCGTGTTCGTCGGGGGCGCGGCCCTGGCCGTCTTCAACGCGATCTGGACCACCCTCCTCCAGCGCAAGGTGTCCAGCGAGCTGATCGCGCGGGTGTCGTCCTTCGACGCGGTGTGCTCCTACTCCCTCTCCCCCATCGGGCTGGTGGCGGCGGCCGCGGTGGCCGATGCCGTGGGCGGGGCCGGGACCGTGCTCTGGGCGGCCGCGCTGTGGCAGGTGCTGAGCACGGTGGTGCTGCTCTCCCTGCCTGCCGTCCGCAAGGTCACCCTCTGACCGTCCGCTCCCCCTGCCCGGCGGCCCCGCGTCGGCCGGCGGGCAGGGAACGCGGTCACCGCAGGCGCACGGGCAGGCTCTCCAGGCCTCGCATGAGGGTGCTGGGCCGCCACGTCAGCTCTTCCGGCTCTCGCGCGAGCGCCAGTCGCGGGAACCGGTCCAGCAGGCTGCCGAGCGCTATCTCGCCCTCCATCCTGGCCAGCGGAGCCCCCACGCAGTAGTGGATCCCGTAGCCGAAGGCGAGGTGGCCCGTCGGATCACGCGTGATGTCCATCCGGTCGGGCTCGGGGAACTTCGCCCCGTCCCGGTTGGCCGACGCCAGGGAGATCATGACGAACTCCCCCTCCGGCACCAGCACGTCCCCCAGCTGCAGAGGCTTCGTGGTGTAGCGGTACGTCGCGATGTTGAGAGGCCCCTCGTGCCGCAGGATCTCTTCGATCGCACCGGGCAGGAGCTTGCGATCGGCGCGCAGGGCGGCCAGTTGGTCGGGGTTGCGCAGCAGCAGCCGCACGCTGTTGCCGATCAGGTTGACCGTGGTCTCGTGCCCCGCGACCAGCAGCAGGAAGGCCATGGCACGCAACTCGGCGTCCGTCAGGGCGACATCCCCCTCGCGGGCGTTCACCAGCGCGGTCAGCAGGTCGTCCCCGGGGGCGTCCCGCTTCGACTCCACCAGCCTCGTCAGGTAGTCCACCATCCGCTTCGCGGCGTCGGCCATGTCCTCGTGCCGTGCCGCCGAGGTCATGGTGACGGAGGTGTCCCGGAATTCGTCCTTGTCGGTGTCGGGGACGCCGAGCAACTCGCAGATGACCGTGGTGGGCAGCGGAAACGCGTAGCTGGACAGCAGATCGACCTCGTCGTGCCCGGCCATCGCGTCCAGCAACTCGTCGGCGGCCTGCTGGACCCGGGCGCGCAGCCGTTCCAGCCGGCGCACCGTGAACGCCTTGTTCACCAGCGCCCGCAGCCGGGTGTGGTCCGGCGGATCGGTGTTGAGCATGTGCCCGGCCAGGGCCAACTCGGCCTTGAAGGACTGCGGCTGGTCGGAGGTCGAATGCCGCTCCAGCAAGGGCACGGCGCGCAGGATGTCCTTGCTCACCACCGGGCTGGCCAGCACGGTGCGCACGTCGTCGTAACGCGTCACCAGCCATACCTTGATGCCGCGCGGCAGGATGACCTCCCGTACCGGCTGCTCCGCCCTCAGATACGCGTAGAGCCTGTGCGGATTCTGCAGGAAATCGTCGTCCAGCGTTATCGGCGTTGAGAGTTGAATTTCGGTCAAGGTCCCCTCCAGCTGTCGAATTCCGCGCATCGTAAGCAGGTGTGATCAGGTGCGATCAGGTGCGGGACGGTCGGCCCCGCCGGTCTTGATCACGGTCGGCAGGGGACCCGCCCCCACCCCGCCGGCCGTTTCGCGCGGGCCCGTACGTTACGGACCGCGGCCCGGATCTCCGGCCCCCGCGCGGTCCGGTGGCGCCGGGGCGGCGGGGAGCCAGTAGGTCGCCGCCGCCGGATCCGGGCGGCGGGCGAGCGGATCGCGGAACAGGCGGAGCACGCCGCCCACGGGCGCCACCAGCACGAAGTAGAGCAGGGCGAGCAGGGCCCGCCCGACGCGCCCCGGGCCGGACGGGGCGTTCAGTCGGCCGGGATCTCCTGGCGCCAGTCCTCGTCGTGCCATGGCGGTTGGTCCTCCTTGAGCAGCAGATGGCGGCCGATCACCAGGGCGTCCATACCGGTGCGCATGAAACACGCGTACGCCTGTCGCGGGGTGGCGACGATCGGCTCACCGCGGACGTTGAACGAGGTGTTGACCAGTACCGGGCAGCCGGTCGCGGCCTTGAAGGCGGTGAGCAGCCGGTGGAACTCGGGGTTGTCCCGCTGGGACACGGTCTGCACCCGGGCGGAGTGGTCGACGTGGGTCACCGCGGGGATGGCCGAGCGGGGGATCCGCCGTGAGTCCAGCCCGTGTCCGGTGCCCTCGGGGAGCTCGACGTGGTGTCCGGCCGCGATCCGGGCGACCAGCAGCATGTACGGGCTGGGCTGCGTGAGGTCGAACCAGTCCTTGGCGTCCTCGGCCGGCACAGCGGGGGCGAAGGGGCGGAAGGACTCCCGGAACTTGATCTTGAGGTTGAGGGTGGTCTGCATGTCGGGGTACCGGGGGTCGGCCAGGATCGAGCGGGCGCCCAGGGCCCGGGGCCCGAACTCCATGCGGCCCTGGAACCAGCCCACGACCCGTCCCCGGGCCAGCAGTTCGGCCACCCGATGCGGCAGGTCCGGCCGCTCCAGCCGCTCGTACGGGAGTCCTTCCCCGTCCAGGAAGCCGGCCACCGTGTCGTCGTCGTAGCAGGGGCCGAGCAGCGCTCCCGCCATGGCGTCGCGGCCGGTGCCCAGGTGCGGGCGGGACGGCCCGCCGCGCCGGGCGGACACGACGAGGGCGGCGCCCAGCGCACCGCCCGCGTCCCCGGCGGCCGGCTGCACCCACATCTCGTCGGTGACACCGGATTCGGCGATCCTGCCGTTCGCGACGCAGTTCAGCGCGACGCCCCCGGCCAGGCACAGCCTCTTCTCACCGGTGCGCTCCAGCGCGGTGCGGGCCATCGCGAGCAGCGCCTGCTCGGTGACCTGCTGCACCGATGCGGCAAGGTCGCACTCGCGGTCGGTCAGGTCGGACTCGGGCATCCGGCGTGGGCCCGCGCCGATCAGCCGTTCGAACGCGGCCCCGGTCATCACCTGCCCGTGCAGGTACTCGAAGTAGCGCAGGTCGAGCCGGAACGAGCCGTCGGCCCTGAGGTCGATCAGGTGGGTGCGGATCAGGTCCGCGTACCGGGGGACGCCGTAGGGCGCGAGCCCCATCAGCTTGTACTCGCCCGAGTCCACCTTGAACCCGCAGAAGTACGTGAACGCCGAGTACAGCAGCCCCAGGGAGTGCGGGAAGCGGATCTCGGCGACCGGCCGCAGCCGCTCACCCTGCCCGTGCCAGATGCTGGTGGTGGCCCACTCCCCCACCCCGTCGACGCACAGCACGGCGGCGTGCTCGAACGGGCCGGCCAGGAAGGCCGAGCCGGCGTGCGACTCGTGGTGGCGCACCACCTCGACCGGCGGGACGGGGCCCGCGCCCGGCACGGCCAGGCGTCGCCGTACGGTGCTCGCGGCCCGCGCCTTCCAGGTGAGCCACTCCGGCAGCGTCCGGGAGAAGACGGCCGCGCCCGCCGGGGCGGTGCCCAGCCAGGTGGCCAGCACCCGGCGGAACTTGAGCCGGGGATCCTCGTAGTAGGCGATCGCGTCGAGTTCCCCGGCGGTGAGTCCGCCCTCCCGCAGGCAGTACTCGATCGCCTCCGCGGGGAAGGACGCGTCGTGCCGTCGGCGACTGAAACGTTCCTGCTGCGCCGCCGCCAGCACCCGCCCGTCGCGGACCAGGGCCGCGGCGCTGTCGTGGAAGAACGCGGAGACTCCCAGCACGGTCCGGCCGGGCGCCGTCACGGATGTGTTCACCGGTGCGTCCCCTTCAGAACAGTGGGTAGATCGTCGGGTCGTCCGGCTGCTTGGGCAGCTTGCTGCGCCGCCAGAACAGCAGCGCCGCCAGCCAGCGCCGCCGACGCGTCGGACGGGGTGCGGGGCGAGGGCCGGTGCCGGGCGCGCTCATCGCAGCTCCAGCTCTTCGGCCAGGATCCGGGCCACCAGGTCGTACCCCGCGTCGGTCATGTGCACCCGGTCGGCGAACAGCCAGTCCTGCGGGGTCGCCCGGCTGGCGAGCAGCTGGTTCGTGTCCAGGAACGGCACACCGAGCTCCTGGCACCGCTTGTCCAGCGCGGCGGCGTAGTCGCGGCCCACGTCCATGGCCACGATGTCGGCGTGCACCCCGCGGAAGTTAGACGCCTTGTCCAGCTCGGCGAAGAGCTTCTTCTCCTGCTCGGCCGGTTCGTCCCGCACCCAGGAGGCCAGCGGCTGGAGGGCGAACACCAGCCTGGCCCCCATCGCGGTGGCGAGTGCCTGCCAGGTGCGCAGGTGGGCCGCGGTGCGGTCGGCGGCGCGCTGCACCCGCTCGGCGGGGCCGGGCACCGCGGCGTCGGCGGCGGGCGCCTCGCCCATGTAGTGCGCACCGTGGACGCCCTGCTGCTCCTCGGGCAGCCGGCTCACCACCAGGTTGTTCACCCCCGAGTACAGCACGATCTCCGAGACCGGGGGCAGCATGTGATGGAACAGGGTGAGGAGCAGCAACTCCTGGGCGGAGTTGAATGCCTGGCCCCCGAAGGTGAACCACGGCTCGGCCGGTGCGTATGTGCTCCACAGCCGGGAGGCGACGGTGGCCGCGTCCGTGCTCGCCCCGACTCCGAACACCGAGGAGCTGCCCGCGAGCAACCGGACGGGCCCGTCGCCCTGGTGGGTGCCCGGGGAGGTGCGCCGGTCACCGGAGACGGTGAAGCGGAACCCCAACCGGTCGGTATGGAAAGCCTCGTTGGACTCGTCTGGCTTCTGGAACCAGAGCAGATACGGCTGTTCCGGTACCGGGAAGTAGTAGTGCTGCATGTGCGGGAGGAGCTGATTTCGGTACGACAGGAGCCGGTTTCGTACGAGCCGCATAGGCGTGCTCCCTTCTGTGGATGGCGATCGACAGGCCGGCCGCGCGGCACGCCTGCGGCCCGGCACGCCGGTCCGCGGCGACCGCGCGGCGCTCACGTCGGGCCACGGGCGCACGGTCCGGCAGCACTGAGCGGGCTCCGTCACTGCCGGACGAGCTCGGGAGCCGCGACGGGAGTGGGAGGACGCGCGACGTGGTCCGCGTCGGACGGCAAGGCGATCGTGCGGGCCGTCATGGCCACGGATCTTCGCACAGTGCAGTGCGCAGAAAAAGGCCCACCCTGCTTTTGGGGGAGAACGGGTGAAGTCCGCGTGTTTGGTCCTGTTTCGCGGCCGCCTGTCGCGGCGCCCCATCCGCTCCAACAGGCTCCGGACCGGCCCCCCTTGACGGATGGTCGGGACGGCCCGCACGCCTGTCGACATCCCGTGCTCCCGCCCGGACCGCAACCACACCCATCAGGCGGGGAGTTGGCCTGCCGAGCGGCTACGAATGCCACGCGGGACGCCGGGGGGTTATAGCAGACCGGGTCCGTTCTTACTCTCAACTTCCTTCATTTTTCCGTATGTTGACCGATTCCACTCTTTGGACGAGTCCTTGTGACGCGCCGTCCCATATCCCTATGCTCGGTTCGTACGTGATCGCACGCATGTACCAGTCGAACCGACACATGGGGGAACCACTTTGTCTTTCAAGTCACTTGAGATGAGCAAAACCGGTTTCGGCAAGCTGCGCGCCATCGAGATAGGCGTCACCTCGCGCTGCAACTTCCGCTGTTCGTACTGTGGCGCCTATGACCTTCAGGAGCGCCGGATCCTCTCTCTCGACGAGGTCAAACAGACGGTGGAGACGCTGCCCGACCTGGAGCGCGTCAAGCTGTCGGGCGGTGAGGTACTGCTCGAGTTCGACCTCTGCGAGAGCATCATCGCCTACTGCTCCGAAAAGGGCATTCACACCCAGGTCAACTCCAACGGGACGCTGCTGACGGACGAGAAGTTCGCCCGTCTAGAGGCTGCGGGTCTGGGCGTACTGCACTTCTCTCTCAACCACACCGACGCCGCGAGCCACTCGGCGTTCTACAAGGTCACCGAGAAGATGTTCCCGAAGATCGTCAAGGCGATCAGCCGTGGGGTGGCCTCCTCCTCCATCGACACCGTCGTCGAGACCATCCTGTTCGACGAGACGCAGGCGCGGATGGCCGACGTGCACCGGTTCGCGGCGGACCTGGGGGTGCGCAAGCACGAGATCCAGATGGAGATTCCGGGGGTCCACCAGGGCTACGAGA
Organism: Streptomyces sp. NPDC058371; assembly: GCF_042723265.1. Classification (NCBI taxonomy): domain Bacteria; kingdom Bacillati; phylum Actinomycetota; class Actinomycetes; order Kitasatosporales; family Streptomycetaceae; genus Streptomyces; species Streptomyces sp. NPDC058371. The sequence goes on along the minus strand of NZ_JBHXJC010000004.1, from coordinate 529,228 downwards.
ACACCCTCTCCCCCGAGGCCATCTGCGACACGATCGCGACCCTGATCGAGGCCCGCAGCCCGCAGACCTCGATCTTCTTCAGCTGCCTGTCCGCCTACTTCCGTCCGGGCACCGAAGCCTGGAAGCGCCTGCAGCCGCTGCTGCGGGACCCCGGTGTCGTCTACGCCAGCTGCATCGAGGGCAAGGCCCAGCTGCACCTGCACTCGAACGGTGACGTGCTGATCTGCGAGCTCGGCGCCCCCGAGGTGATCGGCAACGTCTTCGACACCAACCTCCTGAGCATCTACGAGGAGAGCCCCAAGCTGCAGGAATTCGTGCAGAGCAAGCACGAGGAGGACACGTTCTCCTGCTTCCGGCACTTCGACGTCCAGGGCAAGAAGAGCGACACGTCGGTCACGCTCCTTCCCATGCCCACCCTGGCGAGCCGTCCCCAGTCGTGAGGTGAGCAACGGGTCCGCCGAGGAATTCCGGGGGCAGACACCTGCGGGTGTCGCCCTCGGAGTGATCGGGCACGACATCCACGTCGTCGCCAACCGTGTTCTGGCCCACGGCCTGGCCGAGAACGGGTTCCGTGTGTTCAACATCGGGACGAACACCAGGATCGAGGACTTCGTCGACGCGACCCTGGAGACGGGCAGCCGTGCCGTACTCGTCTCGTCGATCAACGGCGAGGGCGAGACGGCGTGCGTGGACATCGGCCGGATCTTCGCCGAGCACGGACTTGCCGACGTCCTGCTGTACGCCGGCGGGAACCTCGTCGTGGGGGACCGGCCGGCAGAGGAGGTCCATCGGATCTTCGCCGGGTACGGATTCCATCGGGTCTTCCACCGTCCCCCGGACTTCCACGGCGTCTTCCACGCACTGCGACAGGACTTGAACCATGGCAACGCCCACTAGGGAAGCGCAGGTGGACGGCCTCGACCGGGAGCGCTCCGCCCTGTTGCGGCTCAATGGCGAGATCCGGCTGGGCACGGACACGGCGCGCGACTACCTGGCTTCCCTGCCGGCGAGCAGGTTCGCGTCGCACGCTCACCGCCGCGCGCACCGCCGGCCCTATCTCCAGCCGCGCGGGGGCTTCCCGACCCTGGAGCAGCAGCGGAAACTGACCTGGGCCTTCCACGAGGCCGAGGCCGACTTCATCCCGCTGACCATCGACAGCCACACCCGGCACAACGACTACGCGGCGGCGGCCCGCCACCTGAAGACCGGCATCGCCACCGGCCGCGACCTCCTCAACGGCTTCCCGTTGATCGCCCACGGGCACCTGGCCACGCGCGAACTGTTCCGGGACGTGGACCGGCCGGTCAGCTTGCGCCACGGCACGCCGGACGCCCGGCTGCTGGTGGAGACTGCGCTGGCCGCGGGGATCAGCGAGATCGAGGGCGGCGGCCTGTGCTACACGCTGCCGTACTCGCGTGACTTCCCGCTGGACCAGGCGCTCCTGCACTGGCAGTACGTCGACCGGCTCTGCGCAGTGAGCGGACCGGCCGGACTCCCGCTGCACCGCGAGTCCTTCGGCCCCCTCACGGCGACCCTGGTGCCGCCGATGATGGTCGCCGCGGTGCAACTGTGCGAGCTGCTGCTCGCCGCCGAGCAGGGGGTCACCTCCTTCTCCGTCGCCTTCGGGCACACCGGCAGCCTGGAGCAGGACCTCGCCCTGGCGCGGGTGCTGCGCGAACGGGCCGATGCCGTCCTGGCCCGGTTCGGCTTCGAGGACGTACACGTCAGCCTGGTCTACCACCAGTGGATGGGCGCCTTCCCCGCCGAACCCTCGCTCGCCTGGCAGCTGATCGCGGTGTGCTCCACCGCGGCGTCCCTGCTGGGCGCCGACAAAGTGGTGGTCAAGACGCCCGAGGAGGCACTGGGCGTCCCGACGGTGGAGGCCAACAGTGCCGCGGTCCGGGCCGTGCGCTATGTCCTGGACATGTTCCCCGAGGGGCGTGGGGTGACCAACTCGACGGTCGACGAGGAGGCCGCCCTCATCGGCGACGAGGTGGACCGGCTGCTGGAGCGGATCTTTGACGATCCGGCACCGAGCTTCCTCCAGTCGGTGTTCCGCGCCGTCCTGGCCGGCACCATCGACATCCCCTTCGCCCCTCACCAGCAGAACGCCTCGCGGCTGGTGACCGAACGCGGCGCGGGCCGGCGGATCAGGATCCTGGACCCCGGGTCGGTGCCCGTCTCGGCAGCCGATCTGCGCCGGGAGCGGGCGCTTGCCGGAGCGGGCGGCGCGCAGGAGGGCCCCCTGTGGGAACGCCTGCTGCGTGACCTGCACGTCCTGGCATGAGCGGGCAGACCCTGACGGCAGCGGCGCCCGTCTGGCTGATGGACGTCGGCAGCACCGTGATCAAGCTGCTGCGCACCGGCCCGTCCGGCGTGACGGGACCACCCGTCCGCGAGACGCGGCAGCGGGGCGTCGCCCCCGGCGACCAGGCCGCGCGCCTGCTGGCCCGGTCCGGCTTCGCACCCTCCGCCGGTGCGCTGCGCGCCTGCAGTTCGGCCGGCTCCGGCCCCACAGTGGGCGTCGTCGGCCTGACCGGGCGCTACAGCATCGCGGCCGCGGTCCGGGCCACCGTGACCGCGGGCGCCGACGTCTCCTACACCCGCACGCTCCACACCCCCGTGGAGGCACCGCTGCCGTTGGTCGACGTCCTGGTGATGGTGGGAGGGGTGGACGGCACCGACCACGGCCGTCTCGAGCGCGCCGTCCGCGCGATGCGCCTCTCGGAGCACCCCCACCGCATCCTGGTGTGGGCCGGTGCCCACGACGCCGCCGCGGCCGCCGCGCTGCGCCCGCACCACCGCGCGGGGAACGTCATCGACGGCCAACTGCGCGCGGACTGCGGGCCGCTGGCCCAGACGCTGCGCCACATCCACCTGGCCGACATCGTGGACCGGCAGGGGCTGCGGGCGCTGTCGGAACTTCTCGGCGCCCCGGTGCCGGCCACCCCCGACGCGGTGGGCGACGCGACCCGGGAGCTGGCCGCAGAGCGCGGCGGGACGGCTCCGGTCCTCGTCGTGGACGTCGGCGGTTCGACGACCGACGTCCACCGCTGCGCGGCGGCCGGCCCGTCGGCTCCCGGCCCGGGCTGGGGCGAGAGCCAGGTGTTCAGCGGTCTCGGGGTGGCCGGCGCGCGCCGCTCGCTGCTCGCCCGGCTCACGGACACCCCGGTCCTCGACGAGTTCGTCGGTGCGGTCGCGCCCGCGGACCGCCGCACCCGGTACCTGCGCCTGAGGGAAGGGGACAGCACGGCGCTACCGCCGCAGGACGCCGCCCTCGCCTGCCTCTTCCTGGCCCTGCGCCAGCTCCCCGAGGAGCACCGCGCGAGCCTGCCGTGCGACACCCGGCTCCTGGTCACCGGAGGCGCCGTGGCGGGCCTGGCCCCGGGGCGCCTGAGCGCTGTGGCAGAGGCGGCCTGCGGCGCCGGGCCGTTCACCCATCCGCCCGCCGTGGACACCACGCCCGGGCTGTGGGCGCGCGGACTGCTGGCCCGACGCCCCGCACCCGCCTGACTCAGTGGTCGTCGCCCGGCCCGCCCGCCCGGCCGGCCGCTTCCACGGCGAGCTCCTGCCGGTCGATCTTTCCTCCGTTGCCGGTGGCGGGGAAGCCGTCGCGCCGCCACAGGTACCGCGGCACCATGTGGGAGGGCAGCTTGTCCCGGAGGAAGCGCCGCAAGGCGTCCTCGTCGACCGGTTCGGCGCTCGTGGAGGAGTAGAACAGCGCTATGTCCTCGCCGATCTCGATGTTGCGCACGCCGACGGCCGCGCACATCTCGACCGCCGGGAATCCCACCGCGACCTCCTCGACCTCGGTCGGGCTGACCCGGTAGCCGGACGTCTTGATCATGGTGTCGCGGCGCCCGACGAAGTAGAGGTATCCCTCCTCGTCGCGGGTGACGATGTCTCCGCTGAAGACGACCCGCTCACCGGGGAACCGAGGCAGCTCCCGAAACCGGACGGCGGTCGCCTCCGGCGCGTTCCAGTACCCCTTGCTCACGCAGCCGCCCCGGTGGACGAGTTCGCCCCGCTCCCCCGGGCCCACTTCGCGCAGCTCCTCGTCGAGCACGAGGATCTCCACGTCCGGTATCGCCCGGCCGATCGAGTGGGGCCGGGTGGCGAGCTGGTCCGGTTCCAGATACGTCGAACGGAACGCCTCGGTGAGCCCGTACATGAGGAAGACCTCGGCCGCCGGGAACGTGGCCGCCAGGTCGTCGAGCATCCGCCGGGACACCGCTCCGCCGGACGTCGACACACAGCGCACCGCGGACAGGTCGTACGAGGGGCGCCGACGCAGCAGCCGCGGGTCGAACAGCCGCGTGATGATCACCGGCATGACGGGCAGCACCGTGATCCGCTGCTCGTGCAGGAAGCGGAAGGCGTCCGCGGGGAAGACGAGTTCGTGCAGGCACAGACAGGCACCGGTGAGAAGGGCCTGCCACAACTGGTTCAGCCCGTAGTCGAAATCGAGCGAGAGCAGGCTGCCGATCCGGTCGTCGGGGCGGACCCCGAGGTACTGCGCCGTGATCCGCGCGCCGTCCGTGATGTTGGCGTGGGTGACCATGATCCCCTTGGGGCGCCCGGTGGATCCCGAGGAGTAGATGATCGCGGCGACGTCGGGGCCGATCGACGCCCCGGTACGGTTCTCGCGCTCCGCGCCCTCCTGGCGTTCGCGCCCGCGCAGCCTGGGCAGGATCAGCTCCGGATCGACCGCGGCCTCCTGGCCGTACAGCAAGGGGAGTTCGGGCACCGCGCCGGTGACCTCGCGGGCGCGGACCTCGTCCGTGATCATCAGGCGCATGCCCGAGTCCCGGACGATGTGCGCGACTCCCTCGCGCTTCAGCCGGGGCAGGACGGGCACCAGGACCGCGTCCGCCAGGAGGACCCCGAGTACGGCGAGGGCCTGGTCGGCGCTCTTCGCCATGCAGACGCCCACCCGGTCGCCGCGCCGCACCCCGGCCCGGCGCAGCGCCGCGGCAGTCTCCATGGCCGCCTCGCGCAGTTCCCCGAAGGTGAGTGACCGGTCGTGGCTCTGCACCGCGGGGCGCGAACCGTGCTGCTGTGCCGCCGTGTCGACGAGCGCCGCGACAGTGGAAACGGTGAAGATCGTCATTCCGCGGATCCTAATGACCCCTTGCCGGCCCGTCGCCGCCTTGCCCGAAATCTCCGGCGTTGCCTGCCTCACGCCCGACAAGTCTTGCTGCGGCCCGCGCCCGGCTGACACGATGAAGGAGCCGGGAGCCATCAACCGGCATAAGGATCAGGGCACTTAGGGGGATGGAGTGCAGAGTGTCGCACAGCGAACCTTCACCATGGTGAAGTTCGCCGGCCGCCGCCTCACCATTGGCTCATCGGATCCGGACCATCACGCGGAGCCGCCGCACGAGGTGGAGATCGACGCCTTCCGGCTCGCCGACCGCTGTGTGAGCGCTGCGGACTTCGTTCAGTTCCTGCAGGACGAGGCCGCCGAACCGCTGGACCACACCCTCATCGACTGCATCGACCCCGCGTTCATCGTGCACCGCGCAGGCGCCTTCGAACTCCGCCCGGGCTGCGGCAACTTCCCCATGATCCAGATCAGCTACTGGGGTGCGGCCGCCTACTGCAACTGGCTCTCGCGCAGTGAAGGCTTCCCCCTGGCGTACGACTTGGAGCAGCGCACCGCCGACCTCGCCGGCGGCGGCTACCGGCTGCCCACCGAGGCCGAGTGGGAGGCGGCCTGCCAAGAGGGGCGACCCGAGGACCCCCAACTCGCCCCCGACGCCCACAATTCGGCCGATGCGGGCCCGGCCTGCCGGGCGCTGCGCGCCGGCGAGACACTGGCCGGCGGCTTCCTGCCGGGATCCCCCGCCCCCGTGCCGGTGGCGAGCCTGCCACCGGACGCCGCTGGACTGCACCAGATGCTCGGCAATGTCCGGGAATGGTGCCACGACCGTTTCGGCGCCTACGACGCCGAGTTCCAGCGCAATCCCGTGGGCTCGGCCCGCGGAGCCTTCCGGGTGGTCCGCGGCGGCTCGTTCGTCGACCCGGCGCACACCCTCACCGCCACGACCCGCACCGCGGCGCACGAGGACACCCGGTGCGAGGTCTACGGCTTCCGGGTGGTGCGTCAGGGATGACCGCCCACAACACTCCTCTCGTGCAGGCCACGGGGGTCGGCACCCTTCCCGACTTCGTCCGGGTCCCGGCGGGCGAGCTGCCCACCGGCCAGGAGACCGCGGGCTTCGGCCTCTCCGTCCTGCCGGTCACCGTCGGCCAGTACTGGTCCTACCTGGTCGATCAGCAGCTCCTCGACGTCCCCCGGCCGTCCCTGCACTCCTTCGCGCGGCAGCACGGCACCGGCTTGCGCACCGGCCTCGCCGGCGCGGTCGTCCTGGACCAGGAGCTCGACGACCTGCCCGTGACGGGCGTGACCTGGCGCGGTGCCGTCGCCTACTGCACCTGGCTCGGCGCCCGGACCCGGACGCACTGCCGCGTCCCGACGGCCGCCGAGTGGCAGTACGCGGCAGCCGGCCCGCAGCGGTCGCGCTGGTCGCTCGGCGACACCTTCGACCGCGCGGTCTACGCCCCGCAGGCCGATGCGCCCCGCCCCGTCGGCACCACAGGGGCCAACGCCTTCGGCCTGCGGGACATGACCGGCAACGTCTTCGAGTGGTGCGCGGACGAACTCACCGCCCCGTCGGGCGCCCGGCTGGGCTCGCGCGTCATCAAGGGCGGCTCCTACACGGTGCGCAACCCCGAGAGCTTCGAGAACACGACGGCCTTCACCGCCGACGAGCTGAGCACGCTGCCCTACATCGGGTTCCGGGTGCTGCGCACCGGCGGCCAGTGAGCTGACAGCGAGCTGGAGCCGCTGGTGCCGGCTGAGGCCGAGCGGCAGGCGTTGGACGACCGGGTCGGGCGCCGGACGACCGCGCAGGGGCCGGCCCTACGGGCCCGGTTCCTGCGTGACCGGCCGGCGGGGCCCTCGGACGGCCCAGGCCCGGGGTGGCGCGGATCATCACCGACGCCCAGGTCGAAGAAGTCGTGGTCCGCACTCGTGAGGAGACTCCCGAGGGCGGAACGCACCGGTCGAAGCGGTGGCCGGCCAAGGCCGCGGGGGATCTCACCGGCGAGCGTCCCGCGGATCCGGCACGCCTTCGATCACCGAATACATCGGACTTATTCGTCCGGAGCCGGCACCACAGTCGTACCTGCGCCGCTTGCGGACGGCGAGGCCGGGTATCGTGAGAAACGGTGTGCCGGTCCTCCGGCAGCCGCCTAGCCGACAGCCGTCGCAATCTCAGGAGCGTCCCATGTCCTTGAGTCCTGACCTCACCGGCGTCTCCCCCTCCTCCCGCCGCGCTCGGGCGGACGCCCTCCGCGAAGCCCTCGCTTCGCGCGTGGTGGTGGCGGACGGTGCGACGGGCACGATGCTGCAGTCCCTCGAGCCGTCGCTGGAGGACTTCGAGGGCCTGGAGGGCTGCAACGAGGTCCTCAGCGTCACCCGTCCGGACCTTGTCGACTCCGTGCACGTGGCGTACCTGGACGCGGGCGTCGACTGCATCAAGACCAACACGTTCGGGGGCAACTACTCGGCACTGGCGGAGTACGAGATCGCCGACCGGGTCTTCGAACTGTCACGGGCCAGCGGGGAGCTGGCCCGGGCGGCCGCGGACCGATCGTGGCTGTCCAGCGGGTCGCAGCGCTGGGTGCTCGGCTCGATGGGGCCCGGCACCAAGCTGCCGACCCTGGGGCACGTGGAGTACGAGGTGTTGCGCGACGCGTACCAGGCGAGTGCCGAGGGGCTGCTGGAAGGCGGCGCGGACGCTCTGTTGGTGGAGACGTCGCAGGACCTGCTGCAGGCGCGGTCCGCGGTGCTGGGCGCGCGGCGGGCGATGGACCGGCTGGGGTTCACCGTGCCACTGATCTGCTCCGTGACGGTGGAGACGACCGGCACGATGCTGCTGGGCTCGGAGATCGGTGCGGCGCTCACGGCGCTGGAGCCACTGGGCATCGACATGATCGGCCTGAACTGTGCGACCGGCCCGGCCGAGATGGGCGAGCACCTGCGCTATCTGGCCCGCCACTCGCGTATTCCGCTGTCCTGCATGCCGAACGCGGGGCTGCCGGTGCTCGGCAAGAACGGCGCTCACTATCCACTGACGGCGCCCGAGCTGGCCGACGCGCAGGAGAACTTCGTCCGCGAGTACGGCCTCTCGCTGGTGGGCGGCTGCTGCGGTACGACGCCCGAGCACCTGCGCCAAGTGGTCGAGCGGGTGCGGGGGATGGTGCCTGCGCCGCGCGATCCGCGTCCGGAACCGGGTGCGGCTTCGCTTTATCAGTCGGTGCCGTTTCGTCAGGACACGGCGTATTTGGCGATCGGTGAGCGGACGAACGCGAACGGGTCGAAGAAGTTCCGTGAGGCGATGCTGGAGGCCCGCTGGGACGATTGTGTGGAGATGGCTCGCGATCAGATCCGTGAGGGCGCGCACATGCTGGATCTGTGTGTCGATTACGTGGGTCGTGACGGTGTCGCGGACATGGAGGAGCTGGCGGGGCGTTTCGCGACGGCTTCGACGTTGCCGATCGTGCTGGATTCCACTGAAGTGCCGGTGTTGCGGGCCGGGTTGGAGAAGCTCGGTGGTCGGGCGGTCATCAACTCGGTGAACTATGAGGACGGTGACGGGCCGGAGTCTCGGTTTGCGAAGGTGACCGGGCTGGCCCGGGAGCACGGGGCGGCGCTGATCGCGTTGACCATCGATGAGGAGGGCCAGGCCCGCACGGTCGAGCACAAGGTGGCGATCGCCGAGCGGCTGATCGAGGACCTGACCGGGAACTGGGGCATCCACGAGTCGGACATCCTCATCGACACCCTGACGTTCACGATCTGCACGGGTCAGGAGGAGTCCCGGGGTGACGGCATCGCCACCATCGGGGCGATCCGTGAACTCAAGCGGCGTCACCCGGATGTGCAGACCACGCTGGGCCTGTCCAACATTTCCTTCGGTCTCAACCCGGCCGCCCGTGTCGTGTTGAACTCCGTGTTCCTCGACGAGTGTGTCAAGGCGGGCCTGGACTCGGCGATCGTGCACGCCTCCAAGATCCTGCCTCTTGCCCGTTTCGATGAGGAGCAGGTGAGCACGGCCCTCGATCTGATCTACGACCGCCGGGCCGAGGGGTATGACCCGCTGCAGAAGCTGATGGCACTGTTCGAGGGTGCCACCACCAAGTCGTTGAAGGCGGGCAAGGCGCAGGAGCTGGCCGCGCTGCCGCTGGACGAGCGGCTCAAGCGGCGCATCATCGACGGTGAGAAGAACGGCCTGGAGGCCGACCTGGATGCGGCCCTGCAGGAGCGTGCGGCGCTGGACATCGTCAACGCGACGCTGCTGGACGGGATGAAGGTGGTCGGTGAGCTGTTCGGTTCCGGGCAGATGCAGCTGCCGTTCGTGCTGCAGTCCGCCGAGGTCATGAAGAGGGCGGTGGCCCATCTGGAACCGCACATGGAGAAGACCGACGACGACGGCAAGGGCACCATCGTGCTGGCCACCGTGCGCGGCGACGTCCACGACATCGGTAAGAACCTCGTCGACATCATCCTGTCCAACAACGGCTACAACGTGGTCAACCTCGGCATCAAGCAGCCCGTGTCCGCGATTTTGGATGCCGCTCAGGAGCATCGCGCGGACGTGATCGGCATGTCCGGTCTGCTGGTCAAGTCCACGGTGATCATGAAGGAGAACCTGGAGGAGCTCAACCAGCGTGAGCTGGCCGCCGACTACCCGGTGATCCTCGGCGGCGCGGCCCTGACCCGGGCCTACGTCGAGCAGGACCTGCACGAGATCTACGACGGTGAAGTCCGCTACGCCCGGGACGCCTTCGAGGGGCTGCGCCTGATGGACGCCCTGATCGGTGTCAAGCGCGGGGTGCCCGGGGCGGTCCTGCCGGAGCTGAAGCAGCGCCGGGTGCGGGCCACCCCGCAGCCGGCCGTCGAGGAACGCCCCAAGGAGGGCCCGCTCCGCTCCGACGTCGCCGTCGACAACCCGGTGCCCACCCCGCCGTTCTGGGGCACCCGCGTCATCAAGGGCATCCAGCTCAAGGAGTACGCGTCCTGGCTGGACGAGGGCGCCCTGTTCAAGGGCCAGTGGGGCCTCAAGCAGGCCCGCGCCGGAGACGGTGCGACGTATGAGGAACTCGTCGAGAGCGAGGGCCGGCCCAGGCTGCGCGGCCTGCTGGACAAGTTGCAGACCGACAACCTGCTGGAAGCAGCCGTCGTCTACGGCTACTTCCCCTGCGTGTCCAAGGGCGACGACCTGATCCTGCTCAACGACGACGGCAGCGAACGCACCCGCTTCACCTTCCCGCGCCAGCGCCGCGGCCGTCACCTGTGCCTGGCCGACTACTTCCGCCCCGAGGAGTCCGGCGAGCGGGACGTCGTCGGCCTCCAGGTCGTCACCGTCGGCTCCCGGATCGGCGAGGAGAGCGCCAAACTCTTCGAGGCCAACGCCTACCGCGACTACCTCGAACTGCACGGCCTGTCCGTCCAGCTCGCCGAAGCCCTCGCCGAGTACTGGCACGCCCGGGTCCGCTCCGAACTCGGCTTCGCCGGCGAGGACCCCTCACAGGTCGAAGACATGTTCGCGCTCAAGTACCGCGGCGCGCGCTTCTCACTCGGCTACGGCGCCTGCCCCGACCTGGAGGACCGCGCCAAGATCGCCGACCTGCTCCAGCCCGAACGCATCGGCGTCCACCTCTCCGAGGAATTCCAGCTCCACCCCGAACAGTCCACCGACGCCATCGTCATCCACCACCCCGAGGCGAAGTACTTCAACGCGCGATAACCGCCCAGTCGTCCAGGGCGCTCAGCACCCGCGTCATGCCCTGGACGTCGTTGGCTTCCCTGGCGGCGTTGAGCGCCCGGCGCAGCAGCGCCGCCCCCTGGGGTGCGCCCCCCTCGGGGCGGCGTCGCAGCAGACCGGCGAGTCCCAAGCACAGCAGCACTTCCGCCGTCGAGGCCGCTGTCGGTTCCAGGTCCGCGAGGGCCTGTCGGTAGACGCGCTCGGCGTCCTCCCACTGTCCGGTGGAGGCCAGCGCTTCCCCGTCCAGCACGCAGGCCCAGGCGAGGGTCGAGGTGGTCAGGGGGCGCAGGCGGTCGTCCACGGGACCCGAGCACAGTGCGCAGAGCCGCCGCAGGTACGGGCGGGCCTCGTCGTGACGGCCGGCGCCACTGAGCGCGCGTGCGGTGGTCGCCAGCGCGCGCAGAGTCCCCTCCAGGTGGTGCAGCCGCTCGAACTCCGCCGAGGCGCTGTCCGCCTGGGCGACGGCCAGGTCGGTGTCGGTCCGGGACAGGGCCACGGCCACGTGCAGCCGCCCCCAGGCGGTCTGTTCCGCGTCGCCGGCCCGTTGTGCGCACAGAAGTGCTTCCGCCGCGCAGATCCGGGCCCGCTCGTCGGACCCGTGGACGGTGAGGTGGTGCCGGGCGGCATAGTTGAGGAAGGCCGCCTCCCCGCGCGGGTCCCCCAGTGCACGCGCGGCCTCCCGGCCGAGGGTGAACACCTCGTCCCACAGGTCGGCGTCGGGCCAACAGTCGAACGCCCAGTGCACCGCCTCGGCCACCTCCGTGACCATGCGGTGGGCGCCGGCCTCGGCGGCGGCGCGCAGGGCGCTCAACCAAGCGAAAGCTTCCTGCCGCAACCAGCCCACCGCGGCCTCCTTGCCGTCCGCGGGCGCTCCGGGCGCCAAACCACGCCCCGCCAGGGCGGCGTCGTCCAGCAACCGGCGCTGGTGCGCGAGCGCTTCGCGGCCCCGGCCCGTACCGTTCTGCTCCACGGGAACACGGCGCCGGTCAGGAGCGGCGGATGCCGTCGTCCGGCGTGGTCCCGGCGTGTTGCGTCTGCCCACGGTCTGGTCACTCTCCTGGCGGGGTGACGGCTTCCGGTCCGGTGGAAGAGGGCCCTGTGGCCGAGGCGCATGCCTGCAGCACCCGCCCCGTGAAGGCGTACTCGGCAGCATCGTTGGGCAGGTCGATGATCACGTCGGTGACGCCCAGCTCCCTGGTCGACCCCAGCCAGGCCGCCACCTGTGCCACGGAGCCGACCAGTTTCGGGGCGTCGATTCCCCGCGCCGGCGCCCCGTACCAGAGGAGCTCGTCGTGCAGCTCCCGTTCCTCGGCGAGGCCGTAGCTGGCGGCGTGCTCACTGGAGACGACCTGGGACATGAACAGGCGCCCGGCGATCTGCTGTCGCCGGTCCGGCTCGCTCAGCCGGGCGGCGGCCTCCCAGGCCTCCTCCTCGGTGTCCCGCGCCACGATGCCGACCAGCATCGAGATCCGCTCCACCTTCTGCTCCTTGCGGGCCCGCTCGACACTCTCCGCGAGCAGGGGGCGCGGCCTGGCCATCATCAGCACGCAGTCGGCCGGGACCAGGCCGGGAGTGGAGGAGGACGGCGTCAGGAGCAGCGACCGGCCCACCGCGGGGTCGCTGCGCCGGGTCAGCTCGGCCTGCAGCTGCTCGGCGAAACGGGCCATCGCGGCACGTGCCGCGATCTTGTCCCCCAGATCGTCCGCGCGCGAGGAACGGGTGGCGCCCGCCACGAGGTTGACGTGCGTCGGGCGCTGGAAGCGGTAGCCGAGGTCGGCGACACGGCGTGCCACCGACTCGGCGCTCTCCTGCTGCGGGCGGACGGCGACGATCGGTTCGAGTGCCGTCGACCCCGCCAGTACGTCGAAGGCGGCGAGCCAGGGGTCCAGGGCCACCGGGAAGTCGTAGACGAACGCTCCGGTCAGCCCGACCTGTTCGGCGGCTCCCATGAAGGCCCCGAGCCGTTCCAGGTAGGCGTGGGGTTCCAGGGTGCCACCGAAGCCGAACCGCACGGAGTGCGGGGGAACGATGAAGTTCAGCGACATGGGCCACGACGGCACGAGGGATTCCTTTCGCTCGGCTCGGTCCCGGTCATCCGTGCACCCCGGCCCGGGGCCTGACCTCGCGTACCGCCACGGGTACGCCTCCGTCGGGCCACATCGTGGCGACGCCCGTGGGCGACACGACGTCGGTGGTCAGCTCGAAGTCGATGCGCCGCGCCAACTCGGCGATCAGCACCTTCAGTTCGAGCTCGGCGAAGGCGTATCCGATGCATTTGCGGTAGCCGCCGCCGAAGGGGACGAAGCTGTAGGGCACGGGGTTGTGGTGGTCGGGAGCCTCCTCGTCCCACCGCTCGGGGCGGAACTCCAGTGGATCGGGCCACAGTTCGGGCATGCGATGAGTGACGTACTGCGAGTACAGCACCTTCGCCCCGGCGGGTATGAGGTGTCCGGCGAACTCGAAGTCCTCGACCGCCGTCCTGCCGGTCAGCACCCCGGGTGTGTACAGGCGCAGGATCTCCGAGACCGTCCAGTCGGTGTAGCGCATGCCCCGGATCAGTTCGGCCGTCAGCACCTCCTCGCCCGCGACCTGCTCCACCTCCTCCCGGATGCGGTGCAGCACTTCGGGATGCTTGAGCAGGGCGTACACCGCCCATCCCGCCGCCGAGCTGCTGGAGTCGTAGCCGGAGGCGATGAGGCTGATGACCTGGTCGCGCACCTCGAGGTCGGCGAGGTGGTCGCCTTCGAAGTACGACTCGAGCAGGGCGTCCAGGACGTCGCCCTGGTCATTGGGCTCGGCCCGCCGCTTGGCGATCTCGGTCCGTACGTACCGGTCGACGCGCTCGCGGGCCGCCATGGCCCGGCGGTAGGCGGTGCCCGGCAGGTCGTAGTCGAAGCGCAGGAACGGCGACCGGTTGATGTAGTTCAGCGCGGTCTGCAGTTCGCGGCCGATGTCGTCGGTGTGGGCCTTGAGCCGGTCGCCGAAGAGGGAGTGGATCGCGATCCGGCGGATGCAGGAGCGTACGTCCGCGAAGGCGTCCACGGCGTCGCCGGCGTGCCACCCGCTGATCATGCGGTGGACCTCGTCCACCATCGCGGGCACGTAGCCCTCGATGCGCTTGCGCGTGAAGGCGGGGCGGACCAGGGCCCGGCGCCGGCGGTGGTCCTCCCCGTCGCTGACGACCATCGCGTTGGCGCCGACCACCGGAATCAGCAGGGTCAGCACGTCACGCGAGAGGAACTTGGGGTTGCGGGGTGAGTCCGTCAGCAGCAGCTCGTTGGCCTCGGCTCCGAACATCAGCACGTACTGCTGGCCGCCGACGCCGAACTTGCAGACGGGTCCGTGGACGCGGTGGAGTTCGACCAGCGCGTCGTAGGGCTTGCCCAACAGGCCCTTGATGTAGCGGCGGTGGCCCAGCAAGGTGGGTCCGGGCAGGCGGTTGACCATGTCCCGGGTACGGGAACTGCCCATCGTCGTCACTCCGTTTCCGTGCCGGCGAGCGCGGCGCTCCGGCCCGCGCGGGGCAGGCGCGGCAGGTCCAGATCGTCGTAGAGGGCCCGTACGAGTGCGTAGCGGCGGGCGAAGGTCTTGACGTCGTCGAGGCGGCCGTTCCAGTACACCGCCACGACCAGGTCGAACAGCGGGTCCACCAGCAGGGTGGAGGTGTTGCCGCCGGCGTGGCCGAACGTCCGGGCCGAGGTGCGGCGCCCGAAGATGGCCGGCTGCGTCATGATCCCGAGGCCGTAGGGGAAGTCGGTGTCGCAGATGGAGCGGTCCGGGGATCCGGGCCAGTGCGTGGCCGTCAGGGCCTCCACCGTCGACGGGCGCAGGATCGGGGCGCCCTGATGCAGGCCCTTGGCCAGCAGCACCTCGCCCACCACGCGCAGGTCCCGCATGTCGCCCCACACGCCGACACCGGGCAGGGGCAGCGCGCTGGCCAGTTCCATGTAGCGCAGGCCGTCCTCCTCGCCGGGCGGTGCGGTCACCTTGACCCGCCGGTCCGCGGGCAGGGCCGGGTCCAGGCCCAGGGTGGCGCTGAGACCCAGGCGTTGGAACATCCGCCGGTAGCTGTCGCCGGACTGTCCGCCGTCGAGCGTGTTGAGCACGCGGTCCAGCAGGTACCACGTGGTCACGGGGTTGTAGACCATGGTGCTGCCGGGCACCGGGCCGACCGCGGCGTCGCAGACGACCGCCCAGATCAACGCGTCGATGTCCGACCAGGCGAAGTCGCCGAGGTCGGTGCCCGTGGTGTCGATGGACATGACCGGGTCGGCGACACCCAGCGTGTGGGTGAGCAGGTCCCGTACACGGACCCGCTCCTTGCCGCCGCCGGTGAACTCGGGCAGCACCTTGGACACCGGGGTGTCCAGGTCCACGGCGCCCGACTCCCAGGCCTGGGCGAAGGCGAGGGCCCCGACCGGCTTGGAGGAGCACGTCCAGGGGACCATGCTGTCCAGGGTCAGCGGGTGGCCGTCCCCGTTGTCCCCGACGGCGAGGTCGACGACCTGTCCTCGGTGGGAGACGGAGAGCTGCACGCCCGTCTCGATGCCCCGTTCGATCTCGGCCTCGAGCAGCCGCTGCACCGCGGAGAGCTGGAAGGGCTGGGTGGCGGTCATCACGCCTGAGCCCCCTCTGCGGTGGGGTGGACCAGCAGATAGACGTCGCGCAGCGTCAGGCGGTCCCAGCTGGCGACCAGGTCCGCCTCCACGTCGGCGGGCAGACCGTCACCGATCTGGTCCAGCCAGGCCAGGACCGCGTAGTCCCCCGCGGCCAGCCGGCTCAGCGGCGTCGTCTCGTGGTCCGACAGCGTGTCCGGTATGTGCACGGGACGGACGAATTCCTGGAAGGTGGGTATGTCAGAGCTCATCAGTGGTGTATCCCCCGTTGGTTCGACATTGGGATCACACGCGCTCGCGCCGTGCGAGCAGGCGCGGTCCGCGTGATCTGCGCGCGATCACCGAGCGGTGTCGGTGCTGCTGTCCAGCATGGAGCGGACAGCCGACTCCAGGGAGTGCAGTGACTCGAAGGTCTCTCTGACCAGGAGTTCGTCGGGAAACTGCACGCCGAATCGGTCTTCGATGGTGAGGACCAGTTCGATCGCGGACATCGAGTCGAGGCCGATGTCGGGCAGCCGTACCGTGGTCCACTCGACATCCGGCGGCACGTTCCGCAAGTGGTCGACGAGTGTGTCCCGCAATCGGTCCGCAACGGCCGGGTCGCATGCGTCTGTACCGCTCAAGAGCCCCCCTCTTCACCAGGACTTGCCTGGATCGCTCCACGGGTCACGCGGCTCACCAGCCGCTCACATAGTGATCCGTAACAAGCCATCTCGCACATACGAACGGGAGTACAGTATGGGCGTGATCCACGCTGCCGCAAGCACCGTCCAGGACAGCAGAGTTGACCCGGCGGCGACGTAATGGGCCGTGCTCGTTCCGGGGCGGTCCTCGGTTGGGAGCCATCGGAAGAGGAACGGACGCCCCGACGTGATTGACCGCGTTCTCCGCGACACCGCTGAACGCTTCGGCACCCCCGTGTACACCTACGACCTGGCCGAACTGCGGCGCAGGTCAGTGGACTTGCGGTCGTCGCTACCCGACTTCGCGGGCCTGTACTACTCGCTGAAGGCCAATCCCCACCCGCTGGTGGTGGCCGAGCTGCGGCGGGCGGGGTGCCGGGCAGAGGTCTCCTCGGCCGGGGAGCTGGGCGCGGCCCTGGAGGCCGGGCACCGTCCTGAGGACATCCTGTACACGGGTCCGGGGAAGTCGCTCACGGAACTGACGCAGGCGCTGACCGAGGGTGTCACCACGTTCTCCTGCGAATCGGCGGCCGAATTGCGTCGCTTGGGCCTGGCGGCCGCCTCTGCGCGGCAGCGGGCGAAGGTCCTGCTGCGGCTGCAGCCGCCCCTGGGCAGCAAGGCGGGCCTGTCCATGGGGGACGGCCGGCAGTTCGGCTTCACGGTCGAGGACGCGCTGCGCGCGTGCGCCGACTTGCCGGCCGGGGTCGAGCTGCGCGGCTGTCACGTCTATCTCGGTTCCCAACTGCCCGACACGGACGCCCTGCTGGAGGCGTTCGCCCGCGCCAAGGACACGGTGGAACTGGTGAGCCGGGCGGCGCGCACCCCGCTCGATGTCGTCGACCTCGGCGGGGGTTTCCCCTGGCCGTACGCGACGGCCGGCTCGGGCGCGGAACTGACCGGACTGCGGGCCGGACTGGACAAGCTCCTGTCCACCTGGGACACGGGGCCCGCCCCTCAGGTGTACTTCGAGGCGGGCCGGCGGCTGGTCGCCTCGGCCGGGCATCTGCTCACCACGGTGCTCGACGTCAAACAGCGCCCGGAGGGCACGATCGTCGTGCTGGACGCCGGCATCAACGTCTTGGGCGGCATGAGCGGACTGGGCCGGGTGCTGCGCCCCGCTGCGGGGTTCGAGAACCTCTCCGCCGGCGACGACCGCGAACCGGTCACCGCCGACGTGGTCGGCCCGCTGTGCACTCCCCTGGACCGGCTGTCGGTCCGCGCGACCCTGCCGCAGCCGCGCGAGGGCGACCTGCTGAGTGTCCCCAATGTCGGTGCCTACGGGCTGACCGCCAGCCTGACCCGTTTCCTCAGCCGTCCCCCGGTCACCGAGGTGGTCCACGACGGGGGCCGACTGATCGGGGCGTCACGGCAGGTGCTGACCACCGAGGACGTGTCGCCCGCCGCTGGATGAGAGGGCGGTGGGCGCTCATGCGCTCAGGTCAGGCGCGAGGGGCCGCAGTTCGGCCATGTCACGACCTCGCAGCGCACGCCCGGCGGATCACGCCGCCCGCTCCCGCGCGCGGCGGCGATCATCTCGACGAAGAGGCGACACCGAAGACGTCCGTGCCGCCACGGAATTGAGGCGGACGAGGAGCCTGGTCCGTCGAGGCCTTCGCCCACGGCCGCCCTCACGTCACCGCTCGTCCACGCCCTCCGGTGGATTCCCCGATCCATTACGGCAGTTGGGCGGCCGACCGCGCCCTGGGTGCCGGCCCCGTTCCACCGTTCGGTTGAACGGGAGTTCCATCTCCAGCACGTGGGCCGCTCCGTACGGGCGACGCGCGGTGGCTCTCGGCGGGATCAGAATCAGGGATGACCATGGCGCCGTGGTCCGTGTGATCTGAACCTTCCCGTCAGAGAGGTGCCCAGAGTGTCTCGCTTGTTCAGCAGACGACATGTACTTGCCACCGGTACCGCCTTCGGTCTCGGGGCGCTCGGTGCCACCGCGGCACCCGCCACAGCGGCATCCACAGCCGCGGACTCGACCACCCCGTCGGCGCCCGGTACCGGTGCCGAGGAGACCAGGACGCTCGACGAGCTCTACCAAGCCGCGCTGGCCGAGGGCGGCAAGCTCGTCATCTACGCCGGCGGGGACACCCAGGCGCAGCAGGAGTCCACCAGGGAGGCGTTCCGCGGCAGGTTCCCCGACATCGACCTGACGCTGATCGTCGACTACAGCAAGTTCCATGACGTGCGCATCGACAACCAGTTCGCGACCGACACGCTCGTCCCGGACGTCGTACAGATGCAGACGTTGCAGGACTTCCCGCGGTGGGACGATCTGGGGCGCCTGCTGCGCTACAAGCCGGCCGGTTTTTCGAAGGTCCACGACGGTTTCAAGGACGCGAACGGCGCCTGGGTCGCCATCCAGACGGTCGCCTTCAGCTTCGTCTACAACATCGCCCAGGCCGGCTCGGACGTCCCGAAGACCCCGCTCGAACTCATCGATCCGAAGTGGAAGGGCAAGCTGGCGGCGCGCTACCCGCACGACGACGACGCGTCCCTCTACCTCTTCACGCTGTACGCGGAGAAGTACGGCTGGGACTGGGTGGCCGCGCTCGCCGCACAGGACGTCCAGTTCCAGCGCGGCACGCTGCCGGCGGACGCGGTCGCCGCCGGTCAGCGGACGATCGCCATCGGCACGGGCGGCACCCCCCTCACCTCCACCACGTCCCCGACGGCGTGGGTGCTGCCCGACGACCACCCCTTCATGTCCTGGGGTACACGGGCCGCGATCTTCAAGCAGGCCAAGCACCCCACCGCCGGCAAGCTCTATCTGAACTGGCAGCTCTCCCGGCAGGCGACCGTCAACGGCTGGTCGGTACGCACCGATGCGACGCCGCCCGCCGGACTGAAGCCCCTCTGGGAGTACCCGAACGCGAACATCGACGGCTTCCGCCGGTTCATGTCCGACCGCGCCGACGTCGAGCGCTGGAAGCAGACCTTCGCCCTGTACTTCGGCGAGGTGACGGGCGCCGACACGGCGGGTTGGCTGGGACTCCACCCGGGCGCCTGAACGCCGTTGGCGTGGTGGGGGGGGGGGGGGGGGGTGAGCCCCCCCCCCCCCCCCCCCAACCACCCCCCCCCCCCCCCCCCCCCCCCCCCACCCCCCCCACCCCCCCCCCCCCCCCCCCCCCCC
>NZ_JBHXJC010000004.1:260114-509946 GCF_042723265.1 Streptomyces sp. NPDC058371 | reverse complement strand
AGGTTTTCCCCTGGTGCTTGGGGGGGGAGGGGGACGCCAACGGGGGGGTTGGGCGGGACCCCCCCCGGGGCCCTGAAACGTTGGGGGGGGGGGGGGGTGGGGTTCCCCCTGTCCCGACCTGGGGGAACAAACACCCCCACTCTTCACGCGAGTCATACACGCGGCCGATAAACTCAGGCGCCTGACCGATCGGGTGAGTCCGCCGGAGGGATGTGCCGTGCCCGACAGCGCTCCACCGGCCGTTCGTGGCAGCAGGCTCTCGCTGGAACACGTATCGCATGTCGTGTTCTTTCTGGTGCTCGGCGGCGCGCTCGCGCAGCTCGCCCGGCTCCATCACCCGCTGTGCTGGTACCTCGTGACCGTCAGCGCACTGCTGGCCCTCGTGTACGCGACCGGCCTGGCGTTGCTGGACCGGCTCGGCCCACTCGCCCGGGATTCCTGGGTCCCGTCGCTGCTCCTGCTGTGGGGCGCCCTCGTCTTCATCTCTCCGGCACCGCTGACGCCCGCCTACGGGTGGTGTTCCGTCCCGCTGGCCTGTGTGGCACTGCGCGTGCTCGGCCGCCGCTCCGCCCTGGCGGCCTTGGCCGCGATCACCGTCGTACTCGGTGGGGCGTTGATCCGCGCCCAGGGTTGGTCCGGCCTGGAGGTCGTGCTCGTCCCCGTGGCGGCCGTCTGGGGAACCGTCGCTCTCTACCGGGCCCAGCAGCGCGATGCCGCGGCCCGTCAGCGCCTGGTCGAAGAGCTGCGTGACACGCGCGACGTGGTCGCGAAGCAGCAACGCCAGGCGGGCGTTCTGGCGGAGCGGACCCGTATCGCCCGCGATCTGCACGACACGCTGGCCCAGGAACTCGCCGGCAGCCTGATGCTGCTCCAGGCCGCCGAACGGGACTGGGAGGAGCGGCCGGAGGTGGCGCGGACCCGCGTCCGCGCCGTGGCCGAAGGACTGGACGGCAACCTCGCCGAGACGCGGCGGATCCTCCGGGACCTGACACCGGCCGACGTCGCGGAGGCCGGCCTGGACAGTGCGCTGCGGCTGCTGTGCGCCCGTTTCCCCGGGGACGGGACCGCGGCCCGCGTGCAGTTCCGGTCGGTCGGCGAGCACCGGCCCGTCCTCGACGAGCACGCGGCCGGCGCCCTGTTCCGCGTCGCGCAGAGCTCGCTGGCGAACGTCCGCGAACACGCCCGTGCGGTGAACGTACTGGTCACGCTCCGCCGGCAGCCGGGCCAGGTGGACCTCGAAGTGTCCGACGACGGGATCGGGTTCGACCCGGCCGAGGTCTTCGCCACCGCCCCGCGGACCGGCCGCGGCTTCGGAATGCCCGCTGCCCGGGCTCGACTTCGCGAATACGGCGGTGATCTCGAGGTCAGCAGTGGCCCGGGGCGAGGCACCGTCATCCGGGCCACGGTGTGCGTCGGGTCCGGGCTGCGAGCGGTCGCACCCGTCACCCCGGTGACCGCCGGATGACCGCCGCACGCCTGCGGGTGCTGATCGCGGACGATCATGGAGTGGTACGGGCCGGGCTGCGTGCCCTCCTGGAAGGTGAACCGGATCTCGATGTGATCGCCGAAGTCGGCAGCGGCGAGGAAGCCGTCCGGCTGACCGCTCGGCTGCTGCCCGATGTCGTGCTGATGGACCTTCGGTTCGGGAGTTCGGGGAGCGGAATCGACGGTGTGGAGGCCACCCGGCAGGTTGCCGTCACGGCGCCGAAGGTGGCGGTGGTGCTGCTGACCAGCTATGCCGGACGGGCCGATGTCGTCCGCGCGTTGGAGGCGGGCGCCCGCGGCTACGTGCCCAAGGCCGGGCCGCCCGAGGAACTGTTCCGGGCGGTCCGCACGGCGGCGAGTGGTTCCGTGGGTCTGGCACCGGAGGTCATCGGTGCTCTCGTCGGCCAAGTGGTCAGTCCTGACCATGAGTTGACCGGGCGCGAGATCGAGGTCGTCCGGCTGATGGCCGAGGGCCGCAGCAACCGCGCCATCGCCGAGGCGCTGGTGCTCAGCGAGGCCACGGTCAAGACCCACCTCGTCCGCATCTACCGCAAGCTCAGGGTCGACAACCGGGCGGCGGCCGTGTCGGAAGCCGTTCGCCGGCACATCCTCGAACTCACCTGACGCCGCGGGCCACTTGAGAACACCGGTCCACGCGAGCAGACAGGTCCACGTGAGACCGCAGGCTCACCCGAGAACACGGGTCCACCCGGCACGCACGTCTCGGCCGGCACGCACCCCTCGGCCGGCACGTGGGCCTCGCTGACCGTCCGACCCTTCCTGCGCCGACGCTCGGCGAGTAATCGGAATTGAGCACGGCGACTTTCTGAGGTGTGCCGGTTGATCTCCTGAAACAGATCTTCGGGTGCCCGGCCGCCCACGCAGCCACGAATTCCAGCCGCACGGCGAAGGGGCTGCCCCCGCCTTCCGAACGACGCCCCACATCCCCTCTTCCAGGATCGGCCGTTCGGTGTCCGAGGAATTGGCGGCACCGAAAAGGATCTTCGCTCCGGACCTGGCGCCCCGCCCGAGTTGACCAGGATGACCCGAGTTGTCCGAGTTAAAGATCCGAAATGCCCGGATCGTGATATTCGGCACACGCCTCAACCGGCTGATCACTCAACTTTCCCAGAAAGGCGGCCGGTTGAGTCGGGGGCGGGCCGGAAGCCGCGGGCAGGGTATTGCGCGCGCGAGGCACACTGCAATTTCCGCCTTTTCCTCCCCCACATGGAGCAGCACGTCATGCGCCATTTCTCGGAAACCCCCGTCCAGCCCCATTCCGTCAGCGCCGCCGAGGTAATTCCCGGTGATCTTCTCGCGCTCTCCGAAAAGGACGTCGCCGGCGACCGCTGGTACGTCGTCATGCACACCGTGCCCGAAACGCCGGAGCTGATTCGGGTCACCCTGCGGCCGCCGCTCGGGGGGACGGACCGGGACGAGGTCCTGGGGCGGGCGGGACAGGTCACCGTTGCCTGTCGGCGCGTGGACGTCGCCCGCATTCCCGAGGTCGTTTCCGACGATCTCGGCACGGTGGAATTTCGTGACGGGGATCAGATCTCCGTCCTGCGCGTCGTGGATCCGGGGGCCGTGGAGGTGTCGTACGCCCGGCGCTGGGGGACGTGGCACCGGGATCCGGAGGGTCTCGCCGAGCAGACCGTCTCGGACGAGGAGCTGCGGGCCCGGGCCTCGGGGGACGCCCGGCACGAGTACGTCGTACGGCATCGGCCTCGGGCCGCCGCGGAGCCCGCCGTGCGGGGGCCGCGACGCGTGGTGGTGACCGGGCTCGGGGCCCTCACCCCGCTCGGTGTCGGCGTCGGGGAGCTCTGGGAGGGGCTCGTCGAGGGACGGTGCGGGATACGGGAGTTGGCGGGGGCGGAGTTCGCGGAGCTGCCGGTGCGGGTGGCGGGGACCGTGCCGGTGGACCCCATGGAACTGCTGCCGCGGCCGCAGGCCCGGCGGATGAACCGGGCCGCCCAGTTCGCGGTGCTCGCCGCGCGCGAGGCCTGGCAGGACGCCGGGTTCGACGAGGCGGGTACGCGCGAGAGCGGGCTCGATCCCGAGCGGGTCGGGGTCTCCGTCGGTGCGATCCTCGGTGACGCCTCCGTGCTCGTGGGCGGCGACCGGCGACTGCGCGAGAAGGGGCCGCGGGGCGTCTCGCCGCTCACCACGCCGATGACCGTGCCCTCGCAGGCCGCGTCCCAGGTGTCCCTCGCGCTGCACATCACCGGCGAGGCACGCACCGTGACCAGCGCCTGTGCCTCGGGCACCGAGGCCATCGGGCAGGCGATCGACCGGATCCGGTACGGCCGTGTCGACGTCGCCCTCGCCGGCGGTGCGGAGGCCGTCGTCACGCCCGCGATCATGGCCTCCTTCGCCGCCATGAAAGCCCTGTCGAACCATCCCCTCGGGGCAGGCAGTCCCTCCCGGCCTTTCGCCGCGGACCGGGACGGGTTCGTGAACGGGGAAGGCGCCGGCTTCCTGCTGCTGGAGTCGGAGGAGCACGCCCGGGCGCGGGGCGCGCGGATCTACTGCGAGGCGGCCGGCTGGGGGCTGTCCGCGGACGCGCACCACATGGCCGCGCCGGATCCGTCCGGCAGCGGGGTCGCGCTCGCGCTGCGGCGGGCCGTACGGGACGCGGGCGGCCGCATCGCCGACGTCGTGCACGTCAACGCCCACGCCACCGCCACCGTCGAAGGCGACCTCGCCGAGGCGAGCGCGCTGCGCGCCGTACTGGACGGGCCCGTTCCGGTCACCGCGCTGAAGGGGCACCTCGGGCATCTGCAGGGAGCGGCCGGCGGGGTGGAGGCCGTGGCCACCGTGCTCACGCTGCACCACGGGATCATCCCGCCCACCATCGGCTGCGAGGAGCAGGACGACGCCATCGGCCTGGACGTCGTGACCAAGGCACCGCGGCCGCTGCCGGCCCTCGGTGACCTCGCGCTGAGCAACTCCTTCGGCTTCGGCGGCCACAACGCCGTACTGGCGCTGCGCCGCGTCGGGTAGCCGTTCTCGCGCCGCACCGCGTCGGGCGACCGCTCAGGCGGACGCGCGCTTGCGCGGTGCGGCCTTCTTCGCCGCGGTCTTGGCCGACGTCCTGGCGGTGGTCCTGGCCGTCTTGTCGGTGGTCTTGGCCGTGGTCTTCTTCGCGGTCGTCTTCTTGGCCGCGGTCGCCTTCTTCTCCGTGGTCTTCTTCGCGGACGCCGTCTTCTTGGCCGCCGTCTTCTTCGCCGCGGAGGTGGACTTCTTCCCGGCGACGTCCTTGGGGGCCGAACGGGACGACTTGCGGGCGGCCTGCTTGCGGGACCGCAGGGGCGTGACCTCGGCGGCGGTGTCCTCGTCCGCGGAGCCGGCCGCCCCCTCGGCCCCCTCGCCGCGGGACTCCTTCGCCGCGCGCACGCTCTTCTCCAGCGCGGCCATCAGGTCGAGGACCTTGCCGCCGGTCTTCTCGCGGGCGGGCGGGCCGGGCGCCTCCTCGCCGGAGGCCTTGGCCGCGATGAGTTCCTCGACGGCCTCGCGGTAGTCGTCGTGCAGGTCTTCGAGGTCGACCTCGCCGAGGGTGTCCATCAGGGCGTCGGCGAGGTCCAGTTCCTGGTCGCGCACGGTGACGTTCGTGTCGGGGGCGACGCCCTCGGGCACCCGGATCTCGTCCGGCCACAGCAGCCCGTGCATGGCGATCACGTCGTCGACGACCCGCAGCATGCCGAGCCGCTCGCGCCCACGCAGGGCGAACTTGGCGATGGCGACCTTGTTGCTGCGCTTGAGTGCCTCGCGCAGCAGGGTGTACGGCTTGGCGGCGGGGACGCCGTTCGCGGAGAGGTAGTACGCCGTGTCCATCTGGAGGGGATCGATCCGCTCGGCCGGGACGAAGCCCACAATCTCGATGGTCCTGGCGGTCGGGATGGGCAGCTGGGACAGGTCGTCGTCCGTGATCGGGATGATCGTGCCGTCCGCGTCCTGGTAGCCCTTGCCGATCTCGGACGTCGTGACCTCGCGGTCCTCCAGCTCGCAGACCTTGCGGTAACGGATGCGGCCGCCGTCCGCCAGATGGATCTGGCGGAAGGAGATCGAGTGGCTCTCGGTGGCGTTCACCAGCTTGATCGGGATGCTGACCAGGCCGAAGGAGATGGCGCCGTTCCATATCGATCGCACGTGCCGCACCTTTCCGCTCGATATCACCCATTTTCGTGGGATTCTCATCGTATGACGCCGATCACCGAGGTGGAGGGGCGACGGCTCGCGCTCAGCAATCTGGAGAAGGTCCTGTATCCGGCGACCGGCTTCACCAAGGGCGAGCTGCTGCACTACTACGCGACGAACGCGGGCCCCCTGCTGGCGCACCTGCACGACCGGCCGCTGTCCTTCCTGCGCTATCCGGACGGCCCGGACGGTCAGGTCTTCTTCGCCAAGAACGTGCCGCCGGGTACGCCCAGCTGGGTCACCACGGCCGAGGTCCCCCGTTCGGAGGGGCCGGCGCGCATGGTGCTGATCCAGGATCTGGCCAGTCTGATGTGGGCGGCGAACCTCGTCACCGAGTTCCACACCCACCAGTGGCGGATCGCGGAGCCCGGCGTCGCCGACCGGCTGGTCCTCGACCTCGACCCGGGGGCGCCGGCGACGATCGTCGAGTGCTGCGAGGTGGCGCTGTGGCTCCGGGAGCGGCTCGCGGCCGACGGGATCGAGGCGTACGCGAAGACGTCGGGGTCGAAGGGGCTGCATCTGCTGGCGGGGCTGACGCCCGCGCCGTCCGAGGACGTCACGGCGTACGCGAAGCGGCTGGCCGTGGAGGCGGAGGGGGCGTTGGCCGGGCTGGTGACCCATCGGATGACGCGGAGTCTGCGGCCGGGGAAGGTGTTCGTCGACTTCAGCCAGAACGCGGCGCGGAAGACGACGGCTACGCCCTATACGTTGCGGGCTCGGGCGGAGCCCTCCGTTTCGGCGCCGGTCACCTGGGACGAGGTGGTCGGCTGTACGGATCCGGGGGGACTGGTGTTTCTTGCCGGGGACATCGAGGGGCGGCTGGAGCGGTACGGGGATCTCCTGGCGCCCTTGCTCGATTCCGGGCAGGCGGGGGCACTCCCCTGAGCCCCGGCGTCCGGCTCGCGTGGGCACGCTCCCGCCAACTCCCTTGGCGCCCGGCGCCGGTGGGGCGGCGAACCCGTCACACCCGTGCCCACGTCCCCCGGTCGCGGGCCATGGCGTGCAGGGCCTCGATGTCGGCCGGTTTGAGGACTCCGCCCTGGCGGGACAGGGTGTCGAGGTCGGTGTCCTGGAGGACGCGGACCGCTCGGAGCGGGGCCGGGACGGACAGGTCGGCGGGGCCGGACAGGGCGAGGACCGGGTGGACCTCGGCCGTCAGGGCGTACGAGGCACGGTCGGCGTCCGCGCGGACGCGCCGCAACAGCGGGTACGGCTCGCGCCGCCCCAGCGTGACCATCGGGTCACTGACGACCACCCGTTGCTTACGGGCGTACAGCGTGTGGACGCAGAAGAGGCCGCCGGGGCCGATGACGAGGTGGTGGATGCGGTCGCCGCCGGGCAGCGGCAGCGAGTGCAGCGTGTGCCAGCCCGCCCCCTCCAGGGCGTCGAGCGCCGCCCCCACGGTCTGCTCCGCGACCAGTGCCCGCCGGCGCGGATCGGGACGCAGCCGGTGCGGTGCGCCCGG
This sequence comes from Streptomyces sp. NPDC058371, assembly GCF_042723265.1. NCBI lineage: Bacteria > Bacillati > Actinomycetota > Actinomycetes > Kitasatosporales > Streptomycetaceae > Streptomyces > Streptomyces sp. NPDC058371. The sequence goes on along the minus strand of NZ_JBHXJC010000004.1, from coordinate 502,799 downwards.
CTCGCGGTCGAGGGCGATCAGCAGCGCCTCGCCCGGCCGGTTCGGCGCCAGGTCGTCGTCCGGATGGAGCGTGAGCCGGGCCAGCTCGGCCGGTGTGGGCACGGGCGGCGGTCCCACCGTCACGCGCCCGGTCAGAAAGGGACCGAGCACATCGAGCACGTCCTCCCGCCGGTCCTCGCTGAGCAGATTGACTCTGGCCGTCTCCCTGTCGTACCAGGCGACGTTCCTCCCGTCCGTGAGACAGACGTACAGCCGCTCCTGGCCGTGCCGCCAGGTCGGTATGACGCGCAGTCCGCTCATGCACCATCACCCCATGACCATGGGAACAGGCAGGGTGCTCCAGGGGCAAGAACCCGGTTACCTTTGGGAGGACTTGGCAGGGGCACCGAGCTGGCCCCACCCCGGGGGAGGCGTTGTTGCGGACCCGCAGGAAGCTACCGGACGTGCCGGTTCCGGACGACCCCTGGAACGAGATCGTGCCCGGCCTGTGGATGGGCGGACACGAGTTCAGGGGAGACTCCGGACAGGCGGAATTCGCCGTCGTACACGATGAGTTCGACCTGGTCCTGACGTTGTTGCGGCTTCCGGGGCACGGTCCGGCCCCCGGTGTCGAGCACCATGTGTGGCCCATCCCGGACGGCCCCCTGGACGGTACGCAGCTGACCGGCGTGATCCGTCTCGCGCAGGCCGCGTGCGACGCGCTCGACGAGGGCCGCCGGGTGCTGGTGCGCTGTTATCACGGTTACAACCGCTCGGGGCTCGTCGTGGCGCACGCCCTCATTCGCGCCGGTCGCGCCCCCGACGAGGTGATCCGGCTCATCCGCGCCCGCCGCTCGCCGTGGGCCCTGCACAACGAACTGTTCGTGGACTATCTGCGCACCGGCCTCCCCACGGCCCGCCTCCTGGAGGAGCTCGCCGAGTAGGGCAGGCATCCGGCACGGCGCAGGCCGCGCCACCGCGCGGCCCACGCGAACAAAAAGGACTTCCCTACGAATATGGTGTAGGGGGCGACCGACCGCCCCCAGCCGTGCCCGCGCCCGACCGTCTGGGTGCGGGCCCGGCCGGGACGGTCACCGCGCCGACGGCAGCAATCTCCACGCCGGCCTCGTGCACCGCGCACTCCGAGGGCGAGACCGGCCCGTACGCAGGAGCGCAGTGACCCCGAGCCGCCCCCGCCGCCCCGAGCCCTCGGGGGGTCACCCCCCACGGCCGGCCGGCCGCACCCGTACCGCGCCGGCCGCCGCAGTCGTCGCCGTCCTGCTGGCGACCGTGGCCGGCTGCGGTGACGCCGGTGACCTGCGGGGCGCCGGCTCCACACCGACCGCGGTCGGGCCGACCACGCTGTGGCCCGAGGTGCCGCCCGCCTCGACGCCCGCCCTCGACTACGGGGAGGCGGACACCGAGACGGTCAAGGGCGTCACGGCGCCCGGCGACGACATCCACCGCGTGGACCCGCTGGACGTGGTGCGCGCCGAGGTGGCCGCGCATCCAGACGACTACAGCGGCCCGCACGCCATGTACGCCGAGACGGTCGACCAGCTCGATGACTGCGGCAAGAAGGGCGCACGCGGCGCCAAGTGCCCGCTCCTCCACGCGTACTACCGGGACCTGACCGGCGACGGGAAGGACGACATGGTGCTCGGCATCCGCTTCCCCGACCACCAGCTGGCCGTGCGGGTGTACGCGTTCCTGCACCACCGGCTGGTCCAGATCATGGGGACCTCGGACAGCACGATCAGCGTCGAGCTCGCGGGCCGTGCCGTGATCATCCGCTCGCCCTCGACGCTGCCGGGGTACGAGTACCGGACGGTCTGGACGTGGGACGTGCACCAGCACGCGATGCTGGCGACGCGCGACGAGATCCTGCGCGTGGGTACGTCACCTCCGTCGACGTCCCCGGCACCCACCACGACCCCGCCGCCCGGCACGGCCCCGGAGCCCAGCGCGACCGCGGGACGCACCGGCTCTCCGTCCGCGAGTGCCTCATGAGACCCAGCCTTCCGCAGTGGACCGCCGCCCTCACCTGGAAGGCGGCCGCCTTCATCACGGTGATGTGCTGCGCTCTCGCCGCGCTTCTCGGCCTGCTGGTCCATGTCTCGGTCACCAACCAGACCGTCGGCGAGGCCCGCGACCGCGCGCTCACCCGGCTCACCGAGGTGACGGAGTCGTACGAGGCCGGGGACCGGCTGCCGCCCGGCGCCGGTGTCGATCTCGCGGGGCTGCCCGCACGCCTGAAGAGCCTCGCCGCCGACGGGCGGCGCGGCACGATGGTCGGCGATCACGACCCGCACCCCACGATGTGGGCGGCCGGGCCCGCCGACGACGGCCGCGCGCTGGCCGTCCAGGTCGACTACTCGCAGGGCGCCCACACCATCGACGCGCTGGACGGGGCGATCCTGTGGTCGTCGGCGCTGGCCATCGGCGCGACGCTGCTCGTGGGGGCGTTCGCGGTGACACGGGTGACCCGGCGGCTGCACGCGACGGCGCGGGTGGCCCGGCGGATCAGCGCGGGCGACCTGGACGCCCGGGTGGACGACCCGCGTACGAAGGATCCGACGCGGCCGCAGGACGAGGTGGCCGCGGTCGCCGGGGCCCTCGACACGATGGCGTCGACGCTGCAGGGCAAGCTGCTGAGCGAGCAGCGGTTCACCGCGGACGTGGCGCACGAGCTGCGCACCCCGCTGACGGGGCTGCACGCGGCGGCCGAGCTGTTGCCGGCTGGGCGCCCGACCGAGCTGGTCCGCGACCGGGTGGCCGCCCTGCGCACGCTCACCGAGGACCTGCTGGAGATCTCCCGTCTCGACACCGGCGGCGAGCGGCTCGACGTGGCCGAGGTGCTGCTCGCGCCCCTGGCCGAACGGGTGGCGCGGGGGTCGGGCACCGAGGTCCGCGTCGTCCGGGACATGTGCGTGGAGACGGACCGGCGACGGCTCGAACGGGTGCTCGGGAATCTGGTGGCCAACGCCCACAAGCACGGCCGGGACCCGGTGGTGCTGAGCATCGACGGGCCAGTGGTCACCGTGCGGGACCACGGCGGCGGCTTCCCGGAGTACCTCGTGGCGCACGGGCCGCAGCGGTTCCGTACGGAGGGCGGGGCGCGGGGGCACGGGCTGGGGCTCACCATCGCGCTCGGCCAGGCCGAGGTGCTGGGGGCGCGGCTCACGTTCGCCAATGCCCCGGACGGCGGAGCGGTGGCGACGCTGACGCTCCCTCAGGCCGGAAGCGCCGCCGTCCCTCGGACCGGAAGCACCACCGCCCCCCAGACGGACGACCCGCCCTCCGAGCCCGGGAGCACACCACCGCGGGACGGAGCCGCACCCCCGGAGACCGGCACGGACACGGACACGGACACGGACACGGAGACCGGCACGGACACGGGCACCGGCACCGGCACCGGCGCGGGCACGGGCACCGGCACCGGCACCGGCACCGGCACCGGCAACGGCACCGCGTCCTAGCCAACCGGTAGCGGGCCCGTTCAAACCCGATCGAGCCGGAACGGAGTAGCCCCGCCTCCCGATGGCGCAGTGTGGCGGGCGTGCCGCCGGGCCCGCTCCTAATGTGGCGATTAGTCAGCTTCGCCCCTTCTCTGGAGGAGCCCCCCATGGCCCTGCGGTCCACGCTCACCCGCCTCGGCATAGCCGCCGCCGGCGGCGCCCTCATCACCCTCGCCACCACCACCCCGGCCCTCGCGGACGACGACTGGGAGTCGGACGGCTCCCCCGAGAGCTACAGCAACAGCCAGGACTGGAACAACAACAACCAGGACTCGAACAACGACGGCCGCGACTGGAACAACGGTCGCGACTGGGACCACCAGAACAACCACAACCCCCGCCTCTACAAGGGCCGCGTCACCGCCCGTGGCGGTCTGACGCTGCGCGACGCGCCGACCCGCGGCAGCGCGGTCATCGGCTCCGCGCCGTACGGCTCGATCGTCCACATCTTCTGCAAGACGAGCGGCCAGCGGGTCGAGGGCAACAACCTCTGGTACCTCCTGACGGACGGCACCTGGGCCTGGGGCGCGGCGTACTACATCGACAACATCGGCCCGGCTCCCCGCTGGTGCTGAACCGGTGCCGAGCAGCAGCCCAGCCGGTCCTGAACCGGTCCTGAACCGGCACCACAGGGCCCCCCGCCAGGTCCACCGCAATGGCCCGATTGTCGCGAAATAACGGGACATCAGGTGTCCTGCTTGCTACGTTCCGGACATGACCAAGGCCGGAACGACCGTGGCGGCGGACCCGACCCCGCCCGCTGTCCGCCTGCCCCGGCGCCGTGGCATCGAGTTCAGCCTCATCGTGGTCGCCGTCCTGCTCTCCGTGTGCGGCTACTGCGCTGTCGGTCTGGCCAAGAACGGCACCGTCCCGCCCGGCGCCGCCGGTTACGGCGCCGGGCTCGGCGTGCTCGCGCTGCTCGCCCATGTCGCCGTGCAGTTCCGGGCGCCGTACGCCGACCCGCTGCTGCTGCCCATCGGTGTCCTGCTCAACGGCCTGGGCCTGGTGCTGATCTACCGGCTCGACCTGGAGACCCCGGACGACCAGGCGGCCCCCACCCAGCTCGTCTGGTCCACGCTCGGCATCGCGTTCTTCATCGCGGTCGTCGTCCTGCTGCGCGACCACCGGGTGCTCCAGCGCTACACGTACGTCTCGGTCGTCGCCGCGCTCGCGCTGCTCACCGTGCCGATCTTCTTCCCGTCCGTGAACGGCGCCCGGATCTGGATCCGGATCGACGGATTCTCCTTCCAGCCGGGCGAGTTCGCGAAGGTGCTGCTCGCGGTCTTCTTCGCCGGCTATCTGGCCGCCAACCGGCACGCCCTCGCGTACTCGGGCCGCCAGATCTGGCGGTTCAGGCGGCTGCAGCTCCCCACCGGACGTGTGCTCGGCCCGATCGTGGCGATCTGGCTGCTGAGCGTGGGCGTCCTGGTCCTGGAGCGCGACCTCGGCACCTCGCTCCTCTTCTTCGGCCTGTTCGTGATCCTGCTGTACGTCGCCACGGGCCGCACCGGCTGGATCGCGGTCGGCCTGCTGCTCGCGGTCGTCGGCGCGGTGGCCGTCGGCCGGCTGGAGCCCCATGTGCACAGCAGGGTCCAGGACTGGTTGCACCCCTTCGCCTCGATCGACGCGGGCCAGGGACCGAACCAACTCGCCCAGTCCCTCTTCGCGTTCGCCGCGGGCGGCATGCTCGGCACCGGCCTCGGGCTCGGGCACTCGATCCTCATCGGCTTCGCCGCCAAGTCCGACTTCATCCTGGCGACCGCGGGCGAGGAGCTGGGCCTGGCGGGCCTCTGCGCGGTCTTCCTCCTGTACGCCCTCCTCGTGGAGCGCGGTTTCCGGGCGGGCCTCGCGCTGCGCGACCCCTTCGGGCGGCTCCTGGCGATCGGTCTCGCCTCGATCGTGGCGCTGCAGGTCTTCGTGATCGCGGGCGGGGTGACCGGTCTGATCCCGCTCACGGGCATGGCGATGCCGTTCCTGGCCCAGGGCGGCTCCTCCGTCGTCACCAACTGGATCATCGTGGCGCTGCTCATCAAGATCAGTGATTCCGCCCGCAGCCAGTACGACGGGACGACGGCGCCATGACCCGGTACATCCGCAGGGCGACCGCACTGTGCGCCGTGCTGCTCGTCGCCCTCCTCGTGAACGCCGCCCGCGTCCAGGTCTTCCAGGCCGGCTCCTACGACGACAACCCCGCCAACCGCCGCGGGACGATCGCCCGTTACGGCCAGCCGCGCGGGAACATCGTCGTCAGCGGCAAGCCGGTCACCGGATCCAAGGACACCGGCGAGCAGCTGCGCTACGAACGGACGTACCGCAACGGGCCGTTGTACGCGCCGGTCACCGGCTTCGCCTCGCAGCTGTACGGGACGAGCCTGCTGGAGAACACGGAGGACGGCGTCCTCGCGGGCACCGACCCGATGCTGGCGCCGCTCCCCCTGTGGAACGACGTCACCCGGGCCCAGAACCCGGGCGGCCGGGTCGTCACCACCATCAACGCGGCCGCGCAGCAGGCGGCGTACGAGGGGCTGGGCTCGCGGCGGGGCGCGGTGGCGGCACTCGAACCTGCCACCGGCAGGATCCTCGCGCTGGTCACCGCTCCGTCGTACGACCCGCAGGCGCTGTCCGGGACGGGCTCGGCGGTCACGGAGGCGTGGTCCCGGCTGAACGGGGACGAAGCGAAGCCGATGCTGAACCGGGCCATCCGGCAGACCTATCCGCCGGGTTCGACGTTCAAGGTGGTGACGGCGGCCGCGGCGCTGGACTCGGGTGTGGTGGCGGATCTCGACGCATCGACGAAGTCACCGGACCCGTACACCCTGCCGGGCACGAACACCCGGCTGACGAACGAGGTCGACGGCTGCGAGAACGCCTCTCTGCGCTACGCCTTCGAGTGGTCCTGCAACACGGTGTTCGCGAAGCTCGGTGTGGACGTCGGACTGCACGACATGACGGACTCGGCGGCGCGCTTCGGCTTCAACGACCGGGGGCTGCGGATTCCGTTCGCCGTCGCGCCGAGCAATTTCGACACCCGGCTGGACAAGGCGCAGCTGGCGCTGTCGTCCATCGGGCAGTTCGACACCCGGGCGACGCCGTTGCAGATGGCGATGATCTCGGCGGCCGTGGCGGGCGGCGGCTCGGTCAAGTCGCCCTATCTGGTGGAGCGGACGACCACGAGGTCCGGTACCACGGTGGCCACGAAGGGGACGAGGACGCTGCATCAGGCGATGCGGCCGTCGACCGCCGTGCAGTTGCGGGAAATGATGACGAACGTGGTGAAGGAGGGGACCGGCGCGAATGCCGCGATCCCCGGGGCGACGGTCGGCGGCAAGACCGGCACCGCCCAGCACGGCATCGGCAACTCCGGTACGCCGTACGCCTGGTTCATCTCCTGGGCCCAGGCGGACGACGCGATGCAGCCCGCGGTGGCGGTCGCGGTGGTGGTGGAGGACGCGTCGGCGCGCCGCGGGGACATCAGCGGCGGCGGGGACGCGGCACCGATCGCCAGGGCGGTGATGGAGGCGGTGCTCGACTCGTGAGGCCCGGGCGGCGCGGGCCGTTGCCCGGTGCCTGAGACGGGGGTGGAGGAATGGGCCCGGACCGACCTAACGTTCCGTGCATGACGGAATCCGCCGCGTCGACGGCCGCGTACGAGCTGGCCCAGGTCAATATCGCCCGCCTCAAGGCCCCTCTGGACTCACCGCAGTTGAAGGACTTCGTGACAGCGCTCGACCCCGTGAACGAGGCCGCGGACAGGTCGGACGGCTTCGTCTGGCGGCTGCAGAGCGACTCGGGCAACGCGACGGACGTCCCGGTCTTCGGGGACGACTGGCTGATCATCAACATGACCACCTGGCGTGACCCGGACGCCCTGACGGCCTTCATGTACCAGGGGCAGCACCGCGAGCTGCTGGCCCGCCGCCGCGAGTGGTTCGAGCAGCTGCGGGAGGCGGTCACCGCCCTGTGGTGGGTGCCGGCGGGGCACCGCCCGACGGTCGCGGAGGCGGAGCAGCGCCTGGTCCATCTGCGCTCGCACGGACCCACTGCGTACGCGTTCACGCTGCGGACGTCGTTCCCGGCGGGGGTGGCCGAGCCGGTGGCCGTCCAGGAGCGGCCCCCGGCCGCGATGACGGCGACCAACGGTCCGGGAATCTGAGGGAATTGCAGGGCCGTATAGCCGATACTTTGTAGCTGCACGGGTGAACCGGCACATTGACCGCGCTGCGGTCGGGATTTGACGACGCGGGCCGTCGAGAATTCGGGGTACGCCCTTCGCGGCGCCCTCAACCGACCCCCCTCAGCGCTAGGCGGAATCGATGAAAATCACGTACCGTATCGCGGCCACTTGTGTTCTCGTCCTGGGATCGTTCGGAATCGGCGGGGAGGCCCTGGCCGCCCCTCAGGACACGACGAACGGTCCCGTGTCGACCTTCTGCAACAACCCGGTCAACCTGAGCCTGGTCGCCTCTCCCGGCGGCAGCGGGCTGCTCGGGGAGGCGCTCGGCAGCCTCGGCCTCGGCGGTCTTGGCCTGGAGGGCACCGGCGGCTCGGGGAGCAGCACGCCGTCCGCGGACGGCACGGCCACCGGCGGCGAGGGCGGCACGGCCAGCACGTCCAGCGACCAGCAGGCGAACTACAACCGCTGTGGCAAGAGCGTGGACGTCGACAAGAGCACCACGGTCACCAACGACTGATCTCCCGGTCCAGGCCCGGCCGGCCCGTGGTGCGGAACAAACCCACGCGCCGGCCGGCGGGGCGTCCGGGCGGGCTCCGCGGGCCGTACGGCTACGATCCAGCGCCCGACTCGATCGCCTCCGTCACCTCCGCGACCCGCTCCTTCTCCTCCGCCGCGAAGCGCTCGGCGTCGAGCTGCTCGGCGATCTCCTCGTCCTGCGCCATGAGGAGATCGAGATTCGAATTTCCCATCTCGAAGACGCCCATGTCCACGTATGCCTGCTGGAGGCGTTTTCCCCACAGTCCGATGTCCTTGACGCAAGGGACAATGCGGCTGAAGAGCAACTGACGGAACAGATGCAGGAATTCGGACCGCTCACTGTATTCCTCCGCCTCGGCCTTGGGGATGCCGAAATTCTCCAGGACCTCGATGCCGCGGAGGCGGTCCCGCATCAAATAGCAGCCCTCGATGACGAATTCCTCCCGCTCGCGGCGTTCGGCGTCGGAGAGCTGTTTGTAGTAGTCGCGCAGGGCCATGCGGCCGAAGGCGACATGGCGGGCCTCGTCCTGCATGACGTAGGCCAGGATCTGCTTGGGCAGCGGCTTGTCCGTGGTGTCGCGGATCATGCCGAAGGCGGCGAGCGCCAGGCCCTCGATGAGCACCTGCATCCCGAGGTACGGCATGTCCCAGCGTGAGTCGCGCAGGGTGTCGCCGAGCAGCGACTGGAGATCGTGGTTGATCGGGTAGACCATCCCGATCTTCTCGTGCAGGAAGCGGGTGTAGATCTCCGCGTGCCGCGCCTCGTCCATGGTCTGGGTGGCCGAGTAGAACTTGGCGTCCAGGTCGGGGACAGACTCCACGATCCGGGCGGCGCAGACCATCGCGCCCTGCTCGCCGTGCAGGAACTGGCTGAACTGCCAGGAGGCGTAGTGCCGGCGCAGCTCGCCCTTGTCCCGGTCGGTCATCTTCGCCCAGTGCGGCGTCCCGTACAGGTTCAGCGCCTCGTCGGGTGTGCCGAGCGGGTCGTAGGGATCGACCTCCAGCTCCCAGTCGATCCGCTTGTTGCCGTCCCACTGCTTGTCCTTGCCCTTCTGGTACAGGGCCAGCAGCCGGTCGCGTCCGTCGTCGTACTCCCAGCTGAAGCGTGCCGCCCCCGAGGCGGGCACCTGCCAGAGGGGGTCTCCCGGGTCCATGGCGTAGAGCTCATGTGTCGGCATACCCCGCAGGCTCACACGAGGTAGACGCGGGGTCAACAAGTCGCGCACGAGGGATTGACGGGCTTGCTGACAAGCAGTCTCATAAGACATGACCGCCGGTAACTCGTAGGTGTCCGGCCCCTGTCCATCCGGTACGACGAGGTGGGAACAGTCATGACGACCGTCACGGACGACGGACTGATCGATGGTCTGCGCGATGCGCTCGGCCTGCTCAAGGACCGGGAGCAGGTGGCCGAGCGCCTGCTCGACTCTTCCGCCAAGCACTCCTTCGACCCGGACAAGGAGCTGGACTGGGACGCTCCGTTCGAGCCGGGCAAGTGGTTCTGGCCGCCGGAGCTGGTGTCGCTGTACGGCACCCCGCTGTGGAAGCGGATGAGCGAGGAACAGCGGATCGCCCTCTCGCAGCACGAGGCCGCGGCGCTCGCCTCGCTCGGGATCTGGTTCGAGATCATCCTGATGCAGCTGCTGGTACGGCACATCTACGACAAGGCGGCGACGAGCGCGCACGTGCGGTACGCGCTCACCGAGATCGAGGACGAGTGCCGGCACTCGAAGATGTTCGCGCGGCTGATCAGCCGGGGCGGAACGCCGTACTACCCGGTCAGCCGGGCCCACCAGAACCTGGGCCGCCTCTTCAAGACCGTCTCCACGACGCCCGGTTCGTTCACGGCCACGCTGCTCGGCGAGGAGGTGCTCGACTGGATGCAGCGGCTGACGTTCCCGGACGAGCGCGTCCAGCCCCTCGTCCGCGGGGTCACCCGCATCCACGTCGTGGAGGAGGCACGCCATGTCCGGTACGCCCGTGAGGAGCTGCGGCGCCAGATGGTGACGGCGCCGCGCTGGTCCCAGGAGTTCACCCGGGTCACCTCGGGCGAGTTCGCCCGGGTCTTCTCGCTCGCGTTCGTGAACCCCGACGTCTATCCGAACGTGGGCCTCGACAGGCGCGAGGCCATCGCCCAGGTGCAGGCCAGCGGTCACCGCCGCGAGGTGATGCAGACCGGCGCGAAGCGGCTGACCGACTTCCTGGACGACATCGGGGTCCTGCGGGGCGTCGGACGACGACTGTGGAGGTCCTCGGGGCTGCTGGCCTGAGCGGACGCGACCGGACGCCGGCGATCAGTCCAGGCCACACCGTCGCCGCCCGGCCGCCGGGCCCGGCTACGCTGCCCGACATGACCTCGCAGGCTTCCACCCCGGCGTACCGGCGGCTCAGTGTCGAGGAGCGGCGCAGTCAGCTGCTCGACGCGGCGCTGTCCCTCTTCGCGCACCGCGCGCCCGAGGAGGTCTCGCTCGACGACGTGGCGGAGGCGGCCGGGGTGTCGCGTCCGCTGGTCTACCGGTACTTCCCGGGCGGCAAGCAGCAGTTGTACGAGGCCGCACTGCGGTCCGCCGCCGAGGAGCTCGAGCAGTGCTTCGCGGAGCCTCCTGAGGGTCCGCTGACCCGACGGCTGTCGCGGGCACTCGACCGGTACCTCGCCTTCGTCGACCAGCACGACGCCGGGTTCAGCGCTCTGCTCCAGGGTGGCAGCGTCGTCGAGACGTCGCGGACCACGGCCATCGTGGACGGGGTCAGGCGAGGGGCCGCCGAGCACATCCTCAGTCATCTGGAGGTGGCCGAGCCCGGCCCGCGCCTGCGCATGACCGTACGGATGTGGATCACGGCCGTCGAGGCCGCCTCGCTCATCTGGCTGGACGAGGACAAGGAACCCCCGCTGGACGAGCTGCGCGACTGGCTCGTCGAGCAGTTCGTGGCGGTGCTCACGGTGAGCGCGGGCCGGGATCCGCAGGCCGCCGCCGTGGTGCGGGCCGCGCTGGCCCTGGAGTCCGCGGACGGTCCCGTGGGCTCGCTGGTCCGGCGAGTGCTGCCCGTGGTCGGCGACGCGGCGCACCTGCTGTGACACTGGAGACGTGAAGAGCCAAGACACCCCCTTCGAGGGCGGCCCCCTGGACGGCCGCGTGCTGCCCGTCCTGCTCGGCCTGACCGGGCACCCGCCGAAGGTCTACCGGGTCCCGGTCCCGGACGCCGCCGGCGGCCCGGCGACCGTCCTCGTCTACCGCCGGGTCCAGGCGAAACAGAGCCGGCTGGGACTGCACCAGGGGTGGAAGTACACGTACGACCCGACAGGCAAGCAGGGCGGCGGCCTGAAATGGCCGTGGTCGAAGCCCGACGGCGAGGAGGGCACCGTGCACGGCGCCACGCCGACCGGCAAGCCGGACGACGCCGACGAGTGACCTGGTTGGGCCGAAGGGCCCACCTTCCGCGCGCGGACCGCGCGCAGGCATCTGATCCTCACGGTGCGGGACGGAAAGACCGTCCTCGCTCCGGAGGTGATGACGTGTCAGGAAGGCTTCTGCGTCTGGTCTGTACGGCGGCGGTGACGGCCGGTGCGCTGCTCGTGCCCGCGCCCGCCCTGGCCGTACCGGATCCCGACGCCGACTCGCCCGCGGCCCTCGGTGCGCCCGGCGGCCGGTCCGTCGCCGAACTGCTGACGGAGCTTCAGAAGCTGTACCGGGGGGCCGAACAGGCCACCGAGACGTACAACGCGACCGAGGAACTGCTGAAGAAGCAGCGGACCGAGGTCGCCAAGCTGGACGGGGAGCTCGCCAAGGCGCGGCTGTCCCTGCACGACAGCCGGGGCGCCGCCGGCCGGCTGGCCCGGCAGCAGTACCAGAACAGCAGCGAGATCTCCCCGTACGTGCGGCTGCTGCTCGCCCGCGATCCGCAGCACGCGCTCGACGAGGGGCATGTGATCGGGCAGGTGGCCCAGGAGCGGGCCGAGACCGTGGGCCGGCTGGCCGGCAACGAGCGGACGACCGACCGGCTCGCGCGCGCGGCACGCAAGGCACTGGACGGCCGGCTCGTCCTCGCCGCACGGCAGAAGAAGGACCGCGACGCCGTGCGCGAACGGCTGAAGGAGGTCGAGGAGCTGCTCGCCTCGCTCACCGCCGACCAGCTGACCAGGCTGGCCGAGCTGGAGAAGACGGGGACGGCGAAGGCCCAGAAGCGGTTCATGGCCTCCGGCGCGCTCAGCAGCCGGCGCACCCCGTCACAGGAGGGCGGCAAGGCGCTGCGGTATGCCGTACGGCAGCTCGGCAAGCCCTACGAATGGGGTGCCGAGGGCCCGAAGTCGTACGACTGCTCGGGGCTGACCTCGCAGGCGTGGGAGCACGCCGGGCGGCCCATCCCCCGCACCAGCCAGGAGCAGTGGGCACGGCTGCCGCGGATCCCGCTGAGCAAGCTGCGCCCCGGGGATCTGGTGATCTACTTCCCCGAGGCCACGCATGTCGCCCTGTATCTGGGCGACGGGATGGTGGTGCAGGCGCCGCGGCCCGGCGCGCACATCAAGGTGTCGCCGATCGCGGCCAATCCCGTGCTGGGCGCGGTCCGGCCGGACCCGGCCGGGAAGCCCCTGCGGCGGTACGCGCCGCCGAGGCTCCCGCGGGCGGCCGCGGACGGATCCGACGAGGGCTACGCCTTGACCGAACCCGCCACGGACCCGAGGTAGGCCTCGGTCTTCGCCGGCTCGTAGAAGAAGTTCTCAAAGTCCGCCGGGTCGTTGAAGCCGTTGGCGAACCGGTCGGCGACCGGCTGGAGTTCACCGGCGGCGCCGATCAGGTTCAGGACGTGCTCCGGCGGCACGCCGAGCATCGCGTTGGTCCACTTGGTGACGTGCTGGGCGGTGTCCCAGTAGCGGTCGAAGGCCGACCGCATCCACGTCTCGTCGAAGGGCTTGTCGCCCTGCTCCAGGATCGAGGCGAGGTACGAAGCGGCGCACTTGGCGGCCGAGTTGGAGCCCTGGCCGGTGATCGGGTCGTTCGCCACGACCACGTCCGCCACACCCAGGACGAGACCGCCGCCGGGCAGCCGGCCGATCGGGTTGCGGACGGTGGGGGCGTACCGGCCGGACAACGTGCCGTTCGCGTCGGTCAGTTCGACCTTGGTGGCCCGCGCGTACTCCCAGGGCGTGAACCGCTCCATGAGTTCCAGGGTCAGGGAGAGGTGCTCGGCCGGGTCCTTGACGCCCCGGAAGACGTCCAGCGGGCCGCCGGGTATGCCCTCCCAGAACAGGATGTCCGCGCGGCCCGAGGTGGTGAGGGTCGGCATGATGAACAGCTCGCCGACACCGGGGACCAGGTTGCAGCGGACCGCGTCGTACTCGGGGTGCTCGGGGCGCGGGCCCAGTCCGTGGACGTAGGAGACGGCCAGCGCGCGCTGCGGCTCGGCGTACGGGGAGCGCGCGGCGTCCCGGCCGAACATGGAGACCAGCTCGCCCTTGCCGGCCGAGACGAGCACGAGGTCGTACGTACGGGCGAAGTAGTCGAGGTCGGAGACCGCGGCGCCGTGGATGACGAGCTGGCCGCCGCGCTGGGCGAACGTCTCCATCCAGCCGGCCATCTTCACCCGCTGGTCCACGGACTGGGCGTACCCGTCGAGCTTGCCGACCCAGTCGATCACGCGCTGGGACTCCGGACCGGCGACCGAGACGCCGAGCCCTTCGATCTTCGGGGCCTGGGACTCCCAGAAGTTCAGCTGGAGATCGCGCTCGTGCTGGAGTGCCGTGTCGAACATGCACTGCGTCGACATGACCCGGCCGGACCGGATCTCGTCCGCCGTCCGGTTGGACATCAGGGTGACCTCGTACCCGTGCGACTGGAGGCCGAGGGCGAGCTGGAGTCCGGACTGACCGGCTCCGACGACGAGTATCTTCCGCATGCGGGTCCCTAACTGTGCGGCGGTGCGTAGGCGTTATTCGGGGCTGACGTCGAGGGCGTGGCCGACCAGGGCCAGCAGGGTCTCCACGACGGAGATCCGGCGCCGAGCGTCCATGATCATGACAGGTATGTGTGCGGGCACCGTGAGGGCCTCACGCACGTCGTCCGGCTCGAACCGCTCGCTGCCGTCGAAGTGGTTGACCGCGACCACGTACGGCAGTCCGCAGCTCTCGAAGTAGTCGAGCGCCGGGAAGCAGTCGGACAGCCGGCGGGTGTCCGCCAGGACCACCGCGCCGATCGCCCCGCGCACCAGGTCGTCCCACATGAACCAGAACCGCTGCTGGCCCGGTGTGCCGAAGAGATAGAGCACCAGGTCGTCGTCGAGCGTGATGCGCCCGAAGTCCATGGCCACCGTGGTGGTCAGCTTCTGCGGCGTGGCGCTGAGGTCGTCGGTGTCCTCGCTGGCCCGGGTCATCAGCGCCTCCGTCTGGAGGGGCGTGATCTCGGAGACCGCGGTGACGAGGGTGGTCTTGCCGACGCCGAAGCCGCCCGCCACCACGATCTTCGTGGCGATCGGGGCGCGCGTCCGGTCCGTCTGCCAGGCCTTCAACTCCTCGTCGGGTTCGATGAGTCGAGCGACGTCGGGGGTGACGTCCGGGGAGACACCAGTGGTGGCGTCAGAGACGACGGAGTCCACTCAGCACCCTTTCCAGCAGAGCGCGGTCCGGCTGTCCCGGGCCGTGACCGGTTCCGTACACACGGATCTTTCCCTGGTCCGCCAGGTCGCTGAGCAGGACGCGGACCACGCCGAGCGGCATCTTCAGCAGCGCGGCGATCTCGGCCACCGTGCGCATCCGGCGGCAGAGTTCGACGATGGCCCGCATCTCGGGCATCACCCGGGTTTCGAGCGAGCCGTTGGTCAACTCCCGGCGCTCCTCGGGGGCTTCGAGCGCCGCCACGAACGTCTCGACGAGCAGCACGTGCCCGAAGCGGGTGCGGCCGCCGGTGAGCGAATAGGGGCGTACACGGGCGGGTTTGCGGTCGCCGCCGCGGACCGGAAGCCTGGGCGTACTCATCGGGCACTCCCCGTCGACTCGGTCTCCAGGGATTTTCGGAGTTCACTGCGCAGTTCGGGGGTCAGCACATGTCCGGCGCGGCCGACGAAGAGCGCCATGTGGTACGCCACCACGCTCATGTCGCAGTCCGGGGAGCCGTGCACACCGAGCAGGGAGCCGTCGCTGATCGACATGACGAAGAGGCTGCCCTCTTCCATCGCGACCATCGTCTGCTTGACGCCTCCGCCGTCCATCAGCTTGGCAGCGCCGAGGGTGAGGCTGCCGATGCCGGAGACGACGGTGGCCAGGTCGGCCGACGATCCCTTGGGACCGGTCGGGCGGTCGACCGGGGCCGTCCGGGCCTGCGCGTTCCTGCCGGGGTCGGAGGAGATCAGCAGCAGGCCGTCGGAGGAGACCACCGCGACCGACAGCAGGCCCGGCACCTCCTCGACGAGATTCGTCAACAACCAGTGCAGATTGCGGGCTTCACTGCTCAGTCCGAAGGTACTGGACGCGGTCAACTGCTTGCCTCCTCGACTGTGCCCCCCGTGACTGGTACGTCTGCTGCCGTGGACACGGCGTCCGTCTCGGGCGCCCTGGTCCCCGACGTCTCTTCGGCGATCTCCGCCTCGACGTCGCGGCGGCCGTCCTGTGCGCCGCGGTGGAACCCGCCGAGCCTGCGGCGCAGGGCTTCGGCGTCCACGCCACCGGCGCGTGGCTTCGGGGCCGGCGCGGGTGCCGAGATCTTCGGCGTGCGCTTGGGCAGACCCTTGGCGGTGATCCGCTCCGGCTCGTCCTCGACACGGTCGTGGGTGTCGGGGCCGATGGCGTAGGGATCGGTGGTGGTCTGGGCGGGAAGGCCGACGCCCGTGGGGGGCTCGGGTTCGGCCTGCGGAGCGGGCTCGGCGTCGGGTTCCGCTTCGCCATCGGGAGCCGTCTCGGCGCCGGCGGCGTCGGGGTCGTCCGACGGCGGCTCCGGGGCCAGGAGCTCCATGGTGGTCTCGGAGGGCGTCTCGAACGCGGGGACGGTGCCCTCGCATACGGCCTCTTCGCCCGGGCCCGCGGTTGCGGCGACGGGCTCGTGCGGGTCCGGATCGGCGGCGGGCGCGCGCACGTCGTCCGCGGCGAAGGATGGTTCGCGTACGTCCTCCGCGGGGGTGGCGCGCTCGTCGTCCGCGGGGACGGCGCGCTCGTCATCGGCGGGGACAGCGCGCTCGCGGGCGTCCGGGGCGGCCGGCTCGCGGCGCTCCTGGGCGGTCGGCTCTCGGCCCTCCGGGACGGCGGTCGGCTCGCGCCGCTCCGGGGCGGCGGCCGGCTCGCGTACGGCGTCCTCGTGCGCGCCCCGCTCCCGTACCGCCTGCTCGGCGGCCGCGATCAGCGGGTCCGCGTCGACGGCGCCGTCAGCCGGGGCCGGGGAGTCGCCGGAAGCGGCCGGTTCCGGCGCGGCCACCGTCGAACGGCCGTGCAGGACATTGGAGTTGGCCTCGGCGTCCACTCCCGGCAGGGACAGCGCGGGCGCGCCCCCGACGACGGGCGTGGCCACCGGCCCGGCGACACCGGGCGCGGCGGCGAGCAGTCCCTTGGGCAGTACGACGACCGCGGCGACCCCGCCCTGCTTCTGCTCGCGCAGCCGCACCCGTACGCCGTGCCGGTGGGCGAGGCGGGCCACCACGTACAGGCCGAGCCCGAGCCCGTCGCCGCTCTCCTCGTCGTACGTGTCCTCCGGATCGAAGCCGGCGAGCCGGGTGTTGAGCTGGTCCATCCGCTCGGCGGTCATGCCGATGCCCTCGTCCTGCACGGAGAGCATCACCTCGCCGCTCTCCAGGAGCCACCCGGAGACCTCGACGGTCATGTCGGGCGGCGAGAACGAGGTCGCGTTCTCCAGCAGTTCGGCCACCAGGTGGCTCAGGTCGTCGGCGGCGAACCCGGCGAGGTGCGCGTGCGGCGGCAGCGCGGAGATCCGGACCCGCTCGTACCGCTCGATCTCGCTGACCGCGGCGCGGACGACGTCGACGAGCGGGACCGGGCCCGCGTGCTGCTGGATGTGTTCGGCGCCGGCGAGGACCAGGAGGTTCTCGCTGTGCCGGCGCATCACGGTGGCGAAGTGGTCGAGCTTGAAGAGGGTGGAGAGGCGGTCCGGGTCCTGCTCGCGCTCTTCGAGGTGCTCGATGACGGCCAGTTGCCGCTCGACGAGACCGAGGGTGCGCAGCGCCAGGTTGACGAAGGTGCCGTGGATGCTGTGCCGCACCTGCTCCAGGTGGCCGGCGGCCGCGGCGAGTTCGGCGCGCAGCCGGTCCCGCTCGTCGGCCATCGTCTGCCGTTTGCCTATGAGGTGCTTGCGGTCGGTCTCGAGGGTCGTCAACCGCTCGTGGAGCGCGGCGGCATGCGCGTGCAGGGTGTTGACGGAGCGCACGACCTGGGCGAACTCGTCGTTGCGGCCGGTGAACTTGACCGGCTCCTGCGCGGCCGGGTCGCCGGCGAGCCGGGCCGAGCCGATGCGCAGCACGACCAGCGGGCGGGTCAGGGTGCGGGCCATGGCCGTGGCGACGCCGAGGGCGACGAGCAGCAGCCCGCCGAGGAGGGCGACGCGGAGCTCCAGCGCGGTGACGTCGTCGTCGCGCAGCTGCGCGAGGTCCTTGGTGCGGCGGTCGTTGAGCGAGGCCTCGGCGCCGCGCATCAGCTCGACGCGGGCGGACAGGGCCGCGTCCAGCTTCTTGGTGCTGGTGCCGAGCTCGGCGTCGGAGAGCGTCGGCTGGTCGGTGAGGGTGGCGAGGTACTTGTCCGCGTCGGCGACGTCGGGCCCGTTGACCGTGGAGTCGTACGAGGCGCGGGCGGTCTTCGGTGCGGTCTCGCGGAAGCCGGAGAGGGCGGCGTCGGAACGGAGCCGGGCCTGCTGGGCGGCGGAACTTATTGCGTTGCGCTGCTTGGTGTCGGTGTCCGACGAGCTGCTCGTGGTGGTCGGCAGACCGGTGGCCGGGTCGATGGCGGTCTGGGTGGACCGCGGGACGCTGAGGGCCGCGAGAAGCAGTCCGCGGGTGGCGGCGGCCTGCTGGACGGCGGTGTCGAGCTCGGCCTGGGCGTATGCGCCGGAGCCCGCGCGGGGCGGCAGCCGCTCGGCGAGTTCCTCGGCGAGATTGTGGAGTTCGGTGATGGCGAGGGAGTACGCCTGGTGCGCTTCGAGAGCACTGCTCTTGCCGGTGAGCGCCGCTCTGCGTACGGCGGCGATGGAGTCGAGGTCCTTGCGGAGCGCGGCCGGGGCGTCGGTGTCGGCCCGCAACTCCTCAACCTGGCGGTCCACTCGGGCGCTGCGCTGCTCGGAGGGCGCCTTCGTCCTGGGCCGGCCGGCGGCGATGTACGAGGTGACCTCGTCCCGTTCGTCCGCCAGGGAGTGGGCGAGGGTGAGCGCCTCCTGCGTCTCCCGCGCCAGCGTCACCAGATCCTGGGAGTCACTGAGTTGTCCGGAGGCGGCGAGGACGCTCGGCGCGCCCGCGCCGGCGACGGCGGCCGCCACGACGGCCACGGCGACGATGAGCCGGTTGCGTACGTGGGCGGGGCGACCCCTGCCCGCGGAGCCTGCGGCGTCGCCGGTGGCTCCCCCTGTGGAGGCCGTCTGCTTGCCTGTGCGCCGAGGCCGTATTTTCTGCACCGGTGCTCGCATTCCTGACTCGTGTACCCATGGGCCCGGGTGACGTTCCGTCAACTGAGGCGTCCGGCCTCCCCCAAGCTCCGACTTCGCTCCATCAGGGGGGACCCCCATCGGCTCCCGACCCTCCCAGTGCCGGTGGGCAGTGGTCCCGCATCGTCCGAGCCGCCACCCGAAGGAGTGAACATCGGCAGGGAGTTGGCGGGCAAGTTCCTCCGGCGTGTGCCACCGGCCTGCTCGGCGGGCCGGTTGGACGTCGGCGACGCGCTTTGGCAGTATTCGCCGCCACGCCTCACCGGAGTCGATCATTCCATGCCAAACCCGGCGCCCGGCGTCCCGGTCCGCAACCATCCGGCAACCGATGCCGACCTCTCGTGGATCTTGTGAAGGCCTCGTGCAGACTGGCTGGATGCGTACGGAACTCGTCACCGAGCCCAGCGACCGCAACCGCCCCAATGAGGACTTCACCTCGGTCGCGCTTCCGGCCTCAGGACTGGGCGGTGCACTGGTCGTGCTGGACGGGGTGACTCCCCCGAAGGGCGACGACGGCTGCGTGCACGGGGTGCCCTGGTTCGCGACGCGCCTGGGCGGGACACTGACCGAACTGTCGGTTTCCCTACCGGATGTGACGCTGACCGAGGTGCTCGCGCGGGCCATTCGCCGCACGGCCGACGCCCATGCCGACACCTGTGACCTTTCTCACCCGCGTACACCGCAGGCAACCGTGGTCCTCGTCCGCTGGTCCGCCGACACGGTCGAGTACCTGGTCCTCTCGGACTCCGCACTGCTGCTGCTGTCCCCTCCGGGCGTGGTCACGCCGGTGCTGGACGACCGGCTCTCCCGTGTCCCGCGCACCTCGCTGGCCTCGGACGCGATCGCCGACGCGACGGTCCGCAACAAGGAGGGCGGCTTCTTCACGGCGGCGGCGGACCCCTCGGTCGCGGGGCGTGCGGTGACCGGCACGGCAGCCCGCGCGGAGGTGCGCGCGCTGGCCGCCCTGACGGACGGGGCGACCCGCTGGACGGAGAAGTTCCACGAGGGCGACTGGACCGACCTCTTCACCGTCGTACGCAAGGAGGGCGCCCGCGCCCTCGTCGACCGCGTACGCGAACTGGAGGCGGCGGACGCCCAGGAGCGGACCCACTTGCGCCGCAGCAAGACCCACGACGACGCGACGGTGGCGTACGTGGAGCTCTAGCTCCACGCGCGGTCGGTGGTGGCGCCGGGACCGCGAGCCGTCGTCAGCGGTCTCGCGGGGAGGCTCCGGTTCCAGCCACCCCGCGATCGCCACCGGGGGCCTAGCTGCCCTCTCCCCCGCGGTTCAACTGGTGCAGCAACCGGGCCAGTTCGGCGACCTCGCGCGGGTCCCAGCCCGAGAGCTGGCTGACGTAGCGTGCCCGGCGGGCCTCCCGCACGGCGGTGAAGCGCGCCCGTCCCTCCTCCGTGAGGTGGACCAGCCAGGCGCGGCCGTCGGCCGGGTCGGGTTCGCGGGCGACGAGACCGAGGTCTTCGAGGGCGCGCAACTGACGGGACATGGTGGCCTTGCCGACGCCGATGTAGGCGGCGAGCTCGGTGGCCCGCTGACGCCCGCACTCCTCCAGCCGGTAGAGCAACCCGTAGGCGGAGGACTCCAGGTCGGGGTGGACCTCGCGGGCCATCTCGCCGGAGGAGGCGCGAGCACGCCGCAGGAACACGGTCAACGCGCGTTCCAGCGACAGGAACTCCTGGTTCACACCACTCCCCGCCGCCGTGACTTCGCCACGTCGCCCCTCGCCGTTTGCGCCCTCGTGCACGTCAGCACCCCTGACCCGGTTTCCCGATCCTGAAAGTTTCCGCCACAAGTGGCCATTGCCGCAGCTCCGCCAGTATTTCGCAGGAGTAGACCAACGGCAGCCTCCGGGCCCTCTTCCCACCCGGTCTTCTACGTGCGTAGCTTCTTTACCAAGCAATTACCGGCATCGCCACGCCACCGACGGGTCGACGAGGACCTGTCGCCCGAGCGCGTGCGCCGGCCGTCGGCTTTCTCCGCAGTCCCCCCACCGAGCATCACCGCGCACCACCGAGCCCTTCGGAGGCACGCCATGCCCGTGCACAGATCCGGAACCATCCGCCCCGGGCGCTGCACCAAGCGGCTCCCCACGGTCGGGATCCTGCTCGCCGCGCTCTCCCTTCTGTTCACCCTGCCGGCCCAGGCCGCCGACACCCCCGCCCGCGGCTCCGCCCACATGGGCATGGGCGTCGCGGCCCACGACGGGCAGGGCGGTACGCCGTCCACCGGTGACGCCACGCAGACGGAGGGCGTGGACGTCAGCAGCCACCAGGGCAACGTCGCCTGGTCGACCCTGTGGAGCAGCGGGGTCAAGTGGGCCTACTCGAAGGCGACGGAGGGGACGTACTACACGAACCCCTACTTCGCCCAGCAGTACAACGGCTCGTACGACGTCGGCATGATCCGCGGCGCGTACCACTTCGCGACCCCCGACACCACGACCGGCGCCACCCAGGCCAACTACTTCGTGGACCACGGCGGCGGCTGGTCGAGGGACGGCAGGACGCTGCCGGGTGCGCTCGACATCGAGTGGAACCCGTACGGCGCGGCCTGCTACGGCAAGACGCAGAGCGCGATGGTCACCTGGATCCGTGACTTCCTCAACCAGTACAAGGCGCGCACCGGCCGGGACGCCGTCATCTACACGGCCACCACCTGGTGGACCCAGTGCACCGGCAACTCCAGCGCCTTCGCGGCCACCAACCCGCTGTGGATCGCCCGCTACGCCACCGACCCGGGCACGCTGCCCGCGGGCTGGGGCTTCTACACGATGTGGCAGTACACGTCGTCGGGTCCGACGGTCGGCGACCACAACAAGTTCAACGGTGCCCTCGACCGCGTGGTGGCACTGGCGAACGGCTGACCGGCCGGGCCCCGAGGCGACCACGGCGGACGGGCCCGTCGGCAACGTGACATGGGAAGGCCCGGGTCCCTCATGGGGCCCGGGCCTTCCGCTACCGGCAGCGTCCGTCACGCCGCTACCGGAACCTCCGCACTCGCTCCGTTCGTCGCCGGGACGAGGGCCAGTTCGAGGACCTGGCGAACGTCCGTGACGGCGTGGACGTCGAGCTTCTCCAGGACCTCGGCCGGGACGTCGTCCAGGTCGGGTTCGTTGCGCTTGGGGATGATGACGGTGGTGACGCCGGCCCGGTGCGCGGCGAGCAGCTTCTGCTTCACACCGCCGATGGGCAGGACCCGGCCGGTCAGGGAGACCTCACCGGTCATCGCCACGTCCGTACGGACCAGGCGGCCGCTGAGCAGCGACGCCAGTGCCGTCGTCATCGTGACACCCGCGCTCGGTCCGTCCTTCGGGACCGCGCCCGCCGGGAAGTGGATGTGCACACCCCGGTCCTTGAGGTCACCGACCGGCAGCTCCAGCTCGGCGCCGCGCGAACGCAGGAAGGAGAGCGCGATCTGTGCCGACTCCTTCATCACGTCACCCAGCTGACCGGTCAGGGTCAGACCCGCCGCGCCCGTCTCCGGGTCGGCCAGCGACGCCTCGACGAAGAGGACGTCACCACCCGCGCCGGTGACCGCGAGCCCGGTGGCGACACCGGGCACCGCCGTACGGCGCTCCGCCGGGTCCTGGGCGGACTCGGGCACGTGGTGCGGCCGTCCGACGAGCCCGCGCAGGTCGGCGTCGGTCACCGTGAACGGCAGCTTCCGCTCGCCCAGTTCGTGCTCGGCCGCGACCTTGCGCAGCAGCCGCGCGACGGCCCGCTCCAGGTTCCGTACACCGGCTTCCCGGGTGTACTCGCCCGCGAGCTTGCGCAGCGCGCTCTCGTCCAGCGCGACCTCGTCCTTCTCCAGACCGGCCCGCTCCAGCTGGCGCGGGAGCAGGTGGTCGCGGGCGATGACGACCTTCTCGTCCTCGGTGTAGCCGTCGAGGCGGACCAGCTCCATACGGTCGAGCAGGGCCTCCGGGATGGCTTCCAGGACGTTCGCCGTTGCGAGGAACACGACGTCGGAGAGGTCGAGTTCGACCTCCAGGTAGTGGTCGCGGAAGGTGTGGTTCTGCGCGGGGTCGAGGACTTCGAGCAGCGCCGCGGCCGGGTCGCCCCGGAAGTCGGAGCCGACCTTGTCGATCTCGTCCAGCAGGACCACCGGGTTCATGGACCCGGCCTCCTTGATGGCACGGACGATCCGGCCGGGCAGCGCGCCGACGTACGTACGCCGGTGGCCGCGGATCTCGGCCTCGTCCCGCACGCCGCCGAGGGCGACGCGGACGAACTTGCGGCCCATGGCGTGCGCGACGGACTCACCGAGCGAGGTCTTGCCGACGCCGGGCGGGCCGACGAGCGCGAGCACGGCGCCCCCGCGTCGCCCGCCGACGACACCCAGGCCCCGGTCGGCGCGTCGCTTGCGCACCGCCAGGTATTCGGTGATCCGCTCCTTCACGTCCGCCAGGCCGGAGTGCTCGGCGTCCAGCACCCGCTGGGCGCCCCTGATGTCGTACTCGTCCTCCGTGCGTTCGTTCCACGGGAGTTCGAGCACGGTGTCGAGCCAGGTGCGGATCCAGGAGCCCTCGGGCGACTGGTCGCTCGCGCGCTCCAGCTTCTCGACCTCCTTGAGAGCGGCCTCGCGGACCTTCTCGGGGAGATCGGCGGCCTCGACGCGCGTGCGGTAGTCGTCGGACTCCTCGCCGTCCGCGGAATCGCCGTTCAGCTCGCGCAGTTCCTTGCGGACGGCTTCGAGCTGCCGGCGCAGCAAGAACTCGCGCTGCTGCTTGTCCACGCCTTCCTGTACGTCCTTGGCGATGGACTCGGCGACATCCTGCTCGGCGAGGTGCTCACGGAGCTGTTCGGTGGCGAGCTTCAGCCGGGCGACCGGGTCGGCCGTCTCCAGCAGGGCCACCTTCTGGTCAGTGGTCAGGAACGGTGAGTAACCGGAATTGTCGGCAAGGGCGGAAACATCGTCAATGGCCTGTACGCGGTCCACGACCTGCCAGGCGCCGCGCTTGCGCAGCCAGCTGGTGGCCAGGGCCTTGTACTCCTTGACCAGGTCGGTGACCTGGCCGGGCAGGGGGTCGGGCACGGTCTCCTCGACCCGGGTGCCCTCCACCCACAGTGCGGCACCGGGACCGGTGGTCCCCGCGCCGATCTTCACGCGCCCACGGCCGCGGATCAGCGCGCCCGGGTCGCCGTCGGCCAGCCGGCCGACCTGCTCGACGGTGCCGAGCACACCGGTGCTCGGGTACGCCCCGTCGATGCGTGGCACCAGCAGCACCTTCGGCTTGCCGGGCTCCGAGCGGGCGGCGGCCTGGGCAGCCTCCACCGCGGCGCGGACGTCGGCGTCGTTCAGGTCCAGCGGAACCACCATCCCGGGCAGCACGACCTCGTCGTCGAGCGGCAGCACGGGCAGGGTGAGCGGTGTGGACGTCGAAGCCATGATCTCCCCTTCGGCAGTCAAGTTGAGCTATGTCGACTCAATGCACGTGAGCCCTTGAATGTTCCCGGGGGACTGTTCGCTGTGAGCGATCACCCCTGTCGACGTCCGCGACCGGGGCCGTATCGCCCGGCGGATTCCGCCCGCCCGTCCGCATCGCGGTGCCAGGATGAGCGCCATGACTGCCTCGTACGACATCCCCGTGGTCATCGATCGCCGGGAAGGCCCGTACGGCGAGGTCGTGCTGCGGCGCCACGGCGCACTGCTGCAGATCATCGCCAACGGGTGCTTCCTGATGGACACCTCCGACGGCCGCTCGGAGCGACTGCTGATCGACGCGGCCCGCGACGCCCTGGACGGCCGGGCGCGGCCGAGCGTGCTGATCGGCGGCCTCGGCGTCGGCTTCTCCCTCGCGCACGCCGCCGCCGACGACCGCTGGGGACGCATCACGGTCGTGGAACGGGAGCCGGCGATCATCGACTGGCACCGCGAAGGACCGCTGTCCGCCCTCTCCGCCCCCGCGCTCGCCGACCCCCGGACGGAGATCGTCGAGGCGGATCTGGTCGCCTACGTCAATGAGACTTCCGCCACGTACGACGCGCTCTGCCTGGACATCGACAACGGACCCGGCTGGACGGTCACGGAGGGCAACGGAGGCCTCTATTCACGGGCCGGACTGACCGGCTGCGCAAGGCTGTTGAGGCCCGGCGGAGTGCTCGCGGTGTGGTCTGCGCAGCCCTCTCCGGAATTTGAAGGAACCTTGCGGAATGCCGGTTTCCAACGGGTGCGTACCGAAGAGATCCCGGTTGCCCGGGGCGTTCCGGACGTCGTGCATCTTGCGGTCAGGGCTGGATAGCCGATCAATGGTGCCTGCCCGTACTCTGCTTCCCTGACGCGGATCATTCAAGCGTCAAGCGCAGTCATGGGATCACCCCACGGATTCCGGAAAGCACACCTCAGGGGCGGGCGATGGAGCAGACACACACCTCCCAGAACGGCGCGGCGGCGACTCCCGGCGCTCAGCGACGGGTCCTGGTCGTCGAGGACGACCCGACGATCGTCGACGCCATCGCGGCCCGCCTGCGCGCCGAGGGATTCCTGGTGCAAACAGCGGGCGACGGTCCGGCCGCCGTCGACACCGCCGAGGCCTGGCAGCCCGACCTGCTGATCCTCGACATCATGCTGCCCGGCTTCGACGGTCTGGAGGTCTGCCGCCGCGTGCAGGCCCAGCGCCCGGTGCCGGTGCTGATGCTCACCGCGCGCGACGACGAGACCGACATGCTGGTCGGACTCGGCGTCGGCGCCGACGACTACATGACGAAACCGTTCTCCATGCGGGAGCTGGCCGCCCGCGTGCACGTCCTGCTGCGCCGGGTGGAGCGTGCCGTGGTGGCCGCCTCGACGCCGCGCAGCGGCATCCTGCGGCTCGGCGAGCTGGAGATCGACCACGCGCAGCGCCGGGTGCGGGTCCGCTCCGAGGACGTGCACCTGACACCCACCGAGTTCGACCTCCTGGTCTGCCTGGCGAACACCCCGCGTGCGGTGCTCTCGCGCGAGCAGTTGCTGGCCGAGGTCTGGGACTGGGCGGACGCGTCCGGCACCCGGACCGTGGACAGTCACATCAAGGCGCTGCGCCGGAAGATCGGCGCCGAGCGGATCCGTACGGTCCACGGCGTGGGCTACGCGCTGGAGACCCCGACTCCCTGAGCCGGGGCTGTGGGGACCTCTTGAGGGGGCTGCTGTGATGAGCGGGTTCGGGGAGCGCAAGAACGCGGGTCCCTGGGGCGGCCTGCGCCCCTTCTCGATCAAGACGAAGCTCGGCACGCTGGTCGTCGTCGCGGTCTTCATCACCACGGGTCTGCTGATGATCGCGGTGCGCACCGAGACCGAGGTGCGCTTCATCACCGTCTTCTCGATGATCGCCACACTGCTGATAACGCAGTTCGTGGCGCATTCGCTCACCGCGCCCCTGGACGAGATGAACACCGTCGCCCGGTCCATCTCCCACGGCGACTACACGCGCCGCGTCAGCGAGGGCCGCCGGGACGAACTCGGCGACCTGGCCCAGACGATCAACCTGATGGCGGACGAGCTGGAGGCCCAGGACCGCCAGCGCAAGGAGCTCGTGGCGAACGTCTCGCACGAGCTGCGCACCCCCATCGCCGGCCTCCGCGCGGTCCTGGAGAACGTCGTGGACGGCGTGTCCGCGGCCGACCCCGAGACGATGCGTACGGCCCTGAAGCAGACGGAGCGCCTGGGCCGGCTCGTCGAGACGCTCCTGGACCTGTCCCGGCTCGACAACGGCGTCGTGCCGCTGAAGCGGCGCCGCTTCGAGGTCTGGCCCTATCTGTCCGGCGTCCTGAAGGAGGCCAACATGGTCTCCTCCGCACGCGCGGGCATCGCCTCGGGCTCCGGGAGCCACACGCGTACGGACGTCCATCTGCACCTCGACGTGTCCCCGCCCGAGCTGACCGCGCACGCGGACCCGGAGCGGATCCACCAGGTCGTCGCCAACCTCATCGACAACGCGGTCAAGCACAGCCCGCCGCACGGCCGCGTGACGGTGCGGGCGCGCCGGGGTCCGTCCCCGGAGTCGCTGGACCTGGAAGTGCTGGACGAGGGTCCGGGCATTCCGAAGTCGGAGTGGCACCGGGTCTTCGAGCGGTTCAACCGCGGCGGCGTCCCCGCGCCGCACGGACCGGGCAGCGACGGCGGTACGGGCCTGGGGCTCGCCATCGCCCGCTGGGCGGTCGATCTGCACGGCGGCCGGATCGGAGTGGCCGAATCCCAGCGGGGCTGCCGGATCCAGGTCACTCTTCCAGGCCTGCCTTCACTGCCGAGTTGACGTAGGGTTCGAAGTGGAGCCACAAGATCCATGAACGTCCGCACTGACGGACACGTGTGA
Organism: Streptomyces sp. NPDC058371; assembly: GCF_042723265.1. NCBI lineage: Bacteria > Bacillati > Actinomycetota > Actinomycetes > Kitasatosporales > Streptomycetaceae > Streptomyces > Streptomyces sp. NPDC058371. The sequence continues at coordinate 475,663 of NZ_JBHXJC010000004.1, read as the reverse complement.
TCAGGGAGAGGCCCGCGCCTGCTGGGCCGTGGGGTCAGGTCGACGCACCCGTTCCGCATCGGAACCTCGCTTGTTTCCCGCCATTTCAGCCCCCGAAACACGCTTTCCGATGTGACTTACGCGACGATGACCGGCCCGGTCATACCTTCACGGTCTGGGAGGCGTAGCCTTTATTCCCGCTGTCCATCACCTTGTGAAGCGGAAGAGGGCGGTTGCCGCCGTGTCGCCACAGTCCCCCAGTAACTCGAGCTCCCCCAGCCTTCGGCCGGGAGGTGCCCCCACGACCGATGACCAAGCCGGGAAGAACCCCGCTGCTGCGTTCGGTCCCAATGAGTGGCTCGTCGACGAGATCTATCAGCAGTACCTCCAGGACCCGAATTCGGTAGACCGAGCCTGGTGGGACTTCTTCGCCGACTACAAGCCGGGCGGCGCGGCCGCCCCGGCTCCGTCGGGTACTGCGGCCGCGGGGGCCGCAGGTACCGCCACAGCGGCTCCTGCCACGCCCGCAGCACCGGCCCAGGCCGCACCGGCGGCGCCTGCCGCACCGGCCCAGGCCGCTCCGGTCCAGCCCGCTCCGGTCCAGGCCGCACCCGCCGCACCCGCGGCGCCGAAGCCCGCGGCTGCCGCACCGGCTCCGGCCAAGGCCGCCGCCCCGGCTCCCGCGAAGGCCGCTCCGGCCGCCGCGAAGCCGAAGGCCGCCGCGCCCGCCGCCGAGGCCCCCGAAGGCCCCGAGTACGTGACGCTGCGCGGTCCGGCCGGTGCCGTCGCGAAGAACATGAACGCCTCGCTGGAACTGCCCACGGCCACGTCCGTGCGCGCCGTCCCGGTGAAGCTGCTCTTCGACAACCGCATCGTCATCAACAACCACCTGAAGCGCGCCCGGGGCGGGAAGATCTCCTTCACCCACCTCATCGGCTACGCGATGGTGCAGGCCATCAAGGCCATGCCGTCGATGAACTACTCCTTCGCGGAGAAGGACGGCAAGCCGACGCTGGTCAAGCCGGCGCACGTCAACTTCGGCCTCGCCATCGACCTGGTGAAGCCGAACGGAGACCGCCAGCTGGTCGTCGCCGGCATCAAGAAGGCCGAGACGCTGAACTTCTTCGAGTTCTGGCAGGCCTACGAAGACATCGTCCGCCGGGCCCGTGACGGCAAGCTGACGATGGACGACTTCACCGGTGTGACGGTCTCGCTGACCAACCCCGGCGGCCTCGGCACCGTCCACTCGGTCCCGCGTCTGATGCCCGGCCAGTCGGTCATCATGGGCGTCGGCTCGATGGACTACCCGGCGGAGTTCCAGGGCACCTCCCAGGACACCCTGAACAAGCTCGGCATCTCGAAGGTCATGACGCTCACGTCGACCTACGACCACCGGGTCATCCAGGGCGCCGCGTCCGGCGAGTTCCTGCGGATCGTCGCGAACCTGCTGCTCGGCGAGAACGGCTTCTTCGACGAGATCTTCGAGGCGCTGCGCATCCCCTACGAGCCGGTCCGCTGGCTCAAGGACATCGACGCCTCGCACGACGACGACGTCACGAAGGCCGCCCGCGTCTTCGAGCTGATCCACTCCTACCGGGTCCGCGGCCACGTCATGGCCGACACCGACCCGCTGGAGTACCGCCAGCGCAAGCACCCCGACCTGGACATCACCGAGCACGGTCTGACGCTCTGGGACCTGGAGCGCGAGTTCGCCGTCGGCGGCTTCGCGGGCAAGTCCCTGATGAAGCTGCGCGACATCCTCGGTGTGCTGCGCGACTCGTACTGCCGCACCACCGGCGTCGAGTTCATGCACATCCAGGACCCGAAGCAGCGCAAGTGGATCCAGGACCGCATCGAGCGCTCGCACACCAAGCCGGAGCGCGAGGAGCAGCTGCGCATCCTGCGCCGGCTGAACGCGGCGGAGGCCTTCGAGACCTTCCTGCAGACGAAGTACGTGGGCCAGAAGCGCTTCTCGCTGGAGGGCGGCGAGTCCGTCATCCCGCTGCTGGACGCGGTGCTCGACTCTGCGGCGGAGTCCCGCCTGGACGAGGTCGTCATCGGCATGGCCCACCGCGGCCGGCTGAACGTCCTCGCCAACATCGTCGGCAAGTCGTACGCGCAGATCTTCCGCGAGTTCGAGGGCAACCTCGACCCGAAGTCGATGCACGGCTCCGGTGACGTCAAGTACCACCTGGGCGCCGAGGGCACCTTCACCGGTCTCGACGGCGAGCAGATCAAGGTCTCGCTGGCCGCCAACCCCTCGCACCTGGAGGCGGTCGACCCGATCCTCGAGGGCATCGCCCGCGCCAAGCAGGACATCATCAACAAGGGCGGCACGGACTTCACGGTCCTGCCGGTCGCCCTGCACGGTGACGCGGCCTTCGCCGGCCAGGGCGTCGTGGCCGAGACGCTCAACATGTCGCAGCTGCGCGGCTACCGCACCGGCGGCACGGTCCACGTCGTCATCAACAACCAGGTCGGCTTCACCGCCGCCCCGGAGTCCTCGCGCTCCTCGATGTACGCCACCGACGTGGCCCGCATGATCGAGGCGCCGATCTTCCACGTGAACGGCGACGACCCCGAGGCCGTCGTCCGCGTCGCTCGGCTGGCCTTCGAGTTCCGCCAGGCGTTCAACAAGGACGTCGTCATCGACCTCATCTGCTACCGCCGCCGCGGTCACAACGAGTCGGACAACCCGGCGTTCACGCAGCCGCTGATGTACGACCTGATCGACAAGAAGCGCTCGGTGCGCAAGCTCTACACCGAGTCCCTCATCGGTCGCGGCGACATCACGCTGGAAGAGGCCGAGCAGGCGCTGCAGGACTACCAGGGCCAGCTGGAGAAGGTCTTCACGGAGGTCCGTGAGGCGACGTCGCAGCCGGGCGAGGCGCCCGTCTCCGACCCGCAGGCCCAGTTCCCGGTCGCCGTGAACACCGCGGTCTCCGCGGAGGTCGTCAAGCGCATCGCCGAGTCCCAGGTCAACATCCCCGACCGGGTCACCGTCCACCCGCGTCTGCTGCCCCAGCTGCAGCGCCGCGCGGCGATGGTCGAGGACGGCACGATCGACTGGGGCATGGGCGAGACGCTCGCGATCGGCTCCCTGCTCCTGGAGGGCACCCCGGTGCGCCTCTCGGGCCAGGACTCCCGCCGCGGCACGTTCGGCCAGCGTCACGCGGTCCTCATCGACCGTGAGACGGGCGAGGACTTCACGCCGCTGCTGTACCTCTCCGAGGACCAGGCGCGCTACAACTGCTACGACTCGCTGCTCTCCGAGTACGCCGCGATGGGCTTCGAGTACGGCTACTCGCTGGCCCGTCCCGAGTCGCTGGTCATGTGGGAGGCGCAGTTCGGCGACTTCGTCAACGGCGCCCAGACGGTCGTCGACGAGTTCATCTCCTCGGCCGAGCAGAAGTGGGGCCAGACGTCCGGCGTCACCCTGCTGCTCCCGCACGGCTACGAGGGCCAGGGCCCCGACCACTCGTCGGCCCGCCCGGAGCGCTTCCTCCAGCTGTGCGCGCAGAACAACATGACGGTCGCCATGCCGACCCTGCCGTCGAACTACTTCCACCTCCTGCGGTGGCAGGTGCACAACCCGCACCACAAGCCGCTGGTGGTCTTCACGCCGAAGTCGATGCTGCGCCTCAAGGCGGCGGCCTCGAAGGCGGAGGAGTTCACGACGGGTCAGTTCCGTCCGGTCATCGGCGACGCGTCCGCCGACCCGGCCGCGGTCCGCAAGGTCGTCTTCTGCGCCGGCAAGGTCTACTACGACCTGGAGGCCGAGCGCACCAAGCGCGGCGTCACGGACACGGCCATCATCCGCATCGAGCGCCTGTACCCCCTCCCGGGTGCGGAGCTCCAGGCGGAGATCGCCAAGTACCCGAACGCCGAGAAGTACCTGTGGGCCCAGGAGGAGCCGGCGAACCAGGGCGCGTGGCCCTTCATCGCCCTCAACCTGATCGACCACCTGGACCTGGCGGTCGGCGCGGACGTCCCGCACGGCGAGCGCCTGCGCCGCATCTCCCGCCCGCACGGGTCCTCCCCGGCGGTCGGCTCGGCAAAGCGCCACCAGGCCGAGCAGGAGCAGCTGGTACGGGAGGTGTTCGAGGCGTGAGCCTCTGAGCACCGCTGAGAGGCTCACGCCTCTCGGCCCAGCCCGATGGATCAAGGGGCCGGCCCCATCGCCTTGTCGAGGCGGTGGGGCCGGTTCCGTTGTCCGGTACGGGATCCCGGCCGGTACGGGGTGGTCCGGTACGGGTTCCGGGCGGGTGCACCGCCGGGCACCGGGCCGCATAACCTGGAGGGGTACGACCCGTGGCCGGCAGGCCCAGCCCCAGGAGAGCATCCGTGTACTTCACCGACCGTGGCATCGAGGAACTGGCGAAGCGGCGCGGCGAGGAAGAGGTCACTTTCGAGTGGCTTGCCGAGCAGCTGCGTACGTTCGTCGATCTCAATCCGGACTTCGAGGTGCCCGTCGAGCGGCTCGCGACCTGGCTGGCGCGGCTGGACGACGACGAGGACGAGGACGAGTAGGGCGACGAGCAGGGCTTCGCCTCCGGTGCGAGCAGGGCTTCGCCTCCGGGTGAGCGGCCGCGCGCGCGAGGCGGCCCCTGCGGTCGGCGGGTCTCAGTCGAAGGCGCGTACCCGGTCGTACGCGAATCCCAGGGCTCCGTGGGTCATGAGCAGCGCGCCCGCCGCGATCCAGCCCATGTTGCGGCGGCGTACTCCGTAGAGCGTGACGGGCAGGCCCGTGGCCAGCTGGGCCGTGGCCAGGGCGCGGGCCTTCGGACCGCGGATCCAGGGGCCGGGACCGCCGCCCTCGACGACGCCGAGCTGTGTGCGGACGGCCTCGCGGCGACCGGACCAGGAGACCGGGCGGGCGTCGGGCAGCTCCCGGACGGCGTCCAGGAGTTGGTCGGCGGGGACACCCGGGGCCAGGACTGCCGGGAGGGCCATCCCCGCGCGCGTGAGGACGGCGAGCAGTCCGCGCAGCCGGGCCCGGGCGTCGGCCGCGGAGTCGGGTTTCGTCAGCTGCTCCAGGTCCTGCATGTCCAGCACGGGATCGAGGCCGAGGCGCGCGGCGAAGGTGCGCATCGCCTCGTCCTCGCCGACCGGTGTGCCGTTCGCGAGCCATTCGTAGCCGACGGTGCGGCGGAATCCGGAGGCGAGGGTGCAACCGCTGCGGTCGGCGTCCCACCACAGGGCCAGTACGGGCCAGGGGGCGCCGACGGCGAGGGCGGCGGCCCAGCCGGTCAGGACGCGATCGACCGGTTCGTCGCCGTGCAGCCATGGCCTGCCCTCGGGGACGAGCACGCTCCAGTCGTCGCCCGCGCCGGTGAGCACCATCCCTTCGCGCAGCAGCTGAGCTGCGGAGCCGACGGCTTCGGGATGCGCCCGGCACAGGAGCAGTGCGCCGGCGGCGGCCGAGTCGGGGGGTTCGTCGCGGAGGGTCGGCATGGTCATACGTTAGGGCGACTTCGTCGCCACCTGCCCCTTTTGTCAGCACGCGTATCACCGGATCGAGTGTCTTGACTTTCCGTATCCGCGATATATCGTGTTCATTGGAAGACGCGATATGGCGCGTCGTGTCCCGTCCGGCCGAGGAGGTCTGCCCCATGCCCGAGTGGTCCGTCGCAGAAGCGAGGAAGCTGACCTTCGACACCCCCGTGACGGCACTCCACGTGCGCATCGTCAACGGAACGGTGAACGTCGTGGGCACCGACGAGAGTTCCGCCCGCCTGGAAGTCTCCGAACTCGAAGGGCCACCCCTGGTGGTGACCCAGAAGAACGGCACGCTGACCGTCGCGTACGAGGACCTGCCCTGGAAGGGCTTCCTCAAGTGGCTCGACCGCAAGGGCTGGCGCCGCAGCGCGGTCGTCTCGCTGGCCGTCCCGGCGAGCACCCGGATCGAGGTGGGCGTGGTCGGCGCGGCGGCCGTGGTCTCCGGGACGGACGAGCGGGTCGAGGTGAAGGGGGTCACCGGCGACACGACGCTCGTCCGCGTCTCGGGGCCCGTCCGCGTGGACACGGTGTCCGGGAATCTGGAGGCCCAGGCCGTCACCGGCGACCTCCGCTTCCACTCCGTCTCCGGCGATCTGACCGTCGTCGAGGGCTCGGGCTCCTCCGTGCGGGCCGAGTCGGTGAGCGGCTCGATGATCGTGGACCTCGACGCCACGGGCGCCCCCACCGACGTCCAGTTGTCGAACGTCTCGGGTGAGATCGCCATCCGCCTGCCCCACCCGGCGGACGCGGAGGTGGAGGCGAACACCGCGTCCGGCACGGTCTCCAGCGCTTTCGAGGATCTCCGGGTCGGCGGCCAGTGGGGCGCGAAGAAGATCACCGGCCGGCTCGGCGCGGGCAACGGCAAGCTGAAGGCCATGACCGTATCCGGCTCCATCGCCCTGTTGCGGCGGCCTCCGGCGGAGGAGGAAGCGCCGTCCGACGGCCCGGTCGGGTCCTCGGCGCGCGGACCGGCCGACGGCCCGACCGGTGCCGCCCCGACCGACAAGAAGGTGCTCTGAGATGCCCCCCGTCTTCGCCCATGGCCGCCTGCGGCTCTATCTGCTGAAGCTGCTCGACGAGGCGCCGCGCCACGGGTACGAGGTGATCCGGCTCCTGGAGGAGCGCTTCCAGGGGCTGTACGCGCCCTCGGCCGGCACCGTCTACCCGCGGCTGGCCAAGCTGGAGACCGAGGGACTGGTCACGCACACCACCGAGGGCGGCCGCAAGGTGTACGCGATCACCGACGCGGGCCGTGCCGAACTGGCCGACCGCAGCGGTGAGCTGGCCGACCTGGAGCTGGAGATCCGCGAGTCGGTCGCCGAGCTCGCCGCCGAGATCCGCGCCGATGTACGGGGCGCGGCGGGCGACTTGCGGCGCGAGATGCGGGCGGCCGCCGTGGAGGCCCAGCGGGGTTCCACGGGCGGCACCGGATCCGCGGCGCACGACGGCCCGGCGGACGGTGCCGGCAGCTTCGGCGAGAAGGAGTCCTGGCGGATCGCCAAGGAGGAGATGCGGCGCGCCAAGCAGGAGTGGAAGGAGCAGGCCCGGCGCGCGAAGGACGAGAGCCGGCGGGCCCGCGACGAGGCCCAGCGGGCCCGGCGCCAGGCCAAGGAGGCGCAGGAGAGGGCGCGCGCCCAGGCCCAGGAAGAGATGCAGCGCATGGCCAAGCGGGTCCAGGAGCAGGTCCAGGACCACTTCGCGCGCGGCGACTGGCCGACGGGTGTGCGGGAGGGGCTGAGCGAACTCGCCAAGGAATTCGGCGAGTTCGGGAAGGACTTCGGTAAGGACTTCAGCAAGGGACTCGGCAAGGACTTCGGCTTCGGTCGTACGGGGGCGACCACGGAGCCGGCGGCGGAGCACGAGTACGGGGCCGGGGCCGGGGCGGAGCCCGAGTACACGGTCACTCGTGAGGACTTCCCCGCGGCGTACGAACCGTCCTGGGCCCACGAGGACTCGACCGGCGACCCCAGCCGCGATCTCGACCGCCTCCTGGACCGCTTCCGCGACGACATCCGCGACACGGCCCGCGACCACGGGGTGACCGAGGAGCAGCTCCGCGAGACCCGCCGCCACTTGTCGACTGCCGCGGCGCACATCGGGGCGGCCCTGCGCACCCCGAAGCCCTGACGGCCACTTGACGGGTCCGGCGCCTCCCGGGGGGAGCGCCGTTGCTCTTCACCGGGCGGGGTCGCGCTTCCCGGGCACGGTTGGCCTTGGCGGGTGCGGTTGCCCTTCCCGGGCACGGTTGGTCTTCCCAGGCGCCGTTGGCCAACTCCCGCACGGTTGGCCTTCCCAGGCACGGTTTCCCTTGCCAGGCGCGGTTGGCTCCCGGGGCGCCGTTGCCCTTCCCGGGCATGGTTGGCCTTGCCAGGCGCGGTTGGCCTCCCGGGGCGCCGTTGCCCTTCCCCAGCACGGTTGGCCAACCCAGGCGCCCTCGCCCTTCGAGGCGCCTTCGCCCCTCGAGGCGCCGTTGGCCTTCCAGACGCCGCTGGCCGCCCTGCCTGTGGCCGAGGACGGACGAACCCTTCGGGTGACAGGGCCTCAGGGCCCCGTCGGCCGCGGGTCGATACCCTCTCCGCCCCGCCCCTGCCCCGAATTCACCCCGCCTTCGGCGCGCCCCCGCCCCGCCCCGGATTCACCCCGCCTTCGCCGCGCCCCCGCCCGCATTCACCCCGCCTTCGCCGCGCCCCCGCCCCACAGCACCCGCCGCACGCCGTCGTACGTCACCCCGTGATCGGCGAGCACCTCGGCGGGGACGCCGGGGCGGGCCGTGAGGGCGAGCAGAAGGTGCTCGTCGCCGATGTGGCGGTCGTGGTGGGCGACGGCGATCCGGAGGGACTCGGTGAGGAGATCCTTGGCTCCCCGGGAGAAGGGGCGGCGCCCGGACCACCGGCCGACGTCCTTCCGCCCGCCCGCCAACGCCCCGGCGCCATGGGCCTCTTCGACCCGGGAGACGATCTCGGTGAGGTCGATGCCGAGCCCGGAGAGGGCGTCCGCGTCGGCCCGGGAGAGTCCTCCCCGGCGACGTGCCTCGGCCAGCGCCCCGGCGACGGAGTCGCGACGGTCGGCCGGCCCGAGCGAGGCCAGCGCGAAGGAACCACGGCTCCCCTCCCGGTCGAGAAGGGCGAGCAGCATGTGCGCCTCCTCGACCCGGTCCTCCCCCGACCGCTCGCGGTGCTCGACCGCGCCCATGACCACGGCGCGGGCATCCTTGGTGAAGCGCTCGAACATCACTGCCTCCCGTACTTCTTGTGCACGGCTTGTCTGCTGACACCGAGTTCCGCGGCGATCTCCTGCCACGACCACCCCTGGTGGCGCGCACTGCGCACCTGCACGGCTTCCAGCTGCTCCAGCAGCCTCCGCAGCGCGGAGACCGCCCGCAGCCCGATCCGCGGATCGCGGTCACCCGCCCGCTCGGCGAGATCCGTAGCTTCGGTCATGACGTCAACGTACGTTGACATCGACTCCACGTCAACCCTGGTTGACACATCAGGGTGCGGACGCGCGAACGGCGGGCCCGGTGAACCGAGCCCGCCGCACACGAAGAAGCAGACCGCCGAGGAAGCGGACAGCCGGAGAAGCGGACAGCCGGAGATCCAGGCAGCCGTCAGCCCGTCGTCAGCACGATCTTTCCGAACTGGTCACCCGACTCGATCCGTTCGAAGCCCTCCCGGGCGCGGTCGAGGGGCAGCACCTCGTCGATGACAGGTCGTACACCGGTCGCGGCGCAGAAGGACAGCAGGTCCTCCAGCTCGTCCTTGGTGCCCATCGTGGAGCCGACGATCTTGAGCTCGAGGAAGAAGATCCGGGTCAGTTCGGCGTGCGAGGGGCGGTCGCCGCTGGTGGCGCCGGAGATGACCAGAGTGCCGCCGGGCCGCAGGGACTTGACCGAGTGCGACCAGGTGGCCGCGCCCACCGTCTCGATGACGGCATCCACACGCTGCGGCAGCCGCGCGCCGGGCTCCAGGGCTTCCACGGCGCCGAGTTCGACGGCCCGCTTGCGCTTGGCCTCGTCACGGCTGGTGGCGAAGACCCGCAGACCGGCGGCCTTGCCCAGCACGATCGCGGCGGTCGCGACACCGCCACCGGCGCCCTGCACGAGGACGGAGTCGCCGGGTCGTACACCCGCGTTGGTGAAGAGCATGCGGTACGCCGTGAGCCAGGCCGTCGGCAGGCACGCGGCCTCTTCGAAGGAGAGCTCCCTCGGCTTGGGCAGGACGTTCCACGTCGGTACGGAGACCTGCTCGGCGAAGGTGCCCTGGTAGCGCTCGGTGAGGATGGAGCGGGGTTCGTCCGGGCCGACGCCGTGGCCGGTCTGGCCGATGACGGAGTGCAGGACGACTTCGTTGCCCGCCTCGTCGACGCCCGCGGCGTCGCAGCCGAGGATCATCGGGAGCTTCTCCTCGGCGAGTCCGACTCCGCGCAGGGACCACAGGTCGTGGTGGTTGAGGGAGGCGGCCCGGACGTTCACGGTCGTCCAGCCCGGCCTCCCCTCGGGGGCCGGGCGCTCCCCCAACTCCAGACCGTTGAGCGGCTGGTCACGGTCGATTCGGGCGGCGTAGGCAGCGAACATGACCTTGACGATAGGCTCCGCCCTTCCCCGACGGAACCACGTCCCCGTGTGACACGCGTCCCGTACCTGGGGGCTCCGTCCCCAGACCCCCGCATCGCGCTGACGCGCGCTCGTGCCCAAACCCCGGACGGGCTGAAAGCTCCCCCGCCCGGGACGAAAAGAGCTCACCGCCCGCAGGCAAAGAGTCGCGGGGGCACGATCCAGCCCCTCCGGCGTTTGAGGAGCGGGGTCCGGGGTGGAGCCCCAGGTACGGGACGGGTAGGGGCGGCCGGGGCGAAAACACTCACTCGGACGACCCCCCGGGTAAAAACTCGGCGGACCCCCGGAGCAAAAAATGGCCCCGCCGGAGAATCCCGGCGGGGCCACGGAGCCAAGGGCTCAGCGACGAGCCACACCCTCCGCCCGAGCGGCCGCGGCCACCGCCGCGGTCACCGCGGGAGCGACCCGCTCATCGAACGGCGAGGGGATCACGTAATCCGCGGCAAGGTCGTCCCCGACCACCGCGGCCAGCGCCTCGGCCGCCGCGATCTTCATCGTCTCCGTGATCCGGGAGGCCCGGACCTGGAGCGCACCGGCGAAGATGCCGGGGAAGGCCAGCACGTTGTTGATCTGGTTAGGGAAGTCGGAGCGCCCGGTCGCGACCACGGCCGCGTACTTGTGGGCGATCTCCGGGTGCACCTCGGGGTCCGGGTTGGCCATGGCGAACACGAATGCGCCCTCGGCCATGGAAGCCACCGCGGGCTCCGGCACCGTACCGCCGGAGACGCCGATGAAGACGTCCGCGCCGGCCAGCGCCGATTCCAGCGAACCCGAGATGCCCGCCTTGTTGGTGATCTCGGCGAGCTCCCGCTTGACCGGCGTCAGGTCGTCCCGGTCCCGGGACACGACGCCCTTGCGGTCCGCGACGGCGACATCGCCGAGGCCCGCCTCCAGCAGGAACTTGGCGATGGCGACTCCGGCCGCACCCGCGCCCGAGATCACCGCGCGCAGCTCGCCCAGCGACCGTCCGGTCAGCCGCGCGGCGTTGCGCAGGGCCGCCAGCGTGACGACGGCGGTCCCGTGCTGGTCGTCGTGGAACACCGGGATGTCGAGGCGCTCCTGGAGCTGCCGCTCGATCTCGAAGCACCGCGGTGCCGAGATGTCCTCGAGGTTCACCCCGCCGAACGACGGCGCCAGCCGGACCACGGTCTCGACGATCTCGTCGACGTCCGTGCAGGCGAGCGCGATCGGCACCGCGTCGACCCCGCCGAACTGCTTGAACAGGATCGCCTTGCCCTCCATCACGGGGAGCGAGGCCTCCGGGCCGATGTCACCGAGTCCGAGCACGGCCGTACCGTCGGTGACGACGGCGACGACGGACGACTTCCACGTGTAGTCGTGCACCAGTTCCGGCTGCTCGGCGATGGCGCTGCACACCTTCGCGACGCCGGGCGTGTACGCCAGGGACAGGTCGTCCTTGTCACGGACGGGCACGGTGGCCTGCACGGCCATCTTGCCGCCACGATGCAGCGCGAATGCCGGGTCGAAGGAATCGAGGGGCTCCGCCCCGCCGTCCTGATCCGTACTGCTGTCGCTGCGAGGATTGACGATCTCCGCTGCCACTTTGTTTTACCCCTTAAGTCTTCAAGGTTTGAGGGTGACCACTCCTGGTTGAGGGGTGGGCGGGCACCGCGCAGGCCCTGCCGCCGTGGTTGCGTACGGGCGACTACGCGACGGGCGCGCCGCACACGCGCCCTGAGCCCCGGATGAGGGGTGTAAGGATCCTTCTTACCGGACGGACCGTGCCGGGGACGAGTCCATAACGCGAAGGTCACATACCGGAGCCCTGACTCATCACCGGATCTGCAGACACGTCCCCGAATGATCCACAAGCGCCGCAACTGCGCAGAAGCGGCCGCTCGCATGGCGAGATACACCGAAGATCTTGCGGCCGGAACGAGGGATTCCCGCACAAGGTCCGGCCTTGATGTACCGGCATGGTGCGGTTCGGGGGTCACCCGTTATCCGATTTTGACATAGCTGGTCACCTGAATGGCTAAGTCCGAATGGCAAGATGCCGTCATCACGCGAGGTCGCGACACCCGAAGGTGTGTGTTCTCGTCGACCCATCGGCAACTCCCTCATCCGCCGGAGGAACCCACCATGACCGCAAGCACCACCCGTCGTACCCCCGCCGCTCAGTCCCGGATAGCAGCGGTCGGTGCGATCGCGGTCGCCGGCGCCCTGCTGCTCACCGGCTGCGGTGACCAGACCAAGGACTCGGGCTCGGACAACACGAAGACGAGCTCCGCCCCGCTGGCGGACAAGCTCCCCCAGGCCATCCGGGACAAGGGCGTCATCAAGGTCGGCTCGGACATCGCGTACGCGCCGGTCGAGTTCAAGGACAGCTCCGGCAAGACCGTGGGCATCGACCCCGACCTCGCGGACGCCCTGGGCAAGCAGCTCGGCGTGAAGTTCCAGTTCGAGAACGGCACGTTCGACACCCTGCTGACCGGTCTGCGCTCGAAGCGCTACGACATGGCGATGTCGGCCATGACGGACACCAAGGACCGTCAGGAGGGCATCGACTCCGACACCGGAAAGAAGGTCGGCGAGGGCGTCGACTTCGTCGACTACTTCACCGCGGGCGTCTCGATCTACACGCTCAAGGGCAAGACCGAGGGCATCAAGAACTGGTCCGACCTGTGCGGCAAGAAGATCGTGCTGCAGCGTGGCACGGTCTCCGAGGACCTTGCCAAGGCCGAGTCCAAGAAGTGCACCGGTGGCAAGAAGATCGCCATCGAGGCCTACGACAACGACCAGCAGGCCCAGACCCGGCTGCGGGCCGGTGGCGCCGACGCCGGTTCCTCCGACTTCCCGGTGGCCGCGTACGCGGTGAAGACCTCGGGCGGCGGCAAGGACTTCGAGATCGTCGGCGACCAGGTCGAGGCCGCGCCGTACGGCATCGCCGTCGCCAAGTCCAACACCCAGCTGCGGGACGCCCTGCAGGCCGCGCTGGAGGCCATCATCAAGGACGGCTCGTACGACAAGGTCATCTCCAAGTGGGGTGTCGAGGCAGGCGCGGTCAAGACGGCCAAGATCAACGGCGGCAAGTGACCGCGACCACAGCGGCGCTGAAAGGCAACATCCGTGACTGCTGACATCGACAAGACGACGGAACCCGCGGACACCCCCCCGTCCGGACCGGAAGCCATCAAGGCCATCCCGGTCCGGCACTACGGGCGCTATGTCTCCGCCGTCATCGCGATCGCGATCCTGGTCTCGATCATCTACGCGTTCGGCCAGGGCAAGATCAACTGGCATGCCGTACCGGACTACTTCTTCGATCACCGCATCCTCACGGGCGTCGGCAAGACGCTCCTGCTGACGGTGCTGTCGATGCTGATCGGCATCGTCGGCGGCATCATGCTGGCCGTGATGCGGCTGTCGAAGAACCCGGTGACGTCGTCCATCGCCTGGTTCTACATCTGGTTCTTCCGCGGCACCCCGGTCCTGGTCCAGCTCATCCTCTGGTTCAACCTGGGCCTGGTCTTCGAGTACATCAACCTCGGTCCGATCTACAAGGACTACTGGTCGAGCTTCATGACGCCGCTGCTGACGGCGCTCCTGGGCCTTGGCCTGAACGAGGCCGCGTACATGGCGGAGATCTGCCGCGCCGGTCTGCTCTCGGTCGACGAGGGCCAGACCGAGGCCTCACACGCCCTGGGCATGAGCCACAGCAAGACCCTGCGCCGGATCGTGATCCCACAGGCGATGCGCGTGATCGTGCCGCCCACGGGCAACGAGGTCATCAACATGCTGAAGACCACCTCGCTGGTGTCGGTGGTCCAGTATCCGGAACTCCTGCGCTACGCCCAGGACATCGGGCAGACCTCCGGTGCACCGGTGGAGATGCTCTTCCTGGCCGCCGCCTGGTACCTGATCATGACCTCGGTCCTCAGCATCGGGCAGTACTACGTCGAGCGGTACTACGCCCGCGGCTCCAGCCGTAGTCTGCCGAACACACCGTTCCAGAAGATCAAGGCCAACATGCTGTCGCTGGGCCGTCCGAGGGGAGGCACGGCATGACCGCCAACGTGACCAAGGCGGACGCCACCACGCCGATGGTGAAGTCCGAGGGCGTCCACAAGTCCTTCGGCGCCGTGGAAGTCCTCAAGGGCATCGACCTGGAGGTGAAGTCCGGCGAGGTCTTCTGCCTCATCGGCCCCTCCGGCTCCGGCAAGTCGACCTTCCTGCGGTGCATCAACCACCTGGAGAAGGTCAACGCCGGGCGCCTGTACGTCGACGGGGAGCTGGTCGGCTATCGCCAGAAGGGCGACAAGCTGTACGAGCTCAAGGACAGCGAAGTCGCCCTGAAGCGCCGGGACATCGGCATGGTCTTCCAGCGCTTCAACCTGTTCCCGCACATGACCGCCCTGGAGAACGTGATCGAGGCGCCGGTCCAGGTCAAGGGCGTCAGCCGGGCCCAGGCGCGGGAACGCGCGGGTCAGCTGCTGGAGCGCGTGGGCCTCGCCGACAAGGCGAAGAGCTACCCCTCGCAGCTCTCCGGCGGCCAGCAGCAGCGGGTCGCGATCGCCCGTGCACTGGCGATGGACCCGAAGCTGATGCTCTTCGACGAGCCGACCTCGGCGCTCGACCCGGAGCTGGTCGGTGACGTCCTCGACGTCATGCGCGACCTCGCCGAGTCCGGCATGACCATGATCGTCGTCACGCACGAGATGGGCTTCGCGCGCGAGGTGGGCGACTCACTGGTGTTCATGGACGGCGGCGTGGTGGTCGAGGCCGGCAACCCCCGCGACGTACTGACCAATCCGCAGCACGAGCGGACGCAGTCGTTCCTGTCCAAGGTGCTCTGACCTGTCCAGGGTGCACTGACGGTTCTCCGCGAAAGGGCGGTACGGGATCCCCGTACCGCCCTTTCGCGTCTGCCGATGACTGGGGGCCGCGAAGGCGGGGGCGGTACGGAATTCCGTACCGCCCCGAAGTCGCTCGCCGCTGCGGCTACTTGACCGCGAGGACCAGCGCGTCCGAGGGCGAGCGCCACACCGTGCGGGCCTCGCCGAAGCCCTTCTCCCGCAGGGTCCGCGCATGCCACTCGGCGGACGGGGTGTCGCCGTCGGCGTGCTCTCCGTAGATCTCGAAGCGCCGGGCGGTGGGGGCGGCGAGGACCGGGTCCTTGCCGGCCAGCTCCCACCATTCGGCCCAGTCGAGGGCGCCGTTCTTCTTGGCCTGATCCATGCGCACGTGCCGCTGCGCGCGCTCCGCCTCGTTGATCCGGGGCGTGCTCTCGTCGATCATGTGGTCGGCGTTCATGAAGACACCGCCGTCGCGGACGACTCCCGCGATCCGGCCGTAGAGGACCGCGAGGGGTTCGCTGTGCAGCCAGTGCAGGGCGGTGGCGGTCAGGACGGCGTCGTACGTGTCGTACGGCAGCCGCGACGTCCACTCCGGATCCTTCAGGTCGGCCGTGACGAAGGAGACCCGGTCGTCACCCTCGAAGGTGCCGCGGGCGATGGCGAGCAGCGCCGGGTCGAGGTCGACACCGGTGCTGGTGGCGGCCGGGAAGCGGTCGAGCAGCCGGGCCGTGATGGTGCCCGTGCCGCAGGCGAGGTCGAGGACCCGGGGTGCGGTGCCGACCAGCGCCTCGACCATGTCCAGCATCACCCGGAAGCGCTCCTCGCGGTCCGGCATGTACCACTCCTGCTGCCGGTCCCAGCTCTCCTGCCATGCCGGCCAGTCGGTTTTGGCCGTCGTGGTGTCCGTTCCGGTCGTGCTCGTCATGGCAGCCCCTTCTCCACTCCACCGCGTAATACCCTGTAAGCACAGTCATCTGTTACTCGACCGCAGGCACGACGATAGAGCGCCCCAGTAAGGACTACAAGTGGAACTGGCCTATTACTCGGATTACGCCGTACGTCTCGTCAACAGCGAGGAGCCGGCCCGGGGCAAGGACGCGCTCACCTCGGTCGAGGCCATCCGTGACCTCTTCGTGGGGAACACGGTGGCCGCCCGGCGGGCCTCGGACGCGGACGTCACCCGCTTCCGTTCCGTACGGGCCCGGCTCCGCGCGGTCTTCGAGGCGGCCGACTCGGGCGACGAGACCCTCGCCGTGGACCTGCTGAACTCCCTGCTCCTGGAGTTCCCGGTGAGCCCGCAGATCTCCGGCCACGACTACCGGGACGACAACGGGCGCCCGCTGTGGCACATGCACCTGGCGGACCATCCGTCGAACGTGACGGCGGGCTACGCGGCGATCGCCGCGATGGGCCTCGCGTTCCACCTCACCGAGTACGGCGTCGACCGGCTCGGCCTGTGCGAGGCCGCACCCTGCCGCAACGCCTTCCTCGACACCTCGACGAACCGCTCCCGGCGCTACTGCTCGGACCGCTGCGCCACCCGCGCCAACGTGGCGGCCTACCGCGCCCGCAAGCGCCTGGAGGCGGACCGGTCCGAGAGCACGGGCCTGGCCGCGGACCAGGCCCAGCGGGCGAGCGCGACCGGCGAACGCTGACCGCGCTCGACCGGGCGGTAGCGAAAACGCACCTTCGCGAGCACCAGATCCTCGGGCACCGTGCCGTAGTCGGTGCTGTCCCCGCCCGCGTACGCGTTGTCGCCGAGGACCCACCAGCCGCCCTCGCGCCGCTCCGCCACCCGTTTGACCACGAGCAGGTCCTGTTGGAACGGATGGCGCAGAACCACCACGTCACCGGGCCGGACACGTGCCCCGTACTGCACAACCAGCCGGTCCCCGTGATGGAGCGTGGGCACCATCGACGGGCCGGTCACCTCGGCCGTCCCAAACGGCAGGACGGCCCTCCCGCCCTCGGTCTCCTGCGACAGCTCCGGCATCGCCGGCACCTCCCCGGTCCTATCCTCCACCAGTCCCAGTCTCACCCTGGACTTTTGTCCTAAGCCCCTGGGGGCACTCGCGAAATCCCTTCTCCTACGGAGTAATGTCCCACCTGAGAAGACGATCACGAGGAAGGACAGCTCAATGCTTTCCCGCCTGTTTGCCCCCAAGGTCAAGGTCAGCGCGCACTGCGACCTGCCCTGTGGTGTGTACGACCCCGCCCAGGCCCGCATCGAGGCCGAGTCGGTGAAGGCCGTCCAGGAAAAGATGGCCGGCAACGACGACCCGCACTTCCAGGCCCGCGCCACCGTCATCAAGGAGCAGCGCGCGGAGCTCGCCAAGCACCACGTCTCGGTGCTCTGGAGCGACTACTTCAAGCCCCCGCACTTCGAGAAGTACCCGGAGCTGCACCAGCTGGTCAACGACGCCCTCAAGGCCCTCTCGGCCGCGAAGGCGTCCACCGACCCGGCCACGGGCCAGAAGGCGCTGGACTACATCGCCCAGATCGACAAGATCTTCTGGGAGACCAAGAAGGCCTGATCTTTTGATCACCCCACCCGGCCTGCGGCTTCTTCCGCCGCCCGGTCTTCCGGTCCGCACCCGGTCCGCATGCCGCCGCTTCCGGCGACCATGACGGACCGGGTGCGGTCTCCCGTTTCCGGCCCGTGCGCCGGCCGGGCCCCCGACTTCCCCGGTCCGCCCCGGAGACCGACCGGCCCCGTGGCATCCTGAGGACGTGACGCTGGAGGACCTGGCCCGGCTGCGGCGGGCGCGTGACCGGATGGACCGCGAGTACGCGGAGCCGCTGGACGTGCCCGAGATCGCGCGCACCGCGCTGATGTCGCCCGGCCACTTCCAGCGCAGCTTCCGGGCGGCGTTCGGCGAGACGCCGTACAGCTATCTCATGACCCGCCGCGTCGAGCGGGCCAAAGCACTGTTGCGGCGGGGCGAGATGACGGTCACCGAGGTCTGCTTGGCCGTGGGGTGTACGTCGCTCGGGTCGTTCAGCTCCCGTTTCACAGAACTGGTGGGCGAGACCCCCAGCGCGTACCGGGCCCGTCCGCACGACCACGGGGCGCCGATCCCGTCCTGCATCGCCCAGCGGCTCACCCGCCCGTCCCGGCACCGCCGCCACGAAGGCGAACCGGGCTCCCGGCTCTGAGGCCCGTCCACTGCCCTGATCCCCGGCAGGCTCTAGCGTGAGCGCATGGATCTGAAACTGTCTCAGTGCTTCATCGCCGTGGACGACCATGACAAGGCGCTCGCGTTCTACCGTGACGTGCTGGGTCTCGAAGTCCGCAACGACGTCGGCTTCGAGGGGATGCGCTGGGTGACCGTCGGCTCGCCGCTCCAGCCGGACGTGGAGATCGTCCTGGAGCCGCCGGCGGCGGACCCGGACACGTCACCGGCCGACAAGCAGGCGATGGCCGAGCTGCTCGCCAAGGGCGTCCTGCGGGGCGTGATCTTCTCGACCACCGACTGCGACGCCCTCTTCGAGCGGGTCCGGAGCTCCGGCGCCGAGGTCCTCCAGGAGCCGGTCGATCAGCCCTACGGCGTGCGCGACTGCGCCTTCCGCGACCCGGCGGGCAACCTGCTGCGGTTCAACGAACGCCGTTCCGGCTGAACCGCACCCCGAGACCGCGGCCCCGTCTCCAGCCCCGTACCCGCTCGACGACTTCAGCCCGTACGGGGCTGTCCGGGGCCCCACGCCTCCACGTCCACCACGGCTGTCACCGGGATCGGGCCGTAGATGTGCGGGAACTCCTCGGCGCCGGGCTCCGGGGCCTCGTAGCGGATCGGGGACGCGAGCCGGTCGGGGTCGATGACCAGCACCACCAGCTCGTCGGGCCCGGTGTAGGAGCCGTACAGGAATGCGGCCACGCCGGGGAGTTGGTGGCGCAGCGAGCAGTGGATGAAGCCCTCCTCCTGGAGGGTGCGGCCGCGGGTGGACATCTCGTACGTGCCCCAGGCGGTGGCCGTCTCCCACAGGGAGCGCTCGGTGAGGTGCAGCAGAGGTTCGGACATGCCGACACGCTACGGCTTCAGGCGCGCCGCCCGCGCCAGCAAATAGCGCTGTTCCGGGAGGCTGAGGGTCTTGCCGGCCGCCGATTCGTAGGCGGCCCGGGCCGCCGTCGTCTCGCCCAGACGCTCCAGCAGATGTCCCCGGACCGCGTCGAGGCGATGGCTGCCCGCCAACTCGTCCTCCAGAAGGTCCAGTTCGGCGAGTCCGGCCCGCGGGCCGTGCACCATGGCGACGGCCACCGTGCGGTTGAGGCGTTCGACCGGCCCGGGGACCTGGCGGACCAGGATGTCGTAGAGGCCGAGGATCTCGCGCCAGTCCGTCGCCTCCGGGGAGGACGCCTCGTCGTGGACGGCGGCGATCGCGGCGCGCAGCTGATACGGCCCGGCTCTCCCCCGCGCCAGCGCCTCCGTGACCAGCGCGACCCCTTCCTGGACCGCCGCCCTGTCCCACCGGCCCCGGTCCTGCTCGTCCAGCGGGATCAGTTCTCCGTGCGGTCCGGTGCGCGCGGCGCGGCGGGCGTCCGTGAGCAGCATCAGCGCCAGCAGGCCCGTCACTTCGCGGTCCTCGGGGAGCAGCCGGTGGACGGTGCGGGTCAACCGGATGGCCTCACCGGCGAGTTCGGACCGCTGCAGGGCCGCTCCCGAGGTCGCCGTATAGCCCTCGTTGAAGATCAGGTAGAGGGTCCCCAGGACGGCGGGCAGCCGGTCCTCCCAGTGGTCGGGGCGGCCGAACCGGACCCCTCTCACCCGCTGCTTGGCCCGGCTGATCCGCTGCGCCATCGTCGCCTCCGGCACCAGATGGGCCCGCGCGATCTCCGCCGTGGTCAGACCGCCGACGGCGCGCAGGGTGAGCGCGATCTGGGCGGGCGGGGTGAGATCCGGGTGGCAGCAGAGAAAGAGGAGGCTGAGTGTGTCGTCGTCCTGCGGGGCCCGGGCCAGCCCCGGCTCGGGCGCCGTGAACGCGTCCCGCGGGGTGAGCGCCGCCGCCTTCTCCTCGCGCAGCCGTCGCGCCTCCTCGCTGCGCAGCGCGTCGGTCAGGCGTCGCGAGGCGACCTTGATCAGCCAGCCGCGCGGGTTGTCGGGCACCCCGGCCGCCGGCCACTGCCCGGCCGCGGCGAGCAGCGCCTCCTGTACGGCGTCCTCGGCCGCGTCGAAGTGCCCGTAGCGCCGGACGAGCGCGCCGAGGACCTGCGGGGCGTGCCGGCGCAGCAGGTCCTCGGTCCCGGTGGTGCGATGCACGGGGCTCAGATGTCCCCGGCGCCGTCGAGGATGGGCCGGATCACCACCGGGTAGTTGGTGACCCCCTCGGGGCCGGGACACCCGGTGACGCGCGCGGCGATCTCGGTGACCCGCTCCAGGCTCTCGCACTCCAGGACCCAGTAGCCGGCCATCAGCTCCTTGGTCTCGCCGTACGGTCCGTCGGTGATCACGGCCCTGCCGTCCTCGCCGGCCGTGACCAGCCGGGTGAGCCCGGGCTCGGCCAGCCCCTGCGCGTCGACCAGCTCACCGGTCTCGGAGAGGTCGTTGTTGATCGCGCCCATGAAGGCGTACATGGCCGCCAGTTCCGCTTCGCTCCAGGCCGGGGAGCCCGCGGAGGGCTTGCCCCGCATGCCCTCGTAGTCCGCCTGCGTCCCCTGAACCATCACCAGGTACTTCATGAGTCGGCTCCTTCGGCTGCCTCGTCCGGGCCGCCCGTTCGGGCGGCTCTCACAGGGGACGTCGGAGCCGGACCGCGTTTCTCGACACGGTCGCGGGAACTCCGTCAGGATTTCTTCGTGGCCGGTGCCCCGGCTGTCTTCCGGGGCTCCTCGGCGGACTCGGCTTCATCGGCGTACGCCGCGCACTCGCGGTTCCCGCAGGGTCCGGGCCCCCATACGGGAACCCAGGCGCCCAGGGTCTTGTGGCGCCGCACGACCGTGGCGACCGGCTGCCCGCACGCGGGACAGACATGCTCATCGGTGCCCATGTCTCCAGGGTAGGACGAGAGGCGGTTCAGCGCTTCCTGCCGTACGTCGTCACGAGCACCCCGTTCTTGAAGGCGCGCACCCCGTCCAGGGTGAACTCGGTGAGGGCGAACCCGGAGCCGAACATCGGCAGGCCCGAACCGAGCACGAGCGGGTACGTCTTGATGACGAGCTCGTCCACCTCGTCGAGCAGCTGACCCGCGAGCTGCGAGCCGCCGCAGAGGTAGATGCCCATCTCGCCGTCCTCGGCCTTGAGTTCGCGGACCTTGCCGAGGACGTCGTCCGCGACGATCTCCACGTGCGGGTCGGGCGACTCCTTGAGGCTGCGTGAGGCGACGTACTCCCGCAGATGGGCGTACGGGCTGGTGACGCCGAGCTCCAGGGCCAGGTCGTAACTGGCGCGGCCCTGGATGACCGTGTCGAACCTCCGGTTCTCCAGGTCGTCGATGCCGAGCGGCCGACGGCCGTGGGTGGGCAGTGTCTCCGGATACTCGGCCTTGAGGAAGTCCTCGAAGAACTCCTCGTCCACGAAGGGGACGAAGAACTGGGCATCGCCGTCGGGGCCCCCGATGAAGCCGTCGATCGAGCAGGCGATGAAGTACGTGAGCTTGCGCAAGCCGGTCTCTTTCCGTAGGGCAGCAGAACCACTTCAGTTATAGTACTTTGCCTGTAGTGGTTGCAAGGGAATTCCGGCGACCGAAGCAAGTGGCAGAGGGGACTCCGCATGGCGCGCAATCCGGAGCGCAGGGCCGCACTCGTCGACGCCGCGGTCGAGGTGCTGGCACAAGAGGGCGCGCGCGGGCTGACGTTCCGCGCGGTGGACGGCGAGGCCGGGGTGCCGGTGGGCACCGCCTCGAACTACTTCACCGGACGCGACGACCTGCTGCGCCAGATCGACGAACGACTGCACGTGCGGCTCGCACCGGACCCCGGCGTTCTCGCCGAACTGATGGCGGCGCCGAAGGACCGCGCACTGGTCACGGCCTTCATGCATGACCTGCTGAGCCGCGCCGACCGTGACCGCACGGGCTATCTCGCGCTCTTCGAGATGCGCCTGGAGGCCACCCGCCGACCGGCCCTGCGCGACTCGTTCACCGCGTCGGTACGGGGCGATCTCACGTACGGCATGGAGTTCCACCGCGATGCCGGGCTGCCCGGCGGCGACGAGACCGTGACGGTGCTCTACCTCGCCATGCTCGGGCTGCTCCTGGAACACCTGACCCTGCCGGGGGTGCTGGACGGCGTCCTGCCCGGCATCTCGGTCCCGGACGCGCTGGTGGAACGGATCGTGGCGACGATCGTGCCGGCGGAGTGACGGGGCGCGCGCCCGGGGCCGGTGAAGTGGCGGGTCGGGCCTGGGACCGCGAAGGGGCGGGTCGGGCCTGGGACCGCGAAGGGGCGGGTCGGGCCTGGGACCGTGAAGGGGCGGGTCGGGCCTGGGCTCGGGAAGAGGCGGGTCAGGTCCGGGGCTCGCGCCACATGGGCCACATCGGCGGTCCGCCGGGCAGGTCGACCGCAGGGCTCCTGAAGACGAAGCCGAGCCGCTCGTACAGCCGGCGGCTGCGGGTGCTGCTCGCCTCCAGATAGGCGGGCAGGCCCTCGCGGTCGCAGCGGTCGAGGACGGGCCGCATGAGCGCGCTGCCGAGCCCCTCGCCCTGATGGCCGGGGGCCACGGCGATCATCCACAGGTACTCGTGGGCGCGGCCGGCCGGGTGGATCTCGTTCGTCAACCGGCCCACCAGCTCGACGCGTTCATTGTCCGGGTCGACCGCCTTGCGCAGCTGCACCGGCCCCTCGTCGTCGTCCGCGTGACCGGCGTCCGCGGGCACCGACAGCCACATCGCGCACGCCGTGCCGTCCTCGGTCACGTCGACGCGCCCCTCGGCGAGCACGATGTCGAGGAAGACCGCCATCAGCTTCGGGTGCGTGGCGCGGCGGTACGCCTCGTCGGGGAAGATCCAGCTGCTCACCGGGTCGTTCTGGAACGCCTGGTCGAGCAGGCGGGTCACCAGCTCCCGGTCTCCCTCGCCCGCCCTCCGGATACCCACACCCATGTCCCGCCCCTTCGCATCAGCTGTCTCAACCGCCGCTGATCGTACGGCGGTTCGACTCGGGGTCAGGCGCGGGGCGGGCCCGTGCACCGAACGAAGGAGCGGGCCCCGCACACCGTGGGGATGTGCGGGGCCCGCCCGGCCGGGATCCCGGTGCCGTACGGAGGTCAGGTGCCGTACGGACCCGGGGCCCCGGGGTCTGCGATCTCCGGAACGCTGCCCGTGTGAGGTGGGTCGCGAAACCACCGGCCCTTCGTCTTCGGCCGGTGGGCCGCTTCCACCCCTGCCGGACAGCGACTCCGGCGGCGCTCAGTTGGTGCGTCTGGTCACGAACTCGGCCAGCGCGAGAAGGCCGCCCGCCGCTTCCGGTTCCGGCACCGCCCGGGACAGCTCGTGCATCGCCCGGGACATCCGGTCGGCCGCCTGGACCTGCGCCCAGTCGCGACCGCCCGCCCGCTCGACGGCCAGGACCGTGCGCTCCAACTCCCCTTCCTCGTACGGAACTCCGTACAGCTCGGCCAGTTCGGCGGCGGCCGGAGTGCCGGAGGCCAGCGCGGCGACCACGGGCAGCGACTTCTTGCGGGCGATGAGGTCCGCCCCGGCCGGCTTGCCGGTACGGCTCGGGTCCCCCCAGATCCCGATCACGTCGTCGATCAGCTGGAAGGCGAGCCCGGCCTCCCGGCCGAACGCGTCCAGCGCCTCGACGTCCTCCTCGTCCGCTCCCGCGTACAGCCCGCCGAGTGCACAGGCGCAGCCGAGCAGTGCGCCCGTCTTGGCCTCGGCCATTTCGAGGCACTCGTCGAGAGTGACCTCACGGGGGCCGCGCTTCTCCATGGCCGTGTCCGTGTGCTGGCCCGCGCACAGCTCGACGACGCAGTCCGCGAGCCGGACGGCGGCCGCCGAGGACGCCGGGTGCGGATCCTCGGCGAGCAGCCGCTGGGCGAGTGCCTGCAGGGCGTCCCCGGCGAGGATCGCGTCGGCGTCGCCGAACACGGTCCAGGCGGTGGGGCGGTGCCTGCGGGTGGTGTCGCGGTCCATGACGTCGTCGTGCAGCAGCGTGAAGTTGTGGATCAACTCCACCGCGGCTGCCGCCCGTACGGCCGACGCCTGTTGGCCGCCCAGCGCCCGGGTGGCGGACAGGACGAGGGCGGGCCGGATCGCCTTGCCCGCGTTGCCCGCTGCCGGGGTGCCGTCCGCGTGCTCCCAGCCGAAGTGGTAGAGCGCGATCCGGCGCATGGATCCGGGCAACGACTCGATGGCCCTGCGCAGTTCGGGGTCGACGGACGCCCGCGCACGCTCCAGGATGGCGGCCGCCTCCTGCCCGTCGGGCGGACTCGGCGGGCTGTGCGTTCCAACGGGCGGAACGCGGGGCGGCCCTTTCCTTTCGATGGTGCGCCTTTCGCGTGTCTCGGTCGGACCCTGCTTCGTCTCCGTCATGAACTCACCCACTGGGATCGCCTCGGAGAGCTCCCGGACGGCGGCGCCTGCGCGCCGTCACCGGACGCATACCCCCTGGGTGTACCCGCCCCGGAGGGCGGGAACACGGCGTCCGGTGCGCGGAGGGTCACCGCCAGCGGCCGATCTCGACGTTCTCCAGGATGCCGAGGGCGTCCGGCACGAGCACCGCAGCCGAGTAGTAGGCGGTCACCAGGTAGGAGATGATCGCCTGCTCGTTGATGCCCATGAAGCGCACCGACAGGCTCGGCTCGATCTCGTCCGGGATGCCGGCCTGCTGGAGGCCGATCACACCCTGCTCGGCCTCGCCGGTACGCATGGCGATGATCGAGGTCGTACGGGCGTCGGTGACCGGGATCTTGTTGCACGGGTAGATCGGGACTCCGCGCCAGGTCGGGATGCGGTTGCCGGCGATCTCGACGCTCTCGGGGACGAGCCCTCGCTTGTTGCACTCGCGGCCGAACGCGGAGATCGCGCGCGGGTGGGCGAGGAGCAGCTTGGTGCCACGCCTGCGGCTGAGCAGTTCGTCCAGGTCGTCCGGGCTGGGCACGCCGTCGTGCGGCTGGAGCCGCTGGTCGTACTCGCAGTTGTTGAGCAGTCCGAACTCCCGGTTGTTGATGAGCTCGTGCTCCTGGCGCTCCTTGAGCGCCTCCACGGTCAGCCGGAGCTGTTGCTCGGTCTGGTTCATCGGCTGGTTGTAGAGGTCGGCCACGCGCGTGTGCAGGCGCAGCACGGTCTGGGCGATGCTCAGTTCGTACTCGCGGGGCGCGGACTCGTAGTCGACGAAGGTGCCGGGGATGTCCGGCTCACCGGAGTGGCCTGCCGCGAGGTCGATCTCCTTCTCGCCGTACTTGTTGGTGCGCTGCGACGGGATGGAGCACATCTCCGCGAGGTGGGTGCGCAGCGACTCGGAGCGCTCCGCGACCTGTTCGAGGTCCTGGCGGGGCAGCACGAGCACGGTGCACGCGGTGACCGCGCGGGCGGTGTACTCCCAGATGGCCTCCGGGTCGATCAGCGCCTGCTCGCCGAAGTACGCGCCGTCGGCGAGGACGCCGAGCACCGCGTCGTCCCCGTACGGGCCGGTGCCGGTCTTCTCCACCTTGCCGTGCGCGAGCAGGAACACCCCGTCGGCGGGGCTGCCGAACTCGGTGAGCACCGATCCCGGCGCGAACTCCCGCTGCTGGCAGCGCTGGGCGAGCTCGCCGAGCACCTCCTGGTCCTCGAACGTCCGCAGGATCGGCAGCTCGCCGAGCTCCGCGGGGATGACCCGCACCTGGTCGCCGGTCTTCACGAACGTGACCCGGCCGTCCCCCACGGAGTAGCTCAGCCGCCGGTTCACCCGGTACGTACCACCCTGCACGTTCACCCACGGCAGCGTGCGCAGCAGCCACCTCGAGCTGATCTCCTGCATCTGCGGTGCGGACTTGGTCGTGGTGGCCAGGTTCCGCGCGGCCGATGTGCCGAGACTCTGCTGCGGCCTGTCCTGACCTGCGCGGACCTCTTCGCCTACCGACATGAAAATTGCCCTCCCGGTCGTGCACTGATCTGCGAGGGCAACCCTTTCATCACGGAGCGTGTCGGTGCTATTACACGAATGAGCGGGAATGGATCACCGGAGAACTGGGCATGCGGCCGGGCGGAGGCGCGGGAACTCCAAGATCCGGCCATCCGTTGGATGCACGACCGGACCCTCGACGGACTAGGACGGGAGAGGGCAATGGCAGGATTTCTGGATCGCGCCAAGGAGCAGGCCCAGCGGGGCCTGACACAGGGCAAGCAGAAGATCGACGACGTACAGGCGCAGCGCACCGGCGGCGATCTGCTGAAGAAGCTCGGCGCCGCGTACTACGCCGAGCGCCGGGGCAGCGGCTCCCCCCAGGCGACGCAACAGGCCCTTCAGGCCCTGGAGAGCCACATCGCGGCGAACGGAGACGCGTTCCTGCGCGCCTGAGCGGTGCGGCCCGGCGCTCTCACGCAGTGCCCTCACAACAGTCGCCGGCCTTCGCCGTGCCCAGCTGAGCGTCACAGTGCCCGCTGACCGGATCGGCTCGCACGCTGTACGAGCGGCTGGCCCAGGTCGCCGAGTTACGGGTACAAGCAGCGTTATGAGGCGGCCGCGACCCGTGGCCGTCGCGCAGCGCGAAGGAGACGGCCATGGCCCCACCCATGTCCGCGGGCAGCTTCCTCGACCGGCTCAGGGCCGAAGGCGTCACCGTCGTCGAGGTCGGCGACTGGGAGCACCACAACCGCAACGCGAAGGGCCCCTGGGGGCCGGTGCACGGCGTGATGATCCACCACACCGTGACTTCGGGCAGCGAGGCCACGGTCGAGCTCTGCCGCGACGGTTACCCCGCGCTGCCCGGCCCGCTCTGCCACGGCGTCATCACCAAGGACGGCGTCGTCCATCTCGTCGGCTACGGCCGCGCCAACCACGCGGGCCTCGGCGACGACGACGTCCTGCGCGCCGTGATCGCCGAGAAGGCCCTCCCGCCGGACAACGAGGCGAACACCGACGGCAACCGCCACTTCTACGGCTTCGAGTGCGAGAACCTCGGCGACGGCGAGGATCCCTGGCCCGAGGCCCAGCTCGACGCCATCGAGCGGGTCGCGGCCGCCATCTGCCGCCACCACGGCTGGACGGAGCGCTCGGTCATCGGCCACCTGGAATGGCAGCCGGGAAAGGTCGACCCCCGCGGCTTCACGATGGCCTCCCTACGGGAACGCGTCCGCGACCGCTTGAAGTGAGGCGGCGGCCGGCGACCCCGGGCCGACCCGGCGCGCGGTGACGCGCGGCGCCGGGGCGGCCCGCGCCGCCACCCCGGCCCGCTCGGACGGCCCGCCCTCGGACGGCCCGTCCCGGGCACGTGGACGACAATGGTCGGGTGGCCGGTACCGACACCTCTGATGCGCTCGACCTGGACGATCTGCGTCCGCGGTTGCCGTCGCCGGTGGTCGAGGTCGCGGACGAGCGCTTCGGGCGGCACGGGGTGCGGCTGCTGCTCAAGCGGGACGATCTGATCCACCCGGAGCTGATCGGCAACAAGTGGCGCAAGCTGGCCCCGAACCTGACGGCAGCGGCGGGCCGCACAGTACTGACCTTCGGCGGGGCGTACTCGAACCACCTGCGCGCGACGGCCGCCGCCGGCCGTCTGCTGGGCCGGCCCACCGTCGGTGTGGTCCGCGGCCAGGAGCTGGCCGACCGCCCGCTCAACCCGTCTCTCGCCCGGTGCGCGGCCGACGGCATGCGGCTCCACTTCGTCGACAGATCGACGTACCGCCGCAAGACCGAACCGGAGACGCTGGCCGGCATTCTGCGCGCGCTGGCCGCCGAGGACGCGTATGTCGTACCCGAGGGCGGCAGCAACTCCCGTGCCGTACGCGGCTGCCGGGCGCTCGGCGAGGAGCTCGGCGGCCACGCCGACGTCGTCGCCCTCGCCTGCGGCACCGGCGGCACCCTCGCCGGCCTGGCCGCCGGCCTGGCTCCGGGCCGCCGCGCCCTGGGCATACCGGTCCTGAAGGGCGGCTTCCTGCCGGCCGGCATAAGCGCACTCCAGCACCACGCCTTCGGCGGCCCCCGCGGCGACTGGTCCCTCGACGACCGCTTCCACTTCGGCGGCTACGCCCGTACCACCCCCGAACTCCACGCCTTCGCCGAGGACTTCGAGCAGCGTCACGGCCTGCCCGTGGAACGTCTCTATGTCGCCAAGATGCTGTACGGACTTGTCGCCCTGGCGGACGAGGCCGCCTTCCCCCGCGGGACGACGGTGGCAGCCGTGATCACGGGGGCCCCGCTGTAGGGCCTGTCCGGTGGATCTTGCGGTTCCGTCCCCACGGCGCCCGGAAACGGGGCGCGACCCATCGCACGATCCGCCGGACAGGCTCTGAGGGCCGGCGACCCCGCACCGTCCGCGTCACTCCGTCTCACGGAACGCCGCCGCCTCCTCCAGGTCCAGCCGTCGCAGCAGCGTGCGCAGCATCTCGTCGTCGATGTAGCGCAGGTCCCGCAGCTTCACGAAGACCTCGCGTTCGGCGCCGATCATCTCCCGCGAGAGGCGGCGGTAGGTGTCGTCGTGGGTCTCCCCGGTGACCGGATTGACCGCGCCGAGCCGCTCCCAGACGGAGTTGCGGCGCCGCTCCAGGACGGAGCGCAGCCGGTCGGCGAGCGGCTCCGGCAAGGTGTTGCGCTCGTCGGTGAGGAGCCCGTCGAGGCGCTGCTCGGCGGACCGGGACGCCTGTGCCTGCGCATTGGCCTCCGCGAGCGTCTCCGCCTGCGAGTCCCGTCCCGGCAGCTTCAGCAGCCGGATCAACGGGGGCAGGGTGAGCCCCTGTACGACGAGCGTCCCGATGACGGTCGTGAAGGTCAGGAAGAGGATGAGGTTGCGCTCGGGGAAGCGCTCGCCGCCGTGCACGGTCAGCGGGATCGAGAAGGCGATGGCGAGCGAGACGACGCCCCGCATGCCGGCCCAGGCGATGACGAACGGCCCCTTCCAGCCGGGGTTCTCCTCCCTCCCCCGGATCCGTGCCGACAGCAGCCGCGGCACGAAGGTCGCCGGATACACCCAGATGAACCGGGTCGCCACGACCACGAGGAAGAGGAGCACGCCGTACCAGGCGGCCCGTCCGCCCTCGTACGCCCCGAGGCCCTTCAGCACCAGCTGCAGCTGCAGACCGATGAGCGCGAAGACCGCCGACTCCAGCACGAAGGCGACCATCTTCCAGACGGCCTCCTCCTGGAGCCGGGTCGCGAAGTCGACCTCCCAGGAGCGGTGTCCGAGGTAGAGCGCGACGACGACCACGGCGAGCACCCCGGAGGCGTGCACCTGCTCGGCGACCCCGTACGCGACGAAGGGGATCAGCAGGGAGAGGGTGTTCTGCAGGAGCGCCTCCCCCAGGTGCATGCGCAGCCAGTGCAGCGGCACCATCAGGACCAGCCCGACCACGACGCCGCCGACCGCGGCCAGCAGGAACTCCTTGAGTCCGCCCGCCCAGGTCGCCCCTTCGCCGATCGCGGCCGCGAGGGCCACCTTGTAGGCGGTGATCGCGGTGGCGTCGTTCACCAGGGACTCGCCCTGCAGGATGGTGGTGATCCGCGAGGGCAGCCCCACCCGCCGCGCCACCGCCGTGGCGGCGACCGCGTCCGGCGGCGCCACCACCGCGCCGAGCACCAGCGCCGCGGTCAGCGGCAGCCCCGGCACGATCAGATACGCGGCCCAGCCGACGACGACGGTCGCGAAGAGGACGTAGCCGACCGAGAGCAGCGCCACGGGCCGCATCTGGGCCCGCAGGTCCAGGTACGAGCTGTCCGCGGCCGCCGTGTACAGCAGCGGGGGCAGCACCAGCGGCAGCACCACGTCGGGGTCGAGCGTGTACTCGGGCACCCCGGGGACGTACGAGATCACCAGGCCCACCGTGACGAGCAGCAGCGGTGCGGGTACGGGCGTGCGGCGGGCCGCCCCGGCCACCATGGCGCTGCCGGCGACCAGCAACAGCAGTGGCAAAACGTCCATGGTCTTCCGCCCGCCCTCTGTTTTCGCGCGGCTTCCCGCACACCCGTCGTAACCTGGCAATCATGAAACAGTGCACGCACGTCGACGCGCTGCCGCACCCCGAGCCCACGCCCTTGAGCGAAACGTGTCTCGAGTGCCAGGCCGCAGGCACGAATCCGGTCCAGCTGCGGCTGTGCGAGGTGTGCGGGCACGTGGGCTGCTGCGACTCCTCACCCCTGCGTCACGCCACGGAGCATTTCAAGGAAACCGGCCACCCGGTGATGCGTACGCTCGAAACCGGCGAGAGCTGGCGTTGGTGCTTCGTCGACCACGTACTCGTGTGACCCTGGATCCGAACGGTTCGACGGTCTGACGCCTGGGTACGTCAACCCGGCGCACGCTCTTCCTATTTGGGCCCGCAGACCCCTAGCCACTGTCCGTACTCATAGGCTTACTATGAGTGACAGCACGGGGGCGGGGTCCCCGGGACAGGGAACCTGGGAGCGCGATAGCGTCACCGCTGAACCACATAGCGCGTTACCCGGGGGGCGACCCTCGGCCCCCGAAAGAGCTTGTACCACCTTGGAGGTGAGGGTGTCCCAGATCGCAGGCGAGCCCGCGACCCAGGACTTCGTGGAAGTCCGGCTGCCGGCTGCGGGTGCCTACCTGTCGGTGCTGCGGACGGCCACGGCCGGCCTCGCGGCGCGTTTGGACTTCACCCTCGACGAGATCGAGGATCTGCGCATCGCGGTGGACGAGGCCTGCGCGATCCTGTTGCAACAGGCCGTCCCCGGCTCGGTCCTGAGTTGCGTCTTCCGGCTGATCGACGACTCACTGGAGGTCACCGTCTCGGCGCCGACCACGGACGGTCACGCCCCCGCGCGCGACACCTTCGCCTGGACCGTCCTGTCGGCTCTCGCCGGCCAGGTCGACTCCACCGTCGCCGAAGACAAGACCGTGACGATCAGTCTCTACAAGAAGCGCGGCGCGGGACCCGGGCCGGCGTGAGGAACGGGGACGGGCCGGTGCGGGACGAAGAGCGCGGCACACGGGAACTTCCCGCCGAGGGCGCCCGTGGCCCGGGCGGGCCGCGGCCCCTGGCGGACAGCGTCGACGGCATCCCCGAGCAGGCCCGGCCGCATCCGGAGGACGACGCTTCCCCGGCGGCGGCCGACACGTCTCAGCAGGGGGATCTCCCCGGCTCCGCGGCCGAGACCTCGGCCGCGGAGCCGAGGGCTCGGGGAATGGTGACGGGCGGGACTATGAGCGAGCACGAGCGGCACGACAAGCCGGAGGCGCAGAGCGTGCAGGGCGCGCAGCACGGGCCGCGTGCCCAGTACATCCGGCACGACCCCCAGGACCGCAGCGGGGCACGGACGATGTTCATCGAGCTGCGCAAGCTGAAGGACGGCAGCGCCGAGTACGCGGAACTGCGCAACCAGCTGGTCCGCATGCACCTGCCGCTCGTCGAGCACCTCGCGCGCCGCTTCCGCAATCGCGGCGAGCCGCTGGACGACCTCACCCAGGTCGCCACCATCGGTCTGATCAAGTCGGTCGACCGCTTCGACCCGGAGCGCGGCGTCGAGTTCTCGACGTACGCGACCCCGACCGTCGTCGGCGAGATCAAGCGGCACTTCCGCGACAAGGGCTGGGCGGTGCGGGTGCCGCGGCGCCTGCAGGAGTTGCGTCTCGCGCTCACCACGGCGACCGCGGAGCTCTCGCAGCAGCACGGCCGCTCCCCCACGGTCCATGAGCTCGCCGAGAAGCTGGGCATCTCGGAGGAGGAGGTCCTGGAGGGCCTGGAGTCCGCCAACGCGTACTCCACGCTGTCCCTGGACGTCCCGGACACCGACGACGAGTCGCCGGCCGTCGCGGACACGCTGGGCGCCGAGGACGAGGCGCTGGAGGGGGTCGAGTACCGCGAGTCCCTCAAGCCGCTCCTCGAGGACCTTCCGCCCCGAGAGAAGCGGATCCTGCTCCTGCGCTTCTTCGGCAACATGACGCAGTCGCAGATCGCCCAGGAGGTCGGCATCTCCCAGATGCACGTCTCGCGTCTGCTGGCCCGCACACTGGCCCAGCTCCGGGAAAAACTCCTCGTCGAGGAGTAGGCCGCACCCCTCGTCGAGGAGTGGGCCGCTCCGGCCGCTAGTTCTCGTCCTGTACGCGGCCCGGTCCCCGGATCCCGAGCGCGCGGGTCGTCGCGGAGTTCACGAGCAGCACCAGCGCCGCGATCGCGACGGCCGCAAGGGCGATCCCGGCCGGGATGGCGATGCTGTCGGCCTGCAGCAGGCTGTAGGCGACGGGCAGCGCCATGATCTGCGTGATCACCGCCGGCCCCCGGCTCCAGCTGCGGCGCAGCAGCAGACCGCGCGCCGCAAGCAGGGGCAGCAGCGCCAGCACGATCAGGGTGATGCCTCCGGTGACCGACTGCTGCCGGTCGCCCCCGTCACCGGTGCCGCCGCGAACGAGCATGTAGACACCGCCCGCGACCAGGGCCAGCCCCTCCAGCGCGGCAAGCGCGGCCGCGGCGGTCAGCCGCCCGGGGCGGGGTTCGGCGGTGGGGGTGTCGGTGCTGGGGTTCTGCTCAGGACTCACCCCTGAAGAGTAGCCCGCGGCCACCTCCTGCCGACCGGCCCCCGGCCCGCCCCCGCCTTCACTCCGACCGGGCCGGCACCCCCCTGCTCTTACCTGATCCCTACCTCGGTCTGGGCCGAGTACCACCCGGTAGGTACCCTGCCTGTCATGCGTGCACTTCTCGTGGTCAATCCGGCGGCAACCACCACAAGTGCGCGTACGCGTGACGTATTGATCCACGCATTGGCCAGCGAGATGAAGCTGGAGGCGGTCACCACCGAGTACCGCGGACATGCGCGGGACCTCGGCCGGCAGGCCGCGGAGAGCAAGGACATCGAGCTGGTCGTGGCCCTCGGCGGCGACGGCACGGTGAACGAGGTCGTGAACGGCCTGCTGCATCACGGCCCCGACCCGCAGCGCCTCCCCCGCCTCGCGGTGGTCCCCGGCGGCTCGACCAACGTCTTCGCACGCGCCCTCGGTCTCCCCAATGACGCGGTGGAGGCCACCGGCGCCCTCCTGGACGCGCTGCGCGAGAACCGGGAGCGCACCGTCGGCCTCGGCCTCGCCGCCGGCACCCCGGGCACCGAGGACGAGGCGGTGCCGTCCCGCTGGTTCACGTTCTGCGCGGGGCTCGGCTTCGACGCGGGCGTGATCGGCCGGGTCGAGCAGCAGCGCGAGCGCGGCAAGCGCTCCACCCACGCGCTGTATTTGCGCCAAGTGGTACGCCAGTTTTTGGACGAACCTCACCGCAGGCACGGCACGATCACGCTGGAGCGCCCCGGCCAGGACCCGGTCCAGGATCTGGTCCTGTCCATAATCTGCAACACCTCGCCATGGACGTTTCTCGGCAATCGTCCGGTGTACGCGTCACCTAAGGCCTCGTTCGATACCGGGCTCGACGTACTCGGCCTCAGCCGCATGTCGACGGCCTCGGTTGCCCGGTATGCCACCCAGTTGCTCACTTCGTCCCCCGAACGCGGACCCCAGGGCAAACACGCGGTGTCGCTGCATGACTTGACAGACTTCACCTTGCATTCGAAGGTCCCACTCCCCCTTCAGATGGACGGCGACCACCTGGGGCTGCGGACTAGCGTGACGTTCACAGGCGTACGCCGTGCACTGCGTGTGATTGTGTGAGCGGAAGGGCCCAAAGTCCTTTCACTCGAACGTTTAGGCCAGGATCCACCCCATGGAAGTACGGCTGTGACCTAGTCGACACCGAGGAATCAAAAAAAACTTTCCTGAAGGGGTTGTATCCGCCGCTGAGGTTTGCGAGTCTCTACGTGGCGCTCGGGGCGGCCCGCACAATCGGCCCCCATGGAGAGCCCGAACCCCTCCTCAATCCACAGGACCACGTCAGTCCGTCTGACGCTCGGCCCTTCACTTGTTGAGGGATTCGTGAAAGCGTTCACATTCACAAGCAATCTGCACGTAATACCAAGGAGAGGTAGCAGCCATGGACTGGCGTCACAACGCCGTTTGCCGCGAGGAAGACCCCGAGCTCTTCTTCCCCATCGGCAACACCGGTCCTGCGCTGCTGCAGATCGAGGAAGCCAAGGCCGTCTGCCGTCGCTGCCCCGTCATGGAGCAGTGCCTGCAGTGGGCGCTTGAGTCCGGCCAGGACTCCGGCGTCTGGGGTGGCCTCAGCGAGGACGAGCGCCGTGCGATGAAGCGCCGCGCCGCCCGCAACCGGGCCCGTCAGGCTTCCGCCTGACACCCCACCCCACGACGAGCCTGAGCTTGGCGGCGCGTGTGCCTTACGGCATTACTTCGTAGACAGCGAGTACGCAACTCCCGCCCCCGAGCCGCAGCGCGCAGTACCCCCGATGCGCATAGCACGAGCTTTCAGCCCCGGACCACGTTATGGTTCGGGGCTCATCGCTGTCCTCGGCCCGTTCTCGAACCGAGGACGGGCGCCCTGGCACGGGGCTCACCGGCCCGCCGGTGCGAGGCTCACGGGCCGCTCGCGCCCGGGGCCGTCCGCCTTTCGTCACTCAGCGTGTGTGCTTCGCGTAAGCGAAAGGTGTGGACCGTGTGCCAGGTTACTTGGGCATCCGCACCGGGATGTCCAGGATCACCTGCGTGCCGCGCTCCGGGGCGGGGACCATGTCGAACGTTCCGCCCAACTCGCCTTCCACCAGGGTCCGTACGATCTGCAGGCCGAGGTTGCCCGAGCGCTGCGGATCGAAGCCCTCGGGCAGGCCGACGCCGTCGTCCTGGACGGTGACCAGAAGGCGGGACTCCTTGCTGGTGCCGCCGCGGACGGCCGAGACCTCGACCGTGCCCCGGTCGCCCTCACGGAAGCCGTGCTCCAGTGCGTTCTGCAGGATTTCGGTGAGGACCATGGAGAGCGGGGTGGCGACCTCGGCGTCCAGGATCCCGAAGCGGCCGGTGCGCCGGCCGGTGACCTTGCCGGGCGAGATCTCCGCGACCATGGCGAGCACCCGGTCGGCGATCTCGTCGAACTCCACGCGCTCGTCCAGGTTCTGGGAGAGCGTCTCGTGCACGATCGCGATCGAACCGACCCGGCGTACGGCTTCTTCCAGGGCTTCGCGGCCCTTGTCCGAGTCGATGCGACGGGCCTGGAGGCGGAGCAGTGCCGCCACCGTCTGCAGGTTGTTCTTCACCCGGTGGTGGATCTCCCGGATGGTCGCGTCCTTGGTGATCAACTCGCGCTCGCGGCGGCGCAGTTCCGTCACGTCACGCAGCAGGACGAGTGAACCGACCCGCGTCCCCTTGGGCTTGAGGGGGATCGCGCGCAGCTGGATCACCCCGTCGACGCTCTCGATCTCGAACTCGCGGGGCGCCCAGCCGCTCGCGACCTTGGCCAGCGCCTCGTCCACCGGGCCGCGGGACGGGGCGAGTTCGGCGCTGGTCACGCCGAGGTGGTGACCCACCAGGTCGGCGGCCAGGCCCAGCCGGTGGTACGCGGAGAGAGCGTTCGGAGACGCGTACTGGACGATGCCGTCCGCGTCCAGCCGGATCAGGCCGTCGCCCACGCGGGGCGAGGCGTCCATGTCGACCTGCTGGTTCGGGAACGGGAAGGAGCCCGCGGCGATCATCTGGGCGAGGTCCGAGGCGCTTTGGAGGTACGTCAGCTCCAGGCGGCTCGGGGTCCGCACGGTGAGGAGGTTGGTGTTGCGCGCGATGACACCGAGGACGCGCCCCTCCCGCCGTACCGGAATGGACTCGACCCGGACCGGGACCTCCTCGCGCCACTCGGGGTCACCCTCGCGGACGATCCGGCCCTCGTCGAGGGCGGCGTCCAGCATGGGACGGCGGCCGCGCGGGACGAGGTGGCCGACCATGTCGTCCTGATACGACGTCGGGCCGGTGTTGGGCCGCATCTGGGCGACGGACACGTACCGGGTGCCATCGCGCGTGGGGACCCACAGGACGAGGTCGGCGAAGGAGAGGTCGGAGAGCAGCTGCCACTCCGAGACCAGCAGATGCAACCACTCGAGGTCGGAGTCACCGAGGGCTGTGTGCTGGCGTACGAGGTCGTTCATGGAGGGCACGTGTGCGAGCGTACCCGGCGGCTGTGACAGGCCTCGAAAACGGCCTGCGCACGGGCCCGGAAACACCCGCGGGCCGCGGCGCCTGGGAGGGACCCTCAACCCTCCCGGCACCGCAGCCCGGAGCAACAACGGCCACGGGGTGTGCGGTCCCGATCGGCCGAAGGAGAGGAGCCGGAGCAGTCAGGGCAGAGAGCGCCGGTTCCTCGGTCCGTCCTCCTGTGCGGGGAAGACGGAGGCTTCTCGTACACATGCCGCGATTCAGGCCGGCACGCTTTACCTAAGCATTGTGGACTAGACCATGCTCCTGCGTCCATGAGCCGCTGTCCATGCGTTGGCGGATGTTTGTTGTTGTCTCTTTATGCAACATCCGCCGTCGCCCATACGCAGAGTAGCCCGCTTCGGCTCGCGCGTGGGGCCGGATTCTCAGGAGCGCGGCCAGATTGCCGTGGCCAGTTCCGCGAGCGCCTCCAGCTCCGCCTTGGTCGCGCCGTCGCGCGCCTGTTGGGACATGCCCTGGATCATCGCTCCGGTGTGCCGGGCGAGGGCGGCCGCGTCGGTGTCCGGGGGGAGCTCGCCGGCCGCGATCCCGGCCTTGATACGTCTCTCCAGGGCCGCGATGTTGGCATTGCGCTGCTCGCGCAGCGACCGCTCCACCTCGGGCGACGTGCAGTTGGTGGCCGCGTGGACGACCAGACAGCCGTGCGGGTGGGCCGGATCGGTGTACTCCGCCGCGGCCTCGCGGAGCAGCCGCTCGACCGCGCCGCGGGCGGTGGGCTCCTCGGCGAGGGCACGGTCGCCGAACGCCCCGTACGTCGTGCCGTAGGCGCGCACGACCTCCTCGAAGAGCGACTGCTTGTCGCCGAACGCCGCATACAGGCTCGGCGCGCCGATCCCCATGACGCGGGTGAGGTCGGAGACGGAGGTCGCCTCGTAGCCGTGCTCCCAGAACGCGAGGATCGCCTTCTCCAGGGCGGTCTCGCGGTCGAAGGAGCGTGGGCGGCCCCGCTGCTTGGCCGGGGCCTTCGCCGCCGCCTCCGCCGGCCGGGTCCGCGTGCCGGTCAGCTCTCCGGCCCCCTGCTGCCTGCTCATCGCCTGCTCACCATGGGATGGATTTTATAGCGGGTACTAGAGAAATGACGGTGGGCTGCTGTACGGTTTTTTTCTGTAGCGACCACTAGACAAATGTGAAGGGGGCGCCGACATGGGCGTGCTCACCGGCAGGACAGCACTCGTCACGGGCGGCGGCAGGGGCATCGGGCGGGGCATCGCCGAGCGGCTCGGACGGGACGGCGCGCGAGTGGCCGTGCACTACGGGAGCAATGCGGTGGCGGCGAAGGAGACGGTCACCGCGATCGAGGCGGCGGGCGGATCGGCGTTCGCCCTGGGGGTGGAGTTGGGCGTGCCGGGAGACGCGCAGGCTCTCTGGGAGGCCTTCGACCGGGAGGCGGAGGGGCTGGACATCCTGGTGAACAACGCCGGGATCGGCGCGTCGAAGCCGTTCGCCGAGATCGACGAGGCGGAGTACGACAGGCTCTTCGCGGTCAACGTGAAGGCGCCGCACTTCATCGTCAGGCACGCCGGCGACCGCCTGCGGGACGGCGGACGGGTGATCAACATATCCTCGGGCCTCGCCCGCAACGCGGCGATGCCGGAGATCATGGCGTACGCGATGACCAAGGGAGCCCTCGACGTCTTCACCCGGGACCTGTCCAAGGTGCTCGGCTCCCGCGGCATCACGGTGAACTCGGTGGCGCCCGGCATCATCGACACCGACGTCAACGCCTCCTGGTTGCGCACCAGCGACGAGGCGTGGGCGGCCGCCGCGGCACGGTCCACCCTGGGCCGGGTCGGGACCCCGGCGGATGTCGCGGACGTGGTGAGCTTCCTCGCCTCGGACGCGGGGCGCTGGGTCACCGGGGCCTGGCTGGACACGACGGGGGGCTCCCTGGTGTAGGCCCGGCGACCACCGTGATGACCGGCGGGGCGTTGTCGAGGGGCGGTGCGGGGGCAGGGGGAGCGCGCTGGGTGAATAGTGCGGCGTTGGGCGCGACCGAGAGGCGGGGGCTCTGCTAGATTGGTCTATACCACATGTGTCCCCCTTCGGGTTCCAGTTGAGTCCCCTCTCCAGATCGGCAGGCCCAGCGTGGAAGTTGTCATCGTCCCGGACGCCAAGGCGGGCGGCGAGCTCATCGCCGATGCCATGGCGGAGCTGCTCAGGCGCAGGCCCGACGCGCTGCTCGGCGTGGCCACGGGCTCGACCCCGCTGCCCATCTACCAGGCGCTGGCGGCCAAGGTGAGCGCCGGTGCCGTGGACGTCTCGCGCGCGCGGATCGCCCAGCTCGACGAGTACGTGGGGCTGCCGGCCGAGCACCCGGAGTCGTACCGGTCGGTGCTGCGGCGGGAGGTGCTCGAGCCGCTGGGGCTGGGCATGGACGCGTTCACGGGGCCGGACGGCACCGCAGAGGACGTACAGGCCGCCTGCGAGGCGTACGACAAGGCGCTGGCCGCGGCCGGTGGGGTCGACCTCCAGCTGCTCGGCATCGGGACGGACGGGCACATCGGCTTCAACGAGCCGTGCTCCTCGCTCGCCTCGCGCACCCGGATCAAGACGCTGACGGAGCAGACCCGGGTCGACAACGCGCGGTTCTTCGACGGTGACATCGAGCAGGTCCCGCACCACGTCATCACGCAGGGCATCGGCACGATCCTGGAGGCGCGGCACCTCGTGCTGCTCGCGACAGGTGAGGGCAAGGCGGACGCCGTCGCGGCGACCGTGGAAGGGCCGATCGCCGCGGTGTGCCCCGCCTCGGCGCTCCAGCTCCACCCGCACGCCACCGTCGTCGTGGACGACGCGGCGGCCTCCAAGCTGAAGCTGGCGGACTACTTCCGGCACACGTTCGCCAACAAGCCGGACTGGCAGGGGATTTAAGCGCCCCTCGGGCCACCCTGTACGAAGACGAAGACGAAGACGCCGGGGCCCCTTGCTGGGGGCTCCGGCGCCTTCGTATGTCCGAGGCTCGGATGCCGGCGCGGATGCGGATGCGGGCGCGGCGGACGGTGCGCGCACCCCCCGCCGGCTCGTCAGCTGCCCGCGATGACCTCCGCCGCCGCGCGACCGCATACGCGGGCCGCGCCGTGGGTCGCGATGTGGAGGGCTCCCCGCGGTGGTGCCTGGGGCACGCCCATTTCGACGACGATCGTGTCGGGGCGGGCGGCGAGGAGGGCGTCGAGGGCCGCGGCCATCCACGGGTGGCGGTGTTCGTCGCGGACGACGGCGACCAC
Organism: Streptomyces sp. NPDC058371; assembly: GCF_042723265.1. Taxonomy (NCBI): domain Bacteria; kingdom Bacillati; phylum Actinomycetota; class Actinomycetes; order Kitasatosporales; family Streptomycetaceae; genus Streptomyces; species Streptomyces sp. NPDC058371. The sequence continues at coordinate 436,410 of NZ_JBHXJC010000004.1, read as the reverse complement.
GCGGCGGCGGCCCGCGGAGGCGAGGGCCGCGGCGGCCGCGTTCTCGCCGGTGAAGCTGCCGGTCTCCGTGCCGGGCAGCAGCTGTGACAGTTCGGCCGCGACACCCCAGGGAGTCTCGTCCCCGACGGCGATGTTCGCGACCGGGGTGAGCGCGGCGACGTAGGGCGCGTCGATGAGCGGGGCGTACGTGTCGGAGTGCGTCACGGTGAGCGCGCGCCGGGCGGCGACGAGCCCCACCTCGACAGCGCCGTCCGGGCCACCGCCGGTACCGGCGCCGGGCGCGCCCCCCGGGCGCCCGGTGCCGTTACCGGCGGCCGTCGCGGACCCCACGGAACCCGCAGGCCCCACGGAACTTGATGACCCCACGGACCCCGTGGACGCCGCAGAACTTGCTGGTCCCACGGAACCCGCAGGCCCCACGGACCCCGCGGGCCCACCGTCGACCGAGGACCCCACACCCCCCGCAGCCGCAGGCCCGGAGGCCGTCCACTGCGCCAGTGCCCGTACCCGGGCCGCCGCGTCCGCGAGGCGCTCCTCGGGGAGTTCGCCGGCGCGGACGGCCGCCACGAGGGCGTCGCGCAGTCGCCGTACCGTGTCGTCGTCCGCCAGTCCCCCGCCGACGCAGATCGCGTCGGCGCCGGCTGCGATGGCGAGGACGCTGCCGCGTTCGATGCCGTACGTCGCGGCGATGGCCTGCATCTCCATGCCGTCGGTGACGATGAGTCCGTCGTAGCCCAGCTCCTCGCGGAGGAGGCCCGTCAGGATGCGGCGGGAGAGCGTGGCCGGGCGGTCGGGATCCAGCGCCGGGACCAGGATGTGCGCGCTCATCACGGCCCGGGTGCCCGCGGCGATCGCGGCCCGGAACGGGACGAGTTCACGGGCCGCCAGCACCGACAGGTCGGCGTCGATGCGCGGCAGCGCGTGGTGCGAGTCGACGGAGGTGTCGCCGTGCCCCGGGAAGTGCTTGGTGCAGGCCGCGACGCCCGCGGACTGCAGGCCGGTGACGTAGGCGGCGGTGTGCCGGGCCACCAGGTCGGTCTCGGCGCCGAAGGAGCGTACGCCGATGACCGGGTTGGAGGCGTTGGAGTTGACGTCGGCGGACGGCGCCCAGTTGAGGTTGACGCCGCAGGCGGCGAGGCGGCGGCCGAGCGAGGCGGCCACCTCCGTCGTCAGCGCCACGTCGTCCACCGCGCCGAGCGCGTGGTTGCCGGGGTAGGAGGACCCCGTGCGCACCTCGAGCCGGGTGACGTCGCCACCCTCCTCGTCGATCGCGACGAGCACGTCGTCACGTTCGGTGCGCAACTGGGCGGTCAGGGCGGCGAGTTGCTCGGGCGAGGCGATGTTCCGGCCGAAGAGGCCGACCGAGGCCAGTCCCTCGCCGAGCCGGCGCAGCAGCCAGTCGGGCGCACTGGTGCCGGTGAAGCCGGGCTGGAGGACGGCTAGCGCGTCCCGCGTGAGCGTGTCGGTACCACTGGCGAGTGTCGTCATCGGGTGGCGTTATCCCTTCACGGCGCCCGCGGTCAGGCCCGCGGCCATCTTGCGCTGGACGAGGAGGAAGAGGACGACGACCGGAACGGCCATCATTGTGGAACCGGCCATCATCGGGGCGTACTCGGTGCCGTGCTTGGTGGTGAAGTTGCCGAGCCAGACGGTGGCGGTCTGGTTCTTCTGGCTCAGAAGCATCAGGGCGTAGAGGTATTCGTTCCAGGCCTGGATGAAGGCGTAGACCGACGTCGCGACCATGCCGGGAGCGAGCAGCGGGAAGACCACTCGGATGAAGGCGCTGGTGCGGGAGCAGCCGTCGACCATCGCCGCTTCTTCCAGTTCCTTCGGGATGTTGACGATGAAGCCGCGCAGCGTCCACACCGTGAAGGGGAGGATGAAGGTGAGGTAGGTGATGATCAGGCCGGTGAGCCTGTCGTACTGACCGAGGTCGTTCAGCAGCAGGAAGACCGGGATGATCATGGCGACGAGCGGGACCATCTGGACGGCGAGGATGCCGACGATGACGATCTTCCGCCCGCGGAAGGCGAAGCGGGAGATGGCGAGCGCGGCGAGCATGCCGACCACGATGCCGATCAGGACCACCGAGAGCGAGACGATCAGGCTGCGGCCGACGGGGCCCCAGAAGTCGGCGATGTCCAGCGCCCGGCTGAAGTTGTCGAGGGTGAGCGCCGTGGGCAGCAGGCTCGGGTCGGAGTCGATGGCGTCCTTGGCGGGCTTGAACGCCGTGTTGAGCATCCAGTAGACCGGGAAGCCGGCGGTGACGAAGACCAGCAGCCCGAGCACGTTCCAGCCGAACCTGGACTTCCGGGGCCGGGAGACGGCGGGAGTCCTGCGGGACGCGGCGGGACCCTTGCGGGAGGTGGCCGGAGCCGTAGTCGTGGTCACTCGACCTCTCCGATCTTGAGCATCTGGCGCATGTACACGGCGACCACACCCATCAGCAGGAGCACGGTGAGCAGGGCGATCGCCGACCCCTGCGAGTAGTCGTTGACCACGAACGCACGGTCGTACGAGTACGTGGTGAGCAGCTGGAACTCGGCCTCGGGGTGGCCACCGCGCATCACGAAGACCTGCGGGAAGACACCCATGTCCCAGATGACGGAGAGCGTCGTGAGCATCACGATGATCGGCTTCAGGATCGGCAGCGTGACGTAGCGGAACACGCCCCAGGCGCCGGCGCCGTCGAGGCGCGCCGCCTCCTCCAGTTCCTTGGGCACCTGCGTCAGTCCCGCGCTGAGCGTGATGACGACGAACGGCACCGCGCCCCAGACCACGAGCAGCATGATGACGCTCAGGCCCTGGGCGCCGCTGGCGAACCAGTTGTGACCGACCATGTCGACGCCGGGCAGCTTGCTGAGCAGCGCGTTGAAGACGCCGTAGTCCGAGTCGAAGAGCCACTTGAAGACCGTGGTGGCGACGATGATCGGCATGCCCCAGCTGGCCACCAGGGCGATGTTGATGAGCATCTTCACCCAGCCGGAGACCCGCTGGAGGAGCAGCGCGATCATCATGCCGCTGACCATCGTGAAGATGACGGCAGCACCGGCGAAGACGACGGTGCGAAAGACGACGGCCCAGAACTCGCTGTCCCCGAGGATGTTGGTGAAGTTGTCGAAGCCGACCGACTCGGCCGGCTGGAAGCCCCAGAGCTGGGACTGCCCGAACTTCTGGAAGGAAAGGGTGACGAGCCGGACCAGCGGATAGCCGAGGACCAGCGCGAGGATCAGCAGACAGGGGGCGAGCAGCGCCCAGGGGACGGCTGCCCCGCTGGAGGTCCGCTTTCTGCGTGGCCGTTCGGGGGCGGCGGACGGTGGTGGTGACTGCCGCGTCGGCGGCACTTTGGCAGTGGTCGTATCAGCGGCACTCATCCGCGCGCTCCTCAGCGGTCCCTCAGGTCGTACGGGAAGCGGGTCGCCCGTCCCCGACCAGGTCGTACGGGAGGCAGGCCCCCGTCGCCGACCAGGTCGCAGGGGAAGCGAGCCGCCCGCTCCCGGCCAGGTCGTACGGAAAGCAGGGCCCCGCCGACAACGGGGCCCTGCCTCAGGTCACTTGGTGTTGATGACCTTGTCGATCGCGGCGTCCGCGTCCTTGGCGGCTGCCTCGACCGACTTCTTGCCGGTGCCGATGCTCTGCAGCATGGTCTGCAGGATCTGGGCCTTCTCGACCTGACCCCAGCCCGGCGCCATCGGGACGAACCAGTTGCTCTCGGCCGCGGTGGCGGGGACCTCGGTCTTCGGGTCGCTCTTCAGCGTCGCGAGGTCGGTCTTGTTGTTGGGCAGGTTGCCCTTGGCGATCAGGGTCTTCTGGCCCTTGGCGCCGGTGAGGGCGTTGATCCACTCACTGGCGACGCCCTGCGCCTTGGACTTCACCGGGACGGCCAGGTCGGAACCGCCGAGGAAGACGGGGAGGTTCTTGCCGGAGGGGCCGGGGACCACGAAGCTCTCGAGGTTGCCCTTGAGCTTGCCGGTCTTGTCGTTCTTCGGGTCCTCGGAGGTCGCGCCCTCCCAGGCCGAACCGAAGATCATGCCGGACTTGCCCTGGCCGTAGACGATGTAACGGTCGGACTCGTCCTTGGTCTTGTCACCGTGCATGTACTTGTCGATGACGTTCTTGAACTCCTTGAGTCCCTTGATGGACTCGGGGGAGGACAGGTTGGCCTTCCACGTGCCGCCGTCCTGCTTGGCGATGGAGCCGCCGGCGTCGTAGACGAAGGACATCGCGGCGTACCAGTCACGCGTCGGCTGGTACCAGGCGCTGAACTTGCTGCCCTCCTTCTTCTGGATCTTGTCCAGATCGGAGGTGAGCTCCTTGTACGTCTTCGGCGTGGACTTGACGCCGGCCGAAGCGGCCACGTCCTTGCGCCAGTTGCCGACGCGGCCACCGGCGTAGTACGGCACGCCGTAGGTCTTGTCCTCGTAGGTGACCGAGGCCTTGAGACCGTCCAGCCACTGGTCCGAGTTGTCGAACTTCGACGTCTCGAGGGGCGCGAAGGCGCCCTTCACCATGTAGCCGAGCATCTCGGTGTTGCCCATCTCGACCACGTCCGGCGCCTTGTCGGTGGCGAGGACGGCGTCGAGCTTGGCGTTCTTGTCCGGCCAGCCGTAGTACTCGTGGTTGATCTTGATGCCGGGGTGCGCCTTCTTCACCGTGGCGTCGGCGGCCTTGACCAGCTCGGGCCAGTTGTTCTGCGCGTCCACCGTCAGCCAGACCGTGAGCTCCTTGGCGTCCGCCCCCGCGCCGCCGCTCCCGGACTTGTCGTCACTGTCCCCGCACGCCGCGATGGAAACCATCATGCCCGCGATACCGATCGCGGCTATCAGCTTGCGCTTCACGCCACCCTCCTCAGGGATGCCATAAACCCCCCTGCCCACCGCGGTGACCTATGACGAGTACTGCCCGTGGGGCTGGGACCTGGACCAATGGTGTAGACCAGTAGGGGGGAGCTTGGCCTAGACCTAGGGGGGTGTCAAGGCTGAATAAGTCGCTTCCGTCGTCCGTTACGGGACCGACATATGCAGGGACCTTTCATTGCGCAAGCGGCAGAACGGACAGGGCTGTTCCGGAGGAACCGACAGATCCGTTCGGCCCACCCGATGGCCGCCGCTCGGGGCGATGGACTAGACCAACAGGAACCCCAACGGTATATAGAGGGGATCACGGAGCGTGCGGGAGGACACTCGTACGCGAAGCCGTGCCACGATGTGAGCCGTGGCCGATCGGGTATGTCGGTCGCTTCGGCACCCGGAGCCGGGAAGGCAGAGCATGAGCACCGACGTCAGCAGTGCGGAGAACGAGGGTGGCGCCCCCATCCGTACCGCGCGCGTGCCCAAGTACTACCGCCTGAAGAAGCATCTGCTCGACATGACGGAGACGCTGCCGCCCGGCACGCCGGTACCGCCCGAGCGCACGCTCGCCGCGGAGTTCGACACCTCCCGCACGACCGTGCGCCAGGCCCTGCAGGAACTGGTCGTCGAGGGCCGCCTGGAACGCATCCAGGGCAAGGGCACCTTCGTCGCCAAGCCGAAGGTCTCCCAGGCGCTGCAACTCACCTCGTACACCGAGGACATGCGCGCCCAGGGCCTCGAACCCACCTCGCAGCTCCTGGACATCGGCTACATCACCGCGGACGAGACCCTCGCCGACCAGCTCGACATCACGGCCGGCGGCCGGGTCCTGCGCATCGAGCGGCTGCGGCTCGCGAGCGGCGAGCCGATGGCGATCGAGACGACCCACCTGTCCGCGAAGCGGTTCCCCGCCCTGCGCAGATCGCTCGTCAAGTACACCTCCCTCTACACCGCCCTCGCCGAGGTCTACGACGTCCATCTCGCCGAGGCCGAGGAGACCATCGAGACCTCGCTGGCCACCCCGCGCGAGGCCGGACTGCTCGGCACCGACGTGGGCCTGCCCATGCTGATGCTCTCCCGTCACTCGCTGGACAAGGACGGCCAGCCGGTGGAGTGGGTGCGCTCGGTCTACCGGGGCGACCGGTACAAGTTCGTGGCGCGGCTGAAGCGGCCCACGGACTAGAGCGGGGACGCGCGCGGACCTGCCGGGGGTACGGGGGTCGCCCCCCCCGGAAGAAAGCAGCCGTGGCGCGGCTGAAGCGACCCACCGACTAGGTCGGGGCGCGCGGGACCTGCCGGGGATACGGGGGTCACCCCCCGGAAGAAGACAGCCGTGGCGCGGCTGAAGCGGCCCACCGACCAGCCGTTCGCCACACGGATCGGTCCGGAGCGCGGCGCGGCTCGCCCACGCGTCCGTGAAATCAGGCCACTTGAGGTAGTGCACGTGGTGTAGCGCAGCTCCCTCCACTGTTCTACGGTCCTCCCGTCACCCATGGACGGGAGGACGACCCGTGCGCACCCAAAGCCCTGAGCCGGCAGCCCCTCGCAAGGCAACGCCCCGGAGCATCGTCATCTGGACCCTCGTCGCGCTGGTGGGCGCCGCGGGCTGGTCCGTGCTGGCGCTCTCGCGGGGCGAGGACGTGTCGGCGGCCTGGATGGTCGCCGCCGCCCTCGGCTCGTACGCCCTCGCCTACCGCTTCTACGCGAAGTTCATCGCGTACAAGGTGCTCAGGGTCGACAGGACCCGGGCGACCCCGGCGGAGCGGCTGAACAACGGCATCGACTTCCATCCGACCGACCGGCGGGTGCTGCTGGGCCACCACTTCGCGGCGATCGCCGGCGCGGGCCCGCTGGTGGGGCCCGTACTGGCCGCGCAGATGGGCTACTTGCCCGGCACCATCTGGATCATCGTCGGAGTGATCTTCGCGGGCGCGGTCCAGGACATGGTGGTGCTCTTCTTCTCCACCCGCCGGGACGGGCGCTCGCTCGGCCAGATGGCCCGTGAGGAGATCGGCCCGTTCGGCGGCGCCGCCGCGCTGGTCGCCGCCTTCGCCATCATGATCATTCTGCTCGGCGTGCTCGCCCTGGTGATCGTGAACGCGCTGGCGCAGTCGCCGTGGGGCACCTTCTCCATCGCGATGACCATCCCGATCGCCCTGCTGATGGGCTTCTATCTGCGGGTCCTGCGGCCGGGCCGGGTCAGCGAGGTCTCGCTCATCGGGGTCGCGCTGCTGCTGCTCGCACTGGTCGCCGGACGGTGGGTCGCCGAGTCCTCGTGGGCCGGCACCTTCACCCTCGCCCCGTCCACTCTGGTCGTCTGGCTGGTGGCGTACGGCTTCGTGGCCTCCATCCTGCCCGTGTGGATGCTGCTCGCACCGCGCGACTACCTCTCCACCTTCATGAAGATCGGCACGATCGCCCTGCTCGCGCTCGGGGTGGTCGTCACGCTGCCGACGCTGAAGATGGACCCGGTCACCGACTTCGCCGCGCACGGTGACGGGCCGGTCTTCGCCGGCTCGCTCTTCCCCTTCGTCTTCATCACCATCGCGTGCGGCGCGCTGTCCGGATTCCACGCGCTCATCTCGAGCGGTACGACGCCGAAGATGATCCAGAAGGAGACACAGATCCGGATGATCGGCTATGGCTCCATGCTGATGGAGTCGTCGGTCGCGGTGATGGCGCTGGTCGCGGCCTGCATCATCGACCCGGGCCTGTACTTCGCGATGAACGCCCCGGCGGGGGTCGTCGGAACCACCGTGCAGTCCGCCTCGGTGGCGGTTGGCCACATGGGGTACGTCATCTCCCCCGAAGACCTGGCCGCCGCAGCCCGGGGCGTCGAGGAGCAGACCCTGCTCTCCAGGACCGGCGGCGCGCCCACGCTCGCCATCGGCGTCTCGGAGATCTTCTCCAAGGTGACCGGAGGGGGCCTGCGGGCGTTCTGGTACCACTTCGCCATCATGTTCGAGGCGCTGTTCATCCTGACCGCGCTGGACGCGGGCACGCGCGTGGGCCGGTTCATGCTTCAGGACATGCTGGGCAACGTCTACCGGCCCTTCAAGAACGTGAGCTGGAAGCCGGGTCTGGTCGTCACCAGCGCGCTGGTGACCGGCCTGTGGGGTTACTTCCTGTGGGTGGGCGTCCACGAACCGCTCGGCGGGATCAACCAGCTCTTCCCGATCTTCGGCATCGCCAACCAGCTGCTCGCGGCGGTGGCGCTCGCCGTCTGCACCACCCTGCTGGTCAAGTCCGGGCGCCTCAAGTGGGCCTGGATCACCGGGATTCCGCTCGCCTGGGACGCCACGGTGACGCTCACGGCGAGCTGGCAGAAGGTGTTCTCCAGCGACCCGCGCGTGGGCTTCTTCCAGCAACGCAGCGTGTACCAGGACGGCATCGACGCGGGCAAGGTCCTGCCGCCCGCCAAGACCATGGACGACATGCACACCGTCGTCACCAACTCCACGGTGGACGGCGTCCTCTCGGCGGCCCTCGCCCTGCTCGTCGTGGTCGTGATCGTGGACGCGGCCCGGGTCTGCGTCCGGCACGTACGCCGCCCGGCGCTCTCCTCCCTGAGCGAGGCGCCGTACGTGCAGTCGAAGATCGTGGCCCCGGCCGGGCTGATCCCGACCAGGGCGGAGAAGGCGGAGGAGGCGGAGCGCGATGCGGTCGGCGCTGTACAGGGCGGTTAGCCGCGCGGGACGGGGACTGCGCTGGTACGTAAGGGAACTGACGGACGAGTCCGCGTACGACCGCTATGTCGCCCACGTCCGACAGGACCATACCGACGCGTCCGTGCCGACGCGCCGCGAGTTCGAGCGGATGCGGACGGTCCGCCAGGAGGCCGATCCCCGCCAGGGGTTCCGCTGCTGCTGACGACACGAAGACCGATATGCGGACGGGGGTTCCGCTGGGCTGACACCGTCGCCTAGATTGCCTGCGCGTTACACAGGTGATCAGAGAGTGGACGGAGTCACGAGATGTCCGAAGAGTCAGAAGTGAACAGAGCGGTGGTGACACCCGCGCGGGTGGTCATCGCGCTCTGTCTCGTGGCGCCGTTCGTGGCGATGCTGTGGGTCGGCTCGTATTCCAAGATCGACCCCACCTTCATCGGCATCCCGTTCTTCTACTGGTACCAGATGCTGTGGGTGTTCATCTCCACGGCGCTGACGATGACCGCGTACAAGCTGTGGCAGCGTGACCAGCGCGCCCGCACGTCGCAGGGTGGGGGTGCGTCGAAGTGAACGACGGCGTGAACGGAGTCGCCCTCGGCGTCTTCATCTTCTTCTTCCTGGCCGTCACGGCCCTGGGCTTCGTGGCCGCGCGCTGGCGCAGGGCCGACAACGAGCACACGCTGGACGAATGGGGCCTGGGCGGACGGTCGTTCGGCACCTGGGTCACCTGGTTCCTGCTCGGTGGCGACCTCTACACGGCGTACACCTTCGTCGCCGTACCCGCGGCCGTCTACGCGGCGGGCGCGGCCGGCTTCTTCGCCGTGCCGTACACCATCCTCGTCTACCCGCTGATCTTCACCTTCCTGCCGCGGCTGTGGTCGGTGTCGCACAAGCACGGCTATGTGACGACGTCGGACTTCGTGCGCGGGCGCTTCGGCTCCAGGGGGCTGTCGCTGGCGGTGGCCGTGACGGGCATCCTCGCCACGATGCCGTACATCGCGCTCCAACTGGTCGGCATCCAGGCGGTCCTCGACGTGATGGGCGTCGGCGGCGGCGAGAACACGAACTGGTTCGTGAAGGACCTGCCGCTGCTCATCGCCTTCGGTGTGCTGGCCGCGTACACGTATTCGTCGGGTCTGCGCGCCCCCGCGCTGATCGCGTTCGTGAAGGACACCCTGATCTACATCGTGATCGCGGTGGCCATCATCTACATCCCGATCAAGCTGGGCGGCTTCGACGACATCTTCAAGGCGGCGACCGACAAGTTCACGACGGCGGGTGCGGGCGGAGTGGTGCCCGCCGAGGCCGGCCAGTGGACCTACGCCACGCTGGCGCTCGGCTCGGCCCTCGCGCTGTTCATGTACCCGCACTCGATCACCGCGACGCTGTCCTCGCGCAGCCGCGAGGTGATCCGGCGCAACACCACGATCCTGCCGCTGTACTCCCTCATGCTGGGCCTGCTGGCCCTGCTCGGGTTCATGGCGATCGCGGCCGGGGTGAAGGTGGACAACGGGCAGCTGGCGATCCCGCAGCTCTTCGAGAACATGTTCCCTGACTGGTTCGCGGGAGTGGCCTTCGCGGCCATTGGCATCGGCGCGCTGGTGCCGGCGGCCATCATGTCGATCGCGGCCGCGAATCTCTTCACCCGCAACATCTACAAGGACTTCATCAAGCCGGACGCGACGCCGAAGCAGGAGACCCAGGTCTCCAAGCTGGTCTCGCTGCTGGTGAAGGTGGGCGCGCTGGTCTTCGTCCTCACCATGGACAAGACCGTCGCGATCAACTTCCAGCTCCTGGGCGGCATCTGGATCCTGCAGACCTTCCCGGCCCTGGTCGGCGGCCTGTTCACCCGCTGGTTCCACCGCTGGGCGCTGCTCGCGGGCTGGGCGGTCGGCATGGTGTACGGCACGCTCGCCGCGTACGGCGTCGCCTCGCCGACCCAGAAGCACTTCGGCGGCAGCTCGAAGGAGATCCCCGGCATCGGCGAGATCGGCTACATCGGTCTCACGGCGTTCGTCATGAACATCGTGGTGACCGTCGTCCTCACCTTCGCCCTGCGGGCCTTCAAGGCGCCGGACGGCATCGACGAGACGTCCCCGGAGGACTACACGGTGGACGCGGGCGACGCGGGCGTGCAGGTCGAGCTGCCGCCGGCCACGGCGGGCACGACGCACTGACCGGGTCCCGCACCCGGTTCCGGTCCCGCACCCCCTGACGGGCCGCCGGTCTCGTACCCGAGGACGGCCCGTGGTTCGCGTACCCCTCGACGGGCCGCCGAGAAATTCGGCGGCCCGTCGTCGTGCCCGTCCGGCACACTCCCCGCATGGACATCGTCATCAGGCGGGCGCGGCCCGAGGAGTACGCGACCGTAGGGGAACTCACCGCCCAGGCGTATCTCGGCGACGGCCTCCTCGACTTCGGGGAGAGCGACGAGTACCTCGGGGAGCTGCGGGACGTGGCGAAGCGGGCGGCGGCGGCCGATGCGCTCGTCGCCGTCGAGGGCGCCCGGGTGCTCGGCGGGGTGACTTTCGTGCCGGCCGGCGGGCCCATGGCCGACATCGCGCGGTCCGGCGAGGCGGAGGTGCGGATGCTCGCCGTCGCGCGCGAGGACCGGGGGCGAGGCGCCGGCGCGGCCCTCGTCCACGCGTGCGTCGAGCGGGCCCGCGAGGTCGACGGCTGCGTCCGCGTCGTGCTCTCCACCCAGCGGACCATGCACGCGGCCCACCGCCTCTACGAACGGTTCGGCTTCACACGCTGCCCCGAGCGCGACTGGAACCCGCTCCCGGACATCGACGACATCCTGCTGCTCACCTATGAGTTGACGCTCTGACACGCTCCGAGAACGGCGCGACACAAGATGTGGGGGTGCCACCGCAGCCCGGCACAAGATGTATGCTCGTGCTCGCTGTCGTCGCAGGGGAATCCGGTGCGAATCCGGAACTGTCCCGCAACGGTGTACTTGTGCGCGTATGCGCACTCGGTCAGTCCGAGGACCTGCCGACAGCGCGCCCCGGCCACCCGGCCCGGGCGCCGACGACGTCCGGGTCTCGTGGAATGGGCCGGTGGACGCACGCGTACCGGCAAGGTGTCGCGTGTCCCGCTGCCCTCCGCAAGGCCCCGTGCCGAGCGAGGGAGAGCCCCACGTGACCATCGCGCCAGCCGATCCGGCCACAGCGACACCGTCCGCGACGTCGGTGGAGACGGACGGTCCCGGTGCCGCACTGCTGCGGACCCTGACCCGCCTCACCGCCGACCTCCCCGGCGCCGACCCCGGCCGGGTCGCCGCCGCCGCGCTGCGCGGCCGGTCCGCCCGCGCGGATGAGGCGGAGCTGCGCGAACTGGCCACCGAGGGGGCCGCCGGACTCATCTCCGAGGACCCCGTCTACTCGCGGCTGGCCGCCCGGCTGCTGACGATCAGCATCGCCGCCGAGGCCGCCTCGCAGGGCGTCACGTCGTTCTCCGGGTCCATCACCACGGGCCACCGCGAGGGTCTGATCGCCGACCGCACGGCCGCGTTCGTACGCCTGCACGCGACCCGTCTGGACGCGCTGATCGACCTCGAAGGCGACGACCGCTTCGGCTACTTCGGGCTGCGCACGCTGCACAGCCGCTATCTGCTCCGGCACCCCATCACCCGGCAGGTCATCGAGACGCCCCAGCACTTCATGCTGCGGGTGGCGAGCGGTCTCGCCGAGGACGACTCGACCCGCGCACTCGACGAAGTCGCCGCGCTCTACGGCCTGATGAGCCGCCTCGACTATCTGCCGTCCTCCCCCACGCTCTTCAACTCCGGTACGCGGCACCCGCAGATGTCGTCCTGCTACCTCCTCGACTCCCCGCTGGACGAGCTGGACTCCATCTACGACCGCTACCACCAGGTGGCCCGGCTCTCGAAGCACGCCGGCGGCATCGGCCTGTCGTACTCCCGGATCCGCTCCCGGGGTTCGCTGATCCGCGGCACGAACGGGCACTCCAACGGCATCGTCCCGTTCCTGAAGACCCTCGACGCCTCGGTGGCCGCGGTGAACCAGGGCGGCAGGCGCAAGGGCGCGGCCGCGGTGTACCTGGAGACCTGGCACTCCGACATCGAGGAGTTCCTGGAGCTGCGCGACAACACCGGTGAGGACGCCCGCCGTACGCACAACCTGAACCTCGCGCACTGGATCCCGGACGAGTTCATGCGCCGGGTCGACACGAACGGCGTCTGGTCGCTCTTCTCCCCCGCCGACGTGCCCGAGCTGGTCGACCTGTGGGGCGACGAGTTCGACGCCGCGTACCGCAAGGCGGAGGAAGCCGGGCTCGCCAAGAAGACGATCCCGGCCCGCGACCTGTACGGCCGCATGATGCGCACCCTCGCGCAGACCGGCAACGGCTGGATGACCTTCAAGGACGCCGCCAACCGCACCGCCAACCAGACCGCGGAGCCGGGCCACACCGTCCACTCCTCGAACCTGTGCACCGAGATCCTGGAGGTCACGGACGACGGGGAGACGGCCGTCTGCAACCTCGGGTCGGTCAACCTGGGCGCCTTCGTGGTCGACGGCGACATCGACTGGGAGCGGCTGGACGCCACCGTGCGCACCGCGGTGACCTTCCTCGACCGGGTCGTCGACATCAACTTCTACCCGACCGAGCAGGCGGGCCGTTCCAACGCCAAGTGGCGGCCGGTGGGCCTCGGCGCGATGGGTCTGCAGGACGTCTTCTTCAAGCTGCGGCTGCCCTTCGACTCGCCCGCCGCCCGCGCGCTCTCCACCCGGATCGCCGAACGCGTGATGCTCGCCGCGTACGAGGCCTCCGCCGACCTCGCGGAGCGCAACGGCCCGCTGCCGGCCTGGGAGAAGACCCGTACCGCCCGCGGTGTCCTGCACCCCGACCACTTCGACGTCGAGCTGAACTGGCCGGAGCGCTGGGCGGCCCTGCGGGAACGTATCGCCGCGGTGGGCATGCGCAACTCGCTGCTCCTCGCGATCGCGCCGACCGCGACCATCGCGTCCATCGCGGGCGTCTACGAGTGCATCGAGCCGCAGGTCTCCAACCTGTTCAAGCGCGAGACGCTGTCCGGCGAGTTCCTCCAGGTCAACTCCTACCTGGTGGAGGAGCTGAAGAAGCTCGGCGTGTGGGATGCGCAGACCCGGGAGGCGTTGCGCGAGTCGAGTGGCTCGGTGCAGGGCTTCACCTGGGTGCCCCAGGACGTCCGCGACCTCTACCGCACGGCGTGGGAGATCCCGCAGCGCGGCCTGATCGACATGGCCGCGGCCCGCACCCCGTTCCTCGACCAGGCCCAGTCGCTGAACCTGTTCCTGGAGACGCCGACCATCGGCAAGCTCTCCTCGATGTACGCGTACGCCTGGAAGTCGGGCCTGAAGACGACGTACTACCTGCGCTCGCGCCCGGCGACCCGGATCGCCCGTGCCGCGCAGGCGCAGGCGCAGCCCGAGAAGACCATCCCCGTCCAGCAGGTCGCCGACCCCGACGCCGTCGCCTGCTCCCTTGAGAACCCCGAGTCCTGCGAGGCCTGCCAGTAATGACCGCCGCACCTGAGAAGACCGAGAAGAACCTGCTCGACCCGGGCTTCGAGCTGACCCTGCGTCCCATGCGCTACCCGGACTTCTACGAGCGCTACCGGGACGCGATCAAGAACACCTGGACCGTGGAGGAGGTCGACCTCCACTCGGACGTCGCCGACCTCGCGAAGCTGTCGCAGGGCGAGCAGCACATGATCGGCCGGCTGGTCGCGTTCTTCGCGACGGGCGACTCGATCGTGGCGAACAACCTGGTGCTGACGCTCTACAAGCACATCAACTCGCCCGAGGCGCGGCTGTATCTCTCGCGCCAGCTGTTCGAGGAGGCCGTGCACGTCCAGTTCTATCTGACGCTGCTCGACACCTATCTGCCCGACCCGGAGGACAGGGCGGCGGCCTTCGACGCCGTCGAGAGCATCCCGTCCATCCGCGAGAAGGCCGAGTTCTGCTTCAAGTGGATCAACGAGGTGGAGAAGCTGGACAGCCTCGAGACCAAGGCCGACCGCCGCCGCTTCCTGCTGAACCTGATCTGCTTCGCCGCGTGCATCGAGGGGCTCTTCTTCTACGGCGCCTTCGCGTACGTCTACTGGTTCCGCAGCCGGGGTCTGCTGCACGGCCTCGCGACCGGCACCAACTGGGTGTTCCGTGACGAGACGATGCACATGTCCTTCGCGTTCGAGGTCGTCGACACCGTCCGCAAGGAGGAGCCGGAACTCTTCGACGACCGGCTCCAGGAGGAGGTCACCGACATGCTGCGGGAGGCCGTCGAGGCCGAGCTGCAGTTCGCGCGCGACCTGTGCGGTGACGGCCTCCCGGGGATGAACACCGACTCGATGCGCCAGTACCTGGAGTGCGTCGCCGACCAGCGACTGACGCGCCTCGGCTTCGCGCCGGTGTACGGCTCCGAGAACCCCTTCTCCTTCATGGAGCTTCAGGGGGTTCAGGAGCTGACCAACTTCTTCGAGCGCCGTCCCTCGGCGTACCAGGTGGCGGTGGAGGGCTCGGTCGGGTTCGACGAGGAGTTCTGAGGCTCCTGCGCGGCCCTCAACTGCCGGTCGATCCGCGCTTCGCGGCGCAGTCCGAGCAGGGCGGGGAGAGCCAGGACCACGAAGATCCCGAGGACGGTCAGCAGGGCGACTGTGGTGTTCATGAGTGTCTCCATGAACACCACTGTCGCGCCGATCGGCCGCCGAGGTCAGTGGCAGGACTGCCGTAGGCCCTCGAATTCCTGCCACATCCGAGGCACACTGGCAGCATGCTGAAAAACGTGGCCGCGGTGCTCCTCGACGGAGTGCACCCCTTCGAACTCGGCGTCGTCTGCGAGGTGTTCGGCCTCGACCGCAGCGACGAGGGCCTGCCCGTGTACGACTTCGCGGTGGCCTCGGCCGAGGGGCCGACCCTCGGCACCCATGTCGCCGGGTTCACCGTCTCCACTCCGTACGGCCTCGACCGGCTCGAAGAGGCCGACCTGATCGTGGTGCCGGCCGCACGCGACAATGCCGGGCACGGCTATCCGCCCGAACTGCTCGACGCCCTGCGCCGGGCCGTGCGGCGCGACGCCCGGGTGCTCAGCGTCTGCTCGGGCGTCTTCGTGCTCGGCGCGGCCGGACTCCTCGACGGGCGGCGGTGCTCGGCGCACTGGCAGCATGCCGACGAGCTCGCCCGCCGGCATCCGCGGGCGATCGTCGAACGGGACGTCCTGTACGTCGACGAGGACCCCGTCATCACCTCGGCGGGCACCGCCGCCGGAATCGACGCCTGCCTCCACATCGTCCGCAAGGAGCAGGGTCCCGAGGTCGCCAACGCCGTCGCGCGCCGCATGGTCGTACCGCCGCACCGCGACGGCGGACAGGCCCAGTACATCGAGCGGCCGCTGCCCCGCTCGCAGTGCGACACGGTCGGCGAGGTGCTCGTCTGGATGGAGCGCCACCTCGACGAGGAGGTGACCGTGGAACAGCTCGCCGCCCGCGCCCACATGTCCCCGCGCACCTTCGCGCGCCGCTTCCAGCAGGAGACCGGCACCACGCCCTACCGCTGGATCCTGCGGCAACGGGTGCTGCTGGCCCAGGAGTTGCTGGAGGCGTCGGACGAGACGATGGACGCGATCGCGGGCCGCACCGGGTTCGGCAACGCGGCCGCGCTGCGCCATCAGTTCGTCCGGAGCCTGGGGACAACCCCGCAGGCGTACCGGCGCACGTTCAGGGGCCCGCAGGCTGCCTGAACGTGCGCCGGTAAGCGCGCGGGGTCAGCGCGGCACGGCCCTCAGCAGCAGCCGCCTCGGCCGGAGCGTGATGCCGACCCTGGTGTTGCGGTCGGTCTCCGGCAGGTTCTCCAGACGCCACTTGGGCACCACGGTCGCCAGGATGATGGCGAGCTCGGCCATCGAGAAGTGGTCGGCCGGGCACTTGCGGTTGCCCACGCTGAACGGGCTCATCGCGTACTTCGGCACGTCCTTGGAGCGTTCGGGGAGCCAGCGGTCCGGATCGAACTCCAGATGCCGCTCGTAGGACCGCGGATCACGCTGGATCGCCAGCGGACTGTAGATGATGTCCGCACCGGCCGGAATGCGGTAGCCACCGAGTTCGGTTTCGGCCAGCGCCTGCCGCGTCAATATCCATACGGCCGGGCGGATACGCAGCGCCTCCGTGATGACATTGTTCGTGTGGCGCAGGTTCCGGAGGTCTCCGAATGTGATCGGTCGGTCCCCGATGACGGATTTGACCTCTTCGCTCAGCCGGGTCGCGTGTTCCGGGTGCTCCGCGAGCAACTGCAAGATCCACATCAACTGGGACCCCACCGTTTCGCTGCCCGGTGTGAGTATCGCTATGACCTGATCGTGAACCTCCTGGTCGTTGACCGTTTCACCATTTTCGTCCTTCGCCTCGAGCAGCGCCGTCAGCAAATCGTCCGGCTTCTCCTTCGACGCCCGGCGCTCCGTGATGACCTCGTCGGCCAGGCGGTGCAATTCGGCCAATGCGCGGTCGAATTCACGATGGGCCGGAAGGGGGAGCCGATAGAACGGGCCGAACGAGAGGATCATGCGCCGGTACATACCGCCGAAGACGGTCGCGAGTGCCGTGCTCAGCCGTTCGGCCAGCTCGTCGATGGGCCCGATCTGCAGGAAACAGCGGGCCGTGACGCGGACGCCGATGCGGAACGCCTCCGTCGTGACGTCGACCGTGTCGCCGGGCTTCCAGCGCTCCGCGAAGGCACGCGCCTCCTCCACCATCACCGCCATGTACTTGGGGATGGCGTCGGCCCGGAACTCGGGCTGGATGGTCTGCCGCTGCCGTCGGTGCAGTTGGCCGTTGCTGGTCGCGACGCCCTTGCCGAGCAGGACGTCCAGGGTGTCCCAGAGTGGCCCGCCGATCTGGTATCCGGGGCTCGTCAGCAGAGTGCCGACGAGGGCCGGCGAGGTCACGGCATAGACCGTTTTCGGACCGAGCTTCAGCCGGACCAGGTCCCCGTGGTCTCGCAGCTGGGTCAGGAAGCCCAGCGGATCGCGGACGAGGTTCCAGCCGTGGCCGAGACCCGGAACACCACCTCCCGCCAGGGGCGGGACGGACAGCTCCGGCGCCTCGGAGGTCGTGGGCCGTACGGACTCGACGGTCATTTCTCACCTGCCGCTTCGTTGTTGACGTACGGGGGTGTGGAGCGGTCGTCCCAGTTGTCGACCATGTACCGGCCGGACTCGTGGTGGAACCAGTACACGGAACTGAACCAGTTCCGCATATTGGCGAGACACGCCTTTACGGCATAGCTCAATTCCCGGCCCTGTGCGGTGCCGTCCGCGAGGGTTTCCGCGAGCCGCAGGACTTCTTTTTCGGCGGCCCGGAATTCGTCGATGCATTCCTCGACCCGGCGCCGCACTTCCGTGACGGCTTCCTCGATGGTCAGTCCCTCGTGCTGAATGAGACTGATTCCGAGATTATGGACCTCGTCGCCCGCTATCTCTTTGGGGAGCGAGCAGAGATCGTTGTACCAGGCGGCGAATTCCTGACTGAGCAGTGCGGCCCGCCGAAATGCCGGGTGTTCCCGCACGCCCACGGGAATTTCGCATCCCGCGCTCGGCTCCAGGAGGTCGGTCCAGATCCAGTGCGCGAACGTCAGCCGGCGGAGTTCGAGGTACTCCTCGACCGTGGGCACGGTGCCCGACGTCCGGTTGTGGAATTCCCGGTCGTACGCGTCGATCACGGCGTGGAAGTGCTCGGCGAACCGGGCGTTCCAGCGCTTGCTCAGGAACGAGTAGAGCCGGACCATGCTGTCCGCGAACGCTGCGACCAGGGGATCCTTGTGGTGCAGATGATCCCGGGGGGAGTCGAGCGCCGCGTGCAGCTGGAAGCGGAGCCTCCGCCAGGCGGCCGGGCGGCCGTGGACGATGTCGCGGTCGTGCCGGTCGTCCCAGACGAAGAACCACGCGCTGTAGTCCGCTATCGCCTGGAGTACCTCCTCGGGGGCGCCTATGTAGTAGCCCGCCATGAGGTCCGTGTAGCACAGTCCATCGGCATATTCCTGGACCTTGTCCGGGGACATGAGGCGCTTTTCGAGGAGCCAGGCCCTCGTCTTCTCCTGGAGCCGGGGCCAATACGGGTGCAGTTGACGGGGAAACGCCGTCTCGATCACCGGGAGAGAGAGCGCCGGTGGTACCGCGATCGCGGTCGGTGTCGATGAAGTGCCGTGTGAGAAAGCATGCACGAACAAACCCCTCTCAGCCGCCTGTTGGCGCTACACCCCTCCCGTCGTGCCGGGCGTGCGCCGTTGCGTATCCCCGCACTTCCCATTCAGCACCACAACTGACCGTTCTGGGAACGGATTTGCTCCACTCACTACCCCAAGGTGCCGAGAACCTCCCCATGTATGACTGATTTTGGATCATTACAGGTGTACAAGCGATCGAACGTGCGACGTACAGACGAACGACGCCTGGTCAGAGGGGTTCTCGACCAGGCGTCGTTGATGTGGGCTCACAAGAGATCGCGAGCCCCGTCTGTCATTTTCTGTCACAGCCGTCCGCGACGGCGTCTCCGTCGCACGGGCAGCAGGGATCACTCGGCCTGACGCCGTTTCCGCCGCGGCGCGGCGCGACTCGACCGGCCCTGACGACCTCTCAGTCGTTCGCCACGACCGGGTAGCGGGGCTCGTTCTCGGCCATCTGCCGCAGGGCGTCCTTGCGCTCGCGCGTGGACAGCCGGTCGATGTACAGGTAGCCGTACAGGTGATCCGTCTCGTGCTGGAGGCAGCGCGCGAAGTAGCCGGTGCCCCGCACCTTGACCGGGTTGCCCTTCTCGTCCTGCCCGGTGACCTCGGCGTAGTCGGGGCGGGCGAGCGGCGCGTACGCGGTCGGCACCGAGAGGCAGCCCTCGTTGCTGTCGTCCAGGCGGCGCTGCTCGGCGGGCAGCTCGACGAGCACGGGGTTGCAGACCACGCCGGTGTGCCGCTTGCCGTCGTCGTCGGGGCAGTCGTACACGAACACCTTCAGGTCGACGCCGATCTGGTTCGCGGCCAGGCCCACGCCCTCGGCGGTGTGCTGGCTGGCGAACATGTCGGCGACCAGCTGCGCCAGCTCGTCCCCGAACTCGGTGACGTCCCTGCACTCCTTGTGCAGCACCGGGTTCCCCACGACAGTGATCGGCCGCGAGGTACCGCGCTCGCGGTAGGCGGCCTCACGCTCCTCGCAGTCCTCGGTGTCGATGACGAAGCCCTCGTCGTCCACGGGGAGCACGCCCGCGTGCTGCTGATCGGTGTCCTGCTGCGCCATGACCGACGTATGCCTTCCTGCAACCTGGAGAGATTCTGCGCGTACAGCCTAAAGGGCGCTTCAGCGGACCTCTGCGCTAACAGACCTCTTCGAGGTCCCGCCAGTCCCTGGAGTCCGGGCTGTCGGCGACCCAGCCGTCGAGCAGGCCGCGCACCAGAGCGGCCGGCGCCGCGAGGCCGCACTCCCGCTCGGGCACCCACAGCTGCCCGTCGGTGCGGTGGCCCAGGGGCCCGGGGTGGCCCGGCTCACTGTGGTCGTGCGGGTCCAGATGCTCGCCGTCGCCCTCGTCGGACGGCATCCGCGACTCGGAGCACATCCGGCACAGCAGCCGTACGGATGACGACCAGTCCTCGGCCGCGAAGCCGGCGTCGGCGGCGAGCCGCTCCAGGGCGTCCCGGTCCTCCTCGGTGGCCGCCTCCAGGAGCACCACCCAGGTGGGGACGGGGGAGGGCGCCCACAGCTCGATCTCGTCGAAGACGGGGTAGGCATGTCCGGCCGCGGTGGTCCGCTCGCCGTGCGGGACCCCGTCGTGCAGCACGACCTCGCCCCAGCGCCGTCCGGACGACGGCAGCGGAATCGACAGCACCTCGATCCGCGCGGGGTCCAGCCTGCGCCCCCACACGACCTCGGCCTCGCCCTCGGGCGACAGCCGTACGGCAGAGCTGCCCAGGTCCATGCCGACCGGCTCGCCTGCCACCGCGGCACCGCCCGGCACCCGCAGCCCGTAGGCCTGCCAGGCACGGCGGGCCAGTGGCCAGTCCTGGAGCGCGGTGGCCGCGATGCCCACGTTCCACCAGTCAGGTGCTCCGGTCTCCCGGTCGAGCAGGGCCACGGCCCGCAGACCGGCCGCGCGCGCCTGCTCCCAGTCGTGCCGGAACTTGTGCAGCAGGGCCAGGTTGAACCAGGACTCGGACAGCCAGGGCTCCAGGTCCGCGGCGCGGGTCAGCAGCGCTCCCGCGTCCTCGTAGCGGCCGTCGCCGATCAGCGTGAACGCGCGGTCGGTGGCCTGCCGCCATGAGGCGGAGGGCCGGTGTCGTCCCTTGCCGAAGATCCTCACGATTCCCGCCTGCCAGTTCCTTGCGATTCCCGCCTGCCGGTCCCTTGAAGAGTCCCCTGAAGACAGCGCAGCCCCGGGCTGGCCCGTGCCCCCGAACACCCTCTTCCTCGCATCCAACCACGTACCGTCGGACGGGCGCTCATTACCCATGGGTTACCCAGCCTGGGGCAAGGTCAGACCCGGTCGGGACAGCACCCTGGCCAGCGACTCCACGACCTCCGGCTGATAGTCGCGGGCCGTCGCCAGGCGCAAACGCTCCAGGGCGGTCAGCGGCCCTGTGGGCCCTGCTTCCCTGGCCATCTCCTCGTATGCGTTCACGGCCCGGACGATCCGCGCGCTCACGGGCTGCTCCCGGTACGGGTCGGCCTGCCGCTCCACCACCACGGCGACCTCGGCGTCCACCCCGGTCTGGCGTACGACGGCACCGCCCAGGAGAGCTATCCGCCGTTGCTCGTCGGCGGAGAGAACGGCGGTGGCCCCGGCCGGCACCGGGTCGACGAGGCTGAGCTGTCCGATGTCGTGCATCAGGGCCGCGTACTCCAGAACGGTCAGGTCGGGCTCGGAGAGCCCGAGCTCCCGGCCGACGGCCCGGCTGAGCACCGCCACCCGCCGTGCGTGCCCGGCCGGCGTGTAGCCGGCGATCTCGGTCGCACGGGCCAGGGAGGCGATGGTCTGCCGGTAGGTGGTCCGCACGGCTGCATACCGGCGGAAGGACATCTGGGTGAGCAGCAGGGGCAGCGAGAAGACGGGCAGCGCCCACAGGCCCACCACCGCGACGGCGAGGGACATCACGGCGCCGGTCGCGCACACCGCGGAGCCGACGCCGAGCATCGCCCGCAGCTCGTCGCGCAGGACCGGTCCGAAGGGCCAGCGCGTCCGGGAGTGCGCCATCACCGCCGCGAGCACCGCGTCGCACAGTGCGGTGAGCACCAGCAGGGCGACCAGGAGCACGGCGTACGCCGGGCCGTTCCACTCCAGCAGCCTGCCCTGGTTGTAGAGGGGCTGGAAGCAGACGGCGGTGAACGCGACGGTCAGGACGCGCCGGGCCAGATGGTCGAGGGTGGGCCCCCGTCCCCGCGCGACGTGCGGCACGGAGCCGACGAGTACGGCCGCGACCACCACGGCGACGACCTGGAGGGCTCCGTGGTGCGTGGGGTGGCCCGCGTTCTCCCCGAGCAGGGCGTACGCCAGGGCTCCGGCGGCCCCGAGCGGCGCGGACTCCCGTTCCTCGGTGCCGCTCCAGCGGGCGAGCTCGCCCACCGCGACGAGCGCCCCGAAAGCAAGGGCGACGCCCCGCTCGTCGAGGCCCTGCCAGAGGGTGCCGGCCAGCGAGACGACGGCGAGGAGAGCGGCCGAACCGTGGACGAAGGAGAGGGCGAAGGGGGGCCGCGCCGCCCGCAGGAGGCCCGCCCCGGCGGCGCTCATGACGTTCTCCGGCCGGCGGGGTTGCGCGGGCCCTCCCACTGACCGGCCAGGGGCGCGGCCGGTGCGTGCGCTTCGTCGCGCCGGGCCGGCAGGCTGCCCGGCGCCTCGTCCGCGGTGACCGCCGGATGCCACCCGTGCCGGCCCAGCGCCCGCACCAGGGCGGTCACCATCTGCGGGTCGAACTGTGCCCCCGAGCAGCGTTCGAGTTCCTCCAGGGCCACCGGCACGGGCCGGGCCCGCCGGTAGGACCGCGTGGACGTCATCGCGTCGAAGGCGTCGGCCACGGCGACCACTCGGGCGAACTCCGGGATCTGCCGCCCGATCAGCCCGTACGGGTATCCGCTCCCGTCCAGCCGCTCGTGGTGGTGCAGGATCGCCGACCGCGCCTCCCCGAGGAAGCCGATCCCGCGGACCATCTCGTGGCCGTACTCGGGATGCAGCTCGATGATCCGCCGCTCGTCCGGGGTGAGCGGGCCGTCCTTCCTCAACAGCCGCGTGGGGACGCCGAGTTTGCCGACGTCGTGCAGGATTCCGGCGAACCGCAGCACCTCGACGCGCTCGTCGTCCATGCCCAGTTCCCGGGCGATCATCATGGACGCCTGCCCGACCCGCTCGCTGTGCCCGCGGGTGTAGCCATCCTTGATGTCGACGGCCTGCACCAGGGCGCGGATGGTGGCCTGGTGGGCGGCCCGCTCACGGTGGTACTGGGCGAACACCCAGCAGGAGACGTACATCGGCAGCAGGACGAGCAGGGCCGCGACCGGCCCGTACGGGCTGCGCCAGAGCACGGCCATCATCAGCCCGGCCAGTCCGTGCACGGTCACGGGCGCGAGGGAGCGCAGGAACAACCCGCGCCAGGCGGTGCGCACCGGCACCCGCTCGGCGGTGGCCAGGATCCCGCCGTCGAGGACGGTCAGGACCAGGCAGAACACGAGCACCGCCACACCGGCGGGCCAGAGCGCGTACGGGAAGTCGGGCGCGACGACCGCGTCACGGCCGCCCAGCGCCCAGTGCACGCGGGAGGCCGCCCAGATGCCGAGGGCGAGCTGAGCGGCGCGCCAGATCCGGCGCAGCCGGCGGGGCCGCTGTTCGACCCGGGAGAGCAGCGCGCCGGGCAGCGCGACGAGCGCGGCGGCCGGGGGCGGCAGAAGAAAGGCCCCGGCCAGCAGCACGGGGAAGAAGGTGCCCATGCCCTTGGGGGCACGGTGGCCGACGAAGCGGCAACGGGTGATCTGCTCGCAGCCGGCGTACAGCGCGGCCAGCAGCGCGACGGCCCACCACGGCGTACGGATGGCCACCACGGGGGCGAGAGCGACGAGAGCCGCGACGACGACACAGGCCACGTACACACGGGCCCACGCCGGAATCGACCCCATCCTCGTCCCCTCCCCCCTGTCCAGGCTTCCGGAGCCTAGAGCTGCGGGCGTGACAGGGGGGTGGCAATGGCCGAATCCGCGGGTTCAGAGCCCGCGGATTAGCACATTCGGGTGACGGGCGGGCCTGCTCCCGCGTCCCGGCGGAGGGGGCGGGACGGGTGCCGGCCGAGGGTGCGCGCGGGGGGTGTCAGGACTCCTGCGCGGTCGCGGTCACGTCGTGCTCGGGCACCGTCTGTCCGGAACGGATCAGATCGATGCGGCCCATGACCTTGGCGCGCAGATCGGTCGGCACGTCGTCCTGACCGCAGCAGCGCTTGACCAGCTTCTTCACGGCCTGCTCCAGGCCGTACTTCTCCAGGCACGGGGAGCACTCCTCGAAGTGCACCTCGAACTTGGTGCAGTCCGCGTCCGGCATCTCATGGTCGAGGAACTCGTAGAGATGGTCGAGGACCTCACTGCAATCCGTCTCGTGCGGCTCTCCGCAGCTCATGAGCCCGAGCCTTTCGCTTCGTTCGACTCTCCGGCGCCGGCCGGGACCAGCCCGCGGTCACGGGCGTAGTCCTCGAGCATGCCGCGCAGTTGGCGACGCCCCCGGTGCAGCCGGGACATCACCGTACCGATGGGTGTCCCCATGATGTCCGCGATCTCCTTGTACGCAAAGCCCTCTACATCCGCGAGATAGACGGCGATGCGGAATTCCTCGGGGATCGCCTGCAGCGCCGACTTGACGTCCGAATCGGGCAGGTGGTCGAGCGCCTGGGACTCGGCGGAGCGCAGACCGGTCGACATGTGCGACTCGGCGCGCGCCAGCTGCCAGTCCTCGATCTCCTCGGCCGCACTGCGCTGGGGCTCGCGCTGCTTCTTGCGGTACGAGTTGATGAACGTGTTGGTCAGAATGCGGTAGAGCCAGGCCTTCAGGTTGGTGCCCTCGCGGAACTGGTGGAACGACGCGTACGCCTTCGCGTAGGTCTCCTGCACCAGGTCCTCGGCGTCGGCCGGGTTGCGCGTCATGCGCAGCGCGGCCGAATACATCTGGTCGAGGAATTCGAGCGCGTCCCGCTCGAAGCGCGCGGTGCGCTCGGCGGAGGATTCCGTCGTCGCGTCGCTCGTGCCCTGGCCCTCGGGCTGCTCCGCCTGGCCGTGATCGGCCCCTGCGTCGGTCCCAGTGACCGGACCCACCTCCTCAAGAGTCTGGGCAGGGCCGAAACCGGTCCCACCAGAATCGGAGGATAGACGACGATCCGGTCCGCCCGCCGCCCGAACAGGGGCGGTCTTTGCCGCATGCAGAACCGACCAGTCCAGGTCAGCGGCGCTGCGACGGCTCGGGCAGATGGTCGAACCCATGCGGCGGACTTCCTCTCGTACGAACGGTCAGCACGGCCTGTGCTGTCTGATCCGCACAACAGTGGTCCCCCGGCCAACATTCCCGTCGGCGTGCAGCAGCGTCACGTCTCACCCGAGTGAGGTGAGCCACTTCGCGGTGGCGTCAGTGATGATCTTCACAGCCTCGTCCTGGTCGAGGGGCGCTCGTTTCGGTACGGCGAAGCCGTGATCGCCGTAGGGCACCTCGACGAGGTCGAACGTCCCTTCCGGGAACTCCGCCGGCTTCCCGAACGGGTCGTTCCCGCCCTGTACGACCAGCGTGGGCACGCCGCTGCCGAGCAGTTCGTCCGCCCGGGACTTCTCGGGCCTGCCGGGCGGGTGGAGCGGGAAGCTGAGCGCCAGGACGGCGGCGGCGCCGAGCTCGGTGGCCGTACGGCAGGCCACGCGGGCGCCCGCGCTGCGTCCGCCCGCGACCACCGGCACACCGGACCTCGCCAGGGCCGGCCACAGGCCCCGCCATCCCAGGTCCAGCGTCTTCGGCGCGGGTGCCATCTTCTTCCCTGCCACCCGCCAGGGCTGTTCGACGAGGGCCACGCTCACCCCGTGCGCGGGAAGGGCCTGCGCCAGCGCCTGGAGGTCCCGGGCCTCGATGCCACCGCCCGCGCCGTGGCCGACGGCGAGGACCAGCCGCGCCTTCTTCGCCTCGTGCCAGGTGATGCGGGCCGTACCGGCGTCCGTCTCAATGATCTCCGTCACGTCAGAAGAGTGTGCCCTCTTCGGGCCCCTCCAGCTCCTTCAGCAGCTCCGGTCCGTTGTTGCGGACGTTGCTGACGGCCGTGGAGACGGGGTAGGCGCGCATCAGGCCGGCGGGCGGTGCCGCCAGCAGCGCGCGCAGGTCGTCGACATCGGTGCGCGCCGGGTCCAGCCAGTCGTCCCAGCGGTCCGGCGTCAGCATCAGCGGCATCCGGGGGTGGATGTCGGCCAGCGCGTGCGGCCCTTCGGCGGGGGCCACCGCGAGCGGCGAGGTCTCCGCCTCCGTCGTGATGACCGTGCAGGTCACCCACCAGGCCCGCGGGTGGTCGTCGGGGAGCGTCTTGTCGCGCCAGAACTCGTACAGGCCCGCCATCGCGAAGACCGAGCCGTCCGCCGGCGTCACGAAGTACGGCTGCTTGCGCGGCCGCTTCTTCTTGCCCTCGACCTCCAGCTCGCGCTCGGCAGGACCGGTCACCCACTCGTAATAGCCGTCCGCCGGGAGGATGCACCGGCGGGCCGCGAAGGCGCGGCGGTACGACGGCTTCTCGTGCACGGTCTCGGCGCGCGCGTTGATCATCCGGGCGCCGCCCTCGGGGGTCTTGGCCCAGGACGGGACCAGTCCCCATTTGAGGGTGCGCAGCTGGCGAACCGGCGCGGGGTCGTCGGCGTCCTTAACGGGACGGTCCAGGACCGCGTATACCTCTTTGGTCGGCGCCACGTTGAAATCGGGTGCCAGAGTCTCCTCCTGGGGCTCCCTCCCCCAAGCACTCGACTCCGCTCGCGCAGGGGGGACCCCCATCTCGATCTCAAAGATTCCTGCGAGATCCTCGGGTCGACGACTCGCTGCATACCGTCCGCACATACGTGCCAGACTGCCAGATTCCGCGTGACGAGAGGGAGCTCCCGCCGACAATGGACAGCACCGCATCCACTTCGCTGGCCGGCCTCTGGGACCAGGTCTTCGGCGGTCAGCCGGACCCGGACCTGTGGGTGGTGATCGCCACTCTGGTCGCCGCGCTGGCGGCGATCGTCCCGCACGGCGTCTGGCGGCTCTCGCGCAACGCCATCACCATCGCCCACGAGGGCGGCCACGGCCTGGTCGCCCTGCTCACCGGCCGCAGCCTCAGCGGCATCCGGCTGCACTCCGACACCAGCGGCCTCACCGTCAGCCGCGGCAAGCCCACCGGCCTCGGCATGATCCTCACCGCCGCCGCCGGCTACACCGCGCCCCCGCTGCTCGGTCTGGGCGGCGCCGCGCTGCTGGCCGCCGGCCACATCACCGCCCTGCTGTGGCTGGCCACGGCCCTGCTGCTGGTGATGCTGGTGATGATCCGCAATGCGTACGGCGCGCTCACGGTGGTCCTCACGGGCGGCACGTTCCTGGTGGTGTCCTGGCTCGCCGGGCCCCAGGTGCAGGCGGCGTTCGCGTACGCCGTGGTGTGGTTCCTGCTGCTCGGCGGTGTCCGGCCGGCCTTCGAGCTGCAGGCCAAGCGCAGCCGCGGCAACGCGGGCGACTCCGACGCGGACCAGCTGTCCCGGCTCACCCACGTGCCCGCCGGGCTGTGGTTGTTCCTCTTCCACGCGGTGTCCCTGTGCGCGCTGATAGGCGGGGGGCGCTGGCTCCTGCAGGTGTGAGGCGCCCCGGGACAGGAGAGGCGGGCGGGGACGGCCGCCGGTCACCTCCGGGCGCGCGAGCGCACGCGGGCGCGGACGCCTCGCACCACCGCTCTGTTTCGCTCGGGTTTCGCCACTTTTGATCAAGTTCTGCGCCCATCGTCAGCCACTAAAGTAGGGCGCATGACCGTTAACCCCGCTCACACCGCCCTCTGGCCCGCCCCGCACGCGAGCGGAGCCGTCGACGCGACGGTCCACGTGCCCGGGTCGAAGTCGGTCACCAACCGTGCTCTGGTGCTTGCCGCCCTCGCCTCCGAGCCCGGCTGGCTGCGCCGCCCGCTGCGCTCCCGCGACACGCTGTTGATGGCGGGCGCCCTGCGTGCGATGGGCGTGGGCATCGAGGAGACGGTCTCCTCCAGCTCCACGGTCGCGGTCGGTTCCGACGGTTCGGGCGAGGCCTGGCGGATCATCCCCTCCGGTCTGCAGGGCCCGGCCACGGTCGACGTGGGCAACGCCGGCACCGTGATGCGCTTCCTGCCGCCGGTCGCCGCGCTGGCCGACGGCCCCATCCGCTTCGACGGCGACCCGCGGTCGTACGAGCGTCCCCTGACCGGTGTGATCGACGCGCTGCGCGTCCTCGGCGCCCGGATCGACGACGACGGCCGGGGCGCGCTGCCGCTCACCGTGCAGGGCGGCGGCGCCCTGGACGGCGGGCCGGTGGAGATCGACGCGTCGTCCTCGTCGCAGTTCGTCTCCGCGCTGCTGCTCTCCGGTCCGCGCTTCAACCAGGGTGTGGAGGTCCGGCACACCGGCTCCCGGCTGCCCTCCATGCCGCACATCCGGATGACCGTCGACATGCTGCGCGCGGTCGGCGCCCAGGTGGACACCCCCGAGTCGGGCGGCGAGCCCGATGTCTGGCGGGTCACGCCGGGCGCGCTGCTCGGCCGCGACCTGACCGTCGAGCCGGATCTCTCGAACGCCCAGCCGTTCCTCGCCGCCGCTCTGGTGACCGGCGGCAAGATCCTCATCCCGGACTGGCCCGAGCGCACCACCCAGCCCGGCGACCGGCTGCGGGAGATCTTCACGGAGATGGGCGGTTCCTGCGAACTGACCGACCGCGGTCTGCAGTTCACCGGTTCCGGTTCGGTCCACGGGATCGACGTGGACCTGGGCGAGGTCGGCGAGCTGACCCCCGGCATCGCGGCGGTCGCCGCCCTGGCCGACTCCCCTTCCACCCTCCGTGGCGTGGCCCATCTGCGGCTGCACGAGACGGACCGGCTGGCCGCGCTCACCAAGGAGATCAACGAACTCGGCGGCGATGTCACCGAGACCGCCGACGGCCTCCACATCCGCCCCCGCCGGCTGCACGGCGGCATCTTCCACACCTACGACGACCACCGCATGGCCACCGCGGGCGCGATCATCGGCCTGGCGGTGGAAGGGATCCAGATCGAGAACGTGGCGACGACGGCGAAGACCCTGCCGGACTTCCCCGATCTGTGGACCGGAATGCTCGGGAACTGACGGGCGGACCAGGATCATGCGCCGTTACGGCAAGCACACCGACGAGGACGACATCCGCAGCCGCCCCAACCGCAAGGGCAACCGGCCGCGTACGAACATCCGCCCCAAACACGAGGAAGCCGTCGAGGGCATGGTGGTCACCGTCGACCGGGGCCGCCTGACCTGCCTCGTCGAGGACCGCGTGGTCATGGCGATGAAGGCCCGCGAGCTGGGCCGCAAGGCCGCCGTCGTGGGCGACCGGGTGGCCATCATCGGAGATCTCTCCGGGGAGAAGGACACCCTGGCCCGGATCGTCCGCATCGAGCCGCGCACCTCCGTCCTGCGCCGTACGGCCGACGACGACGATCCCTACGAGCGCGTGGTCGTCGCCAACGCCGACCAGCTGGCGATCGTCACCGCCCTCGCCGACCCCGAGCCCCGCCCGCGGCTGATCGACCGCTGTCTGGTGGCGGCGTACGACGGCGGTCTCGAGCCCCTGCTGGTGCTGACCAAGTCGGACCTCGCCTCCCCGGACGAACTCCTGGAGATGTACGGCACGTTGGGCGTCCCGTACGTCGTGACCAGCCGTACGGAGCTGGAGAACGGCGAGGCCGTGGACCGGGTGCGCAAGCAGCTGGACGGCAAGATCACGGCGTTCGTCGGACACTCCGGAGTCGGCAAGACGACCCTGGTCAACGCGCTGGTGTCGCTGGAGCGGCGGCGCAGTACCGGAGTCGTCAACGCCGTCACGGGCCGCGGCCGGCACACCACCACCTCGGCCCGCGCGGTCCCGCTGCCCGGAGCGTCCGGCTGGGTCGTCGACACCCCCGGCGTCCGGTCCTTCGGCCTGCACCACGTGGACCCGTCCCGCGTCATCAAGGCCTTCCCGGACCTGGAGCCCGGTACCGAAGGCTGCCCGCGCGCCTGCAGTCACGACGAGCCGGACTGCGCGCTGGACCAGTGGGTGGCCGACGGTCACGCGGACCCGGCCCGGCTGTACTCCCTGCGCCGGCTGCTCAGCACCCGGGAACGGCACGAGGGCGACTGACGACTGGCCGGTACGCGGGAACGGCACGAGGGCGACTGACGGCCGGTCAGCACCCGGGAGCGGCACGGGGAGAGTGACACCGGCTGTTCCCGGCCCGACCTCCGCGTTGTTTGCATCCCTGGCCGGTCGGTAAATGCATAATCGCACCAAGCCGGATCCGAGCCGGACGAAGCAGTCAACGGGAAGCACGTCAACGTGGGGACGCGGGAGGACAAGAGATGGCGTGGCTGCTCGTCGTTGTGGCCGGATTTCTGGAGACCGGCTTCGCCGTCTGTCTGAAGCTCTCGCACGGTTTCACCAGACTCTGGCCGACGGTCGCCTTCTGCGTCTTCGCACTGGGCAGCTTCGGTCTGTTGACCCTCTCCCTGAAGAAGCTCGACGTCGGTCCCGCGTACGCCGTGTGGACCGGCATCGGCGCCGCGGGCACCGCGATCTACGGGATGATCTTCCTGGGTGACCTGGTCTCGGTCCTGAAGATCGTCTCCATCAGCTTTGTGATCATGGGTGTGATCGGGCTCCAACTGTCGGGCTCGGCCCACTGAGTTCCCAGCCCGGACACCTCTCTCAGATCACCTCGCGCACCCGCGCGAAGTGGCAGGCGGCCCCGTCCCCTTCGAGGACGGGCACGTCGTGGGCGCACCGCTTGCGCTCCTCCTCGGCGAGCCCGGTGTACAGCGGGCAGCGGGCCCGGAACCGGCAGCCCTCGTAGCGCCGGGTCGGACTCGGCGGGTCCCCGGCCAGCAAAATGCGGGTGCGCTGCCGGGCCCGCTCCCGCTCCGGGTCGGGCAGCGGTACGGCGGACAGCAGGGCCTGGGTGTACGGGTGCCGGGGCCGCTCGAAGACCTCCTCGACCGGGCCCGCCTCGACGCTGCGGCCGAGGTAGACCACGCTGACGCGGTCCGCGATGTGCCGGACGACGGACAGATCGTGGGAGACGAAGAGGTAGGCGAGCCCGAGCTCGGTCTTCAGCCGGTCCAGCAGATCGAGGACGCCGGCCTGCACCGAGACGTCGAGGGCGGACACGGGCTCGTCCAGCACGAGCAGCTCCGGTTCGACCGACAGCGCCCGGGCGATGGCGATGCGCTGGCGCTGGCCGCCGGAGAACTCGTGCGGGAAGCGTTCCGCGTGCGCCGGGTCGAGCCCGACCTGGGTGAGCAGCCCGGGGATCCGGCGGGCCACCGTGGCGCGGTCGGCGCCCTGGGTGCGCAACGGCTCGCCGATGATGTCGCCGACGGGCATGCGCGGGTCGAGCGAGGCCATCGGGTCCTGGAAGACGATCCCCAGGCGACGGCGCAGCGCCCTGAGCTCGGACGTGCCGAGCGTGCCGAGGCGCCGCCCGAACAGCTCGACGGATCCGCCCTCCGGCGCGGCCAGTTCGAGCAGCTCGAAGAGGGTCGTCGACTTCCCGGACCCCGACTCGCCGACGAGCGCGAGGGTCTCACCGCGCCGGATGTCGAGATCGATGCCGTCGACGGCGTACACGCTCCCGACCCGCCGTTTGAAGGCGCTGCCCTTGAGGAGGGGGTAGGTCTTGGTGAGTCCGCGGACCTTCAGCACGGGTTCGCCCGCCGGGAGTTCGGCGCGTGGCCGAGCGTCGTCCAGCCGGGGCACCGCCCCGATCAGCTTCCGCGTGTACGGCTCCCGAGGCCGCGCGAAGACCTCGTCGGCCGTCCCCGACTCGACCACCCGCCCCTCGTGCATCACCGCCACCCGGTCGGCCATCCCCGCGATGACCCCCAGGTCGTGGCTGACCAGCAGGACGGCGGCGCCGGTCTCCCGCCGGGCCGTGCGCAGGACGTCCAGCACCTGGGCCTGGATGGTGACGTCGAGGGCGGTGGTGGGCTCGTCCGCGAGGATCACGTCGGGTTCGTTGGCCATCGCCATGGCGATCATGGCGCGCTGGCGCATACCGCCGGAGAACTCGTGCGGGAAGGCTCGCGCCCGTACGGCCGGCTCGGGGATGCCGACGAGGTCGAGCAGTTCGACGGCCCGCTCCCGCGCCCGCTCCCGGGACACGTCCTGGTGGGCCCGTACGGCCTCGGCTATCTGGTCGCCGATGCGGTAGACGGGCGTGAACGCGGAGAGCGGGTCCTGGAACACCATGGCGACGCGGCTGCCCCGGATCCGGGTCAGCGCCCGTTCGCCGGCGCCGATCAGCTCCTGCCCGTCGAGCCGGGCGGATCCCCGTACGGCCGCGTTGTCGGGCAGCAGTCCGAGGACCGCGAGTGCGGTGGCCGACTTCCCCGAGCCCGACTCCCCCACCAGGCCGAGGACTTCGCCCCGGGCCAGCGAGAAGCTCACGTCGCGGACGGCGGGCCGGCCGTCGAAGTCCACGTCCAGACCGGCCACTTCGAGCACCGGGGTCACCGGACGGCCCCTTTCTTTCCACGGCTGGAAGCCGGGTCCGGTTTCCTTCCGCGGCGCGAGGTCGGGTCCAGCGCGTCCCGCAGCCCGTCCCCCACCAGGTTCACCGCCAGGACGAACACCACGAGCAGACCGGCCGCGTAGAAGAACATCCAGGGGTACGTCACCGCCGCGCCGGTGCCGGAGGCGATCAGCGTGCCGAGCGACACGTCGGGCGCCTGCACACCGAAGCCGAAGTACGACAGCGCGGTCTCGCTCATCACCGCGCCGCCGACCGAGATGGTCGCGTCGATGATGAGGAACGACGCCACGTTCGGCAGCACGTGCCGCCAGATGATCCGGAACGGCCTGACGCCCATGAACCGCGCCGCGCGGACGAATTCGCGCTCCTTGAGGGACAGCGTCATCGACCGCACCACCCGCGCGGTGATCATCCACCCGAAGACGGCGAGCAGTCCCACGAAGGCGAACCAGCCGCCGCTGCGCAGCCGTGGCGAGATGATCGCGATGATGAGGAAGGACGGGAAGACCAGCAGCAGGTCCACGAAGAACATCAGCAGCCGGTCGGTCCAGCCCCCGAAGTACCCGGCGCAGGCGCCCACGAGCGAGGCGAGCCCGGTCGAGAACACGGCCACCAGCAGCCCGATCAGCAGGGACTTCTGCAGTCCCCGCACGGTCTGCGCGAAGACGTCCTGCCCGATCCGGTTGGTCCCCCACCAGTGCTCGGCGCTCGGTCCCGACCGCAGCGCGGTGTAGTCGATGTGGCTGTACGACCAGGGAGTGACGTACGGGCCGGCGAAGGCCAGCAGGAACAGCAGCACGAGGACGGCCGCGCCGGCCAGCGCACTGCGATTGCGTACGAAACGGCGCAGCACCACGGACCCGCGCCCCACCGGGCGCACCGCGGGCGCGACGGTCTCGACGACCGGGGTGGTGGTCATGACGCCTGCCGGATGCGCGGGTCGAGTGCGGCGTGCAGCACGTCCGCGAGGAAGCCGGACAGCAGCACGGTCACGGCCGCGAACACATTGACGGCGACGACCGAGTTGACGTCGTTCTTCCCGATCGACGACACGAACCACTCCCCCATGCCGTGCCACCCGAAGATCGTCTCCGTGAAGGTGGCCCCGGTGAACAGCGCCAGGAAACCGTACGAGAAGTAGGTCGACATCGGGATCAGCGCGGTCCGCAGTCCGTGCTTCAGCAGCACCGCCCGGCGGCCAAGGCCCTTGGCCCGCGCGGTCCGCAGATAGTCGGAGCCGAGCACGTCGAGCATGGTGCTGCGCTGGTAGCGGCTGTAGCCGGCGATCGCACCGAGGGCGATCGAGATGGTGGGCAGCAGCAGATGCACGCTGCGGTCCTTGAGAACCGCCCAGAAGCCGGAGTCCACACCGGGGCTCTTCTCTCCGGTGAACTGGATGAGATCGCTGCCGGTCTCCTGGTTGAACCAGATGGCGCCGGTCTTGAGCAGTACGGCGAGCAGGAACACCGGGGTCGACAGCAGCACGAAGGAGCCCAGGGTCAGCAGCCGGTCGGAGAGCCGGTACTGGCGTACGGCGGTCCAGGCGCCCCCGAGGACTCCGAGCACCGTGCCGGCCAGGGTGCCGATGAGTAGCAGCCGCAGACTCACCCCGATCCGGCGGCCGAACTCGGCACCCACCGAGGTGCCGTCGATCGTCTCCCCGAGGTCCCCGTGCAGCACCCCGCCCGCCCAGTGCAGGAACCGGCCGAGCAGCGGCTGGTGGTCGTTGACGCCGAGCGCGGTGAGGTGATGGTCCACGGCCGTGGGCGAGAGCGGTGGCTGGCGGCCCTCGTAGTACGCGCGCGGGTCGAGGGCGAGCGACGCCAGCAGATAGGAGAGGCAGACGGCCGCCAGGAGCAGTACGGCGTAGTAGCCCAGGCGTCTGGCCAGGAAGGCGGCCACGGTGCTGTCCTCCCGAAGGGTCGTCGGTGTCCTCGATCAGCTTGGCCGTCTTCTGTTGCAGCCGTACGAAGAGTGCATGACAAGGCCGGAATTCGCCTCCTGCGGGCCAGGTGATCGCCGTACCGTCTGCGCAGCCCGACGCCCGCGCTTCGCGAACCGAGCCCGGGCCTCGCCACCTGACACCGAGCTTCGCGATCCGAAGCCCACCGGAGGAAGCAGAACCATGCGCAGATCCGCAGTCACCGCCCTCGCCGCAGCCCTGTCGGCCACCTTGGTGGTCGCCGGCTGCGGTTCCTCCGACGACGGTGCCGAATCCAAGAAGGCGGCCGCACCCAAGGCCGACGGGCAGGACATCAACCTCCATCCGCTGAGCGACCTCAAGCAGGGCGGTCAGGTGAAGTTCCCGATCACCCAGTGGATCTCCCAGTACAACGCCAACACCGTGGACGGCAGCCAGGGCGACTCCTCGGACATCGCCAAGCTGCTGCTGCCCGACCTGTTCGACTCCGACGCCAAGGGCGCACATCACGCCAACCCGAACTTCCTGCTCTCCGCGAACGTGACCTCGACCAGCCCGCAGGTCATCGAGTACGAGCTGAACCCCAAGGCGAAGTGGTCCGACGGCAAGTCGCTGAGCTGGCGGGACTTCCAGGCCCAGTGGAAGGCCCTGAACGGCACGAACAAGGACTACGAGGCCGCCGACACCTCCGGATACGACCAGATATCCAAGGTCGAGCAGGGCAAGGACGCGCACGCCGTCAAGGTCACCTTCGACAAGCCGTACGCGGACTGGCAGCGGCTCTTCGACCCGCTGTACCCGGCGGCGTACATCGACACCCCGGAGAAGTTCAACAAGGCGTGGAGCGAGAAGGTCCCGGTCACCGGAAACGCCTTCAAGATCAGCGAGTACGACAAGACGGCGCAGACCATCACGGCCGTGCCCGACCCCAAGTGGTGGGGAACGAAGGCCAGGCTGGACGCGATCGTCTTCCGGGTGCTCGACTTCACGGCGCTCACGGACGCGTACCTCAACAAGGAGGTCGACTACGCGACCGCGCTGCTGCCCGAGGACTACAAGCGGCTGGTGAAGGCGCCGAACACGGACATCAGGCGCGGTGCCCGCTGGGACGAGGTGCACATCACGCTGAACGGCGCCCGCGGCCCCCTGAAGGACGTGAACGTACGCCTGGCGATCGGCGCGGCGATCGACCGCACGGGCATCAACGCGTCCTTCAGCAAGGACCTCTCCTTCGAGCTGAAGCCGCTCGACAACCACTTCTTCATGCCCAACCAGAAGGGCTACCAGGCCAATTCGGGCGAGTACGGGAAGTTCGACCCGGCCAAGGCGAAGAAGCTGCTCGACGCGGCGGGCTGGAAGGACAACGGCGAGGGCAAGCCGCGCACCAAGGACGGAAAGCAGCTCAGCCTCGACTACGTGCTGAGCTCGGGCAGCAGCACCGCGCAGGTCGACCAGGCACAGCTGGTCCAGCAGCAGCTCGCCGTGGCCGGCGTGAAGCTGAACCTGAAGAAGGTCCCGGCGAACGACTACTTCAACAAGTTCGTCAACACCGGCAACTTCGACCTGACCAGCTTCCGCAACGTCGACGCCGTCTACCTGACCATGCTGACCCCCGTCTTCCTGAAGCCCCAGGGCAAGAACCTCTTCCAGAACTTCGGCTCGGTCGGCTCCCCGGAGATCGACGCGCTGCTGAAGAAGGCCGGCCAGACCACCGACCAGGCCGAGGCGATCAAGCTCTACAACGAAGCGGACGTCGAGATCTGGAAGCTCGGCCACTCCATCGAGCTCTACCAGCGCCCGCAGATCGTCGCGGTCCAGAAGGACCTCGCGAACTACGGCGCCGAAGGCCTCGCGGACGTCGACTACACGAAGGTCGGCTGGCTCAAGAAATAAGCCCCAGGGCGCGATGCGGCGGGGTCAGCGCGGCCTTCACCAGGCCCGTGACCCCGCCCTCCCCCGGCGGCGCCGCCACACAGGACAGCGAGAGCCGTACGACGAGTTCGCAGGAGCGGGCCAGCTCGGCCGCGTCCGTCCTGGTGGTGCCGGGACCGGACAGCGCGGCGACGGCCCGGTCACGCACCAGCGTCACGAAGTCGGCCGGTGACGGCAGCGGCCCGTCGGCCCGCCGCTGGGCGGGCACCGGGGACGAGGACGGCACCGCCGAGAGCGTCGGCGCCGGCAGCCGCTCGCTCCAGCAGCCGGTGAGCATCGCCCGTACGAGCGCGTTGTCACGGGCCGTCGCGGCGGTCCACTCGGCGGTCGCGACCAGCCGCTCGCGCGGATCGGGGTGGGCGGTCAGCGCGCGCTCGACGCCTGCGAGATAGCCGTCGGCCTCCCGGCGGACCAGGGCCCGCGCGAGCCCCTCCTTGCTGCCGAACTCGTTGTAGAGGGTCTGGCGGGACACCCCGGCCACGGCGGCGACGTCCACCATCCGCACGGTGGACCAGGAGCGGTGTACGAGCGCCGTGAAAGCGGCATCCAGTAGGGATTCCCGCGCTGCAGGCATCTTCGCCTCCTAGGGGCGAGCGGCTCTGCGACTCAGATTTGACGCGGGCGGGGGCACTGTCAAGGGTTCGCGGCGGTGCTGGGGGGTGTGCGCCTCCGTGGTCGCGCGCCGCGAAGATCTCGCGGGCCGTGTGGCCGCCGCCCGAACGCGGCAGATACGGTTCACCCATGCCCGACTATCGCGATGACCTGCGTCTCGCCCATGTCCTGGCGGATGCCGCCGACGCCGCGACGATGGACCGGTTCAAGGCGCTCGACCTGAAGGTCGAGACCAAGCCGGACATGACGCCGGTGAGCGAGGCGGACAAGGCCGCCGAGGAGCTCATCCGCGGCCATCTCAAGCGGGCACGGCCGCGCGACGCGGTCCTCGGCGAGGAGTACGGCATCGAGGGCACGGGCCCGCGCCGCTGGGTGATCGACCCGATCGACGGCACCAAGAACTACGTCCGCGGTGTGCCCGTGTGGGCCACGCTCATCTCCCTGATGGAGGCGAGCGAGGGCGGTTACCAGCCCGTCGTCGGGGTCGTCTCGGCGCCCGCGCTCGGCCGCCGGTGGTGGGCCGCGAAGGGCCATGGCGCGTTCACCGGCCGCAGCCTCTCCGCCGCGTCCCGGCTGCGGGTCTCCCAGGTCTCCCGCATGGCCGACGCCTCGTTCGCGTACTCCTCGCTGACCGGCTGGGAGGACCAGGGGCGGCTCGACGGCTTCCTGGACCTGACGAAGGCCGTCTGGCGCACCCGCGGGTACGGCGACTTCTGGCCGTACATGATGGTGGCCGAGGGATCGGTGGACATCTGTGCCGAGCCGGAGCTGTCGCTCTGGGACATGGCGGCGAACGCGATCGTGGTGACCGAGGCGGGCGGCTCCTTCACCGGCCTCGACGGCCGCCCGGGCCCGCACAGCGGCAACGCCGCCGCGTCGAACGGCATCCTCCACGACGAGCTGCTCGGCTACCTCAACCAGCGGTACTGACCCGGCCACCGGCCGCACCAGTGATCCACGGGCGCCCCTGAACTCACCTCACGCGCCCTCTTGTTGACCCTCCCTTTAACTGCCACCCTGAGAGTCCCCCCACTTGTGAACTTGTGAATCGCTTCTCTTGGCGCTTCACCAAGGAGGTGGCTCCATCCCATGCTCGTCCGCGACGCCATGAGCACGGTGGTCCTCACCATCGGCCCGGCACACACCCTCCGCCAGGCGGCCCGGCTGATGTCGGCGCGCCGCGTCGGCGCGGCCGTCGTCCTCGACGAGGAGTCCAGCGGCCTCGGAATCCTGACCGAGCGCGACATCCTCAACTCGCTGGCCCTGGGCCAGAATCCGGACAGTGAGACCGCAGGCGCCCACACCATCACCGATGTCGTCTTCGCCGCCCCGGCCTGGACCCTGGAGGACGCGGCGGCCGCCATGACGCACGGCGGCTTCCGGCATCTGATCGTGCTCGACGCGAGCGGACCGGTCGGGATCGTCTCGGTCCGCGACATCATCCGCTGCTGGGTCCCGGCCCGTCAGCACGCACCGGCCTGACCGCACCGCCCTGGCCGGAACTGAGCACACCCGCACGCACCGGCCTGAGCGCACCCGCCCGACCCGACCTGAGCACACAACAGCGGGCCGGACCCCCGACAGGGGATCCGGCCCGCCCTCAACGACAAGCGTTCCAGTGCTGGTGATCAGCCGCGCAGGGCCTGGACGGCGGCTTCCAGCCGCTTGCCGAAGTCGCCGTCCGCCTGGCGGAAGTTGTTGATCGCGCGCTCGGCGATGTCGTCGCGCGAGACCTGGGAGATGAAGCCCGCCAGATTGTCGACCAGGCGGCCCTTCTCGTCCTCGGACAGCAGCCGGTAGAGGTTGCCCGCCTGGACGAAGTCGGTGTCCTCGGCGTGGACGGGAGCCTCGCTGTTGCCCGTGACTCCGGTGACCGGCGTCGGCTGCCACAGCGCGCGGTCCGTCTGGAACGGTCCGCCGAAGCTGTTCGGCTCGTAGTTCTTCGCGCCGTTGTGCCGGCCGTCGTACAGGAAGCCGTCACGCGCGTTGGTGCGCGCCTCGGTGGCGTGCGGGCGGTTCACCGGCAGGTGGTCGGCGTTGATGCCGACGCGGTAGCGGTGCGCGTCCCCGTAGGCGAAGAGGCGGCCCTGGAGCATCTTGTCCGGGGAGGGCCCGATGCCGGGGACGAAGTGGGCCGGACTGAAGATCGACTGCTCGACCTCGGCGAAGATGTTCTGCGGGTTGCGGTTGAGCTCCAACTTGCCGATCTCGACCGGCGGGTAGTCCTCGTGCGGCCAGACCTTCGTGAGGTCGAACGGATTGAAGCGGTACTGGGCCGCCTCGGCCGCCGGCATGATCTGCACCTGCACGGTCCAGGACGGGAACTCGCCGCGCTCGATGGACTCCCGCAGATCACGCTGGTGCGAGTCGGGATCGAGCCCGGAGACGTCGACGGCCTCTTCGGTCGTCAGGTTCTTGATGCCCTGGTCGGTCTTGAAGTGGTACTTGACCCAGAAGACCTCGCCGGCCTCGTTGTTCCACTGGTACGTGTGCGAGCCGTACCCGTTCATGTGGCGGTACGAGGCCGGGATGCCCCGGTCGCCGAAGAGCCAGGTCACCTGGTGGGTGGACTCGGGGCTGAGCCCCCAGAAGTCCCAGACGTTGTCCGCCTCCTGCGAGCCGGTGTACGGGTCGCGCTTCTGCGTGTGGATGAAGTCCGGGAACTTGATGGCGTCCTTGATGAAGAACACCGGGGTGTTGTTGCCGACGAGGTCGTAGTTGCCGTCCTCGGTGTAGAACTTCAGCGCGAAGCCGCGGGGGTCGCGCACGGCGTCGGCGGAGCCGAGGTTGCCGGCGACGGTGGAGAACCGCAGGAACGTCTCGGTCTGCTTGCCGACCTCGGAGAGGAACTTCGCGCGGGTCCACTGCGAGACGTCACGGGTCAGCGTGAAGGTGCCGTACGCGGCGGCGCCACGGGCGTGGACGACACGCTCCGGGATCCGCTCACGGTTGAAGTGCGCGAGCTTCTCCAGGAGCAGCTGGTCCTGGACGAGGACGGGCCCGCCGACGCCCGCGGTCTCGCTGTTCTGGTTGTCGGCCACCGGCGCGCCGGCCTCCGTCGTAAGCGGTCCCTGCGTCACGTGCGCCTCCTGTGTCATTCCTGCCAGTCCTGCCCCTGGGCCAAAGCCAGGATCGATCCTACAATGGACTCTGTCTAAGTCAAGCAAAGTTCCAAAGTCACACCCATTCGGGAACTGGTCCCCTTGCTGTTAAGCTGGTCCGCATGAGTGACCTGTTGGAACGACTGCGCGGCCGCGGATGGCGGATGACCTCGCAGCGCCGTGTCGTGGCCGAGGTTCTCGACGGCGATCACGTACACCTGACGGCCGACGAGGTGCATGCCCGCGCTGTCGTGAAGCTGCCCGAGATCTCCCGGGCGACCGTCTACAACACCCTGGGCGAGCTGGTCTCGCTCGGCGAGGTGCTGGAAGTCGCCACCGACAAGCGCGCCAAGCGGTACGACCCGAACGCGCACCGGCCGCACCACCACCTGGTCTGCGCCCAGTGCGGCGCGATCCGTGACGTGCACCCGAGCGGCAACCCGCTCGCCGACCTCCCGGACTCCGAGCGCTTCGGCTTCACGGTCTCGGACGTCGAGATGACGTACCGCGGCGTCTGCCCGAACTGCGCGGCCGCCTGACCCCGCCCTCCGAGCCTTCGAAAGCCCCGACACCTCCAGGTGCCGGGGCTTTCCGCTACCGCTGGAGGCCCCGAAGCTTTCCGCTGCGACACGTGGAAGCGCGGGGGCCTGCCGTTGCGGCACCTGAAGGTGCCGAGGCTTTCCGCTACCGCCTGGAGGCGCCAGGGCCCTCCGCTACCGCCTCGAGGAGCCGGGGCTCTCCGCTACCGCCTTGAGGCGCCGGGGCTCTCCACTGCCCCCGGAGGCGCCGGAGCTTTCCGCTGCCCCCCGGAGGCGCCGGGGCTTTCCGCTGCCCCCCGGAGGCGCCGGGGCTTTCTGCTGCGTACGGACTTCCCGAATCTGACGGTCCGTCATATGGTCGGCGGCGCCCACCAGTCCGTACCGCACTCCGCGAGGAGACCCCGTGGGAGACCCGCACCCGAAACTCAGCGCCCTCGATCTGACCCGTACCTTCGGCCGGGGCTCCCGGGCGGTGGACGCCCTGGGACCGCTCGACCTGACCGTCGCCCCCGGCGAGTTCGTCTGCATCGTCGGCCCCTCCGGCTGCGGGAAGTCCACGCTTCTGCGCATCGCCGCGGGCCTACTGCGGCCCAGTTCGGGGCGGATGGAGATCCGCGCCCGCGGTCCCCGCCCGGCCGCCATGATCTTCCAGGACTACGGCATCTACGACTGGAAGACCGTCCAGGCCAACGTCCGCTTCGGCCTGGACATCCAGCGCGTCCCGCGCCGCGAGGCCGACGCGCGCGCGGCCGACTGGCTGACCCGCATGGGCCTGGCCGACTTCGCCCAGGCCTACCCGGCGACGCTCTCCGGCGGGATGCGCCAGCGGGTGGCGATCGCCCGCGCGCTGGCGGTCGAGCCCGAAATCCTGCTGATGGACGAGCCGTTCGCCGCGCTGGACGCCCAGCTGCGCACCATCCTCCAGGACGAACTCCTCGACCTGACCCAGGCGACCCGCACCACCACCCTCTTCATCACGCACAGCCTGGAGGAGGCGATCGTCCTCGGCGACCGTGTCCTGGTGATGTCCGCCCGTCCGGGCCGCCTCATCGCCGAGCACCGCCCGCCGTTCCCCCGTCCCCGCACGGGCGACATCCGCGCGACCCCCGAATTCAAGGCTCTGAAGAGCCAGTTGTGGGACCTGCTGCGCAAGGAGGCGGTGCCGGCATGACGACGGTCGTCGACTCCCCGGGCGAATCGGTCCTGGTCCGCCGCCCGGGCCCCCAGGAGCTGAACCCCGGCCGCACCCATCGCCGGCGCCGCACGCTCGAACTCGCGCTCGCGATCGCGGTCCCGCTGGCCCTGGTCCGGCACGGCGGGGGCCTGGAGAAGATCCGGTTCCAGCAACTGGGCTCCGCCGACGTCCTCACCGCCCTCCAGAACGGTGGCGTCGACTCGGCCTGGCTGCTCGACCCGGTCTGGCGCCAGGTCGACGGCGACTCCCGGTACGCCTTCCTGGGCGGCCAGCCCGCCGGCGAGCCGCTGGGCGGCATGCTCTACGGCCGTACGCTCCTGCACGACGACGTGGACGCGGGCGTCGCACTCCTGCGCGCGTACGTCCGCACGATCAGCACGTACTTCGCCGGCGACTACAAGAAGGACGAGAGCTTCGTCACATCCCTCGCGAAGCTCCTGAAAACGGATCCCTCCGTCCTCCGCTCCACCCCGTCCCTGCGCATGGACTGGGAGATCCGGGCCGGCACCACGGACCGCCTCCAGTCCGCGTACCGCGCGGCGGGCGTTTCCGACGGGCCTCCGGTCCCGGAGTCGAAGGCGGTGGACCGCTCCCTGTACGCGGAGGCGGTGGGCCACCGGCCATCGACATAGCGACACGGCGACCTGGAACACGCCTGTACGGCGGTACGGCTGCCCGCCTGCACGGCGATGCGGCGACCTGCCTGCACGCGGATACACCGAAGACCCGGAACCAATGGTTCCGGGCCTTCGGCCTTCAGTAGCGGGGACAGGATTTGAACCTGCGACCTCTGGGTTATGAGCCCAGCGAGCTACCGAGCTGCTCCACCCCGCGGCGATGAACTGAACGTTACGTCAGCACCATGGAGCAACGCAAATCGCTTTCCCGCAGCTCCGTGCGGGTCAGCGCCCTTGCCGGCACACCGAGTGCCACGCGCAGCCGCCCGCACCCGCCCTGGGCACCCGCCATGCCGGCACACCGAGTCCCGCGCCCAGCCACCCGCACCGGGAGCCCGAGCAGAGCCCACCGGGTGCCGAGCCGGCACCAAGGCAGGCGGCCTCACCTCAGGCCTGAGCAGGCACCCAGCCCGTGCCGGGGCAGGCGGCCCGTGGGCCCGAGCAGGCGCCCGCACCTCGCAGCTAGGCCGACGCCTGCACCTCACGCCTGAACAGACACCCCGCGTGCCCGAGCAGCCCCCCAGCCGGCGCCCCGCGTGGCCGGCCGGGCGCCCGTCCGCGCCGCGTGCCGGCCCGGGCGGGTGCCCGGACTGGAGATGGCGAGCAACCGCCGGCTCCCTACGCCGACAGCTCCTGCCTCAAGGCATCCCGCAGGCGGGCCGCCCGTTCCGAGACTTCCGCCGGGCCGAGTGTCACGGCGCGGTCGGCCCAGCGCTGGCCCTCCGCGAGCTCGCCGGACCGGGCGTAGACGAGGGCGAGGCGCAAGGCCGCACGCCCGTGCCCCGCATCCGCGGCCCGCGCCCACCACAGGGCGGCCTCCGGCTCGCTGCCCTCCCGGGCGAGCAG
This sequence comes from Streptomyces sp. NPDC058371, assembly GCF_042723265.1. Taxonomy (NCBI): domain Bacteria; kingdom Bacillati; phylum Actinomycetota; class Actinomycetes; order Kitasatosporales; family Streptomycetaceae; genus Streptomyces; species Streptomyces sp. NPDC058371. Next base: position 393,304 of record NZ_JBHXJC010000004.1, on the reverse strand, counting down.
CAGCCCGAGGTTGAAGGCCCCGTTCCGGGAGCCCGCCTCGGCCGCTTCCCGGTACCACCGAGCCGCCTCCACGACATCGCCCCGCGCGGCGGCCAGCATCCCGACCCGCACCTGCGCGCGCCGGTGCCCGTGGGACGCCGCCCGCTCGTACCACTCCTCGCACTCGCTCTTCTCGTGCGCGGGCTCACCGAGTTCGTGCGCGGGCGTCGGCGGGCGCCGCGCGTCGAGCACGGCGGCGAGCCGGTACGCCGCCTCAATGCTGCCACCCCCCGCCGCACAGCGCAGATGCCGCTCCGCGGCGGCTTCGTCCCCGTCACGCAGCCGCGCGATGGCGACCTGCAACGCCGCATCGGTGTGCCCGGCGGCAGCGGCGCGCTCGTACCACCGCAGCGCGGCGGCCTCGTCCTCCTCGGTCCCGCGGCCGGCATGCAGGATGCCGAGGTTGAAAGCGGCGTCCACGCTGCCCGCCTCCGCGGCCTTGGAGAACCACGGCTCGGCCCCGGCCGCGTCACCGACCTGGAGCAGCAGGATCGCGAGCGCGTTCGCGGCCTCGCGGTGCCCGGCGTAGGCGGCCCTGCGGTACCACTGCTCGGCCTGGGCGGTGCGCCCCTGCTCGGCGCAGAGCAGACCGAGGTTGTACGCGCCGTTCACGTCGCCCGCGTCCATCGCCGCGCGGTACCACCGCTCGGCGGTCTGGGTCTCGCCGCGCTCGGCGTGCTGCGCGCCGAGCGCGTTGGCCGCGTTGCCGTCTCCGTCCTGGGCGGCGCGCAGCCACCACACGGCGGCGCTCTCGGGGTCGCCGGCATCCCGCAGCAGGAACCCGAGCGCACAGGCGGCGCGCGCCTCCCCGTCCTTGGCGGACGTCAGATACCAGCGCCCGGCCTCCTTGAGGTCCCCGCGCTTCTCCAGGATCGCCCCGAGGTGGAGCGCGGCCCGGCGGTGCCCACGCGCGGCGGACTGCCGGTACCACTGCTCGGCCTCCGCGCCGCCGGCCCCGATGACGCCGTTCTCGGCCCGGGCCTCGCCCGCGTCCGCGACCTTCCGGTCGAGCGCGCGCGCCAGCCGGTACGCCGCTTCGCGGTGCCCGCGCTCGGCGGCCACCCGCATCCACTGCTCCGCACCGACATCGCTGCGGTGCTCCAGCAGGTCCGCGAGCGCGTACGCACCGAGGGAGTGCCCCTGCTCCGCGGACTGACGCAGCCAGTACTCGGCGGCGGGCTCGTCGCCGCGCTCGCGGTGATGGCGCCCGAGCGCGTGCGCGGCGGCCGCGGAACCCGCGACCGCGGCGATCCGCCACCAGCCGGCGGCCTCGTCGGCGTACCCGCGCTGATGCAGGAGGACACCCAGGTTGTTGGCGGCGGCCCGGTCCCCGGCGGCGGTGGCGGCACGCAGCTGAGGCTCGGCTCCGTCGAGATCACCACGGCGCAGGAGCATGGCTCCGAGGACACTCATCGCCTCGACGTCGCCGGCTTCCGCGGCGAGCCGTTGCCGTGCCTCTTCTACAGCTTCGCCGGTTTCGTCCCGGTCGGATTGCTGCACAAAACGCCCTGTCTCCAACAGAGTTGCCTTGTCCCCCATAACGTCCATCGTCGCACCACCTGCAACCCGGGTACACCTGGTATACCGCAGTCAGTGAGGTCACTTCAGCGTTTTGTCGACATGCCCACAGAGAGACAAGTCAAACACAGAACTCCCAACTCTCCCCGCATCAGGCGGCCTTCAGGCGAGTCGCCCGTACACCCCGCACAGACGTCCGTACCGCGTGCAGGATCAACGCGTTGCCCAGACCCCGTCCGCGCACACGACGAAGGCCCGGATCCTGGAGGATCCGGGCCTTCGCTTTTCAGTAGCGGGGACAGGATTTGAACCTGCGACCTCTGGGTTATGAGCCCAGCGAGCTACCGAGCTGCTCCACCCCGCGCCGTTGTGTTTCAACCGTACCACGGCGCGAGGTGGCCCCTGACTCAGCCGCTGCTCGAAGCCTTGTCGCTGGGTTTGACGCTGGGCTTGTCGCTGTTCTTGCTGCTGCCACCGGCCTTGTCGGCCTTGGCCTGCGCGTCCTTGGCCCGCTGCAGCGCGCTCTCGAGATCCTTCTGCGCTCTGCCGTACGCCTCCCAGTCACCCTTCTTGAGGGCTTCCTGCCCTTGGTCGAAGGCCTTCTGGGCGTCGTCGAGCGCCGCCTGGACCGTCGGATTGCTCGACGTGGGTGGCTTGGTGGTGCCTTCGTCAGGTGGTGGCGTGGTCGTACCGTCCGCCTCGAAGACCTTGTTGAGCGCCTGGCCGAGCGTGTCCTCGAAGGCCGTGTTGCCGCCGTAGGTCACCAACACCTTGCGCAGCAGCGGGTACTTGAGTCCACCACCGCGTACGTAGACGGGCTCCACGTAGAGCAGCCCTCCGTCGAGTGGCACCGTCATCAGGTTGCCGTACTCGACTTCCGAGTCACCACCTCTCAGCAGCCTGATCGACTCGGCGATGTCCTGCTCGGAGTTGAACTGGCTCTGGACCTGTTTGGGCCCGTCGACGGTTCTGCTCGTCGGCAGCTTCAGAACTCTGATCTTGCCGTAATCGCTGGTGCCCGCCTCGGCGTTGACCGACATGAAGGCGCTCAGGTTGTCCCGGTTGTTCGGCGTGAACGTCGTCGTCAGCGAGAACACCTGTGCCTGCTGGTCGGGCATGGCCATGCTCAGGTAGTACGGCGGCACCGCGTTGCCGGACTTGTTGGTCGGGTCGTCCGGGACCTGCCACACCTCGCTGCCGCTCAGGAACGTCTGCGCGTCCTTCACGTGGTAGCGGGTCAGCAGCTCGCGCTGGACCTTGAACAGGTCCTGCGGGTACCGCAGATGGTCCATGAGCGACTGCGAGATCTCGGTCTTCTTCTTGACCGTGTTCGGGAACGCCTTCATCCAGGTCTTCAGGACCGGGTCCTTGGTGTCCCACTGGTAGAGCTTGACCTCGCCGGTGTACGCGTCGACGGTTGCCTTCACCGAGTTGCGGATGTAGTTGACCTGGTTCTGCTGAGCCACCACCGCACGCTGGTTGTTGGTCGCGGTCAGCGAGTCCGCCGTGGTGTCACCGAGGGTGGTGCGGGACGCGTACGGATAGCCGTTGGTGGTCGTGTAGGCGTCGACGATCCACTGGATCTTCCCGTCGACCACGGCCGGGTAGGCGTCGCCGTCAATGGTCAGCCAGGGCGCCACCGCCTCGACACGGTCCTTCGGTGTGCGGTTGTAGAGGATCCGGGAACCCTCGCCGATCGCGCCCGAATAGAGGATCTGCGGCTCGCTGAAGGCCACCGCGTACGCGGCACGGTTGAGCGGGTTGGAGAGGTTGACCCCGCTCTTGCCCTTGTAGCTGGTGGTCTTCTCGCCGTTGTCGTCGGAGTAGTCGATCTCCTTCTGGGGACCGCCGACGATCGAGTACTGGCTGGTCTTCTCGCCGTAGTAGATCCGCTGCTGGTACGACCCGAGGTCGCCCACGGACGGCATGTCGGACTCGGTGAAGACCGGCCGGCCGTCGGCGTCGGCGGTGGTGCCCTTCGCCGCGACCACGCCGTAGCCGTGGGTGTAGCGGAAGTGGTCGTTGATCCAGTTGTTCTTCGGGATGCCGCTGAGGTTCAGCTCACGCAGACCGATGACCGTGTCCTGGTCCTTGCCGTCCTTGCTGTACCGGTCGACGTCCAGGTTGGTCGGGAAGGCGTAGTAGCCCTTCATCTGCTGCAGCTGCTGGAACGTCGGCGAGACGATGTTCGGGTCCAGCAGACGGATGCTCGCCGTGTCGTTGGCGTCGTCCCGCAGCTTGGTCTTGTCCGTGGTGTCGCTCTTGCCCGCGTACTCGGAGACCTGGGCGCCGTCGATGCCGTAGGCCTCGCGGGTCGCCTTCAGGTTCTTCTCGACGTACGGGGCTTCCTTGGCCTGCTCGTTCGGCTGGACCTGGAACTTCTGGACGATCGCCGGGTACAGCCCGCCGATGAGGATCGCCGAGAGGACCATCAGGCCGAAGCCGATCACCGGCAGCTGCCAGGTCCGCCGCCACAGCGTGGCGAAGAACAGCACGGCGCAGATGACGGCGATGCAGAACAGGATCGTCTTGGCGGGCAGATACGCGTTGGCGTCGACGTACCTGAGGCCCGTCCAGTTGCCGGTCGCCTTGAAGTCACTGGACTTCACCGCGAGCCCGTACCGGTCGAGCCAGTAGGCGACCGCCTTCAGCGCCACGAAGATGCCGAGGAGCACCGAGAGGTGCCCGGTGGCCGCGGCCGTGGCGCGCGCACCCGGGCTGGTGATGCGCAGCCCGCCGTACAGATAGTGCGTCAGCGCGGCGGCGATCAGCGACAGCACCGCGGCCGCGAAGCCGAAGCCGAGCAGGAAGCGGTACCAGGGCAGGTCGAAGGCGTAGAACGACACGTCGAGGTGGAACTGGGGGTCCTTCTGGTGGAAGGGCACTCCGTTGACCCACATCAGCCATGTGCGCCACTGGCCCGCGGCGGACGCGCCGGCGATCAGCCCGACCAGGGAGGTGACCGCGAGCAGCAGCCACTTCTTGTACGGCGCGATGCCCATGCGGTACCGGTCGAGGTTCTGCTGCTCCATCGACATGGCGCTCAGCGGTGGCCGCAGCCTGTGCGCCAGCCAGACGTTCACCCCGACGGCGGCCGCCATCAGCAGGCCGAAGACGAAGAAGAGTCCGATCTTGGTCCACAGCGTGGTCGTGAAGACGGACGAGTAGTTGACCGACCGGTACCAGAGCCAGTCCGTCCAGAATCCCGCGAACATGGTGAACGCCATGGCCAGTACGGCCAGGACGCCCAGCGTCATCAGCAGGGTCCGGACGCGCCGGGACGGGCGGCCCACTCTGATCCGTGGACCCGTCGGGCCTCCGCCGCGGTCCGGCATCTGGAAAGCCAAGGTGCGCACCTCGAAGTTCGCTGTTGATCCGTCAGGCCCCCGTGAACGCGGACCATTGGCCAGGCTCCGTGATCGTGGAGCCTCACCTATGCAACTTACTCACGCTTTACTCGGTTCCCGGTTCGGGGTACTTCCGAGGCAGGATTGTGACCATGTCCAACACTCCCATGGCAGCGAGCCCGCTCACCCGGGCCGTACTCGAGATCGACGAGTACGCATCCGGCCTCGGCTGGGACCAGCCCGCTCGCCTTTTCGCCCTCGTAGACACCGCGCGACTGCGGACCCAGGAACCCGGTCTCGCGGCCCAGCTCGGCCTGGAAGACGAGCAGAAGACCGTCGGTCTCACCCCCGTCGAGCAGGATGAGATCCCGGCCGGCAAGCCGCTCGACGAGTTTCTCGGCACCATCGCCTGGCCGGACGCGGTCGTCGGCTGCGCGCTCACCGTGGAGCGGCTGATGCTGCCGCCGTCCGCCGAGGCCTCGGTCCCCGAGGGCCTCAGCGAGAAGAAGCTCACCCAGTGGGTCGCCGAGCACCCGGGCCGTCAGGAGGTCCGTATGACGGTCGGTGTCCTGCGCGACGGGACGCGCGACTCGGCGCTGCGGCTGCGCGAGAAGGACGCGCCGACGGAGGTGCTCACCGGCTCGAACCTGGTGCCCGGCCTCGCCGAGGCGCTGTCGGCGACGTTCGCGGACTGACGCCTCGGACCACTCGGCCGTGCTGACCTGTCGGACTGCTTGCCGGACTACTTGGCCGTGCACTTCGGCAGGTCGGCGGGCTTGCCGGTACGGATGTCCTCCAGGGCGTTCATCGCGTCGTCGATGGTGTTCACCTTGACGAGCGTGAGCCCCTTGGGGACGTCCTGGACGGCGTCCGCGCAGTTGTCCTTGGGCGTCAGGAAGTACTGGGCCCCCTTGTCCCGCGCACCGACGGTCTTCATCTCGATGCCGCCGATCGGGCCGACCGTGCCGTCGTCGTCGATGGTGCCGGTGCCCGCGACGAACCTGCCGCCGGTGAGGCTCCCCGGAGTCAGCTTGTCCACGATGCCGAGCGCGAACATCAGACCCGCACTCGGACCGCCGACGTCGGCGAGCTTGATGTCGATCGTGAACGGGAACGTGTGATCGGTCCCGGCCGAGATGCCGACGATCGCGCGCGCCTTGCCCGTGTCGTCGGACTTCTCGGTGGTGATCGTGACGTCCTTGGTGCCGGTCGCCGTCTTGTGCTCCTTCTCGGCGGCGGCCCGGTCCTTGGCGGGCACGATCGTGAAGTCGACCTTCTCGCCCGCCTTGTGCTTGGTGACGAGCTTCGCGACGTCGTCGGGCGCCTTCACCGCCGTACCGTCGACGGCCTTGATCACGTCACCCGCGTGCAGCCTGCCCTCGGCCGGGGAGTCCTTGAGGACCGTGGAGACGATCACCCAGGACGTCACCGGGATGTCCAGCTCCTTGAGCGCCGCGACCTTGGCGCTCTCCTGGGACTGGCTGAACTCCTCGGCGTTCTCCTGGGTCGACTGCTCCTCCGTCTTGCCGTCGGGGTAGAGCGTGTCGTGCGGCAGGACCTTGTTGTCGTGCGCCAGCCATCCGTAGACCGCCTCGACGAGGTTCATGTTGTAGTCGGCGCTGGTGACCCTGACCGTCGTCATGTTGAGGTGACCGGTCGTGGCATACGTCTTGTGACCGGCGATCTGCAGCACCGGCTCGCCGCCGTGCTCGCCGAGCGTGTTCACCGTCGGGCCCGGTGACATCTCCGAGTAGGGCACTTTGATGAACACACCCGCGCACAGGAGCGCGATCAGCATCAGGGTGGAGGCGAGCATCGTCGCGGTGCGGCGTGGCATGGAACGACAGTACGGGACCACCCTGACAGCGCACCGCCGGGGCGCCCGTACGAGGCGGACCCGCGGGGTCGGCCACCCGACTGGAGCGGGGTTCAGCCGCCCGAGTGGGGTTCCGGTTCAACCACTGCGTCGGGCTTCTCCATGGCTTCGCGGAACCGCGTGTATCCCGCGAGCTCAATGCCGTCTCCCGCCGTCTTGCGGTTCCGGTTGGCCCAACTTCCCCACAGGCCGGCGCCGATCGCAGCAAAAAGCGGAATCAGCAACCAGGCGAGCGCCGCCATGCCGACCTCCCAACCCCGTGAGCGACCGCAACTGACTGATCAGCAGATTAACCATCCGCAGAAGTAACGCTCGCGCCAGGGGTGCGGTTACGCAACCGGAGGGCCCGGGGCGGGTTCAGCAGGCGCCGACCCACTCCTCCGTACCGTCGGAGAACTTCTGGTGCTTCCAGATCGGCACCTCGTGCTTGAGGTCGTCGATCAGCTTGCGGCACGCCTCGAAGGCCTCGCCGCGGTGCGGACACGACACGGCGACGACGACCGCGAGGTCTCCGACGGCCAGGTCACCCACACGGTGGACTGCGGCCAGGGCGCGTACCGGATACTCGGCGACCACCTTCTCGGCGATCCGCCGCATCTCCGTCTCGGCACTGGGGTGGCACGAATACCCCAGCTCGTCGACGTCGGCACCGCCGTCGTGGTTCCGCACGGTCCCCACGAAGAGCGCGGTACCGCCGGCGGCGTCGTCCCCCACGGCCCGGAAGACCTCGTCCAGGGACAGGGGCGTCTCCCGGACGGCGAGCAGCCGGATCGGGTCCTGCGCGCCCTGCTCACCGGGGTGGTCATTGGTAGGTGCCATGCCCCCATCGTGCCGCACCCCGCCGACCCGACGAAATAGCCTTTTCACCCGGCACACGCGCGTGCGGCTTTGGAGCCTTCTACAGGGAGGGCGTCCGTGGCGGCGACGGGTCCCGTCAGTGGCAGTCGCCGCTGATCAGGGGAGGCGACCCGGCGGTTCCGTCCCCAGCCGGCGTGTACTGGTGCGCGGGCGCCGGGTGCTTCGAGGTCCTGGCAGCGGAGCCCCGACACGCCCGTCGGTCCCGGGATCCCGAAGGCCGCCGCACATTCCCGGTCGCCGTCGCTCAGATCCTGCGTCGCGCCTTCCGGGCCCGGCGCACCAGGGCCGCCGTACCGAGCAGGGCGACGGTCGCGCCCGCGGCCCCCGCCGCCGTCGCGTCCTTGCGCCCGAGCCGCCGTCCGGCGACCGTGTGCCGCCCGGCGACCTCCTCCAGGAGCTCCGCGAGGACCTCCTCGTTGGTCCACTGCGGACGCCAGCCCGCCTCGTGCAGCCGGCTGCCGCTCACCACCCAGGGGTACATCGTGTAGGCCAGGTCCCCCGCGGGCGAAGGAGTGAGCCCGATCCGGTGAAGCCGGGCGGCCGCGCCGAGCGCGACGGCGGACGGCAGCTCCATCCGCCGGATCCCGCTGAGCTCCTCGACCTCCTCCTGCTCCAGCCAGCCGTCGCACCCGACGGCCAGCTCGCCGTCGACCTTCTCCAGAACGGCGTACTCCAGGGCACTGCACAGGTCCTCGACGTGGCAGAACTGCCAGGCGGGCCGCGAGCCGGCCACCACCAGCAGGCGCGGCGACTCGAAATACCTGGTCAGAGCCGTGTCGGTGCCCCCGACCAGGACGGCGGGCCGTACGACGGTGACGTTGAGGCCGGGATGCGCACGCGGCGCACGCCGGGCGAGCCGCTCGACTTCCAGGAGGTCGCCGACCCCGGTGGCCTCGGCGGTCGCCCGCAGTTCCGCGTCCTCGGAGAGCGGCAGTTCGTTGTCGGGCAGCGCCCCGTAGACCATCGAGGAGGTGCACAGCACGACCCGGTGCACGCCGGCCGCGGCCGCCGCGGTCAGCACCGTCTGCGTTCCCCGTACGTTGTACGCGGACCGCGCCGCCGGATCGGTCTCCAGGTCCAGGTCGAGCGCCAGATGGACCACGACGTCCGCACCGCGCAGCTTCTCGGCGATCGCCGGATCCCGCACGTCCAGGATGTGCCACTGGGCGCCGTCGCACTCCCCACGCCGCTCGTCGATGGCGATGACCTGCTTGATCTCCTCGCTGGCGGCCAGCCGCTCGGTGAGCAGCGCGCCCATCCCGGACGCGGCGCCGGTGACCGCGACGACGGGCCCGCGCGGGGCCGGGCTGGTAGAAGGGTTTCGCGCTGCGCGAACCTGCGGATCTGGGGAACTCACCGGGCGTCTCCAGCGGTTGTCTTCAGTAACGGACGCGCGTGACGCGTACGTACCAGGTGGCATCCATCCTGCCGCAGGCCAAGAGTCGGCGAAGCACCGAGGCCCGATCGGCTCGCGGTGTCTACGCTGGGTGGTGTTGTCGGGCAGCCGCCGTCGGAAAGAACCGGCGGCCTTACCAGCCGAGGAATCCCGTGAGTGACACCCCATTCGGATTCGGCCTTCCGCCGGAGGAGCCGGAGAACGGCGACGAGGGCAAGAAGAAGGACCAGGAGAGCGGCGGTGGTCAGGGACCGGCCAACCCGCTCGGCTTCGGGTTTCCCGGAGCCGGCGGTCCCGGCGCCGACAATCCGCTCGCAGCGATGTTCGGTTCCATGAACCCCAACGACCTGGGCGCCGCGTTCCAGCAGCTGGGCCAGATGCTCTCGTACGAGGGCGGCCCGGTGAACTGGGACATGGCCAAACAGATCGCCCGCCAGACGGTCTCCCAGGGCGCTCCTGACGGCACCAAGGACGCCAGCGTCGGCCCCGCTGAGCGCACCGCGGTCCAGGAGGCCGTACGCCTGGCCGACCTGTGGCTGGACGACGCGACGTCGCTGCCGTCCGGCGCCGGCTCCGCCGTGGCCTGGAGCCGCGCGGAATGGGTCGAGGCGACCCTGCCTGTGTGGAAGGAGCTCGTCGACCCGGTCGCCGAGCGGGTCGGCGCGGCCATGGGCGATGTCCTGCCCGAGGAGATGCAGGCCATGGCGGGCCCGCTGATCGGCATGATGCGCTCCATGGGCGGCGCCATGTTCGGTACGCAGATCGGGCAGGCCGTGGGCGTGCTCGCGGGCGAGGTCGTCGGCTCGACGGACATCGGTCTGCCGCTCGGCCCGGCCGGCAAGGCCGCGCTGCTGCCGCTGAACATCGAGTCCTTCGGCAAGGACCTGGGCATCCCCCAGGAGGAGGTGCGCCTCTACCTCGCCCTGCGCGAGGCCGCCCACCAGCGCCTCTTCGCCCACGTGCCGTGGCTGCGCTCGCACCTGTTCGGCGCGGTCGAGGGGTACGCGCGCGGGATCAAGGTCGACACCGCCAAGCTGGAGGACGTGGTCGGCCAGTTCGACCCGCAGAATCCGGAGCAGCTGCAGGACGCCCTCCAGCAGGGCATGTTCCAGCCGGAGGACACGCCGGAGCAGAAGGCCGCTCTCGCCCGCCTGGAGACGGCGCTCGCGCTCGTCGAGGGCTGGGTCGACGCGGTGGTGCACGCGGCCGCCAAGCCGCGTCTGTCGTCCGCCGACGCGCTGCGCGAGACGCTGCGCCGTCGCCGGGCCACGGGCGGCCCCGCGGAGCAGACGTTCGCCACCCTGATCGGCCTGGAGCTGCGCCCGCGCCGGCTGCGGGACGCCTCGCGCCTGTGGGCCTCCCTCACGGACGCGCGCGGAGTCGACGGCCGCGACGGCCTGTGGGCCCACCCGGACATGCTGCCGACCTCCACCGACCTGGACGACCCGGACGGCTTCGTGCACCGCGAGCAGATCGACTTCTCCGAGCTCGACAAGATGCTCGGCGAGGCGGCGGGCGGCACCGGGACCGGTACCGGTCCCGCGGACAAGCCGAACCTCAAGAAGGACGAGGCCAAGGACGACGAGGACAAGGGCGACGACGCCGAGTGACCCTCCATGACGACGCCGTCCTCGTACTGAAGGAGTACGAGGACCAGGAAGTGCTGCGTCAGGCCTATCTCGACCATCTTCAGGCGCACCCGGACGGCATGTGGAAGGCCTGCACGGCCGGACATGTGACGGCGAGCGCCCTGGTGATAGACCCCGAGCACGGCCGGGTGCTGCTGACCCTCCACAAGAAGCTGCGCAGGTGGCTTCAGATGGGCGGCCACTGCGAGCCGGGTGACGCGACGCTCCGGGAGGCGGCCCTGCGCGAGGCCACGGAGGAGTCGGGCATCGCCGGCCTGACGCTGCTGCCGGGCGGGCCCGTGCGCCTGGACCGGCATCCCATTCCGCCCCCGTGCCACTGCCATTTCGACGTCCAGTACGCGGCCGTGGCTGCCCCGGGGTCCGTGCAGGAGATCAGCGACGAGTCGCTGGACCTGCGCTGGTTCGCGTACGACGAGGTCGCGGGCGTGGCCGACGCGTCGGTCGTACGGCTGCTGGAGGCGACCCGCGCGCGGCTCTGAACGGCGCTCCGCCGCAACGACGCGGCGTGCTTCGTCGGGCTGGACGGGTGCGCCGACTGCGGGGGAGTGGATTGAGGACGTGTAAGGGGCGGTCGCCAATGGCGACCGCCCCTTACAGACGCCCTACTGGAGGGCCCTTTTCTGCGGACCTAGCTCCAGGCGTTGCCCTGGTTCTGGGCGTGGGCACCCTGCTGGCCCATGCCGTACTGGGCGCGCAGCCCCTGCCCGATCGCCGCGTTCTGCGGCGGCAGCAGCTCACTGGGCTGGACCAGGATGTAGCCCTGTCCCATGAAGCTGAGCTCCCAGCCCTCACCGGTGTTGCCGCGACGGCGCCACACCCCGGAGGAGTGGGTCTGGGCCTGCATCTGCACCCGCAGACCAGTGGACCAGGCCACGATCGCGTCGGCGTCGCAGTTGACGTACTTGTCCGGGGTGACCTGCATCATCAGGGGCATCCCCGAGGTCATCAGGGCCACCTTGCCGCGTCCCGTGATGTTGAGCTGGTACTTGCCCGACCCGGAGATGCCGTACTGGCTGTCCACGGCGATGACGTCGTGGTGCAGCGAGGAGTCCATCGCCAGGACGTAGCTGCTGTCGACGGTGAGGCCGTCCTGGTCCACGTCGACGACGTGCACGTGCTGGGCGAGATTGGCGAGGTAGACCGAGCCCTGCCCATGGCAGCGCATCAGGTTGAGGCCCTCACCGGTGTAGGCACGTGCGCGGTGCTGGCTGTTGTTCTGGTACTCGGCGTCGAACTCGACCAGGCCTTGGTAGGCGACCATCGTGCCCTTGCGGGCGAGGATGTCGTCGTGCCCCTCCAGGACGACGCGCAGCATCTGCGAGTTCTGCAGGCTGTAGCGCTCCTGTGTCTGCTGCTCGTTGTAGCCGAAAAGCGAGCTCTGCATGGTGTCCTGCTCCCCCTCAGCCCCGGATCCGGAGGCGGTCGGTGCTGTCCTCGCTGGGCTGGACGACGACGATGCCCTGCCCGGAGAACGCCATCTGGTACGCCTCGCCGCTGCCCCGCCCGATCAGCGACTGCGCCTTGAAGCTGCGCTTGCCCTTGACCTTGAGGTTCGGAGACCAGGCGACGAGCGCGTCCGGGTCGACGTACGTCTCGTCCTCGCCGCCGCCGCAGTCGACCACGATCGGCTTGCCGCGGGAGGTCAGCGCGACCCATCCCTGGCCGGAGATCTTGGTGTTCCACAGCCCCTGACCCGCGAACTTGGCGAGCCCCTTCACCCGCTCGACGCCCCACGTGAGGTGGGCGTCGAAGGCGAGCAGGTTGGTGGCGTTGACGGAGATCGCGTCCCCGTTGAGGTTGATCACGACGACGTTCGCGCCGTAGTCGGCGAGATAGAGCAGTCCGTCTCCGGAGCACTTCATCAGGGGCGCGCCCTCACCGGTGATCCAGTCCCGCGCGATCTGGCGCACGGCCGGCGGGTTGGGCTCGTACTGGACGAACCCCTCGTAGGCGACCATCGAGCCCACGCGCGCGAGGAGGTCGTTTCCGGTCTGCATGGCGACCTTCAGCATGTGGTTGCCGTGGTTCTCCATGCGCGCGGTGACGGCTGCCGGGGCAAAGCCCGCGAATGGCTGGTTCATGACGGGCTCCCTCAGACCTCGTACGGCTGGACGACGACGAAATTGCCCGGCGCGGCGCGGAACTGGAGGTTCACGCTCTCGCCGGTGTCGCCCGGGTAGGCATTGCGGCGCATCCGCACCTGGCTGGAGACGATCACCTGGGCGGCGGCCGACCATGCGACGACCGCGTTGCAGTCGGCGAACGTCGTGGGCGTCACCGGCAGCACGACAGGTGCGCCGTGCGTCTTGACGACGATGGTGCCGGTCCCCTGGAACTGCATCGTGAACAGCGCGCCCCCGGGGATGCCGTGGCCCTCGATCCTCCGCACCTCGTACTGGAGCGTCTCGTCGAACGCCAGGACGTTCTCCGCGGAAACGCAGATCGCGTCGCCCTGGAGCTCGATGGGATGCAGCATCGTGGAGTCCTCGGCGAGGAACACCTGCCCCCGGCCGGAACAGCGCATCAGCTGCATCTCCTGACCGGTCGCGTTGCCCACGATCCGGCCGGCGAAGCCCGCGCCCTTGTAGCTGAAGTCGACCTTGCCCTGGTAGAGCACCATGCTGCCCTGCCGGGCGAGTACGGCCTGGTCACCACCGATGCCCAGGTCGACCCGGACGAGCTTCTTGTTCTGCTGGGTCCAGCGCTGCCCGGTGGGCGTCTCCTTGAATGCCTGCAGCGCGGCGGACACACCGGCACCGCCCTGCGGCGCGCCCTGGGGAGCGCCGTACGGCGACGGCGCACCGGCCTGGCCGGGGACCTGCCCGTACTGAGGCTGCTGCCCGTAGCCCGGAGGCGGAGTGGGCTGGCCGTAACCGGGCGGCGCCGTCGGGGTCTGCCCGTACCCGGGAGGTGCGGGCGGCGCCGGCTGGCCGTAGCCGGGCGGCATCGGCGCGGTCTGGCCGGGCGGCTGCTGTCCGTAGCCGGGCAGCGGGCCGGGCTGCCCCGGCGGCTGGGCGTACGGCGCGGGACCGGGCGGCGGTACGGTGCCGCCGCCGGGCGGGGTGAGGGGCGCGATGATCGTCGGCGCGCCGTGCACCGAGGGCGCGGGCGCCGGCGCGGGGGGCGGAGTGGCTCCCGGCGGCGGCGCGAAGCCCTGTGCCGCGGGCTGCGGAGCGGGCGCGGGGGCGCCGAACGTGGGAGGCGTGGCGGCCTGGGCGGGCGGCGCGAAGGACGGCGACGCGCCGGCCCCCGACTGCTGCGGTACCGGCGTGGCGGCCTCGTCCTCGGCGACCTCGCCACCGAAGTACTTCAGCAGCGCGTCCAGCCCGCCGTCGAAGCCCTGCCCCACGGCGGCGAACCGCCAGACGTCCTTGAGGTAGAAGTCGCCCAGCATCACGGCACGCTCCGTGGAGAACTCCGAGCCGTTGAACGAGTACCGAGCCACCTCCTCGCCGCCCGCCACGACACGGAGATACCCGGGGGCGACCTGCGACATCTGCCCCGCACCGTCGATCGTCGCCGTGAACGACAGCTTCTGGATCTGCGGCGGGATCCGGTCGAGCGTGACGCGGAAGGACTCCGCGTCGCCGGCCTGGGCGCCTAGCAGCTGAATGGACTCCTCGGGTGTCTTCGGCTGGTTGAAGAAGACGAAGTAACGGTCGTCCGAAAGCCGTTCGTCGGCGTCCAGACCGAAGCAGCTGATGTCGAAGCTCAGCCCCGGGCCGGTGATCTGCACACCTACGTACAGATCGGTGCCCGCGGTGAGGTCACTGATCTTGGCCTTGTGGCCGCGTTGGAATTCCCTGGCCATGCGTAACGACCGTCCCCCATCCCGAATGTGACTGCGTCGCGTCAGGCTAACGGCAAACTCCGGGAGCGAACCAAGCCGGTACAGACCCGGTACACAAACCGCGCTTCCGGGGCCCGCGACAGCAGGGGGCAGCCTGCGGAAGCAAAGGGCGGTGTCCGGCAGCACGGGGGGTCCGGCTACAGAGAGCGGTGTCCGGCCGTCCTACTCCTCGCGCACGGGGGGCTGAGGGGGCAGCCGGTCGGCGGCGACCACCCCTTCGAGGTAGCCACGCGCACGCTCCGTGCGCGGGTAGGCCTCCAGGAGCCGCCAGAAGCGGGGACCGTGGCCGGGTACGAGCAGGTGCGCGAGTTCGTGGACGAGGACGTAGTCGACGACGTACTCGGGCATGCCCTGCAAGCGGTGCGAGAGGCGGATGCTGCCCTCCGACGGGGTGCACGAGCCCCAGCGCGTGTTCTGGTTGGTGACCCAGCGGACCGATTTCGGGCGGGCGCGACCGTCGAAGTACAGGTCGGAGAGGCGAGCGGCGCGCTCGGCGAGTTCGCGGTCGCCGAGCATCCGTTTGCTTTCCTGGGCCGCCAGCTTGTCGAGCATGACACTCACCCAGCGCTGCTCCTCCGCCTCGGACATCCGAGCGGGGATGAGCACGACGGTGCGATCACCCTCGCGGTACGCGGAGACCGTCCTGCGACGGCGAGCACTCCTGCGAACCTCGATCGCGCTCGCCCCCGAGCCGCTTGGCGGCAGGCTCGTCGTGCTGCGCTGTGGCATTGCGGCGCGGTGCAGTGGGTCGGCGGGCACGCCCCGACGTTACCCGTTGTACAGGGGAGAAGTCCCGCCTCCGGGACGGTTCGGTGACGATCCGCACTCCGTGCGCTGGATTTGTACGACGAACGCCACGGCCTGTGGACAACTTTCGGCACCGATCCGGGCGGGGCGGGCATGCTGGCACTCGTCGGCGGAGCAGGGCTGCCGTCCACCGACACACGGGGACACTCTGAGGGCTACGGGGGCCGGTCATGCATCCCATGGTGAAACCCGCGCTGCGGCGCGGTTGGCGGGATCTCAACACGGTGCAGTTCGGGATGGCGCCGGCGCACGCGATGGTGCTGGGCCCGATGGACACGGCCACGGGCAGTTTCCTGACCCTGCTCGACGGGACACGCGGGCTGCCCCTGCTGCGCGACGAGGGGCGCCGCATGGGTCTGCCGGACGGCCACGTCGACGGACTGGTGGAGCGGCTGGCGGGGGCCGGCCTGCTGGACGACGCGACGGGCGGGGGCCCGGCCGCCGACGCGCTGCGCGGAAAGAAGGCCGTCCTCGACCGGCTGCGGCCCGACCTCGCGTCGCTCTCCCTGGTCGCCCCCGCGCCGGGAGAGGGGATCAGACGCCTGGCCGCCCGCCGCTCCCTGCGGGTCCAGGTGCGCGGCGCGGGCCGGGTGGGCGTGGTCCTTGCCGCCCTGCTGGCGGGTGCCGGGGTGGGCGAGGTCGACGTGCGCGACGGCGGCCGCGTCGAGCCGTGGGACGTCGCCCCGGGCGGCCTGCCCGCCGAGTCCATCGGCGACCGCAGGGACGACGCCGCCCGGCGAGCCGTCCGGGCCGCGGCACCGGACCGGCCGCCCCGCCGCCGAGCGGAGCGAGCGACGGGTCAGACGAGGAACGCGCGGCGGCCGACCACGGAGGGAGCCGCGCGGACATCCGAGTCGAGCGAGCAGCCGTTGTCCTCCGAGCAGGAGTCCGGCTGGTCCCTGGTGATCCTGGCGCCTCGGGACGGCCTCGCCGTGCACGCCCCCGACCCGGTCGCCGCCGAACCCCTCATCGCCTCCGGCACCCCCCATCTCTATGCGGGAGTCGTGGAGGGGACGGGTGTGGTCGGACCTCTGGTCCTGCCCGGCGACACCGGGTGCGCCGGCTGTCTGGACCGGATGCGAGCCGACCGGGACGAGACGTGGCCACGGCTGATCGCCCAGTGGCGGTCCGGAGGCGCCCGGCACCCGCAGGCATGCGATCTGGCCCTCTCGACCGCCGTCGCCGGGCTGGCCGCCGCGCACGCACTCACCTTTCTGGACGGAAAGTCACCCTCCGGCACGGGTACGCGCTGGGAGGCCTCCGTACCCTCTCTGACCTGGCACGCGCGCCCGATCTGGGCGCATCCCGCATGCCCCTGCGGCGCAGCGGAGAAAGCTAAAGAGGAACACCCCTCCGAGAACGGGGAGCCGCACGAGACAATGGCGGAGCAACAGCCGTCGACGAAGTCAGGCCGTCAGGCACACACATCGCGGCTGTCTGGGACTTGGAGGGCGCATGTCTGATCTTCCCCGGAAGGCGGTCACCCGGACCGCCAAGCTCGCCGCGCTGCCGCTCGGCTTCGCCGGACGGGCGACGTGGGGACTTGGCAAACGCATCGGCGGCAAGTCCGCGGAGATCGTCGGCCGCGAGTTGCAACAGCGCACGGCGGAGCAGCTGTTCAAGGTGCTCGGCGAGCTCAAGGGCGGCGCGATGAAGTTCGGGCAGGCCCTGTCCGTCTTCGAGTCGGCGCTGCCCGAGGAGATCGCCGGGCCCTACCGCGCTGCGCTGACCAAGCTCCAGGAAGCCGCCCCGCCGATGCCGACGCGGACGGTGCACGCCGTGCTGGAGGAGCGGCTCGGCGCCGACTGGCCCGAGCTGTTCCTGGAGTTCGACGACAAGCCCTCGGCCGCCGCCTCGATCGGCCAGGTCCACCGCGCCGTGTGGCATGACGGGCGAGAAGTCGCGGTCAAGGTGCAGTACCCCGGCGCGGGCGCGGCCCTGCTGTCGGACCTCACCCAGCTGAGCCGTTTCGCCCGTCTCCTCGGGCCGCTCATCCCCGGTATGGACATCAAGCCGCTGATCACGGAGCTGCGCGACCGGGTGTCCGAGGAGCTCGACTACGGCTTGGAGGCACAGGCCCAGGCAGCACACGCGGACGAGTTCGCGGGGGACCCGGATGTGCTGGTGCCCGCCGTGGTCCACCAGTGCGAGCAGGTGCTGGTGACGGAGTGGATCGACGGCATCCCGCTCTCCGAGGTCATCGCCGACGGCACCCAGGAGCAGCGCGACCGCGCCGGCCAGTTGCTGGCGCGCTTCCTGTTCTCGGGCCCGGCCCGCACGGGCCTGCTGCACGCGGACCCGCACCCGGGCAACTTCCGCCTCCTGCCCGACGAGAAGAGCGGCTGGCGGCTGGGCGTCCTGGACTTCGGCACGGTCGACCGACTCCCCGGAGGGCTGCCCTCGACGATCGGGGACTCGCTGCGCATGACCCTCGACGGCGAGGCGGACGCCGTCTACGAACTGCTCTGCACGGAGGGCTTCGTCAAGGAGTCGATAGAGCTGGCCCCCGACGCCGTCCTCGACTATCTGATCCCCATCATCGAACCGGCCCAGGCGGACGAGTTCACCTTCACCCGTAGCTGGATGCGCAGCCAGGCCGCGCGCATCGCCGATCCCCGCTCCCCCGCCCACCAGCTGGGCAGGCAACTGAATCTCCCCCCGTCCTACCTCCTGATACACCGCGTCACCCTCAGCACCATCGGCGTCCTGTGCCAACTGGGCGCGACGGTGCGGCTTCGGGACGAACTGGAGGAGTGGCTGCCGGGCTTCCTCCCGGAGGAGGCAGAAGAGCTGCTGGAGGAGGAGACGGCCGCGGAGGCGTGAGCGGAGCTACCACCAGGACGAGTCGAGGCGGCCTTCGATCGCTCTGAGGTTGGCCCGGGCGCACCCGTCACAGAAGTAGTGGCGGGTGCCGTTTTCCACGGAACAGGTCCAGGTGAGCTGGGTGTCCTCGGCCGGGATTCCGCAGCGGGCGCACACGATGTGGG
Source organism: Streptomyces sp. NPDC058371 (assembly GCF_042723265.1). Taxonomy (NCBI): domain Bacteria; kingdom Bacillati; phylum Actinomycetota; class Actinomycetes; order Kitasatosporales; family Streptomycetaceae; genus Streptomyces; species Streptomyces sp. NPDC058371. The sequence continues at coordinate 374,977 of NZ_JBHXJC010000004.1, read as the reverse complement.
CCTCGGCCGTGTCGGACCGCTGCGCGGAACCGCTGCTGTCACTGTCCCCGGGAAGACTCGTCACTCGGCGACGATATCGCCGAAATGGGCGGTTCGGCGGGCACAACGCACCGCGGGGGCCGGTCCGTTCGGACCGGCCCCCGCTCTGAAGGTGTCGCCTACTGCTTCCGAATGCCTCGGATCACTGCATGACAGCCATGGCCAGCGCCCGGCGAGCACGCATCGAGGCGCGCTCGGCACGGCGCTGCATCCGCCGGGCGGTCACCAGGCGCAAGGCCCGGCGTTCCCGCTCGGCCTCGTGCAGCCGGTCGTGCATATGCGCACGAGCCAGGGCTTCTGGGATGAGTTGCATCTCTCGGGTCCTGTTCTGACGCGAGTCGATCGCGCCGGTGGTGGTGAAGTCTGGGATTGCGGAGCCTGCGGGCTCGTTGATGGACGGCTTCATCGGGGCCTGCTTCTTGGGGTCGTTCGTCAGGGGGCGGTCGATCGTTCCTGCTGTGTTCATGCCGTGACCGGGTTCTTGCGCGGGCGGCCACGCGGCCGCTTGCGAGCCACGACGACACCCTGGACGAACAGCTCGCCACCCCAGACGCCCCAGGGCTCACGCCGCTCCTTGGCGCCGGCGAGGCAGGCCTCCATCAGCGGGCAGGTACGGCAGAGCGACTTGGCGTACTCGACGTCGGCCGGCGACTCGGCGAAGAAGACCTCCGGGTCGTACGAGCGGCAGGGGACGGGTACGCCGAGGCTCTCGATGGCGTCGTCGAGCGCGGTGAGCGCAGTGAGCGGGATCAAGGTGGAGTCCTTCGTGGGGCTGGGCGGGGGGATCGTCTCGGAAGGCGGTACGGACGGGGCGTGCGCTTCGAGTTGCACGGGGTGTTTTCCTCGTCTGGTCGTGCCGGCCGGTTGGCCGGTTGGCGGCTGGTACCGGGTTCTTTTCTTGTCCCGAGGCCCCTTCGCTCTGCTGTCCCCGGTCGGGGACAAACAGAAGGGCCGCGGATCCCGGGTGGGGTTCCGCGGCCCTGAAGGCGCCGGCCTGATCGAAATCAGGCTGGATCACTCCAGGGTTCAGGCCCACGGAAGGCCCACATCGTGTGGTGCTGCGTCGACTGCTTCAGGGCTCCGGCACTGGCTGCCGCAAAGGCATAGGTCCGTGCCTGTGCCGTTACTGCTTCCAGTGCCTGGATCGGTCGCTCATTGCGCTCACGGATGGGAAGACCCGCGAGAGACACGGGGGACGCCGGACGGACGGCGGAGATGCCGGACAGACCGGTGCCCAGGTTCGAGACGCTGAGCGCGCACGTGGAGACGACCGAGCGATCGGTCATTTTCACGATGCTGTTGAAGCTGGTGGTGATGCTGATCACTGGAATCGCCTCCTCTCGGCGTCTATGGGGACCGGGGTGAACCGGTCCGACGGTTGTTAAGTACAGCACGGAACCAGGGCCTCGGAGAAGGCCGCTGCTTCCGTGTTAAGAACCTATGGGGATTGCTGGGGCATGCGCAAACTATTTTTTCGACGAGTTTGAATCAGTCACCTTCGTCGTCTCCTCCAAGCTCCCGGCCTGCGCAGATGGCCAGAACATCGGCCCCGAAGCGGTTGAGTTTGCGTACTCCGACGCCCGGGATCCGCGCCAGCTCGCGCTCGTCGTCCGGCACGGTCTCCGCGATCGCCATCAGCGTCTTGTCGGTGAAGACGCAGAAGGCCGGCTGCCCGCTGCGCTCCGCCTGGACCGCTCGCCACTCCCGCAACCGCTCATAGAGACCCTCGTCCATGTCGGAAGGACAGGCCTCGCAGCGCATCAGTTTCATCTCACCGGCCTCGGTGAGCGTGCGGCCGCAGACCCGGCAGCGGGCCGGTGTCCGGCTGACGCGCCGCACCGCACTGCCACCCCGGCTTCCGACGCCACGCTCGATCCCTCCGGCACCGCCGGCCCCTCCCGCGGCGCCGCGGCCCGCGGTGGCGACCGAGCCGGGGCGCAGGCCGTCGAGGAAACGGCTGGGACGGCGGTTGGCACGGCCACCGGGCGAACGGGACAGCGCCCAGGAGACGGAAAGGTGCTCTCTGGCCCGGGTGACACCGACGTAGAGGAGGCGGCGCTCCTCCTCGATCTGCTCGTCGGTCTTTGCGTAGGTGATCGGCATCATTCCCTCGGCGACACCCACCAGGAAGACGACGTCCCACTCGAGACCCTTGGCCGAGTGCAGGGACGCGAGGGTGACGCCCTGGACCGTCGGGGCGTGCTGCGAGCCGGCACGCTCGTCGAGCTCCGCCACCAGATCGCTCAGGGTGGCACCGGGCTTCGCCGCGGCGAAGTCCTGCGCGAGGTTGACCAGCGCGGCCAGCGACTCCCAGCGCTCTCTGACGGCCCCGGAACCGGCGGGGGGTTGGTTGGTCCAGCCCTCTCCCGACAGCACCGCGCGGACCTGGGAGGGCAGGTCGATGACGTCGTCCAGCAGGGAGTCATTGCCTCCGAAGCGGGCCGCGCCGCGCAGGGCGACCCCGGCCTTGCGCACCTCCGGGCGGTCGAAGAACCGCTCGGCGCCGCGCAGCTGGTAGGGCACTCCGGCGTCGGCCAGGGCCTGTTCGTAGATCTCGGACTGGGAATTCGTCCGAAAGAGGATGGCGATCTCGGCCGCCGGAACTCCTGAGGCGATGAGGTCACGGATACGGCGGGCCGCGCCCTCGGCCTCGACGGGCTCGTCCGTGTATTCGGTGTAGACGGGCTCTGGGCCGGGGTCGCGCTGGGAGATCAGCTCCAGGCGGTGGTCGGCGGCACGGCCCCGGGCCTGGGCGAGCAGGCCGTTCGCGAGATGGACCACCTGCGGCGAGGAGCGGTAGTCGCGGACGAGCTTGACGACCGTGGCCCCGGGGTGGCGGGTGCGGAAGTCGAGCAGGTGGTCGGGGGTTGCACCGGTGAACGAGTAGATCGTCTGGCTGGCGTCGCCGACGACGCAGAGGCTGTCGCGCTCACCGAGCCACAGCTCCAGGAGGCGCTGCTGGAGCGGGCTGACGTCCTGGTACTCGTCGACCACGAAGTGCTGGTACTGGGAGCGGACCTGCTCGGCGATGTCGTGCCGGTCCTGGAGGATGGCGACGGTCAGCAGCAGGACGTCCTCGAAGTCGATGACCGCGCGGTCGCGCTTGAGGTCCTCGTACGTCGAGTAGAGCTGGGCGATCTCGGCCGGATCGCGGGGGACCTCGCGGCCGGCCTTGGCGGCCGCGGCCGCGTAGTCGCCGGGGACGGTCTGGGTGACCTTGGACCACTCGATCTCGGCGGTCACGTCCCGCAGCTCGCCGCGGTCGAGGCGGATGCGGCAGGCGGCCGCCGCGTCCGCAACGAGCTGGATCTTGCGGTCGACCAGCCGGGGCAGGCTCCCGCCGACCGCTTTCGGCCAGAAGTACTGGAGCTGGCGCAGCGCGGCCGAGTGGAAGGTGCGGGCCTGGACGCCTGCGGTACCCAGCTGGCGGAGGCGGCCGCGCATCTCCCCCGCCGCGCGGTTGGTGAAGGTGACGGCCAGCACGGTGGAGGGCTGGAGAATCCCGGAACGCACCCCGTAGGCGATGCGGTGAGTGATCGCTCGCGTCTTGCCCGTGCCGGCCCCGGCCAGCACGCACACCGGGCCGTGCAGGGCGGTCGCCACCTCGCGCTGCTCGGGGTCGAGCCCTTCGAGCACCGCGTCGGCCGAGTCCGGTACCTGCGGGAAGAGGGTGGAGTGCGTTGCTGCTGTCACACCGCCATGCTGCCAGGTCGGCGGAGACGGGTGAGCCGGTTGTCCACAGGGAGCCCCCTGCAGTCGTACTAATGCGGCAGGCGCGCCGTCGGAGCCCACCGGGAAACGGCGGGCGCCGGGAGCTCGCACCGAGCTCAGGGCGGCCGCGTACGGGAATGGCCGCCCGCTCGCGTACGTTCCCCTCACAGCGAGAACGCACCCCAGCGGCGAAGGAGCACAAAAGACATGCCGGGCACCGTGACGATGTACAGCACCACGTGGTGTGGCTACTGCCGTCGGCTGAAGGGCCAGATGGACCGCGAGGGCATCACCTACAACGAGATCAACATCGAGCACGACCCGGAGTCCGCGGCGTTCGTCGAGAAGGCGAATGGCGGAAACCAGACGGTTCCGACCGTTCAGGTGGTTTCCTCCGACGGTGGTGCTGAGGTCGTGATGACGAACCCGAGCCTTGCCCAGGTGAAGCAGGCGCTCGGCGTCTGACTCACATGACGCACACGACCCCCGACCGGCTTGGCGCCGGATCGGGGGTTTTGTATGCCCAGGCTGTACGAGGCGGCCTGGCGGTAGCGTGATCGACATGACGACCGAGGACGAGGCGGACCGTGAGGCGCTGGTCGGAGGCATGGCGAACGTGGGCGCGGTCTTCCGCCGGGGTGCGTTGGTGGAACGCCCGGCACCGCACAACGCACACGCCCTCCATGCCCACCTCCTCGCGCTGAAGGAGCACGGCTTCGACGCGGCTCCGACTCCTGTGAGTCTGACTGCTGACGGTCGTGAGCAACTGACCTTCATTCCTGGCGACGTGGCTCTGCCACCGTTCCCGCCCTGGGTGCTGACGACAACCGCTCTCGAATCGGTGGGGATCCTGCTGCGCCGCCTGCATGAGGCCGGCGCGACCATCGCGGTCGACACAGACGTCGAGTGGCCCCAGGACCTCGCCGATCCGGAGGGAGGAACGATGTTGTGCCACAACGACGTGTGCCCGGAAAACGTCGTCTTCCGCGACGGTCGTGCCGCCGCCTTGATTGATTTCGACCTGGCGGCTCCGGGACGTCCTCTCTGGGACGTGGCCATGGCCGCCCGCTACTGGGTTCCCATGCTTGATCCGGTATCCGCAGCTGCCCCGTATCCCACCGGATTGGATGCGCCTGCACGGCTGCGGATCCTCGCCGACGGCTACGGCCTCTCGGCGGGAGAGCGCGCCGAATTGCCCGGCGTGATCGAACAGGCCACGGAGATCTGCCGGGCTTTCGTCACCCGCCGCGTGGCTGACGGTGATCCTGTCTACCTCCAAGCGCTGGCCGAGCGTGGCGGATGGGAACGCTGGGACCGCATGCAGGCCTGGCTGACCGACCACCGTGAGACGTTCACGGTCGCGCTGCTGGACTGACGTGCTCGGGCGCTGACCCCCCTCACACCTGCTGAGGACTACCGCGACCACACTGACGCCGGACGCCAAATGTGCGACCTTCCCGTGCTGGAAAGTCCGGCATCTTGACCTTGAAGTGGGGCTGACCTCGGTAGTCCGAGGCCAGCCCCACTTCAGCGTCACAGGGCCGCGCCTCCCGGCCTCGGCAGGGGCTTGCCGTACCAGAGCTCGATCAGGCGGGCCGCGATCGAGATGCCGAACGGGGGCAGCACCTCTCCGGACTCGAAGGCGGTTCGCAGGTCCTCGCGGGAGAACCAGCGTGCTTCCTGGATCTCCTCGCCGTCGACGTTGATCTCCGACGAGGTGGCGCGGGCCATGAAGCCGAGCATCAGGCTGGAGGGGAAGGGCCAGGGCTGGCTGGCGACGTACTCCACCTCTCCGACCGTGACACCCGCCTCCTCGAAGACCTCCCGGCGCACCGACTGCTCGATGGACTCGCCCGGCTCGACGAAGCCGGCGAGCGTGGAGAAGCGGCCTTCGGGCCAGTGCACCTGGCGGCCGAGCAGGATGCGGTCGTGGTCGTCCGTGACCGCCATGATCACTGCCGGGTCGGTGCGCGGGTAGTGCTCGGCTCCGCAGGCCGGGCAGCGGCGGATGTGGCCGGCGGCCGCGATGACCGTGCGCTCCCCGCAGCGCGAGCAGAAGCGGTGCAGTCGCTGCCAGTTCTCCAGGGCGACCGCGTGCACCATCAGGCCCGCGTCGCGCGGCGACAGGAGCAGGCCCGCCTCGCGCAGCCCGGCCGCGCGCGCGGACTGGTCGATACGGCCGGGCAGCGCGTCCTTCTGGAGCGCGAAGTAGCTGACGCCGTCGTCGTCGGTGCCCAGGAAATAGCGGTGGGCTTCGGTGAGGGGGGCCTCGAAGGACGGGGTCATGAGCAGTTCGGTGGTGCCGTCCGCCGTCTCGTCGATGAGGACCTGGCCGCCGGAGACCACGAAGACACGGGTCGAGGGGTGACTCCACGCCGCCGCGAGCCAGGCCTCGTCGAGCCGGTGGTGAGCGGCCCGGTCGATGCCACTCGGGGCGGTGAGCGAGATGGGACGGTCGGCGGTGTGGTCGGTCCAGGTGGTCACGGGTGCTTCCAACTCCCCCGGTGGAACGGTTATTTCGACTGACGGTTCAGCGGGATGTACGGCGGGACGGGTGCGGAGGTCGTTCTTCAGTGCGTGACCGGCCTTCTTCAGTGTGCCTCGCCCCAGGTATCGGCCAGGTCGCCCCACAGGTAGGCGGTAGTCTCGACGCCTTTCAGGAGGAGATCGAGTTCGACCTTCTCGTTCGGGGCGTGCCAGCCGTCCGAGGGGACGGAGATGCCCAGGAACAGCACGGGTGCGCCGAGCACTTCCTGAAGGTCCGCGGCGGGTCCTGAGCCGCCCTCGCGCGTGAAGCGGATCGGCTGCTCGAAGGCACGGCCCATGGCCCGTACGACGGACTGCAGGGCCGGGTGGTCCAGCGGGGTCAGACACGGGCGCGTGGCCGCGCCGAAGGTGATCTCGCAACGGATTCCGGCGGGCAACTGGTCCGCCGCCCAGGCGCGCACCGCCTTCTCGATGTGATCCGGGTCCTGGCCCGCGACCAGCCGGAAGGAGAGCTTGACCAGGGCCGAGGACGGGATGATCGTCTTGCTGCCCGGGCCTTGATAGCCGCCGCCGATGCCGTTGACCTCCGCGGTCGGGCGGGCCCAGATGCGCTCCAGGGTGGTGTGCCCGGCCTCCCCGAACGCCGCGGACGACTTGGCCGTGCGCAGCCACTGCTCCTCGTCGAAGGGCAGCTCCGCGAAGAGCTCGCGCTCACGGTCGGTGAGCTCGGTGATGCCTTCGTAGAAGCCGGGCACCGCCACGCGCGCGTGCTCGTCGTGCAGCGCGGCGACCAGGCGGGCGGCCGCGGTGGCGGGGTTCGGCACCGCGCCGCCGAAGGAGCCCGAGTGGATGTCCTGGGCGGGTCCGCGCAGCTCGATCTCGCACTCGGCGAGACCCCGCATGCCCGTGCACACCGTCGGGGTGTCCTCGGACCACATGCCCGTGTCGGAGACGATCACCGCGTCCGCGGCGAGCCGGTCCGCGTGCTCCTCGACGAGGGCGCGAAAGTGCGGCGAGCCGGACTCCTCCTCACCCTCGATGAGCAGCTTCAGGTTGACCGCCGGGGCGGTGCGCCCGGTGGCGGCGAGGTGGGCGCGCACGCCGAGTGTGTGAAAGAACACCTGGCCCTTGTCGTCTGCCGCCCCGCGCGCGTGGAGGCGGTTCCCCTGAATCACGGGCTCGAAGGGCTCGGAGTCCCAGCCGTCCTCGAGCGCGGCCGGCTGCACGTCGTGATGGCCGTAGACCAGGACGGTGGGTGCCTGCGGGTCGCCCGAGGGCCACTCGGCGAAGACAGCGGGGGCTCCCGGGGTCGCCCAGACCTCGCTGGTCGGGAAGCCGGTCTCCTTGAGCTTGGCGGCCAGCCAGTCGGCGCTGCGCCGTACGTCCGCGGCATGCACGGGCTGGGCCGACACCGAGGGGATTCTCAGCCATTCCACGAGGTCGTCGAGGAAGGCGGCGCGGTGCGTGCCGATGTACGTGCGGACGGTGCTGACAGCGCTGTCAACGGGCTTGCTCATGGTCACGAGCCTAACGGCCCGCACCGACATGCTCGTCCGGCGGTTCCTCCGCGGACTCCTCCGGCGGCTCTTCCAGAAGCAGTCGCTCCAGCGCGGCCCGGTCGGGAAGGCCGGCGGGACGGACGACCTCGCCGCTGCGCACGTACAGGAACGCGGCCTTGACGGACTCCAGGGGCACGCCCTGCTGCTCGGCCCAGGCGAGCCGGTAGACCGCGAGCTGAAGGGGGTCCGCGGTGCGCGTGCGACTCGTCTTCCAGTCGACGATCTCGTACGTCGTGCCGTCGCCGTCGGCCTCCCGGTAGACGGCGTCGATACGGCCGCGTACGACGCGGCCCGCGATGGCGAGCTGGAAGGGGGTCTCCACGCGGTACGGCGTCCGCTGCGCGTACGGGGACCGCTCGAAGGCGTCCTTGAGGGCCTCCAGGTCGCGCTCGTCGGCGATCTCCGCGTCGCTGCCCGGCAGCTCCTCCGGTTCCAGCATGGGCAGCCGCAGCTCCTCGAAGCGGGATTCGACCCAGGCGTGGAAACGGGTGCCGCGGCGGGCCGCCGGCTGGGGCGGGCGGGGCATGGGGCGGGCCAGCTCCTGCGCGAAGCCGTCCGGGTCGGCGGCCAGGCGCATCAGCTGCGACGCGGTGAGCGACGGCGGCAGAGGTACGTCCGTGACGCTCGCGCGGGCACGCAGGAGCTCGCCGGTGAGGGCGTCCAGGTCGCGGTCCCAGGAGGCGATGGTGCGGGCCTCCTCCGGGGTGAGGGGGGCGCGTCCGGTGTCGTGCTCGTCGGGGTGCGGGCGGGCGTCCGGGCCCGGTGCCTGGTGCGGGACCTTCGGGCGTTCCGCCGTCCAGGCTTCCCAGTCCGAGGAGTCCTCTTCGGGGGGCTCGGCGAAGTCGGCGGGCTCGGCGAGGTCGGGGGGCTCGGCCAAGTCACCTTCCCCGTAAGAGGCTTCGTCGTCCTCGGGCGGAGGCGGCCAGTCCGGATCCTCGTGCGAGGACGGGTCGTGCAGCGCCCCGGGGTGGGCGTCCTCGTGGGACGCGACCCGCTCCAGGTAGGTCAGCACGGTCTCCGCGGCCGCGCGGCGCCTGGCCAGGGCCGTGTCGTCCAGCGGCAGCGGCCACGCGTGGTCGGCCGACGCCTCGTGCAGGGCCGGGTTCTCCTCGTCCTCCGCGGGTTCGTCGGCCCAGACCTCGATCTCGCCGTGCCCGGACGCGGAGTGCTCGTACAGGGCGTGCAGGAAGTCGGAGGGCCCTCGCGGTCGCTTCTGGGACGGGCCCCACCAGTGACCTGAGCCGAGCAGCAGGGAGCGGGGCCGGGTGAAGGTGACATAGCCGAGGCGGAGTTCCTCGGTGTGCTGGTGGTCCTTCATGGCCTCGTGGAAGGCCTTCATGCTCCTGGCGTCCCAGGCGGCGATGTCGGGCAGGGTGTCGGCGTCACCGCGCAGCTCGTGCGGCAGGACCTTGCCCTGTGCGGTCCACTTCTCACGGCCCTGAGTGCTGGGGAAGGTCCCGGTGACCAGTCCGGGAACCGCGACGACATCCCACTCCAGGCCCTTGGACTTGTGTGCGGTCAGCACCTTCACGGTGTTCTCGCCGCCCGGCAGCGCGTTGTCGAGGCCCTTCTCGTACTGTGCCGCCGTCCGCAGGAAGCCGAGGAAGGCGAGCAGCGTCGCCTCGCCGTCGCCCGCCGCGAAGGACGCGGCGACGTCAAGGAAGTTGGACAGCGTTTCGCGGCGGCGGGCGGCGAGCGCATGCGGGGACGCCGAGAGCTCGACCTCCAGACCGGTGACGGCGAGCACGCGGTGCAGGACGTCCATCAGGGGGTCGGCCAGCGAGCGGCGCAGGTCGCGCAGTTCGGCGGCGAGCCGCGCGAAGCGCACCCGAGCGTCGGGTGAGAACGGCAGGCCGTCGTCCGCCGCCTCGGCGCCGAGCGGCGTCTCCAGGAACGTGTCGAGAGCGTCCGCGAGCGATATCACCTCGGCCGGGTCGACCCCCTCGACGGCCGCGGCGAGCCGGCGGTCCGGGTCGTCGTCGGCCCCCACGCGCGCGTGGGACACGAGAAGGCGCGCCCGCCTGCCCAGGAGCGCCAGGTCGCGGGGGCCGATCCGCCAGCGCGGACCGGTGAGCAGACGGACGAGGGAGGCATTGGCCCCGGGGTCCTGGAGCACCTCGCAGACGGCGACCAGATCGGCCACTTCGGGGAGGTGCAGCAGTCCGGACAGGCCGACCACCTCGACCGGGATGTCACGGGCGACGAGCGCGCCCTGGATCTCCGCGAAATCGGTCGCCGTGCGGCAGAGCACAGCGATCTCGCCGGGTGCCTTTCCGGTGCGCACGAGGTGGGCGATCGAGTCGGCGAGCCAGTCCATCTCCTCGGCGTGGGTGCGCAGCAGCGCGCAGCGGACCATGCCGTCCCGCTCGGCTCCGGGAGCCGGCCGCAGCGCCTCCACGCCCGCGTGAAGGGCGCGCAGGGGCTCCGCCAGACCGTTGGCGAGGTCGAGGAGGCGGCCGCCGCTACGGCGGTTCTCGCTGAGCGACTGGCGCGTCGCGAGGCGGCCGTCGGCATGCCCGAAGTGCTCGGGGAAGTCGTCGAGGTTGGCGACGGACGCGCCGCGCCATCCGTAGATCGCCTGGCAGGGGTCACCGACGGCGGTCACCGGATGTCCTGTGCCGGCGCCGAACAGCCCGGCGAGCAGGACCCGTTGCGCCACCGAGGTGTCCTGGTACTCGTCGAGCAGGACCACCCGGAACTCGTCCCGCAGGATGGCACCGACCTCCGGGCGCGTGCGGGCCAGGGTCGCCGAGAGGGCGATCTGGTCGCCGAAGTCGAGCAGGTCGCGCTCGCGCTTGGCCGCGCGGTAGCGGCCCACCAGTTCGGCGAGCTCGCGCCGTGCGGCGGCCGCGTCGGGGACCTTGCGGAGGTCGGCGTTGGTGAGCTTGGCGCCCTCCAGGGACCGCAGCAGCTCGCCGTCGTACGCCTGGAGCTCCTCGGGCCGGACCAGGTGCTCGGCGAGCTCGGAGTCGAGCGTGAGGAGGTCGCTGACCAGGTCCGGGAAGGAGCGGGTCAGTGCGGGGTACGGGCCCGGCGCCTCCCGCAGCACGCGCGCGGCGAGCTGGTAGCGGGTGGCGTCGGCGAGCAGACGCGCCGTGGGTTCGAGCCCTATGCGCAGGCCGTGGTCGGTGAGCAGGCGGCCGGCGAAGGCGTGGTAGGTGGAGATCACCGGCTCGCCCGGCGGGTTGTCCGGGTCGATCACGTCGGGGTCGGTGACGCCCGCCTTGATCAGCGCCCTGCGGACCCGCTCGGCGAGTTCTCCGGCGGCCTTGTTGGTGAACGTCAGGCCCAGCACCTGCTCGGGGGCGACCTGTCCGGTGCCGACGAGCCACACCACACGTGCGGCCATCACCGTCGTCTTACCCGATCCGGCTCCGGCCACGATCACCTGCGGCGCGGGCGGTGCGGTGATGCAGGCCGTCTGCTCCGGGGTGAACGGAATGCCGAGGAGCTCCTTGAGCTGCTCGGGGTCGGTGATACGGGCGGGCACGTCAGAGAGGCTAGCGGCGCCCACTGACAGCGGTGACCGCTTCGGCTGTCGCGAGGGAAGAAGCGCTGGTCAGCACACGTGGTGCGGTACGTCACTCAGGCAGCGTCACCCTGGGGCCCGCCGGTCAGTCGATGACCTGCCTGCCCTCGGGCCGCGCGCTGCACGACGCCCGGAACGCGCAGTGCGTGCAGTGCTGTCCCGTCGTCGGCGTGAACCGTTCGTCGAGGACCTTGCCCGCGGCGGTGGCGAGGAGGTCGCCGACCCACTCCCCGGAGAGGGGCTCCTGGGCCTGCACCTTGGGCAGGGTCTCTCCGCCGTTCTTCTGGGCGGCGCCCTGGCGCAGCTGGACGAGCTCCGCGCCGCCGGGTTCGGGGCGTACGCCGTCGAAGGCATCGTCGACGGCACCCTCGGCGACGGCCAGCTGGTAGACGGCGAGCTGGGGGTGACGGGCCACGTCGGCGGCGCTCGGTGCCTGTTTGCCGGTCTTGAAGTCGACCACGTAGGCACGGCCTTCGGCGTCCGTCTCGACGCGGTCCATGGAGCCGCGGATGCGTACTTCGTAGGAGCCCGCTTCGAGGGTCACGTCGAAATCGTGCTCGCTGGCGACCGGGGTGCGGCCGGTGCGGTCCATGACGTGCCACTTGAGGAAGCGTTCGAGCGCCACGCGCGCGTGCTCCTTCTCCTGGGCCGACTTCCAGGGCGCGTCGAAGGCGAGTGCGTTCCACACGGAGTCGAGCCGCTCCATGAGGACGGCGAGGTCGGCGGGGGTGTGCCCGGAGGCGACCTCGTCGGCGAGGACGTGCACGACGTTGCCGAAGCCCTGGGCGGCCGTCGCGGGTGCGTCGGCCTTCACCTCGCGGCCCAGGAACCACTGGAGGGCGCAGGTGTTGGCGAGTTGGTCGAGGGCGCTTCCGGAGAGCACGAGCGGCTGGTCGCGGTTGCGCAGCGGGATCTTGCTCTCGGTCGGCTCGTACATGCCCCACCAGCGGTAGGGGTGCGCCGACGGCACCAAGGGGCGGCCGTCCTCGTCGCCGAGCGCGGCGAGCCGGGCGAGGCGACGGGCCGCGGCCTCCCTGAGGGTGTCCGAGACGCGCGGGTCGACGGTGGTCGCGCGCAGTTCGGCGACCAGGGCGGCGACGGACAGGGGGCGGCGCGGGCGGCCCGTCACGTCCTTGGGCTCGACACCGAGTTCGGTGAGGAAGCGGGAGGGCTGGTCGCCGTCGTCCGCGGGGGCCTTCACCGCGGTGACGACGAGGCGTTCACGCGCGCGCGTGGCGGCCACGTAGAACAAACGGCGCTCTTCGGAGAGGAGCGCTCCGGGCGTGAGGGGTTCGGCCAGACCGTCGCCTCCGATGCGGTCGGCCTCCAGCAGGGAGCCGCGCCGGCGCAGGTCCGGCCACAGTCCCTCCTGGACGCCCGCGACGACCACGAGCCGCCACTCCAGGCCCTTGGAGCGGTGCGCGGTCATCAGGCGTACCGCGTCCGGCCGTACGGCCCGGCCGGTGAGCGTGTCGGCGGCGATGTCCTGGGCGTCGACCTCCTCCAGGAAGTTGAGGGCGCCGCGACCGCCGGTGCGCTCCTCGGCGCGGGCCGCGGTCGCGAACAGCGCGCACACGGCGTCGAGGTCCCGGTCGGCGTTGCGTCCGGCCGCGCCACCGCGCCGGGCGGCCCGCTCCAGACGCCGCGGCCACGGCGTGCCCTCCCACAGGTCCCAGAGCGCCTCCTCGGCCGTCCCGCCGCCCGCGAGGCGCTCCCGCGCCTTGCGCAGCAGCGCACCGAGACGCTGGGCGCCGCGGGCGTACGCCGGGTCGTGCGCGACCAGCCGCTCCGGTTCGGCCAGCGCCCGCGCCAGGAGTTCGTCCGAGGGCGGCGGTACGAGGTTGCCGGCGGCGCGCTCCTCCTCGCGCAGGGCGCGGCCGAGCCTGCGCAGGTCGGCGGCGTCCATGCCGGCGAGGGGGGACGCGAGCAGGGTGAGCGCGGTCTCCGTGTCGAGCCAGCAGGCATCCCGCGCGGGGGGCGCGTCCGTGGCCGTGTCCGCCGCGGGGGCCTCGCCGTCCGGCGCGAAGTCGGACGCCTCGGGGTCTGCGCCGGGCTCCGCCCCTTCGGACGCCTGTACGTCGGACTCCGCCCCGGACACGTCCGCACGAGACACGTCCGCATCAGGCACGCCCGCGTTGGACACGGCTGCCTCCGGTGCCGTCCTGGACGCGCCGGCCTCAGCCGAAACCGAGGCCTCCGCCGCCTCGGAAGCGGCCGTTTCCGACGCGGCTCCGGACGCCTCCGGCCCCGCGGACCCCGCCTCCGCCGTCGCCACCGCCCGCAGCGCCGTCAACAGGGGCGTCACCGCCGGTTCGTGCCGCAGCGGCAGATCATCGCCGTCGATGTCCAGGGGGACCCCCGCCGCCGTCAGGGCGCGGCGGACGGACGGGATGGTGCGGGCGCCGGCGCGGACGAGAACGGCCATGTCGCCCCAGGGGACACCGTCCTCCAGATGGGCCCGACGGAGGATGTCCGCGACGTTGTCCAGCTCCGTGCCCGGCGTCGGGTACGTGTAGACCTCGACGCGCCCGCCGTCCCGTACCGGCGCGAGCCCGCGATGGGCGCGGACCTTCTCCGCGGGGAGACGGGTCAGGGGCATGCGCGCGGTGAGCAGGCGCGTGGCGGTCAGCAGGGCGGCCCCCGAGCGGCGTGACGTCCCCAGGACCTCGACCGGCGCCGAACGGCCGTCCACGCGCGGGAAGGCGTACGGGAAGTCCAGGATTCCGTTCACGTCGGCGCCCCGGAAGGCGTAGATCGACTGGTCGGGGTCGCCGAAGGCCACCAGGGTCCGGCCCCCGCCCGCGAGGGCGTGCAGCAGCCGTACCTGCGCGGGATCGGTGTCCTGGTACTCGTCCACGTAGACGGCGTCGTACTGGACGGCGAGCTGTTCGGCGACGCCCGGACGCCGGGCCAGCAGCACCGCGCGGTGGACGAGTTCCGCGTAGTCGAGCACTCCTTGCATGTCGAGAACGTCCAGGTACTCGGCGAGGAAGGCGGCCGCCGCACGCCAGTCCGGGCGGCCGATGCGGGAGGCGAAGGCGTCCAGCGCGTCGGGGCCCAGACCCAGTTCACGGCTGCGGGCCAGCACCGCGCGGACCTCGTCCGCGAAGCCGCGCGTGGTCAGGCAGGCCCGCAGTTCGTCAGGCCAGCGCACATGCGCGAGGCCGAGCCGCTCCAGGTCGGGCTGGCCCCCGAGCAGCTCACGCACCGCCACGTCCTGCTCGGGACCGGACAGCAGCCGCAGCGGCTCCACGAACAGGTTGCTGTCCTGGTGGGCGCGGACCAGGGCGTAGCAGAACGAGTGGAAGGTGGTCGCCTGCGGGGCACGCGCGGCCCCTATGCGCAGTGCCATGCGGTCACGCAGCTCGACGGCCGCCTTACGGCTGAACGTCAGCACCAGGATCCGCCGGGGGTCCCCTCCGCGGGCGATCCGGGCCGCCACGGACTCGACGAGCGTGGTCGTCTTGCCGGTGCCGGGACCTGCGAGAACGAGCAGCGGGCCGCCCTTGTGGTCAACCACCGAGCGCTGCGCAGCGTCCAGACGAGGGGGGTCCGACCGCGCGGGCGGGGTACGCACCAGTCGGTAAGCGCCACGGGTTCCCTGTCGCACGGAGGGGTGCGACAGGTGCCTGATGGAGGAAGAGGAGCTCACGTGGTTCGCCGGTCCTGGTGGTTGTACGGGATGACACTGCCGGCGCGGAGCGCCGTCGCTGAGGGGCGGTGGTCGGGTGACGGGTGGGCGGACCACCGCGTGCGGAGGGTGGTGGCCACGAGGTGAGGGAGACGCGCGTCGTCGACGCCACGCCGCTGGGCACCGTGGGAGACGGTACGCCCGTGCGCATCACGGAAGGAGGGCTTCCCCTTCTTCCCTCGGGCCACATGCGTCCCTCGCAGCTCGAACGTACGGCATGCCACGGGTGTGCCCGGTTTCCCCCGTACGGGCCACCGGTTCCCCTTTCACCCGCCCGATGCCGGAAGCTGTCAGGTGTGACCCTCCGTGCGCTCGCCCCCGTCCCATCGCGCCCGTCTCATGTCGACGCGCGGCAGATGGCCTTCGGAGGCCCTGCTCGCCTCCTTGAGGGGCGTGCCCTCCGCGCGATAGTGGTTCATGGCCCGCAGTTCGTGACCGGGGAGCAGGACGCCGTCCGCGCGTACGACACGCCACCACGGAACCGCTCCTCCGTAGAGGGCCATCACGCGGCCCACCTGCCGGGGCCCGCCCTCCTCCAGCCACTCGGCGACGTCCCCGTACGTCATGACGCGCCCCGGCGGGATCAGCTCGGCGACCTCAAGGACCCGCTCCGCGTACTCCGGCAGGGCGTCCGCCGGAAGGCTCTCCTCGCTCATCCGACCCATCCTGCCCCACCCCACCGACACTGTGACGCGGCGGCGACGGTGCGTATCCCACGCCCGGCACCAGCCCTTCGCAGAGGCTGTCCGGCCCCCGTATTGCACCCTCATGCCCCCGTGTGTCGGTCGGGCATGCCACCATCGTGCGGGCGGTGACTGGTGATACGAGATCAAGAAGAGACGATGAAACAGCAGGGTGTGCACCCCGAAGACGCGGAGGGCACCTCTGAGGCGTCGTCGCGCCCGGACACCGCCGACGCGGACGACAACGCGGACAAGGGCTCTCCGAACAGCACGGATCAGCGCATGAGCGGACAGGACGGGGACTGCGCCGAGGAGGCGCACAACGACGAGGTCGAGGGCGACGAACCGCTGCTCCCCGCGCGCGTGCACCGTCCCTCGGACCTGATGCGGCTACTGGTCGGCGTCCTCGCGATCGCGGTGCTGCTCGCCATCGCCGCGTTCGCGCACGGCACCACGTCGGGACTCGAACAGGACATCAACAAGGGCACCGGCCAGGCCCCCGATCTGCTGATCAAGATCGCGGGTCTGGCGTCGAGCATCGCGATCCTCCTGGTGCCGGTCGCCTTCGCCATCGAGCGGCTGATCAAGCGGGACGGTCTGCGCATCGCCGACGGCGTGCTCGCCGCGGTCCTCGCGCACGGTGTGACACTCGCCACCGACCTGTGGGTCGCCAAGGCCGCCCCGAGCTCCATCCAGGAAGCGCTCACCCAGCCCTCACCCGGCGACATCCACGCCCTCACCGACCCGGTGCACGGCTATCTCGCGCCCGTCATCGCGTACATGACCGCGGTCGGCATGTCGCGTCGCCCGCGATGGCGCGCGGTGCTGTGGGTGGTGCTGCTCCTCGACGCCTTCTCGATGCTGGTCACCGGCTACACGACACCGTTCTCGATCATCCTGACCGTGCTGATCGGCTGGACGGTCGCCTACGGGACGCTGTACGCCGTCGGCTCCCCCAATGTGCGCCCGACCGGGCGGACGCTGATGGCGGGTCTGCGGCACGTCGGCTTCCGCCCGGTGACCGCGGCCCGCGACGAGGCACCTGACACCACGGAGAACGGCGACCGAGGCCGGCGCTACTTCGTCACCCTGGAGGACGGCCCGCCTCTCGACGTCACCGTCGTCGACCGGGAACAGCAGGCACAGGGGTTCTTCTACCGGGTCTGGCGCCGGCTGACCCTGCGCGGCATCACCACCCGCCGCAGCCTCCAGTCGCTGCGCCAAGCCCTGGAGCAGGAGGCGCTGCTCGCCTACGCGGCCATCGCCGCCGGCGCCAACGCGCCGAAGCTGATCGCGACCTCCGAGCTCGGCCCCGACGCCGTCATGCTCGTCTACGAGCACACAGGCGGCCACACCCTCGACTCACTGCCCGACGACCTGATCACCGACGATCTCCTCAGGGACACCTGGCACCAGGTGCAGGCGCTCCAGTCGCGGCGCATCGCGCATCGCAGGCTCGCCGGCGACGCGATCCTGGTGGATCGTTCCGGCATGGTGATCCTCACTGATCTGCGCGGTGGTGAGATCGCGGCCGGTGACCTGGTGCTGCGTATGGACATCGCCCAGCTGGTCACCAGCCTCGGACTGCGGGTCGGCGCCGAACGAGCGGTCGCCTCGGCCGTCGGCGTGCTGGGCCCCGACGCGGTGGCCGACTGTCTGCCGTTGCTGCAGCCCATCGCGCTGACGCGCTCCACGCGCGCGACGCTGCGGCGACTGGCCCGGGAGCGCGCCCAGCGCGAACGGGACGCGGTCCTGGAGGCCTCCCGGCAGGACAAGCTCGCCCGCGCCGAGGAAGCCCACGCGGACGCCGAGCCCGTACCGGAGAAGTCCGCCAAGAAGGCCGTACGCGCTGAACAGCGGGCCGAGAAGCGTGCCATCGACGATGCCGTGGAGGAAGCCCGGGAGGAGGATCTGCTCACCCAGATCCGTCACCAGGTGCTGCTCATCAGACCCCAGGCGCCGGTCGAGCCGGCCCGGCTGGAGCGGGTCCGGCCGCGCACGCTGATCAGTTTCATCGCCGGCGCCATCGGCGCGTACTTCCTGCTGACGCAGCTCACCCACATCGAGTTCGCGACTGTCTTCGACAGCGCCGAGTGGGGCTGGGTCGCCGCGGCCGTGCTGTTCTCGGCCCTGAGCTACTTCGCGGCGGCGATGAGCCTGCTCGGCTTCGTGCCCGAGCGGGTGCCGTTCCTCAGGGCCGTGGCCGCACAGGTGGCAGGGTCGTTCGTGAAGATCGTGGCGCCCGCCGCCGTCGGCGGTGTCGCCCTCAACACCCGCTTCCTGCAGCGCGCGGGGGTCCGTCCTGGGCTGGCCGTGGCCAGTGTCGGCGCCTCGCAGCTGTTCGGACTCGGCTGCCACATCCTGATGCTGCTGTCGTTCGGCTACTTGACCGGCACCGAGAAAACGCCGTCCCTGTCGCCGTCCCGCACGGTCATCGCGGGTCTGCTGACGGTCGCGGTGCTGGTCCTCGTGGTGACGTCCGTGCCCTTCCTGCGCAAATTCGTCGTCACGCGCGTGAGGTCACTGTTCGCGGGTGTCGTGCCGCGCATGCTCGACGTGCTGCAGCGGCCGCAGAAGCTGATCACCGGCATCGGCGGCATGCTGCTCCTCACCGCCTGCTTCGTGATGTGCCTGGACGCGTCGATCCGGGCCTTCGGCCACGAGGAGACGACCACCCTCAGCCTCGCCAGCGTCGCCGTCGTCTTCCTCGCCGGCAACGCGCTCGGCTCGGCGGCGCCGACCCCCGGCGGTGTGGGCGCCGTCGAGGCCACGCTCACGGTCGGCCTGATCGCCGTCGGCCTCCCCAAGGAGGTCGCGGCACCCGCGGTGCTGCTGTACCGCCTTCTGACGCTGTGGCTGCCGGTGCTTCCGGGGTGGCTGTTCTTCAACCACCTGACGCGCAAGGGCGCGCTCTAGAGGCCGCGAGAGGCCCGCCGGGCAGCAACCGGCAGGCGCCCTCACCCGCACGGCCCGTGCCCCGAGCGTCCCGTCCGGTGCGACCCCAGGATGGGATCATGCCGAACCAGCCCCGACTCCGCGTCACTGTCCTCACCGCCGCCGTACTGCTGTCCTCGTTGATGACCGGCTGCAGCGACGACTCGAAGGGCGACGAGGATCTGACGGCCCAGAAGCTGAGCTGGAAGGACTGTCCTGCACCGTCCGAGGCCGAGGGCGGCGGCAATGCACCCTCACCGCTGCCGGGTGGCGCCGAGTGGCAGTGCGCGACCATGAAGGCCCCGCTCGACTGGGCGAAGCCCAAGGGCGACACGATCGGCATCGCGCTGGTCCGGGCGAAGACCAGCGGCGACCAGAGCCGGCGCATCGGCTCCCTCGTCTTCAACTTCGGCGGTCCCGGAGGCTCCGGCGTCACCACACTTCCGGCCTTCGGTGA
Source organism: Streptomyces sp. NPDC058371 (assembly GCF_042723265.1). NCBI lineage: Bacteria > Bacillati > Actinomycetota > Actinomycetes > Kitasatosporales > Streptomycetaceae > Streptomyces > Streptomyces sp. NPDC058371. Next base: position 355,887 of record NZ_JBHXJC010000004.1, on the reverse strand, counting down.
CGACTACGCGAAGCTGCGTACGCGCTACGACCTGGTGAGCTTCGACCCGCGCGGAGTCGGCCGCAGCGCCGGCGTGAAGTGCGAGGACGACCAGCAGCTCGACGAGTACTTCCAGCAGGACGCGACGCCCGACAACGCGACCGAGCGGAGCGCGCTCCTCGACAACACCAAGCAGTTCAACACGGCCTGCGAGAAGAACTCGGGGAAGACCCTTCCGCATGTACGGACCACCGACGCGGCCCGCGACATGGATCTGATGCGGCAGGTGCTGGGCGACACCAAGCTGCACTACTTCGGCATCTCGTACGGCACCGAACTGGGCGGTGTGTACGCGCACTTGTACCCCAAGAACGTGGGCCGGGCCGTCTTCGACGGCGTCGTCGACCCGACACAGACGTCGGAACAGGGCTCCCTCGGGCAGGCGAAGGGCTTCCAGCTCGCGCTCGACAACTTCGCCGAGGACTGCACCTCGAAGGTGGACGACTGCCCGGTCGGCGACACCGCACAGGACGTCAAGGACCGTATCGCCAAGCTGCTCGCCGACCTCGACAGCAAGCCGATCCCCGGCGTCTTCCCACGTCAGTTGACCCAGACCGCCGCGACCAGCGGCATCGCGCAAGCCTTGTATTCCAAGGACTTCTGGCAGTACCTCACCCAGGGCCTCGAGCAGGCGTACGACGGTGACGGCAAGGTGCTGATGCTGCTGTCCGACTCGATGAACGGACGCAATGAGGACGGCCAGTACAGCAACATCACCGCGGCGAACGTCGCCATCAACTGCGCCGACGACAAACCCCGGTACACCGCGGACTACGTCGAGGGGAAGCTGCCCCAGTTCCGGGCCGCCTCACCGCTGTTCGGCGACTACTTGGCCTGGGGCATGGCCAGTTGCACCGACTGGGCGGTGGCCGGCGCCGCCGACCACCCCGATGTGAGCGCGCCGGGGTCGGCCCCGGTCCTGGTCGTCGGCAACACGGGCGACCCGGCCACACCGTACGAGGGCGCGAAGAAGATGGTCGACGCGCTGGGCAGCGGAGTCGGCGTCGAGCTGACGTACAAGGGCCAGGGGCACGGTGCCTACGACAGCGGGAACAAGTGCGTGCACAGCGCGGTGGACGGCTATCTGTTGGACGGAAAGGTGCCGCCCGCCGGGACCGTCTGCTCCTAGAAACTGCAGGTCAAAGCGTTATCCACAGGCCATCACGGTCGCGGCCGAGGGCGCCTACTATGGCGTGCAAGTGATCCGCGACTTCGGGCGGAGCACGGGCGAGGGGGGAAGCTCATGACACGTTTCGCACGATGGACGGCGGTGGCCGCCGCCGCGTTGCTGGTGGCCGGCTGCAGCGACAGCTCGTCAGGGGACGCCAAGGACAAGAAGAAGGACAGCGCCGCCCCGCCGTCCGCGACGTCTTCCTCGGACGCGCCGTCGGGGCTGCCCGCCTCGCTGACCTCCCAGAAACTCGACTGGAGCGGGTGCAAGGCCACCGCGGACTCCCCCGCGCCGGGCAGCGCCTGGCAGTGCGCGACTTTCAAGGTGCCGCTGGACTACGCGAAGCCGAAGGGCGAGACGATCGGCCTCGCGTTGATCCGGGCCAAGGCCACCGGCGGCCAGAGCAAGCGGATCGGCTCCCTCCTGTTCAACTTCGGCGGCCCCGGCGCCTCGGGCGTCTCCACGATGCCGTCGTATGCCGGCACGGCCGCCAAGCTCCACCAGCGCTACGACCTGGTGAGCTGGGATCCGCGCGGTGTCGGCGCCAGCGAAGGCGTGCGCTGTCGCGGCGACAAGGAGATGCAGGCCGCCGAGTCGGTGGACGCCACTCCGGACGACGCGAGTGAGGAGCAGGCGTACCTCAAGGACGCGACGGACTTCGGCAAGGGCTGCGAGAAGAACGCCGGCAAGCTGCTGTCGCACGTCTCGACGACCGACACCGCCCGCGACATGGATCTGATGCGCCAGGTCCTCGGCGACCAGAAGATGCACTACTTCGGCATCTCGTACGGCACGGAGTTGGGCGGTGTATACGCGCACCTGTTCCCGAAGAACGTGGGACGCGTGGTGCTGGACGCGGTCGTCGACCCCAGCGCCGACACCGTGGGTCACGCCAAGAACCAGACGAAGGGCTTCCAGCGCGCGCTGGACGACTACCTGAAGTCCACCGGCCAGGACCCGAAGCAGGGCTCTCAGAAGATCGTGGACCTGCTGAAGCGGATCGACGCGAAGCCGCTGCCCACGTCGACCGGCCGCAAGCTCACGCAGACGCTGGCCCTGACCGGCATCGTGCTGCCGCTCTACAGCGAGCAGGGCTGGCCCACCCTGACCAGCGCCCTGAAGACCGCGGAGAACGGGGACGGTTCGGAGCTGCTGACGCTCGCCGACGGCTACAACGAACGCGACGCCTCGGGGCACTACGGCACGACGACGCACGCACAACGGGTCATATCGTGCCTGGACGACAAGCAGCGGCTGACGCTCGAGGAGTCGAAAAAGCTGTTGCCGGAGTTCGAGAAGATCTCACCCGTCTTCGGCGACTTCATGGGCTGGGACACGGCGGGCTGGTGCCACGACTGGCCGGTGCCCGGTCAGCACGACACCCCGGAGGTCAGTGCGCCCGGATCGCAGCCCATCCTGCTGGTCGGCAATACCGGCGACCCGGCGACGCCGTACGAGGGTGCCCGCAAGATGGCCGACGAACTGGGCAAGGGTGTCGGTGTGGAGCTCACCTGGAAGGGCGAGGGCCACGGGGCTTACGGCAGTGGCAGCGCCTGCGTCGACTCCACGGTGAACAGCTACCTGTTGGACGCGAGGGTGCCGAAGGACGGGAAGGTCTGCGCCTCCTAACCACCGCCGCCTGCACCTGGGCGAGTGCGCCCGCGGGTGCACCTGCGGGCACGACTGCGGCTGCGGCTGCGGGCACGACTGCGAGTACGGCTCAGGCTGCGGGCGACCGCGGGCTCACGCCCGGACTGGCCAGGGCAACGGAAAGGGGCCCGGCACCCACGGTGCCAAGCCCCTCCGGAGAAAGCGGTCGCCTAGTAGACCGGCTTGTCCGGCTCGATCTGGTTGACCCAGCCGATCACGCCGCCGCCGACGTGCACGGCGTCGGAGAAGCCCGCCGACTTCAGCACGGCGAGGACTTCCGCACTGCGGACACCCGTCTTGCAGTGCAGGACGATCTTCTTGTCCTGCGGAAGGGTCTCCAGGGCGGTGCCCATCAGGAACTCGTTCTTCGGGATCAGCTTGGCGCCGGGGATCGAGACGATCTCGTACTCGTTGATCTCGCGGACGTCGATGATCTCGATGTTCTCGCCGTCGTCGATCCACTCCTTGAGCTGCTTGGGAGTGATCGTCGAGCCGGCCGCCGCCTCCTGGGCCTCCTCGGACACGACGCCGCAGAAGGCCTCGTAGTCGATGAGCTCGGTGACGGTGGGGTTCTCGCCGCAGACGGCGCAGTCCGGGTCCTTGCGGACCTTGACCTGGCGGTACTGCATCTCCAGGGCGTCGTAGATCATCAGGCGGCCGACGAGCGGCTCGCCGACGCCGGTGAGGACCTTGATCGCCTCGGTGACCTGAATGGAGCCGATGGACGCGCACAGCACGCCCAGCACACCGCCCTCGGCGCAGGAGGGGACCATGCCGGGGGGCGGGGGCTCCGGGTAGAGGCAGCGGTAGCAGGGGCCGTGCTCGGACCAGAAGACCGAGGCCTGGCCGTCGAAGCGGTAGATCGAACCCCACACGTACGGCTTGTTGAGCAGTACGCACGCGTCGTTGACCAGGTAGCGGGTCGCGAAGTTGTCCGTGCCGTCGACGATCAGGTCGTACTGGCTGAAGATGTCCAGCACGTTCTCGGCTTCGAGCCGCTCTTCGTGGAGGATCACGTTCACGTACGGGTTGATGCCCAGCACCGAGTCACGCGCCGACGCGGCCTTGGAACGGCCGATGTCCGCCTGGCTGTGGATGATCTGGCGCTGCAGGTTCGACTCGTCGACCTCGTCGAACTCCACGATGCCGAGCGTGCCCACGCCCGCGGCGGCCAGGTACATCAACGCCGGCGATCCGAGACCGCCGGCGCCCACACAGAGCACCTTGGCGTTCTTCAGCCGCTTCTGCCCGTCCATGCCCACGTCGGGGATGATCAGGTGGCGGGAGTACCTGCGGACCTCGTCTACGGTGAGCTCAGAAGCGGGCTCGACCAGGGGTGGCAGCGACACGGGGACTCCGTTGGTCGGTCAATCACTACAATTGTTCTCGCTGTAACAGTGCCACGCCCTTCTTCATTCCGAGACACCCGTTCCGATCCGCGAGACGATCTCGTCCCAGTAGCCGGGCATGGTCTCCCAGGGGTCGGCCCGTCCACCGTGGTCCGTGCGGTCGGTGAAGTAGATCGTCGAGGCCCCCTGCCAGCGCGCGATGCGCAGCGCTTCTTCGAGATGGCCGCGGGGCACCCCGTGGACGAAGTGGCAGAACCGCTCGGGCGGGTAGTCGGCGGTCCACTCGGCCACCTGGGACCAGCGGTAGTCGCTCCAGGGGCCGGAGTAGGTCACCAACTGGTCGGCGTTCTCGGCATATCCCGGATACGGGTGGGCGCCGTGGCCGAGCACGATGTGGGCGTCGTCGCGCAGCGCGCGCAGAGTGGTGACCGTGCGGCGGACCTCGCCGAGCGCGGCGCGTTCGGTCGGGCAGCGGTCCAGGAAGAAGCCGTCCACCCGATACCAGTCGAGATACCGGTGCGCGTCGGACACCAGCTCGCCGAAGGTGCGGGTGCCATGGGCGACGTCCAGGTTCCCGAGCACGCGGACTCCCGCGTTGCGCAGCCGTCCGGCCGCCTCCAGACAGTGCGGGTCGGGTCGCATGCCGGGCCCATGGGCCACATTCAGGACGACCCAGTGCAACGGGGTGCCGGGTCGGGTGAGTTCGCCCCACTCCAGCGGGGCCACAAGGGGGTGTGCGTATCCGGGGATGCCGAAGCCGAGCCCTAAGTCCGTGCTAGCGGTGCCCGATGCGGTGCTGGTCAGATACGACATGCTGCCTCCATCCAGATGTCGGCGAGGGATTCCTCCAGGTTGATCCGCGGTCGCCAGCCGAGCCGGTCGCGTGCGGTGCGCACGTCGGCCTGCTGCCAGCTGCCGCAGCCGTCCGGGTAGGGGTACGCGGCAGCGGGGCCCGCGGGGTCAGGCTCGCTGCGGGGGTGGCCGATGGTCGCCCTGAGCGGGCCGGGCGGTCCGTCGAGCTCGTGCAGCGCGCCGCCGTAGCCGGCCACGCGGGCGAGGACGGCGGCGGCGTCACGGAGGCGGACGGCGCGGCCGGATCCGATGTTGATGACGCCCTGGGCCGCGGAGAGCGAGGCGGCGTGGACGGCGCGGGCGACGTCGCGGACGTCGATGAAGTCGCGCTGGACGCCGAGGCCGCCGAGCTTGAGTTCGCCGTCGCCGGACTGCATGGCGCGGCGCATGGCCTCGGCGAGGCGGCCGAGCGGGGATCCGGCGGGGGTGCCGGGTCCGGCGGGGGAGAACACCCGGAGCACGACGGCGTCGAGGCCGGAGCCGAGGACGAGTTCGGTGGCGGCGAGTTTGCTGACGCCGTAGGGGCCGCCGGGGCGCGGTACGGCGTCCTCGGCCGTGGAGGAGCCGGGCTGGCTCGGTCCGTACTCGGCTCCGCAGCCGATCTGCACGAGCCGCGCTCCGCAGCCGCTGCGGCGAAGGGCTTCGCAGACGGTGGCGACGGCGACGGTGTTGTGCCGGGTCAGTTCGCGGGCTCCGCCGCGGGTGGCGCCCGCGCAGTTGATGACGACCCCGGGGTGCACCGCGTCGAGGAAGCGGGTGAGCGCGCCGGGGCTGCCCGAGGCGAGGTCGAACCGCACGTCGGCGTCGTCGCCGCGGCCGAGCGCGGTGAGCTGCACGGCCGGGTCGGCGAGAAGCCTGTCGGCGACGAAGCGGCCGAGATATCCGTTGGCTCCGATCAGCAGGACCCTCATCGGGCGGCTCCCGGGGCGGCTTCTCCGGTTCGGGAGGTGATCATCTGGCGTTCTCCTTCAGGGGTGGTGCCGTGGATCGGGAGGAAGGCCCGCGGTGTCGGCCCCGCGGGAGAAGAGGGGGCTGCTCGGGACGGTTGCTGTGTCCCGGGCGGCCGGCACGGCTCACGACGGTCAAGGACGTCGAGGGCCGGGGTTCGGGCCGTGGCTCACGGCGGTGGGGAAGCCGGGGGCCGGTCGGTCGCGGCTCACGGCGGCGGGGGACGCCGGGGGCCGAGGTTCGGTCGCGGCTCACGGCGGCGGGGGCCGGAGTCCGGGTCGCGGTTCACGGCGTCGCTCCGGAGGGCGTCGCGTGGGCCGAGGCTCGGGTCAGAGTGCGGGTGGAGTGGATCAGGAGGACGAGAGCGGCCGGACCGCACACCACGGCCGGGACGGCCCCGGGGCCCCACGCGGCGACGAGGCTCTCGACGGGCGTGGTCAGGAACGAGCAGCCGGGAAGGCGGCCCGCGAAGACCGCGGCCAGGGCGCCGGCCTCGGCCACGCCCGCGGCGCCGAGGACGACGGCCGGAGCGTGGCCGAAGCCGTGCACGGTGAGCAGCCGGGCGAGCAGGAGCAGTGCGCCGAGGGACCCGGCGCCGGCGTACGCGGCCGGCTCGCCCAGCGCCGCGCCGCACAGGGCGAGCAGCGCGGCCATGGCACACAGGAACAGCCCGAACACCCCGAAGACCAGAGGCTGTACGGAGGCGGCGAACTCTTCGAGGCCGCGGCTCGCGGTCAGCCTGCGGCGGGCCCGTACGGCGAAGAGCCGGGCGCACCAGGCGGCCGGGGCGCAGGCCAGGGCGAGGGCCAGGACGGGCGCGGTGGCCGGCGGCCAGAAGCCGTCGGGTCCGCCGTCCAGACCGGCGCGCAGCAGTCCGTCGCCGAGGAGGGCGTAGGTGAGGAGCCAGCAGGTCCATGCGCGGGTGGAGGTCGTCGTGCGGTTCGGGGCGCTGAGGGGACCGCGTCGGAGCGCTGCCCGGAGACCGAGTGCCACGGCGAGGGCACCGGCCGCGGCCACCGCGAGGCGCGGCTGTCCGTCGGTCAGGCGCAGCCCGATCACGGCGACCGCGCACAGGGCACCCGGCAGCAGTGCGAGCACGGCCCAGCGGGCGGACGTTTGAGGCACACCGGCCTCCGGGGGCGGCGGCGTCGGATCGCCGTCGCGTGCCACCCGTGCGTACATCTCCTCGGCCAGGGAGAAGACGTCCCGGTGCCGGAAGCGCGCGGCGGTCCGGTCGGTGACGCCGTGCGCCTCCAGACCCGCGGCGATCTCCAGCGGGTCCACGGCTCGTTGGCACAGTTCGCGGTGCCGGTGCATCAGGGCTTTCACCGGGTCCGCGGCGCCGCGCCGGCCCGGGGACCTGCGTACGCCACCGGCGCGACTCGCCTCCGGACCGACCTGCCCGACCTCGCCGACCCGTCGGTTTCCACCGGCCCCGGCGGCTCCGCCGACCCCGCGCGCTCCGCTCACCGCGTCGCGAGCCACATCCGTACCGCCGATGCCCTCGCGGGCCACGCCCGCCGTGTCGTCGGCGCTCACCAAGCTCACGCCCTCCACGCCGGCACTCCCCGAGCCATCCCGTGACGCGTCCGTGCGTGCGTCCATCTCGCCCACCCCCGCCGCATGCCACTCCTCCGACCGTGTGTCCCAAGCGCCGGCGCTGTTCGGTCTGCCCGGCCGGTCCAGTTCCCCCAGCTCGCTCATCACGCGCCCTCTCCCGCCGGGATGCGCACCGTGGCGCGTACCGGCGCGCCCGCCGCCCAGCGCGGGCGGCCCGCGGCCATGAGGCGGGGCTCGGTCCAGCGACCGGGCACGTGGGCCTCGGCCGGCACACCGAAGGGCAAGGGCTCCCCTGCCTCGTCGACGACCACGCGCCGCACCGGGGAGTGCGAGACGATCTCCAAGTAAATGCCGCGAAATGCCGTGATGTTCTGCTCGACGGTGAAGAGTTCCAGGGCTCGCGCGCGGGCGGCGGCGCCGAGGCGCGCACGGCGCTCGGGGTCGCGCAGCAGGGCCACGCACGCCTCGGCGAGCGCCCGCGGATTGCGCGGCGGCACCACCAGCCCCGTACCGCCGATGACTTCGACGACCGCGCCGACATCCGTGGAGACGGTCGCGCGGCCGCAGAACATGGCCTCGACCAGGCTGATCGGAAAGCCCTCGACCACGCTGGACAGCACGACCACGGCACCCGCCGCATACGCCTCGGGCAGGCTCGGGACCTCCGGGCCGCCGATCTCCTCGAAGGACACCGGGTTGTCGCCGACCGCGTGCACACCCTCCGCCTCGTCGGGGAAGAGCTGTGCGGCAAGGGCCTTGCAGTGGCCGAGGTAGGCCGTGCCCTCGGCGCCCGCCGCCGCTCCGACGATCCGCAGGCGCGTCTTCGGCTCCTCCTTGCGGATCTCCGCGAAGGCGTGCAGGAGGGACATCAGATCCTTGGCCGGCTCGATCCTGCCGACCCAGACGAGCGTGTCCGGGTCCGCGCTTCCGGCGCCCTCCGCGCTCTCGCCCACCTCGGCGAAGCGGGCGGCCTCCATGCCCGGGTAGACCGTGCGCAGCTTGGCGCGGTCGGCACCGCAGCGCTCCTGCCAGCGGCGGGCGTGCGTGTTTCCGGGCGTGACGAGGACGGCCCGGCGGTAGACCTCCGCGGCCAGATTGCCGTGGAAGGCGGCGAGCAGCGCCCGGACCGCGGGGGGCGCCTCACCGGATGCCAGGTAGTGCGCCCGCAGTTGTACGCCGTACTCCGTGACCAGCAGCGGGGTGCCGGAGAAGTGCCGCGCGAGCAGGCCGGGCAGTGCCGCGGAGCCGCCGGCCGCCGCGTGGCACAGATCGACCGAGCCGAGCCCGTCGTCCTCGTACCAGTCGAGGGAGAGGGGGCGCAGGGCCCGTTCGAAGTGGGCGGCGACCGCGAGCAGGTCGGGCACGCGGGCGGCGCGGGCGGAGCGGAGTGCGCCGGGAGCGCGACAGGCACTCTCCAGGGCGCGCACGGCGGCCTCGGAGCGCAGGGCCCCGACCAGTCCGCCCTCGTCGCGGGCGAGTTCGGCGAGTGCGTACAGGGCGTTGCCGAAACGGTCCGCCTCAAGGCCGTCAGGGACTTCCGAAACCCCGCGAGCCCCCTGGGCACCCGCGGTCCCGAGTGAGGCGCCCGTACTCCCCGGTGCGGTGTCCGTGGTCCCGGGCGAGCCGTCCGCGCTCCCCCGCGAGGCGTCCGCTCCCGGCGCCCCCGTCCCGCACACCGCCGCCGCCAGTTCGCCGTACGCCTCCGCGAAGCGCCGGCGCGCCCGCCGCCCGTGCACCACCCCGTCGTCCTCGGCCGTCCACAGCGGTGCCGTACGCACCCGGTTGACCTGAGGCGGCAGTTCGATCCAGCCCTCGTCCTCCTGCCGCTCGCTGCGGCTGAGCGCGTAGATGTCGAACTCATGCTGCCCGAGCCCGCGTACGAGCCGGTCGCACCAGAGCCTGGCATCACCGCTCACATACGGATAGCCACCCTCCGTAAGCAGTCCGATGCGCACGAGTGCACCCCCGATCTCCCGTATGGGGAGCCGCCGTTGACCCGGCGGCTCGCAGCGGGACGAACGTATGCGGACATGACGGTGGTGCGACGGACGGTTGTCCATCGCACCACCAAAAGGGGTGAACGGTCGTAACTTTCCCGCCCGGATCGCGTTCCGTCGCGCTAGGGGATCAAGCAGTTACATTTCGTGAGGTCACGGCGTCTCCGGCGAGCGCCGCCGCGAACCCCCGGCTACACCACCGCCAACTCCCGTCGAGCGGTGCGCCGTTCCGCGGCGACCTGCGGATCGAGCGCCGGTACGGCGGCGAGGAGCTGCCGCGTGTACGGGTCCCGCGGGGACTCGTACACCTCGTCGGCGGGTCCGTGCTCGACGATGCGTCCGCGCCGCATGACCGCGACCCGGTCGCTGACCTGGCGGACGACCGCGAGATCGTGTGCCACGAACACCAGAGCGAGCCCCAGTTCGCGCTGCAGCTCGGCGAGCAGGGCGACCACCTGCGCCTGGGTGGTGACATCGAGCGCGGAGACGGGCTCGTCGCACACGATGGCGCGCGGCTCGGCGGCGAGCGCCCGCGCGATGCCCACGCGCTGGCGCTGTCCGCCGCTGAACTCGTGCGGATAGCGGTCGTAGTGCGCCGCTTCGAGCCCCACACGCTCCAGCAGATCCCGTACGCGCCCCCGAATGCGCTCCTCACTCAGTGCGCCCCGCGCGCGCAGCGGATCGGCGATCGACTCGCCCACGCTGCGCCGGGGGTTGAGGGAGGAGACGGGGTCCTGGAAGACCATCTGCACGGCCGGGTTCACCCCTGAGCGTTCACGCCCCTCGTACCGGACCGACCCGGCCGTCGGCTCCTGCAGCCCCACCAGCATCCGGCCCAGTGTCGTCTTGCCGCTGCCGCTCTCGCCCACGACGCCCAGGGTCTCGCCCCGGTGAATCACGAGCGACACGTCGTCCACCGCCGCGAACCGTCCCTTGCCGCGGCCGAATTCACGCCGCAGACCGACCGCTTCGAGCACCGGCACCACCTCGTCCGAGGCATCCGCGGCTACGGTCCGCGACGCGGCGACGGCCGCGGCGGCCTCGGCCCGCGACACACCGACGACCGCGGCTTCGCTCCGCGACACGTCGACGACAGGGCCTTCGACCCGCGACACGTCAGCGACCGCCGCTGCAGTCCGCGACACCTCGCCGACCGCCGTTGCGACCCGCGGCGCGTCGACGCGGGGCACCGCGCCCAGCAGCTCCCGGGTGTACGCCTCCCGCGGTGCGCCGAGTACCGCGCCGACCGGGCCGTGTTCGACCGCACGCCCGTGGCGCATGACGAGCACGTCGTCGACGCTCTCGGCGGCGACCCCGACGTCGTGCGTCACCAGCAGCAGCGCCAGTCCGGTCTCCTCCCGCAGAGTGTGCAGAAGGTCGAGGATCTGGGCCTGGACGGTCACGTCGAGCGCGGTGGTCGGCTCGTCCGCGATCAGCAGTTCCGGTTCGCAGGCCAGGGCCATGGCGATCAGGGCCCGCTGGCGCATCCCGCCGCTGAACTCGTGGGGACGGGCCCGGGACTTCCGTGCCGCTCCGGCGATCCCCACCCGGTCGAGCACCTCGACGGCACGCGTGCGTGCGGCCCGCCGGGACACCCGGGTGTGCACCCGGTACACCTCGGCGATCTGGTCGCCGACGGCGTAGTACGGGTCGAGGGACGACAGCGGGTCCTGGAAGACCATGGCGGCCTTCGCGCCGCGCAGCCGCCGCAGTTCGTCGTCGGAGGCAGCCCCCACGTCCACACCGGCCACCCGCACCGAGCCGTCGACGTGCGCTCCCGTGCCCCGGTGCAGGCCCAGCAGGGCGGACGCGACCGTCGACTTGCCGGATCCGGACTCGCCGACCAGTGCAAGCGCGGTGCCCTTCTCCAGCCGGAAGGAGAGCCCGTCGACGGCGCGCAGGTCCCCGAAGGCGACCGAGAGATCACCGACTTCCACCAGGGCGTCGCCGGGACGGTCGCCGCGACTCCCGCCGACTTTCACCGAGCTCATGCGAGTACCACCCGTCGATCGGCCACCGCGTACAGCACGTCCGCGACGGCGTTGGCGAGAACCACGAAGAAGCCGACGACCAGGACCATGCCGACGACCACCGGCAGGTCGACGACGTTCACGGCGTGCACCAGTTCCTGGCCGATGCCGGGCAGTCCGAAGAGCGTCTCGGTGAGCACCGCGCCGCCGACCGCCGAGCCGACGTTGTTGGCGTTCAGCGCGATGACCGGCGCGAACGCCCCGCGCAGCGCGTGCCGCCCGATGATCGACCGCTCGCCGACGCCGTACGCGCGGAAGGTCCGGATGTGGTCCTCGGCGAGCGTCTCCAGCATCGACGCCCGGGTCAGCCGGGCGAACGCGGCGGCCTCGATGAGGGCGAGCGAGAACCAGGGCAACAGCAGGTTCCACGCCCACTGCTCGGGGTCGTCGTTGAAGTTGACGTATTGCGGGAAGGGCAGCAGCTGCAGCTGGCCGCAGACGACGATCATCAGCACGAGGCCGATCACGAACACGGGAGTGGCCACGCCCACGAGCGTGATGCCGGTCAGCAGGCGCTCGGTGAGCCGGCCGCGCCGCCACGCGGAGAGCACGCCGGTGCCGACGCCGAGGACCAGCCACAGCACCATCGAGCCGAACACCAGCGACAGGCTGACCGGCAGTTTCGTCAGGATCAGCTGCGTGACCTGCTGGTCGGTCCGGTACGACAGGCCGAGGCAGGGCGCCGAGCAGTGCTGCACCGACGTACCCGTGGAGTAGTCCTGGCCGACGAAGATGCCCTGGAGGAAGTGCCAGTAGCGCACGTACAGCGGGTCGCCGAGGTGCAGTTGCTGGGCAACCTGGTGGACCTGCACCGGCGAGCAGCGCGGGCCGCAGGTGATCTGGGCGACGTTGCCGGGGGTGGCGTAGAAGACCAGGTAGATGATCACCGAGATGGCGAGCAGGGTGACCACGGTGCCGATGGCGCGGCGCAGCACGAAGCCGCCGAAGCCGTTCACGTCCTGACCTCCGTCGTCGCGCTCTCATCCGCCGACGCGGAGCCCGCACCGGCCGACCCAGCACCCGCATCCGCCGACGCGGGGCCCGCACCAGCCTCCGCATCCGCCGACGCGGAGCCCGCACCGGCCGTCCCAGCACCCGCATCCGCCGACGCGGAGCCCGCACCAGCCTCCGCATCCGCCGACGCGGCGCCCACCCCCGCACCCACCCCTGCGTCCGCCTTCGCGTCCACCTTCGCGTCCACCTTCGCGTCCGCCTTCGCCTCGCGCTTGCGCCCCGTGCCGACGCGCAGCCGCGAGGCCGCGCGCGGGTCGAGTGCGGTCCGTACGCCGTCACCCAGCACGGTCAGTGCGAGCACGGTGATCAACAGGGCGCCGGCCGGCAGCAGCAGGTACTGCGGTGCCGCCTGGTACCAGACGTCGGCGGCGGTGAGCATCTGTCCCCACGAAGGCGTCGGCGGCTTCACGCCGACCCCGAGGAACGACAGGGCGGCCTCGACGGTGATGTTCTGCGGCACGAGAAGGGCGGAGTAGGTGATGACGGGCGCGCCAAGGCCGGGCAGCAGTTCGCGGCGGGCGATACGCCAGGCGCCCCAGCCGCTGAGCCGGGCGGCGGAGACGTAGTCGAGCCCCTTGAGGGTGAGCGTCTGGGCGCGCACGATCTTCGCGATGCTGCCCCAGGCGATCAGGCCGATGACGAGCGCGACCAGCACGGGCCGCGGGAAACTGCTGGGCACGATGGCCAGCAGCGCCAGCGACATGATCATCAGCGGCATCGCGACGATGATGTCGGTGGCCCGGCTCAACAGTTGATCAACCCATCGGTTCCCGAGCGCCGCCGCGACGCCCACCACGACACCGATGAAGACCTGCACCAGCGTGGCCGCCAGCGCGACACCCAGGGAGACCCGGGCGCCGTACACCAGCCGTGCGAACAGATCGCGTCCGGTCTGCGGTTCGACGCCGAGCCAGTGGTCGCCGCTGATGCCACCGAGAGATCCGACGGGGACGCCGCCGCGCGCCGAGTCGATCAGCAAGGGGTGGTACGTGGTCGGGTCCTGCCCCTCGATCGCGGTGAGCAGCGGCGCGGCGAGCGCGACCAGGACGAGCAGCGTGACGACGACTGCCGCGACGAGGGCGGCGCGCTGCGCACGCAGCCGCCGCCAGAACTGACGGGCCCCCGAGGCGGGGGCGAGCACCACGTCGGTGCCCGCCCCGGCGGCCTCCGAGGCCACAAAGGCCTCACTCATCGGGCTACTTCACCGCGACCTGGGAGATGTCCAGGACGCCGGTCCAGTCGCTGATCACGATGTCCTTGACGTCCTTGCCGTACAGCCGCTTGTAGACCGGGTGGAACAGCGGCACGGTCAGCGCCTGCTCGCCGATCTTCTTGTCCAGTGCACCCCAGCGCTTGGCGGCCTCGTCAAGATCGGTCAACTTGTTGATCGCGTCAATCTCGTCATTGACCGACTTGTCATTGAGGAAGCCGGTGTTGAAGTTGGCGCCGTCCTTGACGATCTGGCGGCCGTCGAAGATCGGGGCGAGGAAGGGACCGCCGGACGGCCAGTCGGCACCCCAGTGCGCGAGGAAGAGCCCGGGCTCGGTCTTGACGCTGTGGATCTTGTCCTTGTAGTCGTTCTCCTCCAGACCCTGGAGCTTGACGGTGATCCCGGCCTTCTTCAGGGCGTCCTGGACGGCCGTCGCGATCTCCGGGCTGGTCTCGAAGTCCTTCGAGTTGGAGTGGGTCAGCGTGATGGTCAGGCCGTTCTTGTAGCCGGCCTCCTTCAGCAGCTCCTTGGCCTTGGCCGGGTTGCCGGACTTGCCCGCCGGGAACAGGTCGTAGGGCGTGTAGCCGAAGGACTTCTGGTTCGGCAGATACGTCGTCGCGGCCTCGGCGAGCGAGGAACCGCCGGCCGCGTTGATCACCGACGAGCGGTCGACGGCGTACGAGACGGCCTGCCGCACCTTCGGGTTGTCGAACGGCTTCACCTTCGGGTTGAAGGCCAGGTAGTTGGTGTAGCCGAAGTGCCCGGTGCCGACGCGCGAGGCGAGTTCCTTGTCGCCGGTGACCTTGGCGAGCTCGGCCGGGCCGAGGTTGGTGTCCGTGGTGACGGCGGTGGCGTCCGCCCCCTGGGACGCCGACAGCCGCTGGTTGATCACGGAGGAGTCGAGGCCGGACCGTACGTCGATCTTGTCGGGGTAGGCCTTGCGCTCCTCGTCGGTGGCGGACGACCAGTAGGTGTTGCGCTCCAGGGTCAGCCGCTCGCCGTCGTTCTCGTTCTTGACGACCTTGTACGGGCCCGAGGAGACCGGGTGCTCCTCGTACTTGGTGCCGTTGTCCTTGGCCTTCGGGACGGGCGTGAACTGCGTCTGCGTGGCCAGGTAGGGGAACTCGCCCTCGGGCTTGTTCAGGTGGAAGACGATGGTGCGCTCGTCCGGGGTCTCGATCGAGTCGAGTCCCTTGCCCTTGTCCTTGTACGGGCCCTGGTAGTCGGCGCCGCCGATCAGCCAGTCCCTCAAGTAGGGCGCGCCGCCCGAGAGTTCGGCGGCGAAGGAGCGCTCGATGCCGTACTTGATGTCGGCCGTGGTGATCGCGGTGCCGTCCTCGTACTTGAGGCCCTTCTTCAGGGTGTACGTCCACACGGTCGCGTCCTTGCTCGGCCGGCCGGTGTCCGTGGCCAGGTCCGGGACGACCTTGGCACCCTCGGCGCCGTCCTCGCGGTTGCGCGTGGTGAGCGTGCGGAAGACGAGCGAGGGGACGTTGCCGCCGCCGGAGGTGTAGAGCCGCGCCGGGTCGAAGTCCTCCTGGGGGTTGGAGTTCAGGACCGTCAGCGTGCCCCCCTTCTGCGGCTTGGAGTCGCCACCGGCGCCCTTGGCATCGTTGTCCTTCGGCCCGCAGGCGGCGGCACCCGCTGCCACGACCAGGCTGACGGATGCCGCGGCCACGCGGCGCGCTATGACGGACGGTTGACGCATCGGAAGACGACCTCTCGGAAGGATGTCTCGCATGGCGAGACGAGACGACACAGGGTGAGACGAAGCTGAGCAGAGCTCGCCCCGGGCGTCGGAGAGCACGTCGGGAGACCGGCCGTGAAGAACATGCGGAACCCAGAGAGGGAACGCGACGCACACGCCAGGGGCGAGGCGTCAGCGACAGTGAATGTCGGCCACGCAGAGTGCGGTCACGCCGATGAGCGCCAGCTCAAGGGCGGCGCATACGGAGGCGTGACGAGGCGACATGCGCAGAAATATGAACGAATTTTCGCCTGGTGTCAACGCGGCTCCGGAGGCGCCCGTCAACTCCCCGGGTATGCCCAGGGATTGGCCTTGCAGTGGATCCCGTCGTGGTCGAGGAACTTTGTCTGCTGCTGCATGACGGGTGCGAGGTCACCGTCCTTGCCGCACGTGACATGGCCGAATCCGAGCCGATGGCCCACCTCATGGTTGATCAACATCTGCCGGTACGCGTGAATTCGGTCACCGTAGGTCTCGGAGCCCTGCGCCCAGCGGTACGCGTTGATCATGACGCGGTCGGTGGCGGCGGAGTCGCACGACACGTTGTCCTCGGTGGTGTCGAGTCCGGACTTGGCGCACCAGGTGGCGGTCGTACCGGGACTCGCGAGCGTGATCACGAAGTCGGGCTTCCCGGAGGAGATCCGCTCGAACGTACGGCCGCCGTTGTGGGCCCAACTCCGGTCGTCGTTCAGCGTCTTCTGCACGGCCTGCGCGAAGAGCGCGCCGTCCAGCCCCAGCCCCTGCTCCACGTCGACGCGGTAGGTGTACTTGCGCCCCTTGCCGGGCGCCTTGTCGAAGCCCGGGACGGCCTCGAACTTCCCCGACCCCTTGAGCTGCGCGCCCAGCGCGTACGTCTTGCTCATCTTCTGGTCGTACGTCAGCACCGTCGCGCTCGGCTTGCCGGTCGGCGTCGGCCGCTGGTCACCGCGCGAGGCGGAGTCCCGGACGCCCCGGTCACCGCCCCCGGCGGCCTGCGGGCGCACGGTGCCGTCCGCAGGCCCGTCGGCGACCTGACCGGCGACCACGACGGCCAGTACGGTCGTCACCGCGGCGGCCGCGATCCCGGCGAACGCCCGCCCCTTGCCACCGCCCTTGGCCGTGCCCGGCCGGCCGGTCTCCGGCGGCTCGGCGTCGTCCGCATGCGGGGCCTGCGCCGGGACCGCGACATACGGCCCGGAGCGGAGGGTTCCGCGCGACGCGAAGACGTCGTCGTCCGCGCCGAAGAGGTCGTCACCCTCGTCGAAGGCGTCGAGATAGGCCTGCCGGGGTCCGCGCCGGCCCGGCTCCTGCCGCTGCTGCGGAATGCGGGGTCCCACGGGCCCGCCTGCCGGCCCACCGCCGGGCGCACCCTGCCCGGCATACGGCGCGCGGCGCGCCGCCTGCTCCGGCTGCGGGACGCCGTATCCGGCGCCCGTCACCTGCGGGCCGCCCCTCAACTCGCCCCAGCCGCCCCCGCCCTCGCGCTGCTCGGGGTGTCCGCCGCGCACCTGGGGCACGCCGTGGGCAGGGGTGCCGTAAGGAAAGCGCGGGACGCCGTGCGCCGGCGTCCCGTCCGGAAAGCGCGGCATCGTGCCGGCCGGCGCCCCGGCAGGGGGCACCGTCGCTCTCGGAGCGGCCTGCTTGTCGCCGGCGTCGTTCTTGTCTGCCCGCCCCCGACGGCTGTGACGTCCCACCCCCGGCCTCAGCTCTCCGTGTTCGTCTGGTCGGCATGGTCGGCCGCGTCCCTCGCGGCCGACGCGCCCCCGGCCGCCGGTCCACTCAACTCACCGGTGTCCGCGAGGAGTTCACGGAAGGCGGTGGCGACCGTCTCGGGGTATTCCATCATTGCGACATGTCCCGCGTCCGGCAGGGTCAGCAGCCGCGCGTCGCGGAAGGCGCGGGCGGCGCGCTGCGCCATGCGGTAGCCGACGAGCTGGTCGCGGCCGCCGTAGATGAGCAGGGTCGGCGCGAGGACCCGTTCGGCCTGGCGCCACAGCGAATGCTGCCCACCCAGGGTGTACGCGTTGACGATGCCGCGGGCCGAACGCGCCATGGCGTCCCAGAAGTAGGGGAGGGCGAGCCGCCGCTCCATCTCCTCGACCGCGTTCCGGAACGCTTCCGGCGACACCATGGCGGGGTCCCCGTAGCAGAGCGCCGTGACCCCGCGGACCCGCTGCTCGGCGCTCCAGTCCCTGGTGAGCCGGGTGAACAGACGCGCCACCCCGGGCAGTGCGAGCAGCGCGGTCGGCCACGCCGTGCGCTGCGCCCGGATCTCCGGCAGCGCGGGCGAGACCAGCGTGAGCGTACGGACGAGGTCGGGGCGTACGGCCGCGACGCGCGTCGTGACCGCTCCCCCCAGCGAGTTCCCGAAGAGGTGCACGGGGCCGCGCCCGGAGGCGTCGAGGTAACGGATGACCGCGCGCGCGTGCCCGGTGACCGAGTAGTCCCCGTCGTCCGGTGGCGGGGAGTCCCCGAAGCCCGGCAGATCGAGCGCCTCGCTGTCGACGAGGCCGTCCAGCCGCGGCATCAGCGCCGACCAGTTCTGCGAGGAGCCGCCAAGGCCGTGCACGTACAGCGCCGAGGGCAGGCCGTCGCGCGCAGGCGGTCTCGACCGCACCGTCAGCGTGATCCCCGGCAGGCCGACGGAGCGCAGCCGCTCGCCCTCCGCGACCTTGACCGTGCCCACCTTGGGTGTGACGGAGGTGGCCAGCACGGACGGCAGCTCGGTCGAAGACATGCGGCAATGTTACGAGACGATCACGCAGTGGTTCATGTGTTCGCCATCACACATCGCGACCATTCCGCAGCGGGATCGCATAGCGCCCCTCCGACGTGTCTCCTAGGCTCGAAACAGGGCACCCATACGTGGCCCGTGCTTCTTTTTCCGGAAGCTCAGGGAAGTTCTAGGAAGGGAGCCCACCATGGCCATCGATCCCACCGACCCCGAGACATTCGAGGACGAGGAGACCGTCGACCTCGCCGAGGAGACCCCGGAGGCCGACGCCGCCGAGCAGCACACCGACGTGGCTCCGGACCGTGACGACTCGCTGACCAGCGCGGACCCGGCCACCGCCAACGAGGCCGACCTCGCCGAACAAGCCCGCGTCGTCCCCCTCGACGAGGACGACTACCGCTGACGGCCATGATCACCCCGGCCGGCCGCCGGGGACCCCGGGACCGGCGGGAAGGCGCCCCGCGACCGCCCCGCCCCTGCTTGACGCGCTCTGTGGGGCTATCGCCGTTGTCCGGTCCGTGAAATTCTGCGCTCGCAGCGCGCACATCACGGTTACCGAAAAGTACGATGGCGGCGCGGCGCACACCGCATGTGGACGAAATTGGGAGGCGGCGTGACAGCCATCGAGCAGACAGAGGCGGCGCGCCCGCGGGGCACACGCCTGCCGCGCCGTGCCCGACGCAACCAGCTCCTCGGCGCAGCCCAGGAGGTCTTCGTTGCCCAGGGGTACCACTCGGCCGCGATGGACGACATCGCCGAACGCGCGGGCGTCAGCAAGCCGGTGCTCTACCAGCACTTCCCGGGCAAGCTCGACCTCTACCTCGCCCTCCTGGACCAGCACTGCGAGTCCCTGCTGGAATCCCTGCGCAAGGCGCTGGCCTCCACCACGGACAACAAGCTGCGCGTTCGGGCCACGATGGACGCGTACTTCGCGTACGTCGAGGACGACGGCGGCGCCTTCCGGCTGGTCTTCGAGTCCGACCTGACGAACGAGCCCGCCGTGCGCGAGCGCGTCGACCGGGTCACCGTCCAGTGCGCGGAGGCCATCTGCGAGGTGATCGCCGAGGACACCGGCCTGTCGCGGGCCGAGTCGATGCTGCTCGCGTCCGGCCTGGGCGGACTCGCCCAGGTGGTGGCGCGTTCCTGGCTGCACAGCGACCGCAGCGTCCCGCGCGACCAGGCGGTGCAGCTGCTGACCTCGCTGGCCTGGCGGGGCATCGCCGGCTTCCCCCTGCACGGCAGCGAGAACCACTGACGTACGGCGCGGACGGCGCCCGTCACCGGCATACGGCCCGGCGGCGCGGCACGGTCCGCGTCTTTGTTCCCGTCGCGTGTTCGCTGTTGGCGTTCTTGGACGGAACGTGCGGGTCCCCTCACCGGGCTAATGTGTGCTGCGTACGGCGCGGAGGAACGCGCACATCACTGACCGTCGGAGGGACATAGCCGTGGAGGTCAAGATCGGCGTGCAGCACGCGCCTCGCGAGATCGTTCTGGAGAGCGGTCAGACCGCCGAGGAAGTCGAGCACGCGGTGTCCGAGGCGCTGGCCGGCAAGTCGGCCCTGCTGAGCCTCGTGGACGACCACGGCCGCAAGGTCCTGGTCCCGGCCGACCGTCTCGCGTACGTGGAGCTCGGCGAGCCCACCACGCGCAAGGTGGGCTTCAGCGCGCTGTAGCAGACAGCGGAGAAGGGGCCTGGCGGCATCCGGCGCCGGGCCCCTTTTTCACGACCTGAACTGCACAGACGGAACACATCTCCCCCACAGAGGAGGATTGCGTTCCGCAGCTCAGGGGTAGACCGGGTACGACCGATTTGCCCCAGCCGTGCGGGAGGGACCACACCATGTTCTTGGAAGCGCTCGGCTCTGCGATCCTCGGTTTCGCGTTGGCCTGGGCGGCGGTGCACCGCCTCTCCCACCGCCTGCCCGCGCGCACTCTGGTGCTTCCGACGGGCATCGCCGGCGCCCTCTTCGGCGCCTTCCTCACCCACAGCGCGCTGGGGCCCGGCCACTTCGCCCTCACCCTCGTCGGCGCGGTCGCCGTCGCCGCCGCCTCGCTGTCCCTCCTGCTCCGTCCGGCGGAGCGATTTCGCCGCCGCTCGGCGCCGGCGTAGGGACCGCCGCAAGGACACCGGCGACCCGGCGCACCACTAGTCCGGCGCGGCCTAGGCGGCCAGGCCCAGCGCGGCCATCCGCTTCGTGTGGGCCTCGGTGATCCGGGAGAACATCCGGCCGACCTCCGCGAGGTCGAAGCCGTCCGCGACTCCGCCGACGAGCATGGTCGACAGGGCGTCACGGTCGGCGACCACCCGCTGCGACTGGGAGAGGGCCTCGCCCATCAGACGCCGGGCCCACAGCGCGAGCCGCCCGCCCACCCGCGGATCCGCGTCGATCGCCGCGCGCACCTTCTCGATGGCGAAGCTCGCGTGCCCGGTGTCGTCCAGCACGGCCAGCACCAGGCTGCGGCTGTCGGTGTCGAGGCGGGCCGCGACCTCCCGGTAGAAGTCACTCGCGATCGAGTCGCCGACGTAGGCCTTGACGAGCCCCTCCAGCCAGTCCGAGGGGGCGGTCTGCCGGTGGAAGCCGTCGAGGGCGGCGACGAACGGCTGCATGGCGTCGGTCGGCTCCGCGCCGATCGCGGCCAGCCGGTCCCGCAGCTGCTCGAAGTGGTGGAACTCGGCCGACGCCATCTTCGCCAGCTCCGCCTTGTCGAGGAGCGTCGGCGCCAGCTTGGCGTCCTCGGCCAGCCGCTCGAACGCCGCCAGCTCCCCGTACGCGAGCGCTCCGAGGAGATCCACGACCGCGGCGCGGTACTGGGGGTCCGCAGAGGCCGTGTCCCAGTCCTGGGCGGCGACTGCGGTGGCCGCGGGAGCGGTCTCGGCGGGGGTGTCAGCGGCGTTGTCCGGCGTCGTCATGAAGCGCACAATAGCCCGCTCGTCGCGACACGGAAGTCCCTGGTCAATCAGTGTGACGACGACCATGTGACCAAACCGGCCAACGCATGTGCACGATTCCGGGGTATGGTGGTAATGCGCCCGGCGAGTATGTGACGGGCCGCACGAATGAGGATGCCCGGTCGGAGGCCCGATCGGCTCCGAACCGACAGCCCTCCACGTGGGTACGGCACATTGCGTACGACATCCGGAGGGACCCTCAGCGGTACGAGCGCTCGAGCGTCGGCTGTGGTCCCATGCCACTCGGCCCGCCCGACAAGCGGCCGACGTCCCCGGCACGGTCCCGACACGACCCCCGCGCTCGCCTCGCACCGCGTACACAGAAGAGGCAGCACCCTGACTACGACTTTCCGAGACCTCGGAATCCTTCCCGAGACGGCCGAAGCACTTGAGGCCGTCGGCATCGTCACCCCCTTCCCGATCCAGGAGATGACGCTCCCCGTTGCCCTCACGGGCACTGACGTCATCGGCCAGGCGAAGACCGGCACCGGCAAGACGCTGGGATTCGGCCTCCCCCTCCTGGAGCGCGTCACCGTTCCCGCGGACGTCGAGGCGGGCCGGGCACAGCCCGAGCAGCTCACCGACGCCCCGCAGGCGCTCGTCGTCGTGCCGACGCGCGAGCTGTGCACGCAGGTCACCAATGACCTGCTCACCGCGGGCAAGGTCCGCAACGTGCGCGTTCTCGCCATCTACGGCGGCCGGGCGTACGAGCCCCAGGTCGAGGCCCTCAAGAAGGGCGTCGACGTCATCGTCGGCACCCCGGGCCGCCTCCTGGACCTCGCGGGCCAGAAGAAGCTGAACCTGAAGCACATCAAGTCGCTCGTCCTCGACGAGGCCGACGAGATGCTCGACCTGGGCTTCCTGCCCGACGTCGAGAAGATCATCAACATGCTGCCGGCCCGCCGTCAGACCATGCTGTTCTCGGCCACGATGCCGGGCGCCGTGATCGGTCTGGCCCGCCGCTACATGTCGCAGCCCACGCACATCCGCGCCACGGCGCCGGACGACGAGGGCGCGACGGTCCGCAACACCGCGCAGCACATCTACCGCGCGCACAACATGGACAAGCCGGAGATCGTCTCGCGGATACTGCAGGCCGACGGCCGCGGTCTCGCGATGGTCTTCTGCCGCACCAAGCGGACGGCGGCGGACCTCGCCGACCAGCTCCAGCAGCGCGGTTTCGCGTCCGGCGCGGTCCACGGCGACCTCGGCCAGGGTGCCCGTGAGCAGGCGCTGCGCGCCTTCCGCAACGGCAAGGTCGACGTCCTCGTCTGCACCGACGTCGCCGCCCGCGGCATCGACGTCGAAGGCGTCACGCACGTCATCAACTACCAGTCCCCCGAGGACGAGAAGACGTACCTGCACCGCATCGGCCGTACGGGCCGCGCGGGTGCCAAGGGCATCGCCGTCACGCTCGTCGACTGGGACGACATCCCGCGCTGGCAGCTCATCAACAAGGCGCTGGACCTCGGTTTCCCGAACCCGCCGGAGACGTACTCCACGTCCCCGCACCTGTTCGAGGAGATGAACATCCCGGCCGGCACCAAGGGTGTCCTGCCGCGCGCCGAGCGCACACGCGCCGGTCTCGCGGCCGAGCAGGTCGAGGACCTCGGTGAGACCGGTGGCCGTGGTGGTCCGCGTGGCCGCGGTGGCCGCTCGGCCGGTCCGGCCCCCGAGCGCGAGCGTGAGCGCCCGGCGCGTGCGCCGCGCAGCCGTCGCCGTACACGCAATGGCACGCCGCTCGACGAGTCGTCCGCGGCTCCGGCACCGGAGGCGACGACCGAGTCGGTCGACGCCGTCGAGGCCACCGAGCCGCGTACCCCGCGCACCCCGCGTCGTCGTCGCCGCACCCGCGGCGGAGCGGCCGGGGAGGCGCCCGCTGTGACCGAGGCCGTCGCCGAGCCGTCTGCCGAGGCCGCCGTGGCCACGGCCGAGGGCGTCACCGACGAGCCGGCGAAGTCGCGCCGTCGCCGTACCCGCAAGACCGCGGAGGCGGTGGAGACGGCGGTCGTCGAGACCCCCGTCGCCGAGGTCTCCGAGGCCGAGACCACGCCGCGTCGCCGCACCCGCAAGGCCGCGGAGACCGTGGTCGACACGGTGGAAGGCGTGAGCGAGGCCCCGGCCGCGCCGAAGCGCACCCGCAAGGCCGCGGCTCCGGCCGCTGCCGAGGCCGCTGTCGACACCGCCGAGGGCGAGGTCGCCGAGACCAAGCCCCGTCGCCGTACCCGCAAGGCCGCGGTCCCGACCGTCGACGCCGACATCCCGGCACAGACGGCCGACGAGCCCGTCGCCGCCGCGCCGCGGCGCCGGACCCGCAAGGCCGCGGAGACCGTGGTCGACACGGTCGAGGGCGTGAGCGAGGCCCCGGCCGCGCCGAAGCGCACCCGCAAGGCCGCGGCTCCGGCCGCTGCCGAGGCCACGGAGGTGTCCGAGGCCAAGCCGCGGCGCACCCGCGCCAAGGCCGCGACGCCTGTCGCCGTCGTCGAAACCGCCGAGGGCGAGGCCGTCGAGACCAAGCCCCGCCGTCGCACCCGCAAGGCCGCGGTCCCGACCGTCGACGCCGACATCCCGGCACAGACGGCCGACGAGCCCGAGGCCGCCAAGCCGCGGCGCCGGACCCGCAAGGTTGTCGCCGCCGCGGAGTCTGCGGAGAGCTGATCCCAGCCCGATGGCCCGGTCCCACATCCCGTGGAACCGGGCCATCGGCATCTCCGCCCCCGGGCCCAGCGCCACCGCCGCCCGAGCCCATCGGCAGCCCCTCAGGGGCGCCGCCCGCGGTGAGCCAAGCCCCCTCTCCTGCCTGGGGCATCCGGCGTCGAGGCCGCGTCTGGGTGGGCTCAGTCCCCTCGCTGCTCGGGCCCCGGCGCCGGCACCTGGGCAGACCGAGGAGCCCGGCACTGCGGCGTGCCCACCCGGGCGGGCAAACTCCCCTCTCCATTGGCACCGTGCGCCGGTGCTGCCGTGGGGGTGGGACGGCGAGCGCGGCGCTACGCCGGTGCCGCTGCGGCCGCCCTCCCCGCCCTTGGCTTCACTTGAGCGGGAGGACCCCCGTCGCCCCTAGCGGCACGCATGCCCGCAGCTGAGACCGGTGGCCCCCAGCGGGCGCCCGCTGGGGGCAGCCCACAGCGATGGCGGTTGACCGCCCCGCCCCGCCTCGGCGTGCCCGCAGCCCGCAGTGAAGATGGTTGCCGCTGCCCGCAGCGAAAACGGTTGCCGCCGCCCGCAGCGCAAGGCGGCGACGGCGTCCCGCCCACGCCCGCAACCCCCACGCACCCGCAGTCGCGCACGCACCGAAGGGGCCGTGCCGGTACATCAAATGCCCGTCGCCATGCGTCAGGACAGGCAACCGAGCACCCCCAGAAGACAGCACAGCCGGTAGGGCGACGGGCGGATGTACCGGCACGGCCCCGACCCACCCACCGGCGAAAGGCGAACCACCCACCGCCGGACGGCGAACCACCCACCACCAGACAGCGCACCCCCCGCCGCCCGATAGCCTCCCCTCATGAGCAGGCCTCCCAGCTTTGTCCCGCCCGTCGGCGTGCGTGCGTACCGGCTGACGACCGCGCGCGGTGAGTTCGCCGTGCTCGACGCGGCACCCGGAGCGCGGAAAGAGACGAGAGGGACGGTTCTGCTGCTGCCGGGGTTCACCGGGAGCAAGGAGGACTTCATCGCGCTGCACGGGCCGCTCGCCGAGGCGGGCTACCGTACGGTCGCCGTGGACGGCCGCGGCCAGTACGAGACACCGGGCCCGAGGGACGACGAAGCGCCGTACGCGCAGGGCGAGTTGGCGCAGGACGTGCTCGCGCAGGCGACAGCCGTGGGCACCAGGGTGCACCTCGTGGGCCACTCCCTGGGCGGCCTGATCGCCCGCGCGGCGGTCCTGCGGGACGCGACCCCGTTCGCGTCGCTCACCCTCATGTCCTCCGGCCCGGCACAGATCTCCGTCTCCCAGCAGCAACGCGTCAAGCTGCTGAGGGACGCGCTCGCCGTGATGAGCATGGCGGACGTGTGGGACGCGATCCAGGCCATGGAGTCCCCCGAGGAGACCGACACCGGCGAGCCGGGACACGACGGTACGGGCGAGCTGGACGCCGGCCTGGACGCCGGTCTGGACGACCGCGCCGACCTGCGCCGCCGCTGGCTGGCCACCAGCCCCGCGCAGCTCATCGCGACGGGCCGTCAGCTGTGCACGGAGCCGGACCGCGTGGCCGAGCTGGCCGCCGTACCGCTGGCGATGCACGTGGTGTCGGGCGTACGCGACGACACCTGGCCGGTGCCGCTGCTGGACGACATGGCCGCGCGGCTCAAGGCCCACCGCACCGTCGTACGGGATGCCGAGCACTCCCCGAACACGGACCAGCCACTGGCGACGGCCCGCGCCCTGGCGGCCTTCTGGGACCAGACGTAGCACCACCAGACGTAGCGCCACCAGACGCAGCGCCACCAGACGCAGCACCACTACACGTAGGACCCGGGGGGGGCGGCCGGAACCGTTAGTACTGCGCCCGCACGTGCTCCCAGAACCCGTCCCGCAGCGCGCGCCGCAGATCCGGCTGGCCGCGCAGCGAGTACTGCAGCAGTCCCTCGGCCTCGACGAGCAGATCCTGGTCGACGGAGCCGGGCAGATACGGATGGCCGGGCAGCAGCTCCGCCAGCGCTTCGCGGCCCCGCGCCGCCAGCCACTTCGCGGCGATCTGCGCGCCCACGAACCGCACGTCGTCCCGGGCCGGCCGGGGCGCCGCCGCCAAGTCGTAGGTGGCGGCGGTCCGCCGGGACACGTACGGCTTGAAGAACTCGAGGTCGAAGGTCCGCTGGCTGTCGACCTCCCAGAGCAGCGGGTCGGCCTGGTTGCGTCCCTCGGGCGCCTCGATCCCCCAGAGGTGGACCCGCGCCCCGTACCCCTGCGCGGCCTCGACCGCGGAGACCAGGTCCTCGTCACCGCCGAGCAGCGCGGCGTCGCTGATGGCGCGGTGCCGGGCGAGGGACTCCAGATCGGACCTGATGATGGAGTCGACGCCCTTCTGCTGGTTGTTGGCGTTGAGGTTGCCGAGCCGCACCTTGACGTCGGGAAGCTCGGCGATGGACTGCTGCTCGGCGGTGTGGATACGGCGCCGCGCGCCGTCGTACCAGTAGACGCGCAGCAGCCGGCTGTCGGCGAAGATGGTGCGGGCGCGGTCGATGAGCGCCTCGATGAGGCCCTCCGCGTCGAGGTCGAAGGCCCGGCGGTCCTCGGTGCCGGCGACGAGCCGTCCCGCGGCGGCGTACAGATAGCCGGCGTCGACGAAGATCGCATGCGTGGAGGGTGTCTTCGCCACTTCGGCGAGCATCCGCTGAAGCAGCTCGTTCGTACGGTCGATGCGGCCGCCGAGCGCCGCGAGGTCGTCGTTCATCGCCTCTATTGTCCCGGCGGTCACGCTGTGAACACAACCGGTCCCGGTCGGTCGACCCCATCCCTTACTCGTCAGTAATTAGGTTCTCGAAAATTTTCCTTAGCGTAGGGAATGTTTGTAACACGCATCCCGTTGAATCCGTAGAGAGCAAGGGGCACTGACGCCTCCTGCGCCACTCATCAGTAGTTCTCCTCAGGAGGATGACCAGACGAAGGGAGAAGCCCATGCGCTTCGAAATCATGCGACTCGACGACGTCGACGGAACCCCCGTTGACACCACCGTCGTGGACGCCGCCTCCGTCAACCGGATCGTTCAGCAGGCCGCGGCCATAGGCCAGCGACTCTGGATCCGCCCGGCCGACTCGACTGCCTCGTAACCCGCGGACGCTTTACACGTAACCCGCAGACGCTTTGCAGACTTCGGAGCCCCGTACGGCACATGCCGTGCGGGGCTCTGTCCGTCAACTCCCCCTGATCACCTGCGTGATGCCGTTGATGATCTGCTGTACGGCGATCGCGGAGAGCATCATGCCCGCGAGCCGGGTCACCAGCACCACACCGCCGTCCTTGATGACGCGGATGATCAGCAGCGAGTAACGCATCACGACCCACAGCACGACATGGATCGCGAGGATCGCGGCCCACACGGACACCTGGGTCGCCACGCTGTCCGCCTTCTGGACGGCCAGGATCACCGACACGATCGCGCCGGGGCCCGCGAGCAGCGGCATGCCCAGCGGGACGAGCGCGACGTTGACGTCCTTGGTCTGCTTGGGCTCGTCCGTCTTGCCGGTCAGCAGATCGAGGGCGATCAGCAGCAGAAGCAGTCCGCCCGCGATCATCAGCGCGGGCACGGAGACATGCAGGTAGTTCAGGATCTGGTGCCCGAGCACACCGAAGACGGCGATGACTCCGCCGGCCACACAGACGGCCTGGAAGGCCATGCGCTTCTGCACCTTGGCGGGACGGCCGGCGGTGAGCGCGAGGAAGATCGGGGTGATCCCGGGGGGATCCATGATCACGAAGAGGGTCAGGAAGAGGGAGCCGAAGACGGCGACGTCGAACACGGTGAATGGCCTTGCGAAGGTGGTGAGCGGAACAGGGGCGCCCGCGCGGCACGACAGCCGGTACGGGCAGGCGTTCTGCACGGCGAACGGCCGGCGGAACGGACAGCACGGGCGATCGACGCCGCATGCGGTGAAATTCAGGGACGGGCAGGGTGGTCAGGGGCTGCCGGAGCCGAGGGCGACGGCGGACCCGTGCACCCGGGGCGACGGCAGACGTGCCGCACCGCAGGTCCGACGGAGAGGCGCCCGAAGGCGGTCAGACAGCGCGGCCCCCACCCGCGCCCGGCACCGGAAACGCCCCGGTCGCCCGACGCGTGATCTCCCCGTACACCTCGGGGTCGGTCGTGAACTCCCCGAGCACGCAGGTCTTGCGGCTGCCGTGGTAGTCGGAGGACCCCGTGGTGAGCAGCCCGAGTTCGGCCGCCAGTCCGCGCAGTCGCGCCCGCGTCGCCGGCTCGTGGTCCATGTGGTCGACCTCGATGCCGTCGAGTCCGGCGGCGGCGAGCTCCGCTATCGCGGACTCGGGCACGGTGTTGCCCCGCTTGGTCGCGGCCGGATGCGCGAAGACGGCGACCCCGCCCGCGCCCTTGATCAGCCGGATCGCCTCGAAGGGGTCGGTCTCGTGCTTCGGCATGTACACCCGGCCGCCGTCGGCCAGCCAGTCCTCGGTGAAGGCGTCGTTCACGGTCGGCACGACCCCGAGTTCGACCAGGGCGGACGCGACATGGGGGCGGCCGACGGATCCGTCGCCCGCGATGCGCGCGACCTGTTCCCAGGTGATGGGCACGCCCATCCCCTGGAGCCTGGCGACCATGCCCCGGGCGCGCGGCACCCGGTCGTCCCGGACCAGCTCGCGCTCGGCGAGCAGCTGGGGCTCCTCGGGGTCGAAGAGATAGGCCAGCATGTGCAGGCTGATGCCGTCGAGGCGGCAGGACAGCTCGGCGCCGGTGACCAGCGTCAGCCCCGCGGGGAGGGCGACGAGCGCCTCCGCGTACCCGCGGGTGGTGTCGTGGTCGGTCAGCGCGACGACGTCCAGACCGGCGGCGGCCGCGTTGCGGACCAGCTCGGCCGGGGTGTCCGTGCCGTCGGACGCGGTGGAGTGGGTGTGCAGATCGATGCGCACGACGCGGACTCCAGGCGGTGACGGTACGGAAGGGGACGCTCAAGGATAACGGGAGTCCCACCCCTCCCTGTCACACCCGCCCCCGGGATGCGCCCCCTACGTCGACGCCGCGGATCTCGCCCTTCCGGCCCGCACCGCCACGACGACGACCCCATCCCCGCCCCGCCACTGCGAAGACCCGGTCCCCGCACCGCCACGGCGAAGACCCGGTCCTCGCACCGCCACGGCGAAGACCCCGCGCCCGCACCGCCACGGCGAAGACCCCGTGCCCGCACCGCCACGGCGAAGACCCCGCCGCCCGTCGCCCGCCGGTGAACACGCCGGTGAACACCTCCGCCAGGACCTCACCCTCGTCCCGCTGCGGAGGCCCGCGCCGCCCTACGGCTCGAGAATCCTCGGCGACAGCGCCCCGCACGGCAGCAGATCCACTTCCGCGCCGGCGTCCCGCAGATCCGTCAGCACCAGCTCGTCGTACATCAGCAGCCCGGACTGCTCCGGCCAGACGACCGCCCACAGCCACAGCCCGAGCGCCTCGCCCGCGAAGACGGCACGGTCGTCCGGGGCGCCGGAGACGAGCCAGAGCGGGGTCGGCCGGCCGGCCGCCAGCACCTTCGCCTGGGGCGGCTTCTCGACGTTCATGTACGGGCCGGGGTCGGGTCCGTCGATGCCCGCGTACCGCGCGCCGAGGCCGACGCCGAGTTCCTCGGCGACGAGGATCAGCTCTCCTATGCCGCCGAGCGGTCCGGGTCCTGAGCAGGCCACGGCGGTCGCCCGGCCGCCGCTGCGGTCGTCGCCGGCGCAGGCCACGCCCGTGAACAGCCAGCCGACCGGCAGGGGCCACGGCATCCACACCGGGACCTGGGTGCGGTGCACCACGACACCGAGGGCCTCGACGCTGGGCGGGATCACGGGCTGCAGTGGATGCACGGTCCCGTGCACATCGCACTGCCAGGAGTCGGAGAAGAGTCCGGGAGCCCTGACCCGGCCACCACACTTCGGGCAACTGGGTTCGCCCCTCATAGGGCCCAACGGTCCTCCCCGTCCTTCGCCGCGTCAAGGACGATCACCCGTCCGGCGCGTGCCCACCTCCCACGACCACTAGATGGCCGCTTACATTAATTAGCCCCGCTAACTTATTACGAGCGCGGCGGTCACGGCCGCACTCGGTGCCGTGGTGGCCGTCGCACGGCGCCAACCCGCGCGGCCGAGAAGCTGGAGCCGCGGCGCGCAGCCGAGGACGGGGCCACGGCCTTCACCCGAGGACGGGGTCACGTCTTCGCCCGAGGGCGGGGGCACACCTTCGCCCGAGGACGGGGGCACGCCTTCACCCGAGGACGGGGGCACGCCTTCACCCGAGGACGGGGGCACGCCTTCACCCGAGGACGGGGTCACGCCTTCACCCGAGGACGGGGTCACGTCTTCGCCCGAGGACGGGGTCACGGTCTTCGCCAACTGACCCGCTCCAGACCGAGCCTGACGGTGACTCAGTCAGGCGGTGTCCGGGATCAGTCGAGGGACACGGACTTGCGCAGCGGATCGCGCAGGTCCGTCCCGCCGCTCAGCCAGCGCTCCTGGAGGGCGCCCGCGCCGTGCACCCGCTTCCACGCGGCCTCGTTCGGAGTCATCGGCAGCAGCGGCAGGAAACGTACGGGATCGGCGGGCTCGTCCAGGTCGAGATCCTCGACCAGGCCTCCCGACTCGGCGACCAGCACGGAGGTGAACGGGGCGCCGGGCCACAGGGGTTCACCCACGTCCAGGGATGCGCCGGGGGCCACCACCAGCCCCTCGACCTGCGGCGAGGCGGCCAGTACGGCGAGCGGGCGGAGCACCTTGTCGGTGTCGGTGCCGCTCGCGCGTACCGACAGCACCAGCTCGGCGCGCGGGCCCTTGACCGGGTCGGCGAGGGCCGCGGTGGGGTCCGTCATCGGCTGCGCCGACATGCCGAGGGTCGCGTAGCGGACGACGTCGCCCGCTGTGAAGCGCAGCACTTCGATGCGGTCCGTGCCCAGGAAGGTGACCGCGGCGCGCGCGTCGGGTTCGCCCAGCGCGGCGCGCAACCGGGCTTCGACCAGCGGAAGAACGTCTGCCATACGCCGAGCATAGGCCGCGCTTTTTCCAGCCGGGACCGCCGCACCCGCGGTCAACAACCGGCAAAGCGGCGCGTTGACGCTTCGGTGCGCTGATAGTCTTGGCCGCTGGTCGGGGCAGCACGCAGAAGCGTCGCTCTCAAGCCTCGACGCGTGAGACTCCCCTGCGGGGGCTCCCTGCGGGGAATGGATCGTCCCTCACGGGGGACCGGCCGGAGGAGGTGGGGCTGCAATGGACCGAAGTCGACCGTGCAGTACCACCCGCTCTTCCTGCCGTTGACGTAGCTCTGGCTCTGCCGGCTGCCACCTCTCGCACTCGCATCTCGTCTGTCCGGTGCACCGACGGAAGAGCACTTCGTTTCCGCCTGATCCATCTGACTGATCCGTCTGATCTGAATCAGTAGCGAAGCCGCCACCGCGACGGTGCGGTGCTCCCCGCTTTGTGGACGTGCCAAACATCCGCAGTCAGGACGTCCCCATTCCGGGTAGTTCCAACCGTCGCCGGCCGCCTCCGTTGCGAAGGAGCCTGCCATGTCGATGATCCGTGACCTCCGCGCCGCGGTCCGTCCCCGTCCCTCGCTGCGCAAGGACAGTGGCTCGTACGACACGACCCGTGACCCCGGTACGCCGTCGGCCGTGGTGGACTGCGCCGTCTACCGCGACGGCGCCCGCGTGCTGACGCCGGATCAGCTGACGCCCCATGAGGCGATGCGTCAGGTGCGCCGCGACGGCGGCTTCGTCTGGATCGGTCTGCACGAGCCCACCGAAGCCGAATTCGCCGGTATCGCCAGCGAGTTCGGGCTGCACCCGCTGGCCGTGGAGGACGCCGTCCAGGCCCACCAGCGACCCAAGCTGGAGCGGTACGACGACACGCTCTTTACCGTCTTCAAGACCATTCACTACGTCGACCACGCCCAACTGACCGCCACCAGCGAGGTGGTGGAGACCG
Organism: Streptomyces sp. NPDC058371; assembly: GCF_042723265.1. Lineage (NCBI taxonomy): Bacteria > Bacillati > Actinomycetota > Actinomycetes > Kitasatosporales > Streptomycetaceae > Streptomyces > Streptomyces sp. NPDC058371. Next base: position 324,038 of record NZ_JBHXJC010000004.1, on the reverse strand, counting down.
GCGAGGTGATGTGCTTCACCGGGCGGGACTTCTTCATCACCGTCCGGCACGGCGGGCAGGGCTCGTTGCGGGCGCTGCGGCACCGGCTGCAGGACGACCCCGAGCTGCTCGCCAGGGGACCCTCGGCGGTGCTGCACGCGATCGCCGACCACGTAGTCGACGGCTACATCGCGGTCGCCGACGCCGTGCAGGACGACATCGACGAGGTCGAGACGGAGGTGTTCTCGCCGGGGCGCAAGGGCACGCCGCGCGGCACCGACGCGGGCCGCATCTACCAGCTCAAGCGTGAGGTGCTGGAGTTCAAGCGGGCGGTGTCGCCCCTGCTGCGTCCCATGCAGCTGCTCAGCGAGCGGCCGATGCGGCTGATCGACCCCGACATCCAGAAGTACTTCCGGGACGTCGCCGACCACCTCGCCCGGGTGCAGGAGCAGGTGCTCGGCTTCGACGAGCTGCTGAACTCGATCCTCCAGGCCAACCTCGCGCAGGCGTCCGTCGCGCAGAACGAGGACATGCGCAAGATCACGTCCTGGGCGGCGATCATCGCCGTACCGACCATGGTGTGTGGCGTGTACGGCATGAACTTCAGGCACATGCCGGAGCTGCACTGGCGGTACGGCTACCCCGTGATCATGGGGATCACCGTGGTCATCTGCCTCGGCATCCACCGCACCCTGAAGCGCAACGGCTGGCTCTGAGCGGGCCGGTCACCGGGCGTGGGCCGCTGGATAGTCTTGCCCCCATGACGGAACAGCTGCTCGACCAGGCCCTCGTCGAGGAGGCCACCAAGAAGTCCGGGCTGATCTGGGTGACGGGCAGCCGGGTGCCGACGCTCGACGGCCGGCGGGACCAGGAGCCGGCCTCGCGTCCGCTGTGGCACGTGTGGCACGACGGCGCGGTGTGCCTGGTCGGCGACGGCACCGGCGAGCAGCCGCTGCCTGGGCTGGTCGACGGGGCCGACGCCGTGGTCACCGTACGCAGCAAGGACAAGGGCGGGCGGCTGGTCTCCTGGGCCGCGAAGGTGGTGGAGCTGACGCCCCGGTCCCCCGAGTGGGAGGCGGCGGTCGCCGAGCTCAAGGGCAAGCGGCTGAACGCGCCCGACGGAGAGGCGATGCCCGACCGGTGGGCGCGGGAGTGCCGGCTGCTCCGTCTGGAGCCGCAGGGCACGACGTCGGCGCTCCCGGACGGGTCCCTCGCCGCGGCGCCGCTGCCGACCTCGGCCACGACCCGCCAACCGGCGCCCGCAGGGCTCCCCCGGCTCCTCTTCAAGAAGCGCAAGCGCGGCTGACGTCCGCGGAGGCGCCGTCCTCGGTCACGACGCGGGCAGCTGCTGCCCGTAGTCCACCGTTTCCTTCTTGGAGGGCTCGGCCAGGGAGAAGTCCTGGCCCCAGTCCGTGAGGCTGAGGGTGCCGGCGTCCGCGGCGCGCACCAGGCGGAGCGGGTACGGCTTGCCCTCCAGGGAGACGTCGAGGCTGCCGCCGGAGCCCTTGTCGCCGGTGATGCGGATGGTGCGGGTGCCGCCCTGCTCGTGGTGGCCGTCGGTGGCGAGCGCGCCGTGCAGCGTGAGCAGACCGTCGAGCAGGACGTTCTTGTCGGTGAAGCCGCTGAAGCGCTTGTAGGCCGGGTCGCCGGTCGGCACCTTCACGTACATGCCCTCCAGCTTGTCGGCGGCCGCCGCGTCCGATCCCCCGTCGTCGCCCTTGCCGTCCTGATGGCTCCAGAACTCCGCGTCGGCCTTCAGGAAGAGGTGCTCACCGACCCGCAGCAGCCGGAAGGTCGCCCCCTGCGAGGTGACCGACCCCGTGCCGCCGTCGCCCTTGAGGCGCATGTCGAGCGTGTACGTACGTCCGTTGGTCACGACGGTTCCCGACAGCCGTACCATCTTCGCCGACTCCGCGGCCGTACGCGTCCGGCTCTGGATCTTCGCGGCGGACAGCTTGCCGACCCCGTTCGTGCCCGCGTCCGGGTCCTCACTACTGCACCCTGTCAGCCCCGTCCCCGTCACGACCAGGGCGCACATCGCGCTCACCAGTGCGGTCCTGTGGGTACGACCCAGGGGCTTTGCGGTCACAGGCGGGGCTACCTCTCGTGCGGGCGTCCTCAGCGGCGTACGGCAGCGTACCGGGGTCTCCCACGTCCCCCGGAGGCAGTCCGTCCGGACCGCTCACCAGGGCGTATCCGACCGGGACGGGCTAGCCTGAAGCCCACCCGAGCGGACATCGCACCACAAAGCGGCACGACACAGGCGAGCGGTGGCACCAGGACGAGTAAGGAGGCGCGGGCATGGCGGCAGGCGCCCCCAGGATCTTCGTCTCGCACCTCGCCGGCACGGCCGTCTTCGACCCGAGCGGCGACCAGGTGGGCCGGGTGCGTGACCTGGTGGCCATGCTGCGGGTCGGACGGCGGCCGCCCCGGCTGCTCGGCCTGGTCGTCGAGCTGTCGACGCGACGCCGCATCTTCCTGCCCATGACCCGCGTGACCGGCATCGAGACCGGCCAGGTCATCACGACCGGTGTCCTCAACGTGCGCCGTTTCGAGCAGCGGCCCACCGAGCGGCTCGTCTTCGGCGAGATGCTCGACCGGCGGGTCCGCCTCGTCGAGTCGGACGAGGAGGTCACCGTGCTCGACGTGTCGATCCAGCAGCTGCCCGCCCGGCGGGACTGGGAGCTCGACCGGGTGTTCGTCAGAAAGGGGAAGGGGAAGGCGGGCGCGTTCCGGCGCGCCAAGGGCGAGACGCTGACCGTCGAGTGGTCGGCCGTCACCGGCTTCTCGCTGGAGGAGCACGGTCAGGGCGCCGAGAACCTGCTCGCCACCTTCGAGCAGCTGCGCCCGGCCGATCTCGCGAACGTCCTGCACCACCTCTCCCCGAAGCGGCGCGGAGAGGTGGCCGCCGCGCTGGACGACGACCGTCTCGCGGACGTCCTCGAAGAGCTCCCCGAGGACGACCAGATCGAGATCCTCGGCAAGCTCAAGGAGGAGCGCGCGGCGGACGTCCTGGAGGCGATGGACCCCGACGACGCGGCCGACCTGCTCGCCGAGCTGCCCGCGGAGGACGTGGAGCGGCTGCTGACGCTGATGCGGCCCAACGAGGCGGCGGACGTACGGCGGTTGATGGCGTACGCCGAGCGGACCGCGGGCGGCCTGATGACGACCGAGCCGATCGTGCTGCGCCCCGACGCGACGGTCGCCGACGCCCTCGCCCGGGTCCGCAACCCCGACCTCTCCCCCGCACTCGCCGCCCAGGTCTATGTGTGCCGGCCGCCGGACGAGACGCCGACCGGCAAGTACCTGGGCACGGTGCACTTCCAGCGGCTGCTGCGCGACCCGCCGTTCACGCTGGTCGGCTCGCTCGTGGACGACGACCTGATGCCACTGGACCCGGAGGCCGCGCTGCCCGTGGTGGCCGGCTTCTTCGCTACGTACGACATGGTCGCGGCGCCGGTGGTCGACGAGAGCGGCTCGCTGCTCGGCGCGGTGACCGTGGACGACGTACTGGACCACATGCTGCCCGACGACTGGCGCGAGACGGAGTTCCACCTCGACGAGGAACCCGCCGGTGCGGCTCCGGACGGCTCGGGGGACCGCCATGGGTCCTGAGCGCGAGGGCCGGGAGCGGACCCCCATCGGCGCCACCGCGACCACGCGGCCGCGCAACCGGCTGGACCAGCCGATGCCGCCGCGCCGCAGGCTGTTGCCCGAGTGGGACCCGGAGGCCTTCGGCCGGCTCTCCGAGCGGATCGCCCGGTTCCTGGGCACCGGACGGTTCATCGTCTGGATGACCGTCGTCATCATCCTGTGGGTGGTGTGGAACGTCTCCGCGCCGCGCGACCTGCGCTTCGACAACTATCCGTTCATCTTCCTGACGCTGATGCTGTCGCTGCAGGCCTCGTACGCCGCCCCGCTGATCCTGCTCGCGCAGAACCGCCAGGACGACCGGGACCGGGTCAATCTCGAACAGGACCGCAAGCAGAACGAGCGGTCGATCGCGGACACCGAGTACCTGACCCGCGAGATCGCGTCCCTGCGCATCGGCCTCGGCGAGGTGGCCACCCGTGACTGGATCCGCTCCGAACTCCAGGACCTGGTCAAGGACCTGGAGGAGCGGTACGCCGAGGGTGCCGGGGAGGGCGCCTCGTATTCCCGTCCGAGCTCCCGCGGGGACGTGACGTAGGCGACCGGTGACAGGGCTTTCCCAGCCCCCGGCCCGGCGCCGTACCATCGTGCGTATGGCTATGGAAGACGCGGTGCGCGAAGCGCTGGCGACGGTGAACGACCCCGAGATCCAGCGACCCATCACCGAACTGGGGATGGTCAAGTCGGTGGAGATCGGTGCGGACGGCGCGGTCGCGGTCGCCGTGTACCTCACCGTCTCCGGCTGCCCGATGCGCGAGACCATCACGAGGAACGTGACGGAGGCGGTCTCGGCGGTCGAGGGCGTCACCGGCGTCGAGGTCACGCTGGACGTGATGAGTGACGAGCAGCGCCGCGAACTGGCGGGCGCGCTGCGCGGCGGCCAGGCCGAGCGCGAGGTCCCCTTCGCCCAGCCCGGCTCGCTGACCCGGGTGTACGCGGTCGCCTCCGGCAAGGGCGGCGTCGGCAAGTCGTCGGTGACCGTGAACCTGGCGGCGGCGATGGCGGCCGACGGCATGAAGGTCGGTGTCGTCGACGCCGACATCTACGGGCACTCCGTGCCGCGCATGCTCGGTGCCGACGGCAAGCCCACCCAGGTCGAGAACATGATCATGCCGCCGTCCGCGCACGGCGTGAAGGTCATCTCGATCGGCATGTTCACCCCGGGCAACGCCCCGGTGGTCTGGCGCGGCCCGATGCTGCACCGCGCGCTCCAGCAGTTCCTCGCGGACGTGTACTGGGGCGACCTGGACGTCCTGCTCCTCGACCTGCCCCCGGGGACCGGCGACATCGCGATCTCGGTCGCGCAGCTGGTCCCGAACGCGGAGATCCTCGTCGTCACCACCCCGCAGCAGGCAGCGGCCGAGGTCGCCGAGCGGGCCGGCTCCATCGCGGTCCAGACGCACCAGAAGATCGTCGGCGTCGTCGAGAACATGGCCGGCCTTCCCTGCCCGCACTGCGACGAGATGGTCGACGTGTTCGGCACGGGCGGCGGTCAGAGCGTCGCCGACGGCCTGACCCGCACGACCGGCGCGACCGTCCCGGTCCTCGGCTCCATCCCGATCGACGTCCGCCTGCGCGAGGGCGGCGACGAGGGCAAGCCGGTGGTCCTCACCGACCCCGACTCCCCCGCCGGCTCCGCGCTGCGCGCCATCGCCGGCAAGCTGGGCGGCCGTCAGCGCGGCCTCTCGGGCATGTCGCTGGGCATTACCCCGGCCAACAAGTTCTAGGACTCGTACGCGGGAGGGGGCGCCGTCACCGCGACGGCGCCCCCTTCCGCGTCGTACCCGTCGGCTAGGCGTACGACGCGATGTCCTTGATCATCGAGAAGCCCAGCCCGTACGCGCTCATCCCCCGCCCGTACGCGCCCACGTGCACGCCCTCCTGGGTGGAGCCCGCGAGGACCCAGCCGAACTCGGACTCGCGGTAGTGGAAGGCCGTGGGAACCCCGTCCACGGGGAGGGACAGCGTGGACCATTCGGAGCCCGTCAGATCGTCCGCGAGCACCCACGCCGTCTCGGTCTGCTGCTCCAGCCAGTCGTCCCGCAGCGAGTGGTCCATCTGGCCGGGCCAGGTGAGGGACAGCAGCCCCACACCGGCCAGCCAGGCCGCCGAGGAGACCGAGGTGGCCTCGAGCAGCCCGGTGCCGTCGGCGCTGCGCCGTACGGGGCTGGCCGCGACGGTGATCACCACCGCGAACCGTTCCTTGTCCTCGGTGGACTCACTGCGCACCGTGGGTTCTTCGCCGTGTCCGATCGAGCCGTGCTCGACGGCACCGTCCGCCGACGTGCCCACCTGCATCAGCCAGCGCGGACCCGTGAACGCCTCGTCGAGGCCGTACCACGGGAAGGGCGCCAGCAGGTAGCCGTCGACCGTGCGCCGGGCGGAGGGGACCTGTTGTCCGCCCTCCGCAGCCGGCGCCTGCGCGCCTACCCGACTTGTCGTCTCCATCTGCCCGGACGCCTCCTCGCTCTTGTTGGACCCGAGCGGCCCGCCCCCCGCGGGCGTCCTCGCTCACCTGTGGTCCGCACAACAACTGGGCAGCATAGCCACACCGCTCCGAGCAGCCGGGAAACCGCCCGGCGCGTGGGTCGCGTACACGCCCTGTTCAGGCCGTGGAAGAGGGCATCCGCGTATGACTCACATCACGTCCGAGGTATGCCGGTACGGCGTAGCCGTGCGGTCCGGACGGCGTCGCCGCGAGGCCGCGCACGACGACGTCGCACGTCGTGGGCGTACGGCTCAGGTGGCGTCCGCGTCGAACGGCGGGCGCTCCTCCGGGTCGAGCTTCTCGCGCTTCTTCGTCATGTCGACGGAGCCGCCGGTGCTGCCGTTGGAGGAGCCGGCGCCTGGCTCGGACTCGCGGCCGTGGACCGCGTCCGTGACCTCGGCCATCTCCTTCTTCAGGTCGAAGCCGTTGCGGATCTCCTTGAGCCCCAGCTCGTCGTTGTCCAGCTGCTTGCGCAGGAACGCCTTGGGGTTGAGGTCCTCGAACTCGAAGTCCTTGAACTCGGGGCCGAGTTCCTCGCGGATGTCCGCCTTGGCGCTCTCCGAGAACTCACGGATCTTGCGAATGGTGCGCGTGACGTCCTGGATCATCTTCGGGAGCTTTTCCGGGCCGAAGACGAGCACGGCAAGGACAACGAGCGTCACCAGCTCGAGCGCGCCTATGTCATTGAACACCTGAAGCTCCTTGCGATGTCCTCGGCCCTCGGCAGGTCTTCCGTGGTCCGGGCCGTGACCACGGTACCCGGCGTTCCCGTCCGACCGGTACTGTTCCGGGCCCGCCGGATCGATGTACACGGCCGGTTTTCCACGAAGTTTGCCGTCCTCGCCGTCGGCGGAGCCGTCAGTCGCCGTCGGCGGAGCCGAGGACCAGGGTGAGCCGCTTCCCCTTGCCGTCGCGTTCGAGGGTCAGCTCCAGGTGGTCGCCGGGGCGGTGGGCACGGGTCTTGACGATGAGTTCCTCCCCGGAGTGGACCGGCCGGCCGTCGACCCGGGTGATGACGTCGCCGGCCTTGAGCCCGGCCTTGGCGCCGGGGCCGCCGCGGGTGACCGGGGGGCCGCCGTCGTTGCCCTTGGTGCCGACGCGGGCGCCGTCGCCGGTGTACTCCATGTCGAGCGTGACACCGATCACAGGATGCGTGGCCTGGCCCGTGTTGATCAGCTCCTCGGCGACGCGCTTGCCCTGGTTGATGGGGATGGCGAAGCCGAGCCCGATGGAACCGGCCTGGCCGCCCTCCAGGTCGGAGCCGCTGTCGGCGGAACGGATGGCGCTGTTGATGCCGACGACCCGGGCCTCCGCGTCGAGCAGCGGGCCGCCGGAGTTGCCCGGGTTGATGGGCGCATCGGTCTGCAGGGCGTCCACGTACGAGACGTCACTGCCGTCGCCCTTCTCGCCGCCCGCCGTGATGGGCCGCTCCTTGGCGCTGATGATCCCGGAGGTGACGGTGTTGGCGAGGTCGAAGGGTGCGCCGATGGCGACGACGGGGTCGCCGACCTGGACGTTGTCGGAGTTGCCCAGCCGCATGGGCTGGAGGCCGCGCACCCCGTTGACCTTGACGACGGCGAGGTCGTACCCGGTGTCCCGGCCGACGATCTCGGCCTTGACGGTCTCGCCCCCGCTGAAGGCCACGGATATCTCACCGCCGGATCCGGCGGACTCCACGACGTGGTTGTTGGTGAGGATGTGACCCGCGTCGTCCAGCACGAATCCGGTTCCGGTCCCCTGCGCGTCCGAGCCGCTCACATGAAGGGTGACGACGCTGGGCAGCGCGGTGGCCGCGATCCCGGCCACGCTGTCCGGGGCGCGTCCGTTCGGCTCCTTCCCCGCCTGCGGCAGCTCGACGTCCGCGACCCCGCCGTTGCGCTCCAGATACGCGCCTACGACCCCGCCGACGCCCCCGGACACGAGCGCGACCAGCAAGGCACCGCCGACAAGAATCCGCTTCCCGCGCCGACGGCGCTGCGCCCTCGACTCGACGGCGGCACCGGTCTGCTGCAACGGCCCCTGCGCGGCCCACGGGTCGTAGTTCAGCCAGGGAGCACCGGCGCCGGCCTGAGCGGGGAGCGGGGCCTCGGGCGCGGGCGGCTGCGACGGGAGCGGTTCGGGCGCGGTCGGCTGAGGCGCGGGTGCGGGCGCGATCGGCTGAGGCGCGGGCGGCGCGGGCGCCGGGGGTACGGAGGTTTCCGGTGTCCCTGCCGGCGCCGACAGGTGGGTGCCGTGGGCCGGGGTGGTCGCCGGGTGCTGGAACGGCGGAGCGGGCGCCCAGGGGCCGGGCTGACCGTACGGCGGGGTGCCGTAGGGGTCGGGAGCGTGCAGCGGCCCGGGACGCTCGGAGGGAGCCCCTGGGGGGAGACCGGCGTCGACGGGGGCACCGGCTGGGGTGGGTGCCGGCGGGCGCGTGGGAGCCGGATCCGGGCGGCGGAGCTCGAAGTCGCCCTCGGTACCGGCCTGCTCCACGGCGGGCGTCCCGAGCGGACGGCTCGACGGATCACTCGCCGGATCACCCGACGGACGGCTCAGGTTGAAGTCACCGTCGCTGTAGGGGCCGGAACCTGAGCCTGCATCGGAGTCGGAACCGGTGCCTGCATCGGAGTCGGAACCGGAACCTGAAACGGAGTCCGAACCGCAGCTTGAACGGGAATCGGAGCCAGGACGGTAACCAGAACCAGAGTCGGCTACGGAACCGGGACGGGACCCTGAATCGGTCTCGCCGGCACCCTCGCCCACACCTCGAAGGGAACCCCCCGCGGGCCGCTCCAACTCGAAGTCGTCGCCACCGCGGTGAGTCAACTTCCCACCGCGGGGCTCGGGTATCGCCCCGCTGTCCAAGCCCGCGTCCCCCGGCCCCGAGGCCGAAACCGCAGTCGCCGTCGGCGCGGACACCGCATCCGGTGACGCGGGCACCGCATCCGGTGGCTCAGACACCGCACCCCGTGCCTCGGGCACCGCACCCCGTGCCTCGGGCACCGCACCCCGTGGCTCGGGCACCGCACCCCGTGGCTCGGGCACCGCACCCCGTGGCTCGGGCACCGCACCCCGTGGCTCGGGCACCGCATCCCGTGGCTCGGGCACCGCACCCCGTGCCTCGGACGGCACCGTCCCGGCGTACTCCGGAGCAGCCGGCTCGGCAGGGTGCTCCGTGGTCGGGCCGGCCCCCGGATCGTGCGCCCGCGGCCGGCTCCACCATTTCGCCTTCGCCGGCTTCCCCTCGTTCATGCTCTCCCCACACCTGGCCCGCGGCACGACGGCGCCTGCGGTCGCCGCAGATTTGTCGACCCCGCGCCCGGATCCCTCCCACGGGCGCGGCCCACCCAGGATTCAACCAGGTTCACGGGCCGGCGCGCAGAGATCGGCGGTCAGCGGAGGGAGCGGGAGGTGGGGGGAGAGGAAGAGGGGGACGCAGTGGGCAACGGGGCGCTCAGCAGGCCCGGTGTGGCGACGCTCGGGTCGGCCGGCCAGGACGAGGACAGCTCGGCCGGCTGGATCGAGGTGAGCGGACGTATGAGAGGGGACATCGCTGCGGCACCGGCCACGATGGGGGTGGCCAGCGTGTGCATGATCGCCGGCGCCGGTCCGGCCGGAGTGGGGACTCCGGGCAGCAGGGGCGCGGACACGGACGTCGGCACCGCCGGTGTGTCACCCGGCGACCGCTGACCCTGGGCGAGCAGCGGGCCGACGGACCGCCGGCGCTGGGAGTCGGGGGTCGTCGCGCCGCCGGTGCCCTGCGAACGCGTCGGCGTCACATTGCTCCCGGTACCGGCACCGCCCCGGACGTCCAGGGTGTCCGCGGGCACGCCGGTCGAGACACCGCCGAGCGCGACCGCGGCCAGCGACACCGCTCCGGCGGCGGCGAAGGCGAACCGCAGCCCGCGTGAGGCCGACCGCTCGGCCTCATGCCGGCCGACGTCATGGATACGGAAGCCGCGGCCCGCGGAAGGCGACAGCACGTCGTGGTGCCGCGCGGGTACATAGCCGAAGGGGTCACCCTTGATCCCGAAGACGCCCGCGACTCCTGACGTCCTGTCGCCGCCGGGAAGTCTTCCGCCGAACGCTGTGCCGCCCAGCGGTGAGCCGTCGTCGTCCGAGTCGTCCCCGCCGGGGAGTCCCTGGAGACGGGCCAGGAAGCTCTCGGAGGGGGGCGGCGGGGCCATCTCCGCGAATACGTTCTTCAGGCGTCGCTGTGCGTCGGCCTCGGCCTTGCACTTCGCGCAGGTGGCGAGGTGGGCGAGGACGCGCTCACGCGAGTCATGACCGAGCTCTCCGTCCACGAGGGCGGAGAGTCGGTCCCCAAGATGCTGATCCGCAACGCGTCGTCCGGCGGCGGGGTTGGGCCGTGATCCACTCACGCGGTCGCGCCCCCTCCCCCCAGCGCGGGCGCTCCCGTGACCGCGAAGCCGCGTCGCTCTGCACGGGCCTCGGGAGACCGGTGCGCGAGGGCCTTGCGCAGTTGGGAGCGGCCACGGTGGATCCGGCTGCGGACCGTACCGAGCTTGACGCCGAGAGTGGCGGCGATTTCCTCGTACGAGAGTCCCTCGATGTCGCAGAGGACGACCGCGGCGCGGAACTCGGGCGCGAGGGTGTCCAGCGCCTGCTGGACGTCCGCGTCGAAGTGCGCGTCGTTGAAGACCTGCTGAGGGGACGGCTCGCGGCTGGGGAGGCGCTCGGCCGCGTCGTCGCCGAGGGCGTCGAAACGGATGCGCTGCTTGCGGCGCACCATGTCCAGGAAGAGATTCGTGGTGATGCGGTGCAGCCAGCCCTCGAAGGTGCCCGGCGTGTAGGTCGACAGGGAGCGGAAGACGCGCACGAAGACTTCCTGCGTGAGGTCCTCGGCGTCGTGCTGGTTACCGGTCAGGCGGTAGGCGAGACGGTAGACCCGGCCGCTGTGCGTGCTGACGATCTCCTCCCAGGTGGGCGGAGTCCACGCCTGCGAATCCGCGTCGGTGGCGAAAGTCGCGGTCTGCGCGGAGTCAGCGGTGTGGAAACGGTCAGCAGTGTCAATCACGGATTTCGGCTCACCCGCCGACCTGAGAAAGCGCCGCAGCACTCCTCCCCGATCCACAGGCGCAGCCGCACCTCCCCTGTCGGCTCTGGTGGTGTCCAGTGGAGCCCCTACCATAGCCACCTCGCCCGTTAGCTCCGGATAAGCGGTTTTACGAGAAATTGATATGCGCTTCTGCGGCTGCGTCAGCACTTGCTCGGTGCCCTGATCCATCCGTGTCCCCCCGCTGCGTTCCCCACCCCTCTAAACGCCCGGTCCCATCTGCGGGTTCCCGGCGGCAACGGATACAGTCACGGCCAGGCAACTACGGGGACAGGAGAGGGTCATTACCGGCAACCGGCAGACGAGCTGGGCGTTCGCCGACGCCTTTGTCGCCGAGGACGAGGCGCTGCGCTGGGCCCGTGACCGGGCCCGGGACGCAGGGCTGCGCTCGGTGTCGCCCGGCACGGGCGCCGCGCTGCGGTTGCTCGCCGCCACCGTGGACGCGAAGGCGGTGGCGGAGATCGGAACGGGAACCGGAGTCTCCGGAATTCATCTGCTGCACGGCATGCGGCCGGACGGGGTACTGACCACCGTGGATCCGGAGCCGGAGCGCCAGCAGTTCGCCCGCCAGGCCTTCCGCGCGGCCGGTTTCGCCAGCAACCGGGCCCGCTTCATCCCCGGTCGCGCACTCGACGTGCTGCCCCGGCTGGCGGACAGCGGATACGACCTCGTCTTCTGTGACGGCGACCGTCTGGAGTGCCTGGACTACTTCGCTGAATCGTTGCGCCTGCTGCGCCAGGGCGGGCTCGTGGTCTTCGAGGGCGTCTTCGCGGACGGCCGCACGGTGGACTCGGGACCGCAGCCCGCGGAGGTCGGGCGGCTGCGGGAACTGCTGCGCGCGGTGCGCGAAAGCCAGGAACTGGTGCCCTCACTGCTGCCGGTGGGCGACGGGCTGCTCTGCGCCGTCAAGCGCTGAACCGGCGGTCCCGCCGCGCGCCGACCGACCGCGCCCAAGCCTCTGACCTGGCGATACTCCGATGACGTAGCGCTCCGGGCAAAGCAATGCCCCGGCACCGCGAACGGTGCCGGGGCAGCTGAAAAGGGTAAGGTCGCGTTCCGCGTCAGCCGACGACCTTCTTGAGGGCGTCGCCAAGGGCGCCGGCCTCATCAGGGGTCAGCTCGACGACGAGCCGACCGCCGCCTTCGAGCGGAACGCGCATGACGATGCCCCGCCCCTCCTTGGTCACCTCGAGCGGGCCATCGCCCGTCCGCGGCTTCATGGCCGCCATGCTCGTTCCCCTTCCTGAAACCAGCTCATCGTCGCCGACGGCCCTTGGAGGGCACGCACGTCCCCTCATAGGACACACGTCACCGGCATCGAACACATTGCTTCCAGGTCATTATCCCGCATCTCAGGACCCGATGACCAACATCAGTCGGCATCGCTTGCGCAACGCGCTTGAGCAAAACCACTCAATTCGGCGATGTGACTGCGATACTGCGCCGCCGCATGGACTTCCACGGCACGGAATTCTTTGACGCAGGTCACATGTCCGACCCGCGCCACCGTCGGTCATCTCCGCCATGCTGTCCTCGGAAGCAGCCGTACCGAGCGGTACGACCGAGCCGCTACACCGGAGGGGACCCATCATGGCCGACACCGTGCTCTACGAGGTGAGCGACGGACTCGCAACGATCACGCTGAACCGCCCCGAGGCGATGAACGCGATGAACAACGAGACCAAAGCCGCCTTCCGGGACGCGGCACAGGCGGCCGCGGCCGACGACTCCGTACGGGCCGTGCTGCTCACCGCCGCGGGCGACCGGGCGTTCTGCGTGGGCCAGGACCTCAAGGAACACGTCGGCGGTCTGCTCGCGGCGCGCGAGTCGGGCGCGGCCGAGGGCGTCATGAGCACGGTGCACGAGCACTACAACCCGATCGTGCGCGCCCTGGCCGGCGCGGCGAAGCCGGTCGTCGCGGCGGTCAACGGCGTCGCGGCCGGGGCGGGCTTCGGTTTCGCGCTCGCCGCGGACTACCGGATCGTCGCGGACACGGCAGCCTTCAACACGTCCTTCGCGGGGGTCGCGCTGACCGCCGACTCGGGCGTCTCCTGGACCCTCCCGCGGGTCGTCGGCCCCGGCCGCGCGGCCGACCTGCTGCTCTTCCCGCGCAGCATCACCGCCCAGGAGGCGTACGACCTGGGCATCGCCAACCGGATCGTGCCCGCCGCGGACCTGGCCGCCGAGGCCCGGAAGGTGGCCCGCGCCCTGGCCGACGGCCCGACGCTCGCGTACGCCGCCCTCAAGGAATCCCTCGCCTACGGTCTCTCCCACTCGCTGGACGAGACTCTGGAGAAGGAGGACGAACTGCAGAGCCGGGCGGGCGAGTCGGAGGACCACACGATCGCGGTGCAGGCCTTCGTCAACAAGGAGAAGCCGAAGTACCTGGGACGGTAGACCGGAACGGGTGGCCCGGGGTCAGCGGCCCCGGGCCGCGCAGTCCACCAGGTGATCGTCGACGAGGCCGCAGGCCTGCATCAGGGCGTACGCCGTCGTCGGGCCGACGAAGCGGATGCCGCGCTTCTTGAGCGCCTTGGAAAGGGCCGTCGACTCGTCGGTGACGGCGGGCACGTCGGCGAGGGTCCGCGGGGCCGGGCGGCCGGCCGGGTCCGGGGCGTACGACCAGATCAGCTCGTCCAGCTCGCCCGGGGACCAGTCGGCCAACACGCGCGCGTTGGCGAGCGTGGCTGCGATCTTGAGGCGGTTGCGGATGATGCCCGGGTCGGCGAGCAGCCGCTCGGCGTCGGCCTCCGTGAAGGTCGCCACCTTGGCGATGTCGAAGCCGGCGAAGGCGGCCCGGAAACCGGGGCGCCGGCGCAGGATCGTGATCCAGGACAGGCCGGACTGGAAGGCCTCCAGGCACAGCCGCTCGAACAGGGCGTCGTCGCCGTGGACCGGGCGACCCCACTCCTCGTCGTGATACGCCACGTAGTCCTCGGTGGACAGGGCCCAGGGACAGCGCAGCACGCCGTCGGGGCCCGCGAGGGCGGCGCTCACCGGTGGTCCTCCTCGGCCGGCTTGCTCAGCGAGGTGACGGCGGTCGCGCGGGCGCCGGCGAGATCGTCCTCCAGGTCGGCGATCCGGGCGTCCCGCTCGGCGATCTCGGCACCGAGCCGGCCCAGGGCGTCGTCGACGTCCGCCATGCGGTAGCCGCGGACGGCGACCGGGAAGCGGAGCAGGTCCACATCGTCGCGCCGCACCGGGCGGTCCAGCGGCAGGGGGTCCGCCAGCCGCTCGGGCGCGGCCTCGGGCAGAGGGGCGCTCTCGCCGCCGCCCACCACGGCCAGGGTCACCGCGGCGACCACGACGGCGAGCGCGACGACCAGGAACAAGAACATGAACATCGCTGAGGTCCCCACGCTCTGGTGCCGACGCGGGGCGCGTCGGCGTGGAAAGTTTTGGAAGTGTCAGGGTCCGATCGTGCCATGCGAGTCTGACAGTTAGGGTCGCAGGCGGCCGATCAGCGAAACGTACTAGGAGAGGTCACAGGCGATGCTCAGGCTGGGCAGGCGTGAATTCGACACGCACGAGCCGGTGATCATGGCGATCGTGAACCGGACCCCGGACTCCTTCTACGACCAGGGCGCGACCTTCCGCGACGAGCCGGCGCTCGCCCGCGTCGAGCAGGCGGTGTCCGAGGGCGCCGCCATCATCGACATCGGCGGGGTCAAGGCCGGCCCCGGCGAGGAAGTGACGGCGGACGAGGAGGCCCGGCGGACGGTCGGTTTCGTCGCCGAGGTGCGGCGCCGGTTCCCCGACGTGATCATCAGCGTCGACACCTGGCGGCACGAGGTCGGGGAGGCGGTCTGCGAGGCGGGCGCGGATGTGCTGAACGACGCGTGGGGCGGGGTCGACCCACGGCTGGCGGAGGTCGCCGCGCGGTACCGGGTGGGGCTGGTCTGCACGCACGCGGGGCGCGCGGAGCCGCGTACGCGTCCGCACCGGATCGCCTACGACGACGTCATGGCCGACATCCTCCAGGTGACCCTCGGACTCGCCGAGCGGGCGGTGGCGCTGGGTGTCCCGCGCGAGTCGGTGATGATCGATCCCGGGCACGACTTCGGGAAGAACACGCGGCACAGTCTTGAGGCGACGCGGCGGCTGGGCGAGATGGTCGACACGGGGTGGCCCGTACTGGTCTCCCTCTCCAACAAGGACTTCGTGGGCGAGACGCTCGACAAGCCGGTGAAGGAGCGGGTGGTGGGGACGTTGGCGACGACCGCGGTGTCCGCGTGGCTGGGGGCGCAGGTGTATCGCGTCCATGAGGTCGCGGAGACCCGGCAGGTTCTCGACATGGTCGCGTCCATCGCCGGGCACCGGCCTCCGGCCGTGGGGCGCCGGGGGCTGGCGTAGCCCTCTGCGGGTGGCGGGCAGGGGTCCCGGTGACGGGCGGTGTTTCGCCCCCTCCGCCCCTCCCCGTCCCCTACCTGAGGGCTTCGCCCCCAGACCCGCCAGTCGCGCTGCGCGCTCGTCCTCAAACGCCGGACGGGCTGAAGGCCCCTACCGTCCCGCCTCCTTGGAGACCAGGGACACCGCCTCGTCCACGTCGTCCGTGAGGTGGAACAGGAGGAGGTCCTTCTCGGAGGCCTTCCCCTGGGCGATCAGGGTGTTCCTGAGCCAGTCGACGAGGCCGCCCCAGTACTCCGTGCCGAAGAGCACGATGGGGAAGCGGGTGACCTTCTGGGTCTGGACGAGGGTGAGGGCCTCGAAGAGTTCGTCGAGGGTGCCGAGCCCGCCGGGCAGCACCACGAAGCCCTGCGCGTACTTGACGAACATCATCTTGCGGACGAAGAAGTACCGGAAGTTGAGGCCGATGTCGACGTACTTGTTGAGGCCCTGCTCGAAGGGCAGCTCGATGCCGAGGCCGACGGAGATGCCCTTCGCCTCGCAGGCACCCTTGTTGGCGGCTTCCATGGCGCCCGGGCCGCCACCCGTGATGACGGCGAAGCCGGCCTCGACCAGCCCGCGGCCGAGTTCGACCCCGGCCGCGTACTCGGGAGAGTCCGCCTTCGTACGGGCCGAGCCGAACACACTGATCGCGGGCGGGAGTTCGGCAAGGGTGCCGAATCCCTCGATGAACTCCGACTGGATGCGCAGGACCCGCCAGGGGTCGGTGTGCACCCAGTCGGAAGGTCCGCCCGCGTCCAGGAGGCGCTGGTCGGTGGTGCTCGCCTGAACCTGGTCCCGCCTGCGCAGCACCGGTCCCAGCCGCTGCTCCTCCGGTGGCCGGTTCTTGCCCTCGGGGTTGCCGGTAGCCATGTCCGCTCCCTCCGCTTGCCGTACTTCCACCCCAGCGTAGATCTACGCGGGTTACGGAGGGGGGACCTGCGCATGTCCGCCATGAACCGCCCTGGTCCCGCCCGGGTATGTCAGGAGGTCAGCCAGGCGCGCAGACGCTCCTCGGCCGCCGGGATCAGCGAGGCCTTGACCCGCTCGTCCGTCTTGTGGGCCAGCAGCTGGGCGCCTGGGCCGTAGTTCACGGCGGGGACGCCGAGGGCGCTGAAACGCGCGACGTCCGTCCAGCCGAACTTGGGCCGGGCCTCGCCACCGACGGCTGCCATGAAGGCCGCGGCCGCCGGGTGGGTCAGACCGGGACGCGCCCCGCCCGTGTGGTCGTCGACAACGAACTCGTCGACACCGCAGTCCGCGAAGTAGTCGCGCACGAAGGCCTCCGCCTCCGCCTCACTGCGATCGGGCGCGTAGCGGAAGTTGACGACGACCGTGCAGGCGTCGGGGATGACGTTGTTGGCGACGCCCCCCTCGATGCGGACGGCGTTGAGGCCCTCGTGGAACTGCAGGCCGTCCACGACGGGCTTGCGCGGCACGTACGCGGCGAGCCTGGTGAGGACCGGGGCGGCCGCGTGGATCGCGTTCGAGCCCATCCACGCGCGCGCGGAGTGCGCCCGCTCGCCCTTGAACTTCAGGAAGACCCGGAGCGTGCCCTGGCAGCCGCCCTCCACCTGGCCGTCCGTCGGCTCCAGGAGCAGGGCGAAGTCGCCCTCCAACCACTCGGGATGGGCCTCGGCCACATGCTTCAGACCGTTCAAGTGTGCGGCGACCTCTTCGTTGTCGTAGAAGACGAAGGTGAGGTCGCGATTGGGGGCGGGGACCGTGGCGGCGATGCGGAGCTGGACCGCCACGCCCGACTTCATGTCGCAGGTGCCGCAGCCCCACAGGACGCCGTCCTCGTCGAGACGGGAGGGGACGTTGTCCGCGATGGGGACCGTGTCGATGTGGCCGGCGAGGATCACCCGCTCGGCGCGGCCCAGGTTCGTCCGGGCCACCACGTTGTTTCCGTACCGGTCGACCGTCAGGTGCGGCAGGGCGCGCAGCGCGGTCTCGACGGCGTCCGCGAGCGGCTTCTCGTTGCCGCTCTCCGACGGGAAGTCGACGAGCCGGGCGGTCAGCTCGGCGGCGTCCAGCGTGAGGTCAAGCGGGGTATCGGCCATGCCGCCGACCCTAACGCTCCGCGCGCGGCCCGACCGTCCACAGCCCCGCGCACCACCGGTGGTGGCCTCCAGTACCTTGTACGACGTGCCAGAGCCGTCCCCCACCTCCTCCCGGCGCGGCCGTCTCCTCCGTTTCGGAGCGGCGGTCGCCGTGCTGCTCGCGCTCGCGGGCTATCTCGCCGTGCAGTACGTCACCGGCGGCACAGGCGCACCCCGCTGCAAGGTCGTCTCCGGCAAGGACGACGGCGCGTCCTACGAGTTCGCTCCCGAGCAGGCGGCGAACGCGGCGACGATCTCGGCGATCGGCACCTCCCGCGGCATGCCCGAGCGAGCCGTCACGATCGCCCTCGCGACCGCGCTCCAGGAATCCGGGCTGCGCAACATCGACCACGGCGACCGGGACTCGCTCGGCCTGTTCCAGCAGCGGCCCTCGCAGGGCTGGGGCACGCAGCAGGAGATCCTGGACCCGACGTACGCGTCGGGTGTCTTCTACGAGCATCTGGCCAAGGTGCCGGGCTACTCGCGGCTGCCGCTCACCGTCGCCGCGCAGCGCGTGCAGCGCAGCGGCTATCCGCAGGCGTACGCGAAGCACGAGCCGGACGCCACGCTGCTGGCCGCGGCCCTGACCGGCCGGGCGGCCGCCACGCTGACCTGTGAGGGGCGCCCCGACCCGACCCCCACCGGCGGCCCGAGCGCGGTACGGGCCGCGCTGGTACGGGACTTCGGGCGCACGGTGCTCCAGGAGGCCGGTGCGGAGGTGGGCGCCGTCGAGAAGTCCCCGGCGCCGAAGGCCGCCACCGGCGCGGGCGACTCCCGTGCCGTGACCGTCCCCGTGCGCGAGCAGACCACCGCCGAGGGCACGGCCCTCCAGCGCGGCTGGGAGCTGGCGCACTGGGCCGTCGCCAACTCGTCCGCATTGCACATCGAACAGGTCTCCTACGCCGGGCGCGAATGGTCGGCCGGGCGCCCCCGGAGCACGTGGAATACGAACGCGGGTCCGGGAGCGCAGAAGTCCGCGAAGGCCACGACCGAGGTCCGAATCGTCACCGGGCAGTAGTACGGGCCTTCACCCTTTGGGGGCACTCCCTCCGGGTCGGATCCACGGGGTGCGCAGGTTTTCGCGCAGTCACCCGTAAAACCGCCAAATCCCTTGAGAACAAAGGGCCGTAAGGATTCAGCAGACTTTCGGACCGGGTGTTCTTTGCCCGTTTTTATCCGCAGCCGATAATGCGACGCATTGCCAACTCTTTACGTCGGGCCACCGCAACCTTCCCGGACTTCGAGCGGTAGTCACTGCGTCCGAGCCCGGAACGATCAACCGCCGGAC
This sequence comes from Streptomyces sp. NPDC058371, assembly GCF_042723265.1. NCBI lineage: Bacteria > Bacillati > Actinomycetota > Actinomycetes > Kitasatosporales > Streptomycetaceae > Streptomyces > Streptomyces sp. NPDC058371. The sequence continues at coordinate 305,088 of NZ_JBHXJC010000004.1, read as the reverse complement.
GGTCGACCGCCGGTCATCCGACACCCAGTCGGACCCCGGTCACCGGACGGCAGCACGACGGTCAACTGCCGGGCGCGGTCGGACACTTCAACGTTCTCTCCCGTCTAAGGAGCATCATGTCCCTCCCCCTGACCCGCCGGATCGCCCGCGCCGCGCTGCTCATCGCAGCGGGAGCGGCGCCCGTGGTCGGTGCGGCCGGCTCCGCCAGCGCGGCAGCCGAACTGCCCGCCACCCCCAGCCTGAGCGGGCTCACCGCCCTGGACGGCGCGCAGGTCGGCAACACCGTCGACGGTGCCGCCGAGCACACCACCGACCTCGCGGGCACCGCGGGCAGCAAGGCGGTCAAGAAGGCCGTGCCCGCCGCGGGCAAGACCGGCGGCAAGGTCGCCAAGACCGCGACGCCCGCCGCGCAGAAGGCGGCCGGGGACGCGGCGGGCTCGGCCGGCGGCCTGCTCGGCGACACCGCGAAGACGACGGGCGGCGGCCTGCCGACGGACTCCCTGACGAAGGGCGGCCTGCCCACGCAGGGCCTGCCGACGGAGCAGCTGCCGGTGCAGAGCCTGCCGCTCGGCTAGCCGGCCCGGCTGTACGGCGACGGGGGCCCGGGGAAGTCTCTTCCCCGGGCCCCCGTTCTGCTTGCGTCCGGCGGCTGCGACAGCCCCCGGCTAGGCCAGGCGCTGCACCGCGGCGGCCACGCGTTCGTCCGTGGCCGTCAGGGCGACGCGTACGAACGTGTCGCCCGCGGGGCCGTAGAAGTCGCCCGGGGCCACCAGGATGCCCAGGTCGGCGAGGTGGGCGACCGTGTCCCAGCAGGACTCCTCGCGGGTGGCCCACAGATACAGGCTCGCCTCGCTGTGCTCGATGCGGAAGCCGTGCCGGCGCAGGGCGTCCCGCAGGGCCGTACGCCGGGCCGCGTACCGCTCGCGCTGTTCGCGGACGTGCGTGTCGTCGCCGAGGGCGGCCACCACGGCGGCCTGCGTCGGCGCGGACGTCATCATGCCGCCGTGCTTGCGGATCTGGAGCAGCGGGCCGAGCACCGCCGGGTCACCGGCCAGGAACGCCGCCCGGTAGCCGGCCAGGTTCGAGCGCTTCGAGAGCGAGTGGACCGCCACGATTCCCTCGTACGAGCCACCGCAGACGTCCGGGTGCAGGACCGAGACCGGGTCGGCCTCCCAGCCCAGCTCGAGGTAGCACTCGTCGGAGAAGACCAGGATGCCGTGCTCCCGGGCCCACGCGACGATGCGGGTGAGCTCCTGCTTCGACAGGACGCGGCCCGTGGGGTTCGAGGGCGAGTTCAGCCAGAGGAGCTTCAGACCGGTCGGGTCCAGCTCGGTCGGATCGTCGTAGGCCACGTGGTCCGCGCGGGCCAGCCGGGCACCGACCTCGTACGTGGGGTACGCGAGACGCGGGTAGGCCACCTTGTCGCCGGGGCCGAGACCCAGCTGGGTCGGCAGCCAGGCCACCAGCTCCTTCGAGCCGACGATCGGCAGCACGTGGTGGTGGGTGACGCCGCGCGCGCCCAGGCGCCGCTCCACCCATCCCGTGAGCGCGTCCCGCAGCTCGGGCGTGCCCCAGACCGTGGGATAGCCGGGCGAGTCGGCCGCCGCGACCAGAGCCTTCTGGATCAGCTCGGGCACCGGGTCGACCGGGGTACCGACGGACAGGTCGACGATGCCGCCCGGGTGAGCGGCGGCCGTCGCCTTGTAGGGCTCCAGCTTGTCCCACGGGAAGGCGGGCAGCCGGTCGGAGACTGCGGACACGGGATCGGGCTCACTTTCTCGTACGGACGACCCGGGAGTCCGGCTCGCCCCTACGGCATACGTCCGGCTCGGGCGGCAAACGCCTCGGCCCCGTACGGCACCGGTGACGCCGGGGCAGTGCGGGCCACGCGGGGAGCGTGGCCGGACTTCCCCGGAGCCCCTTGGGCCGTACGGGACCGAGACGGCGCGAATCCGGGCCGCTTACTGGTTCTGCGGCGGCAGCGCTGCGATGAAGGGGTGGTCCCGCTCGATCAGTCCCAGCTTGCTGGCGCCACCGGGCGAGCCGAGTTCATCGAAGAACTCGACGTTCGCCTTGTAGTAGTCCTTCCACTCTTCCGGAGTGTCGTCCTCGTAGAAGATCGCCTCGACCGGGCACACCGGCTCACAGGCTCCGCAGTCGACGCATTCGTCCGGGTGGATGTACAAGGACCGGGAGCCCTCGTAGATGCAGTCGACCGGGCACTCCTCGATGCACGCCTTGTCCTTGACGTCGACACAAGGCTGCGCGATGACGTAGGTCACGCTGTCGTTCCTCCTCGATAGGGCGCTGGCGGGCCTCCTCAGGCTCCGCCGCCTGGCGCGCGGGAGCGCGGCGTCGTCGATGCCCGCACCTAGTATCTCCGTTCCGGGGCATGATCCGAACAGGAGGGGTGAACTGACCTGTGGAAATCTCTGCGGCCGGCCGCCTTGAGGTCCGTATCACCGCCGCTGACGTGGGAAAACGCGTCTCTGTACGGCGATTGACCGACGCGGGAGACTCGGTGGAGAAGTTCACCGACACGGTCGGTGTTCTCACATCATGGGACGACGGTGTGCTGCTGATCACACGACGCACCGGCGAAAGCGTCCAGATCGCCGAGTCCGCGCTGGTCGCGGGCAAGGTCGTGCCGGCCGCGCCGGCGCGGCGACGCGGTCCCGCGGCCTCCTACGGAGAGCTGGCGCGGGTCGCCGCCCGGGCCTGGCAGCCCATCGAGCGCGAGCGGCTCGGGGAGTGGGAGCTGCGGGCCGCCTCCGGGTTCACCCGGCGCGCCAACTCCGTGCTGCCGCTCGGCGATCCCGGCCTCCCCCTGGACGAGGCCCTCGATGCCGTACGCGACTGGTACGCCACCCGTGGGCTGCCCGCCTACCTCCAGACCGCCACCGGTGCCGAGGGCACGCAGGAACTGCTGTGCGCGGAGCTGGAGAGGCGCGGCTGGACCCGCGAGGTGACGGCCGGGCTGTGGATCGGCGCGCTGGCGCCGCTCGCGGATCCGCCGGCGCCGGACGTGGTGCTGTCCCGGCATGCGGACGAGGCGTGGCTCGGCCGCTACCAGCGCAAGGGGCTGAGCGAGGTCGCGCTGAAGGTGCTCGGCAGCGGGCCTTCCGTGTGGTTCGCGACGGTGCCCGGCGCGGAGGGTGACGACCCGGCCGCGATCGGGCGCTGCGTGGTGGACGGCCGGTGGGCCGGGTTCGCGGCCGTCGAGGTCGACCCCGCGCAGCGTCGCCGCGGCCTCGCGACCACCGTCATGGCCGCGCTGGCCCGGCAGGCCCTGGACGAGGGTGCCTCGGCGGCCTGGCTCCAGGTGGAGGCGGACAACGAAGCGGCACGGGCCCTGTACGCGGGCCTGGGTTTCACGCCACATCACGCGTACCACCACTACCGCGCACCGCAGGAGCCACTTCCGCCGCATGGGCTCCGGTCGGGTGCGGAGGCGGGGGCGGGTGCGGGTGCCTCCCAGCACGGGCGCCGTCACTCGCGTACGGCAGAGGAAGCGGGGCCGGAGGCGGGGGCCGGGGCGGAAGTGTCCCCGCCCGGGCGTCCGCCGTCTCGTCCAGCCGAGGAAGCGGAAAGGGGAGCCAAGCGGAAAGCGTCCCTGTACGGGCCGCAGTCGTCGCGCCCAGCCGAGGAAACGGAGGCGGGGGCCGAAGCGCCCCAGCCCGGGCGTCGGTCGTCGCGTCCAGCCGAAGAAGCGGAGGCGGGGGGCGAGGTGGAGGCGTCCCCGCTCGGGCGTCGGCCGTCGCGTACGACGGAGCGAGCGGGCGGAGGAGCGGCGGCCGGGGCGGATGTGCCTCGGCCGGGCCGCGGCAACCGCTCTCCGTCGGCGTGAAGGGGCGCGAGGCTGCCATGCGTCTCCCTCATCCTCCGGAACCGGAGCGGGCCGCCGAGGTGCGGCGGCGGTTCACCGACGAGGCGCGGTCGGAGCGGCCCGATCTCGCGACGCTGTGTCTGCTGGTGGGGGCCGCCGGGGACGGAGCGCTGGACGACGCGGGGATCGACGCGGCGCAGATCGAGCTGGACCGGCTGGCCGGGCAGTTGCCCTTCCGGCCCGGCGGACCGCGCTCCTGGGCCACCGCGCTCGCCGAACTCCTCGGCGGGCGGTTCGAGTTCCACGGCTCGCCGGGCGCCTATCAGCGGCTGGAGTCCTCCCTGCTGCACGAGGTGCTGCGGCGACGCCGCGGTCTGCCGATCCTGCTGTCCGTGGTGTGGATGGAGGTCGCACGGCGGGCCGGGGCACCGGTGTACGGCGTCGCGCTGCCGGGACACTTCGTGGTCGGCTTCGGCCCTCCCGAGCAGCAGGTGCTGGCCGATCCGTTCGACGGGGGCCGGGTGCTGACCGGTTCGGACGCCGAGTTGCTGGTGGCCGGGGCGACCGGGGCGCCGCTCGATCCGTCGATGCTCACGCCGGCCGACCCGCTCGACGTCGTCCTGCGCATTCTCAACAACATCCGCGCCTGGGCCGCCAGCCGGCCCGAGCGGTCCGACGTCGCCCTGTGGGCCGTCGAGCTGTCGCTGCTGCTGCCCTCGCACCCCGCCCGGCTGCGCTACGAGCGGGCCCAACTCCTCGTCCAACGGGGCGACTTCGTGGCCGGCGCGACGGAACTCGACGCTTACGCGGAGGTGGTGGCCGCCGTGGACGAATCGGCCGCCGACCGCGTACGAGGACAGGCCCGGGCGGCCCGGGCAATGCTCAACTGACCGCGGACTGCGCGATGCCCACGCTCATGCGGAGCCCGGTCCTGATCCTGCCCCTCCCCCTGCCGTGACCGTAGCTCGGCGGCTACAGCCAGCCCTTCTCCCGTGCCGTGCGGACCGCCTCCGCGCGGTTGCGCACCGCGAGCTTCTGGATGGCGGTGGAGAGGTAGTTGCGGACCGTGCCCTGGGACAGGTGCAGGGCCTTGGCGAGTTCGGCGTTCGTGGAGCCGTCCGCCGCCGCGCGCAGCACCTCGCGCTCGCGGTCGGTCAGCGGGTTGGCGCCCCCGGCGAGCGCCGCGGCCGCCAGCGTGGGGTCGATGACGCGCTCCCCGGCCAGCACCTTGCGTACCGCTGCCGCGAGTTGGGACGCCGGGGCGTCCTTCACCAGGAAGGCGTCGGCGCCGGACTCCATGGCACTGCGCAGATACCCGGGCCGGCCGAAGGTGGTGAGGATGACCAGCTTGAGGGCCGGCAGCTCCTTGTGCAGCTGGGCCGCCGCCTCGATACCGGTGGCGCCCGGCATCTCGATGTCGAGGAGAGCCACGTCCACGTCGTGCGCCCGGGCCGCCGCCAACACCTCGTCCCCGCGGGCCACCTGGGCGACGACCTCGATGTCCGGTTCGAGGCCGAGCAGGGCGGCCAGTGCCTCGCGGACCATCGACTGGTCCTCGGCGAGCAGGACCTTGATCGTACGGCTCATGCCCCGGATCCTACGGTGTCGCCGGTCGCCCCTCCAGGGCGGCCGGTGGCCCCCTTCGCCCCGCCCAGCGGCACTCGGGCGACCAGCCGGAAACCGCGCCGCGTCCGCCCCGCGTCGAGCGCCCCGCCCACCTTCTCCAGCCGCTCCGTCAGTCCGGAGAGGCCGTTGCCCGGGCCGTTGCCCGAACCTCCCGATCCGTCGTCCTCGACGGACAGTTCGAGGTGGGGACCGTCCAGCGTCTGGCGGCGGATCAGCTCGACCGAGCAGCGGCGGGCCCCGCTGTGCCGTACGACGTTGGTGATCGCCTCGCGCAGGGCCCAGGCCAGCGCGGACTCGCTCTCCTCGGCGACTCCGTCGAGGTCCGGCTCGGTGGGCAGGTCCGCGATGACGTCGGCGGCCGTCAACGCGACCTGTGCGCCCGCCAGTTCACCCGACAGCCGGGGCCGCCGGTAGCCGGTGACCGCCTCGCGCACGTCGACGAGGGCCTGGCGGCTGACGTTCTCGATGTCGGTGACCTGCTGGGCCGCCTTGTCGGGGTGGTCGGGCAGCATCCGGCCCGCCAGCTCGCTCTTCAGCGTGATCAGCGAGAGCGAGTGACCCAGCAGGTCGTGCAGGTCCCGGGCCAGCCGCAGCCGCTCCTCGTTCGCGGCGAGCTGGGCGACGGTGGCCCGCGCCTTGCGCAACTCCACCGTCGTCCGCACCAGTTGCCGTACGCCGGTCATCGCGAAGCCGATGAGGAGGACGAGGAGGACGAGGTTGAGCGCCTCCCGCTCGCCCCCGTGCAGACCGACGAGCAGCATCACGGCGGTGGTCAGCGGGATCGTCCAGTACGCGACGCGCAGCGGGAACGCCGTCCCGCACGCGACGGAGAGGTACACGAACAGGCCGAGCCAGGCCGAGCCGAGGGTAAGGCACAGCAACACGGCGAGGACGCACAGGACGATGACGAGGACGGCGACGACCGGACCCGTGAACCCCTTGCCCATGTTCCGGAAGACCAGCGTCAGATAGATCGCGACGAAGGCCGCCAGGCCGAGCGCCCCGCCCGTCGTGGCGCCCGCGGTGTGGTGGCCGGCGGCCAGGTCGTGGATCGGCGAGCTGAGGAACACCAGCCAGATGACGATCCACAGCACCTTGCGCAGGGCCTCGCGCACGTTGCGAGGTGGTTCCCCTATGGGCATCACCCGCTCAGCCCTGGACTCGTCGGACAGCGTGTCTTCCGTCATGGCACTCACGCCTTCAGCGTGTCCTTCCGGTACAGCCAGGCCGCGCCGCCCGCGAAGAGGACGAAGGAGACGGCGAGGATGGCGAGGTCCTTCATGTGCGGGGCGTCGCCGAGTTCGACGGCCTGCCCGAGGGCAGCGTACGCGTGCGTGGGCAGCCACTTGGCGATGGCCTGCAGCCAGTCCGGGAAGGTCGTCGTCGGCATCCACAGACCGCCGAGCATCGACAGGCCGAAGTAGACGATCATCGTGATCGGCCGGACCGCGTCACCGCTCGCCAGATAGCCGATGGCCACGCCGAGCGCGGCGAAGACGAGGCTGCCGACCCAGATGACGCCGGTCAGCGCGAGCCACTGCCAGGCATCCAGCCGGACGTCCTTGACGGCCGCCGCGACCACGAAGACGATCACGATCGACGGCAGGCTGATCACGGCCGCGCTCGCCGTCTTCGCCAGGACATAGCCGCGGCCCGGGAGCGTGGTCAGCCGCAACTGCCGTACCCAGCCGCTCTCCCGCTCCTTGGCGATGCGCTCGCTGTTGCCCATCAGGACGGCCGTCAGGGCGCCGAAGGAGGCCATGGACACCATGAAGAAGGTCGGCAGGGTGAGCCCGGTGCCGTCCACCTCCGTCGTGCTGTCGGCGCTGCCCGCGATCAGCAGGAACAGGGCCGAGGGGTAGATCACCGAGAAGAAGAGGAACTTGCGGTTGCGCAGGGCGCGGGTGATCTCCAGTTTGATGAGGCTGTTCACTTGGACCTCGCCTCCTCGGCGGTCGGACCGGCCTGTGCGGCGGTGGTGTTGGCCTCTTCGGCCTCGGTGATGGCGACGAAGGCCTGCTCCAGGCCGAGCCCGGCCACTTCCAGATTGCGGGGGTAGACCCCGAGCCCGTACAGCGCGTGGACGGTCGCGTCCGCGTCGGTGGACTGCATGCGGACCGTGTGGCCGGAGACGTCGAGCGTGGTCAGGAAGGGCAGCGCGCGCAGCGGGACCTCGTCGATCGGGGCCTCCAGGTCGAAGGCGATCCGGCGGGCGCCGGCCTTCGCCTTGATCTCGGCGGCGGTGCCGTCGGCCAGCAGCCGGCCCCGGTGCAGGACGAGCACGCGGTCCGCGATCGCGTCGGCCTCCTCCAGGTAGTGCGTGGCGAACAGGACCGTGCGGCCCTGGTCGGCCTGCTCGCGCATGGTGGCCCAGAAGGCCTGGCGGGCGGAGACGTCCATGCCGGTGGTCGGCTCGTCCAGCACGATCAGGTCGTTGGCCCCGGCGGTGGCCAGGGCGAAGCGGACGCGCTGCTCCTGGCCGCCCGAGAGCTTGTTGACCTTGCGGTCGGCTATCTGGGAGACGCCCGCCCGGGCGAGCACGTCGGTGACGCGGAAGGGCTTGGGGTGCAGATCGCAGGCGAGCTTCACCAGTTCGCCGACCGTCACCTCGTCCATCAGCCCGCCGCTCTGCAGCATGGCACCGACGCGGCCGGCGACGATGGCCTCGCGCGGGCTGGTGCCGAACACCCGGACCGAGCCGCTGTCGGCGTGCTTGAGCCCGAGGAGCAGGTCGAGCGTCGTCGACTTTCCCGCGCCGTTCGGACCCAGCAGGGCCACTGTCTCGCCCGGGTGCAGGTCGAGCGTCAGGCCGTCGACGGCCCGCACTCCCCCGTAGCTCTTGCTCACCTGATCGAACCCGACCACCGAGGTGGTGGTCGCCGCAGTCGTTGTCATGTGATCCATCGTGGCCCGGGAAGGGGTGGCCCCGGCAGTGCGAGGTGTCCTCAGTCCCGGATGACAGATGTCATGTCGAGGACCGGCCCCGAGGGACGCGAGGGCGCCCGACACCCCGGCCGCCGGCGAACCCAAAAGCGCGCCCCCGGCCGCCGGCCCGCCCAAAGGCGCGTCCTCCCGTCCGCGGCCCACCCAAGGGCGCGCCCCGCCTCGACCGCCCGCCCGCCCACGCAAAGGGGGTCTCAGTAGTTCTCGAAGCCCTACCTCACCCCGGCATGGTCCCGGTCGGGGTGCCGGCGGCCGGGACCCTCCGTTGCGCGGCCACGAGTGGTGCCGACGCTCGCAGCGACTACGGTCGAGGACCGACGTTCGCGGTGGGCGGAAGCTCACGGTCCCGCCAGGCACGCTCCCACTGCCGGGTGATCGCGGGGTAGACGATCAGGTAGCGGAACGGTGCGATGAGAGCCATGTACACCCGTCCGAACCGGCCGTTGGGCTTGACCAGGATCGCCATCCGCAGTCCGTATTCGCCGTCGCCGCCACCGGTCGGCACCCACCCCAGGTGCATGACGGCGTGGCAGGTCTTGTTCGCCAGTTCGCGGACGGACTCGTTGTGGAGCAGGTACACGGGGGTGAACGGGGCGTCGCTGGTGTCGGAGACGTCGACGGTCTCACGGAGATCGCCTGGCAGGCGGTCATGCAGTGGTTGAACCCGCTTTCCGAGGCTCGTCCTGGGCTTGTCCCAACCGAGGAGGGCACCGAGCTGCGAGCGCACCGCGAACAGGAACCGGACCGCGCGGGGCGGATTGGCGAATCCGCCGGCTGTCTGCATCGCGGCGAGTAGGACGGGAAAGTCGTCCGGTCCGGCGCCGGGGGTGCGGAAGGACCACACGTCCTCGGTCCGAAAGTCGCCGGTGAACTCGTGGATCCGCCACGGCTGGTCGGAATGGGCCGTGCGGGGAATTTTCATGGCCGCTGCCAACCTCTCCTGGGCCGGACGTCGTCCGCCGCTCCCGTTACACGCGTGCGTATACGACGAAGCTAGCCCACTGTGCGGATACGTATATCGGGGTACGGGTGAGATGGGACACCCCGTGGGCGCTGCCCGCACACCGCGCGACGAAGTGGGTGGAGAAGGCCTGCGGGCGTCGGCCGACGGCGGCCGGGATGCCGTCAGAATCGAGGTCTGAAGCGCCTCGCGTATCCCGCCCTCGCGCGGCGTGATGCCCGCGGCCTCTTGTACCGCCCGCTCACAGTCCCGCCAGGAGCTGCTGGCTCTGCTCGTCGTTCAGGTCGTTCGGATCACCCTGCCGCACGGCTCAGCGTTGCTTTTCGGCGGGAACCACTGAGACACCCAAAAGCGCCCGGCCACAGAACTCATGGCCGGGCGCCTTGCGCGAGGGGCGTCCGGTCGCCCCTGCTGACTAGCTCGGGTTGGTGTCGATCACGACGACCCGGTCCGCCGGGTTCTTGGAGAACAGCGCCGGACGCAGCGCGCCGATCACGTCCTCCACCGTGACCGCCGTCTTCTTGCCGGTGCCCCGGGCGATGAGGACGCCGTCGAAGGTGTTGCCGTAGAGCTGCGTCAGAGCGGCCTTGTCGTAGACGTCGACGAGCTTGCCGTTCTGGGCCTTCACCCCGAGGAACTTCCACAGGGAGTTCTGCGGGCTGAACGACACCGCGTGGGTGGCGTCCGTCTTGACCGTGACGATCCCGGACATGGCCGGCTCCGCGAACTTCTTCATCATCCGGTCGACCTCGGCCTTCGAGACCGTCGGCTCCTTGGTGGTCGTCGGCACCTTCACGGGCGCGGACGAGTTGGTCTCCACCTGGGTGCGGTACGCGTCCTCGACGGCCTGGGTGGAGGCCGCGACGTCGATGCCCTTGCCCGTCTTGCCGTACACGGGGACGGCCTTGCCGGACTGGAACTTGATCGTGCCTTCGCTCGCCGAGCCGGAACCGCCCGCGGCGCGCTCCAGCGCGGCCTGGAGCTTCTCCTCGTCGGGGGGCATCACGGGTTCGACGACGCGCTGCTGCCCGAACAGGGAACCGATCACCGACATCGGGTTGTAGTCGCTCTTGGCGGCGGCGCTGGCGGTGGCCTTGCTGTCGAACAGGAGGCCCGCCTGGTCCGGCTTGAGCGCCACCGTCTCGCCGTCGACCGACAACGTCAGCGCCTTGTTCGTACGGTCGCCGAAGGCGTCGTCGAGCTTCTTGACGGCCTCGTCCCGGGTGCCGCCGCCGATGTCGACGCCGAGCACCGTGGTGCCCTTGGGCACGTCCGAGTGGTTCATGAGCAGCCCGGCGCCGTACGCGCCACCGCCGACCACCACGACGGCGACCGTCAGGAGCACCAGCTTGCTGCGCCCCTTCTTCTTGGCGGGCCTGGCGGAGGCGGCCGGCTTCGGGGCCGGCTCCGGCAGCTTCGGCGGTGTGTGCGGCAGCGGCCCGTCGGTGTGCGCACCCGGCCCGAAGGGCGAGCCCGGCGCGCCCGGTACGACGGGGATGCCGCTGGTGACGGTGTGCCCGGAGACGTTGTCGCCGGGGCCGCCGTACCCCTGGGCCCCCGGCTCGGGGTAGCCCGGCTCGGGCGCGTGCCGCTGCGGGGTGAGGATCGCGGTGTCGTCGCTGAGGCCGCCGCCGGGGACGCCGGGGCCCGCGCCGGGACGGCCGGGGCCCATGCCCGGGGCGCCCGGAGTCAGACCGGGACCGCCGGGACCGACGCCCGGGCCACGGGGGCCCGCGCCGGGCGGCAGAAGGTGCCCGTCACCGGTGACCGGACCGCCGGTCGGGCCGGAGGGACCGCGCTGACCGCCCCCGCCGCCCTGGCCGTTGTCGGAGAAGTACGGCAGATCGTCGCGTCGCGCGTCGCCGCCGTCGGCCGCGGCGGACGGGAACGACCCGGTGCCGCCGCCACCCGGCAGCGCGCCGGAGACGTCGAAGGAGCCGGTGCCGCCGCCGTGGCCGGGTGCCACGGGACCGGCGCCGGCGGCGCCCCCGAGACCCGCGCCGTTGGTACCGCCGGGACGCATGCCGCCCTGACCGCCGAGCGGCCCGGCACCGTTCGCGCCACCGGATCCGCCCGGTCCACCGGGCCGCGCGCCACCCGGCGCACCCTGTCCCGCGGACATACCGGCGGACATGCCGGCCGACGCGGCGGGCCCGGCAGGGCCACCGGCGCCGGCGGCCGAACCGCCGGGCAGACCCGCCCCGTTGGTCGACCCGCCGCCCGGACCGCCCTTGGGCGCACCGGACTTGCGCGGGGCGAACCAGTCGCTCGCCTTCTCGCCCGGCCCGGCGGGCTCGTCGGAGCCCTCCCCGGAGGGCAGGGACGGCACGGACGCGACCGCGGGCAGGCGCATGGATCCCGTCGTCTCGGGGTCGGAGCCCGCGCCGTTGGTGTCGGCGGGCGGGTCGACGTCCCCCATCGGTGTGCGCACGACGACCGGCGGGATGGGCCGCGATCCGGGGATGTTGATCCGGATCCGCGTCGTCAGCGTGGTCTCGGTCTTGCGTTCCTCCGGCTGCGCGGCCGCGCGGGCCGCGTCGGCGCCGTCTTCGGAAGCCGCGGGCGTGCCGTACGGCGGCGTCCCCGACGGGTACGCGGCTCCACCGCGCCCGTTGGGCCCGGAGGACGAACTGTCAGTTTCACGACTCAAGGCAGGTTCTCCCGGTTGGCTCCGCCGCCCGTTTACTCGACCTCATCTCGGGCAGCTCGGCGGCGCGCACCACCATACTGGCCGTCTCCCGGCCGCAAACCGCGACCGCGAAGGAAACCCCCACGGGACCCCCACCTGTCCGGTACGGCGAATAGGTACGTCATTTGCCAAGTCGGACCGTGGAACCGCCCGGTTGCCGCCCCTGCCCAAGGGTGGCGCACATCACAGCCACAGCCATGCCTCCGAGCAGGAAGAGGTAGGAGCCGAGCCCCGCGCCGAAGAGGAAGTCGCCCTCGGGACGGCTCGCGGTGAGCAGGACCACAGTGACCATCCAGCCGACGGCGGGGGCGACGGCCCCGGCCCTGGTGTCCATCGCGCGTGCGCCGCCGAGGAAGAGCCCGGCCGCGCCGGCCAGCGCGAGCAGCAACCCGCCCGGGAACCAGCCGGATTGCACGAGCGCGCCGGCGGCGCCGACCACCGCGCCCAGTACGAAGAGCACCAGACCGGCGGCGATCCGGCCGCCCGACGGCCGTTGCAACGGCTGCGCGAGCGCGCTTCCCTGTCGGCCCGTCCCGCTCATCGGGAGCCCGCCTCTCGCTGACCGGTCGTCGTCGCGTCCGCGATGCCGGGCAGATCCCCGATTCCCGCGAACAGGTCCGTCTCACGCGTCCCGGCGCCCCCAGCGCGCTCCCCGTGCACCAACTCGTAGTACTCGGTGGTGAAGAGGGGCTGCGCGAGCTCGTTCGAGAGGACGAACCAGGGCTCGGCCACCTCGATCTGGGTGGCGTGCGCCCGCATCGCCGCGGCCTTGGCGGCAGCGAACGCGGTCCCGTCGATCTCGGTGGTGACGGCCGCGTCGTCGACCACGCCGGGGACGTCGTCGACGTCCGCCGTCTTGGAGAAGGGCAGGTCGGGCAGGGCCGCGCGGAGCCGCGCGAACGCCTCTTCGGCGACCGGGCGCGGTACGCGGTTCCAGTAGACCTTGGCGATCCGCCAGGGCTCGCCGAGGTCCGGCCGGAAGCCGGTCTCGGCGGCCAGTTCGGCGGCGCGCGTCGCGACGCGGTGGGTCTGGATGTGGTCCGGGTGTCCGTAGCCGCCGTCGGGGTCGTAGGTGACGAGGACCTGGGGACGTACCTCGCGGATCACCTCGACGAGGTGCCCGGCGGCCTCGTCGACGTCCGCGCGCCAGAAGCAGCGCGGGTTGTCGTTCTCGGGGCCGCCCATCATCCCGGAGTCCTGGTAGCGGGTGTCGCCGCCGAGCCGGCGGAAGTCCTGGACGCCGAGTGCGCGCATCGCCGTACCGAGCTCCGCCAGGCGGTGCTCGCCGAGGGCGCCGTCCGTCAGATGCGCGAGCCCGGGCGGGATGACCTCGCCCCGCTCACCGAGGGTGCAGGTCACCAGCGTCACCTGGGCGCCCGCTGCCGCGTACGCGGCCATGGTCGCGCCGTTGTTGATCGACTCGTCGTCCGGGTGCGCGTGCACCAGGAGCAGACGCCGGTCGGGCAGTTCCGTCATGGAGTCCACCCTACGAGGCGCCCGCCCGCCCCCGACCTCCTCCCCGACCGCTTGTCAGTCCTCGTCGTCGAGCACATGAGCGATGGCGAGCGCGATTCGCTCGATCCAGTCGCTGGCGTCGTTCACCGAGGCCTCGTCGATCGGGCGGCGCTGCTTGAGATCGCCATCGGTCGGATCGGCGCCTGTTCCGGCCCTCCGGTTTCCGGATCAGGACTCTCCGGACGCAGGAGAAACCGTCGAGCCCAGTGAGCTCAAGGCCTGGGCTCCTTGCTGTCCCCGTAGCGCGGCAGATTGTCCGTCGGAATCGTCCAGTCGGCGATGGTGACGTCCTCGCCGTAGACGAAGTCCTTGCGGGTCGCGTAGCGGGGGCCCTCGGGGGTGGCGTGGATGTCGGTGAAGACGGCGCCGGTGCCAGTGCGGGGGTCGAAGACGGCATAGACGGGGATCCCGATCAGGGGATAGTCGCGCATCTTGCTGACCCAGTCGTTCTCCGGGTTGGAGCGGGAGACCACTTCGACGGCGGCGACAAGAGTGCGTGGATCGATGGAGGCTTCTGTGTCCAGGTCAGTCCAGGCGATCACCATCACGTCGGGGTGGCGCATGATCCCCTCAGGCTCGTCCTCCACGTCGGGGGTGCCGTTGTGGGCCAGCAGCTCGTCCGGCATGACCCTCTCCAGCCGGCGGCTGATGTGTGCTGCCGTGACCTCGTGCGGCCCTCCCGGCGACATCATGTCGTGGACGATCCCTTCCTTGGTGATCTCGAATTTTCCGCGGAGGGTGTCGTCCATGGACTGAACGACGTCCCGCATGGCCCGGTACTGGTGGGAGGCGCCCTGCTGCGCGTTGTCCGGGGCGATGGTCATGGCGCTCGCTCCTCGTGGTCTGTGCCCAGGGGCAAGGATCGTCCCGTTCATGCTAGGCGGCCTCCACGAGATCGCACTGGCAGTCGCGGCACCGGCCGGGTTCGGGTGCGCGGAAGGCGCGGTCGCAGCCGTCACAGGTCTGGAGCGGGTGCCGGACGGCCGGTGGAGCGGCGGGGGCTCGGAACGGGGGTGGCGGCGGCAGCTGGGCAGCGAGGCGGTGGGCCAGGAGGGCGGCGGGCCGTCGTAGTCCCTCGGGTGGCAGGTCAATGGTGAGCGCCTGTCGTACGGCGGCGGGGCTGACGTCTCGCTCCAGCCAGGCGGCGACGCCGGGGGCGAGGTGAGTCGTGTCGCAGGCGGAGAGAAGCAGAACGGGATCGTGGCGACGGAGGTCCGCGAGGAGGTCGACGGCGGCCTGGAGGAGGGCGGGGGCAGGGTACGCGGGGCGCGGTACGGCGGGGAGGGGCTTGCGGGGTGCTCGCTGCTTCGGCCGCGTCGGCTGCGTTGGCTGCTTCGGGGTTACGGGGCCGTGGTCGTCGGCTGCCTGGCGTTGGTGGCCGGGCTGGTTGCAGGAGATCGTGCGGGTGACGATGCGGCCGCCCGGGATGCGTCGCCGTTCGCGGCGCAGATAGCCGTGGGCTTCCAGTTCGCGCAGAGCCGCGGCGATACGGGTCGCGCCCTCGGGGAAGCGGGCCGCGAGGGTCTTGATGTCGACGCGGGCGCCCGCGGGAAGCGACTGGATGTAGACGCCCAGCCCGATCGCGAGACCCGACAGCTCCGGGTGCTGGGCGAGGTGGTTGCCGATCACCGTGAAGCGGGTGGCGTGGCGGGCGTTGTCGTGGGTGAGGCCGCCTTGGCCGGAGTCTCGGGAACCTCCGGAGACTCCCGGGCGGGAGTACCGCCGGTTCGGGTGTTTGTCGGCGGCATGACGGGACTGGGCGCGCGGGGGCGCGCTAGGGTTCTGCGTATCCATCGGGAAGGTGCTTCTTCCTTGGTGGTCAGGCCCTCGCACTGGGATTGCAGTCCCGGCGAGGGCCGTCGTATGTCTGCGGTTGTGTTGCGCTGAGCGTAGGGCAGGCAACCGGCCAGGAATCCAGCCGAGTTGGTGATGTTCACTCGCGCGAGTGAGGCCATGCCGACGCGTGCGGGAGGGTGGGGTGGGGCTTGGTGGGGTCCTTTCACCCTCGTGGTTCTTTGGGAAGAGCGCCCCTGGCACCGGAGCACGGGCGGCCGGGGTCCGGTGGGCCGTACGAGACCCAGTCGGTCGCGTGGCAGCCCGCCCCTACCGTGAACCACGACAACTCCGTTGCGTACGGCGATTGTCCGGACGTTGTCCGGTCGTGTCCGGGCTGTCGGGACCAGCCCCGTGGGGCGGCAGCTGAAGCTGCGGCGGGAGGCGGTGGGGATGCGGGCCGCCGAGTTCGGGATGGCCGTCGGGTATGGCGAGGACATGGTCTACAAGATCGAGGGCGGGAAGCGGACCCCTCAGCCCGAGTATCTGGACAAGGCCGACGAAGTGTTGGGGGCGGGTGGGTTGCTCTCGGCGATGAAGGAGGACGTGGCGAAGGTCCGGTACCCGAAGAAGGTGCGGGAGTTGGCCAAGCTGGAGTCGCAGGCGGTCGAGATCGGGGTGTACGAGAGCCACAGTGTCAACGGCCTGCTGCAGACGGCAGACCACGCGAGGGCACTCTTCAGGGCAGGGCAGCCCCCGTACTCACCGGACGAGGTGGAACGCATGGTCGCCGCGCGCACGGCAAGGCAGTCGGTCTTCGAGCGGTCCCCGGCTCCGGCGCTCAGCTTCGTACAGGAAGAGGCCTCACTGCGACGCCCCATCGGAGGCACAATGCTGTGGCGGCAGCAGCTTGAACGCCTTCTGGAGGTGGGGCTGCTGCATAACGTAGTGCTTCAGGTGATGCCGTTGAACTGCGAGGTCCACTCCGGCTTGGACGGAAGGATCGAGGTGCTGAAGTTTCCGGACGGCACCGCGGTGGGGCGCTCCGACGGCGCGTTCAACGGTCGTCCGACCTCAGATCCGAAACAACTCCGCATCCTTGAACTGCGGTATGGCACCATCCGGGCGCAGGCTCTCTCCCCACGGGAGTCAACGGGCCTCATCGAGCGACTGCTGGGAGAAACATGATCCGCAAGACCGCTGCCGGGGACGCCTTCGAACTGGCCTGGTTCAAGAGCAGCTACAGCAGCGGCAACGACGGCAACTCATGCATCGAGATCGCCACCACCCCCGCCACCATCCACGTCCGCGACTCCAAGGACGTCGACGGCCCTCGTCTGGCCTTCTCCCCGACCGCCTGGGCCGACTTCGTGCCCTACGCGTCCGAAGACTGACCGGACCGTCCACTCGGCCCCGGCCCGGTCCGGACCAACAGGTCAGCCGGAGTCGGGCTCCGGGCAGTCGTCTCCCGGAGCCGACGTTCGGCGCAGATCAGAACTTGATGCTGCCGATCATCCCCGCGATGTTCGTCGTCAGCTCGTTGATCGTGGGAGCGACCGTCGAGGAAGCGAGATAGAAGCCGAGCAGGACACACACGATCGCGTGTACGGCCTTCAGTCCTGACTTCTTCACCAGGATGAAGACGATGATCGCCAGCAGCACCACCGCCGAAATCGAGAGTGCCACGGCGGCTCACCTCCAAAGATCCCAGGGACACGGGGGGTCGGACATGGGGGTCGGTAAATCCATACAGCAGCCAGCAGGTTCATACCCACGCAGCGCTAGTGATCATAACTATCCGTACGCGCGCATCGATCGGCGCACGGCCGCACAAGGGGGCGCATGGCCAATATGGTCGGGGCATGACGACCGAGGCCCTCTCCTTCCCGCGCCTGCAGGCGCGCACCCAGCGGTTCACACTCGGCGCGCCGCGCGCGTTCACCGTGTCCCCCGATGGTTCCCGTGTGGTGTTTCTGCGGTCGCGCTCCGGTACGGACCGGGCGAATCTGCTGTGGGTTCTCGATGTCGCCGACGGCGAGGAACGCGTCGCCGCCGATCCACAGGCGTTGCTCGGGGGCAGCAGGGAGCGGCTGTCGGCGCAGGAGCGGGCGCGCCGGGAGCGCAGCAGGGAGGGCGGTGCCGGGATCGTCTCCTACGCCACCGACGCGGCGGGCGAGTTGGCCTCTTTCGCCTTGTCAGGGCGGCTTTTCACGGCGGAGCTGCGGGCCGGCACGGCACGCGAACTCCGCGTCCCCGGACCGGTGATCGACCCTCGCCCCTCCCCCGACGGGCGGTGGATCGCGTATGTCGCCCAGGGCGCTCTGCGCGTGGTCGGCGCCGAGGGCGGCGACGACCGGGTGGTCGCGGAGCCGGAGGCCGGGGCCGATCCGGCGACCGTTTCCTTCGGCCTTGCCGAGTTCATCGCGGCCGAGGAGATGGGGCGTTCACGCGGCTTCTGGTGGTCGCCGGAGGGGGACCGGCTGCTGGTCGCCCGGGTCGACGACGCACCGGTGCAGCGCTGGTGGATCTCCGACCCGGCACAGCCGGAGCACGCTCCGCAGCAGGTCGCCTATCCGGCGGCGGGCACCGACAACGCGAACGTACGGCTCTTCGTGATCGGTCTCGACGGGGTGCGCACGGAGGTCGTGTGGGACCGGGCCCGCTATCCGTATCTGGCGCATGTGCACTGGTCAGCGGCGGGGGCGCCGCTGGTGCTCGTGCAGGCCAGGGACCAGCGCAGCCAGCTGTTCCTGGCCGTCGACCCGGACACCGGGTCGACCCGGATGGTGCATGCCGACGAAGATCCACAATGGCTTGATCTTTTCCCCGGCGTGCCGTGCTGGAGCCCCGGCGGACAGCTCGTGCGGATCGCCGACGAAGGCGGTGCGCGCGTGCTCGCCTTCGGTGAACGTCCGCTCACAGGACCGCAGTTGCATGTCCGCGCAGTGCTGGACGTCTCGGCCGACGACGTACTGATCTCGGCGTCGGCCGGCAAGAAGGCGGCCTCCCCGGAGATCGGCGAGGTCCATGTGTACCGGGTCAACGAGCTCGGGGTGGAGCGCCTCTCGCAGGAGCCCGGCGTGCACTCGGCGGTGCGCGCCGGACGGGTGACGGTGCTCGTCTCCGCGGTGCCCGACCGTCCGGGCGCCCAGGTGCAGGTGCTGCGCGAGGGAAAGCGCGCGGCGACCGTGACGTCGTACGCGGAACGTCCCGGTCTGTCCCCGCGCGTGACCCTCACCGAGGGGGGCGCACGGAAAATCCCATGCGCCGTGCTGATGCCTACCGGCTACTCCGGTGACACCCCTCTCCCTGTCCTCATGGACCCCTACGGCGGTCCGCACGGCCAGCGCGTGCTCGCCGCGCACAACCCGTATCTGACCTCGCAGTGGTTCGCCGACCAGGGCTTCGCGGTGATCGTCGCCGACGGCCGCGGCATGCCCGGGCGCTCCCCCGCCTGGGAGAAGTCCATCAAGAACGACATGGCCGCGGTCGTGCTCCAGGACCAGGTCGACGCCCTTCAGGGGCTCGCCGACAGCTTCCCGCTCGACCTCGGCCGGGTCGCCATCCGCGGCTGGTCCTTCGGCGGTTACCTCGCCGGACTCGCGGTGCTGCGCCGCCCCGACGTGTTCCACGCGGGCATCGTGGGGGCGCCGGTCACCGACCAGCGGCTCTACGACACCCACTACACGGAACGCTATCTGGGTGATCCGAACACCCAGCCGGAGGTGTACACCGCGAACTCGCTGATCGACGACAACGGCCTGGTGGCCGCGGCGGAGCCCGCGCGCCCGATGATGATCGTGCACGGTCTCGCCGACGACAACGTGGTGGTGGCCCACAGCCTGCGGCTGTCCTCCGCGCTGCTGGCGGCGGGGCGCCCGCACGAGGTACTGCCCCTCTCGGGCGTCACGCACATGACCCCGCAGGAACAGGTCGCCGAGAATCTGCTGCTGCTCCAGGTGGACTTCCTGAGGCGCTCGCTCGGCGTCACCGGCTGAGCATGCGACAGGCCGGGGCGACATGGCGCGCCCCGGCCCGTCTACGGCACCCGCACGGCCGTACGGTGTTCACCTTGGCGCGTCCGTATATCGGTACCGCTTCCGCCAAGTTGCCTGTGTGTAAACCAAGTTCGTGGGCATTTGCGCGGTTATGCCGACGGCTCGGGCGGCTCCTCGGGCGGCTCTTCGGGCCGCTCTTCGGACGGCGTCAGGGGCTTGTCCGCCGGCGGCTTCACCCGCTTCTCCAGGGGCACCACCGGGTCCCGCTCCGGGACCACCGCGGTGCCCGGCTCCGGCGGCAGCACCCGGTTGTCCTCCGGCGGGACCACACGCTTCTCCTCCGCGAAGTGGCAGGCGGAGTCGTGCGCGGCGGGCCCCACGGTGAGCCGGAACTCGGCCGGCACCGCGAGCAGCGGCACCTCCAGGGCGCAGCGCTCCTGCGCCTTCCAGCAGCGGGTGCGGAAGCGGCACCCGGAGGGGATGTTCGCCGGCGAGGGCACGTCACCGGTGAGGATGATCCGCTCCCGGTGCTCGCGGGCCTCCGGATCGGGCACGGGCACGGCGGAGAGCAGCGCCTGGGTGTAGGGATGCGTCGGATGGTCGTAGATCTCGGCGTCCCTGCCCGTCTCCACGATCCGCCCGAGGTACATCACCCCGACCCGGTCGGAGATGTGCCGCACGATCGACAGGTCGTGCGCGATGAACACGTACGACAGGTTGAAGTCGTCCTGGAGCCTGTCGAGCAGGTTGATGACCTGGGCCTGCACGGAGACGTCGAGCGCGGAGACCGGCTCGTCGGCGACGATGATCTCGGGCCGCAGGGCCAACCCCCGGGCGATGCCGATGCGTTGGCGCTGGCCGCCGGAGAACTGGTGCGGATAGCGGTTGATGTACTCGGGGTTGAGCCCGACCACGTCCAGCAGGTCCTGCACCCGCTTCCGGCGGTCGCCCTTCGGCGCGACCTCGGGATGGATCTCGTACGGCTCCCCGATGATGTCGCCAACGGTCATCCGGGGGTTGAGCGAGGTGTACGGGTCCTGGAAGACCATCTGGATGTTGCGCCGTACGGCCTTGAGGGCCCGGCCGGACAGGGTGGTGATGTCCTCGCCCTTGTACCGGATCGTCCCGGCCGTCGGCTTCTCCAGGTTGACCAGCATCTTGGCCACCGTCGACTTGCCGCACCCGGACTCGCCGACGATGCCGAGGGTCTCGCCGTGGCCGAGCCGGAAGTCGACGCCGTCGACCGCCTTGACCGCGCCGACCTGCTTCCTGAAGAGGATGCCCTGGGTGAGGGGGTAGTGCTTGACCAGGCCGCTGACCTCCAGCAGGGGCTCGGCCGCCGGCTCCGCCGCGCTCTGTGCCGTCGTCTCAGCCATGCAGACACTCCCTCCAGAAGTGGCAGGCGCTCCCGCGGTCCTCGGACACCTCGTAGAGCGGCGGCACATCGGTCCGGCACACGTCCTGGGCCATCGGGCAGCGCGGGTTGAAGGCGCAGCCCGGCGGGATGTGCATCAGGTTCGGCGGCAGGCCCTTGATCGCGTAGAGCTCCTGGCCCTTCTGGTCCAGGCGCGGGATCGATTCGAGCAGGCCCTTGGTGTACGGGTGCGCGGGCGCCTTGTAGATGTCGTGGACCGGCGCCGACTCGACGATCCGGCCCGCGTACATCACGGCGATCCTGTCCGCGACGTCCGCGACCACGCCGAGGTCGTGGGTGATGAGGATGAGCCCCATGTTGAGCTCGCGCTGCAACTCGGCCAGCAGATCCATGACCTGGGCCTGGACGGTGACGTCGAGCGCGGTGGTCGGCTCGTCGGCGATGATCAGCGCCGGTTCGAGGGCCAGCGCCATGGCGATCATGATGCGCTGGCGCATACCGCCGGAGAACTGGTGGGGATAGTCGCGCACCCGCTGGGCGGCGCCCGGGATCCGCACCCGCTCCATCAGCTCGACGGCCTTCGCCCGGGCGTCCCTCCGGGACATCCCGCGGTGCACGGTGAACATCTCGCCCAGCTGCTCGCCGACGCTGAGCACCGGGTTCAGGGAGGACAGCGCGTCCTGAAAGATCATCGCCATCTCGGCGCCGCGGACCTTGCGCCGTTCCTCCTCCTTGAACTTCAGCAGGTCCTTGCCCCGGAAGAGGATCTCGCCGCCGGTGATCTTCCCGGGCGGCATGTCGAGGATGCCCATGACCGCCTGTGCCGTCACCGACTTGCCGGATCCCGACTCGCCGAGGACGGCGAGCGTCTCGCCCTCGTCCACGCTGTAGTTGACCCCGTTGACGGCCTTGGCGACGCCGTCCCGGGTCCGGAACTCCACGTGCAGGTCGCGCACTTCGAGCAGCACGTCGGTCACCTCAGCTTCGGATCGAGGGCGTCGCGCACCGCGTCGCCGAGCATGATGAACGCGAGCACCGTGATCGCGAGGGCGCCGGCGGGCCACAGCAGCATGTGCGGGGCCTGGCGGATGTAGGCGGAGGCCGCGGAGATGTCGATGCCCCAGCTCACCGTCGGCGGCTTCAGCCCGACTCCGAGGTACGAGAGCGTCGCCTCCAGCGCGATGTACGTACCGAGCGCGATGGTCGCGACGACGATCACCGGGGCGACCGCGTTGGGCGTGATGTGGCGCAGCAGCAGCCGTGAGTTGGAGGCGCCGAGGGCGCGGGCCGCCTGGACGTAGTCGTTCTGCTTGGTGGTGATGACCGAGCCGCGGGCGATCCGGGAGATCTGCGGCCAGCCGAGCAGCACCATGAACCCGATGACCGGCCAGACCGTGTTGCTGGTCACCACGGAGAGGAGGACCAGACCGCCGAGCACCACGGGGATCGCGAAGAAGATGTCCGTGATCCGGGACAGGATCGCGTCCCACACCCCGCCGAAGAAGCCGGCGAGGCCGCCGAGGACCGAGCCGAGGATCGCGACGCCGAGCGTGGCGCAGACGCCGACGGTGATGGAGACCCGGGTCCCGTAGACGGTCCGCGTGTAGACGTCGCAGCCCTGGCCGTCGAAGCCGAAGGGGTGGCCCGGCTGGGAGCCCTCCTGGGCCTTGGAGAGGTCGCAGTTGAGGGGGTTCCGGGAGGCGATCAGCGAGGGCCAGAGCGAGATGACGACCAGGAAGAGGATGACGAGCCCGGAGATGATGAAGACGGGGTTGCGCCGCAGGTCCCGCCAGGCGTCGGACCAGAGCGAGCGCGGCTTCTCCTGCGGTCCGGTGCCCTCGGGGCCGCCCGGGGTCTTCTCCAGGGTGGACGCCTCGCTCGTGGCGAGGTCCATCGCGCCGCCCATGCCGGTCGAGGCGATGGCGCCCTCTGGCTCGTACGGCTGCTCAGGCATAGCGGATCCTCGGGTCGAGTACGGCGTAGAGGAGGTCGACGAGCAGGTTGGCGACCAGGAAGACGAGGACCAGGACGGTCACGAAGCCGACGACGGTCTGGGTGTTCTGCCGCAGGATGCCCTGGTAGAGCTGGAAGCCGACGCCGTGGATGTTGAAGATCCGCTCGGTGACGATCGCGCCGCCCATGAGCGCGCCGATGTCGGTGCCGATGAAGGTGACCACCGGGATCAGCGAGTTGCGCAGCAGATGCCGGACGATCACCCGGCGCCGGGGCAGTCCCTTGGCGACGGCCGTACGGACGTAGTCGGACCGCTTGTTCTCCGCGATGGAGGTCCGGGTCAGCCGGGTCACGTAGGCGAGGGACACCGAGGCCAGGACCAGCCCGGGAACGATCAGCTCGCCGAACTCGGCGTCCGAGGACACCGACGGTTTGATCCAGGCCCATTCGACGCCGAGCAGCAGTTGCAGGACCAGACCGGTGACGAAGGTCGGCACCGAGATGACGACGAGGGTCAGCAGCAGCACGCCGGTGTCGACGGGGCGTCCGCGGCGCAGGCCGGTGACGACGCCCAGCAGGATCCCGATGACGACCTCGAAGACGATCGCGACGACGGTGAGCCGGATGGTGACGGGGAAGGCGGTCGACATCAGCTCGGTGACCTTCTGCCCGTTGAAGGCGGTGCCGAAGTCGCCGGTGAAGACATTGCCCATGTAGGTCAGGTATTGCTGCCACACCGGCTTGTCGAGGCCGAACTCCTTCTTGAGCTGGGCGGCCGTCGAGGGGTCGCACTGTCTGTCGCCGCACAGGCCCGCGATGGGATCTCCCATCACGTTCACCATCAGGAAGATCAACAGTGTGGCGCCGATGAAGACCGGGATCATCTGCAGCAGACGCCGGATTACGTACCGTCCCATGAGGGCTCCGGAGGTAGTGGGGGCGGCCCCGGCCGCGGGCCGCCCGGCGCGGCTCAGCTGACCTTGATCTCGCTGTAGACGGGGACGCTGAACTGGTTGAGCGCCACGTTGGAGACCTTGTCCGAGTAGCCGGCGCTGCCGTTCTGGTACCAGAGCGGGATGGCGGCCATGTTGTCCCGTACGACGCCCTCGGCCTGCTGGAAGAGCTTGATCGCCTTGGCGCTGTCGGTCTCGGCGTTCGCCTCGTTGACGAGCTTGTCGAAGTCCTTGTTGGACCACTGGCCGTCGTTGGAGGAGGCGTTGGTGTAGTAGAGCGGCTGCAGGAAGTTCTGGATCAGCGGGTAGTCCATCTGCCAGCCGGCCCGGAACGGACCGGGCATCTTGTGCCGGCCGATCTGGTTGCGGAAGTCCGCGAAGGTGCCGACCGGGTTGCCGACGCAGGCCTTGTCGTTGCCGAGGGCGTTGTTGATGCTGTTGCACACGGCGTCCACCCACTCCTTGTGGGAGCCGGTGTCGGCGTTGTACGAGATCTTGACCTGCCCGCCCGGCAGGCCGCCGCCGTCCTGGACCAGCTTCTTGGCCTCACCGGCGTTGTAGTCGCAGGCGTCCCCGCACAGCCCTGACTTGTAGCCGCCCTCCGCCCCGAGGACCGGCGAGGTCCAGTCGGTGGCCGGGGTGCGGGTGTTCTGGAAGATCGTCTGGGTGATCTGCTTGCGGTTGATCGCCATGGACAGGCCCTTGCGGACCTTCTCCATCCCGCTCTTGTTCCAGTTCTTGTCATAGAACGGGAAAGCCAGCGTCTGGATGATGCCGGCGGGTGTATTGATGTAGCGATCCCCGAGGTCGCTCTTCACGTTCTTGAGCTGGGAGGCGGGCACGTCATCGACGAGGTCGAGGTTGCCGGCCATGAGGTCGGTGTAGGCGGTGTTGTTGTCGGTGTAGACCTTCAGGTCCACCCCGCCGTTCACCGCCTTGTCCGTGCCCGGGTAGGCGTCCCACTTCCGCAGGGACATCTGGGAGCCCTTGGTGTACGAGTCCACGGTGTACGGGCCGTTGCCGACGGGCTTCTTCAGCCAGGCCGCGTGGTTGTCGAAGAACGCCTTCGGCAGCGGCGAGTAGGCCGCGTAGCCGAGGGTGTCGGGGAAGGTCGAGAACTTCTGGTTGAGCTTGACGGTGAAGCTCTTGGCGTCCTTGACCGCGAGCCCCGACAGCTTTTCCGCGCTCTGGCTGCCGGAGTCGGGGTGGACCTTGTCGTATCCGTCGATGTACCCGAAGAAGTAGGCGTTCTTCTGGTTGTTCTTGAGGCTGGCTCCGTAGTTCCAGGCGTCCACGTACGACTGCGCGGTGACGGCCTCGCCGTTGCTGAACTTCCAGCCGTCCTTGATCGTGACCGTGAAGTTCTGCGAGTCCGAGGAGTCGATCTTGTCCGCCATCATGTCCTCGGCCTTGCCGGTCTTCGCGTTGTAGCGCTTCAGACCGCGGAAGAGCATGTCGAGGACCTTGCCGCCCTGCACCTCGTTGGTGTTGGCCGGCTCCAGCGGGTTCTGCGGGTCGCCCCAGGAGGAACTGAGGATCCCGGAGCCGTCGCCGCCGCCGCTGTCACTTCCCCCGCCCCCGCAGGCGGTCGCCGCGAGGGCTACCGCCGCCGCGCATGCGGCCCATTTGGCGTGCGTGGCTCCACGCATGGAGTGCCTCCTCAGAGTGCGCCGTGCCTCCAGCGCCGGAGCGCTGTGCCTTCCCGCCAATATCAGGCCCTAAGGGGTGTATCGCACATTCACCCCACCCGTTCGGGGGGGCGCACCATCCGGATGCACGCACCCCGGGCGCGCGGGACGACCGGACTCCACGGGTCGCCTCCGGAGCGTCTCCGCGTACTACGCAATGGATCTTCACGGTTCGATGCGGAACCGTTGGATTCCACCCGCCCGATGTACGCATTCCGAGACACTAACGTCCGGATATCGAACTCATTGCCCCATAAGCCCGGTTGGGCCGTTTCCGGACACGGATCGGCCACAGTGCGCTACACGCGTAGTTACGCCGAAGTCAAGTCCAGGTCAAGAAGGTAAAGAGAAACCCAAGGGGGCCGAGAATTTATTGACCTTGAATGAATTGCGTTGAAAAAGTCCGGCGTAGCCCGTAGGGAGCGCCCTGCGGAGCCCTTGACCCTCGGGCCTGGAGCACCATGACCCCCCCAACTCCTTCCCCGGCCGCCCCGCTTGAGGTGACCGACGAAGCCACCGCGATACCGGCGAAGTCTCCCGCCCCCAAGGGCAGTGAGAGCCGCTCGCCGGGACGGCTCGCATGGAGCCGGTTCAAACGCGACCGATCGGGTGTCATCTCCGCCTATGTGGTGATCTTTTTCTTTGTCGTGGCGATCGGTGCGCCGCTGATCTCCAAGCTGTACGGGAAGGACCCGTACACGACGTACGGCATGAACCAGCCCGGCCTGCTCAACGAGTTCAGCTTCCCGATCAAGCCCAACGGCGGCATCAGCAGCGACTTCTGGCTCGGCGTCGAACCGATACTCGGTCGCGACGTCATGACCTTCCTGCTCTACGGCATGCGCAACTCGCTGCTGATCGCCGGTGTGGCCACCCTGCTGACCACCCTGCTCGGTGTCGTCGTGGGCATCACCGCCGGCTATCTCGGCGGGAAGACCGACTACCTCGTGGGCCGGATCATCGACATCCTGCTGGCCTTCCCCCAGACGCTGTTCTTCATCGCCTTCTGGCCGGTGGTTCTGGCGATCTTCGTCTCCCCGGAGGAGAACACGCCGGACTGGCTGACGGTCACCAGCCTCATCCTCGTGATGACCGCGTTCGGCTGGGCCTCCATCGCCCGCCTGCTGCGCGGTGAGGTACTCGCCCTGCGCGAGCGCGAGTTCGTGGAGGCCGCCAAGGTCACCGGCGCCTCCCCCGCGCGGATCATCTTCAAGGAACTGCTTCCCAACCTGTGGACGCCGATCCTCATCCAGTCGACGCTCCTGCTGCCGGCCTACGTCACGGCCGAAGCCGGCCTCGCATTCCTCGGCGTCGGCCTCACCGACCCCACTCCGGACTGGGGCGTGATGCTCCAGTTCGGCGCCAAGTACTACCAGGACGACATCACCTTCATGCTCGTCCCGGGCATCTCCATGGTGATCTTCGTCGTCGCCTTCAACCTGCTCGGTGACTCGGTCCGCGACGCACTGGACCCGAAGACCAAGCGCTGAACCACTCCACTCCGGCCGGGGCGACGGGGCTCCGGCCGGGGCGCACAGCACGTCTCCCATCCACAAGAACGGGCCAGGCCACCATGTCTCTTTCCCGCAGAAACTTCGTCATAGCCACGTCTGTCGCGGCAGCGGGCACGACGGTCCTCTCCGCGTGCAGCAGCGGCAACGGCGGGGGCGGCGGCAGCTCTCCCAGCGGCGGCGCCACCGAGTACACCGGCGCCAAGGTCACCGTCGGCACCAAGGCCGACTCGACCGGCCCCGCCCCGGAGATCAGCGGTGCGAAGAAGGGCGGCACGATCTACGGTCTGGCCCCGGACGACTTCTCGCACCTGGACCCGCAGCGCATCTACTACGCGTACAACTCCACGGTCGCGCTGCTCCTCCACCGCTGCCTCACCGGCTACAAGATCGACTCGTCGGGCAAGCAGAAGCTCGTCGGTGACCTGGCCACCGACACCGGCAAGGCCTCCAACGGCAACAAGACCTGGACCTTCACACTGAAGGACGGTCTGAAGTGGGAGGACGGCAGCGAGCTGACCGTCGAGGACGTCCGCCACGCCTTCGAGCGCTCCTTCGCCAAGTTCATCACCGAGGGTGCCAACTACGCGCAGATGGCGCTGACCGGCGCGGGCGGCAAGTGGCGTGACGAGTACGACGGCCCCTACGGCGGCAAGCACCTCGACGCGATCGTCATCGACAAGGCGAAGAAGACGATCACCTTCAACCTGAAGGAGGCGAAGCCGGACTTCAACTTCACGCTGGCGATGCACTCCTACGCCGCGGTGCCGGTGAAGCTGGACACCAAGGAGAAGTACGACAAGAACCCGGTCGCGTGTGGCCCGTACAAGATCAAGAACCACACCACCGACAAGTCGATGACCCTGACGCGGAACAAGAACTGGGACGCGGCGACGGACTCGATCCGCAACGCCTACCCGGACGGCTTCGAGTTCACCTTCGGCGTCGAGACGCTGGACGGCACCGACCGGTTCATCGCCGACCAGGGCAACGACCAGTTCGCGGTCTCGATCTACAAGGGCGTGCCCGCCGAGCGCATCCAGAAGGTCCTCACCGACCCGGAGCTGAAGAAGCGCACCTTCAACGGTCTGCTCACCGGCACCTACTACTACGCGATCAACACCAAGCGCGTCACCGACCTCAAGGTCCGCCAGGCGATCATCCACGCCTGGCCGCTGGAGCAGATCCGCAAGATCTACGGCGGTCCGTCCTCCGGTGACTTCGCGTCGACGATCCTCAGCCCCGACATCATCGGCCGCGAGAAGTTCGACGTCTACGGCAAGCTGAAGAAGCCCGCGGGTGACCCGGCGGCCGCCAAGAAGCTGCTGAAGGAAGCCGGCAAGGAAGGCCAGAAGATCGTCTACGCCTTCCCGCAGGACCCGACGTACAACAAGACCAAGGTCGTCATCGAGAACGCGCTCAAGGCGGCCGGCTTCACCCCGGTCATCAAGCCCGTCGACTCGACGTCGTACTACGACCAGATCCAGCAGATCGACAACAACTACGACGTGATGTGGTTCGGCTGGTCCCCGGACTGGCCGACGGCGTACACGATGATCCAGCCGCTGTTCGACGGCGACGCCATCGGCAACGGCATGAACAACGTCTCGCAGACCGACGTCAGCTGGATCAACGAGGGCATCAAGAAGAACGCCGTCATCGCCGACCAGCAGACGGCCGGCAAGGCCTGGGCGGCCCTCGACAAGCGGATCATGACCGAGGTCGCGCCGATCATCCCCGAGATGTACCAGCGCCGTTACTACGTCCACGGTTCGAAGGTCGGCGGCGCCCAGTTCGACCCGAACTTCTCCGCCACCCTGCTCTACAAGACGTTCGTGAAGGCCTGACGACCGGCCTAGGGTCTGTCCGGCGGATCCTGCGGTGCCGTCCCTGCGGCGACCCACCGCACGATCCGCCGGACAGGCCCTAAGGGCGGGGCGGCTCTGAGCCGCCCCGCCTCCTCATCCCCAACGGCATCCGTCAGGAAAACCCACTGCCATGTTCCGCTTCCTTGTCCGCCGAACCCTCGGCGCCGCGGTGATCCTGCTGATCATCAGCGCCTTGGTGTTCGTCCTGTTCTACGCCGCCCCGCGCGACCCCGCCCGCATCGCGTGCGGCAAGGTCTGCACCCCGGAGACCCTGGCCCTGGTGCGGAAGAACCTGGGGATCGCCGACCCGCTTCCGGTGCAGTACTTCGAGTGGCTCAAGGGCCTGTTCGTCGGACGCGAATACACGTCCTTCGGCAACTGCCCGGCGCCGTGCCTCGGGTACTCGTTCCAGAGCCGTGAGCCGGTCCTCGGCACCATCATGGACCGCTTCCCGACCACGCTCTCGTTGTCGCTCGGCAGCTCGGTGGTCTACCTGACGTTCGGCATCGGCGCGGGCATGCTGGCCGCCGTCAAGCAGGGCAAGGCCGTGGACAAGATCGCCAGCTCGGCCTCGCTGATCGCGTCCTCGATGCAGATCTACGTCGTGGGCGTCCTCGCCACCTACCTCCTGGTCGACCAGTGGCATCTGCTGGACCGCGCCCACTACACGCCCTTCACGGAGAACCCGGCCCTGTGGGCCCAGGGTCTGCTCGTCCCGTGGATCGTGCTCTCCCTGATCTGGACCGCCAACTACACCCGTATGACGCGCTCCCAGATGGTCGAGGCGCTCAGCGAGGACTATGTGCGCACCGCCAAGGCCAAGGGCCTGTCGCGCCGCACGGTCTTCTTCCGGTTCGCCTGGCGCGGTGCCATGGGACCGATCGTCACCATCTTCGGCCTCGACCTCGGTGTGCTGCTCGGCGGCGCCATCATCACCGAGTCGACCTTCAGCCTGCAGGGCCTCGGCATGCTCTCGGTCAAGGCGGTCAGCACCAACGACCTGCCGATGCTGCTCGGTGTGGTGCTGGTCGCGGCGGGCGCGATCGTCGTCTTCAACATCGTCGTCGACGCCCTGTACGCCCTCATCGACCCCCGCGTGCGCCTCGCTTAAGGAGAGACTCATGAGCACCCCCTTCCTCTCCGTACGCGATCTGCGTGTGCACTTCTCCACCGAAGACGGTGTCGTCAAGGCCGTCGACGGGCTCTCCTTCGACCTGGAGAAGGGCAAGACCCTCGGCATCGTCGGCGAGTCGGGCTCCGGCAAGTCCGTGACGAACATGGCGGTCCTGGGTCTGCACGACCCGCGCAACACCGCGCTCGACGGCGAGATCCTGCTCGACGACAAGGAGCTCATCACCGCCACCGAGCGGGAGCTCGAGCAGCTGCGCGGCAACAAGATGTCCATGATCTTCCAGGACGCGCTGGCCTCCCTGTCGCCGTACCACACGATCGGTGCGCAGATCGGCGAGACGTACCGCAAGCACACCGGTGCCTCCAAGAAGGTGGCCCGGGCGCGGTCGATCGAGATGCTCAAGCGCGTCGGGATCCCGCAGCCGGACGTCCGTGTGGACGACTACCCGCACCAGTTCTCCGGCGGTATGCGCCAGCGCGCGATGATCGCCATGGCGCTGGTATGCGACCCCGAGCTGCTGATCGCCGACGAGCCGACCACCGCGCTCGACGTGACGGTCCAGGCCCAGATCATGGACCTGCTCAAGGACCTCCAGCAGGAGTTCGGCACGGCGATCATCTTCATCACCCACGACCTGGGCGTGATCGCCGACATCGCGGACGACGTCCTGGTCATGTACGGCGGCCGCTGTGTGGAGCGGGGCACCAAGAACGAGGTGCTCCGGTCACCGCAGCACCCGTACACGCTCGGGCTGCTCGGCTCGATGCCGAGCCTGGACGGGCCGGTCGACGTGCCGCTGTCCCCGATCCCGGGCACGCCGCCCTCGCTGCTGAACCCGCCCACCGGCTGCCGCTTCCACCCTCGGTGCGCCTTCGTGGAGAAGGTCAAGGGTGGGCTGTGCGCCTCGCAGCAGCCGGCCCTGGAGGTCGTGGACGGGCGCGGAGCCGCCTGCCACCTCACCCCGGAGCAGAAGGGCGAACTGTTCGCCGACTTCGCCGGTTCCCGGGCCCACTGACGTACAAGAGACGGGACTTCCCCACCATGAGCACCACCGATCCCCTCCTGGACGTCTCCGGTCTGACGAAGCACTTCCCGATCAAGGGAGGCTTCCCGATCCGGCGGACGATCGGCGCGGTCCAGGCCGTCGACGGACTCGACTTCCAGGTGGCCGAGGGCGAGAGCCTGGGCCTGGTCGGCGAGTCCGGCTGCGGCAAGTCGACCACCGGGCGCCTGATCACGCGCCTGCTGGAGCCGACGGCCGGCAAGATCTCGTACCGCGGGCAGGACATCACGCACGCGGGGCGCAGGCAGCTGGCGCCGGTCCGCTCCGAGATCCAGATGATCTTCCAGGACCCGTACGCGTCGCTCAACCCGCGGCAGACGGTCGGCAAGATCATCGCCGGTCCGATGGAGATCAACGGCATCGACCCGGCGGGCGGCCGCGAGAAGCGCGTGCGCGAACTGCTGGAGACCGTGGGTCTCAACCCGGAGCACTACAACCGCTTCCCGCACGAGTTCTCCGGCGGTCAGCGCCAGCGCATCGGTGTCGCCCGCGCGCTGGCCCTGGAGCCGAAGCTGATCGTGGCCGACGAGCCGGTCTCCGCGCTGGACGTGTCGATCCAGGCGCAGGTGGTGAACCTGCTCCAGGAGCTGCAGAAGAACCTGGGCATCGCCTTCCTCTTCATCGCCCACGACCTGGCCGTCGTACGGCACTTCTCGCAGCGGGTGGCGGTGATGTACCTCGGCAGGATCGTGGAGATCGCCGACCGCGCGGACCTGTACGAGAACCCGCGCCACCCGTACACGCGCGCGCTGCTGTCCGCCGTGCCGGAGGCGACCGCGGACGACGTGCCGGCCCGGGAGCGCATCCTGCTCACCGGTGACGTGCCCTCGCCGATCAACCCGCCGTCCGGCTGCCGCTTCCGCACCCGGTGCTGGAAGGCGACGGACAAGTGCGCGTCTCAGACACCGCCGCTGGTGCGGATCGAGGGCGACAACGCCAGTCACCTGACGGCCTGCCACTACCCGGAGACCCAGGCGTCCGTCCCGGCGCCCCGTCTCTCCAAGGGCCCCGAAGTCTCGGCCTGACACACCCCTTTACCGTCAGCCCGTGACCCGCGGGACCGGCCTTCGCCGGCCCATTGACCCGAGCCCGAACGCCGGTTCCCGGGGACGAAGGCCCGTGCCCTCCGACGGAGCGCACGGGCTTTCTGCTGGGCGGCCGAGCCGGCCTCAGCCCAACTCCCCGCGCTCCACACAGAACTCGTTGCCCTCGGGGTCGGCCAGGAGGACCCAGCCGCCGCCGTCCGGCCGGGTGCGGTCCGCGATCAGCCGGGCGCCCAGACCGATCGCCCGCTCGACCTCCTCGGCCCGCGTGCGGCCGTGCGGCTCAAGGTCGAAATGGATCCGGTTCTTGGCGGTCTTGCCCTCCGGGACACGGACGAAGAGCAGGGTCGGCCCCCCGGCCGGATCCTTGATCAGCGCCTCCGGGTCCCCGGGTTTGTCGTCGTCGGCCAGCGGTCGCCCGAGCAACTCGCTCCAGAAGAGCCCGAGTTCGTACGGGTCGGCCGTGCAGTCGAAGGTGAGCGAGCGGATCGTGGGGTTCGGCCGAGGCGCGTTAGTCACCGGTCTGCCCGTCGGCCAGTTCCCGCAGGATGTCCAGGTGACCGTTGTGGCGGGCGGTCTCCTCGGTCAGGTGCAGCAGGATCCAGCGGAGGTCGACCTGCAGGCCGTCCCGGATGGGGCGCTTCGCCGTGGCGTCGAGATCATGGGCGGCCACCAACTCCCGGTAGCGGGCGGCCTGTTCCTCGTACTGTTGCAGCAGCTCGGTCAGCGGGATGTCGACGGCGATCCGCATCTCCCGGTCGGGATCCTCGTCCGTCCAGGGCCCTTCGTCCTCCTCGCCGAGGAACACCACCTGGAACCAGTAGTACTCGACCCACCGGAGATGGCTGATCAGCCCGCACAGGGTCATGAGCGGGGAGCCGGGGAGCGGAGCCTTGCGGGCGTCCTCAGGCGAGACACCCTCGCACTTGGCGCGAGCGGTGTCCCGTACGTAGGCGAGGAAGGTGGTCAGTTGGGTGCGCTCGTCCCAGGCGGGAGGCGTGTCGGTTCGAGTCATCGGGCTGAAGCATCCTCGCCCACCCGTTCGATGTCGAGCGATTAAAGAGCGGCCCTCTGTACAGGCTTGTCGCGGCCCGAGGACTGCGGTCAGAATGCGTGTTCATGGCTCTTCACCTGCGCGGAACCCTCCTGCCCGGTGGTACCCCACGCGATCTGTGGCTGCTCGGCGACCGGATCACCTTCGACCGGCCGTCCGGCGCGGCCGACACGGTCGCCGACGGCGGATTCCTGCTGCCCGGGCTCGTGGACGTGCACACCCACCCGGGCGCGACGGAGGGGGACGACCCGGTCTTCGACACCGAGGTCTTCGCCGAGCAGATCGCCGCCCATCGTGACGCGGGGACCACGGCACTGCGTTTCCCCGGGCTCCTGGGCGAGGTGCCCGCCTCGCTGCGCGACGCACCGGACGCACCGCGCATGATCACGGCGGGCCGCTGGCTGGCCTGGGCGGGTCTGTCGCAGAGCGCCGGGTTCCACACCGTCACCGACGATCTGGTCGCTGCGGCGGTTGCGGAGGCGAAGGCGCACGACGGCTGGTGCAAGATCATGGGTGACTGGGACTTCGAGGCGGAGCCCGTGCCGTACGAGATGGTGCGGACGGTCGTCGAGGCCGTGCACGCGGCGGGAGCGCGGGTCGCGGCGCACTGTCAGTCCGCCGCGGGCGTACTGGGCGCCGCCCGGGCCGGCGTCGACTCCATCGAGCACGGGATGGGCATGCCCGAGCAGTGCATCGGGCTGATGGCGGAACACGGCACCTCGTACGTGCCGACGCTCACCGCGTTCGCCGATTTCGCGGCGAACGTCAAGTCCACTCCCCGGGGCACCCTCATCCGGGACGGCTACCGCACGATGATCCGGCGAGTCCGCGAGGCCCACGATGCCGGCGTCACCGTGCTGGCGGGCACGGACTCCGCGCCGTACGGCAACGTCGCCACCGAGGTGGAGCACCTCATCGCCGCCGGGCTGCCGCCCGAGGCCGCGGTGGGCGCCGCGAGCTGGACCGCACGCGAGTTCCTGGGCCTGGGCGGCCTGGTCGAGGGCGGGTTCGCCGACGTCACGGTCTACGACGCCGACCCCCGCCTGGAACCCGGCGTACTGCGCCACCCTCGGCGCATTGTGCTGCGCGGCCGCGTCATCCGCTGACGGCCGGCTTCCCGCCTCCTGACGCGTCCGGGGGACGTCCTCGGCGCGCGGGCGGGAAACGGACTGCCGCACCCGCCACCGGCCCCGTGGCTCACTGCCCGTCCTTGGAGATCTCCTCCAGTGCCGCCAGCGCCGGGTCGAGGACGATGTCCTCGGCGCGGGCCTCGATGGTCGGCTCCTCCGGGAAGTGACATGCCGTCAGGTGTCCCTCGGTGTTCCCCGACAGCCGGATCAGCGGGGGCTCCTCCTGGGCGCACTTGTCCTGCGCCTTCCAGCAGCGGGTGCGGAACCGGCAGCCGGACGGCGGGGAGATGGGGGACGGCACATCGCCCTGGAGCCGGATGCGTTCCTTCTTCTCCGCGTCGATGTCCGCCTCGGGCACGGCCGACAGCAGGGCGTGGGTGTACGGGTGGCGCGGCCGTGCGTACAACGACGTACGGTCGGCGACCTCCACGATCTTGCCGAGGTACATCACGGCCACCCGGTGCGAGAAGTGCCGTACGACGGCCAGGTCGTGGGCGATGAACACGAACGCGATGCCCATCTCCCGCTGGACCTCCTGGAGCAGGTTCACCACCTGCGCCTGGATCGACACGTCCAGGGCCGACACCGGCTCGTCCGCGACGATCAGCTTCGGGGAGAGCGCCAGCGCCCGGGCGACGCCGATGCGCTGGCGCTGGCCGCCGGAGAACTCGTGCGGGAAGCGGTTGTAGTGCTCGGGGTTGAGGCCGACGATCTCCAGCAGCTCGCGCACCCGCGCCTCCCGGCCACCGGGCGGCCGGACGTCGTTGATCTCCATCGGCGAGGAGATGATCGTGCCGACCGTCTGGCGGGGGTTCAGGGAGGCGTACGGGTCCTGGAAGATCATCTGGATCTCGGAGCGGATCGGCGCCAGTTGCCGGCGTCCGGCCCGGCTGATGTCCTGCCCGCGGTACGTGATCGTGCCCGCCGTCGGCTCGACGAGCCGCGTCAGCAGCCGGCCCGTCGTGGACTTGCCGCAGCCCGACTCGCCCACCAGGCCGAGGCTTTCGCCGGGATGGACGTCGAAGGAGACGCCGTCCACCGCCTGGACGGCGCCCACGGTGCGGCGGATCGGGAAGCCTCCCTTGACCGGGAAGTGCTTTTTCAGGTCGCGGACCTGCATCAGCGGTTCGCCCCCCGGCGCGTCCCGCTGTTCGGGAATCGCGTCGGCCGTCACCGCGGTACCGGTGTTCTGCTCGCTCACAGTCGGCCCCCTCAGCCCAGCCGGGGCTGAATCGTCTCGGTGAAGATCCGGTTCTTGCGGTCCGGGGTCAGATGGCAGGCGGAACCCCGGCCCACCGGCAACTCGGGCCGTACGTCCACACAGCGGTCGGAGCCCTCGACCTGTTCCATGAAGGCACAGCGGGGATGGAAGGGACACCCCGACGGAGGATTCAGCAGCGAGGGCGGCGCCCCGGGAATCGGCGTCAGCGGCTCGTCGACATCGGCCGACAGCCGCGGCATCGAGCCCACAGCCCCCAGGTGTAGGGATGCTGGGGCGACTTGAGCACCTCGCGGACCGTGCCCCGCTCGACCGCGCGGCCCGCGCACATCACGAGCAGGTCGTCGGCCATGTTCGCGACCACGCCCAGATCGTCGGCGGCCGCCACCGGGTGTGGACGGCCACTGGTCGGACCCTGCGGATCAGGAGAGACGGATGCCTATCGAGCGCGGCGCGTGAGCGCGCGAAGTGCGACAACTCGTAGATGAACACGCGTAGTTGGCATTGGATGCCTCCTCATGACTCAACCGGGTGCACGGACAGGAGGGGTCCATGACTGTCCTCCGAAACCCCTGACGGAGGGTCAAAAACCCCACAGTGCTCGTGAGTCGGCGCTGCCCCGCAGCGCATGACCCATTGACCCGAGCGTTACGCGGCTGACTATCTGGCATGAGCCAGCTACCGACCACGGTCTTTAGGTCTCGGTTCAATCACAGCCGACCGGTACATCTTCCAAAATATGGGCAATCGGATCCGCCGGAGAAGCCCGCGAAACGGACGTGTTACATGCGTATCGGGTGAGGGTGTCCGGACTCCGGACACCGGACACCGGACACCGGACACCGGTGGCGGGAAACCCGGTTGCGCGGAACGGCCGGAACGGCTGAATCCAACGCGCAGCAAAAACCCGGGTGCCCCCAAGAAGGGGACACCCGGGCCGGGTCGGGCAGGATCAGCCGTGCTTGGCGCGGCTCGCGGAGCGACCGCGCTCCTTCTGGTCGAGGACGACCTTGCGGATGCGAACGGCCTCCGGGGTCACCTCGACGCACTCGTCGTCGCGGCAGAACTCCAGGGACTGCTCCAGCGAGAGCTTGCGCGGCGGGACGATCGCCTCGAACGAGTCGGCCGCCGCCGACCGCATGTTGGTGAGCTTCTTCTCCTTGGTGATGTTCACGTCCATGTCGTCGGCGCGCGAGTTCTCGCCGACGATCATGCCCTCGTACACCTCGGTGCCGGGGTCGGTGAACAGCACGCCGCGCTCCTGGAGGTTCGTCATCGCAAAGGCGGTGACGGCGCCCGCGCGGTCGGCGACCAGCGAACCGTTGTTACGGGTCGTCAGCACGCCGAACCACGGCTCGTGGCCCTCGTGGATGGAGTGGGCGATGCCCGTGCCGCGCGTACCGGTCAGGAACTCGGTACGGAAGCCGATGAGACCGCGGGAGGGGACGACGAACTCCAGCCGGACCCAGCCCGAGCCGTGGTTCGACATGTTGTCCATGCGGCCCTTGCGGACGCCCATGAGCTGCGTGACCGCGCCCATGTGCTCCTCGGGCACGTCGATCGTCATGCGCTCGACCGGCTCGTGCACCTTGCCGTCGATGACCTGGGTGACGACCTGCGGCTTGCCGATGGTCAGCTCGAAGCCCTCGCGGCGCATCTGCTCGACCAGGATGGCGAGCGCGAGCTCGCCACGGCCCTGGACCTCCCACGCGTCGGGACGCTCGGTGTCGAGCACGCGCAGCGAGACGTTACCGATCAGCTCGCGGTCGAGGCGGTCCTTGACCTGGCGGGCGGTGACCTTGCGGTCCTTGACGGCAGCCTTGGCGGAGGCGCCCTTGCCGGTGCCGCCACGGCCGACCAGCGGCGAGGTGTTCGTACCGATGGTCATCGAGATCGCCGGCTCGTCGACCGTGATCAGCGGCAGCGCGATCGGGTTCTCGGGGTCGGCCAGCGTCTCGCCGATCATGATGTCCGGGATACCGGCCACGGCGCAGATGTCACCGGGGCCCGCCATCTCGGCGGGCTTGCGGGTGAGCGCCTCGGTCATCAGCAGCTCGGTGATGCGCACGTTGGCCATCGTGCCGTCGCGCTTGATCCACGTGACGGTCTGGCCCTTGCGCAGCTCGCCCTGCTCGACCCGGAGGAGGGCGATACGGCCGAGGAAGTTGTCGGCGTCCAGGTTGGTGACGTGCGCCTGGAGCGGGGCGGCCTCGTCGAACTCGGGGGCCGGGACGTGCGACAGGATCGTGGAGAAGAAGGGCTCCAGGCTGTCGCTGTCCTGCGGGACGGTGCCGTCCTCGGGCTTGGTCAGCGAGGCCACGCCGTCACGCGCACACGCGTAGACGATGGGGAACTCGATCTGCTCCTCGTCCGCGTCCAGGTCCAGGAAGAGGTCGTAGGTCTCGTTGACGACCTCGTCGATCCGGGAGTCGGGACGGTCGGTCTTGTTGATGCACAGGATGACCGGCAGGCGCTGCTGGAGCGCCTTGCGCAGCACGAAGCGGGTCTGCGGCAGCGGACCCTCGGAGGCGTCGACCAGCAGCACGACGGCGTCGACCATCGACAGGCCGCGCTCGACCTCACCGCCGAAGTCGGCGTGGCCGGGGGTGTCGATGATGTTGATGGTGATGACGTCGCCGCCATCCTTCGGGTGGTACTTGACCGCCGTGTTCTTGGCCAGGATCGTGATGCCCTTCTCACGCTCCAGGTCGTTCGAGTCCATCATGCGGTCGTCAAGCGACTCGGCGGCGTGCGCGGCGAAGGCACCGGCCTGCTTGAGCATGGCGTCGACCAGGGTGGTCTTGCCATGGTCGACGTGGGCGACGATGGCGACGTTGCGGATGTCGTGGCGCGTGGCCATATTGAGGCGCTTCTCCCGGAGTGAGTGGACGGCCTCCGCAGCGCGGGGCCTGCCGGGCTGAACACGCCACGGCCTTACCCCATGGTACGTGGCCCTGACGGAGGAGGCCTCCGCAGGGCCACGCGGGCCGGTCCAGGAGGGCGCTTCCGGCGCCCCGAGCTCACTTCTGCGACGGGGCCGCCGAGGGCTTCGCGCCCTTCTTCAGGAAGCCCATGTCCTCGTAGACGGGGCTCTGGAAGCCGAAGGCGCCGGCGTTGGCGAGGTTCGGCCGGGCCGCCGTCAGCTGGGGGCGCTGGTAGAGGGGAATCGATCCTGCTGCGGCCCAGATCCGGGCGTCGGCCTTGCGCACCAGGGACCGCGACTCGCCCTCGTCGAGCTCGGCGATCGCCTGGTCGAAGAGCTGGTCGACCTGGTCGGTGCCGACCCGGGTGTAGTTCTGCTCGACGTTCAGGGAGCCGTCGGCCGCGGGGACCGGCTTGGCGTAGATGGGCCGGGCGTCGGTGGCCGGGAAGGCGGAGGCGGGCCACGAGTACAGGGCCAGGTCGTACTGGCCGGACGCGATGTGGTCCTTGAAGTAGCTGTCGTCCGAGACCTTCGAGATCTCCGTACGGATCCCGACGCGGTCCAGCATCTTGGCGATCCGGTCGCCGACGGTCCGCAGCGACTCCGAGCCGGGGCCCGAGGGGAGCACGAAGCGCAGGGTCAGCGGCTTGCCGTCCTTGGCGAGCGCACCGGCCGCGGCGCCCGCCGGCGCGGCCGTGCCCTTCGGGGCGTACGCGCCCGGCGCGGCACCCTGCTCCACGGGCCGGTGCAGGTACTGCTTGCCGGCCTGCTCGTCCGCGCGCTGCGGCTTCTCCTTCGCGTGCTCCTTGTGGCTCTTCGAGTGGTCCTTGGGGTCCTTCTTCTTCTCCCGATCGGCCTCGGAGAGCCGGTGCGCGGGCTTGTTGTCCTCGCCGACGATGTACGTACCGTCGTCGCCCGAGTCCGTGCCGTCGTCGGGCTTCTTCCCCTCGGACCCGGCCGCCTTCCCGCCCTTCTTCTCCTCCTTGACCGGGCCGCCGGGCACCCAGCCGGCGTCGGCGAGCAGCGATTGCGCCTCAGCGGTGTCCTGTCCGCCGAGGGCACCGCTGTTGTCGGCGTACGCCCGCTGGCCCGAGAGCGCGAGGTGACTGCCGACCGGTACGGCGGGCAGGCCCAGCGGCTGGAGCACCAGCCGGGCCAGCTCCTTCCGGTCGATCGCGCGGGCGACGGCACGGCGGACGCGCTCGTCGGCGAGCGGACCCTCGGAGCCGTTCAGCGCGAGCTGGGTGAAGGCCGGTTCGAGGGACTTGCGGACCACGAAGTCACGCAGGGACGACTGCCGGGCCGCGTACTTCGCGGCCGCCTTCCGCTCCTTCTTGCGGGCGCGGTACTCCTTGGCGGCGGCCTTCTCGTCGGAGCCGTTCGCCACGGCCCAGGAGTGCAGCGCCTTGGCGGGGGTGCTGCCGGCGCTGGGGCTCCGCTGCGCGGTACTGCCCTTGGCGCCGCCGGCGACGGTGATCCGCCGGGCCTCCTCCGGGTCGATCTCGGCCAGGTCGACCTTGTCGGCGGCGAGGGCGGCGGCCCGCTGGTCCCGGGGTACGGCGCGCAGCACCAGCTCGGACAGCTTGGCGGGGCGGCCCCACCAGCGCGGGTTGCGGGTGAGGGTGACATCGCCGTCCTGGCGGTCGACCTTGTCCAGCGAGAAGGGGCCCGCGGTGACCTTCAGCTTGCGGCGGGCGCCGTCGTTGAAGGCGTCCGGGGTTCCGGTGACGTCCTTCGGGTACAGCGGTGAGAACAGCGACTTCCAGTCGGCGTACTGGCGGCTGAAGGTGACTCTGACCTCCAGGTTGTTGGCGCCGCGCTCGATCTTCTCGATGCGGTCGTAACCGGCGTTGCGGGCCGTCCAGTACGAGGTGTCCTTGCCGGACAGGGCGCGCCACTGGGCGACGAAGTCGGCGGCACCGATCTCCCGGCCGTTGCTCCAGACCGCCTGCTGGTTGAGCTTGTAGAGCACGACCTGCTTGTGGTCGCTGTCGACGACCTTGGCCGACTCCAGGAAGTCGGCGTTGCGCACCGGGCGGCCCATGGCGTCGAGCCGGTACATGGAGGGCAGGACAGCGCCGGCGATCCGGGAGGTCGCGGGGTCGGCGTCCGCCTGGAAGGCGTTCAGCGTCTCCGGTACGGCGTCCACGGCCCAGCGCAGTGTGCCGCCGTCGGCGATCAGGTCACGGCCGGCGGGCGCGATGTCCTGCCCGGCGACGGGCTTGCCCGCCTCGTCCTCCGCGCTGCACGCGGCGAGGGCGGGCACCGCGAGTGCGCCCGCGGTGAGAAACGCGACCGAGCGCATTACCGCGCGCAGTCCGACGCCGTCGTGGGACATCACTGCAACCTCCGGGTCACCGCTCCGCTATGGGGGCAGGGTCGGCTCTGATCACGTTTGGCGGTATATGGAGCTGATCAGATCTATGCAGCCACTGAAGGGGAGGGGCGCGCCCGGGCGCCGCCGACACGGCGGTGACACTCCCCAAGCCCACCCGTGCGGCGCAATGGGCTCCGCCCTCGGGGCCCCCTTGTCGCGCCGACGCGCTCGTCCTCGATCGCCGGAGAGGCTGGTTTTCCGCCCGTCCGGCGATCGCGGAGCGGGGGTCCGGGGGTCGGCCCCCGCGCACGCGGAGCGTGGGGGAGGCGCGTTCTGGGGGGTGCGAGCCGGGAATCCGTGCAGATCTCTTCACAGGGGCTCGTGTGACGCGCGACACTCGCAGGCGCATGAACGTTGCCGCCTTGGGCCGCTGGGTCCGTGGAAGTGAGGGCAAGTCATGTCCGTGCACGACGACTTGACGTCCGTACAGCGATGCCTCGACGACCTCCAGAGGTCGGTGGGGCGCCTGGAACAGCAGATGGACGGC
The DNA here is from genome assembly GCF_042723265.1 of Streptomyces sp. NPDC058371. NCBI lineage: Bacteria > Bacillati > Actinomycetota > Actinomycetes > Kitasatosporales > Streptomycetaceae > Streptomyces > Streptomyces sp. NPDC058371. The sequence continues at coordinate 263,981 of NZ_JBHXJC010000004.1, read as the reverse complement.
GGACTGGAAATGCGGCGGGTCCGCACCGACGCCGACCACCTGCGCGAAAGCGTCGCGCTGCTGCGCGAGGCCGCCCCGGGCCTGACCGCACCCCGCCGCCCCGACCTGGTGTCGATCCCCGACACCCCGTACGACAGCTCTCTGTGGACCGACTCGGACGACGAGGGACTCGGCGCCCGCGACCGGCATGCCCCCTGACCCCGACCGGAGCGACAGTTGACCACTGGCACGGAACCCCATCGGAACAGCGGCGGCGTACGGACCGGCACGCGCGCCGCCATCACCGCCCCGCATCTGCGGACCGACCGCTGGTGGCTGGCGCCCGCCGCCACCGCGGCCGGGCTGCTGGCCTTCATCGTCTACTCGACGTGGCGGGCCTTCGCGGACACGAACTACTACGCGGCCCCGTACGTGTCGCCGTTCTACTCGCCCTGTCTGGCCGACCGGTGTCAGACGATGCACTCCGGGCCCAACGCGGACCTCTTCGGGAGCTGGTGGGGCATCTCCCCCGCCGTCATCATCCTGATCTTCCCGCTCGGCTTCCGGCTGACCTGCTACTACTACCGCAAGGCCTACTACCGCGGCTTCTGGGCGAGCCCGCCGGCCTGCGCGGTCGCCGAGCCGCACAAGAAGTACACCGGCGAGACCCGCTTCCCGCTGGTGCTCCAGAACATCCACCGGTACTTCTTCTACGCGGCCATCGTCGTCGCCGGGATCCTGACGTACGACACCGTGCTCTCCTTCCGCGACGAGCACTACCAGTGGGGACACATGGGGCTCGGCACCCTGGTCTTCCTGCTCAACATCACGCTGATCTGGGCGTACACCCTCTCGTGCCACTCCTGCCGGCACATCGTCGGCGGGAAGCTGAAGCACTTCTCCAAGCATCCCGTGCGCTACCGGATGTGGCAGTGGGTCGGGAAGCTGAATGCCCGTCACATGCTGCTCGCCTGGGCGTCGTTGGTGAGCGTGGCGCTCGCCGACTTCTACGTGTACCTGGTCGCGTCCGGCGCCTTTGACGATCCGACCATCTTCTAGCAAATCAAGAGAGGCTTCTGATGTCCGTGGTCGATCGGCAGGAGTGGGACGTCGTCGTGGTCGGTGCCGGGGGCGCCGGGCTGCGCGCCGCCATCGAGGCACGCGAGCGTGGCGCCCGTACGGCCGTGATCTGCAAGTCGCTGTTCGGCAAGGCACACACGGTGATGGCCGAGGGCGGCATCGCGGCCGCCATGGGCAACGTCAACTCCGGCGACAACTGGCAGGTGCACTTCCGCGACACCATGCGCGGCGGGAAGTTCCTGAACCAGTGGCGCATGGCCGAGCTGCACGCGCAGGAAGCCCCGGACCGGGTATGGGAGTTGGAGACCTGGGGCGCCCTCTTCGACCGCACCGGGGACGGCCGGATCTCGCAGCGCAACTTCGGCGGGCACGAGTACCCGCGGCTGGCGCATGTCGGCGACCGGACGGGGCTCGAGCTCATCCGGACCCTCCAGCAGAAGATCGTGGCACTTCAGCAGGAGGACATGAAGGAGACGGGGGACTACGAGAGTCGCCTGAAGGTCTATCAGGAGTGCACGGTCACCCGGATCCTGAAGGACGGCAGCCGGGTCGCCGGCGCGTTCTGCTACGAACGCGAGTCGGGCCGCTTCTTCGTCCTCGAAGCGCCTTCCGTCGTGATCGCCACCGGCGGCATCGGCAAGTCCTTCAAGGTGACGTCGAACTCGTGGGAGTACACGGGCGACGGGCACGCACTCGCGCTGCTCGCCGGAGCGCCCCTGCTGAACATGGAGTTCGTGCAGTTCCACCCGACCGGCATGGTCTGGCCGCCGTCCGTGAAAGGCATCCTCGTCACCGAGTCGGTGCGCGGCGACGGCGGGGTGCTCAGGAACTCCGACGGAAAACGCTTCATGTTCGACTACATCCCGGACGTCTTCAAGGAGAAGTACGCGCAGTCCGAGGAGGAGGGCGACCGCTGGTACGAGGACCCGGACCGCAACCGGCGTCCCCCCGAGCTGCTCCCCCGCGACGAGGTCGCGCGCGCCATCAACTCCGAGGTGAAGGCGGGCCGCGGCTCCCCGCACGGCGGTGTCTTCCTGGACGTGTCCACCCGCATGCCCGCCGAGGTCATCCGCCGCCGACTCCCTTCCATGTACCACCAGTTCAAGGAGCTGGCGGACGTCGACATCACCGCCGAGGCGATGGAGGTCGGCCCGACCTGTCATTACGTGATGGGCGGCATCGCGGTCGAGTCGGACACGGCGGCGGCCCGCGGAGTGCCGGGACTGTACGCGGCCGGGGAGGTCGCCGGCGGTATGCACGGCTCCAACCGGCTCGGCGGCAACTCGCTCTCCGACCTGCTGGTCTTCGGGCGCCGGGCGGGCCTGCACGCGGCCGAGCACGCCACCGGGCTCACCGGGGCACGTCCCGCCGTGGACGAGGTGCAGATCGACACGGCGGCCGCGGAGGCGCTGCGGCCCTTCTCCGCGGAAGGTCCCGAGCCGGGCAAGGAGAACGGGCGTCCGCCGGAGAACCCGTACACGCTCCATCAGGAGCTCCAGCAGACGATGAACGACCTGGTCGGCATCATCCGGCGCGAGGGCGAGATGGAACAGGCCCTGGAGAAGCTGGCGGATCTGCGGGTGCGCGCCCGCCGGGCGGGGGTGGAAGGGCACCGGCAGTTCAACCCCGGCTGGCACCTCTCCCTGGACCTGCGCAACATGCTCCTCGTCAGCGAGTGCGTCGCGCGGGCCGCGCTGGAGCGCACCGAGTCCCGTGGCGGCCACACCCGCGAGGACCACCCGGCGATGGACCGCACCTGGCGCCGGCTCAACCTACTGTGCCAACTCACCGATCCGACGGGCGGGCTGGCCGCCACGGATCCGGTACGCGGTCAGATCGACCTCGTCCGTGAGACCACCGAGCCCATCCGTCCCGACCTGCTGGCCCTCTTCGAGAAAGAGGAGCTGGTCAAGTACCTCGCCGAAGAGGAGCTCTACGAGTGAGCAGCTACGAGGCCCGCTTCAAAGTGTGGCGCGGGGATGTCGAGGGCGGTGACCTGGAGGACTTCAAGGTCGAGGTCAACGACGGCGAAGTGGTGCTGGACATCATCCACCGCCTCCAGGCGACCCAGACGCCCGACCTGGCCGTGCGCTGGAACTGCAAGGCCGGCAAGTGCGGTTCGTGCTCGGCGGAGATCAACGGGCAGCCGCGGCTGCTGTGCATGACGCGGATGTCGGTGTTCACCCGGGAGGAGACGATCACCGTCACTCCGCTGCGCGCCTTTCCGGTCATCCGCGACCTGGTCACGAACGTCGGCTTCAACTACGCCAAGGCACGGGAGGTGCCGGCCTTCGTGCCGCCGGCCGGCGTGGGCCCGGGCGAGTACCGGATGCAGCAGGAGGACGTGGACCGTTCCCAGGAGTTCCGCAAGTGCATCGAGTGCTTCCTGTGCCAGGACACCTGCCATGTCGTCCGTGACCACGAGGAGAACAAGCCGGCGTTCGCCGGGCCCCGCTTCCTGATGCGCGTCGCCGAACTGGACATGCATCCCCTGGACGCGGCCGCCGAATCCGGCCTGGACCGCAAGCGCTCCGCCCAGGACGAACACGGTCTCGGCTACTGCAACATCACCAAGTGCTGCACGGAGGTCTGCCCCGAGGGCATCAAGATCACCGACAACGCCCTGATCCCGCTGAAGGAACGCGCGGTCGACCGCAAGTACGACCCGCTGGTGTGGCTGGGTTCGAAGATCAGGCGGCGGCCGGTCTAGGGCCTCTCCGGCGGCCGTGGGGGGGGGGGGGGGGAGAGAGGGGGGGGAGGGAGGGAGGGGGGGCGAATGGACACGCACCGCCCAACACTCGCTCCTCC
>NZ_JBHXJC010000004.1:184418-260104 GCF_042723265.1 Streptomyces sp. NPDC058371 | reverse complement strand
CGCGCGTTCGACAACAGGTACCACCTGTGGGTGTGGCTGGTTTAAAAAATCGGGCGGCGTCCGGTCGAGGCCCTCTCCGGCTCCCGGGACCCCGCCCCCCCCACGCGCGCCCCCACGGCGTGCTCAGCGGACCCAGCCCTCCTGGTACGCCGTCCAGTCCTTCTCCCGTGCCGCGAAGTCCACGTACAGGGCGACGCCGAAGCGTTCGCGCGTGCGGTCCGTGCGGGAGAGGCCCAGACGCACACCGCGGACCGCTGCCCGGACCGTCTCCGCGCCCCCGTGGTGACTCAGGTCGTCCTCGTAGTAGAAGGGCAGCCCCATCAGCAAGTCCGTTGACTTCGGGGTGACTTCGAGGGCCAGAGAGGTCTGCTGGGCGACGTAGCCGCCGTACAGGCTCTCCAGCGGCATGGCCGTGTCGTACGACATGACGGCGATCTGGTCGACCCGACGGGCGACCTGGCCGAAGTACGCCTGGGACCACCACTTGGGGTGCCCCGAGAGGGTGCCCCTGATGGAGTGCGCCGCCGGGAACGGGTCGATCTGGTGGGCGGCGACGGAGAGCGGGACGCCCTTGGCCCGGGTGACGCGGTGCAGGTCGTCGAGAAGGGCGAGATAGTTCCGGTCGTCGGAGTGCACCGGCTCCAGGTCGAAGTGGGCGCCGTCGAAGCCGGCCGCGAGGATCTGACCGGTGGAACGGACGACGGCGGCCCGGGTGTCCGCGCGCTCGAGACGCAGCCCGACCGGCCCCTCGCTCGCCAGCTCGTCGCCGAGCCAGGCCTGCACCCGTACGCCGGGCAGCTCGCGGTGGACAGCCCCGATCAGCCAACGTGCTTCCGGGTACGCGGACTTGGGCAGCGTTCCATCGTGCTCCAACGGTCCCGCGTGCACGTACAGGTCCCGGATGCCGGTCGCGCGCAGCCGCTCCGCGAGGGCGTCGACGTCGGCGTCCCGCTTCCGCCCGTCGACCCAGGCGTGGCCCAGCCAGATCGCGTCACGGTCTCTGGTCCGGGTGCCGGCGGCCGGGTCGCCGGCGTAGTTGACGCGCAGGGCGACACCGGCCGCCAGCGTCGGCAGCAGGAGGGCGAGGACGAGCGCGAGCACGACGCGCTTGGGCCACCGCAGTGCGGGCCGCCGCCAGACCCGGCCGACGCGACGGACCCACGCGGGCCCGCGCCGCGATATCTCACCGGACTCCGCCGCCTCCGGGGACTCCCGGGAGCCGGCGGAGTCCGAGGCTTCCGGCAGCGGCTCACCCCCTCGGTGCTCCGGTGCCGCCCCCTCCCCCTGCTGCTCCGTCTCGGATTTTTCTCGCCTGGTGTTCATCCCCCACGCCCCTCCGGCACGCCTCCGAATCCTCCGTACCTTAGGTGGCGGCGCTTCGGCGCATCCCGGTCGCGTGGGCGTGCATCCGGTCATACGCTCCCAAATGTGACGTCGCCTCTGAACCGCAGCCGCTCGCGCCGAGCGGCGTCGCACATAGGCGTGCGGGTGGCGCATGCCGTGTTCGGGATGCTGGTGGCGGTCGGCTGGCTGGTGGCGCCGATCGCGGCGGCGAGTGCCGACGACCCCGTGACCGGTGCGACCGACGGACTGAGTGCCGCCATCTCCGGTGCGCCCCTGGCGCCGCTGTCCGGTGGCGCGGACCCGGCCGGCCCGGGCGGCCGCACCAATGCCGCCCGCGCCGCACCGGCCGAGGACGAGACGTCCACCGGCGACCTCGCGCTGCCCCTGGTGGCGGCCGTGGCCGCAGGCACGCTGGCGGCGTACAGCTTTCTGCGACGCAAGCGACGCGCCCATACGCGTACGACTCCCGGCGGGGCACCGCCGCGGACCGCGGACGGTTCGTCCACCCCCTCGGCGACGGACCCACCCGACCCGGGGCCGGGCCGCGGCCGGGAAGCCGGCGCCCCCGAGGCCCCGGACACCCCGGACGGTGTGGGAGGCCCCCGTCCGGGGGCCTGACGTCAGAACAGGCTCAGCAGCGCCTCGGCCGGGTCGGCGAGGCCCGTCTCCCCGTCGGGCAGCGGGAGTTCGAACCAGACCGTCTTGCCGCGAGGCGTACGCCGGGAGCCCCAGGAGGCGGACAGGAGCCCGACGAGCTGGAGGCCCCGCCCGCCCTCGTCCGTGTCGCGCGCCCGGCGCCTGCGCGGCTGCACGAGACCCGCGTCCCAGACCTCGCACACCAGCGTCCGGTCGAGCAGCAGCCGCAGTCTGATCTCGCCCTCGCCGTAGCGGAGGGCGTTCGTCACCAGTTCGCTGACCAGCAGCTCCGTCGTGTCGACCAGCGGCTCCAGGCCCCACTCCTGCAGCTGGACGCGGGCGTACTCACGGGCGCGACCCACGCTGCGCGGCTCGCGCGGCAGCGTCCAGTCGCCGACGGACTCGGCGGGCAGCCCCTGGACACGGGCCATCAGCAGCGCGATGTCGTCCTCGCCGTGGTGCGTGTCGAGGGTGCTGAGGACGTGGTCGCAGACGTCCTCCAGGGGGCTTGAAGGGTCCGTGAGCGCTCCGACGAAGGCCTGCAGGCCCTCGTCGAGGGGATGGTCGCGCGATTCGACCAGTCCATCCGTGTAGAGCGCCAGAAGAGCACCTTCGGGAAGCTCGACCTCGACCTCCTCGAAGGGTTCGCCGCCGACACCGAGCGGCATGCCCGGCGGCACGTCGAGCATCAGCGCGGCCTCGCCGGGCTCCACCAGCACCGGCGGCAGATGGCCCGCGTTGGCGAACGTGCACCGGCGGGTGACGGAGTCGTAGACCGCGTACACGCAGGTGGCGAGGTACACCTCGGCAAGCTCGGCGTCGCGGGGCTGGCGGGCCGCGCGGGTGGCCTGCTGGACCCCGCCGGGGGTGCCGAGTCCGCGGGCGATCTCGTCCAACGCCGAGAGCACCTCGGCCGGTTCGAGATCGAGCAGCGCCAACGTGCGTACGGCGGTGCGGAGTTCACCCATGGCGACCGCGGCGCGCAGGCCGCGGCCCATCACGTCGCCGACGACCAGCGCGGTGCGGTGTCCGGGGAGTTCGATGACGTCGAACCAGTCGCCGCCGACCTCGGTGGCCGCGTTGCCCGGGAGGTAGCGGCAGGCGATGTCCAGGCCTGAGGCCTCCGGGTCGCCCGGCGGCAGCAGGGACCGCTGCAGGATCAGGGCCCGCTCGTGCTCGCGGCGGTACAGGCGGGCGTTGTCGATGCAGACCGCGGCGCGGGCGGCGAGCTCGACCGCGAGAGCGCGGTCCCGTTCGCCGAACGGCTCGCTGCCCTTCGTCCGGGAGAACTGCACCAGGCCCACGACCGTGTCGTGCGCGACCATCGGCACGGCCAGCGTGGACTGGATCAGCCCGCTCTCCTCGGCGGGGAGGTACTGGGGCCGCGCGGTGCGCAGGGCGTCCGCACAGGGCGAGTTGAAGGGGTAGTGGTGCACTGCCCCGACGTCGACGGGCGCGGGTCCGCCGACGAAGGGGGTGTCGGAGACGGCACTGGAGAAGGCGACCCGGCGCAGCTCGGCGCTTCCGTCGGCCAGCCCGGGCGGCGCCTCGTCGCCGGCCAGGAGTCCTTGGTAGAGGTCGACGGTCGCGAGGTCGCAGAAGCCGGGGACGACGACGTCGAGGAGTTCGCGGGCGGTGGTCTCCAGGTCGAGGGAGTTGCCGATGCGGGCGCCGGCCTCGTTGAGGAGGGCCAGATTGCGCCGCGCGGCGGCGGCTTCGCGGGCGGCGGCGCGACGGCTGGTGATGTCGGTTCCGAGCCAGGCGATGCCGATGGGCCGACCGGTGCCGCTGTGCACCCGGTAGAGGTTGATCGACCAGTGGCGGCGCTCGTCGGAGTCCGGCGCCTTGCCCGTGACGTGCATGTCCGTGATGGAGTTGCCGGTCTCCAGGACGCGGCGCAGCGTCGCGGCGACCCGCTCGGCCTCCGCGCGCGGCAGATAGTCGTGGACGGTACGGCCGCGGTGGTCGTCGACCGTCCCGCCGAAGACCGAGGCGAAGCGCTCGTTGGCCCGCCGGATCCGCAGGTCGGTGTCGATCAGCAGGAAACCGAACGGAGATTGACCGAAAATCGCCTGCGAAGCGGCGAGGTCCGTCTCGATCCGGCGCAGGGTGCGGACGTCCACGACGATGCACACGGCTGCCCGCTCGCCGTCCTCGGTCGTGGTGGGCATCACATAGACCTCGGCGAGCCCCTCCGCCCCGCTGCCGCCCTCCTCGGGCGACGGCATACGGAAGGGGACCACGCCGGTCCACTCCCGGCCGTCCAGGATCTCGGCCATCTTGCGGTGGCCCCGGTCGCGCTGGTCGTCGGCCACGAACGCGTCGATGGGATCCATGCCGACGGCCCGCTCGGCGGTGATGCCGAAGATCAGCTCGGCCCGCTTGCTCCACTGGTCGACGAGCCCGTCAGGGCCGATGGAGAACGACGCGACCTTGATGTAGTCGTAGATCGAGCCGGGTGGGCTGCTCTGCCACATGGCGTCGCCCGCGCTCTCCACGTCGCCCGTGGGTCCCGCGGGCACGCCGGGCGGAACCGCGCCCACGGCGTCGGCCCTCGGACCGTCCGACGGGTCCTCGGACCCCGTGGCCTTCGCTGGTATCTCGCTCACGCGAACCGTCCCCTCCAGCTCACCGCGTCCGGCACCGGTCACCGGGGGCGGCTGCCCGCAGTATCCAGCACTACGGCGCCGCACAACACGGTGTTCACGATCACAGCACGGTCCCGATGGTTTTTGGACCGGCCGGCACATACTCCCAGTCTTCTAACCAGGTGGGGCGTCGTCGAATCAAAGACTCCAGTCGGAGCCCCTGGCCGGATCTTTTCGATCCACCCCACGGGGGCGTCCCACACGCCCGCGCGCGGGGTCGGGTGCCCGCGCGCAGGGCGCCCATGCGCGCCGCAAACGCGCCCGCACGCCCTGCCGCACACCCCGCGTCATCCGGGGACCACCAGCTCGAACCAGACCGTCTTGCCCGAGTCACCCGGCCGGGTCCCCCAGCGGCGCGAGGAGCCGGCCACCAGCTGGAGGCCGCGGCCGCCCTCGTCGTCCGCGTCGGCTGCGCGCTCCCTGGGCGGGTCGGGGAGCGGGTCGGAGACCTCGACCAGCAGGGCGTCCGGGACGTCGGCGGGGCGCGTCAGGCGGACCCCGATGGGGCCCGTGGCGTGCCGCAGGGAGTTGGTCACCAGCTCGCTGACCAGCAGCGCGGTGATATCGCCGAGGCTGTCGAGGCCCCAGGTGCCGAGCTGGGTGCGGACCAGCGCGCGAGCGGTGCGTACGGCGCCCGGCTCCGCGGGAAAGGTCCACTCGGCGCATTCGCCTTCGGTGTGGAGCACGCCGATCACTTCCCAGGCCAGAAGCCCACCCATGTCCGCTTTCATGGGGTTAATGGGCACATACCCGATATCCGGGGTGCTTTACCGCCCTCTCGGGCGCACTGTGGCACGAACGGCACGAACGGCGTACGAGACGGCGGCCCCGGAGCCCACACGCGCCCCACGCCCTGCCTCCGCCGCGGCCGGACCAGGGCGGCCGCGGACATCGCCCGTTACGGCCGCCGGCCTGCCGCACGCGGCACGGAGCCGGTGGCCCAGCCCGCGAGGACGGCCCGCACGGCGGGGACGTCCTGGTCCAGCCAGTCGACGTCCCAGATCTCGTCGGGGGTCAGCCAGCGCAGCTCGTCATGGTCCTGGAGGGGCTCCGGCCGGCCGGAGCGGAGCTGGGCGGTCCAGACCCGCAGGACGTAGCCGGGCTTCAGCGGCCACTCCCCCGGAACGCGCTCGACCGGTTCCGCGTCGACGCCGAGCTCCTCGCGCAGCTCACGTACGAGGGCCGCTTCGGGGGTCTCGCCGGGCTCGACCTTGCCGCCGGGCAGTTCCCAGCGGCCGGCCAGTTCGGGGGGCGCACTGCGGCGCGCGGCGAGGAGTCGTCCGTCGCTCAGCAGGGCGGCTCCGACCACCACGATCCGTTCCGTCATGGACGGGAGCCTACGGGAGCGGTGCGGGGCTGCCGGAGGGCCGGAGCGCCCGACGGCGGCACCGGATCCGGCGCCGGATCACCTGGTTCCGTTCTGCCCGATCCGCTCGACCCAGTAGAGCTGCTTGTGTCCGCGGTCGTCGAGACTGTCCGCGATCTTCTGGGCTTCGGCGCGGGTCGCGTACCTGCCCACGCGGTAGCGATTGCCGTTGTCGTCCTGCCGGATGACGTGCCAGGGGAGAGTGATCGTGCCGTCGTTCATCGAGCCCCTCCGCTTCCCGCCCCCGGGTTGCGCTGCGCCCTGCCCACCAAGGAAACCGCAATCCGCATATGCCCGAGCCTACGCCTTACCTTCACGCAGCGAATACGGGATTTCACAAAGAGGTACGCAACCGGCCATGGCGGAGGGGGCGCGCAAAGTCGGATGCGCCGTCGGGACACCGAGGGCCGCCCGCCGAACAGAGCGCATGGGGCGCCGCAGGACGCGCGGACACAACGTACGAGAACGGCCAGATTCCAACTGCCGTTCACCCGCGGCCACTTCGCGGGTTGCGGGTTGCGGGTTGCGGGTTGCGGGCTGCGGGTTGCGGGCGCCGTTATTTCACGGGCAGGTGGTACGCCACTCGGTAGCGGTCCGCCGGTACGACCACGTCGGCCGTCTCGACCGGCCGCCCCGACGCGAAGTACGTCCGCTGGACGACCACGACCACATGGCCGGGCACGCCGCCCAGCGCGTGGAGTTCCTCGGCGAGACCGGGGCGGGCGCCGACCTCCTCCGTCACGTTGTCCACGATCACGTCGATGGCCGCCATGCGCTCGACGACGCCCATACCGCCGAGGGGGCCCTCCTCGGGAAGCATGACCGGCGTACGCCCGGTGACCGCGAGGGGCTCCCAGGAGGTGGAGAGCATCATCGCCTCGCCGGCGTCCCGGAAGACGTACTTGGTGCACATCACCCGGTCGCCGGGCCGGACGGCCAGGCGCTCGGCGATCGCGTGACTGGCCTCGGCCTGCTCGCTGCGCGACTCCCAGGTGCCCCGCGCGGAGGCGTCGGCCTGCTCCTGGCGGAAGGGGGTCGCCCCGCTGTCCGGGCGGTACCCGGAGCGGGCGACCCGGCGGGGCACCGGCCGCTCCCGCACATACGTGCCGGACCCGGAACGGCCCTCGACCAGGCCCTCCGCCATCAGCACCTTGCGCGCCTCCAGCGCCACCGTGTCCGAGACGCCGTACTCCTCGCGGATTCTGGCCTGGGACGGGAGCCGGGTGTGCGGTGGCAGCGAACCGTCGACGATCTTCTTGCGGAGATCACCCGCGACGCGCAGGTAGGCCGGCTGCTCACCGAAAGTCACTGGCCACTCCCATCAGGTTGTACAGACAGCAACAGCCTGGCAACCGTGGGTTGTCCCATGCAAGCAAAGGCCAGAGAATCACTCGATGTGATGACTTGTGCGGGGCGGGGGCTTTACGCAGGCACTTTCTCCCCGCTATAGCGGCCGTCACACCTCGGCGCCGGTGCCGCCTCCCCCGCCGTCCTGGCCGCCGCCGTCCTCGTCGTATGCCGGCGGGGTGGCGGCGAGGCCCAGAGCCTTGCGTGCGGTGACCGTCCGGGCCGGGTCGATGAGCTTCGAGCCCTTCTCGTAGTGGGGGTAGAAGGCGTCCGCGTCCGCCGCGTCCGCCGCCGCTGCCCACTCCTTGCGAGCCGCCTCGATGTCCTTCACCAGCGCGGCCACGGGCTTCTCGGCGGCCGGGGCGAAGGAGTGGTCGCGGAGCAGGCCGGCCTGCTCCGCGAGCGCGTCCGACATTCTGGTCGCCCACTCCTTGTGACCCGGCAGGTCGTCCTCGACGTACTCCTCGTCGGGCGCCGTGTCCATCGCCGCGTTGAGGACGTGCGCCGCCTTCAGATAGGCGACCTGGTCCGCGTCGAGCGTCGAGGCGTCGTTGCGCAGGGAACCCGTCAGGCTCGCCGTCTCGTCCGTGTTGCCGAACATGCAGGTGATCTCGCGGTCGCCCAGCTTCCAGCTCTGCCGGGTGGGCGTGAAGTAGTAGACGTCCACGTTGTCCGGGACGGCCCAGTAGTCCATCGCGTACTGGTCCTGGAGGGTGAAGCACTTCGTGTCGGCGACATCGGTGACCTTGCTGTCACCGGGGTAACCGCCCGCCGGCATCGAGAAGTTCGCGAACACCTCGGCGTCGTGCTCGCCCGCGCACGACACCCGGTCGACGTCGTACGCCATGCCTTCGAGCGAGCCGCCCGGCGCGTTGAAGCACTCGCCCTTGTCGACGGAGAAGGTGACACCGCCGCCCGCGTCGTCCGCCGCGTCCTGGAACCCGTCCCAGAAGTCGCGGGCGCCACCGGTGGCGAAGGTGAGCACGAGCAGCAGGACACCGATCGACGACATCACGATGCCGCCCACCGCCATACCCTTGCCCCGCTCGCCGCGCTTCTTGATCTGGGCGAGCGCGATGACCCCGAGGATCAGCCCGACGGCGGGCAGGAAGCAGAGGACGCCGAGGACGAGAGCGGCGATCGCGAGGCCGTTGACGGACGACGGGCGGTTGTACGGCGAATAGCCCTGGCCCCACGTCTGGTACGGCCCCTGCGCCGGGTAGGGCTGCTGGTACGGGCCCTGGGGCTGCGGTGCCTGGGGATACGGCTGCCCGTACGGATCCTGGGGCTGCGGTGCCTGCGGGTACGGCTGCCCGTACGGATCCGGGGACTGCTCGGGCCCGGGGGGCGGGGGTATGGCCACTGGCACCTTGCTCCTCGTCCAGGTGTACGGAACGGCCGTACGGCGGTGTAGGGAACCGGCGTACGGCGATGCGGACGTCCGTACGACCACCGCACGAATGTCGCACGGCTGGGCGCATCGTAAGCGTGGCGGGAGCGGCGGCGGAACGCGGGCCGTGAAGGCGACGATTCGGACGCCCCCGGCTGGTCCTCGCGGCTGGTCCCGCTCGGTCGGTACCCGCGGCCGGGTCCTCGCGGTCGATCCTCGCGGCGGGCCGGGTCACGGCCCCCCGCGAGGACGACGTTCGGCTACTGGACCTCGGTCAGAACTGCAGCGCCCAGGAGTCGATCTTCCCGGTGTCGACCGCCGCGTTGTCGCTGACGCGCAGCTTCCACGTGCCGTTGGCCACCTCGGAGGAGGCGTTCACCGAGTACGTGGTGTTGATGTTGTCCGAACTGCCGCCGGTCCCGTACGCCTTGAGCGTGTACGCCGAGCCGTCGGGCGCGACCAGCTGGACCTGGAGGTCGCCGATGTACGTGTGCACGATGTGGACCTCGACGGACAGGGCCGCCGGCGCATTGCCGGTGACACCGCTGACGGTGACCGGCGACTCGACCGTGGCGTTGTCGTTGATCGCGTAGTCGCCGGCGTTCTCGAAGCGCGATCCGGGCGGGGTCGTCGTACCGCCACCGACGTTCAGGAGGCGGTTGGGCGAGCCGGTGCCGGGGCCGGTGACGACGCCGGTGGAGGCTGCGGCGACCAGGCCGGAGGCGACCTGCGCGGGGGTGGAGCCGGGGTGGTCCGCCAGGTAGAGCGCCGCCGCACCGGTCACGTGCGGTGTCGCCATCGACGTACCGGAGATGGTGTTCGTGGCCGTGTCGCTGGTGTTCCACGAGGACGTGATCGAGGAGCCCGGCGCGAAGATGTCCAGGACGGTGCCGAAGTTGGAGAAGCTGGAGCGGGCGTCGGTGGACGTGGTCGAGCCGACGGTGATGGCCTCACTGACGCGGGCCGGCGAGTAGTTGGAGGCGTTGGCGTTGTCGTTGCCGGCCGCCACCGCGAAGGTGACGCCGGAGGCGATGGCGTTGCGGACGGCCGTGTCGAGCGCGCTGTCGGCGCCGCCGCCGAGCGACATGTTGGCGACGGACGGGCCGCTGTGGTTCTGGGCGACCCAGTCGATGCCCGCGACGACCTGGGCGGTCGTGCCGGAACCGGAGTTGTCGAGCACCCGGACGGCGACGATCTTCGCCTTCTTGGCGACGCCGTGCAGGGTGCCGGCCACCGTGCCCGCCACATGCGTGCCGTGGCCGTGGCCGTCCTGCGCCGTGTTGTCGTTGTCGATGGCGTCGTAGCCGTAGGAGGCCCGGCCGCCGAAGTCGCTGTGCGTGATGCGTACGCCGGTGTCGACGATGTACGCGGTCACGCCCTGCCCGGCCGAGTCCGGGTAGGTGTACTTGCTGTCCAGCGGCAGGTTCTTCTGGTCGATGCGGTCCAGGCCCCAGGACGGCGGGTTGGTCTGGGTTGCGGCGATGTGGAAGGTGCGGTTCTGGACCACGGAGGCGACGGCCGGGTCGGCGGCGAACCGTTTCGCCTCGGCCGGGGTGGCCTCGACCGCATAGCCGTTCAGGGCCTTCTTGTACGTGCGCTCGATCTTGGCGCCGTACTCCTTGGCCAGGGCCTTGCCCTGCGCCGAGGTCGCCTTCGCGGCGCTCGCGTCGAGAGTCACGATGTAGCTGTTCGCGACCGCGTTGGACGCGCCGGCGTACTGGACGCGACCCTCGCGGTCGGGTGCCGCGTGCGCGGGGAGTGCGGAGACGATGCCGAGGACGAGGGCCGCGGTTCCTATTCCGGCCAGTCTTCGGCGGCTATGACGCATCACTGCCATCTGAGGGATCCTCCTCAATCGGTGGTGCGCTGGTGGGGGATGGTGCACGAACCGAGACGACAGGGGCATGCCAAGTCGCGCTGCGTTCCCTGTGGTTCCCCTGTGCGTCAGCCGAAAGATTGAGGCCTCCACAGGAATTGCACAAGGGTCCTGCGGGGGCGTAACGCGAGTGCCATATGCCCGTCATGACACAACGTCACCAAACCGCCCATCTAACCTGCGGACATGACCCTCCTGCCGGATTGTTTCTGCCCCACGGACGGCACGCGCGTCCCCACCGACTCACTCGCCTGGTGCTGCCCGGCCTGCGGCGGCCCGCTCGATCTGGACTTCTCCCCGACCCCGGCGAGCCTCAAATCCCTTACGGGGCGGGTCAATTCACTGTGGCGGTACGCGGAGAGCCTCCCCCTGGCGGCGCCCACGGTCAGTCTCGGCGAGGGCCGCACTCCCCTGGTGACGCTGCGCGAGGGCGTCTCGGCCAAGCTGGACTTCCTGATGCCGACCCTGTCGTTCAAGGACCGCGGCGCCGTCCTGCTGGCCGAGCTGGCGCTGCGGCTGCGGCCCCGGCAGGTGATCGCCGACAGCAGCGGCAACGCGGGCACAGCGATCGCCGCGTACTGCGCACGGGCCGCGCTGCCCTGCACCGTGTACGTCCCCGAGGGCACCTCCCCGAAGAAGCTGGAGCAGATCGGGGCGCACGGGGCGCGGCTGCGGGTCGTCGACGGGGGCCGGG
Source organism: Streptomyces sp. NPDC058371 (assembly GCF_042723265.1). NCBI lineage: Bacteria > Bacillati > Actinomycetota > Actinomycetes > Kitasatosporales > Streptomycetaceae > Streptomyces > Streptomyces sp. NPDC058371. The sequence continues at coordinate 248,803 of NZ_JBHXJC010000004.1, read as the reverse complement.
AGGCCGCCGCGGCGGCCGCGCGGGAGGCCGCGGACGACCCGGAGACCTTCTACGCCTCGCACGTCTTCAACCCCTACTTCCTGCACGGCACGAAGACCTACGTCCACGAGCTCTGGGAGGACCTCGGCGGACGGCTCCCCGAGGTGATCGTCGTCCCCGTCGGCAACGGCACCCTGCTCCTCGGCGCGGCCCTCGCCGTCGCCGAGCTGCATGCCGCCGGGCTCATCGACCGGCGCCCCGCCCTCTACGCCGTCCAGGCCGCCGCGGTCGCGCCGCTGGCCCACGCCTGGGCGGAGGGCGCGGACGACCTGGTCGGCGCCACCGCGGTTGCGCCCACCTTCGCCGAGGGCATCGCGATCCCCCGCCCCCCACGGGCCCGCCAGATCCTCCGCGCGGTCCGCGACTCCGGCGGCACCTTCCTGACCGTGACGGAGGACCAGATCCGCCACGCCCAGATGGACCTGGCCTCCCGCGGCCTCTACGTCGAGTCGACCGGCGTCGCCTGCTGGGCCGCCGTCCGCGAGGGCGCCCTCGGCGAGCGCACGGCGGTGGTGCCGTTGTGCGGGGCGGGGGCGAAGACGGGGCTGGCGCGGTCGTAGTTGTGGCCGTAGCCGTGGTCGTAATCGTGGTCGTAGCCGTAGTCGTGGTCCTAGCGGCAGCCGCAGCCGCAGGATTCGGCGCTTCCGGCGCTGAGGCCGGGGCAAAATCCAGCCCTTCGGGGTCAGGACCGGGGGCAAATTCAGCCCCTCCGGCACTCGGGGCCAGGGGCAAATTTCAGCCCCTCCGGCGATTGAGGAGCGGGGTCTGGGGCGGAGCCCCAAGTCGGGACAGCAACCGGGCCGCGGCAGGTCCCGGGCCGGGGGCAAATTTCAGCCCTTCCGGCGATTGAGGAGCGGGGTCTGGGGCGGAGCCCCAGGTCGGGACAGGGCCAAGTCTCGGGGGCCCAGGCGGGGAGACCCACGCCGGGGCGGGTCTAGGGCCGCTCCTTCTCAAGGAGGGCAACACAGCGCCCCAGCAAACCGACCAACGCCTCCCGCTCCTCGGAAGTGAACTCCGCGGCCAACGCCCGTTCCACCCGCACCGCCCGAGCATCCGCGTCGTTCATGACGACCCACCCCGCCTCGGTGATCCGCGTCTCCAGCACGTTCTTGTGCCAGGCATGCGGCGTGCGCTCGATGAACCCACGGTCCTGGAGGTTCTTCAGGACCGTGTTCATGGTCGGCGGAGTGACCCCGCACAGCCGGGCCAGCGCAGCGGCCGAGATCCCGGCGTTCTCGCTGAGGTGGAGCAGCGCCGCGTACTGCGCGACGGTCAGGCCGGCCGGTTTCAGCACGGCGGTCTTCGTCGCGTTGAGAGCCTGCTCGGCCCGCTTGATGTGGGAGCCGAGCCGCTCGGGCACTGGCATGGACGTCATCTCCGCATCGTATCGGCCATACGACGATGAGCCCTATGGGGAAGATAAGTACCTTGACGAGCATTAGGACTCTAACTTAACTTCGTACTCGACCATTGATTCAGACGCCGACCGAGAGGCACCGTCGTGTCCCGTTCGATCCAGCGCCGCACCCTTCTGACCGCCGCCGCCCTGACCGTCACGGCGGCCGCGGTCACCGCACCGCCCGCGGCCTCCGCCGCGGCCCGCGTCACCCCGGCCCGTGTCTCCACCGCGTACGAGCTGCCGGGCGACCGCGTCTACCCCGAGGGAATCGCCGCGGACCCCCGCACGGGCCGCCTCTACGTGGGCTCGTACACCACCGGCGCCGTCTACCGGACGACGCCCGGCCGTCGTACGGCCGAGGTCTTCCTGCCCGCGGGCGCGGACGGCCGCGCCACCGCCAACGGCCTGAAGGTCGACCGGGCGGGCCGCCTGTGGGTGACCGACTCGACCTCCGGAGTCGACGTCTACGACCTGCGCACCCGGACCCTGCTGGCCCGCTTCGACGTGCCGGGCGACGCCCCGCGCTTCGTCAACGACCTGGCGATCACGCCGGACGGCAGCGCCTATCTGACGGACAGCGTGCGCGAGGTGATCTACCGAGTGACGCCGGCCGAGCTGGCGCAGGCGACCGCGCACGGCGGCCGCTCGGTGCTGACCACGGCGTACGACCTCGGTGGCGTCCTGGCCCCGCATCCGTCCGGCACCTTCACCCTGAACGGCATCGTCGCCGCGGACCACTACCTGCTCACGGTCGACATGACCGCGGGCGCTCTGTACCGCGTGGACCTCGCCACCGGCCGGATACGTCAAGTCACCCTGTCCGGGGGCGATTTGGTGAACGGCGACGGACTCGAGCGGGTCGGCGGCACCCTGTGGGCCGCCCTCAACGTGACCAACACGATCAGCCGTTGGCGGCTGTCGGGCGACGGCACGGCGGCCCGTCTGGAGCACAGCGTCACCGACGCCTCGCTCCAGATCCCCACCACCCTCGTACGCCGCAACGGCCGTACGCTCGTCGTCCGCTCCCAGTTCGACAAGGGCGGCCCGATGGGGCCGGGGACCCCCGAGACCCCGTTCACCGTGGCGTACGTCGACGGGATCTGAGGTCGCGTCAGCCGCTCGACCCGGCGGCCAGTCTCTGTTGTTCCTCCTCGACGAGCCGGCGGGCGAGGCTGCCGTCCGAGACGTCGACGGCGTCCGGGGTCGCCTCCGCCACGTCGCTGCGCCGCGCATACGCGTCGAACAGCCGGTCCTTGTTCTTCAGGATGCTCAGCAGTCGCTCGTCCACGCTGTCCGTGACGAGGAGGCGGTGCACCTGGACCGTGCGCACCTGACCCATCCGGTGGGCGCGGGCCACGGCCTGGTGCTCCAGGGTCGGTTTGACCTGCGGCTCGCAGAGGATCACCACGGACGCCGCCTGGAGGTTGAGGCCGACCCCGCCGGCCTCGATCTGGCTGAGCAGCACGGCGTGTCCGCCGGCCGCCGCGAACTCGTCGACCAGGCGCTGCCGCCGGGCGGCCGGCACGGACCCGGAGATCGGCCCCAACACCCCCTCGCCCAGGGCCTCCTGGACCGTCGCCAGCACGTCCCGGAAGTACGAGAACACGACCACCTTCAGTCCGTTCTCGGCCGCCTCGGACACCAGCTCGCACAGCCGCTGGAGCTTCGCGGACTTCTCCGCGTGGACGTACCCGGCCCTGCGCATCGCCATGAAGTTCCCGGCCTCGACCGCCGCCCGGTAGGCGTCCTGGTCCGCCGCGCTGAACTCCTCCCACTCGTCGACCTGGAGGAGCGCGGGGAGTTCGGTGAGGACGTCCTGCTGGTTGCGGCGCAGATAGGCGGGGGCGACCGACTTGCGGAAGGCGTGCGGTCCCGCGACCGCGCTGCTGCTGTGGATCCGGGGCAGCAGATCGGGACGGAGGTGGCGGACGAGGTTGCGGAACTCCTCGACGCGGTTCTCCATCGGCGTACCCGTGAGGAACAGGACGCGGTCGCAGTGGCCGGTCCAGGCGGCGACCGCCTTCGAGCGGCGGGTCTCCGGGTTCTTCACATAGTGCGCCTCGTCCACGACGAGCATGCCCGGCGGCTTCGGGGTGGCGCCGCCCTGCGCCGGACTGCCCGCCGGAAGCGAGGGCCTCCGCTCGCCCCGGCCCTGCGGGGACCGCCGTCCGGCCCTGCTCCGATCCGGTGGCCGCGATTCGGCGCCGTCGGGTCCGGGCAGGGTGTGCAGGACGTCGAACGTGGTGATCGCCACGCCACCGCGCTCCCGCCACTCGGCGTACGCGTCCTGCCGGTCGGGGCCATGCACCGGCACGGCCCGCAGGGTGCTGCGCGCACGGATCTCGCGCGTCCAGTTGATCAGCACGCTGGCCGGGCACACCACCACGAAGTGGCTGTGCCCCTCCGCCGCGAGGTGCGCGAGCGCCGCGATGGCCTGGATCGTCTTGCCGAGCCCCATCTCGTCGCCGAGGACGACCCGCCGCTGGGCCAGCGCGAAACGGGCGCCGAAGGACTGGTAGCCGCGCAGCGACACCCGGCAGTGGGTGTCGTCGAGCGCCTGGGCGTGCACCCGCTCGGCGACCTCCGACGGCAGGAAGCCCTCGGCCGCGGCGACGTCCGAGGCCTGGTCCGAGACCTCGGCGAGCTGGCTGTAGTACTCCGTGGAGCGCAGTTCGAAGTCGACCCAGGCCTCGATGTCGGAGGCCGGCGGGCGCAGCAGGTCGGTCGAGGCCTGGGCGAGCAGCAGCCGTACGCCCCGCGCGGCCGCGTCGGCGGTCAGCTCACGGATCTCGGTGAGCGCCGCGAGTGCGCTCTCGCGCCGGTCCCGTCCGCTGAACGCCATCCGCAGCCGACCCGCGGCGGGCCGGGCCGCGGGCAGCAGGGTGCCGAGCCGCTCGTCCAGCCGCCGGGCGGCGTCCACGGCCCGCCGCAGCTCGGGCCCGGCCTCGACCAGCCGCTGCAACGCGACGACCAGGGCGGCGGTCCGGGGCTCGGGGTGGTCCACGTCGATCCGCGGCGAGACGGTCTCCTCGACCGCCCGGGCGATCTGGCGGGCGGCGGCGAGCGCCTGGTCGGCGGTCTGCGCGCCGACGCCGGGGATCTGCCGCAGCGCGTACCTGCTCGACTCGTACACCGCGCGCACCGAGCCGAGCCCGGCCGTCTCGATGGCCCCGAGCCGCAACCGCCCCTCGGTGACGTCCTTCAGCCGGGAGACGGGGATGAGCTCCAGCTCCTGGGCGACCAGTTCGGCCTGGAGCGGCGCGAGCGCCGTACGGACGGCTTCGAGTGCGCGGGCGTGGTCGGCGAGGACGGCGCGCGCGGCCCCGTACAGCCGCGCGCCCTCCGTGAGCAGGTCACGGGCCCTGCGGCCCACCGGCGGCTCGTCCCGCGGCGCACCTTTCCCGCCGCCTCCCGGCGCCGCCGAGGGCCCGCTCGCCGCCCCGTCGACACCCGCCATGACGCGCCCCTCGTGTGCTGTCCGCCCGTGCTGTCCGCCCCGATGCGCGCATCCTCGCACGCGGGACTGACAGCCGGGGCGGCGCGAGGAGCGGGCGCCGCCCCCCTGTGACACCGCGCGAGCCCAGAACGGATCGGTGTCCAGGCCGGCCGTGCGCGCACTGCCGAACTACAACTGGCCGCATTCCGGCGGCCGTCACCGTGGTCAGGCAGTGGTGCCCAGCAGCCGTGCGACGTCGATCAGCCGGTGGGAGAAGCCGGACTCGTTGTCGTACCAGCCGAAGACCTTGACGTGCCGACCGTCGCCGGTGACCGTCGTCAGCTTCGAGTCGAAGATGGTGGACGCCGGGTCACCGACGATGTCGGTCGAGACGAGCGGGGCGTCCGTGTAGCGCAGCACCCCGGCCAGCGGACCGGCCGCCGCCTCGGCGAAGAGCCCGTTGATCTCCTCGACCGTGCTCGGCCGCGACAGGTACACCGACAGGTCGGTCAGCGACCCGACCGGTACCGGAACGCGCAGCGACAGGCCCGCGAGCTTGCCGTTCAGCTCGGGCAGGACGAGGCCGATGGCCTTGGCGGCACCGGTCGACGTGGGTACGACGTTGATCGCGGCCGAGCGCGCACGCCGGGGGTCCTTGTGCGGCCCGTCCTGAAGGTTCTGATCCTGCGTGTACGCGTGCACCGTGGTCATCAGGCCGTGCTCCACGCCGAGTCCGTCGTGCAGCACCTTGGCGAGCGGCGCCAGGCAGTTCGTCGTGCACGACGCGTTCGAGACGACGTGGTGCTTCGCCGGGTCGTAGCTGGTGTGGTTGATGCCGTAGGCGAGCGTGATGTCCTCGTGCGTCGCGGGCGCCGAGATGAGGACCTTCCGCGCTCCCGCCTGGAGGTGCGCGGCGGCCTTCCGGCCGTCGGTGAAGATGCCGGTGGACTCCACCACGACGTCGACGCCGAGCTCACCCCACGGCAGCTTGCTCGGCTCACGCTCCGCGTGCACCGCGATCCTCCGGCCGTCGACCACGAGGGCGTCACCGTCGACCTCGACCTCGGCGTTCAGACGGCCCATGGTGCTGTCGTACGACAGCAGGTGCGCGAGGGTCGCCGCGTCCGTGAGGTCGTTCACCGCCACCACTTCAAGATCGGTTCCGTGGGTGAGCGCGGCGCGCAGGAAACCGCGCCCGATGCGGCCGAATCCGTTGATGGCGACCTTGATGCTCATGTCTCTTTCTCTTCTCTGTATGTGCGATGGCGCCCGTGTGCGCGATGGCGTCCATGTGTGCGACGGCGGCGCGGGGCGGAATGCCGGACGCCCTGGCTACTTGCGTGCCGCGAGCAGGACGCCGACGCCTCCGAGGAGCAGGCCGGTGATCGCGGAGGGACTGAGCGTCTGGTCGATGACCAGCCAGGCGAGCAGGGCGGTGACGGCCGGCGTGAGGAAGAAGAGCGTGCCCACCCGGCTGGCGGCCTGCTTCTTGAGCATGAAGTTGAGCAGCAGGAACGTACCCACCGAGTTGACCAGGACGATCCAGGCCAGCGAGCCGCCGAACGCGCCCCAGTCGGAGACCTTCGGGTCCTCCAGGGTCAGGGTCAGAATGCCCATCACCGGTGCGCTGGCGATGAAGTGCACGGCCGTACTGCTGCGGACGTCCGCACCCTGGGTGAAGCGCTTCTGGTAGACCGTGCCCGCGCTCAGGCCGAGCAGTCCGACGAAGGACAGCACGATGGCGCCGACGGAGAAATGCAGCGCACCCGCGACCGCGAGCACCACGCCGGCGCCGCCCACGACGAAGCCGAGCCACTGCCGCCCGGTGATCTTCTCGCCCAGGAACAGGCCGGCCAGCAGGGCGATCAGCACGGGGTTGAACCCCTGGATCAGCGCGACGACACCGCCGGGCAGGCCCGCGCCGATGGCCGTGTAGAAGGCGCCGAACTGGACCGCCTGCATCAGCAGGCCGGCGACGATCACATGCAGGAGCAGGCGCCCCCGGGGCCACGGCGATCTGCTCACCACGGCGATCACGGTCAGCAGGACGCCGGCGACCGCGAAGCGGGAGAACGTCAGCAGCAGGGGCGGTGCCGCATCCGTACCGAGCACCGCCGCGATGAACGCGCTGCTCCACAGCACCACGAAGACGGCGGGGATCGCCGCGTTGGCCCAGGCCGGCGGAGCAGCGGCTGGCGGCTCCTCGGCCGCTGCCTCGGCCGGGGCGAGTTTCGAGTCGGAGCCTTGCATGGCAGAGGTGACCTCTCGCTGAGAAAGTAACCAGATCAGTAGGTTACGCAGGACACTATCGAGACCTCGACGAACCAGTCAATACGGTTACTCTTGGAGGATGAACTTCGCATTCGTCAGCGGCAGCGTGGCCCTTGACCTCGTGGGTACGGTGCAGAGCCGACGTGACGACCCGCTGGATCTGCTCACCACATCGGCCGATCTCTCCGAGTGGACCGCCTCCTCGGGAGTCCTCGACGAACCCGCGGCGGCGACCGGGGCGGACCTGGCCGCGGCGGTACACCTGCGCGAGGCGGTCTACCGCCTCATGCTCGCCTCGGCCGACCACGCGCCCTACCCGGCCGAGGACTGCGCGACGGTCAATCGTGCCGCCGACCCCAATCCCGTACGCACCGAGCTGCGGCCCGACGGCACGGTGCGGCACCAGGGCACGGTCGACGCCGTCCTGTCGACGGTGGCCCGGGACGCCATCCAACTCCTGACCGAGACACCCGAGTTGGTGAAGGAGTGCGCGGCACCGCGCTGCACCCGGCTCTACGTCGACCGGTCGCACCGCGGCTCGCGCCGCTGGTGCGACATGACCCGCTGCGGCAACCGCGCCAAGGCAGCCCAGTACCGCTCCCGCCACGCCTGACCTGCGGCGATGCCCGTAACCGCCCGCACGAAAGGGGCCGACCCCCCGAGGAGTCGGCCCCTTCTGATCCGTATGCCCTCAGGCCGTCAACGTCGCGCGGCGAGTGTCGGGTTCTTCGGAGGGGTGATCGTCCCGGCGCCCTCGTCGAGCTGCTTCTCGCCGTGCACCGTGAACAGCCGAATGCTCTTGTCGATCGGCGTACTGAAGACCGACAGGTGGGCGTTGAGTGTTCCGGTCACGTCATAGCCCCCGAACACGGCCCACGCGACCACGGCACTGCCGGACCCGCCGGACTCGCCGGAGGTCCCGGTGCCCCGGCCCGTTGCCGAGACCCGCGCGTACGGTGCGACGTCGACCGTGAGGTCAACGGCTCCGTACAGGCCGACGGACGCCTCCGCTCCCAGCGTGGCCTTCACGTTCCCCGCGGCCGTCACCGACGACTTGACTGGAGTGGCCGTCATGTCGGCCTCGTTGACCGGGGTCCACCCCTTGGTCCGGCTGTAGCTGCCGCCGGCCTTGAAGTCGCCCGTCGCGCTCTGCGAGACCTTGACGCTGACCTTTCCGTCGGCATCCACCTGGTAGTACAGGACGTAGCCGAGGTTGACCACGACCGGCACCGGACCGACATAGATCACTACGTCGGTGTGCAGTTCGGCGAACGGCACTCGCGTGCCCTTCTGCGCGGCGGAGGCCTGCCCGTCCAGTTCCCACTGGGAGGTCCAGTCACCGGAGAGGCCGAGATATGCGGAGTCGGGGTTGTCACCGCTGCCGGGGGCGTCACCGTCGTAGGCGAACTCTATTTCCGGAGCAAGTTCGACGTAGCCCTTGATCGACGCCTTGGCGGACGACGAGGCGCCATCGGCGGTCTGCACCGAGTCGCTGACATCCACGCGCAGGCTCCCCAGCGGCACCTTCGCTCCGTCCGGGCCGAAGGTGGCCCCGCTGCCCTTCTTCCCGGAGACCTCGACATCCGCATTGAGTCCCTTGACCTCGATGGCGGAAGGGTCCACCGATGCCGTCTTGTTGACCTCGCCACTGCCGAGCAGTTCGTGGAGCGTGGCCGGCTCGGTGTCGACCTTGGTGCCCTTGTCCGTCGCACCCAGCACCCGGGTGACCTTGACCAGCAGGCCTTCGGGAGCCGAGGGAACCGGCGCACTGGCCACGACATCACCGACGGCCACCGCGCTACGGCTCGACGTACCGTTCGAGATGACGGCCCGCCCATTGGTGTCGTCGTACGAAGTCACCTTCAGCGACGACTTCTTCGCCGGCTCATCCCCGTCGGACGCATGGGCCACCGCCGCCGAGGTGGCCTTGGACGCGGTGACGGCGGTGGAGTTGGCGGCCTTCTTATCGGAGGGGGATGGCGACACCGTCCCCGCCACCGGCTCCACTCCGCCGCCCGCCGCGGCATCCGTCCCGGTCGCTCCCGCCGCCGAGCAGCCGGTGAGGAGCAGGGCCGTGGCCGCCAGGGCCGGTATCAGCGCATTTCTTGTGTTTTTGGGCAAGGTACATCCTCGGAAGAGTGCAGTGGGGGCCTGCCGACGTGCTGCGCACGAGCATTACATGCACACGCGTGTGCATGACAGTACCTTCCTGTTACAGGGAAGATGACCTGGCTCACACCTTCAGCCGGACCGCAGACCCGGCCGGGCGCGCCGAAGTGCTGCCGGCCGAAGCGGCGTTCGCCACCGGCCCCTGCCCCGCCGGGCACCATGGCAGCGTCCCGTGCCACGAATCGCATCTACGGGCACACCAGCACGTCGGTGAAGACCGTCTCCGAGTGCCTCGGTCCCACCAACGCGGCCATGACGCCGAACATTTACACGCACCTGCGGCCCGACTCCGAGGAGCGGACCCGGGCCGCCGTCGACAAGGCGTACGCGGACCAGTCCGCCGATGCCCAGCCACAGGTCTACGAAGCGGCGTAACCGCTCCCCCGCGTGCCGGACTCATCCAGCACGCTGCGGACCCCGCGCGAACAACAAAGGCCGCCCAACCCGCTCCGCCGCGGGTCGCACGGCCTTTCGCCAGGACGCATCAGACGTTGAAGCGGAACGTCCACGACTCCGCTCCCACCTGCGGAAACGTCATTTGGGACGGGCCAAGTCAACACAGAATCAGCACGGGCGGCAGAGGTTCGGACGGGGCGGGGACAGGAGGGTGATCCCGCCGTCGGCGATCTCGTGGCCCGGACCTCCCCGAGTCGCTACGGTTGAGCCATGACCGCACTGCCCGACTGGATGCGCCCGCCCCGCGCGGAAGGCTGGTTCGCAGACGACCTGGACCGTCTCCCGGAAGCGCCGCGCCACACCGAGCTGATCGACGGAGCCCTCGTATTCATGATGTCTCCGCAACGGTGGTGGCACGGCCATCTCGTCACGATGCTCACCGTGGCTCTCATGGAGCAGGCGCCGGCCGACGTAAGAGTCGGGCGGGAGATGACCATCAAGCTCGATCAACGCAATCGGCCCGAGCCGGATCTGCTGGTGACGACGGCTGACTTCGACGGCGACCGCACCTGGTTCGCACCGGATGAAGTACGACTCACCGTCGAGGTGGTCTCCCCCGAATCCGCCCACCGGGACCGCACGGTAAAGCTCCACAAATACGCAGAGGCCGGCATCCCGCACTACTGGCGCATCGAGGACGAGGACGGAGCACCCATCGTCCACGTCTACGAACTTGACGAGCCGACCTCCACCTACGTACCGGTTGGCATCTTCAGGGGCTCACTCCACCGCCCGGTGCCCTTCGAGATCAACCTCGACCTACAGAAGCTCGCTCCGCCCCACCGCGGCTGAGTCAGCACCAAGTCAGCACGGGAATGCGGAAGGGGTGGGGCTCACCAGCGCCCGACCCCTTCTGACCTGCATACTTGACGAATATGACTAGCTCGCAGGGCGAACCCGCTACACGTTGAAGCGGAACTCCACCACGTCCCCGTCCTGCATGACGTAGTCCTTGCCTTCCATGCGGGCCTTGCCCTTGGCGCGGGCCTCGGCGACCGAGCCCGTCTCGACGAGGGCCTCGAAGGAGATGACCTCCGCCTTGATGAAGCCCTTCTGGAAGTCGGTGTGGATGACTCCCGCGGCTTCGGGGGCGGTGGCGCCCTTCTTGATGGTCCAGGCGCGGGATTCCTTCGGGCCTGCCGTCAGGTAGGTCTGGAGGCCGAGGGTGTTGAAGCCGACGCGGGCCAGGGTCGTCATGCCGGGCTCCTCCACGCCGACCGACTCCAGGAGCTCCATCGCCTCCTCCTCGTCGAGCTCGGCGAGGTCCGCCTCCAGCTTGGCGTTGAGGAAGATGGCCTCGGCGGGAGCGACCAGGGCGCGCTGCTCGACCTTGAAGTCCTCGTCCACCAACTCGTCCTCGTCGACGTTGAAGACGTAGAGGAAGGGCTTCGTCGTCAGCAGGTGCAGGTCGTGGAGGAGTTCCTCGTTGTCGGAGCCCTGGACGATGCCCTGCGAGAAGAGGGTGTCGCCCTTCTCCAGGATCTCCTGCGCCGCCTCGACCGCCGCAACCTTCGGGCCGATGTCCTTCTTGATGCGCGACTCCCGCTGGAGGCGCGGCAGGACCTTCTCGATCGTCTGGAGGTCGGCGAGGATCAGCTCGGTGTTGATCGTCTCGATGTCGTCCTTGGGCGAGACCTTGCCGTCCACGTGCACGACGTTCTCGTCCTTGAAGGCACGGATGACCTGGCAGATCGCGTCGGACTCACGGATGTTCGCGAGGAACTTGTTGCCCAGGCCCTCGCCCTCCGAGGCGCCCTTCACGATGCCCGCGATGTCGACGAAGTCGACGGTCGCCGGCAGGACGCGCTGCGAGGAGAAGATCTCGGCCAGTTTCGTGAGGCGCGGGTCGGGGACACCGACGACACCCACGTTCGGCTCGATCGTGGCGAACGGGTAGTTGGCCGCCAGCACGTCGTTCTTGGTCAGGGCGTTGAACAGGGTCGACTTGCCGACATTCGGCAGACCGACGATTCCGATCGTGAGCGACACGTTGCGACTTCCCGTACGTGAGGATGGGCGGCAGGGCCCACGCGGTGAGCGGGCCGATCCACCAGTCTACGGCGTGCGCGCCCTCGCACCGGCGACGTATCGAACGCTTGGCCAAGGTGCGCCCAACGGCGTGTCCCAGAGGCCATTCCACACATAAACCGACCTAAGTTGGTCCAGTGGAGCAACACAGGACGCGCCCCCCTCAGCCCGGATCCCGACGTGGCACGCCCCTTCCCCCGCAGACGGGACGGGGTGGCTCCGGCATGAGCCGACCCGTCCGGGTGCCGGCCGGAGAACGGGGGCCCGCCGCAGGACGCGGTACGGCGCCCGGTCCGCGGGGCGCCGCCGCCCGGGGTGCCTCCGGTCCCCGGCGGCCCGCCCCGCCGTGGGTCGCGGCGGTACGGCGGATGCCCAATCCCCGGCTCACCGGGCTCGGCAGCGGGCTGTTCTGCGGTGCGGTGATGTTCGCGCTCGCCTGTCTCGACCAGCTGCTCCTCGGGGCGTCCCTGGCGGTGTACGGGGTGCTGTTCCTGCCGGTCTGCGCGCTGACCGCGGTCTGGGTGCGGCGCGGCGACCTCGGCACCGCGCCGGTGGTCGCGCCGATCGCCTTCGCCTTCGGGCTGCTGCCGGTCGCCGACGGCGGCGGCGGGCTCGGAGGGCGCGTGATGGGGCTGGTCACGGCGCTCGCCACCCAGGCGGGCTGGCTGTACGGCGGGACGCTGGTCGCGGGCGTCATCGTGACCGTCCGGAAGATCCGGCTCATGACCCGCCGGGCCGCCCAGCGCCGAGCCCAGGCCTCCCGGCCCGCCACCACCGCACCCCGCCGCCGCCCGGCCTGACCCCGAGCCCGGCCCGGCAAGCCCCGGCCCTCGGCCCGGCCCCGGACACCCCGGGCACGATTCGGGCCGGGGGCCAGGCTCCGGGCCCGGGGCTGGGCCACCCAGCCCGGCCAAGGACACCCGGCCCCGGACGCCCGGTCTCGGGCCCGTCCCGCCACAGCGCTGCCGGGGACTCCCCCGGCTCACGACCTCAGCCGGAGCCGTGCCGCTTCCGGCGGACCAGCGGGGCCGGCCCAGCCGGACCCGCCTTCGCCGCCCCGCCCGGAGGGCTACGGCGTCTTGGCCGCCCGCATCGCCGCTCCCACGATCCCCGCGTTGTTCTGCAGTCCGGCCGGGACGATCTCCGCCTTGATGCCCTCGATCAGGGGCAGGAACTTCTGGGACTTGCGGCTGACGCCGCCGCCGACGATGAAGAGGTCGGGCGAGAAGAGCATCTCGACATGGGCGAGGTACTTCTGGACGCGGGACGCCCAGTGCTCCCAGGTGAGGTCGTGGTCTTCCTTGGCCTTGGTGGAGGCGCGCTTCTCGGCGTCGTGGCCGTTCAGTTCGAGGTGGCCCAGCTCCGTGTTCGGGACCAGGGTGCCGTCGACGAAGAGGGCGCTGCCGATGCCCGTGCCGAAGGTGAGCAGGATGACGGTGCCCTGCCGGTCGCGGCCCTGGCCGAACTGCATCTCGGCGACGCCCGCCGCGTCCGCGTCGTTCAGGACCGTCACCGCGTGGCCGCCGAGCCGGTCGCTCAGCAGGGCGCGCGCGTCGGTGTCGATCCACGCCTTGTCGACGTTGGCCGCCGTGCGGACCGTGGAACCGCCGGTGACCACGCCGGGGAAGGTGACGCCCACGGGGCCCGTCCAGCCGAAGTGGTCCACGACCTCCTTCACGCCGTCGGCCACCGCGTCCGGCGTGGCCGGGTGCGGGGTCAGCACCTTGTAACGCTCTTGGGTCAGTTCGCCCTGATCCAGGTCCACCGGGGCACCCTTGATCCCGGATCCGCCGATGTCCACGCCGAAGATCTGCATGGCTCTACGTTAAGTCCTACGACTGACAGTCACTCCCCGGTCCAGGACCCCTGCGGAACCTTCACTTCTCGGAAGTGCGCTCCGCGATCAGTTCCGCCGCCTCCGCGCGCAGGTCGCGGCGCAGCTCCTTGGGCAGCGAGAAGGTGATGGACTCCTCGGCGGCCTTGACGAGCTCGACGTCCTCGAAGCCGCGGGTGGAGAGGTACTCCAGGACCTGCTCGACGAGGACCTCCGGGACGGAGGCACCCGAGGTGACGCCGACCGTGGTCACGCCCTCCAGCCAGGCCGCGTCGATCTCGTCGGCGAAGTCCACGAGGTACGCCTCCCGCGCGCCCGCGAGCTTGGCGACCTCGACGAGCCGTACGGAGTTGGAGGAGTTGCGCGAGCCGACCACGATGACCAGCTCGGCCTCCTCGCCCATCTCCTTCACGGCGAGCTGGCGGTTCTGCGTGGCGTAGCAGATGTCGTCGCTGGGCGGGGAGATGAGCTGCGGGAACTTCTCCTTGAGCGCGTCGACCGTCTCCATCGTCTCGTCGACCGACAGCGTGGTCTGGGAGAGCCAGACGACCCTGGAAGGGTCGCGGACCTCGACCTTGGCGACGTCCTCGGGGCCGTCGACGAGGGTGATGTGATCGGGCGCCTCACCGGACGTGCCGATGACCTCCTCGTGGCCCTCGTGGCCGATGAGGAGGATGTCGAAGTCGTCGTCGGCGAAGCGGACGGCTTCCTTGTGGACCTTGGTGACCAGCGGGCAGGTGGCGTCGATGGTGGCGAGCTTGCCGGCCGCGGCCTCGTCGTGGACGACGGGGGCGACACCGTGCGCCGAGAACATGACGATCGACCCCTCGGGGACCTCCGCAGTCCGCTCGACGAAGATGGCGCCCTTCTTCTCCAGGGTCTGCACCACGTACTTGTTGTGGACGATCTCGTGCCGGACGTAGATGGGGGCCCCGTACTGCTCCAGGGCCTTCTCGACGGCGATCACGGCGCGGTCCACGCCCGCGCAGTAGCCACGAGGGGCGGCGAGCAGGACACGGCGGCCAGACGAAGCAGTCATGGCAACCATCGTAAGGCCGCGCTCGGCGGGTCAAAGATCGCCTCCATGGGGAGACTGGTGAGGAACTGGGAGGGGCGGGGCCAGGCGCGACGCTCGGGAGGCAGGGATGTCGGACACGCGGACCACGGCCGGAGCGGCCGGTGAGGCCGGTGAGGAGCGCGGGCTGCGGCGCAGTCTCGGCTTCCGGGATCTGGTCGTCTACGGGCTGCTGTTCATCGCCCCGATGGCACCGGTCGGCGTCTTCGGGACCCTCGACGCCAAGTCGCACGGCGCGGTGGCGCTGGTCTACCTCGTCGCCACGGTCGCGATGGCGTTCACCGCGTTCAGCTATGCCCAGATGGTCCGCGTGGTCCCGCAGGCGGGCTCGGTGTTCGCCTACGCGCGCGCGGCGCTCGGAAACGAGGCCGGGTTCATCGCCGGGTGGATGGCGATGCTGGACTATCTGCTCATCCCCGCGGTCGCCTACCTGTTCTCCGGGATCGCGATGAACGCGCTGGTCCCGGAGGTCTCCCGGTGGGTGTGGACGGCCCTCGCGGTGGTCGTGACGACCCTTCTGAACCTGTGGGGCGTACGGGCGGCGGCCCGGGTGGGCATGCTGGTGCTCGCGATGGAGATCGTGGTCCTGCTCGTCTTCGCCGTGGCGGCGATCGTCGTCCTCGCGCGCGACGGGGCCGCCCGCGACTGGCTGTCACCGCTGTCCGGGGACGGCTCGCAGGGGGCGTTCGCGCTGTCGGCGGTGATCGGCGCCGTCTCGGTCGCCGTCCTGTCGTATCTGGGCTTCGACGCGATCGCCACCTTCGCGGAGGAGGTCACGGGCGGCTCGCAGAGGGTGGCCCGGGCGGTGCTGTTCTGTCTGGCGCTGGCGGGTGTGCTCTTCGTGGCGCAGGCCTATCTGGTGGCGCTTCTCGAACCGGTGTCGTCGGCCGAGCTCGCCGCCGACCCCGGCAAGCAGGGGTCGGCGTTCTACGACGCCGTGGACGTCTCCGTCGGGTCGTGGCTGCACAATCTCGTGGCCGTGAGCAAGGCGATCGGTGCCGCGTTCGCGGCGCTGGCGGGGCAGGCGGCGGCCGGGCGGCTGCTGTTCGCGATGTCCCGTGACCGGCGGCTGCCCCGGGCGCTGTCGAAGACCGACTCGGGGGTGCCGCGAGCGGCGCTGTTGTGCGCGGCCGTCATCACGCTGGTCGCCGCGGTGTGGGCGGCGCGGCGGGACGACGGCCTCGACCACCTCGTGTCGGTCGTCGACATCGGCGCGCTGACCGCGTTCACGCTGCTGCACGCGAGCGTGGTGGGCTGGTTCGCCGTACGGCGGCAGGACGGCCCGGTGGTGTGGTGGCGGCACATCCTGATCCCGGTCCTCGGTGCCGCGATCACCGTCGCCGTCATCGTCGAGGCTTCGGGTACGGCCCAGGTGGTGGGCGCGATCTGGCTGGTGATCGGGCTGGCGGTGCTGGTGGCCCAGCGGAGGCGGCCCGGCCCGTCCGGCTCGTGAGGACGAGGCCGTCCACAGAGGGGGCGGGCGCGGCGGGTCCCGCGTAGGCCCGCACCCCACGAAGGGAGCCGTCTCGGCCTGGGCGGCATTGTCACAACCGGCCGTTACGCTCGGGCGCATGGCTCTCAACACGTCCGCGGACGCCCCACTGCCCGTCGGCGAGGTGTCGCGGCTCATCGGAGGGTGGATCGACCGGCTCGGCGCGGTGTGGGTCGAGGGGCAGATCACCCAGTTGTCACGGCGTCCGGGCGCGGGGGTCGTCTTCCTGACGCTGCGCGACCCGTCGTACGACATCTCCGTGGGCGTCACCTGCTACCGGCAGGTGTTCGACGCGGTGGCGGACGTGGTGAGCGAGGGCGCGCGCGTGGTCGTCCTCGCGAAGCCCGAGTGGTACGCGCCGCGGGGGCAGCTGTCGCTGCGGGCCACCGAGATCAAGCCGGTGGGCGTGGGTGAACTGCTCGCCCGCCTGGAGCAGTTGAAGAAGTCCCTGGCGAGCGAGGGGCTCTTCGCGGCCGACCGCAAGAAGGCGCTGCCGTTCCTGCCGCAGCTCATCGGGCTGGTCTGCGGGCGCGCCTCGGCCGCCGAGCGGGACGTGCTGGAGAACGCACGGCACCGCTGGCCCGCCGTCCGTTTCGAGGTGCGCAACGTGCCCGTGCAGGGCGTGCACGCGGTGCCGCAGGTCGTCCAGGCCGTGAAGGAGCTGGACGCGCTCGACGAGGTGGACGTGATCATCGTGGCGCGGGGCGGCGGCAGCGTGGAGGACCTGCTGCCCTTCTCGGACGAGCAGCTGGTCCGCGCGGTGGCGTCCTGTCGTACGCCGGTGGTGTCGGCCATCGGACACGAGCCCGACACCCCCCTGCTCGACTACGTGGCGGACCTGCGCGCGTCCACCCCGACCGACGCCGCCAAGAAGGTCGTACCGGACGTCGGCGAGGAGTACGAGCGGGTGCAGTTCCTGCGGGACCGGGCGCGGCGCGCCGTCCAGTCCTTCATCGATCGTGAGGAGCGCGGTCTCGCGCACGCGCTGGCCCGGCCCTCGATAGAGGATCCGCACCGCATGATCGACGAGCGGGTGGACCACGTCGCCTCACTGCTGGACCGGAGCCGGCGCTGCCTCGGCCATCAGCTCGACCGCGCCGACTCCGAGCTGACGCACACCCACGCGCGCGTGGTGGCGCTCTCCCCCGCCGCCACCCTCAAGCGGGGATACGCGGTGCTGCAGAAGTCCGACGGCCACGCGGTCCGCGACCCGGGTGAGGTCACGGCCGACGAGCCGCTGCGGGCGCGGGTCGCCGAGGGCGAATTCACGGTACGAGTCGATGCATAGGGTGGGCGCATGACCAGCAAGGCGGACGAGGCGCTCGGGTACGAGCAGGCGCGGGACGAGCTGATCGAGGTCGTACGGCGCCTGGAGGCGGGCGGCACGACACTCGAGGAGTCCCTGGCGCTCTGGGAGCGGGGCGAGGAGCTGGCGAAGGTGTGCCGGCGCTGGCTGGACGGCGCACGGGCCCGGCTCGACGCGGCGCTCGCCGAGGAGGACACCGCCGAGGACGCGGCGGACGAGGAGTAGCCACCCTCTCGTGGTCTGTGAAGTGGATCACGAGGCCTCGATTTGGTTGAACCTTGAACTTTATCGACGTACGCTCGGACACGCCAGCTGATCCCCAGGGATCCGTCGCACCCCCCCCAAGAAGGTTTTCTCCATGTCTCTCGTTCTTGACCCCACCGCCCAGGACCTGCTGTTCCGCGAGGCCCGCACCGCGAACGCGTTCACCGACGAGCCGGTGACCGAGGAGCAGGTGCAGGCGATCTACGACCTGGTCAAGTACGGCCCCACGTCGATGAACCAGTCGCCGCTGCGGATCACCCTGGTCCGCTCCGCCGAGGCCCGCGAGCGCCTGGTGAGCCTCATGGCCGAGGGCAACCAGCCGAAGACGGCCGCCGCCCCGCTGGTCGCGATCCTCTCCGCGGACAACGAGTTCCACGAGGAGCTCCCCCAGCTCTTCCCGCACTTCCCCGGCGCCAAGGACATCTTCGGCGGCTCGCGCGAGGGCCGGGAGCGCTCGGCCGCGCTGAACGCCACGCTGCAGGCCGCGTACTTCATCATCGGCGTCCGCGCCGCCGGCCTGGCCGCGGGCCCGATGACCGGCTTCGACCTCCCGAGCGTCCAGAAGGAGTTCCTGGACGACGACCACACCCCGCTGATGGTCGTGAACATCGGCAAGCCGGCCGAGGACGCCTGGTTCCCGCGCTCCCCGCGCCTGGAGATCGACCAGGTCGTCACCAGCGTCTGAGCCACGTCAGTACTGGTGCCCGGTGCCGGGCGCCACGCAGAAGGGCCCCCGACCGTGAGCCGGGGGCCCTTCTCATGTCTCGTGCGCGGGGGATGCGGATGGCGCCGGGGGACGGGCACGCGGCCGGGCGCCCCGGAGGCCTCAGGAGGTCTCCAGCGCCTCCGCCATCTTCGTCAGCTGCGTGAACGACCCCGTGCCGGCCACCACCGTCGTGGACCCCTTGTCCTTGAGTACGAGGGCGTCGTACTTGCCGCCTTCGTACCGCTGCCACGTACGATCGCCGATGCGCTGGGTGGCCTTCGTCTCCTTGGCGCCCTGGCTGGCGGAGTCGATGAACGCGGACGGCTTCTGCGCGGACTGCTCGACCCCCACGTACGCGCCGTCCGGGGCGTTGAAGCCGAGGTGCCAGGCGTCGAACTTGTCGCCCCGGAAGCGCACGGACGTCGCCTTCCAGGTGTCGGGCAGGCCCTCGGGTGCGGCCACGGGATAGGTCGCCGCACGGCGGGCCGTACTGAGCTCGACCGTGTAGTCGACGCGCGGGAGATCCGGCGCCTTGTCGTCGTGCGGGACGAAGAGATAGATGAAACCCGCAACGACCCCGATGAAGCCCAGGGACAACACCATGTCCCGGACCGTCTGCTTGCCTTTCGTACCTGCCACGCCCCCTATCGTCGCAGGTGCAGTGCTCTGCTCATCCGTGGGGCCCCCTGCTCATTTTGTCTGCCTGACGATAGAGTCGGGGCACACCCTCATCCGGCCGTCGTCGTATCAGAAAGGTGCGCTCCGATGACCGAGCATCACTTGCCGTCCGAACTCGAGGTCCCCTCCGAGGCCCCCGACCGCAACCTCGCCCTGGAACTGGTCCGGGTCACCGAAGCCGCCGCGATGGCCGCGGGCCGCTGGGTCGGCCGCGGGGACAAGATCGGCGCCGACGGCGCCGCAGTGCGCGCCATGCGGACCCTCGTCTCCACCGTCTCGATGAACGGCGTCGTCGTCATCGGTGAGGGGGAGAAGGACGAGGCGCCCATGCTCTTCAACGGGGAGCACGTCGGCGACGGGACCGGCGCCGAGGTCGACATCGCCGTCGACCCGATCGACGGGACCACGCTCACCGCCAAGGGCATGACCAACGCCATCGCCGTGCTCGCCGCCGCCGACCGGGGCACCATGTTCGACCCGTCCGCGGTCTTCTACATGGACAAGCTGGTCACCGGCCCGGACGCCGCCGACTTCGTCGACATCAACGCGCCCGTGTCGGTGAACATCCGCCGGGTCGCCAAGGCGAAGAAGTCCTCGCCCGAGGACGTCACCGTCGTCATCCTCGACCGGCCGCGCCACGAGGGGATCATCACGGAGATCCGGGAGACCGGCGCCCGTATCAAGCTGATCTCCGACGGTGACGTCGCGGGCTCCATCCTGGCGCTGCGCGAGGGCACCGGCATCGACCTGCTGCTCGGCATCGGCGGCACACCCGAGGGCATCATCTCGGCCTGTGCGGTCAAGTGCCTCGGCGGCACCATCCAGGGCAAGCTGTGGCCCAAGGACGCCGAGGAGCGGCAGCGCGCGATCGACGCGGGCCACGACCTCGACCGCGTCCTGTACACCGACGACCTGGTCTCCGGCGAGAACGTCTTCTTCGTCGCCACCGGCATCACCGACGGCGAGCTGCTGCGCGGGGTGCGCTACCGCGCCGAGACGGCCACGACCGACTCGATCGTCATGCGCTCCAAGTCCGGCACGGTCCGCCAGATCACCTCGGAACACCGGCTGAGCAAGCTGCGTGCGTACAGCGCGATCGACTTCGACCGCGCGAAGTGACCCGGACGGCCGCGTGACGCGGACCGTCGAGCGGGAACGGCATACACGAGAGGGGCGCCCCCCGTGCGGGGAGGGCGCCCCTCTCGTGTGTGCGATGCCCGCGAGCGGGATGCCTGACAGGCCTCAGCCTGCCGCGGCTATCGTCCCGTTGGTGCTGGAGGCCTTCTTCAGTTCGACGTCACGGCGGCGGCGCCGGGCCAGCACGACACGGCGCTCGGCGGCGGTGAGGCCGCCCCACACCCCGTACGGCTCGGGTTGCAGCAGCGCGTGTTCACGGCACTCGACCATGACAGGGCAGCGCGCGCAGACCCGCTTCGCCGCCTCCTCACGGGACAGCCGGGCGGCGGTGGGCTCTTTGGAAGGCGCGAAGAAGAGGCCCGCCTCGTCACGCCGGCAGACGGCCTCCGTATGCCACGGAGCTTCCTGATCCCTGTCCCGCACTGGCGCCCGCTGCGCCGGAACGGCAGCTACCTGCAGGGTCTGATGCGGCGGTTGCAGCACGGTCTACTCCTGACGACGGCTTCGCGAGCGTGCCGGGCGCCGCAGACCTTCCCACAGCGCCCTCCAAGAGACGATGCAGCAAGGCCTACCCGCTGTGCGCGGGCCTATGCACTGCGTTCCGAAGCCCGGGGATTCTCGGCCGCGATCGATCTCGCACAACTGGACCAATTCGCTCCGGGCGCCGGTGAATTCGCAGCCGTCAATGCCCCAGGTGTTTGCGCAGACCGCGGTCGACCCGGTCCGACACATGGTCCGCGACCCGGTCCCTGACCCGGTCGAGAATGTCGGCAACGAGCTTGCCCCGCTTGGGCCGCGCCTCGATGTTGCCGAGGACGGCCATCCCGTCCACATAGATCACGGGGGCGTCCGGATCGGCCGAATCCAGCGTGTCCACCTCGAAGTTGCCGAGGACTCCGCCGCCGCTGCCGCGCAGCGACACGTTCTCCGGGACGCGGACCTCGACGTTGCCGAACACCGAGACGGCCTTGATCACGACCTGTTGGTACTCGAAGACCGCCTCGCTGAGGTCGATCTCGACACTGCCGAAGATCGCGTACACGTGGATACGGCGCCCGGCTCGCCAACGGCCCTTGCGGACGGCGGCACTGAAGACCGCCACCACGTTCTCATCGGCCTCCGCCGGGATCGCGCCCTCGGTGGGGCGGTTCGGCGCCGGGGTGTACGCCGGGGTCGCGCGGCGCTGGTGGGCGGCGGGCAGGTCCCGGACGAAGAGGTCGAGCTCCCCCACCGTCTTGGCGGTCAGCACCCCCTCGACCCGCTCCGAGTGCTCGTCGGGGGTGAGGCGGCCCTCGGCGAGGGCGTCGCGCAGGATGTCCGCGATGCGGTCGCGGTCGGCGTCGGAGCAGCGCAGCTCCGCCGGCGCGACGGGGCGGCCGTCGGTCGGTGTGACGAGCCGGCTGTCGGTCGGGGCGGCGCTCTTGTGAAGGTCCACGGCAGCAGCGTACCCAAACGCGATAGATCGCGACTACCCCTTCTCGACACCTGTGGAAAACCGGCCGCCGACCGGACCCGAAGTGCGTTCGGCTCTCGAACTGAGCCTTACCTCACAAGCCCGCCGCGGCCACCAGGTTCTACGCTGGTGGACGCCGCCGATGGAGACCCGGCCTCCGGCGCGCCCCGGAGGCGAACCGAGCCTCCCAAAGAGACCTTCAGTGAGGAATGGGCGAGATGCCTGAGTTCGCGTACACCGATCTGCTCCCCCAGGGAGAGGACACCACCCCGTACCGGCTGGTGACCTCCGAGGGTGTCTCCACCTTCGAGGCCGACGGGCGCACGTTCCTCAAGGTCGAGCCGGAGGCGCTGCGCAAGCTCGCCGAAGAGGCGATCCACGACATCCAGCACTACCTGCGGCCCGCCCACCTCGCTCAGCTGCGCCGCATCATCGACGACCCCGAGGCGTCGGGCAACGACAAGTTCGTCGCGCTCGACCTGCTGAAGAACGCGAACATCGCCGCCGCGGGCGTCCTGCCCATGTGCCAGGACACCGGCACCGCGATCGTCATGGGCAAACGCGGACAGAACGTACTGACCGAGGGCGGCGACGAGGCCGCGCTGAGCCGCGGCATCTACGACGCGTACCTGAACCTCAACCTGCGCTACTCGCAGATGGCTCCGCTCACCATGTGGGAGGAGAAGAACACCGGCTCGAACCTGCCCGCGCAGATCGAGCTGTACGCGGCCGACGGCGGCGCCTACAAGTTCCTCTTCATGGCCAAGGGCGGCGGCTCCGCCAACAAGTCGTTCCTCTACCAGGAGACGAAGGCGGTCCTCAACGAGGCCTCCATGATGAAGTTCCTGGAGGAGAAGATCCGCTCGCTGGGTACGGCCGCCTGCCCGCCGTACCACCTGGCGATCGTGGTCGGCGGCACGTCCGCCGAGTACGCCCTGAAGACCGCGAAGTACGCCTCCGCGCACTACCTGGACGAGATCCCGGCCGAGGGTTCCGAGCTCGGGCACGGCTTCCGGGACAAGGAGCTGGAGCAGAAGGTCTTCGAGCTGACCCAGCAGATCGGCATCGGGGCGCAGTTCGGCGGCAAGTACTTCTGCCACGACGTGCGCGTGGTGCGGCTGCCGCGGCACGGGGCGTCCTGCCCGGTCGCCATCGCCGTGTCCTGCTCCGCCGACCGGCAGGCGGTCGCGAAGATCACCACCGAGGGCGTCTTCCTGGAACAGCTGGAGACGGACCCGGCGCGCTTCCTTCCGGAGACGACGGACGATCATCTGGAGTCCGACGGGGATGCCGTCCGCATCGACCTCAACCAGCCGATGGACGACATCCTCGCCGAGCTGACGAAGTACCCCGTGAAGACCCGTCTCTCGCTGTCCGGCCCGCTCGTCGTGGCGCGCGACATCGCGCACGCCAAGATCAAGGAGCGGCTCGACGCGGGTGAGGAGATGCCGCAGTACCTCAAGGACCACCCGGTGTACTACGCCGGGCCGGCGAAGACGCCCGAGGGCTACGCGTCCGGTTCCTTCGGCCCGACGACGGCCGGGCGCATGGACTCCTACGTCGAGCAGTTCCAGGCCGCCGGCGGCTCCAAGGTGATGCTGGCCAAGGGCAACCGCAGCAAGCAGGTCACCGACGCCTGCGGCACGCACGGCGGTTTCTACCTCGGCTCCATCGGCGGGCCCGCCGCGCGCCTCGCGCAGGACTGCATCAAGAAGGTCGAGGTCGTCGAGTACGAGGAGCTCGGCATGGAGGCGGTCTGGAAGATCGAGGTCGAGGACTTCCCGGCGTTCGTCGTCGTCGACGACAAGGGCAACGACTTTTTCCAGGACCCCGCGCCCGCGCCGACGTTCACGTCGATTCCGGTGCGGGGACCGGGGCTGGCGTAACGCTTTTCGGGCGGGGGCGCCTTGACCGGGGCCGGCGTAGCGCGCCCGTCGCGGGCGGGGGCCTGTGCCGGCGTAGCGCCGCCCGTCCTGGGCGGGGGCCTGTGCCGGCGTGGCTCTCGTCCCGTGCGTGCCTGGGCCGGCACGGCTTCCGCATTCGCCTGCGGCGGGCTGATTTCGCCCCCCTCCGCCCCTACCCGTCCCGCACCTGGGGCTCCGCCCCGGACCCCGCTCCTCAATCGCCGGAGGGGCTGATTCTCAGCCCCCGCCGATTGAGGACGAGCGGGCTGGATTTTCAGCCCGTCCGGCGATTGAGGACGAGCGCGTCAGCGCGATGCGAGGGTCTGGGGGCGGCACCCGATCGGGTGCGGTGGGGAACATCCCCCGCCGCTCCCACGCTGTACGGGTCATGACCGACTACCGCACCGAGCACGACTCCATGGGAGAAATCCGCGTCCCGGCGCACGCCAAGTGGCGGGCGCAGACGCAGCGGGCCGTGGAGAACTTCCCGATCTCCGGCCAGCATCTGGAGCGCGCGCACATCGAGGCCCTCGCCCGGATCAAAGCGGCAGCCGCCAAGGTGAACGCCGAGTTGGGGGTGCTCGACAAGGACGTGGCCCAGGCCATCCAGGACGCGGCGGCGGAGGTGGCCGACGGGCGCTGGGACGAGCACTTTCCGGTCGACGTCTTCCAGACCGGCTCCGGCACCTCGTCCAACATGAACACGAACGAGGTCATCGCCACGCTCGCGACCGAGCGGCTGGGCCGGGACGTGCACCCCAACGACCACGTCAACGCCTCCCAGTCCTCCAACGACGTCTTCCCGTCCTCGATCCACATCGCGGCCACCGCCGCCGTCACCCGTGACCTGATCCCCGCCCTGGAGCATCTGTCGGCGTCGCTGGGCCGCAAGTCCGAGGAGTTCGCCGACGTCGTGAAGTCGGGCCGGACGCATCTGATGGACGCGACGCCGGTGACCCTGGGGCAGGAGTTCGGCGGGTACGCGGCGCAGGTGCGGTACGGGGTCGAGCGGCTCAACGCGTCGCTGCCGCGGCTCGCCGAGCTGCCGCTCGGAGGCACCGCCGTGGGGACCGGCATCAACACGCCGGCCGGATTCGCGGCCGCCGTGATCGAGGAGGTCGCCCGGACGACGGGACTGCCGCTGACCGAGGCCCGCGACCACTTCGAGGCGCAGAGCGCGCGGGACGGGATCGTCGAGACCAGCGGGCAGCTGCGCACCATCGCCGTCGGGCTGACGAAGATCGCCAACGACCTGCGGTGGATGGCCTCCGGGCCGCGGACGGGACTGGCCGAGATCAATCTGCCCGACCTCCAGCCGGGGTCCTCGATCATGCCCGGGAAGGTGAATCCGGTCATCCCCGAGGCCGTACTGATGGTCGCGGCTCAGGTGACGGGCAACGACGCGACCGTGGCCACCGCCGGCGCGGCCGGGAACTTCGAGCTCAACGTGATGCTCCCGGTCATCGCCAAGAACGTGCTGGAGTCCGTGCGCCTGCTCGCCAACGTCTCGCGGCTGCTCGCCGACCGGACCGTGGACGGCATCACCGCCAACCGCGAACGGGCCCGCGAGTACGCCGAGTCGTCGCCGTCCGTCGTCACCCCGCTGAACAAGTACATCGGGTACGAGGAGGCCGCCAAGGTCGCCAAGAAGGCCTTGGCGGAGCAGAAGACCATCCGCCAAGTCGTCCTGGAATCCGGGTACGTGGAACGCGGTGACCTCACCCGGGAGCAGCTGGACGAGGCTCTGGATGTCCTGCGGATGACGCATCCGTAACGTCATGTGTCTCCTGGCGCGAACCGTGACGCGCACCGCAGCGTCGTATGCCTGTGGCACCTAATATCTGTTCATGACGGACGACGGAGCGGTGAGACGAGTGGAAGCGGGCGGATCAACGGCGCACTGGGCCCCCGGGAGCCGCATCCTGTGGAGGTACCGGGAGAACGCCGGCGAGCGCTTCCACATCTGCCGCCCGGTGACCGTCGTACAGGACGACGACGAGCTGCTCGCGGTGTGGATGGCGCCCGGTACGGAGTGCGTGCGGCCGGTGCTCGCCGACGGCACGCCGGTGCATTCCGAGCCGCTGGAGTCGCGCTACACCAAGCCGCGCACGGTGCGGCGCGACCGCTGGTTCGGCACCGGGGTACTGAAGTTGGCGCGGCCGGGCGACGCCTGGTCGGTGTGGCTGTTCTGGGAGCCGGGCTGGCGGTTCAAGAACTGGTACGTGAACCTGGAGGAGCCGCTGGTGCGTTGGGCCGGCGGTGTCGACTCCCGGGATCACTTTCTGGACATCGCCGTGCATCCGGACCGGAGTTGGCGCTGGCTCGACGAGGACGAGTTCGCGCAGGCCCAGCGGGTCGGACTCATGGATGCCCAACTGGCCGAGCAGGTGCGGGAATCGGGGCGCTCCGCGGTGGAGGTGATCGGCGCCTGGGGGCCGCCGTTCTCCGACGGCTGGCCGCACTGGCGCCCGGACCCGGCCTGGGGCGTACCCTCTCTGCCGGACGACTGGGACCGTACGCCCGCGCACGTGTCCACATGAGACCCTTGATGCGCCCCCGTGGTACAAACGTAGGATCGTCCTCCGCAAGGGCGCGCAGCAGCAACTCCCGCAGCATGCGCTGGGCTTGACCATACGTCACCGAGGGGCGGCAGGACGTGAGCGAGGGGTACGAGGGCTACACCGGTACGGCCTGCGGACGGCCGGGCGGACTGTCCGCACCGGCGGCCGCGGTAGCACCGTGGGCGGTGTCCATGCCGCACGCAAGGACCGCCCGGCGGGCGGCGCCGGGCCGGCCCGCTCCTGTTGGCTCGGAGATTCCGTTCCTGGGGCACGTATTCCGGGTATCGGCATCTCTGCGGGACGAACTGCGCGTACGGCGTGCAGCCCCGGACGGATGGATTCGACACGCGTGACGGAGCACCCGACCTCGCACGAGCGCCAGCGGCCCAGCGCCGGCCGGCCACCTGCCCCCGCGGACCCCCGCGGGGCGCTCCTGCGTGCCCCGGAACCCCTGCAGACCCCGGGGAACGCACCCTTATCCGCCCAGGCCCGCACGGGCGACGCACCCGCGGGCCCGAGTACGGCCTCGCCGTGCCCCAGGAGCTCGTCCGGCGGCCAGGGCACCGGCACGCCTCCCTCCGGAGCGGCCACCCCGTCCTCCGCGGGCCCGGGCACACCCGCGTCCGCCGGCGCGGAGCACTCCCAGCCGTCCGCCGCCGAGTCCGATCCGCACCGTCCGCGCCCGCCGGAGAGCATCCCGGTCCAGCCGACGGCCGAGCAGGACCGGCCCGGTGTCGCCGGCGGCAAGGACCGGCGCGGCGGGGGCCAGGGGCTGCCGCCGGCCGGCCCGATGCCCATGCGGCGGGACGGGGACCGGCTGCGTTTCGTGGGTGCGGCGACCCGTCGGATCGCCCGCGGTATCGACCTCGACGAGATCGTGATGGGTCTGTGCCGGGCGACCGTGCCGACCTTCTCCGACGCGATCCTCGTCTATCTGCGTGATCCCCTGCCGGTCGGCGACGAGCGGCCCACCGGGCCCGTGGTGCTGCGGCTGCGGCGCACCGACCGGATCCCCGAGGAACGGGACTCCGAGGGTGGCTTCATCGCCGCGCTCCAGCCCGAGACCACCGACCTGTCGTCGGTGACCGCCGAGCTGTGCGAGGTGCGCCCCGGTGGCGCCCTGGCCGAGGTGCTGCGCGGTGTACGGCCCGTCTTCGCGGACGCGCCCGCCGCCCGGGCCGCGCTGCCCGAGCTGCTCGGCGACGCACCGATCGTGCCGGGTGGCCAGCGGGCGATCCTGGCCCCGCTGCGCGGCCGCCGCCGGGTGATCGGCGCGGCGCTCTTCCTGCGCCGGCCCGACCGGATGGCCTTCGAGGCCGACGATCTCCTGGTCGCGGCCCAGCTGGCCACGCACAGCGCGCTCGGCATCGACAAGGCGGTGCTGTACGGCCGCGAGGCATACATCGCCGACGAGCTCCAGCGCACGATGCTGCCCGAGACGCTGCCGCGGCCCACGGGCGTGCGGCTGGCGTCCCGCTATCTGCCGGCCGCCGAGACGGCCCGGGTGGGCGGCGACTGGTACGACGCGATCCCGCTGCCGGGCAGCCGGGTGGCCCTGGTGGTGGGCGACGTCATGGGTCACTCCATGACGTCGGCGGCCATCATGGGCCAGCTGCGCACCACCGCGCAGACCCTCGCGGGCCTCGATCTGCCGCCGCAGGAGGTGCTGCACCACCTCGACGAGCAGGCCCAGCGCCTGGGCACCGACCGCATGGCGACCTGCCTGTACGCCGTCTACGACCCGGTCGCGCACCGGATCACCATCGCCAACGCGGGCCATCCGCCGCCGGTGCTGCTGCACCTGGGCGGCCGGGCGGAGGTGCTGCGGGTGCCACCGGGCGCCCCCATCGGCGTGGGCGGGGTGGATTTCGAGGCGGTCGAGCTGGACGCGCCAGCGGGCGCCACGCTGCTGCTGTACACGGACGGGCTGGTGGAGTCCCGGCTGCGGGACGTGTGGACCGGGATAGAGCAGCTGCGGGAGCGCCTCGCCGCGACCGCGCAGCTGACCGGGCCTGACCATCCGCCGCCCCTCGAGGCGCTCTGCGACGAGGTGCTCGACATGCTGGGCCCCGGCGACCGGGACGACGACATCGCGCTGCTCGCCGCCCGCTTCGACGGGATCGCCCCGAGCGACGTGGCGTACTGGCTGCTGGAGCCGGAGGACTCGGCTCCCGGCCGGGCCCGGCGGCTCGCCCGGCGGGCGCTGTCCCGCTGGGGCCTGGAGGACATGAGCGACTCGATGGAGCTGCTCGTCAGCGAGGTCGTGACCAACGCCGTGCGCTATGCGTCGCGGCCGGTCACCCTGCGTCTGCTGCGCACGGACGTCCTGCGCTGCGAGGTGGGCGACGACGTGCCGCAGCTGCCGCGGCTGCGGCAGGCGCGCGCCACGGACGAGGGCGGACGCGGGCTGTACCTGGTGAACAAACTGGCCAGGCGGTGGGGAGCGACCCGGCTGAGCACCGGAAAGGTCGTCTGGTTCGAGCTGAACCGGAGCTGAGGGGGCACCCGGCTACCGGGGCCCGCCACGGGCCCCACGGCCCGGGCCCCTCGCTCAGAACCGCACCGAACTTGGACCCCGTCCAAATGTTGCCGACATCCCGTCGGCGGAGTTGACTGCGGAAGTGAGCGAAGCGACCTACCTACCCCCTTCTCAGACGGGAGGACGCTCGTGACGCAGGAATCCCAGAAGGCTCCGTACACCACGAACAACGTCGGCATTCCGGTGGAAAGCGACGAACACTCGCTGACCGTCGGGCCCGACGGCCCGATCCTGCTCCAGGACCACTACCTCATCGAGAAGATGGCCCAGTTCAACCGGGAGCGGGTCCCCGAGCGCGTGGTGCACGCCAAGGGCAGTGGCGCATACGGATTCTTCGAAGTCACCAACGACGTCAGCCAGTTCACCAAGGCCGATCTCTTCCAGCCCGGCAAGCGCACCGAGATGCTGGCCCGCTTCTCGACCGTCGCGGGCGAGATGGGCTCCCCGGACACCTGGCGCGACCCCCGCGGCTTCGCGCTCAAGTTCTATACCGAGCACGGCAATTACGACCTGGTGGGCAACAACACCCCGGTCTTCTTCGTCCGTGACACGATCAAGTTCCAGGACTTCATCCGCTCGCAGAAGCGCCACCCCGTCACCGGGCTGCGCAGCAACGACATGCAGTGGGACTTCTGGACGCTCTCGCCCGAGTCGGCACACCAGGTGACCTGGCTGATGGGCGACCGCGGAGTCCCGAAGACGTACCGCCACATGAACGGCTACAGCTCCCACACCTACATGTGGATCAACGGCGCCGGTGAGCGGTTCTGGGTGAAGTACCACTTCAAGACCGACCAGGGCATCGAGTTCCTCACCCAGGCGGAGGCCGACGAGCTCGCCGGGTCGGACGCCGACAAGCACCGCCGGGACCTCTTCGAGTCGATCGATTCGGGCAACGCGCCGAGCTGGAGCCTCAAGGTCCAGATCATGCCCTTCGAGGATGCGGCGGACTACCGCTTCAACCCGTTCGACCTGACGAAGGTCTGGCCGCACGGGGACTACCCACTGATCGACGTCGGCCGGATGACCCTCAACAAGAACCCCGAGGACCACTTCATCCACATCGAGCAGGCCGCCTTCGAGCCGTCCAACCTGGTGCCGGGCATCGGTCCCTCGCCGGACAAGATGCTGCTGGGCCGGCTGTTCTCGTACCCGGACACCCACCGGTACCGGATCGGCCCGAACTACGCCCAGCTGCCGCCCAACCGGCCGCACTCCCCGGTGAACTCGTACGCCAAGGACGGCCCGATGCGGTTCGTGCCGTCGAACGCGGCGCGGCCCTACGCGCCCAACTCCTACGGCGGCCCCGCGGCCGACTACGGGCAGTTCGGCGACCCGGCGAGCTGGGAGACCGCCGGTGAGCTGGTCCGTGAGGCGACCAAGCCGCACCGCGAGGACGACGACTGGGGCCAGGCGGGCACGATGGTCCGTCAGGTGCTCGACGACGCGGCCCGCGACCGTCTCGTGTCGAACGTCAGCGGCCATCTGAAGGCCGATGTCTCCCGCCCGGTCCTGGAGCGCGCGGTGCAGTACTGGCGCAACATCGACAAGGAAGTCGGCGACCGGATCGCCAGCAACGTCAACGGAGGCTGAGTACGCGGCGAGGAGGGCGCCCGGTGGAGTACCGGGCGCCCTCCTCGTGTGCGCTTACTGACTGTTGGGGTTCAGCGGGTTCTGCGGGAGCCGGTCGGACGGACTCGTCGTCGGGGTGGCCGGCGGGCTCGACGTGGGCGGCTTGGTCGACGGCGAGTTCGTCGGCGGCGGGCTGCTGCTGGTCGGCGGCTTGGAGGTGGGGTCCTTGGTCGACGGGCTCGACGACGGCGTGTCGCTCGGCGACTGCGTGATCGTCGGCGTGTCCGTCGGCGTAACCGCCGCGCCCTGGGTGGTGTCCAGGTCGAACTTGCTGACCTTGCCCATGGCGTCGAAGGTGAACGCCGCCCAGATCTGGGCCGGGAAGCCACCGCCGTTGACCCGGCCGCCCCCGGCCGCGCCCTTCAGGGACACCTGCTTGCCCTGCTTGACCACCTTGCCGGCGGAGTCCTTGCGGTCCTTGGGGACCTCACCGAACAGTCCGACCGAGGTGACCAGGTTCGGCGTGTAGCCGGTGAACCAGGCCGACTTGTTGTTGTCGGACGTACCCGTCTTGCCCGCGACCTGCTGCCCCTTGCGGTTGGGGGCCTGCGCCACCGAGACGCGGGCGGTGCCGTCGTCGACCACGCCCGTGAGCACCGAGGTGACCGTGTCGGCCGCCTGCGGGCTGATGACCCGGTCGCCGACCGGGTTGGGGAACTCGACCTGGGTGTCCTTGTGCTCGGCCGAGTTCACTACGGCCGGGGTGACCTTCTTGCCGTGGTTGTCGAGGGTCGCGTAGACGCCGGCCATCTCCAGCGGGCTCGCGCCCATGGTGCCCAGCGTCTGCGCGGGCACCGCCTGCAGCCCCTTGGTCTGCATGCCGAGGTCGCCGGCGACCTTCAGCACCTCGTCCATGCCGACGTCGACGCCCATCTGCGCGAAGACGGAGTTGATGGACTTGTTCATCGCGGTCTGGACGTTCACGTTGCCGTAGTTCTGGTCGTCCTCGTTCGGCGGCGCGAACCCGACCTTGTTGCCGTTGTCCAGGACGGGACGCCTGCTCGTACCGTCATAGACCGTGCTCGCCGTGATCGGCTTGCCGGTCTGCGTCTCGGCGTTCTGGTCCAGGGCCGCCGCGAAGATCAGCGGCTTGAAGGTGGACGCGGGCTGGTAGTCGCGACGGGTGGCGTTGTTGAAGTAGTGCTTGAAGTAGTCCGTGCCGCCGTACATCGCCAGGACCTTGCCGGTCTTGGGATCCACGGACGCGGCACCGGCCTGGACATCGCCGTCGACCTGGCGCTTCTTCGGGTCGAGCTTGCTGGTCAGCTTCTCCTTGACGGACTGCTCCAGCTGCTCCTGCTTCTTCTTGTCGATGTTGAGCTTGATGGTCCAGCCACCCGCCGTGACCATGGCCTTGGCGGTGTCCAGATCGTCGGCGGCACCCTGGTCGACGAGCCGCGCGGCCAGCGCGTTGTCGGCGGCCTCCACCAGATAGCCGGTCTGGCCCTCCATACCGGGCGCACCCTTGGGGTCCTTGGGTGTCGGGAACTTCATGCCCTCGCGCTTGCCGGCGTCCAGCCACTTCTGCTCGACCATGTTGTCAAGGGTGTAGTTCCAGCGGGCCGTCACCAGCTTCCGGCCGGTCGGCGTGGCCGCCGCCCAGTCGTACTGGCTCGGGGCCTGGAGCAGCGAGGCGAGATACGCGCCCTGCCTGACATTGAGCTCGCTCGCGTCGATCCCGTAGTACGCCTGCGCCGCGGCCTGGATGCCGTACGCGTTGCGGCCGTAGTAGCTGGTGTTGATGTAGCCCGCGAGGATGTCGTCCTTCGACTGCTGGCGGTCCACCTTCAGCGAGATGACCAGTTCCTTCAGCTTGCGCGTGACGGTCTGGTCCTGGGTCAGGTAGTAGTTCTTGACGTACTGCTGGGTGATCGTCGAGCCACCCTGCTTGCCCTTGCCGGACAGGGTGTTGATCAGGCCGCGGGCCGTGCCCTTGAGGTCGACGCCGGAGTCGTTGTAGAAGGACTTGTTCTCGGCAGCGACGAAGGTCTGCTGTACGTCCTTGGGCACCTTGGCCAGGTCCACGACCTCACGGTTGACCTTGCCCGTACGGGCCAGGGTCTTGCCGTCGCTGTACTGGTAGATGTTGCTCTGCAGCTGCGCGGCGGCGTTGCCCTTGGGGACGTCGACCACCAGGTACAGCACGACGAAGGCGCCCATACCGAGGAGGCAGGCGCCCAGGAACGTGCCGAGGATCGTCTTCAGATTGACGAACCGGCGTATGCCAGTGCGGCGCGGCTTGGCTCCCGACGAGCGCTTGGGCGCCGCGCGACGGCCACCGCGCTGCCGCGCTCGTCTCTCTTCCGCTCGTCCCATGGATCCGATCCGTCCTCGTGCGTCTCATAGGTTCGTCGCTCAGGTCAGCTCAGCAAACTAACACCGCGCGATATGACAAAGGGCCGCCGATCCGGGCTTTTCCGGACGTGAGAATCAGCACGCGCCGCGCACCGGCCCCAACGGAACCGACGACCGAGGGGCGCGGAAGGTTGCCGTATGCGCTAAAGTGATATCACTTAGATAGACAGGTGCTAGCGGCTGTCATGAGTCGACGTCGCGCGCACCGAGACAGAACGGGGGACCCTTCATGTCCACGGACGACACTGCACACGACACCGCACGCGACACCTCGCAACGCTCCGAGCCCGCCGATGTGCCCGAGATGCCCGCTCCGCGCGTGCGGGAGTTCGCCGCCCGCAGCATCGGCGGCGGGCTCGCCCTGCTGCTCGGACTGCTCGGGCTGGCGGTCGGGGTCGGCCTGATCGTGACCGCGACGACGTCCGTCCACGCGACGGGCGGCCAGGCCGCGCTGATCGTCAGCGGCATCGTGCTCGGCATCGCCGCCTTCGTCGCGATGTGCGGCCTGAACACGGTGGCGCCGGGTGAGGCCCGGGTCGTCCAGCTCTTCGGGCGGTACCGCGGGACGATCCGGCAGGACGGGCTGCGCTGGGTGAACCCGCTGACGTCGAGGGCCAAGATCTCGACGCGGGTACGCAACCACGAGACCGCCGTCCTCAAGGTCAACGATGCCTACGGCAACCCGATCGAGCTCGCCGCGGTCGTGGTGTGGAAGGTCCAGGACACCGCGCAGGCCAGCTTCGAGGTGGACAACTTCCTGAAGTTCGTCGCCACCCAGACCGAGGCGGCCGTACGGCACATCGCCATCGAGTACCCGTACGACGCCCACGACGAGGCCGGTCTGTCGCTGCGCGGCAACGCCGAGGAGGTCACCGAGAAGCTCGCCGTCGAGCTGCACGCGCGCGTGAAGGCCGCCGGGGTGCAGATCATCGAGTCGCGCTTCACGCATCTCGCCTACGCACCCGAGATCGCCTCCGCCATGCTCCAGCGTCAGCAGGCCGGCGCGGTCGTGGCGGCGCGCAGGCAGATCGTGGACGGGGCGGTCGGGATGGTCGAGGCGGCGATCGCCCGGATCAGCGAGCGGGACATCGTCGAGCTGGACACCGAGCGGAAGGCGGCGATGGTGTCGAATCTGATGGTGGTGCTCTGCGGGGACCGCGCGGCGCAGCCGGTCCTGAACACCGGGTCGCTCTACCAGTGACGGCTCCTTCGGACGGGACCCCCGCGGAGGGCGTGCCCAAGCGGCGACCGCAGCAGCAGCGGAAGCAGGTGCTGCTGCGGCTGGACCCGCTCGTCCATGACGCGCTGGCCCGCTGGGCCGGGGACGAGTTGCGGTCCACCAACGCGCAGATCGAGTTCCTGCTGCGGCGAGCGCTGGGCGACGCGGGTCGCCTTCCCGGCGAGGCCGGGCCGATTCCCCGGCGGGGGCGCCCGCCGGGGTCCGGACCGGAGGGGTAGCACCGCTCCTGGGGGCTCCGCCCCCAGACCCCCTTGTCGCGCTGACGCGCTCATCCTCAATCGCCGGACGGGCTGAGAATCAGCCCCTCCGGCGTTTGAGAGCGCGGTCTGGGGCGGAGCCCCAGGTACCCGGTGACAGAACCGTGACAATCGGGTCTGACCTGCGGAGCAGTACGCGCCGCTGCGCTCTATGCGCGGTGCGTATACATGCGGTGTATACGCCGTGTGTAGAGTGCTCCGCATGTCCATCGGTCACACCCTCCTAGGGCTCCTGGAGTCCGGGCCCCGCCACGGCTACGACCTGAAGCGGGCCTTCGACGAGAAGTTCGGTCACGACCGGCCGCTGCACTACGGCCAGGTCTACTCGACGATGTCGCGCCTGCTGAAGAACGGCCTCGTGGAGGTCGACGGCATAGAGGCCGGCGGCGGCCCGGAACGCAAGCGGTACGCGATCACCGAGGCGGGCATCACCGATGTCCAGCGGTGGCTGGCGACCCCCGAGCCGCCCGAGCCGTACCTCCAGTCGACCCTCTACACCAAGGTCGTACTGGCGCTGCTGACGCACCGCGACGCGGCGGAGATCCTCGACACCCAGCGCTCGGAACACCTGCGCATGATGCGCATCCTGACCGACCGCAAGCGCAAGGGCGATCTGGCCGACCAGCTGATCTGCGACCACGCCCTCTTCCATCTGGAGGCCGACCTGCGGTGGCTCGAACTCACCGCGGCCCGCCTCGACAAGCTCGCCGAGGCGGTAACCCGATGACTCCTCCACCTGGCTCCCTGCTCGCCGCGACGGAGCTTCGCAAGACCTACGGTCCGACCACCGCGCTGGACGGCGCCGAGTTCTCCATCCACCCGGGCGAGGTCGTCGCCGTGATGGGTCCCTCCGGCTCCGGCAAGTCCACGCTGCTGCACTGCCTCGCCGGCATCGTGCCGCCCGACTCGGGCTCGATCACGTACAACGGCCGGGAGATGGCCGGCATGAGCGACGCCCAGCGCAGTGCGCTGCGGCGCAGCGAGTTCGGGTTCGTGTTCCAGTTCGGGCAGCTCGTCCCGGAGCTGACCTGCGTCGAGAACGTCGCGCTGCCGCTGCGGCTGAACGGCGCGGGCCGCAAGGAGGCCGAACGGGCCGCCCTGTCCTGGATGGAGCGCCTGGAGGTCGACGACCTGAGGGGCAAGCGGCCCGGCGAGGTCTCCGGCGGTCAGGGCCAGCGCGTGGCCGTGGCCCGCTCGCTGGTGACCAACCCGCGGGTGCTGTTCGCGGACGAGCCGACCGGCGCGCTGGACTCGCTGAACGGCGAGCGCGTGATGGAACTGCTCACGGAGGCGGCCCGCTCGACCAACGCGGCCGTCGTGCTGGTCACGCACGAGGCGCGGGTCGCCGCGTACTCCGACCGCGAGATCGTCGTACGCGACGGCAAGTCCCGTGACATGGAGCGGATCGTATGAGTGCCGGCCCGTCGTCCACCGGCGGCCTGCCCGAGGCGCCGCGTCTCTCCCCCACCGGACCCAGGTGGATCCGCGACCTGGCCATGGGCGCCAAGTTCGCGGTCACCGGCGGCCGGGAGAGCTGGGTCCGTGTCCTGCTCACGGCCGTCGGGGTCGGGCTCGGGGTGGCGCTGCTGCTGCTCACCACCGCCATACCGAGTGCGCTGGCGTCCCGGCACGACCGTGAGAGCGCCCGCAATGACATGACGTTCAGCCCGGCGGTCAAGAAGAAGTCGGACCGCACCCTGCTCATCGGCAGCGCGGACACCACCTTCCGCGCCCTGGACGTGCGCGGGCGGCTGCTCCAGCCCGAGGGCGCGCGGGCGCCGCTGCCGCCCGGCGTGACGAAGTTCCCCGCGGTCGGCGAGATGGCCGTGTCACCCGACCTCGCCCGGCTGCTGAAGTCCGACGAGGGCAAGCTGCTGCGTGAGCGACTGCCGTACCGGATCACCGGGACGGTCGGCGACGCGGGACTGATCGGCCCGCACGAGCTGGCCTACTACGCCGGCAGCAAGGACCTGAGCGCGACCAGCAGGACGACCGGCCGGATCGAGCGGATCGACTCGTTCGGGTCCAAGAACCAGTCCGAGGCGATGGACCCGGTCCTGCTCCTGCTCGTCCTGATCGTCTTCGTGGTGCTGCTGATGCCGGTCGGTGTCTTCATCGCCGCGGCCGTACGGTTCGGCGGCGAGCGGCGCGACCGCAGGCTCGCGGCGCTGCGGCTGGTCGGCGCGGACGGGCGGATGACCCGCCGGATCGCGGCCGGTGAGGCCCTCGCGGGCGCACTGGTCGGACTGGTCCTCGGCGCCGGATTCTTCCTGATCGGTCGTCAACTCGCGGGCCTGATCACGCTGTTCGAGGTCAGTGTGTTCCCGAGCGACCTCAATCCCACGCCCGCGCTGGCCGCACTGATCGCGGTCGCCGTCCCGGCCGCCGCCGTCGCGGTGACGCTGTTCGCGCTGCGCGGCGTGGTCATCGAGCCGCTCGGCGTCGTGCGCACGGCCAAGCCCCCGCGGCGCCGGCTGTGGTGGCGGCTGCTGCTGCCGGTGGGCGGGCTGGCGATGCTCTTCCCGATGATCGGTCAGGGGCGGGACAACGGTGACTTCAACCAGTACCTGGTGAGCGGCGGTGTCATCCTGCTGCTGGTCGGCGTCACGGCACTGCTGCCCTGGGTGGTCGAGTCGGTCGTGGCCCGGCTGAACTCCGGCGGAGTCGCCTGGCAACTGGCCGTCCGCAGGCTCCAGTTGAGCAGCGGTACGGCAGCACGGATGGTCAACGGCATCGCGGTGGCGGTGGCCGGCGCGATCGCCCTGCAGATGCTGTTCGCCGGTGTCGAGGGCGACTACACCAAGGACTCGGGGAAGGACCTCTCGCGGGCGCAGATGCAGGTCACCGTGCCGAGCGACGTCCCTCTCGGCGACGCGGCCCGGCAGTTCACGCAGACCAAGGGCGTACGGCACGCGACGTCCCTGTCGTGGGGCTCGCTGGGCGAGAAGCGCAAGGACCCCGACCTCTCGACGGACGTGACCGTCGGCGACTGCGCCTCGCTGCGCGAGGTGGCAACGCTGCCCACCTGCCACGACGGCGACGTCTTCGCCGTACGGCACTCCGAGTACGACGGGAACACCGCGGCGCTGAGCAGGGCCGGGCGGACACTCTGGTTCGACCCGTCCTACGACGGCTCCTTCAAGGGCCGGGAAGTCGTCTGGACGGTTCCGCAGGACGTCAGGAAGGCCGAGTCGCGCGAGGACCCGACGGGCTACAAGCGCGGCGGCATCCTGATCACCCCGGGTGCGCTGCCCGCGAAGGCGGCGCCGACCGTCACCGGTCAGATCTTCCTCAGCCTCGACCAGTCGGTGCCGGACGTCCGTGACCACGTACGCAACACCGCGGCGAAGCTCGACCCGATGGCGGATCCGATGACCTGGATGGCGAGCGAGCAGTCCCGGCGCTTCGACTCCATCCGCACCGGCCTGTTCGTCGGCGCGGCCTGTGTCCTCGTGCTGATCGGCGCGAGCCTGCTGGTCTCCCAGTTGGAGCAGTTGCGCGAGCGCAAGAAGCTGCTGTCGGCCCTGGTCGCCTTCGGCACCCGACGCCGTACCCTGAGCCTCTCGGTGCTGTGGCAGACGGCGATCCCGATCGCGCTCGGTCTGCTGCTGGCCTCCGCTGTGGGCCTGGCGCTGGGCACGGTCCTGCTGAAGATGACGGCCACCTCAGTGACCGTGGACTGGGCGAGCGTCCTGACGATGGCCGGCATCGGCGCGGGAGTCGTCCTCCTGGTCACACTGCTGAGTCTGCCGCCGCTGCTGCGGCTGATGCGGCCGGACGGGCTGCGCACGGAGTAGCACCGACGGGCCGAGGGGTCGAGGAAGGCGGTGCGGGTCAGAGCACCCGCACCGGCAGGGGCCGCAGCGCTTCCCGGAGCGCTGCGGCCAGTTCCTCGTATTCGGCACCTCGCGCGGCGCCCGTCCGCATGGCCAGTGCGATCCGCCGCGTCGGCGCCGGGTCCGCGAAGTAGCCCGTGAGGAGCTGGTTGCTGCGGGTCGTCTCGACCTTGACGGCGGTACGCGGCAGCAGGGTCACGCCGAGACCGCCCGCGACGAGCTGGACGAGGGTGGAGAGCCCGGCGGCGGTGGTGGTGACGGGGGCGTCCGCGCGACCAGCCTCCCGGCAGATGTCCAGCGCCTGGTCCCGCAGACAGTGCCCTTCGTCGAGCAGCAGCAGATTGAGCTCACGCAGTGCGTCGCGCGGGATGCCCTCCCGCCCGCCGAGCCAGTGGTCCAGCGGGGTCACCAGCACGAAGTCCTCGTCGAACAGCGGGAGTTCGGCGACGCCGGGCACACCGAGCGGCACGGCGAGCAGCAGCAGATCGAGCCGCCCGACCGCGAGCCCCTCCAGCAGACTCGCCGTCTGCTCCTCATGGACCTGGAGGTCCAGGTCGGGGTAGCGGTCGTGGACCAGCTTGAGGACCGTCGGCAGCAGATACGGCGCCACCGTGGGAATCACCCCGAGCCGCAACACCCCGGTGAACGGCGCCCGGACCGCCGCCGCCTCCTCCAACAGCGCCCCGACCTCGGCGAGTACCGCCTTCGCCCGTACGGCGAGACGCTCGCCGGCGGGCGAGAGCAGCACCTTGCGGGTCGTCCGCTCCAGCAGGGTGACGCCGAGCGCCTCCTCCAGCGCGGACACCGCACCCGACAAAGCGGGTTGGCTCATGCCGATCGCGGCCGCGGCGTCCCGGAAGTGCAGATGCTCGGCCACGGCGGCGAACGCGCGCAGCTGGGCGAGGCTGGGCTGCCGGCGCCCGTTCACCCTGGGGCCCGCCTTGCCCATGGGGTGGGAGTTCGCCTTGCCCATGGGGCTCGCCATGGCCGTACCTCTTACTCATAGTCACTGATAGCCGTGTCCGATCAACACGACCGAGTGTAGCTATTTCCGCAATCAATGCAGCCTGTGCCAACATCGACTTCGTCCAACCCATGGGAGACCTCCCCAAAAGGGACGTTTCCTCGCTGCAAGGAGAGCGCGTGCTCACTGTCGGTGACAAGTTCCCCGAGTTCGACCTGACCGCCTGCGTCTCGCTGGAGAAGGGCGAGGAGTTCCAGCAGATCAACCACAAGACCTACGAGGGTCAGTGGAAGGTCATTTTCGCGTGGCCCAAGGACTTCACCTTCGTGTGCCCGACCGAGATCGCCGCCTTCGGCAAGCTGAACGACGAGTTCGCCGACCGTGACGCCCAGGTGCTCGGCTTCTCCGGCGACTCCGAGTTCGTGCACCACGCCTGGCGCAAGGACCACGACGACCTGCGTGACCTGCCCTTCCCGATGATGGCCGACTCGAAGCGCGAGCTCATGCAGGACCTCGGCATCGAGGGCGAGGACGGCTTCGCCAAGCGCGCCGTGTTCATCGTCGACCAGAACAACGAGATCCAGTTCTCCATGGTGACCGCCGGCTCCGTCGGCCGTAACCCCAAGGAGGTCCTGCGGGTCCTGGACGCCCTGCAGACGGACGAGCTCTGCCCGTGCAACTGGACCAAGGGCGAGACGACCCTCGACCCGGTGGCGCTCCTGGCGGGTGAGTGACCCTCCATGGCCCTCGATGAACTGAAGTCCGCCGTACCGGACTACGCCAAGGACCTGCGCCTGAACCTGGGTTCGGTGATCGGCAACTCCGAGCTGCCGGCCCAGCAGCTGTGGGGCACGGTGCTCGCCTGCGCGATCGCGTCCCGTTCCCCTCGCGTGCTGCGGGAGCTGGCGCCGGAGGCCAAGGCCCAGCTGTCGCCCGAGGCGTACACGGCCGCCAAGTCGGCCGCCGCCGTCATGGCGATGAACAACGTCTTCTACCGCACCCGGCACCTTCTCTCCGACCCGGAGTACGGGACGCTGCGCGCCGGTCTGCGGATGAACGTCATCGGCAACCCCGGTGTCGAGAAGGTCGACTTCGAGCTGTGGTCGCTCGCGGTGTCCGCCATCAACGGGTGCGGTCAGTGCCTCGACTCCCACGAGCAGGTGCTCCGCAAGGCCGGGGTCGACCGCGAGACGATTCAGGAAGCGTTCAAGATCGCTGCGGTGATCCAGGCGGTCGGTACGACGCTCGACGCCGAGGCCGTCTTCGCCGAGTAGGTCCTCCCTCGGCCGCGAGGCCCCGTCCACCTGCTTGGTGGGCGGGGCCTCAGCTGTTCTCGC
This sequence comes from Streptomyces sp. NPDC058371, assembly GCF_042723265.1. Taxonomy (NCBI): domain Bacteria; kingdom Bacillati; phylum Actinomycetota; class Actinomycetes; order Kitasatosporales; family Streptomycetaceae; genus Streptomyces; species Streptomyces sp. NPDC058371. Next base: position 208,435 of record NZ_JBHXJC010000004.1, on the reverse strand, counting down.
CCCCGCCGCCCCTACCCTTCCCGTACCTGGGGCTTCCGCCCCAGACCCCGCTCCTCAAACGCCGGAGAGGCTGAATCTTCGCCGGCTCACGCCGTCGGGGGTGGCGACGGCTGGACCGGGGCCACATCCGTCGCGGTGGCGCCGTGGGGCGGCGGCGACTGCCGGAGCGCGGCCTCGCGGGCGTACGAGCGGAGGTACCCGACCACGGTGTTGGTGACGGCGACCAACGGCACGGCGACCACCGCTCCGCCGATCCCGGCGACCATCCCACCCGCAGCGACGGACAGCACGACGGCCAGCGGATGCACCCGCACCGCCCGCCCCAGGATGAACGGCTGCAGAATGTGCCCCTCGATCTGCTGCACGGCAAGGACGACGGCCAGCACCATCACGGCAGTGAACACGCCCTGCGTGACGAGCGCGACGACCACCGCGAGGGCGCCGGACACCACGGCGCCGACGAGCGGGATGAAGGCGAACAGGAAGATGAAGACGGCGAGCGGGACGGCCATGGGGACGTCCAGGAAGTAGATGCCGAGGCCGATGAAGATGGCGTCGATCAGGGCGACGATCACCGTGCCGCGGACGTACGCGGTCAGTGTGCGCCAGGCCCGCGGGCCGGCGCCGGCGACACCCGGCCGCGCCGCGGAGGGGACGAGCTTCAGCGTCCACTCCCAGATCCGCTTGCCGTCGTAGAGCAGGAACAGCGTCGAGAACATCGTCAGCAGAATCCCGGTCAGCGCCTCGACGATGACCGTGACGCCCTCGAGCCCGGCCGAGGTGATCTGGTCGGTGTTGGCGCCGACCGCCTCACGCAGGTTCTTGGCGATCTCGTTGATCTGCTTGTCGGTGACATGGAACGGGCTGTTGAGGAGCCACTTGCGCAACTCGTCGATGCCGTCCTGGACCTGGCTGGAGAGATTGTCGATGTTCTCCATGACCTGCCAGACCACGAACCAGCCGACCAGGCCCATGATCACAAAGCCGAGGATCGCGGTGAGCGCGGTGGCGATACCGCGCGGCAGACCGATCTTCATCAGCCGGGCCACCGTGGGCTGCAGCAGCGCGGTGATGAGCAGAGCGGCCACAAAGGCGAGCACCACCAGCTGTACGGCGCTGATGACCCGCATCAACACCCAGACGGTGCCCGCGAGTACGAGCAGCCGCCAGCCGGCCTCGGCCGCGACACGTACTCCCCACGGCACGGCCGCGGAGGGGTCGGGGCGGGCGGCCACGGCGGGGGCGTAGAGGGGAGGTGCGGGGACGTGGTCGGGCGTGGGCGTCCCGGTGTCCCCGGGGGCGTCCGCCGACGGGTCGGCAGCAGGGGTCCCGCCCGCGTCTGCGCGCGCCCGGTCCTCGGACGCCCCGGTGCCGTCCGAGTCCTCGCGTGTCTCCCTTTCGACCTCGGCGCGGCGTTTGTCCAACCGGTCGCCCAGTTCGGTCAGTCCGGCGCCGACCCGGCCGAGCCACTGTGGCACTCGTGACATCATCCGTCCCTTTTCCCCGTCGCTCCCCACCACTCCCCCCTGGAAGTCGTCCCGTCAGACCGTACATGCCCGGGGCATCCATTGCCCGGTCGCGTGTACCTCATGAACGAAGCCCCTCACCAAAGGACGGTGAAGGGCTTCGCGAGGTTGAGCTGCCGCCGGGCGGCCGTCGGCTCAGTACCAGTTGTTGGCCTGCCAGAACGACCAGGCCTCACACGGGCTGCCGTACCGGCTGTCCATGTAGTTGAGGCCCCACTTGATCTGGGTGGCGGGGTTCGTCTGCCAGTCGGAACCGACGGACGACATCTTGGAGCCGGGCAGGGCCTGGAAGAGACCGTAGGCACCGGAGGACGCGTTGACCGCCCGGTAGTTCCAGCTGGACTCGTGGTCCACGATGTTGCTGAAGCACTGGAACTGCGCGCTCGGCACCATCTGGCGCGCCATCGCCTGAATCTGCGCGGTGGAGTACGAGCTCTGGACGGAGAAGGTGGAGGCGTCACGCGTGCTGGAGCGGCTGGCCTTGGCCTCCGCCTCCTTGCGCGCCTTGGCGTCCTTCTCGGCCTTCTCCGCAGCCTTCTGCTTGGCGATCGCGTTCTCGGCGGCCTGCTTGCGGGCCGACTCCTCCGCGTCCTTCTTGGCGCTCGCGTCCGCGGCGATCGCCTGGGCGTCGGCCTGCTGGGTCAGGGACGCGGTCTGCACCTGGGCCTGCTGGCCCGCGGGTATGTCCGCGAGGAGCGTCACGTCGCTGGCCGTCGCCTCGGCGTCGCTCGGGGACTGCGCGGTGCTGCCCGAGGCAACACCGGTAACGGCGCCGACAGCGGTGACCGCGGTGGCCGAAGCCACTGCGAATCCCCGGACCGAAATCCGGCTCACACGGTTTCCTTCCAGCATCGCCCGCTGTAGGTGACCCTCGCGGACGCAATCGTGCCCCTTGGCACTGGCCTCCCAACTGCGGGGTCACGGGAGGCACGGGCCCGATGGGCAACTCCCGCGAGGGGAGCGCCGCGTGGTGCTCGGGCGGCATACGACGGCTCTATGGAGTTCTGGGGTTCCTGTGGTGCCGTACCGCTGGGGGTACAAGTGTGTCGTATGCGGGGCCTGACAGGAGTGAGACTCTGCCGCAACCCGACGCCGCAAGGCAATTCCGAGTTGCGTGTGAAAGCTCACACCTCGTTTGCCTCAGGAGTTTTCCGGAAACGAGCGCGCAGCGAGGCGCCGCCCGGCTAGGCTCTTGGCCTTTTCCGGGCGGCGCCAACTTCCTGGTGTTCGCCGCGAGTTGAGCGGCCGAGGGCAGAAGCCCTAGATGTGTCCGTCCTCCAGCATTTCGGTCACAAGCGCGGCAATCTGGGACCTCTCGGACCGGTTCAGGGTCACGTGCGCGAAGAGCGGATGGCCCTTCAACTTCTCGACCACGGCGACGACACCGTCGTACCGGCCGACTCGCAGATTGTCCCTTTGTGCCACATCGTGGGTCAGAACGACCCGCGAATTGGCTCCGATACGCGACAGAACGGTCAGCAGCACATTCCGTTCCAGTGACTGTGCCTCGTCGACGATCACGAAGGCGTCATGGAGGGAGCGGCCGCGGATGTGCGTGAGCGGCAGGACCTCCAGCATGCCGCGAGCGGTGACCTCTTCGATGACGTCGCGGCTGGTGACCGCGGAGAGCGTGTCGAAGACCGCCTGCGCCCAGGGGCTCATCTTCTCGGACTCGGATCCGGGCAGATAGCCGAGCTCCTGTCCGCCGACCGCGTACAGCGGCCGGAAGACCATCACCTTCTGGTGCTGGCGCCGCTCCAGGACGGCCTCCAGGCCCGCGCAGAGCGCGAGCGCGGACTTGCCGGTGCCGGCCCGGCCGCCCATCGACACGATCCCGATGTCCGGGTCGAGCAGCAGGTCGAGCGCGATGCGCTGCTCGGCGCTGCGGCCCTTGATGCCGAAGGCCTCGCGATCGCCGCGGACGAGCCGGACGTTGCCCTCGGACGTGACCCGCCCCAGCGCCTTGCCGCGCTCGGACTGGATCGTCAGGCCCGTGTGCACCGGAAGGTCGGCCGCCTCGGGGACATACGCGTGGCCGACGTCGAAGAGGACGTCCACCTGCTCGCCCGACAGGGTCAGTTCGGACATTCCGGTCCAGCCGGAGGAGCCCGTGATGGCCAGCTCCGCGCGGTACTCCTCGGCGAGGAGCCCGACGGACGAGGCCTTGATCCTGAGCGGAAGGTCCTTCGACACGACCGTGACGTCGAATCCCTCGGCCTGCAGATTGCGGGCGACCGCGAGGATGCGGGAGTCGTTGTCCCCCAGGCGGTAGCCACTGGGCAGCACGCTGGGGTCCGAGTGGTTGAGCTCGACGCGAACGGTCCCGCCGAGGTCCCCGATCGGAATCGGGGCATCGAGGCGGCCGAACCGCACCCGGAACTCGTCGAGCAGGCGCAGGGCCTGCCGGGCGAAGTAGCCGAGCTCCGGATGATGCCGCTTGGCCTCCAGCTCCGTGACCACGACGATCGGCAGCACTACTTCGTGCTCGTCGAAGCGGTTCAGGGCGTTGGGGTCGGCCAGCAGGACGCTGGTGTCGAGAACATAGGTGCGCCGGTCTGGCATACGGCGCTTTGTGCTGGTCACCACGGAAGGACGTACCCCCTCGGATGAGGTCGGGGAGCGACGAAGGAGATCTGGACCGGTCTCGGGCCCCACTGCACGGGCCGGCGACCGGCCCTCCGCTTCGTCCGTGCTGACCGCACGATCGCGCTGGTGCAAAGGGCCTCCCGGGCGGACGGCCCCGTGCCGTCCGCTGAGATCCGACACCCGTGGTTCGGGTGTCGACCTGGTTGGTTTATGCCCTCGAACATGCGCTGCCATGCCACGGCATATGACGGCGCACGGATGAACTCCTTGTTACTTCCGCCCCAGACCGCCCGACGACCGGCCCGGACCAGGTCACTTCCGCCTCACGGCCGCGCAGGCGAGTGAGCCGAAGGGGCGCCCCGGCGGCGAACCGAGCCCAGAAACGGGCGCGTGCGCCGGGGCGAACCGAGCCTCGAAAACCCTCAGCCGCCGTAACGCCGGTGTCGCGCCGCGTAGTCACGCATCGCGCGCAGGAAGTCGACCTTGCGGAAGGCCGGCCAGAAAACCTCGCAGAAGTAGTACTCCGAATGGGCCGTCTGCCACAGCATGAATCCGGAGAGCCGCTGTTCGCCGCTGGTCCTGATCACCAGGTCGGGGTCGGGCTGGGCACCGGTGTAGAGGTGCTTGCCGATGAGGTCGATGTCGACGCACTCGGCGAGGTCCTCGATCGCGGTGCCCTTGTCGGCGGCGTCGAGGAGCATCGAGCGCACGGCGTCGGCGATCTCCTGGCGGCCGCCGTAACCGATGGCGACGTTGACGACTATTCCGTCGACGTGCGCGGTGGACTCCTCGGCCTCCTTCAGGACGGTCTGCATCTGCGAGGGCAGGATGTCCGGCGTGCCGACGTGGTGCACCCGCCAGCGACCGTCGGCGGCGAGGGTGCGGACGACACCCTCGATGATGCCGAGGAGCGGGACGAGCTCGTCCTGGGGACGGTCGAAGTTGTCCGTCGAGAGCAGCCAGAGGGTGACGACCTCGACATCGGTCTCGGAGCACCAGCCGAGGAATTCCTCGATCTTGTCGGCCCCGGCCCGGTGGCCCTGGGCCGCGGTGCTGCCGGCCGCCTTCGCCCAGCGCCGGTTGCCGTCCATGATGACGCCGATGTGCTTGGGCACCTGGTCGTGGTCGAGGTGGCCTTCCACCCTGCGTGTGTAGAACCTGACCAGGAGACGGCGCAGGTTGTCGCGCAGGTTCACGTGTTGTCAGCCCCTCCGTGCGGATCAGACAGGTGCGCCGCAGCGCAATCCCTGTCCATATGGCGGTCCCCGGGGGCGAAGCCTACCCCCGTACAACTGCGGCTCCGGCATGGGGTGTCAGTGCGCTGAAGTAGTTTCGTATCCATGAACGACTCCCCCCTTTATCGCGCGTCAATCGAGCGATACGACTCGATGGAGTACCGCCGTACCGGTCGCAGCGGTCTCAAGCTCCCCGCCGTCTCCCTCGGCCTGTGGCACAACTTCGGCGACGACCGCTCGCTCGACTCCCAGCGGGCGATCCTGCGCCGCGCCTTCGATCTCGGCGTCACCCACTTCGACCTGGCGAACAACTACGGGCCGCCGCCCGGCTCGGCCGAGCTCAACTTCGGCAAGCTGCTGAAGGAGGACTTCGCGCCCTACCGGGACGAGCTGGTCCTCTCGACCAAGGCCGGCTACCTGATGCACCCCGGGCCGTACGGCGAGTGGGGCTCCCGCAAGTACCTGCTGTCGTCGCTGGACGCGTCGCTGCGCCGGATGGGCGTGGACCACGTCGACATCTTCTACTCGCACCGCTTCGATCCGGACACTCCGCTGGAGGAGACGATGGGCGCGCTGGCGTCCGCCGTCCAGCAGGGCAAGGCGCTGTATGTCGGGGTCTCCTCCTACACCGCCGAGCAGACACGCGAGGCGGTCCGGATCCTCACCGGTATGGGCGTACGCCCGCTCATTCACCAGCCGTCGTACTCGATGATCAACCGCTGGACCGAGGACGACGCGCTGCTCGACACGCTCGACGAAGCGGGCATGGGCTGCATCTCCTTCGCGCCGCTCGCGCAGGGTCTGCTGACGGGCAAGTACCTCAAGGGTGTCCCCGAGGGCTCGCGCGCCTCGCAGGGCAAGTCCCTGGACCCGGGCCTGGCGTCCGACGCCGACGTCGTACGGCGCCTGAACGGGCTGAACGACATCGCAGGCCGCCGCGGCCAGTCCCTCGCGCAGCTGGCGCTGACCTGGGTGCTGCGTGACGAGCGGATGACGTCCGCGCTGATCGGCGCGTCCAGCGTGCGCCAGCTGGAGGAGAACCTCGCGGCGCTGACCGCGCCGAAGCTCACGGACGAGGAGCTGAAGGAGATCGACACGCTCGCGGTGTCGACGCCGGGCACGAACATCTGGGCCGGGCGGAGCTGAGTCCCGGCGCGTGGGCCGGGCCGGGGGTGTGGGGGCGCCTGCCGGGCCGGCCTGCGTACGGGGGCATGCGGGGCCGGCCGCGTACGGGGGCCGTGCGGGCCGGGGGGCGTGCGGGCCGGGCTTGATGGACGTACCGGGGTGCGCCCGGCGGGGTGGCCGATCGCCCGGGTGCGGGGCGGGCCGCCCGGATGAGGGCAGAAAAAACGGGCCGGTCCGTGGGGGGGAGACGGACCGGCCCGAGGGGGGGTTTCCACCATAACCCTTCGTAAGTGATGCTGCGTGCATCGGCGTGCCACAACTACTCTCCGAAACCGCCCGACGACGCGGCGATGGGCGCGGAAGCTCTGATTCAGGTCCTGATCATGGCCGAATCACAGCTGATTCCAAGGGAATCCGGGCGAATCCAGAGAGAACCAGGGGGTTTGCGCGCACTTATGGGGTGTGAGGCATCCGGGGTCCCGCGTCCTCCGCGTGGGTGACGTGTGTCGGAACGTCGGCTTGACGCCGTCGCTAACTTCGCAGTCATGGCCACGTTCACCACCCCCGAGACATCCGCACCGGTTCCGCTGGAGCTCGCCGAGTCGGCGCGGGCGCGTCGGCAGGGGCTGCTCGGGCGGGACGGGATCGCGGGGGCGCTGCTGCTGAGCCCGGCGAGCGCGGTGCACACCCTGGGGATGCGTTTCGCGATCGATGTCGCCTATCTGGACCGGACATTGCGGGTCGTAGCCGTGCGCACGATGCGGCCGGGCCGGGTGGGGCTGCCGCGGCCGTGGGCCCGGCACGTCCTGGAGGCGGAGGCCGGGACGCTGGAGCGGTGGGGGGTGCGGCGCGGGGTGCGGGTGGTCGTCCGGGACCCCTGAGCTGCGGTCGCAAGAAGTGGAGGCAGCACCGCGCAGCCCCCTCCACTGCGCGGTGCCACACGCGCAGCTTTGCTCACGCGAATTACCCTTGGTCTGAACTTACGTGAGCCGGGGAGGTCGACGCGAGCCGCCCTCGATAACGATGTGGAAACCGTGTGGAGATGTCCGGGATACGGATTCACGTCTCAAGGAGCGAGCGCTCGGTGCCCCGGGTCACCGCGAGGACCACAGCTCCGGCTTTCGTGCCTCGATGAGGTAGCGGGCGCTGTGCGCCACGAACGGGCCGCCCTTCTCGATCCGGTCGTGCAGGGTCACCAGCCGGTCCCGGTACGCCTCGACCGTGAAGCCGGGGACCATCCAGACCACCTTGCGCAGGAAGTGGACGACGGCTCCGATGTCGTGGAACTCCATGCGCAGCCGGGCCGTCCGCAGGTCGACGACATCGAGACCGGCGGCCCCTGCGGCGGCGCGGGCGTGCTCGGGGTGCCGCCGGTTCCTGGTCTCCGCCGGCTGCGCTCCGAGGAAGTGCTCGACGACCTCGAAGACACTCGCGGGGCCGACCTGTTGGGAGAAGTACGTGCCGCCGGGGCGCAGGACGCGTGCGATCTCGTCCCAGTGCGTCGCGACCGGGTGCCGGCTGGTGACCAGGTCGAAGGCCGCGTCCGCGAACGGCAGGGGCGCGTCCTCCGGGGAGTTGACGACCACGGCACCGAGCGGGTGGAGCAGCGCGGTGGCCCTGGCGACGTTCGGCGGCCAGCCCTCGGTCGCGACGGTGAGGCGGGGCAACTCGGGCGCGGAGGCGAGGACTTCGCCGCCGCCTGTCTGCAGGTCGAGCGCGGCGGACGCGCCTGCCAGCCGCTCCCCCATCGCCCGCGCGTACCCCCACGGCGGGCGCTCCTCGGTGGCGCGTCCCTCGAACCAGGAGAAGTCCCAGCCCTCGACGGGCGCGGTCTCCGCCTCGGCGACAAGATCCTCGAAGGTACGGCTCGTGGTCATGACGTCGATCCTGCCAACGGGAGGGCGCGCTCGCGACGGCATTTCCCGCGAGCTCGGCGGACCTACGCCGGCCGTGCTGTCGGTGACGGCACGGCCGGCGGGCCATGCGGACATCCTGCGCGAGCTGACCGGCGGAGGAACGGGCGACCACCGGCCCGGTCGACCCCGCCTCCCCGGCTACGGCACGAGGGGCCGTACTTCGGTCGCCACGAAGCGGAGGAAGCCCCCGGGGTCGGGTTCGTCGGCCGTGGGCTGGAGGATCACGGTGTCGGCGCCGGCGTCCGCGAGGCGCTGGACGGCCTTGGCGACGGCGCCCGCGTCACCGGCGACGCCCTGCTCCTGCGCCGGGTCCTCGCCGTTGGCGACGATCTCGGCCCGCAGCCGGGCGCCCGCGTCCGGGCCGGTCGCCGTGTGCAGATAGACGACGACCTGGTGCGGGTCGGTGCGGCCCGCGGACTCCCGGCCCTCGTCGATGAGGCGGCGGGCCCGTCGTACACCTTCGGGACCCGTGGCGGCGGTCAGCACCGTGCCGTCGGCCGCCTCGCCGGAGAGCCGCAGCGAGCGGGGTCCGGTGGCGCCGGCCAGTACGGTCACGCCGGGCGCGGGCGGCCAGTCGAGGGCGACTCCGTCCAGCTTGACGTACCGCCCCTGCGTCGTGACCCGCTCCCCGCCGAGCAGCCCGCGCAGAGCGAGCAGGTACTCGCGCAGCAGTGTCACGGGCGACTCGGCGCGCGCCCCGACCTGTTCCATCCAGTCCTGCACACCGTGTCCGACGGCGACGACGGCGCGCCCCGGGAAGAGGCGGTGCAGGGTGGCGGCCTCCATCGCCGTGACCGCGACATTGCGCAGAGGGACCGGCAGCAACCCCACCCCGACGCGCAGCCGTTCGGTCCAGGCGAGGGCGGCCGCGGCGGCGGAGACGCCCCCTTCCAGGAAGCAGTCCTCCCACAGCCACAGCTCCTCCAGACCGGCGTCGTCCGCGAGCCGGGCCAGGTCGCGCAGGCGCTCGGGGGGCAGTTGGGGACGGAAGACAGCACCGAGTCCAGTCATGGGCTCTTCCTACCCACCGCCGACGCGTCGGACAACCGCATTACGCGTCGACGGGGCGGGGTCGGCACGCCGGCCCCGCTATTTCCGCTCGGCTCGCTCGTAGCGCAGGAGTACGACGCCGTTGCCGAAGGTCCGGGTCTCGGTGAGCCGGAGAAAGGTGAGGGCATCCGTGTCAGGGAACAGGGGTTTGCCGCGGCCGATGAGTACCGGGTGGACGTACACCCGGAATTCGTCGACCAGGTCGTGCCGCAGGAACGTGGCGACGAGGTCGGCGCCGCTGAGGCCCAGGTCTCCGCCCGGCTGCGCTTTGAGGGCCAGGACCTCCTCGGGGACGACGTCCCGCACGACCTCGGTGTTCCAGTCGGCCCGCTCCAGCGTCCGGGAGTACACGATCTTCGGAATGTCCCGCCAGATCCCGGCGAACTCCACCATCACGGGGTCGGCCGCCGGATCCTCGTCGGCCGTCGGCCAGAACTCGGCCATCAGCTGGTGCGTCACCCGCCCGCTCAGGAGGCCGCCGAGCTGCCTGACGTAATCGTTGAAGTGACGGTGGAGTTCCTCGTCGACCTGGTGCCAGCCGATGTCACGGCCCGGTCCCTCGATATACCCGTCGAGGGACACCGACGTCATCAGAACGATCTTCCGCACCGCAGCCATCCTTCACCGCGGCCGCGCATTGAACTCAGCCGCTGTTCTGACCCGAGCCGGTGGACTCGCCCGAGCCGGTGGACTTGTCCGAACCCGAGGACCCGCTCCTCGGGAACGACACCTCCACCCGGCGGTTCTTGCGCCGGCCCTGTTCCGAGGTGTTGTCGGCGATCGGATAGTCCTCGCTGTAACCGCGGACCTCGAAGGTGACGTCGCCGCCCAGGTTAGCGGCGAGCTGGTCGTGGACCGCCTCGGCGCGCTTCTTGGAGAGGGTCAGTCCGTGCGCGTAGGAGCCGAGGTTGTCGGTGAAGCCGAAGACCCGGACGCTCGTGGCGTTCTGCGCCTCGACCTCCTCGGCGATCGCCTGGATACGGGAGCGGGCCTCCGGGTTCAGCTTCGAGCTGTCCTTCGGGAACAGCACCTCCGCCTGGAGCGCGAACGTCACGTTCTCGTTCGTGTCCACCCGGCGCTCCTCGCCGCCCAGGTCCTCCACGACCGACTTGATGTCCAGCACCTTGGCGGGCGCGAGGGTGGCGCCGTCCGCCAGCTTCAGCCCCGGACTGGTCGCGTCCACCTCCGGTGGCGGTGACGTGGTGACACTGCCCGGTGGCGCACTCGGGTCCTCGTCGTCCGCGTACGCCGGACCGGGCAGACCGAGCGTGACCAGCACGGCGAACGCGGTGAGCGTGGTCGCGGTGCTGCGGCGTGGGAGGGAGCGTGGGAGGGCCATGGGTCACTCGCCCTCGGAGATCTCGACGGAGGCGGGGGGCATGGAGCCGACTTGGAAGTTGACTTTGGTGGTGGCGGGGGGTGGGGCGGGGAATTGGGCGAACCAGTCGGTGGTCTCGCCCGGCTGCAGACCTCCCGTGAACCTGGTGCACAGGCACCGGCCCTCGGTGTCACGGAGGATCAGGTACTTCTTCTTGCCCGTCGGGTCGATCAGGCTCGCGCCGGCGATCGACCCACCGTTCCCCGCCAGTTCACGCTCGTCGCCCCGCCAGTCGGCGGCGACCCACGACTTGGCACCGCCATTCGTCACCGTGCCCTCGACGGTCACGAACCCTCCATCGTCCCGGGTGGCAGAGGTGACCTTGAGAGTGAGGTTGCCCCCCTTGACCTCCGCGAGAGCCTCCTGTGACGACGGCGAGGCGGACTCGCTGCCCTTGTTGCCACCGCCTCCGTTGTCCTTCGCCGGCGAAGAAGACGCGCTGGAGCCCGACTTGTTGTCATCTCCGCCGCCGCAGCCGGCCACCGTGAGGAGCAGCCCAGTCGCGATCGCCACCGCGCTCAGCGCCCTGCGGCCCTTCGGGGTGTGCCGGATATCCATCGGTACGGCTTCCTCTCACTCGGCCAGATGCACAGAGAACAGCACAGACGCGTCGGGAAGGTCGCCCGGTTGAAAATCTCCGGGATCGATGTTCACGATCTCGTCGCCGCAGTCCAGTTCCAGGGGCTTCTCGGGGTCCGCGTCCGGGTCGAACTCACAGCGCGGCTGGATGACAGCGGTGGCGTGCGCCTTTGCCCGCATGTCCTCCGTGCCGGGGATGATCGAGTCGCCGACCGTGTAGTTCGTCTCGATGGCGACTTCATAGCCCGGAAAACCGTTGTTCGTGGTGGGCACGACGCTGGCGACGGTCGAATCGTTCTCGGCGGCGAGTTGCTGGGCCGCAGCTGTCGCGCCCGCGCCGGCAGGCGGCAGATCGCCCAGCCAGTCGAGCCAGTTGTCGTCTTCCCCGATCGCGGCCACCAGGCCGTCCATCAGCTCGTCACGCGCGTCCTGCGCTGCCGCCAACGCCGCAGCGTCCGCCGCGGATTGAGCTCCATTGCGGGCGGACGCTGCCTGGGCGAACGCGAAGCAGGCGAAAGCGGCGAAGAGCAGGATCCCGGTCAACCAGATGTAGATGGGCAAGGTCTGCCCTCGGTCGCCGAGACGTCGGCGGGCTGTCAGCCTCCGATGACGCTGGTCACCGCGTCGAGGATCGCGCCGGAGATCAACCCGTCCAACCCCAGCCCATCGATCAACGTAAAAATCCCCGCAATAATGATCATCAACCCCGCATACTCCACAAACCCGGCCCCCGCGTCCCCCCGCATCCGGGAGACCACGGTCCGCTTCCACCTGTCGAACCTGTTCATCGTCACTGCCCTCCCGCGCGACGCGATTACCGACTCGAGCACCGTACGTGAGAACCCGCGCACTCCGGGTGGGCCCAGGGGCCCAACTTCTCGCGGGCGGAGTCATCGGCTCCACCCCCCGCGCGCGGTCCCCAGCCAGTGGGCGATCGCTTCGCTGCGCGAAGAACTGTGCAGCTTTGCGAAGATGCGGTTGATGTGGTTCTTCACGGTCTTCTCGCTGATGAAGCAGGCGGCGGCGATCTGCCGGTTGTTCATGCCGGACGCGATGAGATCCATGACCTCCACCTCCCGTGAACTCAGGCCGAAGTCGAGCCGGTTGGGCCCGCGCCGTGGCCGCCCGTCCGCGGACCGGGGCCGAGCCTCCGACGACTGTGCCACAACCGATTGCAGATGCGAAGAGATTTCGTTCGGTTCGTACGAAACACCGAGTGAATCCGCCACAGCGGTGACGCGCCCGTACCGCAAGTCCCGTACGGCGGTGATCAGTTCGGCGGCCGTGAACTCGCCGTGGACGAGGTAGCCGGCCGCGCCCCGGCGCAACGCCTCTGCCACGACCTCGGGTTCACGGCTGTACGTCAGCATCATCACCGGTGCGAGATGGGTGAGCCGGGGCAGTGCGGTGAGGCCGTCGGTGCCGGGCATCCGGACGTCGAGCAGGACGACGTCCGGGGCGCAGCGGCTCGCGAAGGTCACCGCCTCCTCGCCGTCCGCCGCCTGCGCGACGACCTCGATGTCCGGGTGGGCGCCGAGCAAGGCGGTGAGCCCCGCCCGTACGACGGGGTTGTCGTCGGCCACGAGCACACGCAGGGGCGGGCCGGAAAGTGCCTGGTCAGGCATGGGCGGCCTCCTCTTGGGGGATGGGGGGTGCCGGCGCGGCGAGCGGCACGGTCAGGGTGATCTCCGTGCCGCCCCGCGGGGGGCGGGCCAGCTGGAGGCGCCCGCCGAGGGACGCGGCCCGCTCCACCATGCCCAGCAGGCCGAAGTGGCCTGATTCCGCCAGGTCGTCGAGCACGGCGGTGGCGGGCAGGCCCACACCGTCGTCCCGGACCGTCAGGCGCAGGAACTCGGCGCGGGCGTCGAGCTCCACCCGGACCCGGGTCGCCGCCGCGTGGCGGTGGGCGTTCTCCAGCGCCTCCGAGACGATCGCCAGGAGATGGCGGGCCGTCTCGCACGGGAGCGGCGGGACGGTTCCCGTGCTGCGCAGCTCCGCCGGGAGTGCCGTACGGGCCGTGAAATCACCGACGCGCGTGGCGAGTTCGGCGGGCAGGTGCGGTCGTGCCGTGGTCAGGTCCGTCCGGCGCCGCAGGTCCGAGAGGAGCTCCCGGGACTCCGTCGCCGCGCGGCGGGCCGCGCCCGCCACCACCGTCGCCTGGCGCTTGAGGGCGTCGGGGTCGCGGGAGTCGGAAGACGCGGCCAGTGCCTCCGCCGCGAGGGCGAGCCCGTGCAGCGTCTTGGCCACCGAGTCGTGCATCTCGCGGGCGAGACGGGCGCGTTCGGACTCCACGGCCTCCGCGACGGCGAGCCGCGCGTGTGCCTCGGACAGGGCCTGGCTGGCGGTGCCGAAGCGGAACATCAGATTGCGCAGGGTGACGCCGATGATGCCGGCGCCGACGCAGAAGCCGGCGATGAGAAGGGTGCTGGCGCCGGTGCCCGGGCGGTGTTCCCAGGCCCGGAACACCGTGAGCAGGACGACGAGTTGGAGGCCGGTGAAGACGCCCGAGCCGCGCCATCCATAGAGCAGGCCCGCCAGGAGCGGGGTGCAGACCGTGGCGTAGGCGAGGGGGGAGGCCGGGGAGGCGGTGAGGAGCAGGACCGCGCCGAAGGTCAGGTCCACGGCCATCAGGCTCGGGTGGGCCAGGAGGCGGGGGCCGAAGCGGTCCCAGTCCCTGAGCATGGCGTACGAACCCATGATGCCGAGCACGGCAGCGGCGAGGACCGCGTAGCGGGGTGCGCCGTCCGTGGTGTTGGTCATCGCGAACGGGGCGCCGACCGCGATGGCCGCCAGCCGTACGGCGAAGGCCTGCCGGCACAGGGCCTGGAGGGCGTTCAGCTGGAGACGGACGCTTCCGGGTGCCGGGGCGTCGTCCGCGAGATAGCCGGCGTCCTCCGTGGGCCAGCCCGCACCCGCGTCGTCCGGCCGGTACCCGGCGTCCTGGTTGGCGTCGGGCCGCTCACCTGCACCGGCAGGGTGCCACCCGCGCCGAAGCGGGTGCCGTCCCTCGCGGCACCCCTGCCACCGGATGTGCGGACGGCGGTTCATCAGCGGCCCAGGATCGAGCCGAAGTTGGTGCCCGAGCCCAGGAACATGCCCGTCGCGATCAGGATCATCGTGGCCGGGAGCATGAAGACGAGGGTCACCATCGTGGCCTTGGGGATGGTCTTCGCGGCCCGGCGGCGGGCGTTCTGGGCATCGGTCCTGCGCATGTCCGTGGCGAGCTGGATCAGGGTCTCCGCGATCGGGGAGCCGAGCTCCTCGCCCTGCTGGAGGGCGGAGACGAACTGGGCGACGGACTCGGAGGAGTTGCGCCGGCGGAGCTCGTCGAAGGCCTGGCGGCGGCTGACGCCCACGTCCATCTGGCGGAGCGTGATGCGCAGTTCGTCCGCCCACGGGCCCTCGTACTTCTCGGCGACGCGGTCGAGGGCCTGGCGGAAGCCGAGGCCCGCCGAGACGACGACGGCGAGCACGTCGAGGAAGTCGGGCAGGGTGCGGTCGATGACGTCCTTGCGCTCGCGGATGGCCTGCCAGATCAGGGCGTCGGCGGCCAGCAGACCGAACGCCAGGGTCGCGGCGGCGAAGAAGAGCCGGCCGTTGGTGAGGAAGACGAGACCGAGCACGACGCCGAAGATGCCGTAGACGGCCCGGCGGGCCGCGTAGCGGTTGAGGGTGAGGCCGCCGGGGTTGCCCGCCATGTCGATGCGGCGGCGCTTGGCGTCGACGCGGCGGGGGCCCATCAGCCGCAGCACGAGGGGCGCGAAGCGCATGCCGAGCCGGTCCACGGCCGAGTCCGCCTTGGAGACCCGGGTCGCGCCGACCTCCAGGGCGAGCACCAGGTCGCTGGGGAGTTTGGCGTCGGCGCGGATCATACGGATGCCGAGCAGGACGCCCGCGACGGCGGCACCCATCAGAACGGCGAGCAGCAAGGCCGGCATGGCGGTTTCCCCCTCACACTTCGATCTTGCCGAGGCGGCGGATGACGAAGAAGCCGACCGTGTAGAGGCCGAGCGAGATCAGTACGAGGGCCTGGCCGAGCGGCGAGCCCGTCACCCGGGCCAGGGCGCCCTCGTTCGACGAGTTGATCAGCAGCAGCGAGCCCAGGCCGAGCAGCGGGACGGTGAAGGCCGTCGCGTTCACCTCGGAGAGCATGGTGCGGACCTCGCGCCGGGTCTCCTTGCGGTCCTCCAGGGTCTGGGTGAGGTTGCGCAGGGAGCTGACCACCGAGCCGCCCGCCTTGTTGGCGAGGACGAGCGTGGTGACGAGGACGACGAGTTCGCGGGACGGGAGCCGTTCGGCGAGCTCGTCGAGCGCGTCGTCGACGGACCGGCCCAGCGTCAAGTGGTCGGCCACGCGGGCCAGTTCCTCACCGGCCGGTGCCTCCAGCTCCTCGGCGGCCATCGCCAGCGCGGTGCGCAGGGCGAGTCCGGCGGCGGTGGCGTTGGCCAGCAGCCGTGCCACGTCGGGGAGCTGGTTGATGAAGGCCTCGATGCGTTTCTGGCGCTGCCAGTTGAGGAAGATCGCCGCGCTCCAGACGCCCACCAGCGCGGCGATCGGACCGAAGAAGGGGGCCAGGGTCGCGGCGGCGATCAGCCACAGCGCGACGACTACGGCGGCGACGTAGGTGAAGAACTCCCCCGCCGTCAGGTCGAGTCCGGTGGCCGACAGGCGCAGATGGATGGTGCGACCGAGCCGGGTGCGGCGCAGCCGGCGGTCGACGCCCATGAACCGGCGCGCGCGACCGGCCGCCGTACGGACGGGTCCGCCGCCGGAGAGACGGTCTACGAGGGCCTGGCGGTGGGCGCGGCCCGAGGCGTACGCGTGCACGCCCGCGACGGCGAGCGTGCCGCACAGGACGGTGGCGCCGAGGGCCAGCAGAGCCGGGTTGTTCATGCCTGCATCCCTTCCGGAGTGCGGGACGCCGCCCGATCGCCCGCCGCGTGTGCCGCGCGTGACGTCATCCGATCGCCCGCCTCGCTTGCCGCCATCCGATCGCGTGCCGTGTATGCCGCGTGTGCCTCGCGTGACGTCATCGGATCGCCCACCTCACGTGCCTCGTGCGACGTCATCCGATCGCCTGCCTCGTGTTGAGTACGTCGATGGCCTCGGTGACTCCGAAGGCGGCCGGCAGCGGCTCGCCGGCGACGTACAGCTTCTCGGCGATCGGGCGCGGCAGCGGAAGGTGCTCGAAGTGGCCGTGCACGACACGGTCGGGCCCGGTGGGGCGGGGCACGAAGCGGGAGACGGTGACGATGCGGAACTGCTCGCGGCCGTGCGACATCAGCAGGGCGATCTCGGCGACCTTGCGGGAGCCGTCGGCGTGCCGGGTGAGCTGGACGACGACCTCGACCGCCGAGTTGATCTGGTCCTTGAGGGCCTCGAAGGGGATCTGGACCTCGGACATCGAGCCGAGGGTCTGCAGGCGCATCAGCGCGTCCTCGGCCGAGTTGGCGTGGACGGTCGCGAGCGAGCCGTCGTGACCGGTCGACATCGCCTGGAGCATGTCGAGGGTCTCGCCGCCGCGGACCTCACCGACGATGATGCGGTCGGGGCGCATGCGCAGCGAGTTGCGGACCAGGTCGCGGATGGTGATCTGGCCCTTGCCCTCGACGTTCGGGGGCCGGGACTCGAGGCGGATGACGTGCTCCTGCTGGAGCTGGAGTTCGGCCGAGTCCTCGATGGTGATGATGCGCTCACGGGCCGGGATGAGTCCGGAGAGGGCGTTGAGCAGGGTCGTCTTGCCGGTGCCCGTCCCGCCGCTGACGATGACGTTGAAGCGGGCGCGCACGAAGGCCGCGAGGAGCATCAGCATCTGCTCGTCGAGGGAGCCGAGGCCGATGAGTTCGGGGAGGGTGTACGCGCGGGGGAAGCGGCGGATCGTCAGGGTCGGGCCGGTCAGCGCGAGCGGCGGGATGATCACGTTGACGCGCTCGCCGGTCGGGAGGCGGGCGTCGACCATCGGATTCGACTCGTCGACACGCCTGTTGACGGTCGAGACGATGCGCTCGATGGTCTGCATGAGCTGCTCGTTCGAGGCGAAACGCAGGGGCAGTTGTTCTACGCGCCCCGCCCGCTCGACGAAGATCGAGTCCGGGCCGTTGACCATGATCTCGGTGATCGAGGCGTCGGCGAGGAGCGGTTCGAGGACGCCGAGGCCGAGGGCCTCGTCGACGACGCGCCGGATCAGCTGGGAGCGTTCGGCGGAGGAGAGGACCGGGCCCTCGCGGCTGATGATGTGGCCGAGGACCCGTTCCAGCCGGGCGCGCCGTTCGGTCGCCGCCAGGCTCGACATCTCGGCGAGGTCGATCTCCTCCAGGAGCTTGGCGCGGTAGACGGCGACGAGATGTCCGTCCTCGCGGGCGGGTCCCCCCTCGTCCGGGGCGGCCATACGGGAGCGCAGGCTCATCTCTTCAGCTCCTCTCGGTCAGTCGTCCTGGTCGTTGGGCATGGTGGCGTGACGTTCCGCGGTCCAGCCGCCCATGAAGGGGATGACCGAGGGGATCTGGACCCGGACGGTGGCGGTGGTGGTATCCCCCGCCCCCTGGGGCGCGTCCACCTGCGGGTCCAGCCAGCCACTCACCGAGGCCGCCCCCGCCGCTTCCCCCGGCCCGCCCTGCGAGGCGACCCGCGCCGCCGCCCGGGCCCCGGACCCCGCCTGGTTGATGCCGTATCCGACGAGGCCGAGCTGGATGGCCGCCATCCCGATGAGGAGCAGGATGGGCAGGAACCCGGCGAACTCCAGCATGGAGACACCTCGGTCGCCCCAGCACCGGGTCCGCCGCGCGGGTGCGGTGACCGGTTCGGCACCGGCATCAACACCAGCACCAGCACCAGCACCAGCAGAGTCCGCCGTCACGGTGGCCCGGCCTCGCAGCACGGAGAGCGGTGTCATTCCACGTCCCCCTCCACCGCCGCACCCGCCTCGCCGTCGACCTGCCAGTTCACGTCGAACCCGGGGAAGAACAGGGGGACTTCGGCCCGCACCCGGGCCTTCCACACCGAGCCCTCAAGCGTGCAGGCGATGTCCGCGTCCTGCCACGCGTCCGGCAGGTGCTCCTGCCCCGCCGCCTGGCAGGCACCCGGGGCGTCGCCCTGCACCGCGTACGCCGCCGTCGCCGCCCGCGCCGCCTCGTCCGCCGCGTTCCCGGCGAGCGACCACGTGTAGCCGTACAGCACGCACTGCCACAGGATCGTCATCACGACGAGCAGCAGCGGGAACATCCCGGCGAATTCGAGGGTCACCGCTCCCCGGTCGCCGCCCTTGCGGCGGAGGGCGAGGGCGCCCCGTTCCGGTGATGGCTTGCGGCGCCTGCCGCCGCCGCCCTCCGGGGCCGGGACGACCAGGTCCAGTTCGCCGGCCAGGGCCCACAGGGCCTGCTTGACCGTCGAACGGGCGTCCAGGTCCTGGAGCCGGCCCGCGTCGACCACCGACTGGAGCTCCTTGAAGGCGGCGGGTACGGCGGAGCGGGCGACCTTCGTGCCGGTGACGCGTTCGACGAGGGAGGGCTGGATCTCCGCACCGCGGGAGTGGCGGTTGACGACCGTCGTCGTCTCCTCCGCCTTGCGGATCTGGAGCCGGTCCCACATGCGGACCATGCGTTTGGCCGCGCGTACGGCGATCACGTCGGGGGTGACGAGGAGCAGGGCCTGGTCGGCCATCTCGACGGCCGCCGCGGTCGCGGAGTTCATCTGGGAGCCGCAGTCCACGACCACCACGTCGTGGCGGGAGCGCAGGGCCGCGACGACCTGGCGGGCGACCCGGTCGGTGACCTCCTCGCCGCGCTCGCCCTCGCCGGGCGCGAGCAGCAGCCCGATGCCGCTGTCGTGGATGTAGACGGCGTCCTGGAGCACGCGCGGGTTGATGTCGGCGATGCCGGCCAGGTCGACGACCGACCTGCGGAACTGCACGTCCAGGTACGACGCCACGTCCCCGGACTGGAGGTCCAGGTCGAGCAGGGCGACCGTACGCCCGGACGCCCGCGCGGCCAGGGCGAGTTGGACGGCGGTGACGGTCGCGCCGACGCCGCCCTTGGCGCCGGTGACCGTGACGACGGTGCCGCCGGGACCCGTGTACAGCTCGGGCGTACCGCTGCCGAGATGGCGGCGCATGCCGAGCGACCAGGCGGCCGCCGCCTGGACGCGCTCGGCCAGGGTGTCGTAGCCCAGGGGCAGCCCGACGATGCCGCGGGCGCCGGAGTCCATCGCGGCGGTGAGCACACCGCTTCCGGTGTCGGCGGTGATGAGGACGACGCCGACCGCCGGGAAGCGCAGCACCACGTCGCGGACCAGGTCCAGGGCCGGGACCGGGCCGATCCGCTCGTGCACCAGGACGACCTCGGGCAGCTCGTCCAGGGACTCCGCGGCGAGCCGGGCGAGGGTGTCGAGGAGGGCCGTCGAGTCGGCGACGGGCGGGGCGGGTTCGGTGTCGGCGAGCTGGCTCAGCAGCGTGGTGAGCGCGCGGGCCGAGTCGATGTCGCCGACGGCGGGGAGGATGCGGATGGTCATCGACGACACCTCTGACGGCTTGGGCGGCTCGTACGGCGGGGCCGGCTCCTGCGACGGGTACCGGCGGGCGCGGTCGTCATGCGCGGCCTCCTACTTGTCCTCGTCGAGGGTGTACGTACGGTCGCCGGGGGCGACGGTGGTGGCGGAGCCGCCCGCGACCAGGGCGAGGCGGACGTGTGTCGCGAACGACTCGGCGTACGCGACCCGCTGGGCGTCGGCGGTGTCGAGCGCGAAGGTGATCGGGACCGCCTCCGTCGCCGTACGCCGGCGGTCGGCGCTGGACTGGCCCGGTTCGAGCGCGGTGAGCTTGCCGACGTCGATGACGCGGGCGTGCGCGACGATGACCTTGGACTGGTCCTTGGCCTTGTCGTTCGCCGCTTCGAAGGTGGCGTAGATGTTGACCCGGGCGCCCGGGTCGATCTTTCCGGCCACGCCGGTGGCCGCGTCGATCATGATCGCGATCTCCTGCTGGCCCGCCTCCAGCGCGGGCCGGTCCACGATCATGTCGGCCTGGAGCAGCGAGCCCTTCTCCAGCTTGGTGACCGCGATCTTGCCGCGGATCTCGGAGAGATGGGTGACGGCCGTGGACGACAGCCAGCGCTCGGGCATCGAGACCTTCTCGAACTGGTCGGCCGAGAGCTCCTTGTAGCGCGCGATGTCGCCCTTGACGCGGTACGCCGTCACCTCGGGCCCGACCTTCGAGTCCACGTCATGGATCACCGAGAGCACTCCGGCGAAGGCGCCCACGGCACACAGGGCCGAGAGGACCAGCAGGATGACGCCGCGGCGCTGGCGTGAGTTCACTACATCTCACCTCGTAGGGGCGTACCGGGTGCTTGAACGGGCCTGCTGTTTCTGCCGGGGGGCCGGGGGGCGTCTCCCGGGGGATGCAGCATGGCGCGGACAACCTCGATCGGGGGCGGGGACAGCGGGGTCGAACGGTCGTGCCTGGGGCTGTTTTTGGGGTGCATGGGCACTTGCGTGGCTTATGTGACGCCTCGGGGCAGGGCGTGTACCGAAGAGGCTGCCCGTACCGCGGGGGCCGGAAGCTCCGACGGCGGGGACAGCGGCGCGGCACAGAACCCGCAGCGGTCACCGATGAGTTCGAGGCCGCACCAGTGGCACTCCTCCCGCCGGACGGACGACACGAGCTGGTAGAGCACCGAGACGTCGTACAGACCCGCGGCGAACTCGGCGAGCCGGGCCGTCCCCCACCAGCGCGCCGACTCCTCGGGCAGCGGTACGGTCGCCACGCCCTGGACCCGCCAGGCGGGCGCGAGCGTCGTGGTGACCCAGTCGGAGGGCGGCTGGTCGGCGGCGACGAGCAGTCGGGTGCCGAACTCGGGGCCCGTGAGCTCCCCCTGGCCGACCCGGACGAGCTGCGGCCGCGGGTTGGCCAGTACGCCGAACTGCGCGCCGGGCACCCACGACTTGGCGTGGGACTTCAGGGAGACCGGGACCCGGTCGAGCCTGGCGACCGAGCCGAGCAGGGCGCCGGCGTAGATGTAGTGGGCGAGCAGCCGCGCGGCGGAGGCGAGGACACCGGGGCTGACGTCGCAGGCGGACAGCTGGCGCAACTGCTGGGCCAGCAGGGCGAGTCCGAGGGGCGGCAGGTCGATGCCGAGCAGTGCGATGCGGTCGCTCTCCAGCACCGAGCGGACGGTGTGCAGGCGCCGGGCGGCCTCGCCGTCGGCGGAGGCCGCGGACGCGGGGTAGAGCGAGATCACGTATCCGTGCTGCTCGATGAGCGCGTGCATCCCGGTGAGGGAGCTTTCGAGGGTCGCCAGGGGCTGGACGACCGCGGGCGGGGTCTGCCGGTCGTGCGGCGGGAGCACCAGGTCGGGACTGGTGACGGCTATCGCGGTCGGCACGCTGGACACCACCCCGTTCACTGGTGCGGGGTGGTCAACCGCCGCCTCAGATCGACCCTGTTTCGCCATGGACCGTCACAGATGGCCACAGATCGTCACTGTGGCGCCCTTCTGCCTCTGCACCATATCCACGGCATGCCCCGCTCAACACCGACTTCTCGAGATCAACTCACGGAAGGTGCGGGCATGATCAACGGAGAGTGAGCCGCATATGCCACAACTCCCGGGCAGGGCAAGGAGATTGGGGCCTCGAAGGAACCTCCAGAGGTCTTGACAACCGAATTGGTCTGGACCACCTTGTACTTCCAGCGGTGGCCACCGTTCCGCAACCTCCCCGCCCTCTCCCCCTCACCGGAGGCAGCAGTGGACCGCGTATCAGGCATATCCAGGCACAGACGCACATGGTCGGGAGTGCTCGCCGCCGTGTTGGGGGCGGCCACCCTCACCCTCACGGGACTCGCCACCGAGGCCCAGGCCGCGGACGTCAACAACGCCAAGAACGCCGGCTACGAGTCGGGCCTCGGCAACTGGACCTGTTCGGCGAGCAGCGGTACGACCGTCTCCTCGCCGGTGCACGGCGGCTCGGCGGCGCTGAAGGCCACGCCCGCAGGGCAGGACAACGCCAAGTGCAGCCAGACGGTGGCGGTCAAGCCCAACTCGACGTACACGCTGAGCGCCTGGGTGCAGGGCGGGTACGCCTATCTCGGCGCGAGCGGCACCGGCACCACGGACGTGTCGACGTGGACCCCGGACTCCTCCTCCTGGAAGCAGCTGACGACCAGCTTCACCACGGGCGCGTCGACGACCTCGGTGACGGTGTACACGCACGGCTGGTACGGACAGGCCGCCTACTACGCGGACGACCTGTCGGTGTTCGGGCCCGACGGCGGCGGTGGCACCGACCCCGTCCCGACGATCCCGGCGGCGCCGGGCGGCCTGGCGGTCGCCTCCACGACGTCCACGTCGGTGTCCCTGAACTGGAACACGGTGTCGGGCGCGACGGGTTACAACGTCTACCGCAGCGGTACGAAGGTGACGGCGGTGACCGGCACCTCGGCGACCGTGACCGGGCTGACCGCCGCCACCTCGTACCCCTTCCAGGTCACGGCGACGAACGCGGCCGGTGAGTCGCCGAAGTCCGCGACGGTCAACGGCACGACGGCCGCCACGGGCGGCGGCGGTGGCGGCACCCTGCCCGCGCACGCCGTCACGGGCTACTGGCAGAACTTCAACAACGGCGCGACGGTCCAGAAGATCTCCGGCGTGCAGTCCCAGTACGACATCATCGCCGTGGCCTTCGCCGACGCCACCGGCACGCCCGGCGCGGTGACCTTCAACCTCGACTCGGCCGGGCTCGGCGGCTACACCGTCGACCAGTTCAAGGCGGACATCAAGGCGAAGCAGGCCGCGGGCAAGAAGGTCATCATCTCCATCGGCGGCCAGAACGGCACGGTGTCGATCACGGACTCCGCATCCGCGACGAACTTCGCCAACTCCGTCTACTCCCTCATGCAGACGTACGGCTTCGACGGCGTCGACATCGACCTGGAGAACGGCCTCAACGCGACGTACATGAGTCAGGCGCTGCGGTCCCTGTCGGGCAAGGCGGGCTCGTCGCTCATCATCACGATGGCCCCGCAGACGATCGACATGCAGTCGACCTCGAACGCCTACTTCCAGACGGCCCTGAACATCAAGGACATCCTCACGGTCGTCAACATGCAGTACTACAACAGCGGTTCGATGCTGGGCTGCGACGGCAAGGTGTACAGCCAGGGCTCGGTCGACTTCCTCACGGCCCTCGCCTGCATCCAGCTGGAAGGCGGCCTCACCCCGTCCCAGGTGGGCCTCGGCCTCCCCGCCTCCACCAGCGGCGCGGGCAGCGGTTACGTCTCCCCCACGATCGTGAACAACGCCCTCGACTGCCTGGCCAAGGGCACCAACTGCGGCTCCTTCAAGCCCTCCAGGACCTATCCGGCCCTCCGCGGCGCCATGACCTGGTCCACCAACTGGGACGCGTCGGCGGGCAACGCGTGGTCCAACTCGGTGGGGCCGCACGTGCACGGGCTCTGACGAGCAGGTAGGTCACCTCAGGACGACGGCGTCGGGGGGGGGCGCAGGGGGGGGGGGAGACGGACGTGAATGCTCATGCCTGGGGACCTCCGGGGGGAAGCACCCCTCGAGGGGCCCGGGGCTCCGTTGACTGTGCGGCTCCGCCGCGTGGGCGCGACCAGCCCCCACTGGCC